>CAVZUA010000058.1:0-64197 GCA_963778385.1 uncultured Alphaproteobacteria bacterium | reverse complement strand
CCGGCCGAGGCAGGCAGTGCCATCAACAACCCATAAGATCGCGGCATCAAGCGATGCTAGGTGCGGGGCAGCAATCATGGATGAGATCGGTACGATGGATCGCTCTCGACGTGAAGTCTCCTTTTGGCGCCACCTCGCCACCCACCCACGTCGCCAGAACTATGCCGGCGGCGCCTGGTTGCCCAGATATCCCATCTCGCGCGACGGCGGCGGGCGAACATTTCGAGCCTCGGCTTGTGCGGGGACATCCGATCGATCATTTCGGCAAAGGCGTCCGGCTTTTCGCTGTGTCGGCCGCGTTCAGTGTCATCGCTCGGGGACGCTGATCACCCATTTCTGGTGCCGGGATGTCTCCTTTTGTCGCGACCAGCAACAGCTCGGCTTGGTTGCGTGTCCAGTAGCCGGTCCCAGGGTTTGGCTTAAGCCACACGAAGTAGGACTTGTAGGTAAGCCCCAGCGCTTGATCAGCTCCATCGCTTGTTCCAGCATCGGCGCAGTTGCCCAGAGGAGAGGGCGTATCCGGTGCCGCCGGCAGTTCCAGCTTGGAGATGGTCTCCAGCGTCATCGTCGGTAGTGGTTGTCGGCGGCTAGATCCATGCCTGTCTCGGGCGACCATGGTTCGAATTGCCAGGGCGGATCGGCGAGGATGACGCCGTAGAGCTGACGACCGAGCAGTTGAGACACCTCGGCGGTCTTTGCCGCCAGCGCCACTTCGCGCGCTCGCGAGCGGCGCGCTCGATCATGTGCCTTGCGCGGTCCGGGTCGCCGTCGCCTCACGCTGCCGATCGGCGGAAGCTGCGCGATCTTGGCGGCAACCGAGACGGCGATCTGCCCTTGCTCGGTCGCCTCGATCAGCTCGGGCAGGCCGTGCTCGCGGACAACGCTGGCGCGCGCGATGCTGTCGGAACTGACGTTGAACAGGACGGCCTTCGCCTCTGCGAGGTTCCCGCAATTGCGGTATGCTGGTTGTCGCCGCGGCGCAGCGTCAGGAGCTTGGCGGCAACCATTGCGCGCTGGCTCTGGCTGAGGTGCCGGCGGCAAAGGTTGCCGAGATGACAAAGGCGAACGGGTCGATCCCCCGTTCCTCAGGATCGAACAGCTCAAAGGGCACCAGGAGACGGCCTGCGTCGTCGATCACCTGGACCCCGCCTTGCTCCGCTGTATCGAGCCGATTGCGCCCGTCGAGGAGCGACAGCGACCCGTTTGCTTCCTTCATGACGACGACAGGGTTCGTCATGTCGTGCGCTTTGATGTCAGCGGCGAGTTCCTCCAGCGCTTCGGCTGACACAGCGGAAAGATTTCAGCAGCAGGGTGGATAGGTAAAAAGTCATGCCAGCTCGTGCCATCTTCTGTTGATGAAGTGATTGGCTGGCGGATCGAAACCGTCGTCATGGCGGGATCTCCCAATCCCTAACTCCCGAAATCTTCTGGGAAGTTGGCGGGCGCAGCAATCCCCATCGCCGCTAATGCGGCATAGCCTCGGTCCTCCGCCCGCCATACCAGACGGCCCGGCACTGGGAATGCAGCCAAACTTGGCCCGTGCCCCCGATTCCAAAGGCAGCAAGGGACGATATGGGTGCTCGCCGCCACCACAGCCGAAACAGCCATCCGGCGACGAATAAGCCGGATTGCGAATGAGCCACTCGGCCAAACAACATTCGAGTGCGCGGCCCTCGGCCGGTCACGAGACAAACCGCCATCGACCTCGGCGATCCCGGCCCGCTCGTCGAAAAAGGCCTGCCATCTTGGCCGACCGACCATCGCCGCCCGGTCGCAGCAGCCTGATGATCGCAGCCTTGTTTTGCCGAATTGCGGGAAGCCAGCGGTCAATTGCCGACTGAACGCCCTTCGCGGAGATCCTGCCCGAGGGCGAGAGCGCGATCAGCACGCCACCCTCAGCGGCCCGTTCGATGACCTCGGTGGGGCTCATATTTCCACCTCGACCAATGGTTCCTCCGCCGGCGTGACAGTTTTTGCAACCGACCTGGGGTAAGGCGGCGAAGGCGTTAAAGGCGGTGATTTGACCGCCACCACGCGCCATGCGGTGCGCCCGTCCGCCTCCGCTCGCCGAAACTCGAAGCCCCCGACGATCCGATTGGCGTTCTTCTTCAGCAGCCAGCCCACCTTCGATCGATTGATCTCGCCGCGTTCCTCCACCGGAAATTCGCGGATCGCGTCGAGCAGATTGGGCTGGTGTAAACGCCGTCTCAACCGCCTTGCGCACGGTCGTCGGGGTCGAACCGAATACGGCATGCCACTCGGTCATCAACCCACCGAGCGCATCGCCATCTGGATCGTGGCGAACCTGTTCCAGCAGCGCCGTGGCTGGGTCGGGATGCCCGAGCCACATCAGCGGATACCGGCAATAGTCCGACCATGCGCCACTGTAGGTGGCGATGCTGTCTACCTCAGCGCGAGGCGAACCGGCCCTGCGCCATGCCTGTATAATCGTCAGCACCGCCGCCACATAAACGCCGCGGCGCTGGCGTACCTCTTCAACCGGGGAGCCTTTGTACGTGATCGTCGCCGGGGTCGTACAGCGCGGATCGATATGGATCGTCAGCACACGGCGCAGCAGATCGCGTATCGGGCCGACGTTATTCCCTGACCCCAGAAACAGGGTGCGCGTGCTAACTGTCGCCACCTTGCTCACGCCCAGAATCCGGTCTGTTATCGTCTCCGCCGTGAGCATCCTTTTAATGATGCCGTGCGGGATCCAGTCGGTGTCCATGTCGTCGAACTCGACACATGCGGGGCCGGTCAACAGCAGGGACAGAATGACCTTGGTGGCCTCCTCCGAGGTCATCGGATAGCTCACCTTGGCATTCCCGCCGGGCCCGGCGAAGGCACCGATCAGTTCGCAAAGATAGGTCTTGCCGCTTCCGAATACCGGCGCGCGGACGTGAAATGCCGGCGCATGTGGCAGCGTCGGGCGCACCACGGCGGTGAAGATCGCCGCAAGCGCAGCCGCCTTATCGGTGGCGGCCACGAAATGAAACTCGGAGAGCAACCCTTCCAGCAAAGTCAATGCCGCCCGTGCCGCGGCGGGGGTCGGGTCCGGGATTACGAACTGCCGCGCATCGAACACGCCGAAACGCTGTTCCGTCTTGTCATAACCGGCCTGAGTGATGAGTTCTCCGTCCGACTCCCGAAAGTACGGTTGCCGCGTCACACCGGCCAGCGGGGGCAGGTAGCGAAAGCTCTGCGCATCGTAAAGAATGGCTATGTGCCGCGGCGGCGGATCACAGCGCACCCATTCTCCCGCTCGCCCGTCGTACTTCTCCCATGTGGCCGCGACTGAAAGCTCTCGCGTCAGCGCCGGTGCGCTGGTCGGCACAATTGAGGGATCACCGCTGGTCGGATCGGTTGAGACAGACACGATCAAACGGCCTGCCTGATAATGCCGCCCACGGGCCGCCAGCTCCTTTTCTGCCGCGTCGACCACGCGGTGCAGGTCACCGGCCACCACGCGGATTAGCGGCTTGTGCCGTGCTTCGGCTTTGCGCACACCGAGGAATTCGAGCAACGCCCGGATGTGGTACTTGTCGCGGTGGGAGTGTTGGCAGCAAAAGCCACCCACAGGGATAGAACTCGTCGGGCTCAAAATAGGCGGCGCCAGTGTCCAGTGCGTCAGTATGCTCCTGCACCCATGGACAGGTTATGTCGTGCCTGCCGGAACCCAGCGGGGTTTTGTAAAGCCCCCTCGCTTTGAGCGCCGCGACGACCGGGTTTTCCGCCGCCTTGGGAATCAGAACGTCGTCGCCGTCATTGCCAATGCCGTACGAGGGCGTTGTCAGACGGCGCGGAGGGTTTCGCCGTTTTCTTCGGCCTCCCGGCTGGCGCGAGTTCCAATTGCAGCCGATCCACGATCTCGTGCGGCGTGTAGCGGTTGTCAGGTCGCCATTCGATCAGGCGACACTGAAACGGCGTGCCGGCTTGGTCGGCATATTTTGGTTTGCCGTTGATCGCCACCGGCAGCCTTGCCCAGCGGCTCAATGGCCCTGTCGCTCCCGCATCGCACAGCCCCGAGTCGATGACCGCATTGAGCAAGCGCACCGCCGCTGCGCCGTCGGTGAGCGGCTCAGCGAGGATGATCCCGCCTTGATAGTTTCCGGGGCTCGTCTCGATCAGCCAGGACAACTCGAAGCCGTCCACACGATCCAGCGGAACCTTAGTGCCCAGGTCGTCGAGCATCAAGAAGTGGCAGGCAGCAAACTGGGCTTTGCGCGCCTTGAACGAACCGTCATCACCAGGATAGAAGCTCGCACCGCCGAGATAATTGTTATTCTCGGCAGCAAGACTGGCGGCAACTTGATCGGCGCGGCGGCAAGGCCATCCCCCCAGATCGGGGTTGCCGCGCTTCGAGCATACCGCCGCAAAAGCGCCTTCGGGTAGGTGCGGAAAAACCGCAGCGATGAATTCAGCATTCGTTATCTGAAATCACCGCCTTCGCCGCCTTTACCTGCTTCCACCGGTTCGGTTGGCAAAACTGTCAGCGCGCCCGGCGGCATTGCTGTCGGCAGGCCTGGCAGCGCCTCTCCGCCGTTCGACAGTATAGGAGGCTCGACATGGGTAAGGTCTGCTCGCCTCGGCGTTGGGCCAGCGCTGGCGGTCATCGGACCGCTCCATTCGCCTTTGGCGACAGCAGCTTTTCGAGGGAATGATAAAGAACCAGGCGGCGACGCCCGACGCTCACCGTGTCGAGCCGCCCCTCGCTGATTAGTTTCCAAATTGTGGAATTACCAGAGTCCCCGAGATTTCGCGGGCAGTCGGGATCGTGACCGTAATCGGCCTTTGCTTTGGCTTTGTTGGCTTCCGCTTAGAGCTGCGCGCGCCCATGGCTGCCCCCGCAAGAGGGTGTCAGACATGGAACTCAGGCAGCCTTTACTGAGCACTTCCGCCGGGCCAGCTTCCTGGTCTTGTATTTGGCGGGGGCGGCTCCTATGGGGCACGAATCCCAGCGCATCCATAAAAGCACGCTCGCCGCTATGTCAAGGCCAATACGATTGCTGCGGCCCGCCGACATCTACCCCTTGCTCCGTCTGGCACAGCGTTACTCAGGCCGTTGCGAGTGGCCTGACGGTACCGGTCCTTCACACCCGGAGCGGAACGACATTGCCGTCTACGGCCACACCTGTATCGAGCAGCGCTGTCCCTAGCCAACGCGTCGGAATGGTCTCCGATGTATCGGCTGTAGGATGCTCCAGCATGCCAATACTGGTGTCGTGATTAACCGCGATCACCCGGATAGGCACGCCGGCGAGGATTTGCCGCACGATATTGCTGCCTGCCGCAAGGCGTAAATCGTGACCTCGGCCGGGTTTTGCTGGGCCCCCTTGGCTGTGTGCCGGAACAACCGCGAGTGATCAGACTTTTTCCAAGGCTCGCCGCTCGGTTTCACCAGTAGCGGCGCACCAGCCAGGCGTACGGCCGTCAACCCTTGAGCCTAGCGCGGTAAGCCCCGGCCGGGATCGGCACGGGCTGGCGCATGACTTTTTTCACGCCCTTACCCTTGTTTGAAGTCGGCATCATCAATCGTGGATCGGCACGATCGGCCTGGAGGTCCTGTACTCGATTGCGGCAACTGGCTTACGCGAGCGCCGGTGATGGCCGCGACCTCCACCAGCAGGCCAAACTGAGCGCTATGCGCGGCGCCGCGGCGATGATCTGGCGCACCGTGGGTTCCAGTAAGATGACGTTACGGGATTGCTCGGCGTCCGGGATTGTCGCGAGCCCGGTTTCCCATGGACGCCGACTTACGATCCGCTCTTCGTGATCGGCGACGAGATTGAGCGCAGCCTTGAAAGCAGCACAGGTGCGATTGACAGTCGCCGCAGCCAGCGTTTTCGCCAAGCTGTCGCGCCATTTGCGGAGATCGTGCGAGGTTAACAGCGCGACCATCTTGTCACGTAGCCCAGCGGGGAGGCGAGGGCGCACGCGCGACACGTTACCGGTGTCGCCGCCCCGGGTCTTCAAATCGGCTTCGTAGCCGTCGAGCGCCTGACCCACGGTCGTCGGCTTCTGCGCCCGCATCGCCGTCGCGCTCCGTGCGGCCGATGGCACGTGCCTTTTCCTGCGCCTGCCAAAAGTTGAGGAGAGCCGCCGTTCGCCTCGTCGAAATCGTCGGCGTTTCCGATGGCTTTCGTCCAATTGCCGCCCTTGCCATCGGCGACCCGCACTACCCAGGTTCCCGCCGTCTGATTACGCCGATAGCCAAGCCCAACGCCCGGCCCGACTTTGACAAAGACGGGTTTCTTCGCCACGGGCAGCCTGAGACGAACCGCCCGGGTCTCCAGCTTTGCAAACCTTGTGCTGCGCGCCATCGAGTAAATGTCCGCTCGCTGAGTGTCCCGGTAGTGTCCCGGAGACGGGCGCGAACGATTATGTACGATAACGGTCCCTCAAAGGAAGATATAGGTTAAGTCTCCAAATTAGATAATAGACGATGGCGGACACTGGCGAACAGTCATTGATCCTAGATATATGCCCTTTCACGGCGGTAACAGGGGTTCGAATCCCCTTGGGGACGCCAATAATATCAGTGAGTTATTGGAGGGTGCGCATTGCTTTCTAGCGCATTTCTACCGCTGAGATCGGGCGATGGCTATCGTTTGACGACTATGCCGGCATCGCGGCCGAGCTGCGCCGGATCTCCGGGCTTGGCAGCCCCCGACGCCAGCAGTTCGCCGAGCGCAGACGCTCAGCCTATCGTTCCGTCATGCGGGCGGCTCGGTCGCGACCGTCACGAGCCGGCGACGGCGTTGCGGACACCGTCAGTGCGGCGGCACCGCGGAGGATCTCATGTTCGCTTTCAAGAGGTCGGGCGCGCTTTTCTGTTCCGCGGCGGCGGATGGGGCAGGCCGTAGGATGCGCAGGGCAGGAGACAGGACCCGAAGACGCCGGTTGAACAAGCTCTCATGCGCGGGTTGGGTACCGCATGACCGTGGTTTCGTCTTGGGGCTGCCTCACTCTAGGGACGAGCGTCGATCCGGGGACCGGCTCATAACAGCGCGGGAGGGTTCCCCACCGCGGCCCTGCCCCCCGCCCTGCGCATCGGTTACATTATGTCCAGCAGCTCCTCACCTGGTTCCGGCTGCGATGGAGGGCGGCACCTGATCAGACCAGAGCCGGCTGCGCGAGGCGGGCAATCGCCCAGATGAAGCCAACCATCTCGCGGGCGATCGCGGTCGTAACCACAACTTTCGGCCTGCCGGTCGCAGCCAGGCGCCGATATCGCGCGCACAAGCGGAGCTGCGCTTTCCAGGCGATGTCGCGCACCGCCGCGGGCAGCCCCTCGAGGCGGTCGTGAAGCTTACGGCTCACCCGCGCCGACATGCGGTAAGTCCAGGCCCCTTCGATGAGCACGCGCCGCGCCAAGGCGTTGCCGGCCTTGGTGATGCCACCACGTCGAACCGAGCGCCCGGACGAGTGCTCGCTCGGCACCAGGCCGAGATAGGCCATCAGCTGCCGGGGATTAGCGAAGCGGCGAAAGTCACCGACTTCCGCCACGACGGTGACCGCCACGACGAGGGCGACCCCGCGCATCGACTGGAGAGCCGCGACGACGGGCGCCATCGACCAGTTCGGCAGCAGCTCCTCGATCTGCTGCGTCAGCCGGTCGCGTCGGGTCTCAGCTTCCTGGACAGCATGAATGTAGTCCTGCAGCACGATCTGCTGAGCCGGATGCTCGAACTGCACCGTCGACAGCCAGCGTCGATAGGCCAAGGTCCAGGCGCGAGCCCCGCGGTAAATCCGCTCATGGCGCAGCAGGAAGCCTTGCAGGTGTTGTCGCGCTTTGACCAACACCCGAACCGCGGTCGCCCGTGCCCGCACCAAATCGCGCATCGCCTCGTGAGCGGCATCGGGTATCCAGATTGCCGTCAGCTCGCCGGCCCGATGCAGCTTCGCCAGCATCAGCGCATCGCGGCGATCCGTCTTGACCCGGTCGCCCGCCTTCATCGGGATCAGCGACGGCGCTACCACAACGCACTCATGCCCGTAACCGGTCAGCAGCCGGTGAAGTCCGTAGCCGCAAGGGCCAGCTTCGTAGCACAAGCTGAGCCGCCGACCGCCTTTACTGAGCCGCGACACCACCTTACTCAGGATCTCGGGACGGTTCTCGAAAACCCCGAGCTGTCGTACTTCGCCGCCGCGCCTGCCCTCTGCTACCGCAATACATACCGTCGCCTTGTGCACGTCCAATCCGACAAAAGTGATATCGTCCATCAGGCCCGTCCCCCATGCTTGAGGCTCTGTGCCGGTCATCCGCCACAACCCTCGACAGTGTGCATGCCGAGGACGGGCCGCCGATCACTCAGCGGACATTGGGTCTAGGCAGCATCGTTGTCAAAATCCTTGACCGAGTGCCCTTGGTAACAGGGTCCGCGAACGGTAAGCCGGTAACCTTGGTTCTTGATACCGGTGCCGAGCAGACCGTGTTAACCGGAGCGGCCGCCGAACGCATCGGGGCCGAAACGCCCAACGTCGAATTTTCACGGCAAATGCGTGGTGTCGCTAATTCGGCGCCAACTCGCGAAGTCGAACTCCGATGTTTTGCGATCAATGGCGTCGCGGTACCCCCGCCGTTGCGGGTCAGGGTAATTCCGCCGATCACCGCCTTACCTGCCGATGGCCTTTTCGGCAGAGACAACCTGGGTCAATTCGATATTGATTTCGATATGCCGCAAGGCCGAGCAGTGCTGTATCAGCAGGGGGCCTGCGATACCCCACCGAATTGGCCTAGATCTTACGAGACGCTCGAAGTGATCGGCTTGCCCGGCGCGCTCCTGCAATTCCCGGTGCAACTCGACGGCCGCAAAATCACCGCAGCGATCGATACGGGCACGCAAGTCACCACGCTCACGGCCAAAACTGCGGCGGAACTCGGGGTAACGGACAGCGTGCTGGCAAGGGATCGAGCGGTTACTGTCCGGGGCGCCGCTGCCGAGCAAATCGGCTCCCACATTCATCAATTCTCGCAATTGAGGATCGGCGATCTGCTTATTTCAGACCCCGGCATCGTCGTATCGAATGTCCGCTTCAGAGGGGTGGATATGCTGCTGGGAATGGATCTTTTGAGCACTCGTCGGTTTTGGATCTCTCATACGGCACGCCGGATCTTTCTCGCTAAATGAGCCTCCGCAAGTGTCCTCAGCGTAAGCTCGCGTGAAAGACTGCTCGCGATTCAATGAGCGACCTTACCTCCGACGACAAGGCGGCCTCGCCGCGCTGCTGCGCAAACGATCACGACCGATCGCTTGCCGCTGTCGCGGCCGGCGCATCAAGTCTCGAACGCCCGCGCCCAAGCCCGTGCCGTTCATCGCGCCGCCGGGAACATTTGGGCATGCTTGCAGCTTGCGAAGAGGTGCGAGCGGCGAAAATGATGTCCCGTCACGCGGAGGCACTTGATGGCCATCGTTGATGATTACGCCGGCATCGCGGCCGAGCTGCGCCGCATCCGGACCGAGAAGTCACCAGAGAAAGAGAAACCGGCCGAGGCGCCCCGCGAACCGGCTTCGCAGCACCGCGTGCGGACCACGATCCCCGGCGAGCTGCTGTATCGCAGGCTTATTGCGAAAAAGTCCCGACTAGCACGAGCGCTAAGCTAATTCTCGACTGAATATAGTGCGACCAGCCGCTTGCCGGCGAAGTGCGCCGCCAGAACTGCGAGCGCGCTGCCGAGCGCGCTGACCACCCCTCAGGGACCGCGCCAGGGCGCGCCACACGCACGCAATGCCGCCGGCCTTCCCAGGTCCGCCCCCGCCGTCCGCGCGCTTGCGGGGCTCCAGCACGTTCCCATTCAAAGGCCCGTTTGCGGACGTTGGAGACAAACCGAAGTATAATCACATCCCAACCGGCCCCATCTCCCTCGCGGGAAGCCGCTATGGCCCCCCGTCGCCGAACTTCCGTCGGAGGAAACGAAGCGGCGGAAGGCTTTGTTCATGCTTAGCCGGCGGATGCGAGGCGTTGCACCAGCCGTTCGATTGCGCGGTCCTCGAGCCCTGTGGCCGCGACCCAATCGATAACGGGTTTGGCTGCTGCCGGATCGTGGCGACCAGTTCTGCCGAGCGAAATCGAGAGCCTTTATGCCGTCGTGCTCGATCTCGAGCGCATAACGCGAAGCGTCGCGCAGGTGCACAGTGTCCCCCTGCCGCCGCGCCGCCTCGTATCGGGCCGCGACGTCGCCGCGATAAGCGGGAAAACGGGAGTCCCCGGTTGCCTGCGCCGCCAGAGCAAGGCGCAGATACAGCGCATCGACTCGCTCGAAGCCTTGCAATAGCCGAAGAACCTCCGCCGCACGCCCTTGATCGAGCAGGTAGTCGGCGTAGACCGTCAGCGCGTAGACATCGCGCCGATTGAGCGCCAGCGCCTGCTGGAAATATCGTTCGGCCGCAGCATCGTCTTGGCGGACCGCGATCTCGCCAAGAATTGTATAGGCCCAAAGACGTTCGTTCCAATCGGCCGTCGGGTATTGGTCGATCGCGTCGGTGAGCGCGGTTTTGCTGGCCCCGGCGGCGCCGCTCAACGAACCGATGCTCGCGGCGCAAGCCACGGCGGCCAAACCGCGCCGCAGGTCAGCGAAGCGCGCACACGCATCCTTGGCTTCCGCGAGATCTCCGGTCACTTCGTCGATGCTCGCCAGCACCAAAAACGCCTGCGCGGCGTCGGGCGTTTCGCGCAACGCGGCGCGCAAATCGGCCGCGGCCGGCGCAAACTCATGCTGCGCCTGCAAGATCCGCGCGCGCAGAATTCTAAGCGGCGGGGTGGCGGCGTCGTCCTGCCACCAGCGCGTCAATGTTCCGCGCGCGTAGCCAATGAAGCGCGGGTCGGCCTCGGCCACCCCCATCGCCAGTTGCCGGCTTGCCAACAACATCGCCGTCGCCAGATCGTCGGGGTGTTCGCGCATCCGGCCCGCGAGCACATGCATTTCGCGCATGCGCGGGTCGATGGTCGGCAGCCCTGTTTCAAGAACGAGATTGTCGTCGGCGGGGATGGATGGCGCGGCCAGGGCCGCGCCCCATGCGAGAAGCCCCACAGCGGCAAAAACACAAGCCGTGGTGCACCATTTCATTCCCGGCGCCTTCGCCGGGGGGCTGTCAGTACGACGCCCTCAATTGACCGTTACGGACAGCTCTGCGGGTTGATCTGGAATGGCGAGCCGCTGCTCAGTTGCAGTGGCGGCCCGACGAACGGGAATACCGAACAATAGGTCTTAGCACTGGTACCGTCCGTAAAGCCTGGAAGCTGAAGTATGAGGCTGATCAAAATGTCGGTCGTGCGGTCCGCCAGCTGCCGCCCGTTGGGATAGCCGTCGGGCAGGTTGGAAGCAAATCTCAGAATATCCGGCACCGCGACGGAAGCCAGCAACGGGACATTGGGATTGCAAGACGCGGCGCTCGTCGCCGTTGGCGGGCAGGTCCCGAACTTCTTGTCCAGTGCCAGTATCTGGCCGAGAATCGCTCCGGCGAAATCCCTGGCGTCGTTTTGCGGCACGCCGAAGTTAAATGCGTCCTTTAGAGGCGCCGGGATCAGTGCGGTGTTGACCGCCGGATTGCCCATGCGATCGATCTGGCGCAGATCATGCTCCCGATGCGCGTCAGACCTGTTGTGGTCGTGGTCGCGATCGTTGTCATCGGCATCGACATTGCCGAGATAAGTGACGGCCCAGAGACCGCATGGTGTTGCGAACACGGGGGTCGTCTTTCCGATACACTTGTCCTGTGGAAAGACCATGTTGACCGGGAGCTCGACGACGATCGCGTTGATGTTCTTCCCTTTGAAAGCGTCGACGCCGGTGAACAAGACCTGAGTGGGGTTGGAGCCGATCGTGCGGTTAAACCCGACCAGGTCGAAGAAGAACGGGTCCTCGCGAGGCCCGGCAAATACCTTGATGTTACCAGCGGTGGTAATCACCGGAGGACTGTGCGTGGCGCCCGAGGTTCCTTGGGTGGTGAGCCCGTCCACGACGACATCGTTGGGGAAAAAAGCTTTGAACGTCTGACATGCCGGCCCGGTTGGGCAAGCGGGACCGTTGCCGAAGGGCCCGAACACGAAATCGATGTGGGCGGTAGACCGCGCATCCGACCGGGTTGTGAAATTCAACTGGTACAGCGCATTTTCCTGGAAGTGATAGGATGACCCGAACAGCGGGTCGGCGACCGCCTGGGTGCTCAAAGCGACAACGAGGTTCGGGCTCGCACAGATCGGCGTCATGCAAGGCGGATCGCGAAACATGAACACGTCGTTGATATCGATCGCGCTGTAGTCGTCGACTGTCGGAGCGTCACGATGGTCGGCGGCCGAGGCCGACGGCCCATAACCAGAAAGGGCAATGGCGGCGAGTGCTGCAAATACGAAACGCGTAAACATCACATGCCTCTCCGGAGTATGGTTCTGGGAAGCGTATCGTAAGCGGGGACCGCACTCTATATCTTTAGCGCTGCACTTTTATGTGGTTTTGTTGGCGGTCGTGTTTGTCAATCGCCGCGCAAAAAGAATGCCCCGATTGCTTGAGCTTGGAAAGCCAACTTGCGCCGTGCATCGACCACACTGATGGGGGTCACGACAGCCCTGCTGGCGACCGGGCTCCTGACAATTCCTGCACACGCGCATGTTACGCCGACATGGGCAGCGGCCTTTCCGATGGTTTCTGGCACCCGTTAACCGGCTTCGATCATCTCCTCGCGATGGTCAGCGTCGGGATCTGGGGCGCCGAGCTCGGGGCGCCGGCGATCTGGCTCCTGCCGATCGCGTTCCCGCTCATCATGGCCTGTGGCGGGGCGCTCGGGGTGGTTGGGGTACCGCTACCCGGAGGGGAGCTGTTGATCGCCCTGTCCGTCGTCGTGCTGGCACGCTCGTGGCATCGGCACGGCGGCTGCCGATCTAGGCGGCGTTGACGATTGTCGGGGTTTTCGCCATCGCGCATGGGCATGCGCATGGCGTTGAATTGCCGCGCACTGCCGATGCGCTTGCCTTTACGATCGGTTTTGTTGTCGCGACCGGGTCGCTTCACCTGACCGGCATTTCGATCGGGGTGCTCGCGCGCTGGCAGTCGCGGCGTCATCGTCATTCGCGTGTGCGGCTGCGTGGTCGCTGTCGCCGGCTGCTATTTCGTCTACGGGTATGCGTCGGCTTGAGTGGGCGCTCCGCGCCCCGCGGATAAAAGCATTGTCACGAGCCTCGCCGTCTATCTGATCCCCGCTTCTGCGAACGCGCACACCGCGTTGCTTGGTGTCGGTGGTTTCTGGTCCGGGGTGGCGCACCTGCTGACGTCGCCCGACCAGCTCGCGCTGTTGCTGGGTTTGGCGATCTGGACAAGCTTTCACGACGCGCGACTGGGCGCACGCGTCGTCGGCCACGACGCGCGACTGGGCGCACGCGTCGTCGGCGCGTCCTTTCTCGCTGTTTTGGCTGGAGCCTGGATCGGCGCCGGAATCTTCGCCGGCACGCGGTTGAATTTGGCGCCCGCAGGGGCGGCGCTGATGATGGTGGTCGGCCTGGCGGGCGCTACACGCTTGCGGGTGGGTGCGGTGCCGCTGATCTCTCTGGCGCTGGCGGTCGGACTGGCCTGCGGCGGCGCGAGCGCCGACGCCGTGTCGGACTTGTCCGTCGCGCTGTTTTCGCTGGGCGGTTCCGTTGCCGCCGCTTCGGTCCTGAGTTACGCGCTGCTCGCCGCCCGTCGCCTCGAAAGCGACTGGGGTGGCGTCGCACGGCGCGCCGGAGCGAGTTGGATCGCCGCCATCGGCCTGATGATGCTGGCATTCTCGGTAAGCGGCCACGCCGGGCGGGGTTGATGCCGCGATATTTGATCCTGTTATTGGTGCTCTTGGGAGCTGGAACCGAGGCTCACGCCCACCTCGCATCCGACAGCTACCTGCGGATCGATATCGGCAAGACCGGCGCTGTCACCGGACAATGGGACATAGCGCTGCGCGATCTCGATGTCGTGGTCGGGCTTGATGCAGATCAGGATGGGAACATCACCTGGGGCGAGCTGCGCGCGAAAACGCGAGAGGTCAAAGCCTATGCCTTCGGCCACCTGACGGTGGTTGATAGGGTTGGATCCTGCCGGCTGATCCCAACAAGCGTCATGGTCGACCATCACGCTGGCTCGGCGTATGCGGTGCTGCCGTTTTCCATGGAGTGTCCGGGTGGCGGTCAGCTAACGCTTCGGTACCGCTTGCTGTTTGACATCGACCCGAGCCATCGGGGCTTGCTGACCATCGCGGCGGGCGACCAGGTTCGCGGCGAGGTGCTGACGCCGGAACACGCCGAGATTCCGATCGAGGCCGGTCCGCTCCGATTGAGCGATCAGATCGCGCAGTTCCTGCGCTTCGGCTTCGACCACATTCTGCTCGGTTATGACCACCTGCTGTTCATCGCCGTGCTGCTGGTCACCGCGGCGTTGCGCCGACCCGGCGGCGCCGGGTGGGTGCCGATCGACGGACTCGGCCGGGTCCTGTTCGAAACGATCAAGACACTGACCGCCTTTACGCTGGCGCATGCGATCGTGCTGACTCTGGCGGTGGTCGGCCTTGTCAAGGCACCGGCGCGGTTTATCGAACCCGCTGTTGTGCTGACGATAACACGCAAGACTGCAATCAGGTTGAAGACGGTGCGATACTATTCTATCATGTCGTGTTAGCCGAAGTTGCAACTGTGGGGATAGCAATGTCGCTTCGGTTTTGCCGCGCCTTGTTTCACTGTTTTTTTGCCTTGCTGCTTTTAATCCCAGCGGCCGGGATGGCACGGGCCGATGGGGCCGACCAGGCCGCGCTTGAAGCGCAAAAAGACCAGCTGTTTCAAAGGATGCTCGCCAATCCCGCCGACCTTGACGCGACATTTGACTACGCCAATGTCGCAGCGCAGCTAGGCGACAATGAAGCGGCGCTTTCTGCGCTCGAACGGATGCTGCTGTTCAACCCGAATTTGCCGCGCGTCGATCTCGAGCTTGGCGCGCTCTATTTCCGGATGGGCTCATCCGACGTTGCCCGCAGCTATTTCGACAAGGCGTTGGCAGCCAATCCACCACCCGAGGTGCAGCAGCGCGTCAATCAGTACCTGACGCTGATCGACCAGCAGCTGTCGCCGACGCGCCTGACGGGCACGCTCTTCTTTGGCGCCCAGTACCAGTCCGACGCCAACGTCGCGCCGGCGACTTCGACCATCGCCTCGCCGATCGGTCCGGTGCTGCTCAGCAACCAGTTCGTCAAGATGGCGGATTGGAACATCTTCGGCGCCGGCTCGCTGCTGTACACCTACGATCTCGGGACCCAGGATCACGACACGATCGAGGTCACCGGCAACGGGCTGATGAACCACTACATGCAGGTCAGCCGCCTCGACCTCGCTTTTGGCGAAGTGACGGCGGGACCGCGCTTTCGCTTTCCGCAATTCACCAATGGGTTCGTCCAGGGAGCCACCCTCAAGCCGTACGTGATCCTCAACGAGGTGGGGCTCGGCGAGAACCAGTATTTCTTTACCTACGGCACGGGTATCGAGGCCACCGGCGTTGTTTTCGACGACATCGCGCTAAAAAGCTTCTTCGAGTTTCGGCAGAAGAAGTTCAGCAACGCTCCGGATCGACCAGCGTCTACCGCGCTCGACGGCAACGACAAGGTGTTTTCTCTGTCGGCGAGCAAGCCGATCACGGCGAATTCGGCTCTATCGGCCGAGTTCGATTACGTCAACCAGAGTACTCGCGTCGATTATTACGCCAATCAGAGCTACGCGGTGGCGGCCGCCTACCATATTCGCTACGAGGCTCCCGACCCGCTCGCCCATCTGCCGATGGAGACGACGATCTACGGCAGCCGGCTGTGGTCGTTCTATGACGCCCCGGACCCGTGCTGCAACACCAGCCCGACGCTGTTCTTCTCGCCGAGCACCCGCACCGACCGGCGCTGGCACTTTGGCCTGACCCAGGGCCTGCAGGTCACCGACAACATCGAGCTTATGGTGCAAGTCTCGCGCGACATCGTCTCTTCAAACCTACCGCTTTACGGCTATACCAGTAATTCGGTCGTACTTGGTTCGCAGATTAGGTTTTAGGAGTTGCCGATGCGTATCAACGCTCTGTCGCTGCTTTACGTCGCGTCGGCCCTCCTGGCGTTAGCCGCCGCGCCTTGCGTGCAGCCGGCTGCAGCGCAGCAGAAGGTCGGCGTCAACGCCGCCGTCAATCTCGATGCCGCCGGTACTCCGCCAAGCGGGACGACGCGTAAGCTCGTGATTGGCCAGGAGGTCGTCCACAACGAGCACGTTACCACCGACGCCAAGGGGCAGGCGCAGATCCTGTTCCTCGACGGCTCGTCGATGAGCATTGGGCCCAATGCTGATCTGTCGATAGACGACTTTGTCTACGACACGCATGCCAACAGTGGTAAGCTAGTGATGAACGTGTCGCGCGGCGCGGTGCGCTTTGTCGGCGGCAAACTCAGCAAACTGGACGACGCGGTCATCGTGCACCTGGCTACGGTGACGCTCGGCGTGCGCGGCGGCGTCTTTGTCGCCGACGTCCAGAAAGGCGGCAAGACGGAGATCATCTTTATCTATGGCAAGGCGGTCAGTGTCAGTGGGCAGAGCGGCTGCACGCAGGATTTATACCGGCCCGGTTTTGCGGTCGATATCAGCGGCGGCTGCCCCGGCGCACCCCACCCAGCACCACCCGGAGCAGTAGCGGCGATCTTCGCCCAGCTTGACGGCCGCGCTGGCGGTAGCGGCGGGGCCCGCACGGTCCCGACCGACGCCACCGTCGCCAACAGTCCGGTGCCCAATACGATCTCAAACAATCTTGTGACGAGCGTCCAGCAAGCGACCGCCGCCAGCGCGGCGTTCACCACCGCGCCGCCGGTACCGACCGTCGCCCCGCCGCAGGTGCCGCAAAATCAGATCCAGACGACGTCTAGCCAAAGCCAGCCGTTTGTCGCTAATCCGCCACCCCCCACACCCCCAACTCCCCCCACACCCCCAACTCCCCCCACACCGCCGGCACCAACTCCGACCCCTGGCCCACAACCGGTGGCGGTACAGATCGCAGGGTTGATCAAGGTCGCGCCGGCGGGCTCGGCGCTCGGCTTCACCGATCAGTCGGCCACGGGACGTATTCCCTACACCGGAACGATCACCTATCCGCCTGGATCTAATCTGCAAAATGGTACGGCGACCGGTAGTGCCCCGAACATTGGCTCGGTTCTTACGCTGTCGCCGCTGACCGCCGGCACGACAACCGCCGCCACCGGGACGGCGTCGGCCGCCAATGGCCCATCGAACGGGCCGGTGGCCATGTCCGCTGATGGCAATTTCTTCTACGGCAACCTGACTGGGCAAAACAGCGGACAGCTGGTTTTCGTGATGGGCGGCACGCCCGTGTCGCAGAGCTTTTACGCGCCGACCTCGGCGCCTCGCATTCTGGCGTTCAACGTTCAGCCGGACTTCGCGCTGGCCAACGGCCCGCAGTCCCAGACGATACCGTTCTTGCCAAGCTTCGCGGGTGGGACGCAGCCGAACGCGGTCGTGTCGCCGCTGTACGTCGTCGCTCCGGCCAACGAACAGTTCGGAGCGTTCAACGCCAACACCAACCCCAACATCACCTCGCCGCGCTTTATGCAGGCGAGCCTGGCGATCAACGGCCAGGGAGCAACGCAAACCTCTGCGCTGGCGATCAGCACCGGGGTATTCGCCACGGCGAATGCCGGTAGCGTCTACGCCTCCGGGGTCATGCGTGGGAGTTTCTCGACGGGCGGCGCTCCGACGAGATTAAACTCGGGGATGGCCACAGTGCCCGATGCGAACGGCAACGCGTTGTTCGGCGGCAATTCGCTCGATGGGTTTGTCCTCGATCAGAACCAGTTCAGTAGCGGCAACCCCGTCCAGCAGTTGGCGGCGTCGACATCATTCGGCTCATCCCCGACCAACTACGCATTCAACCAGCCTGTCACCTCGACCAGCTTGCCCTCCGGGATCGGCAGCAGCCGCACGACGCAATCTCTTTCAGGCTTTTTTGGTGGGATCATGTATCCCAACACCACAAGCCCTTACGCCCTCACCGGCGCGAACGCCATCGTCACCAACGCGGTCAATAATCGCTTATTCGCGGTATTCGGTGGCGGGGACCTGCTCACTCCGGGCACGAGCGGCATCAACAGTGCGACTTTGGCTTTTGGCGGGCCGACGGCGACCGCCGATGGCAATCGCAGTGCCTTTGTCGACGACAACACCTTTGCCGCGACCGAGAGCGCAACCGTCGCGTCGCAAATCAACGGTAATAACCTGCCGTTCGAGGCGCCCGGCCAGCCCGGCACACGGCTCGCGATGGTGACCTCGAGCGCCGTTGCAGCCGCCGCCAACAGCCTGCTGCCCGCCGGGGTCAGTTTCTGCCAATGCCAGTTTCTGCAATGGGGCTATTGGACCGGGGAGCTCGACCAGGTCAACGGAACGGGCAACATCACCAGGTTCGATCGCGGCGGCATCAATACTTGGGTGGCCGGCATACCGACCGTGACACTACCAACGGTTGGCAGCGGCACTTATAGCGGCGCGGCGATCGGTTCCGTCGTTAATGCCGGCGCGAGCTACATGGCGGCTGGTGGCTTCAATAATACCTACAATTTCGGGAGCAACACCGGCACCGTCGCGATCAACAATTTCGACGGTCACAATTTCAGCGGCACCGTGTTCGGCTCGGGAGGAATTTATAGCGGGAGTATCGTCAATGGGGGCAATAATAGACAGGGGGTCGTGTCGGGTTCTTTCTATGGGCCCGGAGCAGCCGAAACCGGCGGCAGTTTTGCCCTGCAGGCGACGAGCGGACCGAGCTACATTGCCTCGGGCATCTTCGCCGGCAAGCTGACCGGGCCGATCCGCTAGTAGCGACCTGAGGCTTTGCAAAGCCTGTAGATCCTCGACGCGCTCAAAGCTTAGCTGCGGCAAGCTTTCCACCGCGTCATACACCGCGCGTCGGGTCACGGGCGCAGAGGCGCTGCCACGCTGTGAGCGTCAACATGTGGACGGGAACGTCAGCAACGGTCGGAGGGGGCCGGGCCGAGTGCCGGCGGCACGCATCAGCAAGGCTAGCCCGGATATCTCACCGGGTTAGGTGCATCGGGGCTCTGAACGAGGGATAATTGCTTCTGCGACAAAGTCTTATCCGGTTGCAGAGGAGATCCCCGATGCCGACAGAGTGTAGCCCGACGACGATGCTTTTTACACCGGTGGAAGGGCGTCGGGTGGCGGCCGATTTTGCTGGCGGGGCGATCACCTCGGATGCCGGCGCGCTGCTGTTGGGCGCGAGCGACCGGGCGATCAGGCTGGTGGATCGGTTTGCGTCCTGCTTTGCCGATGCCCGCGCGCCGGGGCTGATCGAGCATGAAGTGGCGACGCTGGTCGGGCAGCGGGTGTTCGGGATCGCTCTGGGCTACGAGGACGTGATCGACCACGACCACCTGCGCCACGACCCGGTGATGGCGGTGCTCGCCGGCAAGCTGACGGCGCGGCGCTCGGACTGCGCGCCGCTGGCGGGAAAGAGCACGCTGAACCGGCTGGAACTGAGCCGGCCGCGGCCGACGCGCTATCACAAGATCGCCCATGACCCGGCGGCGATCGAGCGGCTGTTGGTGGATATCTTCGTGGAAGCGCACCGGACGGCGCCCAAGCAGATCATTCTCGATCTCGACGCTACCGACGACCCGGTCCATGGGTACCAGGAGGGAAGGTTCTTCCACGGCTATTACGATTGCTACTGCTACCTGCCGCTTTACATTTTCTGCGGCCGCCACCTGTTGGCGGCCAAGCTGCGCCGTTCCGACATCGACGGCGCGGCCGGGTCGGTCGATGAAGTGGCGCGGATCGTTGCCCAAGTGCGGGCACGCTGGCCGCGCGTGCGCATCCTGTTGAGGGCGGATTCCGGCTTCTGCCGTGAGGCGCTGATGGCGTGGTGCGAAGCGAACAGGGTCGATTACCTGTTCGGCCTGGCCCGCAATGCGCGCCTAGAGGCCGAGATCGCCGGCGAACTGGCGGAGGCGGCCGCGGAAAGCCGGACCACCGGCCGGCCGGCGCGCCGCTTCCGCGATTTCATGTGGACCACGCTCGACAGCTGGAGCCGCCGGCGCCGGGTCATCGGCAAGGCGGAATGCACAAGGGGCGAACCCAACCCGCGCTTCATCGTCACCAGCCTCAAGCCGAAAGCGGCCGAGGCGCGCTATCTCTACGAGAGGGTCTATTGCGCTCGGGGCGAGATGGAGAACCGCATCAAGGAGTGCCAACTCGATCTCTTCGCCGACAGGACCTCCAGCCACACCATGCGCGCCAACCAGCTGCGCCTATGGTTCGCCTCGATGGCCTATGTCCTGATCTGCGCCTTGCGCCGCATCGGCCTGGCCCACACCCAATTCGCCGCCGCCACCTGCGGCACCATCCGTCTGGCGCTGTTCAAGATCGGCGCCCTGGTGCGGATCAGCGTCCGGCGTATTCACCTCGCCATGGCATCGGGCTGCCCGTGGCAAAACGAGTTCCGATTGGCCCACCTACGGCTCGCCGCCGTCGACTGACGAACCAGAAAACGCGGGCCCCATAACCCCCGCATCGTCGCACAGCGCGCGACCGCTCAACCGCGCCTCGACGGGCGCAAAATATCAGCTCGCGGCCACCAAACCCGACAACCAAACCCGCTACGCCCAAAAATCCAACATCAGCAGCCGCCCGGTGAGAGATCCGGGCTAGGGCAAGGGGTCGGGAGGACCCGGCCCGGGGGATCCGCCCCGCCGCTCAGGCGATTTTGCTGCCGGGGGAGGGATGATAATTCAACCTTTTCACTGCGGTTCTGGGCTGGAGCGAAGAGGGGGCTGAGACTCGGCCGGAAGAACCAAGAACCAGATGGTTGCGGGCCTGCGTTGACGTTCCCGCGCGCACGCATCGCCGAGGGAGATCGACGACCGACCGCGTGCGAGCGCGAGTAGGCAAGTAGCGAATGGCCGTATCAAGTGCCAAGGGATCAACTCCCCTGTTGAGGGACGTTCGACGGCAGTTGCCCGATGGGCGACCTTCGCACTAGAGGTGGATGTCTTCACCCGCGCTCGTCGCTGGAGCAGGGGGCGGGAGGCAGCTTGCGCGGTACACGAGCCTCAAACATACTTCGGCCTCGGTTTCCGAGGAGAAACGGTCGTGGAGGTCAGGCAGTCACGCCTAGGCGACCATCTTGTTTTGCACGCTATCGGACGCGTCGATACCCAGACAAGCGAAGCCTTTCAAACGGCGCTCCTCGCTGCCGCTGCCAACGGCGGGGGTCATCTCATCATCGATTTCGCTCAGGTTGAGTATATTTCCAGCGCTGGTTTTCGGGCGTTGATGACGGCGGCGAGGCGGATGCCAAAGGATCGCCGCTTAGCCGCCGTCGCGCTCAGCAACGTCGTGCGCGAACTGTTCGCAATCGCGCGCTTTCATCACGTCATTCCCGTTTTCGGTTCGTTGGCGGCGGCGGCGACGGCATGGGCTGCCGAGTTGCAACCGGCTCCCCAGGGGGCAGCTCCCATCCGCGTCCACTTTTGGGGCACCCGGGGTTCGTTGCCGACCCCAGTTGGGCAAGGCGCGGTCCGGGCGAAGATCCGTGAGGCACTACTCGCGGCGCACGTGTACGGCTTGCCCACGGCGGAGTTGATCGACGCTTTTATCGATCGCGAACTGCCGTTTTCCGTGCGCGGCACGTTCGGAGGCAATACCTCTTGCGTGGAGATCGTGCCGGGCGGCGACGAATATGTGCTTTGCGATCTCGGTAGCGGCGTGCGGGAATTCGGAAATCATCTGTTGGCCCAGCACGGACCCGGCCGCAAGGCCGTCTTCAACGTGTTCATGTCGCACCTGCACTGGGATCACATCATGGGGTTTCCGTTTTTTCCGCCGGCCTACATCCCGGGAAACACGATCCGCATTCATGGTTGTCACCGCATCCTTGAACACGCTCTGCGGCTTCAGCAATCGGCCCCATACTTTCCAGTCGACTTCGGCGCACTGGGCGCGAACATCGAGTTCATCCAACTCGAACCAGGGGTCGAGACCCAGGTGGCGGGCCTTTCGGTTCTACCGATAAGGCAGCCCCACAGCGGCGATTCCTACGGTTACCGTTTTTCTCGTGATCGCAAGTCGGTGGTCTACTCTACCGACGGCGAGCACAAAACCGACGCGATCGGCCCCTCCTATCCCTTTGTCGAGTTTTACCGCGACGCCGATATTCTGATCTTCGACGCGATGTATTCGCTCGCGGACGCGGTATCGGTGAAGGAGGATTGGGGGCATTCGAGCAACATGGTGGCGATGGAACTGGCGCAGCTGGCGCGGGTCAAGCACCTAGTGCTCTTCCACCATGAGCCCGCGTTCGACGACGGCGCGATCGAGCGGGTGCTCGCCGAAACGATCCGTCTCGAGGAACTCAGTCGAGACGGCCACAAGGTCGAGGTCACGTCGGCGTTCGACGGGCTGGAATTGACGATCTGAGCCCGAGCGTGCGGGGCGTTCTTGCGTGGTTGCGAACACCGGGGCGCGCGGTCGCGCTTCTGATGCTGGCGGTCGCGGCATTGGCCTATGCGACAGACCCGTATCTGCTGCGCGAACAGCGGAACCGCGGTTTCGACGCGATGCAGCGAATATGGCCGCGCGCGGCGGACCAGCCGCAAGTGGTCATCGTCGATATCGACGAGGCAAGCCTCCGGCAATTCGGGCAATGGCCCTGGCCGCGAGTTCTGGTTGCCAAACTCGTCGAGCGCATTGCCGCATGTAAGCCGCTGGTGCTGGGGATCGACATCCTCTTCACCGAGCCCGATCGTCTGTCGGCGCCGCAAATTCCCAAGTCGGTGCCCAACCTCCCCGCCTCGGTGATCGCAGCCTTATCCGAACTACCTTCGAGCGACGAGATACTCGCCCAGAAGATCGCCGGCGTGCCGACGGTTCTTGGCATGGCGCCCACCGATGAGGCCGCTGGCACGAATGTTCCCGCCCCATCCAGCCCGTACAGGGCGGCTCCGATCTTACAAAAGGGCGGTGCCCCCGATCCCTTTCTCAGCCCCTACCGATCGATGATCCGCAGCCTGCCCCAGATCGTGTCGGCAGCCCGCAGTGAAGCCTCGCTCGGCGTCGAGATCGATGACGACGGCACGGTTCGTAGCGTCCCGCTTGTGTCGCTGGTCGGTGGAAATCTCGTCCCGAACCTGGGTCTCGAAATGCTTCGCGTCGCCGCTCGTGTACCGGCCATCGCGGTGGTGACCGGCCGTGACGGCATAGCCGGCTTGGAACTCGGCCCCCTCTCGATCCCGACCGATAATAGCGGAAAAGCCTATTTGCACTTCGCGCCGGCGATCGATCGTGATGTGTCGGCCGTCGAGCTGTTCAAACCCGATTTCGACGCAACCCGGCTGCAAGGGCGAAGCGTGATACTCGCGGTCACCGGTCTCGGGCTGATTGATCAGAAGCAGACGCCTCTTGGTTTGATGCAAGGGGCCGATGTCCACGCCGAACTGATCGAGTCGATCCTCGCCGGCACCCTTTTATATCGCGCCCCTGGAGTGCTGTGGATCGAGACCGCCCTGATCCTGGCGTCCGGACTTGTGATGATCGGGGTACTGCGCTACAAGCGGCCGTTCATCGCGAGCGCCGGCGCCGCGGGCCTCGTGCTCGCGCTCGTCGGCACCGAGATCGGTCTGTTTCGGTTCGCTGGCTGGCTCTTGGACAGCTTCTACGCAACCGAAGTAACACTTGCCGAGTTCGGCATCATGCTCGGGGGCAGCCTTATCGCGGAGCAGCGGGAGAGGCGGCGGATCGCCGCTGAATTGGAGCGTCAACGCCAAGCAGAGGCCCGTATTGAAGGGGAGCTCGCGGCCGCTCGCGCGATCCAGATGGGGATTTTGCCGCTGCGCTTCCCGGCCTTTCCCGACCGCCGCGACATCGATCTCTACGCCCGGATCGAGCCGGCGCGCGACGTCGGCGGCGATCTGTTCGACTTTCAGCTGATCGACCCAAGCCATCTCTTTTTCATGATCGGCGACGTTTCGGGCAAAGGCATTCCGGCTGCCCTGTTCATGGCGATGACCAAGGAAGTGATCCGCGATGCGGCGGTCCGGCACGGCGCCGTGCCCAACCATGTGCTCGAAGAGGCCAACGCTAAAATCGGCGATGCCAGCAATAACATGGCGGAAGGAGGCACCAACATGATGTTCGTGACGGCGTTTGCCGGCCTGCTTGATTTGGCCTCCGGCGACCTCGTCTATTCGAGCGCGGGGCATGACGCGCCGCTGGTAGTCGCGGCGGGTCGACGGCCGCGCGGGCTGGCAACGGAGGGGGGCCCTCCGCTCGGTACGGTCGGCGAGTTTCCATTCCCGCTAAGCCGCGACCGGTTGGAGCCGGGCGAAACGCTGCTGCTCTACACCGATGGCGTGACGGAGGCGCAGAACGCCGAGGGGGTTCTCTACACGGGGCATCGTCTCGCCGAATGCCTGGCTGCCTCATCACCCGATGGGCCGCGCGCTGTCATCGACGTCGTTTTCGAGGATTTGATCCGGTTTGTCGGCGCTGCCGAGCAGGTCGACGACATTGCCTTGCTCGGCGTCCGCCGGCTCGTCGTTTCGCCGTAATCAGCGCACCAGGATCTCGACCCCCCGGTTTCTCGGTTCGGCAACCTGATCGCCGGTCGGCACGAGTAGGTCGAGCTCGCCACGGCCGGCGGTTGCAATGGCACCGCCGGCGATGCCGTCGGCGATGAGCCGGTTGCGGATCGCCCCCGCCCGTGCAAGCGACAGCTCCTGATTGTAGGCAAAGCCGCCGAGCGTGTCGGTGTGCCCGATCACCTCGACCTCATAGGCTTTCCTCGCATGCACATCGTCAAAAACGCCGCTATAGGCCGTGACCGATTCGGGTGTTAGCTCGTCGCTGCCGAGCAAGAAATAGAGTCGGAAACGGTGAGGCAGGATGGGTCGCACGCCGAGGGCCTGATTGAAGATCGCATAGGCATCGCCGGAACCGACCTCGACCGGCGCATTCGCCCCTTGCCGCAATTCAGCCGCGGCATAGGGCTGATCGAGTGTCATCGCGGTCTTGCCGTCGCTGACGCTGATTGCGCCGGAACCGGGCCGGCCGTCCGCATTCGGCAAGACCACGAACAATTCCTGTTGGGCGCAGCCAGCCGCCATCAGCAGCGCAGCGGTGCCGGGGAGCATCCATCGCGGCATCGGTGCGGCTTTCAGTACACCCTGACGGCGAACGTCGTGCCGCGCACACCCAGGATCGAGGTCGGGGTCTTAATCTTCATGGCGCCCGGAGAGCTGTGCGTGATGTCGCCGGAGACGACGGTCAGCGAGCCCTTGCGCATGTCGGCGAGCATTTCGCCGTTGAAGTTGCTCGAGTCGAAGCGGAATTGCGCCACCGCGATTTCGCTATCCGGCCCCGCCGAGAACACGGTGTTGTCGATAAAGGTAAATCCGATAGCCCCACCCGGACCCGTCGTGATCACATCGCTTTGGTAAAGAAGATCACCCAGCTTGGCCGGCATGCGCTGGCCGTCGCGAACAATGAAAGCGTCGCCCCTGACGGTTTTGACTTGAGCGATATGCGGCGGTTCGGCACGCGCCGGGCCCGCTGCCGATAAGACCAACAGCAGAATGCCGAACCAAAGTTTTTGGATTGACCGCATGAAACCCTTCCTACCTCAGGTTGCGACCATAGTCCAGTCGGCAATCCAACGGAACGGGCGGTCCTGGAAAATTTCGACTATAATAGCAGCGCTTGCGGACTGGTGGCATGAGAGCCGCGCTAACCCTGCCGAACGATATCGGGGAACTTCCCCGGCTTCTCGAATTCGCCACGGCGTTTGCTGGCCGGAGCCGGCTTCCCAGCGATGAGGCGAGTCGCCTTCTTGTCGTCATCGACGAGCTGTTTTCGAACATCGTCCGCCACGGGTATGGCGGGTCCAAAGCGGTCGGCAAGATCAGAATCGGCTTGTCGTTCGTGCGCGGCTGCCTGCGAATTGCGGCTACCGATGACGGCCGAGCTTTCGATCCGCTGACGGCGCCAGTGTCCGATCTCGATCTGCCAACGTCTCTACGGCCCACGGGAGGGCTGGGTATTCACTTTGTGAAGAACCTCGTGGATCACGCGCAATATTCGCGCCGGGGCGAGCACAATCATCTCGCCCTGGTCCGCCACATCCATCCCGCCGAACCGGCGGTCTAGTCCACCGCCGCGCAAATCCACCCCGCCATAGGCGCTGGCAGCGGGCTGCGCCGTGCCAAGCAAACCGAACGTCGCAACGCGGTCGTCAGCCAGCGGCGCGTCTTGCCAGTTCCGGGCCACCTCGGCTCCATCATCGGAAGAGCAGACCGCACATGGAGTATTTTGCCGGACTGGACGTCTCGATGGCGGAGACGCACGTGTGTGTCATGAACCGAGACGGTGCCGTCATACACGAGGGCCATCGACGCCTGCCGACATCACGGCGGCGCTCGCACAAGCTCCGGCTTGCAGGCGGATCGTGTTCGAGACCGGCCGAATGGCGCCGATGCTCCTCATCGACATCTTAGGAGACAGCGGCACCATTGAGGAAATCGATGAAAATGTGCTGTTAGAAGCCATGCCGGAATTTCGTTCAGTTTCTGCCGCGGGAATGAACACCGGTAGGCCTGCCGCCGAGACAGAGAAGTCGCTGCGGTCGTCGACTGAGCGTGTCTCGTTATAGGTTCATCCCCCGGCCTTTTCCAGGTTCGACGCGAAAGCCTGTCCGGTCGCCGTGGGGGCGCCAAATCCTGTCTGACGTGCCCCCGGTATAGGCATCTTCAGCACGCTCTGCGCCTCGGTAGTTGCCCTCTGCGTCAATGTCTTGAAAGGGAGCCTAGCCGGCTGTCTGACCGCGCCTGGCCGCCGCGACCCTCCTCACTGCTATACACACGACCTCGCGAGCGGCTCCTTCAGCCGCATGAATGCCGAACGCCGACCTATGAGAAAGGTTCAGCCGATATACTGCGGGTCCAACTTCCGATAGAATTATGGGGCGGGTAATGGGGGGCTGCCATCCGATGGGAAGCAATAAACGTGCGGGCGGCTTCGCGGCTTCTGCTTTATCTGGTTCGGCTGGGGGAACCAGCCCGGCGTTTGCTGTGGATACTGGTGGCGCCACGCATTCTGTCCGATCCGGTTTGCCGGGCGATTCTGGCGGCGCAAGACCGGCACAACCATCGGGAAGAGCAATCGCGTCTCTGGCCGGTCGGATCGCCACGTCGTTGGGGGCCGATATGCCGCGCGAGGCCGCGACATCAGGGGCACGCAGCGGCGTTAAACTTGTCCCGTCAGGATTGCTGGCGGCAATCGCACTTTTCTTAGCATCTGCGGTTTCGGCACACGCCCAGCAGACCAAGAACTGGACCGGCGGGATGTCCTCTGATTGGTTTCTGGCTGAAAATTGGCTTGGAGGTTTTCCCCGTCAAACGGACGACGGAATCATTAACACCGTGACGCCGAATTCGACGGTGCTCACGAGCCCGGACGCACAAGCCAATAACCTCGTCATCGGTCAAAACGGGCCAGGGATACTTACAATCCAGAACATCGGGGCGTTGGCCACTTCCTCCGGGGCGGTCGGCAATTTGTCGGGCTCGCTGGGCACGGTGACGGTGACCGGAGCGGGCGCTAGCTGGTCGACTGCCAGCAACATCGTGGTCGGCGGCCTGGGCACGGGGACCCTGACAATCCAAGACGACGGCTTGATGAGTAGTGGCAGCGGCTCCGTCGGACAGTCTGCCGGCTCGACTGGCACGGTGACGGTGACCGGCCCGGGGTCCACCTGGATCAACGGAACAAGCGGCGGGCTCAACATCGGCAGTTTTGGCACCGGCACACTCACGGTCGCGAACGGCGGGAAGGTCATCGATATCGTCCCCGGCCCCGTCGCCAACATCGGCAATGACGCAGGTTCGCTGGGCACAGTGACGGTGACCGGCGCGGGCTCCACTTGGAGCAACAGTTCGGGGCTGAACATCGGCAACTTGGGGACGGGGACGCTCACGATTGCAGACAGCGGCGTTGTCAGCGCCGTTATCAACGGGCCCATCGTGATCGCGGCGAACGCCGGTTCGATTGGAACACTCAACATCGGCGCGGGCGCGGGCAACCCGGCGGCCGCACCCGGCACGCTCGCTGCGCTGAGCCTCGAATTTGGCGCCGGTACCGGTACGATCAACTTCAATCACACATCCGACGACTACGTGTTTGCGCCCGCGATCAGCGGCAACGGTACTGTCAAGGTGCTCGCGGGCACTACGATCCTGACCGCCAACAACAGCTATACCGGCAGCACGACGATCACCGCCGGCACCCTGCAGCTCGGCAATGGCGGGACTTCCGGCAGCATCGTTGGCAACATCGTCGACAACGGCACGCTGGCGTTCAATCACAGCGACACAGTGAGTTTCCCCGGGGTGATCTCCGGCAGCGGCGGTCTGACCCAGGCCGGCAGTGGCACGCTGAGCCTGACCGGCGCCAACACCTATACCGGGCCAACCAACATCAATGCCGGGACTCTGGCGATCGGCGGTCGTGGCTCGATAGGGGCATCGAGCGGTGTCAACCTGACCGCTGCTGGCAGTGCATTCGACATCTCCGCCGGCGGCAATCAGACCATTGGCGATTTGAGCGGCGTTGCCGGTTCGGCTGTTACGCTCGGCGGCAACACGCTGACCGCCAGCACCGCCAATTCTTCAACTTTCGCGGGCACGATTTCCGGCGGCATTGGGGCGCTGACCAAGCAGGGTACGGGCACGCTGACCCTTACTGGCGCCAACACGTACGGCGGCGGGACGAACCTCAACGGCGGCACCCTGGCGGTCGGCAACAACACGGCGCTAGGCACCGGCACCCTGGTGATGGCGGGCGGCACGACCTTGCAGGCGGCGGCCAACGGGCTCAGCCTCGGCAACGCCGTGTCGCTCACCGGGGCCGACACGGTCGATACCCAGGCCAATACCCTGACCCTCGGCAACACCATCTCCGGCGCCGGCGCGCTGAACAAGATCGGTCCCGGTACGCTGAGCCTGACCGGCGCCAATAGCTACAGCGGCGGCACGAGCCTCAACGCCGGCACCCTGGCGGTTGGCAATAATGCCGCGCTGGGCACCGGCGCGTTAGGAATGGCGGCGGGCACGACGCTGCAATTCGCCGCCGCCAACCTATCGCTGGCGAACACGATCTCGATGACCGGCGACCCGACCTTCGACACGATGGGGAACAGCGCGACGGTCAACGGTGTCATCTCCGGCGCCGGTGCGACGCTGGAGAAGACCGGTTCCGGCACCCTGACCCTGACGGCCGTCAACACCTATACGGGGCCAACCAACGTCAATGCCGGGACCCTGGCGATCGGTGGCGGCGGCTCGATTGCGGCATCGAGCGGCATCAATGTGACCGCTGCTGGGAGTGCATTCAACATCTCCGCCGGCGGCAATCAGACCATTGGCGATTTGAGCGGCGTTGCCGCTTCGGCCGTTACGCTCGGCGGCAACACGCTGACCGCCGGCACCGCCAATTCCTCAACGTTCGCGGGCACGATTTCCGGCGGCGGCGGGGCGCTGACCAAGCAAGGTATGGGCACGCTGAGCCTGTCCGGCGCCAACGCCTACACCGGCGGGACGAACCTCAACGCCGGCACCCTGGCGGTCGGCAACAACACGGCGCTAGGCACCGGCGCGTTGGTGATGGCGGGCGGCACGACCTTGCAGGCGGCAGCCAACGGGCTCAGCATCGGCAACGCCGTGTCGCTGAACGGGACCGGCACGGTCGACACCCAGGCCAATGCCCTGACCCTCGGCAACACCGTCTCCGGCGGTGGTGGGCTGAACAAGATCGGTCCCGGCACGCTGAGCCTGACCGGCGCCAACACCTACACCGGCGGGACGAACCTCAACGCCGGCACTCTGGCGGTCGGCAACAACACTGCGCTGGGCACCGGCGCGTTGGTGATGGCGGGCGGCACGACCTTGCAGGCGGCGGCCAACGGGCTGAGCATCGGCAACGCCGTGTCGCTGACCGGGACCGGCACGGTCGACACCCAGGCCAATGCCCTGACCCTCGGCAACACCGTCTCCGGCGGTGGTGGGCTGAACAAGATCAGTCCCGGCACGCTGAGCCTGACCGGCGCCAACACCTACACCGGCGGGACGAACCTCAACGCCGGCACTCTGGCGGTCGGCAACAACACTGCGCTGGGCACCGGCGCGTTGGTGATGGCGGGCGGCACGAGCTTGCAGGCGGCGGCCAACGGGCTGAGCATCGGCAACGCCGTGTCGCTGACCGGGACCGGCACGGTCGACGCCCAGGCCAATGCCCTGACCCTCGGCAACACCGTCTCCGGTGGTGGTGGGCTGAACAAGATCGGTCCCGGCACGCTGAGCCTGACCGGCGCAAATAGCTACGGCGGCGGGACGAGCCTCAACGCCGGCACGCTGGCGGTCGGCAATAATTCCGCGCTGGGCACCGGCACCCTGGCGATGGCGGCGGGCACGACGCTGCAATTCGCTGCCGCCAACCTGTCGCTGGCGAACATGATCTCGATGACCGGCGACCCGACCTTTGACACGATGGGGAACAACGCGACAGTCAGCGGCGTCATCTCCGGCGCCGGTGCGACGCTGGAGAAGAACGGCGGCGGCACGCTAACCCTGGTCGCCGTCAATACCTATACTGGGCCAACCAACATCAGCGCCGGGACCCTGGCGATCGGCGGCGGCGGCTCGATAGGGGCATCGAGCGGTGTCAACCTGACCGCTGCTGGCAGTGCATTCGACATCTCCGGCGGCGGTAATCAGACCATTGGCGATTTGAGCGGCGTTGCCGGTTCGGCTGTTACGCTCGGCGGCAACACGCTGACCGCCGGCACCGCCAATTCCTCGACGTTCGCGGGCGCGATCTCCGGCGGCACCGGGGCACTAACCAAGCAGGGTACCGGCACGCTGAGCCTGACTGGCGCCAACACCTACGGCGGCGGCACGAGCCTCAACGCCGGCACCCTGGCGGTCGGCAACAACACCGCGCTTGGCACTGGCGCGTTGGCAATGGCGGGCGGCACGACCTTGCAGGCGGCGGCTAACGGGCTAAGCCTCGGCAATGCTGTGTCGCTGAACGGGGCCGGCACGGTCGATACCCAAGCCAATGCCCTGACCCTCGGCAACACCGTGTCCGGCGGTGGTGGGCTGACCAAGATCGGCAGCGGTACGCTGAGCCTGTCCGGCGCCAACACCTACGCCGGCGGCACGAGCCTCAACGCCGGCACGCTGGCGGTCGGCAATAACACAGCGCTTGGCACTGGCGCGTTGGCAATGGCGAGCGGCACGACCTTGCAGGCGGCGATCAACGGGTTGAATCTGGGCAACGCCGTATCGCTGAGCGGGACCGGCACGGTCGATACCCAGGCGAATGCCCTGACCCTAGGCAACATCGTCTCCGGCACCGGGGCGCTGAACAAGACCGGCTCGGGCACGTTGACCCTGACCGGCGCCAACAGCTACAGCGGCGGCACCACGATCAGCGCCGGGACGTTGCAGTTGGGCGGTGGCGGGGTCTCGGGCTCGATCATTGGCGACGTGACGGACAACGGGGTGCTGGCGTTCAATCGCAGCGACACAGTCACCTCCCCTGGGGTGATCTCCGGTAGCGGGTCGGTGAGCCAGATCGGGAGCGGCAGGACCGTCCTGACCGCGAATAACAGCTATGGCGGGGCCACGACCGTGTTGGCGGGGGCGCTGTTCGTCAACGGCGACCAGTCGGCCGCGACTGGCGCGACCAATGTGGCCGGTGGCGCGACGCTGGGCGGCACCGGCATCATTGGTGGGAATGTCGGCGTCGCCAACGGCGGCACGCTAGCGCCGGGCGGCATGGGCGTGGGCAGGGGCACGCTGACCATCAACGGCAGCCTCGGCCTTAATGGCGGCTCGACCCTAAATTACGGCTTCGGTCAAGCGGGCGCGGTGGGGGGGCCGTTCAACGACCTAACCGTGGTCAAGGGCAACCTGACCTTGGCGGGCACGCTGAACGTGGCATTGACGCCGGGCAGCGCGTTTGACCCAGGCATCTATCGGATCATCTCGTATGCCGGCACGCTGACCGACAATGGTCTGTTGCTCGGCAGCGTGCCGCCGGGAACCACCGAGGTGGTGCAGACTTCGGTGGCGCATCAGGTGAACCTGGCCAACACGACCGGGGTGACGCTGGAGTACTGGGACGGCGCGGCGGCGGCGAACAAGAACAACGGCGTCCTCGATGGCGGCAACGGCACCTGGCAGAACCCGGCCGGGAACAACAACTGGACGAACGTCGCCGGCACGCTGAACGCGCCCTGGGCGAATGCCGGGTTCGCCATCTTCGAAGCGGCACCTGGGACGGTGACGGTCGACAACAGCCTGGGTCAGGTCGTGGCGTCCGGCATGCAGTTCGCGGTCGGCGGCTACGCTATTACCGGCGATCCGATCACGCTGGTCGAGACGGTGGCCGGGGCGGGTGCGACGATTGTCCGGGTGGGCGACGGCACCGCGGCCGGGACGGGCATGACGGCGACCATCGGCTCGGTGCTGCAAGGGAGCACGCAACTGGTCAAGGACGATCTTGGCACCCTGGTGCTGACCGGCGCCAACACCTATAGCGGCGGCACGACGATCGGCGCCGGGACGCTGCAGCTGGGCAATGGCGGCACTTCCGGCAGCATTCTCGGCAATGTCGCCGACAACGGCACCCTGGCCTTCAACCGCAGCGACACGGTGAGCTTCCCCGGGGTGATCTCGGGCAGCGGCGGCCTGGCGCAGCTCGGCCCCGGCACCACCATCCTGATCGGCGACAACAGCTACACCGGTGGGACGACGATCAGCGCCGGGACGCTGCAGCTTGGCAATGGCGGGACTTCCGGCAGCATCCTAGGCAATGTCGCCGACAACGGCACCCTGGCCTTCAACCGCAGCGACACGGTGAGCTTCCCCGGGGTGATCTCGGGCAGCGGCGGCCTGGCGCAGCTCGGCCTCGGCACCACCATCCTGATCGGCGACAACAGCTACACCGGTGGGACGACGATCAGCGCCGGGACGCTGCAGCTTGGCAATGGCGGGACTTCCGGCAGCATCCTAGGCAATGTCGCCGACAACGGCACCCTGGCCTTCAATCGCAGCGACACGGTGAGTTTCCCTGGGGTGATCTCGGGCAGCGGCGGCCTGGCGCAGCTCGGCCCCGGCACCACGATCCTGACCGGCGCCAACAGCTACAGCGGCGGCACGACGATCGCCGGCGGCACTCTGCAGCTCGGCAATGGCGGGACTTCCGGCAGCATCCTCGGCAATGTCGCCGACAACGGTACGCTGGCCTTTAACCGCAGCGACACGGTGAGCTTTCCGGGAGTGATCTCCGGCAACGGCGGCCTGACGCAGCTCGGCCTCGGTACCACCGTCCTGATCGCCGACAACAGCTACAGCGGCGGCACGACGATTGCCGCCGGGACGCTGCAGCTCGGCAATGGAGGGGCTTCCGGCAGCATCGTTGGCAATGTCGTCGACAATGGCATCCTGGCCTTTGATCGCAGCGACACGGTGAGTTTTCCGGGGGCGATCTCGGGCAGCGGCAACCTGGCGCAGCTCGGCCCCGGCACCACCATCCTGACCGCCGCCAACAGCTACGGCGGAGCGACGACTGTCAACGCGGGCAGCTTGCGGGCGGGCGCGCCGAATACGTTCAGCCCGAATTCGGCAGTGACGATCTCGGGCGGCGGAATGCTCAATCTCAACGGCTTCAATCAGACCGTATCCAGCATCGCCAATGCCGGCTTGGTGAACCTGGGTACGGGCACTGCGCCGGGCACGGTTTTGACGGCGACCAACTTCAGGGGAGTTGGCGGAACGATTGCACTGAACACCTTTTTGGGGGGCGACGGTTCGCCGTCGGACAAGCTTGTCGTCAACGGCGGCAGCGCGACCGGCAATTCGTTGTTGCGCATCATCAATGCGGGCGGCCCCGGGGTGCAGACCGTCGCCAACGGGATCCCCGTGGTCCAGGCGATCAATGGCGGTTCAACCGCCGCCGGCGCCTTCCAACTCGGCAATCTTGTCGTGGCCGGACCGTTCGAATACCGGTTGTTCCGAGGCAGCGTCGACGCCAGCGCACCCAACGATTGGTTCCTGCGGAATAATTTCGTCGTGCCGTCTACCCCCACACCACCTACATCGATACCGCCGAACCCGTTCCCGCCGGCCCCGCCGCCGGAACCGCTGCCACCCGGTGTCAACCCGATCATCGGGCCGCGCCTGGCCACCTACGGCGTGGTGCAGCCGATCGCTCGGCAGCTAGGCCTGACCCAGCTCAGCACGATGCACGAGCGCATCGGCGACACGCTGACCGCTGCCTATCCCGAGGGTGAGGGATTTAGCCCCTCGGCCTGGGGCCGCTTTTTCGGCCAGCAGATCGACAACCGTTACCAAGCCTTCGCCGATCCGCGCGCCAGCGGCCAGCTGCTCGGGGTACAGGCCGGGCTCGATCTGTGGCGCGGCAGCCTGCTCCCCGGTCATCGCGATGTCCTCGGCGCCTATTTCGCCTACGGCAAGGGAGATCTGGACATTAACGGTCTCGTCACCAATTTGGCGGCGACCGGATTCGAGCTGCGCCGAACCGGGACTTTGAACCTCAACGCCTATTCCGGCGGCGGCTACTGGACACATTATGGCCCAGGCGGGTGGTATCTCGACGCGGTGCTGCAGGGCACCGGCTACGACGGCACCGCAACGGCGCAATCCGCCAATCTCCCGGTGACGACCGAACTGTCGACAGGCGGTTCCGGTTTCCTCGCCTCCCTGGAGGGCGGCTATCCCATCCCGCTGCAGTTCGGCCCGAATTTCATCCTGGAGCCGCAGGCGCAGATCATCTGGCAGCACACCAGTTTCGATCCCGGCAATGATGGGACGGGCAACATCGCGCTCGGCTCGACCTCGGGCACCACGGGGCGGCTCGGCCTGCGCGCCCAATGGACCATCCCCGGCGAAAACGGCGCGATATGGCAGCCCTATGCCCGCACCAACCTCTGGCGCGATTGGGGCGGCGCGGCGGCGACCAATTTCAGCAGCGCTGCTGTCGAGGTGCCGCTGATAGAGCACGCAACCCGGGTTGAATTCGCCGGCGGCGTCAGCTTTAAGCTCGACCCCAACCTGAGCTTCTATGGCCAGGCTGGTTATCAATTCGCCACCGACAGCAACATCAGCCGCGACGGGGTCAAGGGTGACGTTGGCCTGCGCTTCAGCTGGTGAAGGACTACTCTATTCGGGCGGACGGACGGATAGGCTCCCTGGGGATCAATAGTTTCCCCGCGTCGCCTCCTGCAGGAGATCGGCACCAGCATGAGGTCGGTCTCGAGATCCTTTAGGTGCAATGACTGGTGCCTTCGATTTCGCCGCGCGCAAGCTGATCGTCAGTACCAGCGCGACCAAGCGCAGCAGCGACTTCATCAGCTTCCTGGGTCGCCTCGACGCGATCCACGGGCCCGTTGTGCAAAACAAACCCTTCGTCCTCGTTCTCGACAACGGTCCCATCCATACCAGTAAAGCCTCGCAGGCTGCCTTGGCTGCCCGGCCCTGGCTCACCGTCGAATGGTTGCCAAAATATGCTCCGGAACTGAATGACATTGAGCGAGCCTGGCGTGATCTGAAGCGTCACTTCCTGGCTCATCAGACGTTCACCGACACCGATCATCTCGACCGTGCCGTCCATAACGCCGTCAACGACATGAACGTCGAGCGCCAACCGCTACCGTGTACCAACCTCAGAATCGCTGCTTAGACCCGATGTCCGCTGAGTGATCGGCGGCCCGTCCTCGGCATGCACACTGTCGAGGGTTGTGGCGGATGACCGGCACAGAGCCTCAAGCATGGGGGACGGGCCTGATGGACGATATCACTTTTGTCGGATTGGACGTGCACAAGGCGACGGTATGTATTGCGGTAGCAGAGGGCAGGCGCGGCGGCGAAGTACGACAGCTCGGGGTTTTCGAGAACCGTCCCGAGATCCTGAGTAAGGTGGTGTCGCGGCTCAGTAAAGGCGGTCGGCGGCTCAGCTTGTGCTACGAAGCTGGCCCTTGCGGCTACGGACTTCACCGGCTGCTGACCGGTTACGGGCATGAGTGCGTTGTGGTAGCGCCGTCGCTGATCCCGATGAAGGCGGGCGACCGGGTCAAGACGGATCGCCGCGATGCGCTGATGCTGGCGAAGCTGCATCGGGCCGGCGAGCTGACGGCAATCTGGATACCCGATGCCGCTCACGAGGCGATGCGCGATTTGGTGCGGGCACGGGCGACCGCGGTTCGGGTGTTGGTCAAAGCGCGACAACACCTGCAAGGCTTCCTGCTGCGCCATGAGCGGATTTACCGCGGGGCTCGCGCCTGGACCTTGGCCTATCGACGCTGGCTGTCGACGGTGCAGTTCGAGCATCCGGCTCAGCAGATCGTGCTGCAGGACTACATTCATGCTGTCCAGGAAGCTGAGACCCGACGCGACCGGCTGACGCAGCAGATCGAGGAGCTGCTGCCGAACTGGTCGATGGCGCCCGTCGTCGCGGCTCTCCAGTCGATGCGCGGGGTCGCCCTCATCGTCGCGGTCACCGTCGTGGCGGAAGTCGGCGACTTTCGCCGCTTCGCCAATCCCCGGCAGCTGATGGCCTATCTCGGCCTGGTGCCGAGCGAGCACTCGTCCGGGCGCTCGGTTCGACGTGGTGGCATCACCAAGGCCGGCAACGCCTTGGCGCGGCGCGTGCTCATCGAGGGGGCCTGGACCTACCGAATGTCGGCGCGGGTGAGCCGCAAGCTGCACGACCGCGTCGAGGGATTGCCCGCGGCGGTGCGCGACATCGCCTGGAAAGCGCAGCTCCGCTTGTGCGCGCGATATCGCCGCCTGGCTGCTGCCGGCAGGCCGAAAGTTGTGGTTACGACCGCGATCGCCCGCGAGATGGTTGGCTTCATCTGGGCGATTGCCCGCCTCGCGCAGCCGGCTCTGGTCTGATCAGGTGCCGCCCTCCATCGCAGCCGGAACCAGGTGAGGAGCTGCTGGACATAACGTAGCCGATGCGCAGGGCGGGGGGCAGGGCCGCGGTGGGGAACCCTCCCGCGCTGTTATGAGCCGGTCTTCGGATCGACGCTCGTCCTTAGAGTGAGGCAGCCCCAAGACGAAACCACGGTCATGCGGTATCCAACCCGCGCATGAGAGCTTGTTCAACCGGCGTCTTCAGGTCCTGTCTCCTGCCCTGCGCATCCATCCTACGGCCTGCACGATCCGCCGCCGCGGAACGGAAAACCGCGCCCGACCTCTTGAAAACGGACATGAGAGCAGCCCGTTGACGAAGTCAGCTTTCGTTGATTCTGTGTGAAGCGGGGACTGATCGGGGCTTTTGGGATGTCAATGGGGCGCGAGGGCGATCGGCAAGGTGATCTGATCGTGACTTGGGCGGAGATGCCCCGCTCACCGGGGCATGTGTTTTACGATCGGCTTCAGGAAGTGCTGCTCGCGGGCGGTTTTGACGGATTTGTCGAGACGGCCTGCCAGCCTTATTACGCGCCGAAGATGGGAGCACCGTCGGTGCCGCCGGGGCGTTACTTCCGGATGCACATGATTGGGTATTTCGAAGGGATCGCCAGTGAGCGGGGCATCGCTTGGCGCTGTTCGGATTTGTATTCGCTGCGCGATTTTCTGCGGCTGGAGAACCGGGAAGAAGTTCCCGATCACTCATGGTTGTCGAAGACACGCAGCCGACTTCCGCACGAGGTCCACGAGAGTGTGTTCGGCTGGGTGTTGAAGCTGGTGGCCGAGCAAGGCCTGGTCCGGGGCAAGCGGATCGGCGTCGACGCCTCGACGATGGAGGCTAATGCGGCACTGCGCACGATCGTGCGTCGGGATGATGGCCGGACCTATCGCGAAATGCTGACCCAGATGGCCAAGCAGAGCGGCATCGAGACGCCGACGGCGGATGATCTGGTTCGGCTCGACCGCGCCCGCACGGGCAAGAAGTTGTCGAACGAAGATTGGGTGAGCAAGACCGATCCACAGGCCAAGATCGCCAAGCTGAAAGACGGTCGCACCCATCTCGCCTACAAGCCCGAGCACGCGGTCGATCTCGACACCGGCATCATCGTCGCGGCGGTGCTCCATCCCGCCGACCAAGGTGACACAACGACGATCGCGGGCACGCTGACGGCGGTGGAGAACAACCTGGCGCCGATGAGCGCCGCACCGACCAAGCAAAAGCCGAGCGAGCTCGTCGCGGACAAAGGGTATCACTCGCGTGCGGTCTTGAAGACCCTCGACGCTGGGGGGTGGAAGACGCGCATCGCCGAGCCCAAGCAGTCGGGCTTTTCACGCTGGCACGGTGACGACAAAGCTCGGGCGGTGGTGTACGCAAACCGCATCCGCCTGGGTTCGATGATCGGCAAGCAGGCGATGCGGCGGCGGGCGGAGATCGTCGAGCGATCCTTCGCTCACAATCTCGACCGAGGCGGCATGCGGCGGACCTGGCTGCGCGGACGTGAGAACGTCCACAAACGCTACCTGGTTCACGTCGCCGGCCACAATCTCGGCATCCTGATGCGGTGGCTGGTCGGGGTTGGGACCCCGAGAGAGGCCGCTGACCGGGGGCTGGCCCATCTGTTCTTCGTCGACACCGAGGAGGCCGTCGCAATCATCCTGGTCGTCGCCTCGCCCGACGGATTCGCCATCCTGGTCATCGTCGTCACCGCTGAACCCGCCTGATCAGAACGCCACTTCAGCAACGGGCTGGTATGGCTTTACCGCAATGATCGTCCATTTTCTGATGTCGCTAGGGCAGACTTTATTTCACCGACATCTCGGACATAGCCGTCTTGGCGGAAGATTCTTTAAGGATCATATCCAGTTTCATCATGTCCATTATGCCGATGATCACGTTGTTTCTGCTCACTATCTTGATAATGGGGACAATAATACGCTATTTTTCATAATGCCTGTGGCCGTGTTAGTCGGCCCGAGCTACTTTTTTCTTAGATTGGACCTATTGGCAGATCAGCTTGCGGTAATGTCGCTCTCATTCTGCGGCCATTACTATATCGACAATCAATATCACGTTGCGGGTTCGTGGCTTGGCCGCTTTTCATGGTTCGAGCGAAAGCAGCAGCTACATTTCATCCATCACCGTCAAACTGCAACTTCGCAGTGATCGATTTCTTCTGGGATCGGCTTCTCGGCACCTATCCTCCAGGCTCCGGGAGCGCCGCGCGTAGAGCGGCAGGATCGCAGGCGTGAAGCGGGTGCGCTCGGCATTCTCAGCGGCAACACCGCGGTCACGCACGCGAGGCTGGCGCACGCCGACCGGACCGATGCCGGTCATCACCGAGCGTTCCGGCAGTTGCACCATTGCGACCGAGTACTAACCGATCAGGGACTGTGATTTGAACCGTAGTCATTTGCGAGACACTCCGTTTTGCGCCCAGTGCGCAATGGAAATGTACCTCGTTTCGTTGGTTCCAGCGAGCGAAAAGCGCTGGTTTATCAGTGCGCTATGAGTGGGTCGGCGGGTCCGGGGACTGTCCCCGAAACAGTGGTCGGGGGTACTGGGTCGGAGTGCCCGGAATCCGCACAAACGCCCGACCCGCGACCCGCCACAGTCCCATGATGGGCCATTTCAGGACTGTGAACAGGGCGTGAACACTCGTAGAAATTGCGTATGGCAGCCTGCTTTTTTTCCTTGGCATTTCCGACGAGGCCGGGGTGTTGGGCGCACGTAGCCCGGTCGTATCGCGGTCAGGGCACCACGTGCCGGGTCGGTTCGGGTTGGTCGGCGCCGCCGGCAGGCATGAGCGAGGGTTCCCGGGCATCAAAGGCATTTCCCGCGGCCAAAGTACGTGCACAGCGCGGCGTCGTTTCCGCGCTGAGAAAAACCCTTTATCATGGCGCGGGTTTGGCAGCCGCGGATGTCGCGACACGATGCGCGCGCGAGGGCGCTTCAAGGCGATGAGGGTGCGGTAAGTTGGCGACGGGCCCTAATACCGCGGAGACAATCCGCGAGGACAGCGAGGCCGGTTTCGATGTCCTGGCCGCGCTGGAAGCCGGGGAGATAGGTGCCTGGGAGTGGAATTTGGCCAGCGGCGAGATGCGATGGTCGGCGCAAATGGCCCGCAACCTCGGTCTCGATCCCAACCTCGCGGGCGATCTTTATGGCCACCTGCTGAACGCCATTCACCCGACGGAACGGACGGCAGTCAGTGCGGCCTTTGCCGAATTTCGCGAGCGGCCGGGCCCCATGCGGATCGAGGCTCGACTGGTCTGGCCGGATGACGAGCCGCACTGGGTTGTCTTCCTCGGCCAGACAGCCGCCGATGCCAGCGGCAAGCCTTCCCGCATGCATGGCATTACCATAGACAGCACGCGCCAGACAGCACGCGCCGGCGGAAGACGGAGAACGCGAGCGCGGCGGCCTTGTCCGAAAGCGAGCGCCGCCTGCGGGAGCTCAGCGACCGCCTGCAGCAGCGGGCCGAACGACGCCATCGCCTCCTCGGCGCCAGCCGCGCCCAAATCCAGGCGATTTTCGACAACACACCGGATTGGCTGACGCTGTTTCGCGCGACCAAGGACGGCCGCTTTGTATACGTCGATCTTAACCGCGCGACCGAACGCGCGTATGGGCTGAAATATGAAGAGGTCGTCGGCCGCCCGCTCGAAGACATTCTCGGCGAGGAGCCGGCGCAGCTGCCGCTGCGGCTGATGCGCGAGTGCATCCGCACCGGCGAAAACCAGCGTTACACGGCGCGCCGCACGATGTCCGGTGTCACCCGCTCGATCGGCGTCATGTTCGTTCGGGTACCGGAGCAGCTGGACGGCGACTACCACATCATGGCGACGGCGCGCGATCTCACCGAGCGCGACGAGATGGAGGAGCGGCAGCGCCGGGAACGGTTGCTCTTCGAGCTGATCATCGAAAACACGTCGGAAGGCATCGTCGTCGTCGACAATGAAATGCGGCACCTCGTCTGGAACGCGGCGATGTAGCGCATTAACGGCTACCCGCGCGACGCGGTGCTCGGCAAGACGGTGTTCGAAGCATTCCCCGGCTTCGCGCAGCATCCAGTGGGCGATGCGTGGCGCGAGGCATTGGCGGGCCGTCGGGCGGAAATGCGTGATTACCGATTTTTCTCGCGGACCCGCGGTATCGAGATTATTTACGACGCTGATTTCACGCCGCTTTACGGACAGCAGGACGCCATCATTGGCGCGGTGTGCATCCTGCACGACACGACCGAGCGCCACCGGATGGAGCATTTGTCGCGGCTGGAAACCGTGGCGCAGCTGACCGGTGGAGTCGCCCACGACTTCAACAACCTGCTGACGGCGGCAATGGGCAGCCTCGACATGATCGCCCGCCGCAGCACAGATGCACGAACGGCGTCGCTGGCCGAATTGGCGCTGCGCTCCATCAATCGGGGCGCGCAGCTCACGCAACAGTTGCTGGCGTTCTCGCGCAGCCAAGCGCTGCATCCGGTTGCCGCTAACCTCAATGCCCTGCTGGCGGAAATCGAGGTGCTGATCCGCCGAGCGGTCGGCGAAACCGTCGAAATTGTCATTGACGGTGCAATCGACCTGCCGGCCTGCAAGGTCGATCCGGCGCAGTTCGAGGCGGCGGTGATGAACCTGGTGATGAACGCGCGGGACGCGATGCCCGGTGGCGGCCGCCTGACGGTGACGACCCGCAAAGTGTCGGCCAGCGACGTCACGTTCGGTGAGGCGCCGGCGCCGGGCGACTACGTCGAATTCGCCGTTGCCGATACGGGCGAAGGCATGAGCGCCGCGGTCGCGGCGCGCGCGTTCGAGCCCTTTTACACCACAAAGGACGTCGGTAAGGGATCGGGATTGGGATTGTCGACCGTCTATGGCTTTGCGCGGCAATCAGGGGGCGGCGCCACGCTGACCAGTGCTCCCGGAGAGGGAACCAGGGTGGCGTTTTATCTGCCCGTCATATCGGCGCCGCTCGAACATCCGATCGAAAACGTTCCCGCTGGTCCCCTGCAAGGCGGCGCGGGGCTAATCCTGGTCGTCGAGGATGACGATGCCGTCCGCGAGGTATCCTCTGGGGCGGCGCTTGCGGGTCAAGCTCAGGCGCTTCGGCCTGGGTTGCGGGTGTTGCTGACGACCGGCTACGCGCGCCGCGACGGGTCCGAAACCGACAAGTTCCCGGTGATCGCCAAACCCTTCCGGTCCGCGGAGTTGAGCGCCGCCGTTGCCCGACTGATGAATTCCATGCCGTAACCCGTTCGAGGGGATCCCTCGCGGCAAAACGGAGCACTCAAGGCACCGATCACGGCCCAGCGCCGCACACGCTAGGTGGCGGTATTCAAGGGAAGCGGCGTTTGTAGAGCATCAAGAGAGCGTCCTGGGTCGCGTCGGCCGAGCTGCAGATCGCATCAGGGCCAATGACAACCCGGTACCCTCCGCAGCCGTCAGAGCGTCCGCGCGCAGCGCTTCGTTCTCATACGTGAAATTGCTGGGGCTTGATAGGCAGGGCATCGCGCCGACGGGACGAAAAATCAGCTTTGCGACGATCGACATTTGGCGCGTCGAGTGCGGCAAACTCGCTGAGCATTGGGACCTTGTTGACACAGTGGGATTGCAGAAGCAGTTGCGGAGTGAATAGCCAAGCGGGCTTCGGTTCCCTCGGCCGTGCGACAGACGCTAGCGGGAACAACGCTGCCAAGAGTGTCGCGGAGCGATTGGACGCAACACCGCATAGTTTTTCAAGCCGCCTCAGCAGGGCCGGTCTACCTCCTCGAACTCGCCGTATTGCAATCGGCGTAGCGGACCGCGCGCCGGGCACGCCAGGGCTCGCGAAGGTCGCCACCTCGATACCACCGTTGCCATCGATCCACTCGACGCGCTAATCGTCGGCGTGTCGCGGAACACCAACTTCCACTCGGCCATCCTCACCCCGCCCCGACGGTCATCCCGCTCTCAGCATACGGCGGGCAGATACTGGCCGTATACAATTGTAAGACTGCGATATTAGTGAGGACGGGCACCGACGATGTGCAGACCTATCGGCAGGGGTACCGAAGGCTTTTAGGGGCTTCTCCTTAGGGTTTGGTTTACAATGAGAACAAAGCGAGAGGGAGGTTCGCTATGCAGGGAACCGACAACGCGGTAACGCTGATCGGCCGCGTCTTGATGTGTCTGCTGTTTATTACTGGCGGCTGGGGCAAGCTGATGGGCGCTGCCGCCACCCAGGCGATGTTCGCCAAGCAGGGGCTGCCGATGGTTGAAGCGGCCTGGGTTCTCGCGGTCGTCGTTGAGTTGGGCGGCGGCCTGCTGATCCTTTTCGGGCTTTTCACCCGCTTGGCGGGTTTTATTCTGGCGGCGTGGTGCATCGCGACGGCCTTGGTCGCTCACACCAACCTTGCCGAACGCGCCCAGGAAATCCAGTTCTTCAAGAATATGGGGCTTGCCGGCGGATTTCTCTTTGTCGCCACGTTGGGCGCCGGAGCATGGAGCCTCGACGCGTGGAGAGCGCGCCGCAGGGGGCTCGTCACGGCGCAGTAGCGCCACGTTCGATTATCCCGAACCGCTAGTTCGAGATAATATCAGTAGTGTTGACGAGCGCCGTTCGGTGCGGTGCTACCCGCCGCGGCGCCCCGCAGAGGTGCTCAACCCCCCTACAGGCGGCTTTCGCCCAATTGTCACGAAACTGTAGTATTTTTCGTGCGACCTTCCTCGACAGGGCCGAGCGTATTGTTGGGTGGGTCCCCCTCACCCTGTGTGTCCCGAAGTTCCCGACAGTCACCAGAACCACCAATACGATAAATGGCTCCCCCAAGACATGGATCCCAACGATGACGCTGCAATGTCTAAAACGCCGCCTGGCGCCGGTGCTGCCGCTCACGGCGCTCTTTTTCCTCTCCGCTTGCGTCTCGCAAAGCGCGTATGACGCGCTGCAGGCGCAGAACCAGCAATTGCAGACGCAAAATCAGCAACTGCAATCTCAGGTGAGCACCCAGCGAGCGCAGGTCACCCGGCTGCAAGGCGCAATCAAATACACGGTCAACAGCGATCTGCTGTTCAAGCCCGGCAGCTGGGACATCGCGCCCCAGGGAGAGCAAGTCATGGCGAAGATGGCATCCCAGCTCGCGTCGACTCAGCAGAACCCGCTCGTCGTTAACGGCTATACCGACAATGCACCAATAGGGGCGGCACTGAAGAAACGCGGCGTGACGTCCAACCTCGAACTGTCGCAAAAACGCGCCGACGCCGTCATGCAATTCCTCACTGCGCACGGCGTTAAACCCGATCTGCTCTCGGCAAAGGGATACGGCGAGGCCGATCCGATCGCGCCGAACACGACGCCAGGCGGTCGCGCGCAAAATCGCCGCGTCGAGATTACCCTCGCGTCACAGGGCAGCTGATAGTGGCATCGTTTAGTTCCCGAAGGAGGCCAGGATCGCCGGGGCACCCGGCGGGACTGCCGTCAGGACAATGGGAACGGACGCCAGAATTAGTCTTAGTCAGTCAAGGGATAGAGCAACAATGCCCGGCCACATAACTAGCGACGAGAGTTCCCGACCGTGGCTCCACCCCCGGCAGGATTGGCGCGGGCGTCAATTATCGCGACAAGACGTTCAGCGACATCACCAACGTCAACCATGTGCCCGGATACGTCCTGCTCAATGCCGTGCTCGGCTACGAGCAGCCGGGTGGGGGCATCGACATTAACGTGAAGAACATCACCGACCAGCGGTATTTCGTCGCCGCGAATGCGGCCGGCGCCTTGGTGGGCCAGCCCTTGAACGCTTTCGTGACCGCGCATTTCGACTACTGAGCAGAACTCCGGCACTTCGCCGTGCAGGCGCCGGCCCGACCGGACTAGCGTGTCAATGGACAGGGCCCCCTTTCGAAGGTGACCGTAGCCGTCTTTGCGATCTGGACAAACCCAACACTAACGGCCCCGAAAACCGCAGCGCCCAGAAATAACTTCTCTAGCCGCTGACGGGCACTGTCATGGGGTCGCCGAAACCGACATTCGCCAGATTCCGGCGTTTTCGCGGCCAAGAATTGCGTTTCTGACAGCTCGGGCAAGGGTAAATCGAGCCCACCGCCCGCAAAGAGGCGGCAAAGCGCTGATTGACGATACCGAGCCACTAAAACACACTGATTTGGCGGTATCAAAGCGCACCTCCGCTGTCGTCGCTTGCCGCATCTGGTGCCGACGGTCCCTCATGCCGAGGCGGTCGTCGCCCGCTAGCTACTGAATTTTAACCTAGAACCCCCGCAATTACGCTCAAAATCGCCACTCTATCCGGGGAATGCGGGTTAAAACGCGCCTACCGCCTACCCATCAATTGAGCCTTTGTGGGGGGCGCAATGAAAGGCTTTTCGGCTCTGGCCAGCATATCTGCCTTCTTGCGTCGGCGCGGTAATGGTGCGGGATTATCACCGCACCTGAACCTATTCTGCGGTGGTGGTGACGCTTGCAAATTTGCAATCGCCAAATCCGCCGCCCTGACTTCGAGATTAGGATTGTTGGCCGCGCCAAACACAGCGCGTCATGCCAACGTGGGGCTGGCTTATCGCCCCCTGTGAACTAGACACCTTTGATTTAAGCACAGTTGGATCGGTCACTGATCGCAGTCTCGGTTCTCCGCCTGCCATCAGAACCGTATTCGGGACGGCATTTAGCCATTCCGGGATTCCATCCCATTCCAAGGGATTCCGGCCCTTGGGCTTGTCATAAATCAAAAACCTGGTGCAAGCTAAGCAGCCGCCCCGAGTGATTTGTGGGTGCCAGGTCCCCATCTCCACCCACAGCTTCCGATGTTCCCGACAGTGCACCGCAGCCTTCCTTGGGGCGGTATTTCCAACTGGGAGGTCAGCGACCGGTACCCTCGTACTGGTTAGAAGCGGTGGTAGAAAATGACCAGTTGCCATTGATGTCAACAGGGTAACCTATCGTAATCATGTACATAATCATTGATTCGCATTGCCTGTGCGACGGCGAAGGCCGCCGAGCTTACGCCGGGGATATGTGCGGCACACCGCTCGTTTCCCGTTCCATACGCGTTGTTGGTCATCAATTTTCGCCACCGGCCCGACGCTGCCCCGATACTGATCCACCGTCAGACCATGCGCCGTCGTCAGGTGGCGCTTGGCCGGCTCGACGGGCGACCCGGAAATCGCCTTCCGCCAGGCGGATGGTCTTTCGCTGTGCTGTAAAAAGCAAGTTTTTGACCGGATTTATCAAGTCTCAGCTAGTTGGGGTGTCCTATTTGTCGTGTAGGCCAACTCCGGCCCGCCTCGCCAAGAGAAACGTGATGGCCTTCTGGTTTCGCCGCCGGCTACGGATCTTCTCCGGGTCTCAACCTCGGCAAGACTGGTATATCGGTCTCGCTCGGCAAGGGCACGTACGTCACTCCCAGGCCCGAGGGCGCGGGGACCACGGTTGGACTGGCGGAGACTGGCGGGTCATGGACGAATGACCAATCCTATCAACGGCCCAAGGTGGCACCGTTACCTATAGCGCCTGGGGTGCGGCAGAAAATGAACGAAGCGATCGCTGCAATCCCCGGGTTTGTGGCTATCGTCGATGAGGCAATCAAGGATTTATTAAAGATCCCTGCGCTCAGCGCTGCGGACAGTGACGAACTGCGCACTTGCCGGGACTTGTTGGGGCAGCAGGCCAGCAAGATCGCTGGCGCCATCTATGATGATGCAGAACAGCTCTCCGCGGATGCGGACCAGCTCACCGCGATTTTCGGAAGAGTTGGCGTTATCTCGAAAGGCATGGAGGCCCTTCAAGTGCAGAAAAGAGCGCCCAAGTCAGGCCATATGTAAATATTGCTGGGATTGAGACCATGCAAGTCGAAGAGAGGGCCTCTCTTGCCGATAAGACGCCCGATGTTCGACCCTAATTCGAGAACATTATTGACCGGGCGCAAGGGGCTGGTGGGCGCACGGCAAAACCCGCGCTGACAACCCCTTGCGTTGACAGCCGCGACCAGCGTCGATAGGACAATCCCAAGATCACCGGCGATCTCGGGCCGCGTTCGCCCGCTATTCTGCATCAGGCGGATCCCTTCCTACGCAAATTCCTTCTGTCGTTGCTGTGTCATCGAATTCCTCATAGCTCATTGGGGAAACTCTTCACTTTTCCGACGCAAGTCCAAGTCCACGTCGGATTGACTACAACAGCGAGCGGCCTGACTTTACCCACTTGACACCTGGAGAGTTCGTTCGGCAAGCTCGAATGGCCCGAAAGGTACGGGCCCCACTCCGGAGCAAGACCAACAAGCCCTAAACTTACTTCAAATCGGACCACAAAAGGGGCCGCTCATTGCTGGTATCGTAACCCAACAGTTTGACCCTTCGTAGCTGGCTTCACAGTGAATTGAGTGCAAGTGAGTTGAGGAGCATTATGGACGAGCTGCAAAAAGCGAAAAGGATCGAATCCCTCTATAAAAACCTGTCGAATACATCGGTACTAAATAATGTCGAAGACCTTCGGTTTGTTTATAAAGAATTGATTTCGTGTGGGGAGCCAATTTCAAGAATTATTGATGCTATAAATATATCCGCCGGCCTTCAGACGAATGACAGTCAGGCAGCGGGCGAAAACGAGGCAACTAGTGAATCTGAAAAAACGCCGCGTTTTTTGCCGCGGTCTCCGGGATCAGTCGCGGCACCGCGTAACTCAAATGGGTCTATCGCTTCGCAAGATGCTGTTGACCACCCCGATACGGCCCTCGATGATCCGGCTGTATCGGGCATTGGTCTTCGCGGCTGCGATTTGTCCCACAAATTACCGGAAGTACAACCAGCACAGAGGGAACCACCACCTGCTACATCTAAGATCCGGGCAGAAAATGCTGTACCCGGCCACGCGTTTTACTTTCAAAGCTTAGAGGAAGCTGACGCACCCACCGATCCGTATGCGTCGATTTCCGGTGATCTTTTGCAACCTGAGGGACGAGACTCAGCCCGTTGGTCGTTGCGATTGGCGAAGCTCGGCAAGAACTCGTGGCATAATTGCTCTTACGACCGCCCTTTCCGTGATACTGGGCCTTACCGTCTTTCTAAGTACTCGCCCGGGCGATGAGCGATCTGCTGTCGCCTCCGGACATTCACCCTCCTTAAATCAGCCGGCCGCGCCCAAACCGACTTCGCAGGCGACAACGGCTGTGCCAGATGAGCCTCCGGCAAAAGAAGAACCTACCGGCACCGTGGCCACGACAGCGTCATCTTCCGGTTCGCCGGCGGCAGCGGCTGTGCCAGATGAGCCTCCGGCAAAAGAAGAAACGACCGGCACCGCGGCCCCGACAGCTTCATCTTCCAGCAGCGGGTCGGCCGCGCCCAAACCGACTTCGCAGGCGACAACGGCTGTGCCAGATGAGCCTCCGGCAAAAGAAGAAACTACCGGCACCGTGGCCACGACAGCTTCATCTTCCGGCAGCGAGTTGGCCGCGCCCAAACCGACTTCGCCGGTGGCAGCGGCTGTGCCAGATGAGCCTCCGGCAAAAGAAGAAACTACCGGCACCGCGGAGCCTCCGGCAAAAGAAGAAACTACCGGCACCGTGGCCACGACAGCTTCATCTTCCGGCAGCGAGTTCGGCCGCGCCCAAACCGACTTCGCCGGTGGCAGCGGCTGTGCCAGATGAGCCTCCGGCAAAAGAAGAAACTACCGGCACCGCGGAGCCTCCGGCAAAAGAAGAAACTACCGGCACCGTGGCCACGACAGCTTCATCTTCCGGCAGCGAGTTGGCCGCGCCCAAACCGACTTCGCCGGTGGCAGCGGCTGTGCCCGACCAACCATCGGCGGCAAGGGAAGCCACTACTGCCGCTGTGTCCACGACAGCGGCCTCATCTCCTGGCGCCGAGCCCGCGGCCCTAATCACACCAGCGACGATCGCCGCGCCCGCTGTACCGGCCGCACCATCCCCGATCCCTGGCCCTACGGCAATACCCGCACCCGCGACGACCTCCGCGCCAACAATTTCAGCAACTGGGTCGGATCACCGGCCTGCGGCCTCCGCTGTAGCGATTTCGTCTCCTTCGGAACCTGCGACCGGCAGTGTCCCTGCTTCGCCCGAACATCAGTCCACAGGTTCTCGTCTCGACGCAGTTGATCGTCTCTCCAAAGAAGAGGTCTCGGCGCTGCGGGCACGAGGCGACGCGCTGTTCGGCAACCGTGACATCATTTCGGCGCGGTTGTTCTACGAGCGTGCGGCAGAGGGCGGAGACGGTCAGGCGGCACTTCAGTTGGGAGAGACCTATGATCCGGCCTTCTTAAAGCGCGCGGGTATAGCTGGTATCCGCGGCGATAGCGCCATGGCTAAACGCTGGTACCAGCAGGCCTTTGAGCTTGGCGCGGGCGAAGCTCAGACTTTGCTGAACGGCACGACGGACAGATAGGGATGGTTAAAGATATGATCAAATCAAATCTGACCGTAATACTTGCGATTGCGGGATCGTCGTTATTCTATTCGGTTCCGACCGCACACGCTCAGCAGGCATCCACTGTAAATAGGGGTGTCGTCGAGCTAGAGACCACGGGCTCCGACGGTATTTCCGTCAGAATCGCTGAAGATCTCGCTCTCTTGGTCGACGATGGTGCGACAAGACGCGTGCTTCCCATTGTCGGGAAAGGATCCCTCCAGAATATCATCGATCTGAAATATCTGCACGGGATTGACTTGGCAATTGTTGAAGCCGACGTTCTTGATTACGCGAGAAATAAAAGAACAATTCCGAATTTGGATTCCTTGACGTATATTACCAAATTATACAATGAAGAATTCCATTTATTGACACGGCCCGAGATCAAAACGGTCGCTGACCTTGCCAACCAAAAGGTCAACGTAGATCTTCTTGGCACCGGCACCGCCATCATGGCGGGCCACCTATTCGATCAGCTGAAGCTGCAGGTCAATGCCACGCACGACAGCCAGCTCCTGGCGCTCGAAAAACTGCGCAAGGGGGACATCGCGGCCGTCGCGTTTGTGACGGGTAAACCCAGCCCATTATTTGCCAACTTGAAGGGCGTTGACGAACTCCACTTCTTATCCGTGCCGTTTGACGCGACCGCCAACTCCCTTTACGCGCCTACCCGGCTGACGGCAGAAGACTATCCTGGCCTCGTGCAGCCGAACCGGCCGATCGACACGGTGGCGGTTGGGAGCATTTTGCTAGCTGCCGATCTCCGTCTCGTGCCCGAGCGGAATAACAACGTCGCGAACTTCGTCGAAGTGTTTTTCACCGGGTTTCAATCTATGCTGGGGCCTGGAAACCACCCGAAGTGGGGTGAGGTCAACCTGGCGACGGAAGTTCCCGGTTTGCGCCGCTATGACCAAGCCGCGCAGTGGCTACAGCGGAATGCACCGGCCGCCAGCGTGCAGGCCCCAGACCAGCTACGCGCTGTCTTCTCGCGCTTTATTGATGAGCGGCGCCACGCGAGTGGTACCCCGCCGATGACAGAAGCAGAAAAGAATGCTCTGTTTCAACAGTTCCAGACTTGGAAAACAGGCCCGCAGCGGTGACGTTCGCATCTCTTATGAAGAAGGGAGGAGAGCTGCGCATTGTAGCCGGCGTGTTGTCGTTTTTGCTTCTTCTGCCGAATTTGGCACTTGCTAGCGTTACGCCCAAAAGAGGTGGCTCACTCGAATTTGCCGTCACGGTTGAGCCTAACAACTACGACTGCCATAGCAACACATCCTTTGCGTTTCTTCACCCGATCGCTCCGCATTACTCGACATTGCTGAAGTTCGACGGGCCAAACTATCCCCAAATTATTGGTGATCTTGCAGAATCTTGGAAGGTATCGCCCGACCACCTGACGTTCTCGTTCAAATTACGACCGAATATCTATTTTCACGATGGTTCAAAACTGACTTCGGCCGATGTCAAAGCAAGCTACGAGCGTATCGTCCATCCACCGATGGGAATCATCTCGGCACGACGGGTTGACTACGCTGCAATCTCCAGCATCGATACACCCGATCCACTCACTGTCGTCTTCCATCTACAGTGGCCGCAGGCAGAGATGCTGGCGAGCTTCGCCTCGCCGTGGAACTGCATTTATAGCGCGGCCAAGCTCGCCGACGATCTGCATTATCCAGAGACTCATGTGCTCGGAACTGGACCGTTTACGTTTGTGGAGCATGTCAAGGGACAATATTGGCGCGGCCAGCGGTGGGATAAATATTTTTTGCCGGGAAAACCATATCTCGATACGTATCAAGCAGATTTCATGAGCATTGCAGCGGTGATGAAGGCTTACGAGAGCGGCCAAATCATGGCCGAATTCCGTGGCGTCACCCCGGAACAACGCGATCAGCTGATCAAGTCATTGGGAGACGGTATTACGGTCAGGGAGAGCCCATGGCTTTCGAATCTTATGGTTGTGTTCAATACGAAACATGTGCCGTTTGATGATGAGCGGGTGCGGCGCGCTCTGTCGCTGGCGATTGATCGTTGGGGCGCCGCGCAGCGGCTTCAGGGCTCCACTTTCCTCAAATACGTCGGGGCATTGATGAGGCCGGGCTCAGCTTTGGCGACGCCGGAAGCTGAGTTAGAGAAACTTCCCGGATTTTCCCACGACATCGCAGCATCCCGCAACGAGGCGCGAAAGCTTCTGGCGGACGCCGGGGTCAACAATCTTGTGATCAAGCTTCTCGTCCGCGATATCCCCATACCCCATTACGCCGGGGCCGCCGTGTTGGCCTCTGATTGGCAGGAGATCGGTGTCACGATGACACAGGAACGTCAGAATATCTTTGATTGGCAAAAAATCGTTTCAAAAGGTGACTTTGACGTCGCACTGGATTTTTCTGGAGATTATTATGACGATCCGACTATTCAACTTACCAAATACGTATCTCAGGATTTCTCCCCAATAAGTTACTCAGGAGCAACCGATCGTTTTCTCGACGCGTTGTTTATCGGCCAGGCGATGACAAATGACCAACGCGACCGAGCCAAGATTGTCCGAGACTTTGAACGACATGCACTAACTGAAGCATATACTGTCCCGTTACTGTGGTGGAACCGCATCGTTATCACGTCATCAAAACTTAAAGGTTGGGATATTACCCCGAGCCACTTCATAGAACAGGATTTGACGAATGTCTGGATTGATCGGTGACTATTGTGGTCTCGATGGACTTTAGACCGACGGGTCAATGCAGGAAGTCATATTGTGTTTAGTCGAAAAGTGACTTTTGAGCTACGGGCGATTTTCCTTTGAGCGCCAGGGTTTCCAGACGCAGGGCGGCGAGGCGGGGCAAATGCTAAGATTTTGGCTGCGTTGTGCAGCTGTTGGACTAGTTGCGGTGCTTGCGGTCGCGCCGGCATTCGCACAAAAGCGGGGCGGCATCCTCCGGGCCTTCTTGTATGATAGCCCAGCGAGCATGTCGATCCACGAGGAGGCGCTCAACTCGGCCCAAAACCCGATGATGGCGGTGTTCAACAACCTGGTGTTGTTCGACCAACACATCGCCCAAAACAGTTTATCGACAATTGTGCCCGATCTGGCGACAAAGTGGTCTTGGAATGCCGATATGACGGCACTTACCTTTCAGCTCCGGCGGGGGGTGAGTTGGCATGACGGCAAGCCCTTTTCTGGCGCGGACGTCAAATGCACCTGGGACCTGATTCTGGGTAATGGTGCGGGTAAATTGCGAGCGAACCCGCGCAAGGCGTGGTACCGCAACCTAAAAGAGATCAGCACACAAGGCGAGACGGTGACGTTCCACCTCGAAAGGCCGCAACCCGCCTTCCTTGCCCTGCTTGCCTCTGGCTATTCGCCGATTTACCCTTGTCACGTAACGCCGCAGGAAATGCGGCAGCATCCAATCGGCACCGGACCATTCAAATTCGTCTCCTACGAGCCGAATAAATCCATCAGGCTTGTACGGAATGCACAGTATTGGAAGGAGGGACGCCCCTATCTTGACGATATTGAATGGACGGTAATTCCAAACCGCGCCACGGCTATTCTTGGTTTCATGGCGGGAGAGTTCGATCTGACCTTCCCGTTCGGCATTACCGTGCCGCTGATGAAGAACATCGAGAAGGAAGCGCCAAACGCAGTCTGTGATCTGGAGCCGACAAACCAAAGTACCAACTTAATCGTGAACCGCGACGCGCCGCCCTTCAACAATCCAGAGGTACGCCGAGCAATGGCCCTCGCGCTCGATCGTAAGAGCTTCGTTGATATTCTTGCCGAGGGGCAAGGGGACATTGGCGGTGCCATGCAGCCCTCGCCGCAAGGCGTCTGGGGTATGCCGGCGGAAATGCTAAGGACATTGCCAGGCTACGGTCTGGATGTCGGCAAGAACCGCGACCAAGCTCGCGAGATGATGGAGAAGGCCGGCTACGGACCGGACAAACGGCTCGCCGTCAAGGTGTCCGTACGCAACACCCCGCCGTTTCGTGATCCCGCTGTCATTCTGATCGATCAACTCAGAGATGTTTATATCGACGGCGAACTTGAAACGGTCGAAACCGCCAATTGGTTTCCAAAGGTTTACCGGAAGGATTACAAGATTGGGCTGAACCTAACCGGCGCCGGGGTGGACGATCCCGACGCGCAGTTCTATGAGAATTACGCCTGCGGTTCGGACCGCAATTACACCGGTTATTGTAACCCCGCGATTGACAAGCTGTTTGACCAGCAGTCGATGGAGCGGGATCAAAAGAAACGCCGGCAACTCGTTTGGGACATCGACCGGAAATTGCAGGAGGATGGAGCGCGTCCGATCCTCTACCACAACCGCTTTGCGACCTGCTGGCAACCCCAGGTCAAAGGACTGACAATCATGGTCAACAGCCTGTTCAATGGCTGGCGCATGGAGGATGTCTGGCTCGATAAAAAGCCCTAGCCGTGCACCGGTCACTCGTCGGTTCGTTGCTAACCATCGGCGATTGGATCGTCGGCCGTGCGACCATACTGCGGCCCTATGAAACGAAGGCACCGCGCGGATAGTCCGCTGGGTCTTCCAGGGGCTCCTCGATCAGCGCCCGACGCCGGAACGCTGTGTCGAGGCGTATTATCTCCAGCGGACACGGTTCGAGATACTCGTGGAGCGTAAATTCCGGCGGCGGCAACTGACCGAGGATGGCAACGTTGAAATTACGGGCCGCGATCTGCGCGATAAGACGCCGCCGGTCGGCCTGGGGAGTTTATTCGAGACAGGCGGTGAGCGCGTTCTTTGAAGCCGTATCGAGCGCCTGACGATCCCCGTAACAGCCCGTTGACGAAGTCGGGTTTCGTTGATTCTGTGTGAAGCGGGACTGATCGGGGCTTTTGGGATGTCAATGGGGCGCGAGGGCGATCGGCAAGGTGATCTGATCGTGACTTGGGCGGAGATGCCGCGCTCACCGGGGCATGTGTTTTACGATCGGCTTCAGGAAGTGCTGCTCGCGGGCGGTTTTGACGGATTTGTCGAGACGGCGTGCCAGCCCTATTACGCGCCGAAGCTGGGGGCACCGTCACTGCCGCCAGGACGTTACTTTCGGATGCACATGGTTGGTTATTTTGAAGGGATCGCCAGTGAGCGGGGCATCGCCTGGCGCTGTTCGGATTCGTATTCGCTGCGCGATTTTCTGCGGCTGGAGAACCGGGAAGAAGTTCCCGATCACTCATGGTTGTCGAAGACACGCAGCCGACTTCCGCACGAGGTCCACGAGAGTGTGTTCGGCTGGGTGTTGAAGCTGGTGGCCGAGCAAGGCCTGGTCCGGGGCAAGCGGATCGGCGTCGACGCCTCGACGATGGAGGCTAATGCGGCACTGCGCACGATCGTGCGTCGGGATGATGGCCGGACCTATCGCGAAATGCTGACCCAGATGGCCAAGCAGAGCGGCATCGAGACGCCGACGGCGGATGATCTGGTTCGGCTCGACCGCGCCCGCACGGGCAAGAAGTTGTCGAACGAAGAGTGGGTGAGCAAGACCGATCCACAGGCCAAGATCGCCAAGCTGAAAGACGGTCGCACCCATCTCGCCTATAAGCCCGAGCACGCGGTCGATCTCGACACCGGCATCATCGTCGCGGCGGTGCTCCATCCCGCCGACCAAGGTGACACAACGACGATCGCGGGCACGCTGACGGCGGTGGAGAACAACCTGGCGCAGATGAGCGCCGCACCGACCAAGCAAAAGCCGAGCGAGCTCGTCGCGGACAAAGGGTATCACTCGCGTGCGGTCTTGAAGACCCTCGACGCTGGGGGGTGGAAGACGCGCATCGCCGAGCCCAAGCAGTCGGGCTTTTCACGCTGGCACGGTGACGACAAAGCTCGGGCGGTGGTGTACGCAAACCGCATCCGCCTGGGTTCGATGATCGGCAAGCAGGCGATGCGGCGGCGGGCGGAGATCGTCGAGCGATCCTTCGCCCATAATCTCGACCGGGGCGGCATGCGGCGGACCTGGCTGCGCGGACGTGAGAACGTCCACAAACGCTACCTGGTTCACGTCGCCGGCCACAATCTCGGCATCCTGATGCGGTGGCTGGTCGGGGTTGGGACCCCGAGAGAGGCCGCTGACCGGGGGCTGGCCCATCTGTTCTTCGTCGACACCGAGGAGGCCGTCGCAATCATCCTGGTCGTCGCACTGCCCGACGGGTTCGCCATCCTGGTCATCGTCGTCACCGCTGAACCCGCCTGATCAGAACGCGACTTCAGCAACGGGCTGCTAAATGTTTTATCGGGATGGCAACTCTTGTTCCCAAACATTTTTAAGAGATCACTCCCCGTCGATCCAAAAATATTCGCCTTACTTTTGAGCCCATATGATCCGGTGTAAAAATCCAATCGGTTTTCACCCTTAATCGCGCTTCCAGTGTCTTCACAGACCACGTGTTTGGGATGTTTCATCTTATTTTTGCCCGACGGAGGCATGGCAATTTCAACTATGTCCAGCATTGGAATCGCAAAGATCGTGCCAAAAGCATAGATACTAGTATCACATGCAACAGAGATGAACGGAATCAAGCATTTATGAGAGGCTCCAGAAATCCGACTGGGATCACCAAAAATACTAGGGCAATTTGACGAGTGGACTTCGGCCGTGTACTCGATCATCTTGCCTGCTCTTGTAACCCCAGTCCCTTCGACGTTAACGGCACCGTCGCTCGGAACAGGCCGGCAGCAACCTCGTGGTTTGTCGGTATCACGTGGCGCACCGCAGATAAGGACGTATAGCCCGTTCACCAACGTGTGTTTAGTTGAAGACCCCTTATCCGCACAATTGTAAAACATTTTGTACTCTGACCAACCTTCGCGGTTCGTTTCTGATGGAAGATAAAAAGTGGTTCCAGTGATCTGTCCCGTAGGGCACAAGCCCTCCGAAAACCCAGTGGCTTTGTTGCACCTGGGCTGACCCGATGTTTGGATTGTTTGCCCCGGCTCTAAAGCATTGGTCTGGCCAGGCCGCCTCATGATGGGATGAGAAGGATGGGGAGGTAACAATCTTAACCGCGCCCTCGCCGCTAATCAGCGGCAGGAGCGAGAGACCTTGCGAACTCACCCCATCCGTCGTCCCCGTGAGGACATCTTTCTGCCGGAGCAGAACTCGTTATCTGCTTGCCGTTCTCCGTCGCCGGTTCAGGCAACCGAAGGAACGGCGGCGCTCTCCTTGCGCCAGCGGAACTCGCTGCCATCGACCCACATCCGGTGCAGAACCACGGCCAGGCGCCTGGCGACCGCGACGATGGCTCGACGCATCCCGCGCCGCTGAGCCACCCGCACGCCCCACGCCTTTAGCCATGACCATTTACTGCCGTGGGTAAGCAGTACCTGTGCGGCCTCGTAGAGCATCGTGCGCAGCAGCGCGTCGCCGCATTTGGACACCCCGCCGTCATAGTCAGTCTCGCCGGACTGGTAGCGCTTCGGCGTCAGGCCGACATGCGCGCCGACCGCCCGGGAATGAACGAAGCGTTGCGGCTGGTCGACCGTCGCACGGTAGGTCAGCGCAACGACCGCGCCGACCCCTGGGGCAGTCATCAGCAGCCGGCATACCGGGTCGCCGCGGACCGTGTCGAGCAGCATCTTGTGTAGCACGGCGAGCTGCTGGCGCATGACCCGGCGGACGTTGAGCAGCGGCTCGGCGATCGCGGCCAGCCGAGGAAAGCCCGCGACAAGTTCGCGGACCCGCGCCTCATATCGAGAGCCACCGACGACGCCGACTTTCAAACCGAAGTTGCGCAACGTGCCGCGCAAATCGAGCTCCAGGTCCAGCAGCTTGCGCTGAAGCAGCTTGCGGCTGGTCAGCAGCATACGCTGCTCCTGAGCCACCAGCGTCTTCACATGCACCGGCTTGAACAGGCCAACCCGCATCATCTGCGCGATCCCGCGTGCATCGTTACGGTCCGTCTTATTGATTTGCTGCGCCTTCAGTAAAGCCTTCATGTGCCGCGTCTCGACGCAGATCACTGGCAGCGCGGCCGCCGCCAAAGCATTGACCAGCCACTGCGACAGCGGGCCGGCCTCGATCCCAATCCGGCCGAAGCTCGCACCGAGCGAGGCCAGAACGGCGATGATATCGGCCGGCTCGGTCGGTACTTTTTGCTCCAAGATCACCTTGCCGGCATCGTCGACAACGCACACCGACGTTTCCTTCACCGACACATCAAGACCAACGAAATGCGCCATCTTATCGCTCCTTCCTCGATGCTCGAGGTCGCGCCGACCTCGATCCACTCATCGTCACAAGAAGGGGATGCGCACTCACCATCAAAGCGTGAGCCGCAGCCGCCGCGATACACCATCTTCTAGCGTCAAGCTCCGGCCCGATGACTTCATGCTGTTACCTTTGCGCTCCGGCTGATGAACGCCACACGGGGCCCTCGCTTCTCTTCGAGGTCGGCGTCGGGCCGCCTCATGATGGGATGAGAGGGATGGGGAGGTGACAATCTTAACCGCGCCCTCGCCGCTAATCCGGCGGGAGCGAGAGACCTTACGAACTCACCCCATCCGTCGTCCCCGTGAGGACATTTTTCTGCCGAAGCAGAACGCGTTATCTCCTTGCCGGCAATTTTCTCCGCGTCGGTTCAGGCAGCCGCAGGAGCGGCGATGCTGTCCTTGCTCCAGCGGAACTCGCTGCCGGCCAGGCGCCTGGCGACGGCGACGATCGCTCGACGTATCCCGCGCCGCTGAGCCACCCGCATGCCCCACGCCTTCAGCCATGACCATTTCCCGCTGTGGGTAAGCAGTACCTGCGCGGCCTCGTAGAGCATCGTCCGCAGCAGGGCGTCGCCACATTTAGACACCCTGCCGTCATAGTCGATCTCGCCGGACTGGTAGCGCTTCGGCGTCAGGCCGACATGTGCGCCGAACGCCCGGGAGTGCACGAAGCGTTGCGGTTGGTCGATCGAATATTCGGCTGTCCCTTCCGATCTACACCGACGCAGGGGAAGTTCAGTCCCTAATAAATTGTATGCCATTTATAATGGTGCGCTCTTCAGCAGACGTACCCTGCGATAAAGTCGATTGTCGGGGCTGCATCTCCGCGCGATTCTCGCAGCAACTGCCGCAAAATTCTGGATTTCGGGGGGAACGCTACGATGGATCGCCGCGAATTTATAAAGACGTCCGCTGCCGCAATGGCTGCGGTCGGAGTGACTAAGAGCGCACGAGCGGCGACATGGAAGACAATTGACGCTCAGGTGCATTCGTACGAGCGCAACCACCCCGAGCGGCCTTGGGCTGGGACCCTGGTCGGACCAGACGAAATGACCGGCGACCAGATGGTGGCGGCTATGGATGCGGTTGGCGTTGACGCCGCGGTGCTTGTGTCCCCATACGCGTTCTACCGGTACGACCCCACCTATGTCCTCGAAGTAGAGGCAAAGCATCCAGACCGCTTTTGTCTGGTCAAACCCGTCGACCCGACCGATCCGGCCATTGCCGAGAACATCGCGGATTGGAAGTCGAAAAAAGGAACCGTGGGCGTCCGGCTCCTATTTCAGGACAGTTTCTCGACCGATCCTGCTGATCCGGGTCTCAACCGCGTCCTCGCTGCGGCGGCAAAAAACTCGTTAGCAGTCAACATCCAGGCCCCGACGCGGCTGGACCAAATCGCCCAGTTAGTGGCGCGGAATCCCAACACCCAGATTGTCATCGACCATCTGGGCTTGGTGCAGCCATTCGAGCCACCAGCCCCTGCTGAACCTTGGGCCAATTTGCCGAAAGTCCTTGCTCTCGCTACATATCCCAATGTTGCGATCAAGATCACGGGCGCGTGCACGCTTTCCCATGAGCCGTTTCCTTATAGGGAAATCTGGGAGCCGCTTGGCCGCATCTTCAGCGCGTTCACCCTCGATCGCTGCTTGTGGGGCACCGACTGGACGCGCGCGATCAAGATCCTGACCTACAAGCAAGGGGTCGACGCGTTCCGCATGAACGACAAGCTATCGGATAGCGACAAGGCGAAGCTGATGGGCGGGACGGCAAGCAAGATCTACAAGTGGTCGCCGCCGGGCAAAGCCTGATCCGGGGAGCGATATGAACGACGAGCCGAGTCCCTTAATTGGTTTTGTCGGGCTGGGCACCATGGGCGCACCCATGGCGTCCAACCTGCAAAAGGCGGGCTACAAGCTCGTTGTCCACGACACCAACCGTATCGCGGCGGCCCCGCATGTCGAGGCGGGCGCGATTTGGGCAAATAGCCCTCGCGAGGTCGCTCAAGCATGCGATGTCGTCTTCACTTGCTTGCCGAACGTTGCCGCAATCGAGGCCGTTGCGCTCGGGGCCGAAGGCCTCATCGCAGGGATGCGTGAGGGCAGCGCCCTCTTCGAGATGTCGACGAACTCACCCGAGCTCGTGAAACGTTTGTCCCGGGCCTTCAGCGAACGGAGCGTCCATATGCTCGACGCGCCGATTAGCGGGGGTGGCCCTGGGGCGCGTCGAGGTAAGCTCGCGATGTATGTCGGCGGTGACAAAGCAGTTTATGAGCGCTACGAGCCCGTCATTCGTGCGATGTGCGATCAGCCATTGCACATCGGACCAACCGGCAGCGGGCTGATCACGAAGATCGTCAACAATTGTGCGCAGCAATGCGTTCAGGCGGCGATCGCCGAAGTGTTTGCGATGGGTGTCAAGGCCGGGGCCGACCCTTTGTCTTTGTGGGAGGGCATGCGTCAGGGCGCCTCTGGTCGCCGCCGGACCTACGATGGTCTGATCGATCAATTTCTTCCGGGAGACTACGACAATCCGCAGTCAGCCCTGCGGATCGTCGCGAAGGACATGGCATTGGCCGCATCGCTGGCCAAAGACCTGGGCGCACCCATGCCGATCGCCAGTCAGGCCCTCGCAGACATCACGGAGGCAATGAACCGCGGATGGTCGGAGCGTGACTCCCGCTCGGTGATGCTGCTGCCGCAGGAGAGAATTGGCGTCGAGATCGCCGTCAGCAAAGACGAGGTGTTAGGGGTGCTTGGCCGCGACCCGGCAGCACCCACTGATACGCGATATGGCATCAAATAAGTCGGCGCCCACAAGGAGGAGCTGTGGCTAACGCGGGAGCCAGTTGGCCCGTAGGAGACGATCGCGGTTCGCGCGGGCCGCTCAAACCGCTAGCGAGCGCTGCAGTGGCATCGCTAATCGACATGCTTTCATATGAAAGCTTCCGCCTCGCAGCGGGCGCAACAACTCCTCCTCGGCGACCGTGCCATCAAGCCAATCGAGACGTTGATCTTGGCTGAGCACGCCATTTGCCGGTCATGATACGGCGCGACGTCATCATTCGCTTCGACCGTCAGGACAGCATAGCCCTCGGGCCAATCGATTTTGGGGGCCGCCAGATGCCAGCGATAAAGGAGGTGATCTTGGTTGATCTCGTGGACACGCCCGACTGGTCGCGAATTCCGGCCCCAATCGACGACGCAGCGGTTCGCCACCTCCCGGGCGCGACCCTTCCGTCCGTTTTACTCCCGGCCACGAATGGAGAGAGCATCGACATCTCGGCCTGTCGCGGTCGCACCGTCCTGTACATCTATCCGAGAACGGCCAGGCCTGGGATCGCCAACCCCGATGGGTGGGACTTGATCCCTGGGGCCCGCGGATGCACGCCGCAGTCGTGCGCGTTTCGGGACCACTTCGCCGAACTGAGACGGTCGGGTGTCGAGCAGCTTTTTGGTCTCTCGACGCAGGATACGGCCTACCAGCACGAAGCCGCAGACCGCCTGCATCTGCCTTTTCCCTTGCTGTCGGACGAGCACTTCGAATTCGCCCACGCGTTAGGGCTGCCGACTTTCGAGGTCGACGGAGTGAGGCTGCTGAAGCGTTGCACACTGGTCGTCGACGATGGCCGAGTGGCGCGCGTGTTCTATCCCGTCTTCCCGCCGGACCAGAACGCCAGCGAGGTCATCGCCTGGTTGGCCAGCTCGCGCGGGTAGTCGCCTGGAATGCGACCTAGGCGACCACCGGGCGCCATGAATCCAGCGGAGCGGAAGGTCATCGCAGCATTGCGACGGGCCGCTCGGCGTCTCGAATAGCGGACCCTCGTGGCGGCCCGCCGCAATGGCGCATCGGCGCCGACAGCGGCCGTCTGCTTGCACGCTAAAACAGCGGCGCTTGGGCGGTCCTGGTTTTATTGTGGTAAGCCCTGACCCATCGCCGACGCTGCGCACCGCCGACTTTCCAGAAGACCGCGTTATGTGACACTTGCCCGCCAGCACTGGCGGGCGACAACGAAGAGAAATGGCGGCTATCGGTACCACGGCGGCGGTCGGGTGGGAGCCTCCCAGCTTATTGCGGCCCAAACTGGCGCTTGAACTCGGGACGAAACTCATTGATGTGCGCCATTTCCGGCCTGAGTTGACCACTGGCCTTCATTTCAGGTTTGACTCGGCCACTCTCCTTCAGTGCAGCCGTGTAGCGCGCATCGTCAGGTTCCTTCTGATGGTGTGCGCCGTTCAGCAAAGCGTCGAGATTTTTGTCGTCGAGATCCCAGTTACGCACTGGGCCGCTATCGATATGCAGGAAGCCAGAGTGCGGGTACCAGCCCACGCCGCCGCGGCGCATCGCGCGGGCCGCCTGCATGGCATCGGCGAGCTTGGCGCCGAAGTGGACATCGAGCGCCCGGCCATAAATATGCTGGCTGTTCTCGGCAACGCCGAAGGTCGTGCGCGCCAGTACCTCGTTGGTCTCGCGCGTGCGATAAGCTGAGAGGATCTGTGCTTCGTGCTGCCCGGTGGCGCTCATCACCGCGGCGAGGAAATCCAGCACTGCGACGTCATAGGCGATGATCTCGCTCGAATGGAAATCGCGCAGGAACACCGCGAGATCGGCCATCGCCGAGGGGATCGGTCCATTATCGTCGCGATAGGTGCCCTCGAAGGTCTCGCTGGTATGAACATTGACTAGCTTGAGACGAAGGCGCGGTGGCGGCGCCGTCACAGCCAACGTGATGTTAGGAAAGGCAAATGCACCCCCGATCGCTGACAGGATGGCTCGGCGATTTATTGCGCTACGCACAGCGTGTTCTGCAAGTTTGGCGCCGATCGCATGGACATACTCGAACCCGGGCAAAGCGCGACGCCAGCGGTCCCGCCGTTCCTGATACAGGTGCGTGTAACCGGGCGACGGCACGGGGGAACGCCCTTGCACCCCGCTGTACCCCGGACCGGACCCGGTCGCAAGGGGTTTAGTTGGTGCGGCGGCGTCTTTCGCGTGCTGTGCGCGCCCTGTTGCGCGTCACCCCGGCACTTGCACAAAAATGCGGGTCAAAATTTCGACTTGCCCCCGGCAAGGTCAGAACAGACGGGCGGAAGTAGCCGCCCGCAGGTCACTTCGCCGTGACCGGTGGTGTTTGAGACTTGCCGAACACCACACGGACGGTTACCCGGCCCTTTTGAAACATACCCAGGACCGGAGATGCGATACGCTCGGGCTGCCGCGATGGCGGCGTTGCTAAGCCCGTGGCTGGCGCTGCCGGCAGCTGCGGACAGTGTCGTGACCATCGCCGGCGATGATGCCTCATTCGTTCGGCCGCACAATGTCACCGTCGAGGCCGTGCGCTATGAAGGCAGCGACGCCCTCCAAATTCGCCTGGCGGGCGCCTATCGCGGTCCAGACATGGATACTTTCGCCTACATTCCTGGGCTCGATTTCCATGATGGGACGATCGAGGTCGATGTTGCCGGCTCGATCCTGCCGACTGCACTCGCCGGCGCCCGCGGCTTTGTCGGGGTGGCGTTTCGCATCGATGAGAGCGGCGGCAGCTTTTCCTGTGAGGGCCTTTACATACGGCCGGCCAACGGTCGCGCCGACGACCAGGTGCGCCGCAATCACTCGACCCAGTATTTCTCCTATCCCGGCTGGGATTTTGATCGGCTGCGCCGCGAGGCGCCCGCCAAATACGAAACCTATGCCGATCTCGTGCCAGGCGAGTGGACGCATTTGCGGATCGAGGTCGCCGGCGCAACGGCTCGGCTTTATGTCGGCAACGCCGCGCAACCCACACTGATTGTCAGCGATTTGAAACGCGACGCCGACGCACGCGGCACGGTCGGCCTCTTTGTCGACAACGGAACCGACGGTCACTTCCGCAACCTGAGCATCAGGTCGCAATAAAGCGGGGGAGAGTTTTACCCTTCGTCGCCGATGCGGGTCGCCCATAGCGCGCCGCCCAGGCCCGCTCGCCCTCCTCCCGATGAGTGCTGGAGTACCACGCCTCGGCGGGCTGCAGCGGGAAGCCTGGCGGGCCGAAGCCATAGGACGCGCCCACGCCGCAGACCGCGCAACGGTTCCCCTCCGGCGGCTCAAGTATCGGGGTTGGTTCGTCCATGGGGCGGCGATCAGTAGCCGCGGATGACCCAGAGGAACCTGCGCCACAAGCTCCATTGCCGGCCGTTTCGCTAAGAACGATCTGGGCGCCGCATGCGATGATTGGATGAAGCCCGGCGCGTCTCGCGCCGGGTAAACGGCCGCGGTCTCGCCGGCTCAGCTTTCTCCTCAACTGTCCGTCGATCTCGATGCTTGGGGTGTACTGTTGCGCACGCGGCTGCAACAAATAGGCGTTTGTCATTATAGCGCGCTGAGGTCCGGTCGTGTCCGACGCCGCTGCCCGACGGTCCTGCGCCGTGTCTCCAGCCATCGCGCCGAGCATCTGATCGCGCTAGCGATCGCAGCGGTGACCCTGCTGATCGTGATGTGCTCGATGCAACTGCGCATGTATTTGC
>CAVZUA010000057.1:0-6842 GCA_963778385.1 uncultured Alphaproteobacteria bacterium | reverse complement strand
CTTACCCCGGGCTTGAGGCGAGCGTGTTCCCCGGCGGCGTTTTCGACGGCGCTGCCGACGATGTCCCACCAGGTCTTGAAACGGGTCTCGGGCGGCGTGTGCTCGCCCGGTCGGCGGCGCGGGTTGCCGATCAGGATCGTGAACAGGGCGGCGAGGATGCGACCGCGGTTGGCTTCGGTCCAGGCGAGTGGGTCGGGATGTGTGAAGGACCGGTTCTCGGGGTCGGGCCGATCGACGGCTAGGTGGGCGACCAGCGAGCGCGAGGCCATGTCGCCGCGCGGGCTGATGTTGTTTCCAGTAAAATACATCACCGTGCTGCTGAGTACGAGGCGATACTGCGTCGCGCCGAGGACGCGGTCGCTGTAGAATTCGTTGGTCAGCGCCCGCTCGATGTGGGGGCAGGATATCGCCGACCCCCGTTCGATGTTGTCCCAGGTCAACATCGGCAACCCGGCACTAAAATAGGAGAGGAGCGCCTTGCGGCGTTCGTCTTCGTCTTTCGACCAGGCGGCGGCGCAAGCGGCGATGCCGAGGATGGCCATCGAGATCATGTGGATGAGGGTGGTCTTGCCGCCACCGCGTTGCCCCGCGGTGATAAAAAAAGCCGGGCGCTCGGGCAGCAGGGCGCGCTCGATGATTGTCAACGCGGAGGCGACGACGATGCATTTACTGCCATAGTCGGCGGCGACATCGACGAGCCATTCCTCGCACAAAAAACGCATGGCCTCGCCGACGGCCGCGGGTGTGCACTCTGCGGGCTGCGGTAGGATCTTCATCAGCGCGTCGGCGATGCAGAAGACCACGCCGCAAGGGCGATGCAGCCCAGGACCGGCGAGGAGCGTGCCGTTGTGCAGCACGATCGGCAGTTGTGCGACCGTGGTGGCGATAGGCAGCGCGTCGTCATTGCGCCTCATGAAGTGCAGAACAAATTGTTTCGGGAGGTGCACTGACCGGTAGCCGTTCTCCGTCTCGATGTAGAACTCGATGTGCCGCTCGATCATTTCGGCGACCTCCGCTTCGCTCATCTTCGAGAGAAGCAATTGCTTGGGCGCGGGCAGTCGGGTTTTGGTGTCGGTCATGGATTCGCTCCCTCTTTGGATAACCGCGCCAGGCTCGGCACGGTGATGGCGCGGAGTTCGGTACAGTCGCGATCGGCATCACGCAGCGGCGGGACCAAGGCTTTTGAGCCGCCGATGACCTCGTTGAGTGTATCCATCTGCGGCAGCCACTCCGCGTCGTTCGCCGGCGCCGGCACGAACGGGCGCGGGTCTCGGCGCTCGGCCAGTCTCCGCTCGCGCTGCTCTATTGCCGCGTCCACAGCGGCGGCTTTGCGCGCCTCCTTCAGCATCGCGTCCAGAGCACGCAGCCCGATGCCCGAGCCCTGTTTGGCGATGTCGCGCAGTCGCTGAACCTCGGCCTGCGTGAGATCCGCCGTCAGGACGAACTGGACGTAGAGGTCGGGCACGGCGTCGGCCGCCGCGCCCTTGAGCGCCTTCTCTGCCGCTTCGAACCCCAACTTCAGGTCGTAGGTGGTGCGACCGTGGGCGAAGGAATGGATCCACAGGCTGCCGTCGACACGGCGCATGATTTTGGCCTTGCATCGGCCGTAGTCGACGCCTTCGAGGGGATCGGCCAGGGTTTCGCCGACAAAGGCTTCGGGATCCGCGAGCACCTGAGCGACTGTCGTGCCGGCGAGTTCCGGATCGTCGAACGGTAGCTCGACATGCGGCAGCAGCACGCCACCGATCTGTCGCTCGACGGCGTGCCGGGCGCGGGCGATGGTAATGCCGTGCCGCGTCGCGAGGCGCTCGGCCTGCTCGGCGACGTACCCTTCCCGCACTTTCGCAATTTCCGGCGCCAGCGCGGCCTTCGCCTTCGCGTACGCCGCGCGATAGTTGCTTTTCTCGACGATCGTCAGCGGCGGGCAGGCGGTAAAAGTGTCGAGCGCGCCGCCTTCGAAGGCGACGGGCTTACGGACCTCGGCATCCTGCGCGAGCGGCGGCGAGAGGTCCGGCGGCCCCTCGAACACTAACCGCTCGGGTCCGGCAACAGTCCGGTCGACGATACTTCTCTCAAGCACCTGGCCCGCCTTGCCGACCATCAACCAACCGAGGTCCAAAGCCCAAAACCGGGTGTGCAGCGTCGTCAGGGTGCGCTCGGCGTCGGCGCCGTTGCGGATTAACAGATAAAGATGACTGCCGCCGGATCCGGCCAGCTTTTCACCGGTGTCGGTGCGGTAAAGCCCGGCGCTGGTCGAGGCTCGAAAGAGGCGGGCGATGCCGTCGAGTTCGGGAAGCACAAGGCGGATCGCTGCCTCGAACCCGCCCAGACGGTGCAGGCGCTCGGCGACCTCGGGCGGCATGCCCTTCAGATCGTGATCGAACAGCAAAAGCGCCGGATAACCGGGGCGATAGAGGAAATTTTCGCCGGTGCGCGCGACGACGCCCGGCCGCGTTTCACCGTTTAGCGCACGCCTGGTGACGATGGCGACAGGGTCGGGAAAATCCGGCCGCAGCACGCCTAATGTCAGCGCGTGTTTCGCCTGGAACCGCTGAATGCGTTCGGCAAGCTCGCCGAGATCGCGCAAACGCAGCCGGCTCGCCGTGCCGGTCGTCATGACACAAGCGGAGCCGTCGCTTTTTATTCCGGCGCCGCTAAGCGAGATCGACTTTGTCAGTGGACCGCCGGCTTTCTCGATCAGCGTTAGCTCAAGGAGAGTGATCATTCACACCGTCCCTGCTACTGGCGAAACATGCCCCTTTTTCCTTCGGCCAAAGCCCGGAGACACAGGGGAAGGGCGGCACGGTGGTGGCATTGCCGAGGGCAGCGCCAACCGGGGTCATGACGCGTCCCCGTCATCGGAGCTTCGAACGTCACGCGAGAGCGGCCGTCGGGGCCGGTCATGGCACACCTCCGCCGTCGACCATGATCATGCCAACTACCTCGTCCCACGGCAGCTCGGGGCGGCTGCGCAGCAGTTCGCGGACGCGATTGCCGAGGTCATCCGGCAGCCTGGCGCCCGCTATCCGCGACGCGATTTCTTCGCTCTGCTGCTTAACCAGAACGGCGAGGTCACGTTGCGCCAGCAGATATCGGGCGTGTTGTTCGATGACCACTGGTTCCGGGATAAGCTCCTCGACGCCGTGCTGTTGGAACGCCTGTTCGAGGAACGCGATCAGCAGCGGGCTGGTCATCGCGTTCAATTCGACGCGCCGAGTGCGCAGAAACTGGATTTCATCACTGGTCGCGCCGTGTCGCTCTAGTGTGCGCCGACGTTTGACCCATTCTTTGGGCTCAACAAACGGTACCGGTTCCGATTCGAGGCTCATCCGCTCGACGTCGGCGAGACGAAGCCCGAGATCGACCAGCTTGACCCGATTGGCGAACCGATATCGGCGACTGTCACTGCCGAGCGTGCCGAAGATGCTGAACCCGGAGATGTCGAAATCGTGCAGGACGAAGACGTTCTCGACGGCATCAGCCAGCTGGTCGATGAGCATCCGAGCGGCGGTGACGCTCATGCCTTTGGTCGACATCACGGAGATGTCGAAGCGCTCTTGGACCTGGGCCCTGGCGAGGATCTGGTCGAACCCCTCTTTTTCGATAAAGAGAATGTTCCGGTAGCGATTACACGGTCCGGTCGTGGCGAAGTGACGGTTGATCCCCAGTGCCAGGGAGGCGGGCGACACCGGCTCCGCATTGCACTGCGCCAGGTAGCGGCGCACCTCGATGGTGCCGACCGGCACAACCAAGCCAGTATGCGGCTCGACAAGATGGCCGCGGGCGTCCCATAAGATGTCCCAGGTGGCGCAGATCCTCTGGTGCTCCCCGATAAAGTTTGGCAGCAGGGTTTGCGTAAAATACTCGTCGTTAAGCGTATCGCGGCCCGTCACATCGAGGATTTTCGGACGGGCGGCGTACATGAGCTGGCGTGCCTTGACCGGCAGTTTTCCGTCACCGCTCGCCTTTACGTAAGCCTCGGGCAGGAAGTAATAGGCGGCCTTCTTGATCGTCACAGGCCGGAAGCGCGACGCCAGGCGATCTTCGCGTGCGATCTCGGCGCGCCGATTGCTTTCCTCGGCTTTGCGCTGTCTCGCCCACTCCTTGGTGACCGCCTCGACGCCGGCGATGATGGCTTTGGCGGCGCTCATCGGATCACCGCCGCGGTCTTGCCGCGGTCAGTGAAGTCGACACGCGGACAGGCGAAGTGCAGCACCAAGACAATCGGCTCGTCGACGCCGGCGCGCTGCTGCGTCAGGATGCTGTTAAGGCTTGGCCCAAAGGAGCCGCCAAGCGCCCGAAAGGGATTGCCGAGAGCGATACTCCAATTGATCCCGACAACGATATGTCGGCTGCTGACGCCAGGGGACCATCCGAATGCGGCTTCAACAGCCCACGGTAGCCCGTCATCGTCGCCGAAAGAGGCTTGATATTTGAGGGTCTCTTCCCGGCCGCCGTTCTCGCGCAGGCAGTGGAACAGGTGATCTCGGCCGATCGTGCCGAGGTCACGGGGTTTGACGGACCGGGAATGTTGGCGCAACGAATACAGCAGCCGCTCGGCCAGATCGTGCCGGATCTGGCCGTCACCGCCGAACATCGCTGAGAGCGACATCCGTGCGGTGTCGGTCTCTTCGAGTACCACTTTCTGCTTCGCGCTGCCGCTGAACCCGCGGAACTCAGCGATGAACTCGCGCACCTTGCGGTCGCGACCGAGATCCTGGTCTCGGGCGACGTGCGCGCTGATATAACGCTCGAACCGCTCCAGGTCGTACCAGTGCGCCGAGGTCGGGTCCGATGGCGCCCATTTTCGCCATGCCGGGTCGGTCGGGGCCGCGTCCAGCAGCAGTTTATCGTCCCAGCGGAGCCGCACCGCGAGATGCGGATTGAGCCAGCGATAGTCGCCGAGGATTTGTAAAAATCGCTTCCGGACCCCAGGCAGCATTGAGCAAGCTGACTGCGGCCATCGAACCCGAACCGCGGTCCCGTTTTTTACGGAAGAGGTCGAGACCTCATGCAAAATGCGGGGTGCCTGGCGCACATGGTCGACTTGGAAGACGATCCGGTGGGTCAGGCCCTGTGCCTCGATAATTGTCTCGCCACGCTCGCCGGACAGGGCGAAGGCCATCGCGAGGATCGTCTTCAAGGCGTTCCCTTGGGCGCCGCGGCTCGGGCTGCAGTAGGCCTCGCGGCTCGACACGCGGACGTTGTAGTCGAGGATTCCAGTGATGGTGTCGCTCGGGATGCCGGGACCGTTGTCGCTTATCGAAATTTCTCCCGTCGTGGTCGATACCTTGACCACGATTTGCGGCGCTATGCCGGCCTCCTCGCAGGCGTCGATTCCGTTATCCGCCAGCTCCTTGAGGATGCAGAGCGGCCAGTCGATCGGGCCGTGGCCGGTCTGCGCCGTCAACTCCTTTACGGAACAGAATTCGAGCAACCGGGAGGTGCGGAAGGTCTCGCGCTGCAGGCGGGGTGCGGGGCTCGGCGCCGGCACGTCAGATTTCATCGAGCGCGCCGCCCACGGCGGACGCTGGGCGGTAGAACCCTGTGATTTTCCATCCACGCCGGAAGCTTTTCCTCTGGTCCGCGCCAGAGCTTGCCTCCGATCTTCACTTTTGGCGGGCCGATGCCACACTTGTCCCAGCGCAAAAGCGTGCGCCGCGCGATCTTGTACATGGCGCAAAAGGCCGGATCGCTGAACCAGCGCTGGCCGGCGACGATCAAGATACCCGGCTCGTCTAGCGGTGGCCCCCCATTATGACCAAGCATCTCCGGCGGCCGTGCCCTCACCGGCTCGTCAGCGTCTTTTGTCACGATGGTGGTGGCGGACACTCGTAATCTCCTTGTGACGCTGGTGGCCAATTGCCGCCAGCCATCGCAAGGAGACCCCCGATCTCTGGGGGGATAATAGTGGGTCGGGAATTGGCTATTTCGTTATGAGTTTCTTCCCCAGCCGCTTCTTGTTGATGGAGTGTGCTGCGTAATCCGCTACGCTTGACAACCATGCCTGCTGAGCCGGCGACAGGCCGCCGAGGATCACCGCTCCGTCGCGGTGGTATATGCGGGCCGTTTCGGGCGATTTGATTTCCAGATGTTTCTTCGTTCCGGTCAGATCGGTAAGGATGCGCCACACACGCGGTCCGCGCCGTGGCATTGCATCGAACTTAGCTGGGATTGACGCCCTGATGCTGCAGCCTGGCTCAATCTCCTGATCAGCGCGATGCTGTCCCTCGATCGCGATATAAGCCTGCAACTTGGCGTCATCTGTCCATTTTCGCCGTCGTGCCGATTTTGGCGGGCGCTGTTTTTTCCAAAGCCGCTTGTTCAACGCCGTTAACTTGTCCTCAAGGTCCTCGGTTGCGAGTTTGTAATGACAGATCAACCGGGCCAGATCGCGCTCGATCGGATCGTCACCGCGAAGCACCCTGAAAAGCTCTTCATGATCAAATTCGAGGGTTGTCACCGGACGGTCCTCCGCGCTTGATCTGTGATCGGCACTATTTCAGCCGATGATGACTCGACAGTGCCAGTGATGATCGCACCCGCGCGCTCGGTTGCGGCGCGGAGCGGATCATCGAAAAGATGCGCGTATCTCGCGGTTGTGTCCGGACGAGAGTGCCCCAGCAATGCGCCAATCACCGGCAGTGACAGTCCAGCGCTCACTAATACACTGGCGTAGGTATGCCTCAGGTCATGCAGGCGTACACTCTGCAACCCGGCTGCTTTGCAGAGCGCCGCCCAATCGCTGTCGATCTGGTCCGGCGGCGCGCCATTGCGGCCTGGAAAAAGATAGGGCGATGCTTCGTCTTTGGCCGTCTGCCGTATCTCGACGAGCAACTGCT
>CAVZUA010000056.1:0-324777 GCA_963778385.1 uncultured Alphaproteobacteria bacterium | reverse complement strand
ACACTGTTGAAAAAGGCCGCCGAAGCGGCCTTTTTCACCCCGGTCAAGGTTGGGGATGGGCCTAGGTGAGCTTGCCCTGCACCGTCACCACATCCATGCTCAATCCGCGACCCTCTGCGTCGGACGCGGTGTAGACTGCCGTCACGTGCAGGTCCTGGTCGCTGATGATCTCCAGATACCCGATTGTCAGTGGCATCGCCGTACCAGGCACCCCGCCATAGAGTGCCTGCGCGATGCGGCAGCAATCGTCCATCGTGGCTCCGCCGGACGGCAGGAACATGGTTTCGGTGGCTTTTGCCGTGGCGACGGCAGGCTCGCGGCCGGTCACGGCGCCGGCAAAGACCACTGGAACGAAGCGTTTGACGATTTTCGCTTCGCTGCACTTCGGGTTGAGGATGTTGATTTCGGTAGCGTAGATCCCCGGGCGCACCGGACCGCAAGCACAGCCGCAATCCGTCTGCACACCGCAGACGAACTTGACCGCATAGGTGTACTTGCAGGCCGGAACCGTGATGCGCGTTGGCTTTTTCGCGGCGACGCTACCATCGACGACGACGTCGATGTCCCCGGTAAAGACCCGGTCTCTTGTTGCACAGTCCTCAACCGCACCGCTGAAGGTGGCATCGAACTTGAGCACGTGCTGGACATTGCCGGGAAGCGGCCCGTAGCTGGGCGGCGTGATCGAGGTCACGAAGGGCGCGATCGCTCCCGTCGGCTGCAGATGCACGTTGTTGATCGTCAGCAGGTTCTGCAGCTGGGTGATGATAGTGTTGACGATGGTGGTTGGATCGATGCCGTTCACCACAATGCCATGGGTCGCGGTGGTGATCCTGGTCGCCTGTCCCGGCGTCCCACCGGGCGTTCCGCAGGCCCCGTAGGCAGCATTGAGCGGACCTTCCAGGTTTGTCGGATCGTCATTGAGCCCGTTCGCGTATCCGGAACCGTCGTCGACGCTGATGGCGAGAACGGTGTAGCCGCCGCCAACCAACTTCGCCGTCACCGAAGACTCGGTGATATTGTATCCAAGACCGCTTGCGGCGGTGCAGATCGGGTCGTGGCCGGGGGCATCTCCCATCCAGACTATGATGTGCTGGACTCCTGGGCGCCAGCCGATCGTCGGCAAAGAAGCAAGCTGGTCGAGCGCGAACAGCTGCGCCTCGGGGCCATCGCCACCGCCGACCGCGACCCAGGAGTTGATCGCGGCCGTAACGGCGGCCTGGTTGTTCGTGATCCCCTGCAGGTTCTGGAATGCAACGTCGCCGGCGTTGACGAAGTCCTGGTACTCGCCGACGCCGAATTGTAGCCCCGGATTGGTGCTTAGCGCGGTGAAAATGGCGCTGGCGCCCGTCTGCACGGCTGCGATCGCACTCGACATGCTTCCGGTGTTGTCCGATAGGAAGTAGATGTCGGCGGGAACGACACCGGCTTCGGCGGGGATCGTTACGGTGATGGTCTCCCGCAGGGTATCGCACTCGCCCAAGCGCAGGTTGTTGACCGCCGGGTCGACGGTGACCGCTTTCGCGCTCGTGACGTGAGGGGGCACCGGCTCGATATGCGGCCGAAACAAACGTCTGCGTTCGATGCCGACCTCAACAACGTTGCCGGCATCGTCCAGGATTACCTCTACCGGCGGTGCGTTTGGCTCCTCCAGAGTTACCGCAAGAAAACGGTGGATCGGGTGGCCGTCAGTCGGATGTCGGTCCGTGTCCGACCTGATCATGCGGTGCTCATGACGGCCGAAATGACGTTGGAAATGACGTTGAGCAGCTTCATTTGCTTCGGATGTCGCGGGCATGATTGTCTCCTTCCCGACCTGACGACCGGGATGAAATGCGGGTTGATCGATACGGGCGGCCGCCTCGGCGGCCGCTCGGAGGTACGCTTTGGGCTACGAGGTCGTGTGTGCTCGCATAAAGCTTTCTTCGCTTTCGAATGCGATCTCCTGGACGTGCACAACCTCGGTCTTGTTTGCACCGATCACGACGATCTCGGATGCGTATCCGCCGACGAAATCGGCGGTCAGGGTATAAGGCGTGGTGCCCTGGATCAGCGGGCCGGTCCAGCCCATTACGTCGACGGCCAACCCGCTTACAAAGGTCGGAACCTGCCTGAGCTGGAAGCCGAAGCTGAAGTTTCGTGCGTGACCGCGCACGGTGACCCTGAAGTATCCCGGATGCCCTGCGCCGGCCCAATAATATCTGGCATGCGCAGTATCAAAGGGTTCGCTTTGAAAGAAAGGCATGGCTTCCTCCCGTTGCAAAAGACTTCGCCGAAACTCGATGTTTCAGTCCGTCTGCATTTCGCCTGTGCGAGCTGCCAAGACAGCAGTACTTGGACATGGTGCCTTGGGGGCTGCCATCGATACGCGCCATCCTCCGAAGCGGATGCACCCCGAGCCCGGATTTCTCGCACGGGGTGGTGAACCGGGACTCCATTTCTGAGAAAAGTCGCGTTTCTTCAATGGGCTGTCTCAGGGGTAAGGGAGTTCCGATACCGATCATGGGTACCGCCGCAACTGAAACTGCCTCGGCTTTGCGAAAGCCGTTTGGATTTTATTCTTTCAACCGGACCCATCTCGCGAATGCGGCCGTAATTGGTGGCACCAAACCATCCCGTTAAAGAGAGAGGCCGCTATGTTTAAGGGAAAAGCAGACCTGATCGACCCAGAGACGAAGACTGTTGCTGCGATGTTTAATGAGACGCAGTGCGATGACGGCTCGACCAGCGCCACGGTGCGCCTGGCCAAGCCTGTTTTGCTGGAAGGGACGCAGCGCCTGGAGGTGTTTGGCACTGTGACGGATCAGCCTATGATATCGGTCGGGGCGAGCGACCCTGATGGCACCGAAATGGCGACGTTACACTTCACAACCCCAGCCTCTACCGGTATGCTGAGGCGCTAGAATGGCGCTAGATCGCACTGTAGGGGAACAGGAGATGGCCACTAACGTCGTAAACCTTGATGCGTTGATCCCGCGCGACGATTTTATGGTTGATGATGGGCCGCAGAGAGTAACCCCAGGAGAGCGCATAAAGATTGTTGACCTGGACAATCATTTTTTTGCAAACGATTTGCGGAAACCCGATTTTCAGCGAGAGACTATACAGTGGACCCCGAATAAAGTTGTAGATTTAATTAGATCCTTTCTGGATGCCGACCTGATACCTGCGGTTATCCTCTGGCGCGCCGGGAGAAATATTTTTGTTATTGATGGGGCGCATCGTCTGAGCGCCCTCCTAGCCTGGATACTGGATGATTACGGTGATCGAAAGAGATCGATTGAGCATTCAGGAAGTTTCCTGCCCGATGAGCAGACAAAAATTGCTGAACGCACTCGGGAGTTAGTGAGAAAATCCATAGGGACATACCAACTATACAAATCGTTTATAAATAATCGAGACGCCGCCCCTCCTGAGATACACGTTCGGTTAAGTAATTTAGGAGACAATGCCTTAATTGCGCAATGGGTGCCTGCGACGGATGCGAAATCTGCCGAGGCGTCCTTCTTTACAATCAACCAACAAGGAACTCCAATAGACCCTGTAGAACGACAGATACTTAAATCGCGCGATTCAGCGAGCGCGATAGCATCACGCGCAATCACTCACGGTGGGTCTGGTCATAGATATTGGGAAAATTTCGCTGCTGATACCAAGCATGCAATAGAATCCATTAGTCGGAGTATCTACACATCACTTTTTAATCCGCCTATCACAAGCATGCCTATAACCACCTTGGATGTTCCGGTTGCTGGGAAAGGTTACAATCCGCTCCCATTTGTGTTTGACTTAGTTAACCAAGCAAACGGTGTTCGGGCGCCGGAAAAATCAAATAAAAAAGCCGGGGTAGAGAAAGACAAGTTGCCGCCAGATGCTGATGGAGCAACAACCGTTGAGTATCTGAAAGCTGTCAAAAGGCGAGTTGACAGGATCACCGGCGACCAGTCCATGTCGTTGGGTCTCCATCCTGTCGTCTACTTTTATACACGCAGCGGTTCGTTCCAGCCTACGGTTTTCCTTGCCGTTTCAGCATTTATGGAGGATCTTGCTCGTAGGGCCAAATTGAAGAATTTTACAATACACCGAAAAGCGTTTGAAGATTTCTTAGTTGAACATAAGGAGGCCCCGTCGCTGCTGATCAAGCGGCTTGGTAGCGGGCCGCGACATATGGTCAGATTGCGGGAATACTACGGTAAAATACTGGATGGGTTTGCGGCCGGGCATAGCGGCGCAGACATACAAGCGTCATTTGCAAACGAAAATGACTATGCTTTTTTGACTGTACCGCGTCCTACAGATCAGCGGCCGGCTTCCCAGTCGCGCGGGTCGTTTAAGAGCGCAACAAAGACCGCCGCATATCTAGCTGCCGCCTTGCCAACGGGGCCGCGCTGCTGCCTTTGTGGCGCTCTGGTCCACAAGAACTCAATTCAATTCGACCACGAGATGCCGAGGCGCGAAGGCGGCGCAACCGATATGTCAAACGCCAGGGTCACTCACCCTTATTGCAACTCCATAAGGGATCATCTGCCTACCGCTGGGGCTTCCCTTTCGAGCGCTTCGTCGGCCGCTGAGAACTGACCTTGCGGAACACGCGATCAAATTCCTCTTTCGTGCCGTCGGCCTCGACTTCTCGCGCGATTTCGATGAAGCGCTTTGATTGTTCTAGGTTGTCGGGTGGCGGGTTGGGTGTGCGTGGCATGGCCGCGACTATACCTCAACCAGCCATATCACGTCAGTTGCCATTAAACGGCAGGCGTAATTGGCGCGGATCGACCGGATTATCCGGGCCGCGCCAGTGTCTCTTGCGATGGCGTGATGCCCGCCCGCGAACCTCTTCACCTTGCGCCACCAGTCGTTTCATAGGTGAGGCGGCGGCCCTTTGCACCTTGAACGGCCAGCGCCGCCCGCTGCACGTCATCAACCCCGCACTTCTCCCGGTTGCTGTAGCGGAAGTCGAACTCGGCGAGGTAACGGTGCAAGTGCGCCTCGCTGACGTGCTGGTACACGCCATAGACGCCGCGCTTGATGATCGAGAAGAAGCCTTCTACCGTGTTGGTAGTAACAACCCTGCGGCCATTGTCCTCGTAACGCACGTATTCATCGTCGCTGTGCTTGACGGTGCCGTGCGAGGCGAAATTCCAGCCGACAGCGGTAAAAGCCCGCGCTTCATCGGTCATGAAGTGGCTGGCCTTGTCAGCATGGACTGCGAGGACGGAGCGCAGATTGTTGGCTTCGACGTTAGGCATGTGGAACGACCGCGCAGTGCCGTCACGCTCAACCAGGGTGAAAACTGGGTTCATGTGACCAGCGCCAGGGCGAACCTTGGTGCCGGGCTTCCGGCCAACGTAGGTGACATCAGCCTCGATGGTCCTGCCAGCGCCGCCCATCGGCGGCTGAAACAGATCATCGTCGCGCTTCATGGTTTCGCGGACGCGGTGCATCAAGAACCACGCCGTTTTCATGCTGCAATTGAAGACTCGCTGTATCTGCCGGGTGCTGATCCCCTTCTTACTCTGACAAATGAGCTGGATCGCCTGCAACCACAGATGCAGCGGGAAATGGCTATCTTCAAAGATGGAGCCGATCCGCACGGTGAAGGCTTTGCGGCAGGCATAGCACTTCCGCAGACCGGGCCGGCTGGACTTGCCTTGAAGCCGACCGATCTTCGCCGCGTCTACGTTGCCGCAATGCGGGCAAACCGGACCGTTCGGCCAAAGCTGTGCCTCGACATACGCGAAAGCCGCTTCTTCGTTATGAAGGTGTGGGGCGGACAAAACAGAGCGGGTCATGGGCAACAACTCCTTATGCCACCTAATCTAGGGGCAGCGTTTGGGGTTGTCAAGTGTAACGTCGCCTTCGGATACCATCGCTGATCCAACCGCGCAATCCCACCAGGTTCCGCACCGGCAAAAGCGTCGGTGCCTGCTACCGCGGGTCTTTCGTGCGGCTGGTCTCAACGCGAATCGAAGCGATCCCTTCGCGCCATCCATGCTTACACTATGTTGTCTCGGCAGCTCTCAGTGGCTGCGTGCGGCATCGGCGGGTGGCAAGGACCAAAGCTCCCAGTGCAAGCCGAGGCTGAAATCTAACTGGGGACTTTATACAAAATAGGGAAGGCCACGTGGCCCTACTTGTATTGGTACCGAATCGACCTCGGCCATCGTCGTGCACCACACGCAGGCGAAATATTTTTCGGTGTAATCTGCCGGCTACGGGTTGCCGGCAGACAGCAATGCCTTGATTTCGCCGGCAGTTAGCGGCCCGGCGGCGGTCAGGTTTTTGGAGCGCCGATATGCGGCGATGGCAAGCCGCGTCTTGGGGCCGATTTGTCCGTCGATCTCCCTCTCCGGCATATTGAGCGCTCGCTGGATCTGTTTTTTCTGATCCGACGACGAATCCCCTTCAGTCGCCGGGAAATAGGGCGCGGGTGCCGGCTGTGCGGCGGGATGGTCCATTCGATCTTCGACCTTCGCTAGCCCGTCCTCAACCTTTGTCACCCGTACGGTCAGCGGTGCGATGTCGGTCGGCGCTGGAGGCGCCGGCAGATGATCCAGCCTGTCCTCGACCTTTGTCAGCCGTACGGTCAGCGGTGCGATGTCGGTCGGCGCTGGAGGCGCCGGCAGATGATCCAGCCTGTCCTCGATCTTTGTCACCCGTGCGGTCAGCGGTGCGATGTTGGTCGGCGCTGGAGGCGCGGGCAGATGATCCAGCCTGTCCTCGACCTTTGTCATCCGCGCGGTCAGCGGACCGATGTCGGCCGGCGCTGGGAGATGGTCCAGCCGGCCTTCGACCTTAGTCAGTCGCGTGGTGATCGGGTTCACGACTTGCGTCAAGGCGGCGGCATCCAATGTGACCGGCAACCCGCTCTTGAGTTGTGCCTTGAGGCCGTCGAGCTGCCTGTTGAACTTGTCGATCTCCGTGTTGAAATCCTCAACGCGGCCACTGACACGCCCAAGCGCACGTTGCTGGTCCGCCGCGCCATCATTGATTGATCGCACGGCCGCCTCGGCATTGTTTTGCGCCTTTGTGGCCGACTTGGCGGCATCCGTCGCCGTTGCGGCCTGAGAGCTAGCGACGATGGCTTGGGCCGCCGCTTGATTCACTGAGCCCTTAAGCTCGTCCCGCTGGGCTTGGACCTGGTTCAGCAGCTTCTCGGTTTCGTTCAGCTTGGTCCCAACCTCGTTGAGGCGAGCAAGTGTTGGTGCTTGCTTGCTCAATTCGGTCTCATCCGTCATGAGCGTCTCCCTGAGCTGTCTTAATCGATCGGCGATATCCGAGCCCTGTTTGGTCAGAGGGGTGAGCGCGTCGCTCGCCGCGCGATCGATCTGCTTTTGCGCGGCATCGCCATTCTGCTTGATCTGGCTGGTTATTGTGCTGAGCGGGTCCTTGAGCTGCTCATCCAGTTGACGCACCACAGTTTCGGCGATTTGTCTTTTCAGCTCCTCTGATTTCGCCGTGAAATCGTTGATGTCCTTGTCGATCCGTTCTTTTCCAGCGGTCAACTGCCGTTCGAAATCTTCTTTCTTGCTCTGAATCTCGGTGGTGGTGACATGTAATGCATCCATCTGCTTGTCGATTGAATCTTGTAATATTTTGGTGTGGCCCTTTATTTCTTCTTCACCGCGCTTTGCCGCCTTTTCCAGGTCCTCGCGCAAAGTCAACGTATGTTCGCCGAGGAACAAGCTGCCGGCACCCGCAAGAAAGGCCGCCGCAACCAGCGCAAAACCAACAATGCGAAAGGCCCAGGACCCGTAGAATTTTTCGGTGACGTTGGCGAGCAAAGCGGCTTCGTCCGGGGTTAGCTTCCGGTCCTCGTCTGTCTCTTCGGGCGGCGACCTGTCGGCATCGGCGGCACCGTCATTCCTCCGCGGTGCAGGCTGACGCGATTGCCGTGATCCGACGGGCGACGGGTTTGTCCCAGCCGCAGGTGCCCATACCGCCAATGTGCGACGCTGCGCTTCCAGAACACGTCGAAGGGCATTGAGGCCGGACAGGAATTCGACGACAAGCGGGTTGAGGCGTTCCGCTGCCTCCGCTTCAGTCGCGGGTGGCGTTGTCTCTTCCGCCATTTCCGCGGCTCGACGATCATCGAGGCCCCGGCCGATCCGGTCCGCCCCAGCCTCCGCGGAGATGAAAAGGTCGGTAAGCGCGGTCGCCGTGGACGGCGCGACACAGGCTAGCGCTCCTTCGGTTACGACCCTTTCGTTCTCCGCATCTCGGGTACTGCCTAGCATATGGCGAATGCTGCGCAGCTCTTGCCCCAGCAGAATACCTTGCTGGATGGAGTTGGGCGGGTTTGCACGGATCTCCTCCGCGAGAGCCGCCACCGATGAGCTAGCGGTGTCGAACAACCGCCAGGCACGTCGGCGGCGCATCGCGTTGAACCGTCGGCGCTGGCGGTCGCGCCATAAGCTGGGCGGCCAAATCCGCGACCAGATCGTGGGGTTGGGAATATCTTCTTCGGTCAGCGGCTCTTCCGGCCCCTCATCGTCACCGTGCAGCCATTCGGGCATGGCCAATCCGATCAGACTGGTGACAGCCCAAAGCAGCTCAACGGCGAAAGCGGCGGGATTGGGCCGGTACAACAGTGAATAGGCGACAGCCGCGGCGCCGGCGAAATTCACCAAAGAATAAATTGGCTGTTTTGTCCGCCAAATGCCTAAGAGATTAAATAAAAAAGCGAGCAGAATGGCCGCAGCGCCGGCGGTCCCGATCCAATCGCGCCAGGTAAATTCCCAGACGGCGTACCAAGTGAGCTCTTGCATCGGATAACCCTCCGATACCAATGCCCTCTCAGGCTGAGAGTAGTCCTAAAATTAATCTAGTCGCGCTATTGATGCATGTTCGTTGTGCATGCTCAGTTTAGTGCGACAAGTATACGTCGTCGCCGCACCGTTGCTGTTGGTTTTGCTGACCGCGTGCGCGCCGACCGCATATCCACCGGACCGCTACCAAAGTGGCATCAACCCGCTCCGTATTCCGACCGAGCCGGTTGCGGTGTCTGGCGCCTTTGCCTGCACGGCTAATATCGAAGCTGGTCTACCCGCGATTACCTGGCGCCGGATACCCTTTCGGCAGGAGGGCGACAAGCTGACCGGGCTTTACGCCTTTAAGGACAGCTTCGGGTATCAGGATTCGGTCATCTTCTCGGGCACGCTCATGGGAGGAAGTGCGCGAGTCGAAGCGACCGCAGTGCGCAAGGACGGGTCATCGAACTTCACGGCAGAACTTATTGGCAGCCCCGTGTCAATGACCGGCCAGATGATGTCCGGCACCTCGCAGCACGCTGTCCGTTCCTGCACCCTCGCCTTGACCGCGGCCAGATGAGAAAGCAACCCCGATAGCCCGGCTCTGCGGCTTTAATGGTGGGGGTGGGACCATTGACACCCCTCGCAAGGCGAGGCGCCACACATCCAAACGCTGGCAATGTTTGCACGCCTTTCTCGCCCCGCGAGCTGCCGCGATGCGGTGTTCGATCGGCGAGGGCACCGGGGCGCAAGGATAGTGAGAACGCCGTCGAGCCTCAAGCCGTCGTCGGCGCGAACCGGCATCTCTGCGATTGACCGCCACCAGAAGACCTCGCATACTTTGGTCGGTCGCGCGAGTAGGTTTCCGCCGATAACCATCGCTAGCCCAAGCTGACCAAGGCCTCTGCTGTGCGCTTCGCGACGGCACGCCACCGCACCGGTTAGACGGTCCAAGCGGCAAGGCAAGAGGGCGGACCACGACCTTCCCAATCAACTGCGCCCGCAGTGCGCCTGCGCGCGGGCCCTCAAACACGCGGCTCGGGGTCTGCCAGACTCGCGGGTCGGGGAGGCTGTGTTGACCACACCGACACCTGCGCCGGCGTCTTGCTGGCGACACGTCATCGGGCTCCACCCCGCGTGCGAGCTTTTCCCGATGCTGGCAGAAGACGAGCTGAGTGACCTCGCCCGCGACATTGGCGAGCACGGCATACGGATGCCGGTCACGCTGTTGCTGGACAACCACCGCCTCCTGTTGTTGGACGGCCGGAACCGGCTCGACGCCGCCGAGCGGGCGGGCGTCCCGGTCGTGGACGGGCGCGGCAACCTCGTCGTGCGGCACGAAGTGATCACACATCACGATAAATTCGACGCGTGGGCCTTCGTCGCCTCGGCAAACTTGCATCGGCGCCATCTAAACGCCGAGCAGCGGCGCGACCTAACTGCAAAGCTGCTGAAGGAGATGCCCGGGCGCTCGGATCGTGCGACGGCGCGGCTTGCCGGTGTCAGCCCGACGACCGTTGGTAAGGTCCGACACGACTTGGAAGCGGCTGGCCGCGTGTCCAAATTGGACACGCGGACCGACGCCATCGGCCGTCAGCAGCCCGCGACAAAGCCTGTCTCCGATGCAGCGGACGACCCGGAAGCGGTTGGCGGCGTGTCCAAACTGGACACGCGGACCGACGTCATCGGCCGTCAGCAGCCCCCGACAAAGCCTGTCTCCGATCGTATGGCAGCGGCGTCTGCCCGGTGGGAACGGCAAATCGAACACTTCGCGCGGATAGACGAGGCGCAGGCCGCCGCGGCCGCCGCGGGCGAGCCGGGGTTCGGTGAGATGGCGGCCATCGCGGTTGCCCGATCGGACGTAATGGTGGCCCTCACGCGGCTCCTGCACGTTGATCCCGATGTCGACACGACAATCACCGAATTCCTACGCGCGCTAGATCACGAACGCACGAAAATTGCGGTGATGCCACTGATCAAGCGCGTCACCCTCGTACGCGGTTTTTTGCGCGCACTCACCCTGACACTTGCCGATTTGCAGCCGGTGCGGTGACGCTGTGTCTTCCATCCTGTTCCCTGCGCAACCGCGGCGAGCGATGCCGGCGCCGTTCCAATACAAGATCGACGAAGCCGTGCCGGCGGACGCGGGCCTCAACGGTGCCAGCCAAAACCGGGCATCCACAGGCAAAACCGTCACCATGCAGGACGTCATGGAAGTGTACGACACGTTGCCGCGCGCCGTGCGGTCAGCGCTCCGCTCAGCCGCCCAACCATGGGCTCCCCACTGGGCGGCGAAACGCGTGATCGAGGGTTGGCCGGTCGAGGCCATCGTCGCGCGGATCCGGGCGGCCGATCGTGCAGAGGCAAGGCGACGCGATCTCGAGCTGTTGTGCGGCAAGGGCTGAATAAAAGGGAAAGATGACCGTAACAAACAGCGACGTGAATATTGCTGCTCCCGAGGCTTGCGCGTGTCGTCAGCGGGCGCAGGCCCAGCGAGCGGCCAGCATGCGCGCTCCGGTCTCGCTCTATTGGCGATCACAAACGTCAGTATACAACCGGGGGGCCGGTCCCGGATCCTAGCGGATGGGGGCGGGGACCGGTGCCCAGGCCGCTTTTGCTAAACCGCCACTTTTGGGAGATAATGTGCGCCATGAACAGAAAGCGTGGCCGGAAATCGCATGCTGACCTTCTGACACCGAAGGCGCTCTCCGTCTATCCGCGGCTGCCTATGCCGCCGGAGCTTTCCGGTGACGAAGCCGAGGTGTTTCTCGATATCATCAATACTGCGGAAGGTGACTGGTTCACCCGGGCGAATTTGCCGTTGTTGGTGCAATATGTTCGCCATATCGTGCAGGCGCGACGGCTTGCGGAACTGATCGAGAACTGTGTCGGACGCAGCGAGACGGCGTTGCCGTACTACCTGAGTTTGCTAGCGGCGCAGCGGGCCGAAACCGCCGCGATCGCCACCCTGTCGGTGAAGATGCGAGTGGCGCAGCAGAGTATGCGAAATAACCGAGGCAACCCGCCGCGCACCGAGCCACCGCCGTGGGAGTTTGCGCCATAAACGATGAGCGTCATTGTGTGATAATCCAGCGTCTCACCCTCGCATCAGCATGATCACCGAGCCCTCGTGACGCTCACCTGGAGGCGCCTGGTCATACCGCGGCGGACGGGCCGGCGCCGATGTGGAGCTTGTGGCGGGCCAGCTAAATTCTAAGGCGGCTGATTGCTGAACGAAGCCGTGGTCGCCGGCACTGACCTGGAACCAAAACCGTACGCGCATCAGCAAATGCAAATTTTTGGAACGGCGTCACCGGTTCTGACCTGTGGAACCTGTGGAACATGTGGAACCTATTGTTTCGGGAGGTGCACTGACCGGTAGCCGTTCTCCGTCTCGATGTAGAACTCGATGTGCCGCTCGATCATTTCGGCGACCTCCGCTTCGCTCATCTTCGAGAGAAGCAATTCCGGGGCGATAGAGGAAATTTTCGCCGGTGCGCGCGACGACGCCCGGCCGCGTTTCACCGTTTAGCGCACGCCTGGTGACGATGGCGACAGGGTCGGGAAAATCCGGCCGCAGCACGCCTAATGTCAGCGCGTGTTTCGCCTGGAACCGCTGAATGCGTTCGGCAAGCTCGCCGAGATCGCGCAAACGCAGCCGGCTCGCCGTGCCGGTCGTCATGACACAAGCGGAGCCGTCGCTTTTTATTCCGGCGCCGCTAAGCGAGATCGACTTTGTCAGTGGACCGCCGGCTTTCTCGATCAGCGTTAGCTCAAGGAGAGTGATCATTCACACCGTCCCTGCTACTGGCGAAACATGCCCCTTTTTCCTTCGGCCAAAGCCCGGAGACACAGGGGAAGGGCGGCACGGTGGTGGCATTGCCGAGGGCAGCGCCAACCGGGGTCATGACGCGTCCCCGTCATCGGAGCTTCGAACGTCACGCGAGAGCGGCCGTCGGGGCCGGTCATGGCACACCTCCGCCGTCGACCATGGTTGATGGTCGGCAAGGCGGGCCAGGTGCTTGAGAGAAGTATCGTCGACCGGACTGTTGCCGGACCCGAGCGGTTAGTGTTCGAGGGGCCGCCGGACCTCTCGCCGCCGCTCGCGCAGGATGCCGAGGTCCGTAAGCCCGTCGCCTTCGAAGGCGGCGCGCTCGACACTTTTACCGCCTGCCCGCCGCTGACGATCGTCGAGAAAAGCAACTATCGCGCGGCGTACGCGAAGGCGAAGGCCGCGCTGGCGCCGGAAATTGCGAAAGTGCGGGAAGGGTACGTCGCCGAGCAGGCCGAGCGCCTCGCGACGCGGCACGGCATTACCATCGCCCGCGCCCGGCACGCCGTCGAGCGACAGATCGGTGGCGTGCTGCTGCCGCATGTCGAGCTACCGTTCGACGATCCGGAACTCGCCGGCACGACAGTCGCTCAGGTGCTCGCGGATCCCGAAGCCTTTGTCGGCGAAACCCTGGCCGATCCCCTCGAAGGCGTCGACTACGGCCGATGCAAGGCCAAAATCATGCGCCGTGTCGACGGCAGCCTGTGGATCCATTCCTTCGCCCACGGTCGCACCACCTACGACCTGAAGTTGGGGTTCGAAGCGGCAGAGAAGGCGCTCAAGGGCGCGGCGGCCGACGCCGTGCCCGACCTCTACGTCCAGTTCGTCCTGACGGCGGATCTCACGCAGGCCGAGGTTCAGCGACTGCGCGACATCGCCAAACAGGGCTCGGGCATCGGGCTGCGTGCTCTGGACGCGATGCTGAAGGAGGCGCGCAAAGCCGCCGCTGTGGACGCGGCAATAGAGCAGCGCGAGCGGAGACTGGCCGAGCGCCGAGACCCGCGCCCGTTCGTGCCGGCGCCGGCGAACGACGCGGAGTGGCTGCCGCAGATGGATACACTCAACGAGGTCATCGGCGGCTCAAAAGCCTTGGTCCCGCCGCTGCGTGATGCCGATCGCGACTGTACCGAACTCCGCGCCATCACCGTGCCGAGCCTGGCGCGGTTATCCAAAGAGGGAGCGAATCCATGACCGACACCAAAACCCGACTGCCCGCGCCCAAGCAATGGACCGGCGCCGATAAAGGCACACGGTGAATGCGCTGTTGCTTCGTGCTTGAGCTAGGCTTTACCCATACGCCAAACTCAAGATCGAATTGGGACCACGTTGCAGACAAAACCTCGCCACGGCGTGCTCCCGTTAGCAAAAGTAATCGGACTGCATTCGCCGCTGTTTGATTGGGATGCACAGCCAGCGCCTCGGTAAGGCGTTGGAGTTCACCGCCGGCCAAATATCGATGCCGTGGCTGTTCCAGATTGCGCGCTACACCCTTAGCCGGGTTGTCGTCACGCATTTGCCAGCGGATCGCGAGCGAAAACATCTTCGTCAACAGCGAGTGAACCCGATTTGCCTGATAGGGTTTACCAGCCCGAGTGATTCGCTGGTGTAGCCGGTCGATATCACCAAAGGCGATACTCGTGACCTTGCCGTTGCCGAATTCCGGCCGGACGTATTTCTCGATCAGCGTCTTGTCGTTGGCGCCAGTGCGTTTGCGGCTAGCGTGCTCGGTCAGGTACCGGTCGCAAAGCTCCGAGACAGTAGGAGACTCGCGCTCCTCGTTGCGCTGGCCGAGTGGATCGATCCCGCGATCGACATCCTGTCGCAGCCGCTTAGCCTCGTCGCGCGCCGCGACGACGCTCCATGCTGGATACGACCCGATTGTGTAACGCCGCTCGCGGCCGGCGACGGTGTAATTGATCACAAAGCTTTTCGCGCCGGATGCGGTGATGCGAATCCCAAAACCGCGCACAGCGTCGGGCCCGCGTTCGTAGGTGATCTTGTTGCCACGCTCGGGCGCGGTGAGTTTGCGGACCAATATGTCTGAGAGCTTTTCCATGCACTGGGTGTCCGTTTGATGTCCGGCCACAAGGGTGCATCACGTGGCATCGAATGACCACGAAAATCATCTTCGTGTCGCCAAATGTCCGTATGTTTCCGGCCAATTTTGCGTACGCACCGGCTATTTCGTGCCCGACCAAAAGCCTAGCAAGAAGGCCCCAATCTGATAGCGCATCATGCCGTTCTCGTCGACAAAAGGGCGCGGCACTCGATAGATTTTTTGCCGCTGTCTGAGTTCCTTCCCGGCAGGGCAGATATAGCAGTCGCGCTTGTGGTCATAGGCGAAGTCGTCGCGCGAGTAGGTGCCGTCGGTGCGCTGGGATTTGTCGAACACCGGGATGTGCGGCTCGATCCCTTGCTCATGCACCAGCCAGGCGAGGTTCTCAGCAGAGCCGTAGGCGGCGTCAGCCGCAAGCCGCTCAGGCCACAGGCCGAAGCACTCCCGCGTCCGGTCGATCATCCGTTGCTGCGCCGTCACCTCGGCTTGGCGGATCGCGGTGATCGCTTCCACATCGACGATGACGGCATGCTGCAGGTCGATCAGGTAGTTCGTGCAGTAGGCGAAGAAGGCGAGCCCGCCGTTCGCTCCCGTCCAGCGCGAGGCGGGTCCGCAGATGAGATGAACTTCGGCACGACCGGCGTTGCAGCGCCGAACGCCGCATCGTCAAGCACGGCAAGATATTCCCGCACGGCGTGGTTCGCCGCCTCAGGGGCCCGCCACTCGCTGCCCGGAACGCTATGCTGTCGATTGGCGTCGGCCTTGATCATGCTGGCGTCGACCGCGAAGCCCTCGCCGCCGACCAGCCCCTCGTCGATGCAGCGCTGCACGGTCGTCTCGAACATCTTGCGCAGCAGATCGCTCTCGCGGAAACGGCCGTGCCGGTTCTTCGAGAAGGTCGAGTGATCCGGCACCGCGCCGTCGAGCCCGAGCCGGCAGAACCAGCGGTAGCCGAGATTCAGATGAACCTCCTCGCACAATCGCCGCTCCGAGCGGATCCCGAAGCAATAGCCGACGATCAGCATCCGGATCATCAGTTCCGGGTCGATCGAGGGCCGACCCACCTCGCTATAGAACGGCGCCAGGTGTGCTCGAAGCCCGTCGAGGGCCACGAAACGGTCGATCGCCCGGAGTAGATGAGTCTCGGGCACGTGACGTTCGAGCGAGAACTCATAAAACAGAGCGTCTTGTTGGACTTGCCGGTCTCCCATCATCGACTTCACCCCGCTCTTAACGACCAGAGTGAATCAGCGACCAAGAACCCGCGCAATCCTTAGTTTTTCAACACAATCGGCGCATCCTGCTCGTTGCAACGAGTCTCCGGCCAGAGGCGGCTTAGTGAAGCCTTACCCGACGCTCGACCTTGGCGACCGAGCTATCCTTCGTGACCCGAAGCTCGGAGGGACCTTGCGAACAAAACAAGAAACATGGTTGAATCGCGCGGGCAACCGCAGAGCGACTTCACGTGTCAACGGCGGACGGAAAGCTGGCCATCGGGGCGGAGTAACAGTCGGCCATTGGGGCTGCGGTTGATCGATATATGGAGAGGGCCCCGCGGGGCCCTCTCCATATATCGGCGGCTCGGTTGGATCAGTTGTCGAGGATTTCGCCGGTGTCCGGATCGACCGCGAGACCGGCATCCTGAGCGAGCTGGCGTCGCCGTTGGGCCTTGGAGTGTTTCAGGCGATAGGAGTTGCCGTTTATCTCCAGGATGTGGACGTGGTGGGTGAGTTGGTCGAGCAGCGCGCCGGTCAGGCGCTCGGAGCCGAACACGCTGGTCCATTCCTCGAACGGCAGGTTGGAGGTAACGATCGTCGAGCTTCGTTCATGGCGCTGACTGAAGACCTCGAACAACAGCTCCGCCCCGGTTTGGGAGAGCGGGACGTAGCCCAGTTCATCAATGATCAGCAGCTTTGCGGCGGCCAGGTTTTGCTGCAGCCGCAACAGTCGCCGCTCGTCGCGCGCCTCCTGGAGCTGGTGGACGAGGCCGGCGGCAGTGGCGAAGGTAACCGAGAAACCGCGCTGGCAGGCCGCCAGGCCGAGGGCCAGGGCAATGTGGGTCTTCCCCGTCCCGCTGTTGCCGAGCACGATGATGTTGTCGCGGGCGACGACGAACTCGCAGCGCGCCAGCTCCAATACCAGAGGCTTGTTGAGGCTGGGCATGGCGGTGAAGTCGAAGGTATCCAGGCTCTTCACCGCCGGGAAGCGGGCATCGCGGATACGCCGTTCGACGAGACGACGCTCGCGATCGATCAGCTCCAGCTCGGCGAGGCGCAGCAGATACCGGGGATGATCGACGCCCTCCCGGGCGCACTCGCCGGCGACCTTGTCGTACTCGCGCAGGAAAGTTGGCAGCTTTAGCGTCTTCAAGTGATGGGCGAGCAGCACCTGGGGCGGAGCGGCGGTCATGCTGCGCTCCGCCCCAGCAGAGCGGCATAATCGGCCGCCGCCGTGGTCTTCACCTCGGCGGCGGGAAGATAGGGATACCGGGCCAGGTCGAGCCGGGGCGGACGCCGCTCGATGCGGGCCAATACGAGTTGCTTGACCGCGTCGAAGCCGATCGCGCCGAGCTGCATGGCGTCGACGACGGCGGCGGCTACGATCGCTTCCTCGAACACCTCCATCAGCCGCAGAATTTGGATAAACTCCTTCTTGCCACGATTGCCCATGCGGCTCTCGAGCAGACGGCGGATGCGCTGGAAACCCTCGGGCAAGGTCCAGCTCTGCAGCGGTGCGGCCTGGTCCAGCGCCCCGGGCTTCTGCTCCAGCAGTGCCAGATAATGCTTGGGATCGAACACGAACTGATCGCGGCCGTAGATCCGCCCATGACGGGCGATAATCTCCGAGCTGGCGACAATCACCACCTCGTCGACGAAGCCCTTCACCAGGACACTCTGGAAGGCAAAGCGGGTCGGGACCGAGTAATCGTTCATCCGATAGCGGGCCAACCCGGTCGACGACACCTTGGCCGGCTTCTTCTCGCAAGGCTCGAACAGCCCCTCGGGGACGCCGCTGAGCACCGTCAGATCGCGCATAAGCCGCTCGCCGATCGTCTCTGCATGCCGGCCAGCATGTTCACCCTGGCGCGCGCGACACCGTTCCGCCAGCGCCGCGTTCAACACCTCGAACGAGGCCGCGTGCGGCAGCGGGGTCATGAAGGTGCGCTGGGTGTACTTCACCAGCCCCTCCACCTTCCCCTTGTCGTTGCCCTTGCCCGGCCGACCGAAGCGGTCCCGGAACAGGAAGTGGCTGACCAGCTCCGTAAAAGCGCGGGTCCGGGTGCGCTGGCCATCGCCCAGGATCCGCGCTACCGCCAGCTTGGTGTTGTCGTAGAGGATCGACAGCGGCACGCCGCCGAAGAAGGCAAAGGCCGAGACGTGCCCGTCCAGGAACGCTTCCGTCGTCTCCGCCGGATAGGCCTTCACGAACGGCGCGTCGGAATGGGGAAGATCGAAGCAGAAGACGTGCATCACCGTGCGCACGCCGCCGATGATGCCGATGCACTGGCCAAAATCCACCTGAGCGTGCCCGGGCGGATGCGCCAGAGGCACGAATGCTTCCTTCATCCGCGTTCGCTGCAGCCGGACGTAATCCTTCACCACCGTGTAGCCGCCGGCATACCCGTACTCGGCCCGCAACCGCTCGAAAATCCGCTTGGCCGTGTGGCGCTGCTTGGCCGGCGCGCCGCGGTCCGCCTCCAGGATCGCGTCGATCACCGGCGTCAGTGGCCCCAGCTTCGGCTTCTCCGGTGGCTTCGTCCGCTGGTAACCCGGCGGCACCGAAAACCGACACATCTTGGCGATCGTGTCCCGGCTCAGCCCGAACACTCCCGCCGCTTCCCGCCGGCTATGACCCTCCAGGAGCACATACCGGCGAACTGCCGCATATACCTCCACCTGAAACACCCCCGACCGTCCCTTCCGAAAACCGAAAAGGACAGCCTCTCCTCAAGTGGCCGACTTTTACGCCGCCACGCAGCCGCACTACGCCGCCGCTCCGTGGCCGACTATTCCACCGCCGCGTACACCTCAAGCGCCAGGAAGGGAATGGGTGTCTTGGTTGTAAAAAATTCTCAACGCGAGCAGCCAAGTTTAAACGGCAGCTCATCGATGGGAACGTGGCGAAGAGGTCCCTTGAAGCGGGCAAAGAGCTCGCTATGGAGCGGGTATCCAGCGCAGTTTCCGAACAGCTTCGCAGGCTGACCTTGGGCATCCGGAGTTCACCCCGTTGCTGGCTTTAAAACCCGCTTTTCTCGAGATCGACCATACGGACGATCATCGCCCGCTTTGGATCGAAGGGGAGGTCTTGAAAACCCCACCGGGCATAGAAGGCGCGAACGCTATCGTCGACCGGGTGCGTCACCACGCCGAAACTGCCGATCTCTCGCGAAGCGCGCAGCGCGGTCGTCAGGGCAAAGAGCAACAGGGACCGCGCGTGCCCTTGCGCTTGATATGCCAGATCGACGGCAAGCTGACCAAGCAACGTCACTGGCACCGGGTCGGGCTTGTTGCGTTGCTGCGCCTTGGCCAGGAACTCGCGCTCAATCTGCGCGGCGCTCAAGGTCACGTAGCCGATGATGCGCCCCGTCTCCCGGTCGCACATAACGCTCGTACGGGAAATTCCCGCTGTATGATTATGCCAGGCGTGACGGCGAAACCATCCGTTCAAAGACTCCCGCCCGCAATCGAAGGACGTGCGGCCGTCTTCCTCGGTAAGAGGCCTTGGCGCGCTTAGCTCTGCCACGTTGGTAGGCGCTCGCGGAGTTCCTTCAGCGCTGCAATCTCGCGCGCGGGGGAATTAACCCATGCCTCAAAGCGCTCCCAATCCTTGGCAGGGATCGTGATAATGCGGCGTTCGAGAACATCCGCCTCGGCCGCCTCCAGCGCCTTGCGCCGCACGAAGTCGCTGAGACTTGTCCGTGCCTGCGAAGAGGCCGTTTCGAGCAATAAGCGCTCTTCGTTGCTCAGCCGCACGCTCAGCACCGATGTGGTCACGGCAGGTGTTCCAGTTTCATTGATCATTGTATGACAATAGCATACGGCCGGTCCTATTTCAACGGATGCGCCATCCATTAGCGTTTCAGCGCTTTACCTCCACCTTCGGTGCGGCCGCCGCCTGAAGGCTGTTTCAACTCGCTGTCCAGGCCTGTTCTTTACGATTTGTAAAGGTAATTCCGAATAATCCCCGTCGCCCCCTCACCAATAAGATCCCAGTTAAGCGCCTGTTTATCAGTAGTTTTTGCAAGAATTAGGAGGTTTTCAACCGGTCAAACCTATGATCTCCGGAATATTTAGCTGCGTCTTGCAGTCCATATTCTTTGCATTTTGATATGACGATGGAAACGACCATTGGCGATTTTCCTGGCCTGGCAGGCGACCAAGACTTCACTTCGGCGGCCATGGCCGCCGCACCTCTCCAGCTAGCTGGAGAAGTAAAACCCTCCGCCGAGCCTTCGGCAACGGCATTGCCTGTCGCCGGCAGCGCCGATGCGTTGAAGCCCGCACGCGGCTGCGCGCCCACCATCCTTCGGGCTCCTTTTACCGCTGGCCGGACTTGGATAGCGGCATGGCCGTGGCCTTCGCGGAATTCGGAATCCCGGAAATCAACCTCGCCGGGCACCAGGGGAGCCGGACATGGCCGACGATCCCAAAACTCCCGGCCCCGGCACGCAGGCGCTCGACCTGATGGAAATTACCAACCTGGTGTCGCGTCAGTTGCACTTGCCGCCGGATAACGCATCGGTCGGTCAGATTGCGGGGCGGATACGCGACATCGTGAACAACAATCCCACCGTGGCTGCGGCAGGCCCCGAAGGGCTGAGCGCGTTGATATGGAGCATCGCCCCCGAAGACCCTGCGAAGATGGACCCGGCCAAGCAGGCGGAAGCGATGCTGGCGCGTGCCAACATCACCAGCGCCGACAGCGCGGCCTGGGCGAAGGTGTTGGAGAATTTCCGGATCGTTGCGGCGGGCGGGCTGACACAGGACGAGGCCGCTAGCCGCAAGGCGGACGCTTATCTCTCTGTTGTCGACCTCGGAAAGATCAACCAGACCAACTTCGGCTACACCGAGTTTGCCACAAGAGCGGGCCTCAGTTTCGGCACCTTCAGCGAATTGCGCGGGCAGGGCTTCAATGCGCAGCAGATCATGAACGCGGCGGGCATGGCGACGTCCTTGGGCATTAGCGTCAATACCTAACCTCCTGTCTGTTCCGATACTTGTCGCGGGGGCGATCAAGTCTGCTTGGGCGCGGCTCATCCTTGGGCGGTTCGCTCCGGCGCCAGGATCAGCTCCGCGTCATCGACGACATAGCGGACGTATTTGTAGTCGCGGATGAAGCTGATCCGGCCGTCCCGCCACTCCAGCCACATCAGGTAGCTGGGTTTCACGGCCTGATGAGGGCCGTCATAGACCGCGATCACCTCGCGGCCGTCGAGCCAGGCGGGAGCGAGCCGCACCGGGGCGCTGCGTGAATAGATCCCGAAGAACATGCCAACATTGGCGGCGCCGGCACGCAGCGGATAGGTCGACTGAACCAGCCGCACGTCGTCGGCCAGCATCGAGCGCAGCCCGTCCCAGTCGCGCCCGTTGAACAGGCTGACGTAGCGAGCCACGGCGGGTGACGGCGGACGCGGTGCGGGCTGGGCCGGCGCCTGGGCGTTGATCGCCTTGAGCCGAGCCCGGCCGCGGGCGAGGTGGGCTTTCACCGCGTTGACCGTGAGGTCGAGCAGGGCGGCGATTTCCTCCGAGGACTGGTCGAGCACGTCTTTGAGGATCACTACGCTGCGCTGCACTGCCGGAAGCTCCACGAACCGCGACACCGCGGTCTCGACCGCCTCCCTTCTCATCACGATCTCCACAGGATCCTCGCTCGCCAAATCGGCGACCTCATGGGCCGCCTCGATGGGCTCGGCCGCGCGGATCGCGCGGCTGCGCATCAGGTCCAGGGCCCGGTTGTGGGCGATCCGGAACAGCCAAGCACGCATAGGTGGGAGCTCTTGCACTTCGTCGAGGGCGACGAGGGCGCGGGCGAAAGTGTCCTGCACCACGTCTTCGCCGTCGATCACCGAGCCCGTAAGGCGCGCGCAGTAGCGGTGAAGCTCAGGGCGCAGTTCGCCAGCGAGGGTTAGGAGTTGAGCTTGGCGCACGGTGGGCGGTGGGGATGGAGCATCGCTCAAACGGCTTCTCCCTCAAGGATTGTGATACCCGTGTCGCCCTTCAGGCTGAGAGCGAGGGCCACAGAGTAGGCCGGATCATCCAGCACCGCGACGAGGTGGTCGCCGAACTGACGGGGCGGCATCGGCGCGCCGAACCGAGCCAGGTAGGCCTCGCGCTTGAGGCCCAAAGCCCGGGCGTAGGCGTCAGCCCCAGCGTCGCCGACCCCGGTCCCGCCGATGATCTGCATGGGCAGGATGGCCTGGAAGCGGATGCCCAGGCCCTTTTGCTCCGCGAACCCATTCGCGTATTTCGCCATGAACCGGAGCATGTGCTTGGCGCCGGCGTAGCCGCCGGACAGTGGAGAGCCGTTCACGGCCGCGCCGCTCGATCCCACCAGAACGCGGCTTCCCGGATCGAGCGGCAGGTTGAGCGCCGCCTGAAGCCAATAGAGCCCCGCCCTGACGTCGGTCTCCCACGTGGCGGTGAAGTCAGTCCAGCTGATCTGGTCGAGCCGCCCCATACGCGGCGTCGCGCCGGCGTTCAGCACCAGGATCTGGGGGCGAACGTGCGCGAGGATGCGCTGGGCGGCCTTCTCATCCGTCACGTCGGCCGCGATCACGGCGACGTCCAGCCGGGCGCGGACGGACTCCAGCGTATCGGCGTTGCGGGCGACGATCGTCACCTGGGCGCCGTTTGCGACCAGGGCTTCGACCAGTCCCAGGCCGAGGCCGCGGCTTCCGCCAGTGACAACAACTGTCTTGCCTTTGAGCTTCATCGGTTCCGCCCCTGTGTCGTGAGCTTCGATGTAGCTAGGACGATCCAGACGCCGAAAAGGAGTCACCAGGGCGCGGCGAAGGCCCGCCTCTCGCAATGTCGGGCATCGAACAATGGGACTGACAAGTATGGCGGGATTTATGATCGACGCGTCCGGTTTGAGGCTGAACGGCCACTCGTGTTGCTGTCTTGGCCGACCGGTCCTGCCCCAAGAGGACATGTGCCGCGCCGACTAGCGACCGTACGGTTCGGGGTGTAAAGCGGCTATTCCCAGTCGGTATGGCTGCCGGCGCTTGTGCGCTAAAATAGGCGACCGTTTGCACTGATCGGGCATGGTCCGCCCTACTCCACGCGCTCGGACTACGTTGTGGTCGCAATGTCAGCGATCGCTTGGTCCGTCTTGAGTAAAGGACGCACCAGAAGGCGGAGAGCGGCGAAGTGCGTGATCATCAGTATGGGAACGTAGATGATCGGGATCCAATAAGTGGCGCCCAACTCGCCCGCCAGGGCCGGAAGGCCGAGTTGGGTGGCGTTATAATAGTCGACGATGAGGTCGGCGACGCCCACGACATTGAAGGCGACGACAAACAGCCAAAAGAGCGCACGTATCCTCACGGTGAGGAGCGCCAGCATGGCAAGTACCCCGGTCGCGAAGTCGCCGTAGGCGGCGAAGGTAGCAAAGCCCGCTGGCAAATTGCCGACAACGCCCGGAAGAATGAAGACGAGTCCGAAGAAACGAAAGCTGTGCAGCGTAGCGATGGCGCGGTGCGCGTCGACGTGGTCCGTTACCTTCAGTCTTGGCCAAATGTATGCGCTGAAGCACAGCAGCCAAGCGACGTAGCCTAGGACGAGGTGAATTCGGAAAAGGGTTTCCGGCGACATGATCGCCTCCGATCAGGTTTTGACTTCGCGGCCTTAAACACCGCGGTCAGGCGCGTTACTGCTCCACGGACGGGTTCGCCGTGAGAAGGCGCAGCGGCATGAGCGGTCCTACCGGAATGTACTCGTCGTCCAGCAGATGGGCTTTAGCCAGCGGTAAAGCTTCCATGATAGCTCGCGCCTCTGCGACGTCTTTGGTGTTCAACAGGAAGACAGCCCCCCGGCCGTCTTCGCGCGAGTACCATTCGCGGATCTTCCCGTTGAGATAGAGTTGAACTGTGGCGCGTATCTCGGCGGGCATGATGGCCATGACTTGGTCGCGCGTCACACCGGACTTTGCCTTCGACAGCACAAAGACACCCGTGGTCGTCGAGGTTGATGTTTGCGTTTGGGCGAGGGACTGGTTGGTCATTGCCGGACTCCTGGTTTGCAGCGTCACTCCGCATCGGCGAGTCACATAGGGCCGCTTCCCGTGAGCGACTACTCGCGATAATTTTGATGAGCTATGAAGCAGAACTTCACAGTCAGACAGGGCGCACTCGACGGCGTGGAGGCGTTCCTCAACGTTGCGCAGCATCGCAGTTTTCGACGGGCTGCTGCCGAGCTCGGGGTCACTCCATCGGCGATCAGCCAAGCGGTGCGCGCACTCGAGGCGCGCGTCGGCGCGGCACTGTTCATCCGCACGACGCGCAGCGTCGGTCTGAGTGAAGCCGGCGAACGCTTTTTGTCACGGGCAAAACCCGCCTTCGAGGAGCTTGTCGCCGCAAGCGCGGTCGCGCGCGACCTCGGACAGCGTCCGGCCGGATTGCTGCGCCTGACGGTGCCCCGCGCGGTCGTGCCGATCCTCCTGGAGCCGCTGGTTGCATCCTTCTGCCAGGCCTATCCTGAGGTCCAGGTGGAACTTGCCGCAAGCGAGGAACTGGTCGACATCGCGGCCGAAGGATTTGACGCCGGGATCAGGTTGGGCCAGTTCATCGCCGCCGACATGATTGCGGTGCGCCTTTCCCCGCCGTTTCCATTTGTGGTTGTCGGGAGCCCGGATTACCTGCGCAGCCGCAAGCGCGGGGCCAGTCATCGCCAACGATGTTCCCACCCTACTTGGTGCGGCCCTCAAAGGTGTGGGCCTTGCGCAGGTACCTGAACCGGTCGCCGCAGCCGCAGTGAAAGCGGGAAACCTTGCACGCGTGCTGGAGCCGTTCGCGCCGATGCTGCCAGGCGTATTCCTGTACTATCCCGGCCGGCGACAAATCATGCCGAAGCTGCGAGCCTTCATCGATCATGTGAAGAGCCGCTCGGGTACCGCCGAAAAAACTCACGCAGCTCGAGGTCGAAGCAGATCGCGCAAGATGGGCTGATCCTTCAAGCGGGCCTGAATATCATCGACGTGTCCCCTCTTGGGACCCAACTCCGACCTTAGGCGATGGGCGCAACGGAGGTCCCCACGAGGGCACCTGCCGCCGCTACAGGTGGAAGCCCAGAGTCGGCAGGTCGTATCGGGACAGCTGCGGCGCGCCGGGTGCAGGCCAGCCGTCCCGTATGGTTACCTGTCGTCCCGCAAAGAGTCTGCTTCCGGCGCTACCTGGCCGCCCGCGAGCCTGGCTTTGAACGACCGATTTCAGAGCCCTGAACGGGCATTGGTTGTTGCCGTCGTGCTCTTCGGCTCGCGCCCCGAAACGGACCTGCGTAGACGGCCCAGGGAGGCCTGTCAGCGTCCTTATGCAAAATATTTGATAATGTTCGAGCGGGTCGTCATTTGAGCTTTGGGGACTGTCGCAAATGTCAAATGACAAGTCGTCGCCTTGGAAACACGCAGTGCCCGTGGGGTTGGTGGCCTTGCTGCTATTGCTGACGGCCACCGCCGGCGCAGCAGCCGATCCGCAAGCCGGGCCAGCTGGCGATCCGTTGGGTCCGGGCAATAAGCAGGAGTGGTGGGTCCCGATCACGACCCCGGCGACCGGCTCCCGCATCTTCCTGCTTGAGACAGTGGTCTATCGGCCGACCGGGGACGGCCCGTTCCCGCTGGTCACGATCAACCACGGCAAGCCGCGCGGTGGCGGCGTGTCGCCCCAGACGATGCACCCCGGCTACTTTCTGGCGGCCCAGTGGTTTGTCGACCGCGGCTTCGCCGTGGCGGTACCCATGCGACGCGGCTACGGCTCTTCGCAGGGCGAGATCGGCGATATCGCCGGAAACTGCGCCGATCGCGATAATTTCACCTCGGCGCTGCTGACCGCCGCCGAAATGCAGGGCGTCATCGCCTACATGCAGCAGCAAAGTTTTGTCGATCCGAAGGATGTTGTCGTCCTCGGCCATTCTTGGGGCGCTTTGGGCGCGCTCGGCATTGCCTATGACGCGCCGCCTGGGATTGTCGGCATTATTAATTTCGCCGGCGGCGGAGGCTCTTTCGCGCCGGGCCAGATTTGCAGCGGGGTGGAGAGACTGATCGCCGATGTCGGACGCCTCGGCGCCGGTGACCATATCCCCGGAGTTCTGGCTCTACGCCGAGAACGACCATTACTTCGCGCCACCGTTGGCGCATGCAATGTTCGACGCCTACCGCGCCAAAGCGCGAGCGCCGGTCACTTTCGTCGACCTTCCACCGTTCGGTGACGACGGCCATGTGACGATCATGCGCGGCGACCCCACGATCTGGGCGCCGGCAGTCGGCAAGTTTCTCGCCGGACTGCCGAAGAACTGAAATATTTGTCGGCGGTTGGAGAGCGCCGCGAAGGCCCGAGCGATAAACCGGATTATCACATAGAGGTCTCAGGAGCCGACTCCTGGTAAACGGCTGCTTTCGGCGCCGAAAGCGGCCGTACGAAACCTTTAGACGGGAACCGCCTTGGACCTGCCTCACGGTCATTTTGTGCTCAGTCGACGTGGCCCGTGCTCGCTCTGTAGATTGAAGTGGGAGGTGAGCCCCTTGAAGCACTTGATAAATATGGTGGCAGTTGCTGCTGCGCTGATATTGGCAGCTTGCCAAGCTTATGAGCCGGTCGCGCATTCGGTATCTTCGAACCAGGCTCCCGTCACGGCGTGCGTGATTGGTGGGCTGGGTTATCCGATCACCAGCCCGGTGGGCGGGATCACGGCGGACCTGCGCGCCCGCGGAGTTTACGTATTGGAGGCTGGCCCGGGAAGTTGGCCGGACGTATCTTTCTGCAACATCATCATAGGTCATTCGCTAGGGGTCGACGCCGCCCTCAAGGCTCCGCATGGCAAACGCCTGATTATCTCTGTTGACGCCTTTACCCACCGGTACTGTCCCGAAGGCGCAACCGTCATTGATATTTACAATTCGAACCACAGTTTCCCGACTACCGGGCCGCTCGCGTGTGCCCGGCGCTCGATTGCGATCGATTCGGGGTTCGGGCTTGCAGGTCACATCAATGCACCTATAGCCGCTCAGCCGACGGTCATCGCGATCGTCGATGAGTACTTGATCGCTTCGGCACGACCGCCGGTTTCTCTGCCATCAGATGGCCCAATGCAAGCTTCGCAAGAGCGTCCGGTGGAGCCGTCGGCTGTGCTCTTAAATATTCGGTAATGGGATGGACCGCTTGCTTCATCTGCTGCCGACTGGCCCGGGGTCGGTGGTGACTCCTGCAGGAGCGTAGCCGGCGGGGCACGTTCGGGCTGCACAGACGGCCACGCGGCCAACGTCAGGCTTCGGGACGAAGATCAAATAACCATAACCATTGGTCGAGATGCTCGCGGACGATCGGCTCGATGACGGCATTAAGGTTGGCCACATTGGTGCGCAGATCGGCTTCCCGGTCGGCCGTTTTATCGAAGCTGAGCGCGGGCAGGAATGTGACGTTGAACCTTGCCCCTTTCGTGCGGATGCAAAATGCCAGGATCACAGCAGCATCGGTCATCGCGGCTAAGCGGACGGCATTGACGATGTTTCCCTCCAGTGTTAGCGGCCGACCAAAAAATGGTGCGTGGACACGCCCATTCACGAATTCATCGATATAGATCAGCAGGACATTGTCGGGGTTGGACAAGGCCCGATAAGCGTTGCGCGCCCGCGCCCCCGGCGTCAGCGGTGGCACCAAGATTGCGCCGTAGCGCCGCCGCGCGGCGACCGCTAGGCGATGGTCGAAGCGATTTTGCGGCACCTGGTAGATGATCGTCGTTTCATAGCCCAAGCCGACGAGCGCGGGGCCGATAGTTTCCCAATTACCGAGATGCAGCGAAACGACCAGAACCGAGCGTTTTGCTGCTTTGGCTTCAGCAATATGCTCGTGGCCCTGCACTGCGATGCGGCGGGATCGCCACAAGCGGTGTAGCACCGAAAACTCCAGATAGGTTCGCGAGCCTTGGCGATAGGCGCGCTCTAGCGCCGAGTTGACTGTCGCGGGGTCGGCATCGCCGGGACGCAGCCACAACCAGTTGCGCCGCGCCTTCGCTTCGTCCCGCCGGCTGCGACGAAACTCGCCTAGATCGAAGCCGATATGCCGGCGCGCAAAACTGCCAAAGGCTGCGCCGAAGGCCGAGCATAGGTCGATAGAAAGCAGCCGGAATGTGAAGTGGACGCCAGCGTAAGCGGCACCCGCGACGGGGTCGGTGATCCAGTATTGCCACGCCGCCCGCCGATATCGCCCGCCGCGAAACAACCACGCAAAAGGGGGGACGACGGTATCGCGCATGACGCCAAATGCTACTAAGGTTTCACTACTTGTGGTTCAGCCAAACGGCCGGAGTGGGCGGCAGTAACAATGGGCGATGCGCACATCTCCACGGTTGAAATGTCCGACGCCCCCGATGCGGGGTACACTCCGCCCTATCCCTATCGCTGGCGGCGCAAACTGACAACATGGGAGCGGCTGCAGCTGGCGCAGAAAAACCTCATCGGCGTATTTGAACAAGGCGCATTCCGGGAGGATCTCATCCGGGTCAAGATCCTCAACAAGCACCTCGTGATATGCAACTCACCCGAAACGGTACAATACGCGTTCAGCATCAAAAATCAGCATTTCGAACGCAAGAGCCCGGTGATGCGGCACATGCTGAGGCCGTTGATCGGCGACGGGCTATTTATTAGCGATGGCGAGACATGGCGCAAACGGCGACGTATCGTCTCTCGAATTGTGCATGCGAGCCGGCTGCCCGAATTCGCCCCGATGATGACCGGAACCGCTCACTCGCTCGGTGATATCCGATGGCAGAGGCTGCCCGAAGGTGCGACGGTCGATGTCCTGGCCGAGATGGCGCAACTTACCGCCGAGATTATTTGCCGTTCAATTTTTGGACGCACACTCAAGGCCGAGCAAAGCCGCGAGGTGGTTCAGGGTTTCAGTGCATTTCAGAAAGCAGTGAGCCGGATCGATTTCCTGTCGCTGATAGGATTGCCGGACTGGCTGCCGCGCCCGCGACGCCTAGCCGTCTATCGTTCGGCGCGACGCATTCACCGGGTCATTGATGACATCATCGCCGGCTATCGCGCTCGTCCAGACCGCGAGGATCCATCGCTGGTCGGCTCCCTGATCGATGCTCACGACCCCGAAACCGGATTGCCGCTCGACGTCCGAGCGATCCGCAACGAGGCCGTTGTGATCTTTTTGGCGGGGCATGAAACGACGGCGACGACGTTGGCTTTTGCGTGGTACCTGCTGTCGCAGGCCCCCGATGTCGAGGCGCGGCTTCATGCCGAGCTTGGCACGGTGCTCGGTGACCGCCTGCCGACACTCGCTGATGTACCAGGACTGGTCTACACACGTGCCGTGATCCAGGAGACGCTGCGCCTCTACCCGCCGATCCCGATCTTGGCACGCGAGGCGACGGACGATGAAATAGTGCCCAAAGGATCGATCGTCGCCGTCGTGCCATGGTTGCTGCATCGCAATCCCAAGCTTTGGGACAAGCCCGACCAGTTCCTGCCAGAGCGGTTTCTCGACGACGGCGGCGCGGCGCCGGACAAATGGCGTTATGTGCCATTCAGTGTTGGCCCGCGCGTCTGCGCCGGCATGGCGTTCGGGCTGACAGAGGCGATTCTTTGCATCGCGACACTAGCGCAGCGCTTCACTTTGCGGCTGGCTGATGGCTATCGGATGGAGCCGATCTGCCGGGTCTCGCTCAGACCTGGGGACAGTCTGCCGATGACGCTCCACTTTAGGCATCGTACACCACGTCCAAGCGACATCGCACCACCGGCCGCTGATACGACGCCTACCTGCCCGTTTGCTCATTAGGTCCGCACCTGAGCTGTCGGCATGGATCGGTGTAGCGAGCCCGCCGTAGGCAATGTGCCTCTGCTGCACCACCTGTACGCCCTTTTGGGGGTGGTCGGCGAGCAATGGGGGCTCCGAGGACCGTTTTGGGGCATCAAGAGTAGTCCCGGCTACAGAGAACGAGTGGCGGCTGAGGGCTCGGTAAGCGGACCTTCGCCGGAACGCCCAGCGATGACGCAGTTGCGCCGCGAAACGGCCTAAGCTCGCCCGCCAACGGCCTTCGGCTGTTGCCCCAACACCGCCCCTCACGGCAGAAGCGCGTGTTCCACGAAGTTATGCTTTCGATTTGCGCCGAGCCGGCTCGATCCATCGGCGATGGTTTCCGACGAAGCTTGCTAAAGATTTTCTATAAGTCGGATCCTACGTCGCTGGCGACTTGGCCCTATAACAAGGGTAAAGTCTAACGATGTTCATCTAGGCCGCTCTTCCCTTTACTGGTTGCGGCAAAGCTCGGCGTACTTCGGGCGAAAGCAGCGCGCCGCGCTTAGCAAGCCTCTGAAGCGCCCACATCGACACGGCAGTTGATGGCAGGAACGTTGGACAGCAGGACAGGGCGACACAGTGTATCGGTTCGGCGCATTCGAGCTGCTCGTGCGCCGGCAACTGCTCGTACATGCCGGGACGCCCGTGTCGGTCGGCACCAGAGCGCTCGCTATTCTGACCCTACTCGTCGAACGCGCAGGCGAACTGGTCACCAAGGAAGAGCTAGTTGCCGGAGCCTGGCCGAGCACCTTCGTACACCAGGCCAATCTCAAGGTGAACGTCGCAAACGTGCGCAGAGTGCTTTCCGGCCGCGACGCCCGGCAAGACTATATCTCGACCGTTCCGGGACGCGGCTATCGCTTCGTCGGGCCGGTGAGGCGTGAAGCCGCGCGGACTGTGACCTTCAATTCAGCCGTTCGTCGTGAAACATTGCCGCCGCCAATACGGCTGATCGGCCGTGCAGAGGAAGTGGCAGCGGTATCCGACGCCGTTCTCAACCGCCATTTCGTTACCATCGTTGGGGCCGGAGGCGTCGGCAAGACCTCGATTGCTGTCGCTGTCGCTCATCGTCTTTCCGACCGTTTTGCCGACGGGGTGTGCTTCGTTGATCTGTCGCCGATCGCCAATCCTGAGTTTCTCGCCTCCACCATAGTCGCTGAACTGGGTGTGCTATCGGACAGCGAGGATCTGCTCGGCGCGGCAATTCACGCCCTCGAGGATCAGACAAAGCTGCTGGTGCTCGACAATTGCGAACATCTGCTGCCGAGTATCGCGGTTGCGGCCGAGCGACTCGCGGCGAAATTGCCGCGGGCAAGTGTGCTGGTCACGAGTTGTGAGCCGCTACGCCTGTCGCGCGAACTGTTAATACGTCTCAACCCGCTGACCGTCCCTGCAACCGATGTGGCACTTCCAGATACCGCGGAAGCGCTGACATTTCCCGCGATCAACCTCTTCGCGACGCGCGCCGGTGATGCATCTGGCTATAAACTTGAGGCACTCGACGTTCCGATCGTGACCGAGATATGTCGGAGGCTTGACGGCATTCCGTTGGCGATCGAACTCGCAGCATCGCGGACCGCTGCCTACGCTCCGGCAGACCTGCTGAGGTTACTCCAGCACCGGTTCGATTTGCTTGATCAGGGCTCTGACATAGGCCCCGCGCGGCACAGAGCGCTTCGGGCGACACTCGAATGGAGCTATGGGCTTCTCACCTCGCAAGAGGCCGCAATCCTGCGAGCATTGGCGGTTTATGCGGGCGCCTTCACGATTGACGACGCAGTCGTCGTGGCGTCCGCGGCCGACATCGCACCGCCGGCGGCGCTTGAGGGCACGGCCAATCTGATCTCCAAATCGCTTCTGTCCGCCGACTCCCGGCATGAATCACCGCATTATCGGCTACTCGACAGCACGCGTGCCTTCATTGCCGAACAGCTCCTGGGTGATCCGAAGCATCATCGAATTCGACAACGCCATGCCGAGCATATCTGTTCGTCTCTTGAGCGGGCCCGGGATGATTGGGAAAGCGCCGCCGCCGGAGCCCAGGCTTCGGATTATGTCCGCTGGGTGGCAGACCTGCGCCCTGCATTGGGCTGGGCATTCGGAAGCAACGGGTCGGTCGCGCTCGGCATCCGCCTCACGGTTGCGGCAATCCCTATGTGGGAGAGCTTCTCGCTTGTCGATGAAAGCATTTCACATCTGTCCCGCGCGCTAAATGAGGGAAGGCAAACGAGCTTTGACGGTGCGGGGGTTGAGGTCCGGCTTCAGACTGCCTTGGCTAGCGCGTTGATGTACGCGGGCGGCTTGGCGCCTGACGCCGAAGCTGCCTGGGACTTGGCACTGGCACTGGCCGAGCAGAGCGGCGAAGCAGAGTGTCAGTTGCGCGCGCTTTGGGGCCGTGCCGTGTACGACGTGCACAAAGGGCGGCCAGCCAGGGCCGCTCGGTGGCTTGGCATGTTCGCCGAGCTCTGTCACACGCTCAGCGATCAGTCCGCTGCACCGGATGGCGAACGCCTGTTATCTGCTGCGGAAATGTATCTCGGCGACCTGCGCGGAGCGAAGGCGCGAGCCCAACGCCTTTCGGACCTCTACCTCAAACCTGGACAGCGGCTTCGGCATGCCAGGTATCATTTCGACCGTGCCGCCGCGCTTAACACCACGCTTGCCATGCTGTCATGGCTGACGGGAGGTGCTGATGCGGCGGCATTGGCGGAGGCCACCGCGCAGGATGCGCTCGCATCCGGTCATGCTGTATCACTTTGCAACGTGCTGTCGCTCACGGCATGCCCGATCGCGCTGTGGGACGGACGGTTGAGGGACGCCGAACGTTACCTCGCGCTGCTTCAGGAACAGCTTAAACGAGCGCGACTGAAGCTCTGGGCACAACTTGCTCGATGCTTGGAGGGTGCAGTGCTGGTCCGCCGCAGCGAAGCGGCCGGAATTCAGCTGTTGGAGCAGGCGATTGAGGATTACCTGGCAACGGGTTCGGCAATCCGCGCACCTATTTTCATGGGTATGCTGGCAGAGGCCCAAGCTCGCCTAGGCAGGATCGGCGACGCGGCGCGCACCGTCGAGGACGCGCTTGCACGCGCAGCGGTACAGGGAGAGCGATGGTGCCTGCCCGAGCTGCTTCGCATCGAAGCCGCTATCCGCGTCCAACAGGGTCAGACCAACAACGCAGAGAAACTGCTAGTCGCTTCCGTCATTGATTTTGTGAGGGTTCTCTGAATCGATGTCCGCGTCACCAGCGACGGAGCGGAGACGTGGGCAGCAAAGAGAGCGCAGTAAAGAAATACATTGTGACACTCAGCGATACGGAGCGGGAGAAGCTCAACGCCCTTATCCATAGCGGGAAACATCCGGCACAAAAGCTGCTGAAGGCCCGCATTCTGTTGAAAGCCGATACCTCGGACGGTGGTGAAGGCTGGAGCGACAGCGAGATTGCAGCGGCGCTCGAGACCAGTGTCGCCACGGTTGCCAGGACGCGCCAGCGGCTGGTCGAAGAGGGGTTGGAGGCGGCCCTGATTCGCAAGCATTCGGCGAATTCGGCGAGGCGGCGGATCTTCGATGGGGCGGCCGAGGCCAGGTTAATCGCGTTGGCCTGTTCCAAACCGCCGGCCGGCCGCGCACGCTGGACATTGCAACTGTTGGAAGAGGCGGTCGTCGAACTGAAGATCGTCGAACGGGCCAGCGACAACACGATCGGGCGGACGCTGAAAAAAACACTCTCAAGCCGCATCTGAAGCAGCAATGGGTCATCCCGCCGGACGCCAACGCCGCCTTTGTTGCCGCCATGGAAGACGTCTTGGAGGTTTATCAACGGCCCTATGATCGGCAACGTCCCCTGGTCTGCCTCGACGAGACCTCAAAGCAACTCATTGCCGAAACGCGCGTGCCGATCGCGGCGAAACCCGGACGGCCCGGCCGGCACGATTACGAATACCGACGCAATGGGACGGCCAATCTGTTCATGATGTTCGCGCCACTGGAAGGCTGGCGGCACGTCAAGGTCACCGACCGTCACACGGCGATGGATTATGCCCAGGTGCTCAAGGAATTATCCGACACGCACTTCCCCGGTTCAGCAAAAATCGTGCTCGTCCAGGACAACCTGAACACGCACAAGCCAGCTTCGCTGTACGAAGCCTTTCCCCCCGCCGAAGCCCGCCGGCTCGTCGAACGGTTCGAGTGGCACTACACACCAAAACACGGGAGTTGGCTCGACATGGCGGAATCTGAACTCAGCGTTCTCTCCTCCCAATGCCTCGACCGCCGCATCCCCGATCAGCGGGTGTTGAAGGACGAAGTCGAGGCATGGGAAGCTGACCGCAACAGGAAGCACGCCAAGGCGAATTGGCAGTTCACCACCGCCGACGCGCGGGTCAAACTGAGCAGGTTGTACCCCGCACTATGAACGACTCGGCCGACTAGTGGCCGCGATTGAGCTGGCCGAGGAGATCGGCGCCCAAGCCTGGGTTTTACGCGCGCGGAACGATCTGGCCTCGCTCAAGCAAGATCGCGTTATCGGGTATTCCACGGCCGATAAGTCGTTGAGCATGCCTCATTGACGGGACATTGCATCCGGCATCCGATCGAGCAGCGGCGTGCGTATGTCCAATATGGTCGTCTCGCTTAACATCAGCGCGTCGCTTCGGTCAGGATCCTCATCTTGGTAGCTGTCACAGTGCTCTCTGCGAGGTCAGGCAGCTTGGCGAACCAGGCTTTCACATATGGTTTGGCGTTGTGAGCCTCGAAATCTGCCTCGCTCGCGAAGATTTCGTAAAAGACGAAATGGCCGGGGGCCTGTCTGTCCTCCTGCAGGAAATAGACGAGGTTCTTGGGGTCGCCGCGCACAAGTCCGATGAGGGGCAACGTGGCGGCGCGCAGCTCAGCCTCTTTGCCTGGTTTGGCACGGATCTCGGCGACGACGGAAAACGCGCCGTCAGGTATGCCAGCATAGGGGGCGCCGGAACCCGCCTGCACGTCAGGCGCAGGCAAGACACTTGCCAGTATCGTTGCGGCCAACCAGGGCCGGAGTTTGCAACGCATGATGCAATCTCCTCACAGCTGAAAGCGACACCGCCAACATGCGCTTAGCCCCCGTCCAGCATTCGCTGGCGCGTCTCTAGCGCTTCTTTGAAGGTCTGCTTCACCGGGCCGAGCGCCTGAACGAATTCGAGCTGCTCGCCCTCTGGGCCGATGCAGTAGATCAGCGACCAGCCGTTGGACTTGCCCTGGCGGATTTTGATTGTGTTGGTGTCAATCGGCGCAGCTTTTCGCTGGTCTTCCGTGGTGACGGTGATGGTGCGGTTGGCCTTCACCTGGGTCATGCCTCGCCGCGCGGCCTCCGCTTCGAGGTCGTGGATAAACTTGTTAAAATCGACGTCGTCGCGGATGTAGAAGCAGATATGCATCGAGCGGGGATAGGCGGGGCTCATATGGTCTCGCGGCTCCGCCCAGCTGTCGCCGCTGCCCATCGGCTGCGTCGCATCGCGGTATTGCAACAGCTCGATCACGACGTTGTCGAACTGAACGAAACGCACATCAAGCCGCTGGGTGCCGCCTCGAAGGTCAGGAACGCCGATGGTGCGCGGATCAACCTTACGCTCACGCGCTACGATTTCCTCGTGGGTCAGGATGGTGTTGTGGATGGGTTCGCCGTGGAAGTCACCGTCCCGCATGACCTCATTGCCGCCCAGCACCTCGGTATAGAACTCGAACGCCCGGTCCATGTTCTGGACGGTCACGCCAAAATGCTGGACGCCTTGCAGCCGCCTTCCGAGAGACGCGTCATTGCGGCTGCCTGATCCGCCCGCCGGCGCCGTCTGGGCAGAAGCGGAAGAGGGTGTGGCAGTCAGGGCCGCCGCTCCGATCCCGGCGGCCAGCGCTGCTCCTGCCACCCGGATAATATCGCGCCGTTCGACGCCGCTCGAAACACCGCTTGCCCTTAATTCGGTCATCGGATGCTCCCGCCGTCTGGACGATCATCGCGGGGCTAGATTTACCAGGAGCGGCGCCGGATACGTGGTTAAGCGTGGTAAAAAATTGGGATCGGACTGATACGTGCGCGCCACAAGCGACTTAATAAAAGCGTGGTATTGGCCCGTTATGCGGCGTTGCGCGGTCGCTGAGGTCGAGCATGACCTCGTCGATATAGCACCAGCCCCAGCCTTCAGGCGGATCGTAGCCCTCGATGACGGGATGCCTTGTCGCCTGGAAGTGTCGCGTCGCGTGCCGGTTCGGCGAGTCGTCGCAGCAACCGACATGGCCGCAGGCACGGCACAGGCGCAGATGAACCCAAGGCGAGCCGATCTTCAGGCATTCCTCGCATCCAAGCGCACTCGGGGTGACGTCGCGGATCGCCGCGTCATGAGAACAGTCGTCGGCCATCATCGCTCCCTGATCCGAACTGCCGTAACCCCGTTGCCGGCTTTCGCCAGAAACGTGTGCAGTGCCGCAACGACATGCGCGCCGTCGCCCACTGCGGCGGCAACCCTTTTGACCGAGCCGCAACGCACGTCGCCGATCGCGAAGACGCCGGGCAGATTGGTTTCGAGCGGGCCGCGCAAATCATCGCCGGTACGGATGAAGCCCTTGTCGTCAAGCATAATGCCGGAGCCTGCCAGCCAATCCGTATTAGGTTCGGCGCCAATGAACAGGAACAGGTGACGGATTGCCCAGGTCCGTTCGCCGTCGGCTTGATGGGAATGGCAGCGAATAGCTTTCAGCACTCCGTCACTGCCATCGAGCGCGCTCACCGACGTGTTGTACTTAATTTCGATGTTCGGGGTCGCGCCGATGCGCTCGACCAAATACCGCGACATGCTCGTACCGAGGCTCTCGCCCCGGACAATCATCAGAACTCTCGCCACCCGGTTGGCCAGATACACGGCCGCCTGGCCGGCGGAATTGCCGGCGCCGACAAGTGCGACGTCCTGGCCACTGCACAGCTGCGCCTCCAGCGGCGAGGCCCAGTAGTGCACTGACGCCCCCTCAAACGACGCGAGGTTTTCTACGTCGAGCCGGCGGTATCGAGCGCCACTGGCAATGACCACCGCCCGAGACCGGACCTGTTCGGCATTGGCCAGCGTCAGGGCGCAGTATCCGTCGCCGGTTAATGCCTCCAGTCCGACGGTCTCATCGGGGATCGCCATCTCTGCGCCGAACTTCTGCGCCTGGTTGTAGGCACGCGCCATCAGGGCTCCACCGGTGATCCCGGTTGGAAAGCCAAGGTAGTTCTCGATGCGCGCCGAGGCACCGGCCTGTCCGCCAAACGCGCGACAGTCCAGGACGAGCGTCGACAACCCTTCGGACGCCGCGTAAACAGCCGCGGCTAGGCCCGCCGGTCCGGCGCCGACAATCGCCACGTCATAGACCCGGTCCGGGTCGAGCGAGGCCACCATCCCGATGCAGCGCGCCAGTCCCACTTCGGTAGGATTGCGCAGCATTGCCCCATTTGGGCAGAGGACGATCGGCAACTCTCGCGATGTCACGTGAAAACGCTCGATCAAGGTGCGCGCGCACGCGTCGTCAGTTGGGTCCAGCCGCTGGTGTGGGTACCCATTCCGCGACAAGAAATTTTCCAGCCGCAGCACATCGGCATTGTCCGCGCTGCCAACGATGACGGGACCGCCGGTCCCGCTTCGCAGCAGACGCATGCGACGCAAGATCAAGGCGCGCATGATCCGTTCGCCGAGTTCCGCTTCCTCGACGAGGAGATCACGCAGCCGCGAGGGCGGAATGACCAGCGTTTCGACCGGCGCCTTTGCGACACCGTCGACGAGCGATGGCCGTCCCGATAGCTGCGCCAGTTCTCCCATAAAGGAACCCGGGCCGTGAGTTACGATCAGCTCAGACTCGCCGTGGCGGTTGCGCTGCGTCATCTCGACCAGGCCGGAGAGCAGGACAAAGGCGCCCGGCGCAACTTCGCCGGTGGCAAAGATCGGGACGCCCGCGGCGTAGGTTCTGCGTTCCCCAAGCCGGGCGATGCGGCCAATCTCGGATGCTTCCAGCGTGGGAAACATCTGATCGTGGCGGGCAGCAATTAGGTCCTCAGGAGCTGACGACATTGCGCCAATTACTGGCTGTGCATGGGTATTAAGGTCCCGGATTAGGAGGTTGACGGTCTAGCCCGTCTGAAAAACCAATTCCTTCTGGGTAGGCCTCGTCACGTCAAGACATCACGCGCGAATGCAGCTTGTCGGACGCGGCGGTTGCCGGCCTGGCCAAGCACGAACTCTTCACGCCGGCGCGAATTGGGCCGAACGCGGCGGCGTAAGGCCAAAAAGCACCAAGCCCATGAGCGTCAGTCCGAAGCCTGCCCATACCGCTGACAGCAATCCAAAGCCCGCCGAGATTGCCGCCGCGCCCGCCCAGGCGCCAATAGCATTCGCGACATTGAGCGACGCCAAATTCATCGCGCCCATCAAGGTGGGCGCCTCGGGGGCTAGGCCGGTCAGCCGCACTTGGATCGTTGGAATGCCGATCATCATCGTCATCCCGACGCCAAACAGCCCGACCATGAGTGTGATGACGTCTGACCCAAAGGACGCCAGGATCGCAAGCACGACGAGCGCCGATCCGAAGCCGACAACCAGCCCGCGCGCCGGATACACATCCGCGAGACGCCCTCCGATCAGATTTCCGACCGTCATCCCGACGCCGTAAAGCGCCAGAGCGAGCGGGATCCATGACCGTGAGAGATGGGTTACGTCGGTCACAAACGGACCGATGAACGTATAGACGGCAAATATACTGGCGACGCTGAGCGCGGCAACGAGCATCATGAGCCACACCGACGACCGGCGAAGCGAGCTCAGCTCTTGTACGACAGGGCCTCCGCGTAAGGCGTCTGTGCGAGACACCCATAGCCAAAGCGCTCCAAACGACAGCGCGGCTATGAGGGCGACAGCCACGTAGGTGTTGCGCCAGCCCAAATTCTGCCCAAGAAACGTCGCGAGCGGCGATCCGACGATGGTCGCGATTGTCAGCCCCGCCATGACGAGGGCAAAGGCCTTGCCACCGTGTCCGGGTCCGACAATGTAGGCTGCGACCACCGCGGCGGCGCCAAAATACGCTCCCTGCGGCATGCCCGCGATAAACCGCGCGGCAATGAGGATTCCGAGGTTCGCCGACGCGGCGGAGAAAAGATTGCCCACCACGAACAGCGCCATGAGGCACAGAAGCAGGTTGCGTCGATTGAGGCGGGCTGCAACCAGCGTGACCAGCGGTGCCCCAACGACAACGCCAAACGCATAAGCGGTGATTGCGTTCGTAGCGGTCGGTATGTCAACGCGGAGGCTTTCGGAGAAAAGTTGAATAATACCCATACTGGCAAATTCAGACGTGCCAATGCAAAAAGTACCAAAGGCCAGAGCAAACAGCGTAAACCGCCGATTGTTTAGCTCTGTAGGGTGTGTGCAATGAACCTTAACCGAAGCACATTGAGCATCGTAAGCTTTATTCAACATTCTGAGCTCCAGTTGATGCGTTCAGCGAACTGGTGCCAGCAATCCATTGAAATCGCCCCGGTCTTGGCAGATTGCTTTACGAGTGCTTCATTAAAGCGTCGGCGATACCAGGGTTGGGCCGGGGGCTCAGCCCATGAGCTTACGGTTCTGAGTCAGATGCTCTCGGCACGCGCGTGGGGGCAGTCTGTCTCCCGTCCCACCCTACCGCAGCCGCTGCCCTACCGAGGTAAATTGCGGTAATTCCGTTACTAGAGCGCGTCCCGCCTTTGCGGGCGGTTGTTGTTCGCTCCGCTGGGCATGCCCGGAAATTGCGGGACCTCCAGCGGTTTGGTCCATTTGAGGCGGCGCTTGGTAAATATCTCTAGTTTCGGCTCGATGCCGTCGGGCCGATCCAGACTGCCGATTGTAACGAACACCATGCCCGGGAAGCTTTCCAGATTACTGGAGTAGAGTCGGGAACCGCAGTCCGGACAGAAATTCCGATCAAGACCTTTGCCGCTTTCCGCCACGTAGTGAAAAGATCTAGGCTTGCCGGTGATCAGTGTGAAATCGTCCTGCGAGACGCCAAAGAAAGTCGCCATCGCGCCGCCGGAGGACTTCTGGCAGTCCTTGCAATAGCAATCCACGATGAAAGTCGGGACAGCGTCAAACCCAAACTTTATGGCACCACACGCACACTGAGCCGTATATTTCTTTGCCATGGCCTGCTCCCTTTTGACCGGAGAAGCATGCGATTGGCGCGGCGGCCGCAGGTCGCGATCATGTCACGCTCAACCAGTCTAGGCGGCGCCCGATGCCGGTAGGGTAAGTTTGCCGAACGTAGGCTTACTCGGCGCCGTATAGCTGGCGGGGTAAAGTTTGGTAAATTCTGGCGGAATTGCTGATGCTTACCAGCCGCTGGCAGCTCTGCGCGCGGCGCAGGAGGGCCTGCCCATGTTCTGCTTTCGGCGCTACCGGTGCGGCGTATTCAGGCGGAGGTCTCCTTACCGAACCCACAGCCGGCATTTAGCTTCGACGCCACGAACCGGTCTTCGTGCCCCTAATCGGACCTCGGCGATATTGGGGAGTCGGCCGCGCGAGCACGAGGCTTGCGATTAAGCCGTTGTCACTACGAAGCCGGCGCGCGGAAAATGCACACAAACCTCGCCGACCGCGTGATCGCCGCGCCGGATGACGATCTCATCGACGCCCGACGTGATCAATTCGCCGACGACTGGATCGCGTCCCGTATCGTCTGGAGTGACGCTGACGATCTGGCCAGGTTGCCGGCCGCTCGGGTCATGCGGGTCGGCGGACACTTTGGCGATTGATGTGGCAGTCCTGGCTACATCGAGCGCTGTCCGGGAGGTCATTGGGCTCCGCTCGCCATGGCCGATATCGGCAACACGCTCCGCCCAGGCCAGCAGCCTTGGAAACCTGTCGAGCGGCGCCGGCGTCGATCCGAAATTCTGTTTCAAGAACCAAATTGGATGGTAGGCGGCAAGATCGGCAAGGCCAGGTGCCGAGCCTTGCAAAAACGCGCGGCCGTTGGCCAGCATCTGATCCAGCCAATAGAAATGCGCACGCAGCTGATCGAGCAGATTCGGCACTGCCGCCATCATGACGGCGGGGTCGATATTTCGGCCGGAGAACTTGACCCGGTCTTCGAGAAACCCTTCAGGCAATGCGTCGGGTCTCTTCGCGAAAGCGATGCCGACAGCCGGGCTGAACATTGTCTTCTCAGCCCACCAGGCGAGCGCATCGGCCGCGCCGTGGCCCGCTGGATAAAAACTCGGGCTGGGGTGGCGGCGCTCGAGTTCGCGCATAATCAACTGGCTATCGCAATAGATGTCGGCGCCGATCTGGAGCACTGGCGTCTTGCGATAGCCTCCCGTCAGCGCCGTCAGGTCGGGCTTCGGCATGATGACGGGGATCTCGACCGATGCCCAGGCCAGGCCTTTGAGACCAAGCCCAAGGCGAACCTTTTCCGAGTAAGGGGAGGTTTCGTAATGGTGCAAGATGATGTCGGTCATGAGGATGGCCTCGATTTGTGATGATCCGTTTGCTGTCGCACAAATGTGTCGTCGTAGCGCGCCATTTCGGCTCCTCTCGATCTCCCGCAAGCAGTCAGCGAGGTACTGCGCCAGCGCCGACAAACTCGGCGACGGCGGGCGTAACGGCTTCGGGCTGCTCCAACACCAGAAAATGTCCTGCACGAGGCAGGTCGATAACCCGGACGCGCTCGCCGAATTGCTCGCGGAGCGCGTGGCCATTGCCCGGCGGAGCCGCTATATCATCGAGCCCCTGGATCACGAGAAGAGGGGCTGTTCCGGCGCCCCACCAATCCTCGAGCGCCACACCCCGGCTGGTCGCGAGGTGGGCGAGATGCACAGCCGGCCAACATTCGACCTGCGCCAGTATTTTCGGATCGGACGCCGGCGACAGCCAGCGCGCGCCCAGCACGGTGACGCAATCGCTGCCATTCATCTTGACTTCCGTAGCGTTGCGAAAGCCCGTGCCCAGTGGCGTTGCGGGTCCGATGAGACCGCCCGCCGCAAGCACAGTCACGCTGCGCACCAGCGACGGCCGGTCCGCCGCCAAACAGCGGGCGACCCGATTGCCGAAGGCATGGCCGACCAGGTGCGCCGGGCCGCAATCCATAGCTTCCAGGACTTCGGCGACATCGACGGCCAAATCGTGCAAAGTTGCGCCGTCGAGAGAGCCGCGGCTCTCTCCAACACCGCGCATGTTAACGGAGATGGTCTGGAACCCTCCGGCAGCGAGCGCGCGCGCCAGATCGTCAAAATAACCGCTGCTGCAGCCGGCATTCGCGAGCAACACAACCGGAGTGCCCGAACCGTAGAGGGTGCATTCGAGCGTCGCGCCGCTGACTTCGATGTTTCGGTGCTGCTGCAATCTCAACTCTCCCGCGAGTTGGCTGACGTTAGGTGCCTGAAGCGTCTCGTGGCGGGCGGATCACCGTCCTGAGCGCTCGCGATCAGAGGTAGTGGAATCAAGCCGCGGTTGCTGGCCAAAACCGGACTCCATCCCCAAAAGGGAGTCTGGTCGAGAAGCGGCAGCGACTATGATCGTGCGCATGTCGCTCGACTTTGCGGAATGTGATCGTGCGCGCTTGGCGCGAAACGCGGCCTATGACGGACGGTTCTACACCGGCGTCCATACCACCGGCATCTACTGCCGTCCGGTCTGTCCGGTGCGCCCCGCCCGGTCGGCCAACGTTTCGTTCTTCCCGTCGGCCGCCGCGGCGGAGGTGGCCGGCTTCCGCCCATGCCTGCGCTGCCGGCCCGAAACTGCTCCTTTTTGCAGCGCCTGGATCGGCAGCCGGGCGACGGTCGAACGCGCGCTGCGGCTTATTGCCGAGGAGGGAGCACTCGATCAGGAGGGAGCCACGGTGGAACGCCTGGCCCAGCGGCTCGGCGTGGGCTCAAGACAGCTGACGCGTTTATTCGCGCGCTATCTCCAGGCTAGTCCTTCAAAAGTCGCAAGGACCGCGCGCGTGCAGCGAGGCAAACGCCTCCTCGACGAGACCAGCCTGCCGATGACCGAGATCGCGATGCGGGCGGGCTTCGGGAGCCTGCGACGGTTCAACTCCGTCTTTGCCGAAATCTACGGCAGGCCGCCGACCGAGATTCGCCGCGCGCGGCGATCAGCCGGTAAGGAGGAACAAACGGTCGAGGATCTCGCCAACGAGAATGGCCTCACCTTGCAGCGACGACGCCCGCGTCCACCGCCGCCCATCGGCGAAGCCGGAAAACGAACCCAACGCTCGGCTACTGCGAGCCGGGTCGAAGTTCCATAGCGGTTTGGCCCGGGCACGGCGGACGACTGCTTACGGCGCATCTGACCCGTTCGTTCCCGAGCATCCCGGCCAGGGTCGGCTTACTGAACCGGCAGCCGACGCTCGGCCCTAGCGACGGGGACTACTCTTCGTGCCCCTCAGCAGCCATTCACGAGCCCACCGGAATCGACCTAGCCCTGTTGTGTACGTGACAGGTTGGCGAGGTCCAATGTCGACATCCTGAAAGCGCCCCCACGCCTCCCGCGTCGTAGGCGGCAGTATGATCGGCGTTGTGACGCCGAAAGAGCGGTGCTCGTCGAGAGGGCCGATGGGATCGCCTGCGCCGACTTGGGTTGCGCGCGCTCTCGCGGAGCCGCGCGCCCCAACGCGGCTAGGCGCTGGCCAAGGCAACGCCCGCAGCGCCGAGGGTGTAGGCCCCAGCCACCGCGAGCAAGCCAATGGCCAACATGGCAAAGGCTTCGGCGCCAAGACGATCACCTATTGGACGGCCGGCGAGGCCGCCGAGGAAGGCGAAGGGGATCAGGATGCCGGCGGCAAGCCAGGTCGGGGCAGGGATGCCGATCGTCGCCGCATGGGAAGCAAGCGTCACCCCGTACAAAAGCGCGAAGAACGCGAGGAGCGTAGCTCGAACGGTCCTCGCCGCCGCCCCGGCAAGCAGCAGGTAGATCAGCACCGGCGGACCCGGCTGCCCCACCAGCGCGCCTGCGATGCCCGAGACCGCCCCGGAGCCGGCAACAACCCCCGAAGCACAATGATCGATAGCGCCGTCGAGATGATGATGACGAGCTGAATTGCCCGTGCTGGGTCGAGAAACAACAGAAAGAGCGGTGCCGCGAGGACAGCGAAGCCGAAACCGCTTATTGTATAGAGCAGCGCCGAGGCAAACGTCGTCGCGGCCAGTACGATGAAGATGCCGCTGGCCATCCCGAGCATCCCGCCCAGTGCGCTGGCGCCGAGCGACATACCGAGCAGTCAAGATCCAAAGCCGGCGCTCATGTCAGGCACCCCGGGTCTGCATCGAGGGACGCCTGATTTCTCTGCGGTTTGCCAGAAGTCCGTCGATTGCCAATGGTCCGGAGCCCCCCAAGACGAGAGCCGCAAGGCAGGCGAGGTAAAGGAGGTCGGTTTCAAAGCCCGGCGGCCCGAACTGCGCGCCGGCGGCCGTCACAGCCTGGAGCTTGATCGAGCTGAACCCGTAGGGGAGATGCACGGTGAAGATTGCAACCAAGAGAACCGCCGCCATCGGTATGCTGGCGAGTGGCACCAGCGCACCGAGAAGCACGGCCAGGCCGCCAAATATCTCAACCAGGATCGTAAGCCATCCCATGAGATGCGGTGCAGGCACGCCAAGTGCCTGCAAAATTGCGGGGAACGCGTCGAGGCCCCTGGCCAGCTTGGCGAAGCCATGCTCCATGAAGCCGTAGCCGACGATCAGACGCAGCGGGACCGGGGCCCACCGCGCGATCGGAGATCTGCTAATCAAGTCGATGGGAAGTTCGCGCCACATTGGCGACCGTTTCGAGATGTAGCTCATCGTTTTCCTACCCAGCCCACTTTGCGTTTGTCGGCATCCACCGCAGGACCCTTAGGAAGTTAGGGAGACGACCCTTGACGGCAAGACATAATGACGTCACGTTGACGTGATGTCACGATCACCCCTTTACGAACGGGTCGAGACTGTTCTGGCCGGCGATATCGCTGACGGCAGCTTGCCCCCGGAGACTCAGTTGCCGTCGGAAGACGGCTTGGTCGAACGGTTTAAAGTCAGCCGCACGACGGTGCGAAAGGCTATTCAGAATCTGGTCGAGCGCGGCCTCGTCGAGGTCAGGAGGGGCAAGGGCACTTTCGTCACCCAGCCGAGGATCACACAAGAGCTGACCGAGCTGACCGGTTTCGTCGAGGACATGCAGGCTTTGGGGCGAACCCCGACCGCCCGCTTGCTCGACAAGCGCATCGTGGCGGCCGACGAAGCGGTGGCACACCACCTTGCATTGGCGCCTGGGACGTTGGTGGTCAGGCTTCAGCGCGTTCGCTTGGCCGATGGTGTGGCGATGTCTTTCGACGAGACGTATTTGCCTCGCGACTTAGGGGAGAAGGTTGCGGGGAACGACCTCGAGGCCCAGCCGGTCTTCGCGCTGCTGGAGAACAAGTACGATACGCCTCTGGTCGAGGCTGAATATAGGTTGGAAGCCGCCGCCGCCGACCCTGTTGCCGCCCACGCGCTCCAAGTGCCGGCCGGCAGCCCGATCTTCCTGATCGAGCGCACCTCCTATACCACCGGCAATCGGCCAGTCGATTATGAGCGGCTGCACTATCGTGGCGATCTGATCCGGTTTGTGACCCGTCTTGCCCGACCCGCAAGGGCCTCGATGCAGAGGTGACGGAGCCCGCCCACGCAAGCAGTCAGCGGCCGCTGCGGGTCGGTGTCCCGCCGAGTGCCTGCCTTCGGCGAATGGCAGGTGACCGCGCACAGGCGCCAGCGCGCACGGAGAGGGAGTGATCCGTGTTCCCGCTCATCGTGGGCTTTTGACGATGACGGCTTACCGCTCGTGATCCGACCTTCGCCAACGGGAGAGATCGACTCTCAATAAGCACCTACCGCGGCTGATGCGGTCGGCGGGAGTTGCCCCTTATCGGACAGCGCTAGAGGCGGCGTGCAAGTGCACCGTGAGGCCGTCTAACCTGAACCGGATCGCCGAGTGCTTGGTATCTGAACGAGCTCTCCCCGATAGTTTCCCGGTGCGAAAGTCGATGCGCGGCGTTGTCGAAAATCTTCGCCGCGGGATTGAGGCAGCGGATCGTCAACACGTATCCGGGAGCCGCAATCGACGCAGGCTTTGACGTAGCCTTTAATTCGAGCGTCCGAGAGCGGCCAGGGCGGCGCGGGCGGTCTGGGTGAGTTGCGGGTCGCGGCTGAGGCCGAGCGCCTGGTTGAGCCAGCGCATCGCGGCGGGTTTGTCGCCCTGCACGGAGGCGCTGCGGCCGGCGCGCAGGTAGAGCTGGGCGGCGGCACCGGTGTCGCCAGCGCGCGACGCGGCCTGGGCGGCGAGCGCCAGACAGCGGGCAAGCGAGCGGTAATCGAGCAGATCGCGGCGCAGCGCGGCGGCGTGCTCCGCCTCCTCGCGGGCACGCGCCGCGTCGCCGTCGCGCAGCGCCACGCGTGCCGACAATTCCGCCATATCGGCCTCGGCTTCGGCGCCGCGCGCGCCGGTCATCCGGCTGAGAGCGGCGCGGAGCCCGGCGGTGTTGCCGGCGTCGTCGGCGACAAGCCCGCGCAGAAACGCCGCGCGCACCGCCGCGTCGCGATCTGACGCCGCCTCGACCCGCGCGGCGAGCGCGTCGGCCTGGGCCGGCTGTCCGCTGCGGTAGAGGGCGACCGCCTCGACCAGTTGCAGGGCAGCGACCGGCGCAACGCCGCGACGCGCCAATTCCGCTTCGCTCTCACGAACCGTCTTTAGCGCCGCGTCGGGCTGACCGGCGAGCAATTGCGCCACCGTCAGGTTGAAGCCGAGATCGCCGATCGCGGCGGCGTCGTCGCGCTCATGGGCGCGGGCCAGCGCGTCGCGGTATTGTGCGATCGCCTGCTCCGGGCGTTCAAGCGCGAGCGCCGCACGCCCGGCATCGGCGTAGCGCTCCATCACCGGATCCACCGGCATAGCCGGCTTGTTGGAGCCGCCGCACCCGCCGAGGGCGAGCGCGACCAGCACGGCGATGAGCGACGGGCGGGTCAAGGCCGGGCCTGTGTCGGCGCGAGCCGCCGCGACTCGGGCGATGCCGAGTCACCGCCGCCGCCGAGCAGCCAGTGACCGCGCAACTGCTGCAGCAGCTTTTCGAGCTGCTGGGCGGTCATCTGGGTTTGGACCAGAACGGCTGGCAGGTTCTGGCTGGTTTCCTCGACATTGCGCGAGATCGCCGGGGCACGAGTCGCCGCCTTACCGAAGTCGCGCATCGCCGGGCGGAAGTCGGCGAGGATCCGGTCGACCTGGCGCAGGAATCCCGGTACCCCGGTCTTGCCGTCACCCACGGACTTGACCAGCGTCCCGGCGTCCGCTGCCACGTCCTGGAGGCGCACCAGCAGGCGGTCCAGGCTCTTGACCGCCTCGCCCACACCGGCGAGCACGGCTTCGGTGTTGCGCATCAAGGTCTGGTCGACGAAGGCGCGGCCGATATTCCCCTCGCCGCGTTCGACGCCTTCGAGCATTGCGGCCACCGAATGCATCGCGCGACCGGCATCGGTCAGGATCGGAAAAATCTTCTCGCGCATCTCGTCGATCAGCGCGCTGACGTTGTCGGTCGCCGCGCGCTCGGTGGTAGCGTCCATTAACGCGTAGCTCCAATTCATCGGCGGACCCGAGCCGCGCTTGATCTCGACATAGGCTGCGCCGGCGATGCCAAAACGGCGGCGGATCAGCGCGGTGCTGTCGCGCGGGATGACGTCGCGGATCTGGTCGTCGATCTCGGCCTCGGCGTACATCCCTTGGCTCGGATTGATGACGATGCGCCGGATCGTTCCGGCATGCGTGCCGAGCACTTCGATCTCGGCCCCTTTCGCCAAACCACCGCCGCCGGTTCCCGGCAGCACGATGCGCAGCGTCGAGGTCGGCTGGAACCAGCGGCCGAGAAGCCCGGCCTGCAGCATCGCGCCGAGCAGCACGAGAATCGCCGCCAGGACGAGAAACCCGACAAGCTCTTCGGTATGGCGCAGCCGGTTCATGCCGCCGCCCGCGCCAAGGCCAGCCCCTGGTCGGACAGCCGCAGCCAGCGATTGGCAGGAAAGCTCGCGGGACCGCGGAACACCCGCTCGCGGACCAGCCAGACGACCGCGCCGCCGCGGTCACAGGTCGCTGCGACGCGGTTGCGGACGCCGGGAGATCGCGCCAGCGAGCCGTCCGGGCGGCCCTCGACCAGTACCAGCAACGGATCGCCGAGAAAGGCGCGAACCAGCGCGGCGCGGTCGAGATCGGCCGGAGCGATATCAGCCGGCAGATCCCGCGGCAACCCGGGCAAGCCGAGCTCGTGCGCCAGCGCCAGCGCCTCACGCCGCAAATCGGCCCGGTCACGCCGCGTATGATGGAGCGAGGGCAGCAGGATGCTGGTCTCGACGTCGAGAAATGGCAGCCAGGCTCCGGTGGTGAAGACCCGTCCGATCCGGCCGCGCAAGGCCGCGGCGTAGTCGTCCGGCAATTCCCGCCAGTCTCGCCCGATAAAGCGAACGTGACCCGATTGCGGCATCACAAGGCCACCGCACAAATCGGCGAATGCGGCGGCGGAGATCGCGTCGGTAATGTCGATCAGCGCGCTGTCGCCGGGCAACAGACGCAGCGACAGCGGCACGTTGCGGGCGAGATCGAGCTCTGGCCCGGCCACCGCCGTCACGAGTTCGAGGATCGCGGTCTCCGATCGCATCGCTACAACGCCAAGCTCAGCGCAACGGTGACCAGCATGATCGCCAGCGTGCCGCGGACAAACGCGCGCGGCAACAGCGCGCCGGCGTCGTCCCCGGGCTGCGCCGTCAATCCGGTCAGCGTCGAGGTGAGTGCGACGAGCAGTCCGATGACCAGCATCTTCGCCGGGAAGATGATGAAGTCGGCCGGTTCCATCGCACCGAGCACGGTCGCGAAAAACTCCCAGAACGACATCGCCACGCCACCGGCCAGATTGCCGACGATGACGCCGATCCCCATCGCCGCGATCACGAACACCACGCCCAGCGTGTAGGAGCCAAGCGCCAACGCCAACGCACGCGGCAGTACCACGATGAGAAAAGGATCGATCCCCTGGGCGGTCAACATGTGGATCTGCCCGCGCAACTGCAGCCCGCCACTCTCGGCCGCGGCCGCCATGCCGCTGCGGCCCAGTACAATCAGTCCGACGATCACCGGCGCGACCTCGCGGATCAGGACGGCGATCAGGATCGAACCGATCAGTCGCTCCTGGCCGACCTCGTCAAGCCAGAGCAGCGCCTGGTTGATCATGGCGATGCCGACCAGCGCGGCGGCCACCATCGTCGTCAGCAGACCGCCCGCCACCGCTTGCCGCAAGGCGCGACGGAACTCGGCGCGTACCGGGCGGCGCCATGACGAGGCCAGCGGCGCCTCGCGCAATACGCCAAAAGCCAGCGCGCAAACCGCCAGCGCAAAGGCAATGCGGCCGCGGCTGAACCGGCCGAGCGCGGCAAGCGCGATGCCGGCCCGTCCAAAAGCAGGCGCGCGGCTTGGCGGCGAGGTGTCGGCGGCGGTCACAACTGCCCGGCCAAGACAAAGGTCTGCGCCGTGCCGACGCCAGACAGCTAGAACGTGCCGCGCGGCCGCAACAGAAAGCTGCGGCGGAGCTGCTGGTAGGCGGCTTCGGAAATCTGGATCGAGCCCGGCAACGCCAATTCCGCCATCACCCGGGCGGTCTGAACGGCGGAACCCCAGAGGTTGAACAGGCGCGGGTTGCCGCCGATCGGGCTACCCACAGCGACGCCGCAATCGATCCCGAGGCGGAAGTCGGGGGCGCGTCCCCTCGCCTCGAACAGCTCGGTCAGGCGATCCCGGCCGGCGACGGCGGTATTGGCTATGCGCGCGGCGCCGGTCGGGTCGTCGGGCGCAAACCCGGCGGCGCCGACGATGTCGTAGCCGACCAACTTGAGGTACGGGATGTCCTGCTCGGCGGCGACCTCCTGCATCGCGCGGGTGACCGCGTCGAGGAATTCCGGCGGGCTGACGCCGCCATTTCCGTGAGCAGCGTCTTCGTCGATCCGCATTACCAGAACCGCGACCTCGGGATACAGATTGTCGCCGAAGACGGCGGGATCGAGACCCGCCAGGGCCAGATCGGCGGACATACTGCGCGCGGTCTCAGGCTCAGCCGAGCGGCCGCCGATGTCGGCGTCGGCCAACGCCAGCGCCGGCTCGGCGACCACCTCAGCGGCGCGCTGCGCGGCCATACCCGCCAGCACGCGGAGGAAATCCCGGCAGCCAGCAGCATTGGCGGCATCCTCGAGCCAGACCCCGCCGACAGCGTGTCCTTGCCGCCGCATGGGCGTGATCGACAGCGACCGGCTGCCAAGCGGCGCCATCAGCAGCCGATGAACCTCGGCAGTGCGCGGGTCGCGTGCCGCATCGGCCGCGTCGATGGCGGTCCCTTCGGTGACATGGGAAAAGAACCGAGGCAACTCGTCGCGGTGCAATTCGAACCCGGATGAGTGGCGCGCGGTTTCGCTGTCAAAGCTGTCGGCGCAGCGCAGCACGTTGCGACCCGGCTGCAGATACCACAGGCTCGCCCGGCGGGCTCCGGTAATCTCGGCGGCGGTTTCGGTCAGCGATCGTGGGGGCTCGGGATGCGTCGGATCGTAGAGGTCAGCCTCGTCGGCAAGGAGATCGAGCGCCTCGCCTTGACGCCCCATGGCGCGGCTGCGCTCGTGCAGCAACCGCGCGGCGCGGTCGGTCCGCAAGCCCTGCCTGATCAACAGCCCCGCCATCAACACGGCTAGGGCGACGATCGCCAGCGACATCAGCAGGCTGGTGCGATTATTTCTGGCCACAAAGCCGACAAAATCGTCCTCGGGCAGCACGATTAGCATCGACCAGTCGCGACCGACCGTCTTCAGCGACGTGAGGGTCGCCAGATAACGCACGTCATCGATGGTGACGGTGGCCTTGCCCGGGCCGTTGACTCGGAAATAGTCGTAAGCGCGCGCCGCGGGCGCGTCGCCGATTTCATCGATGCGGGCGGTGCTCGGCCCGTTATCGGCGTGGCGAAGGATCCGCTGGGTCTCCGGGTGGGCGATGAGCCGGCCGCTGCCGTCGACGATCATCGCGCGGCCGGTTTTGCCGATTTTGAGACCGGCGAGAAACGTGCACAGCGCCTCCAGCGACTGATCGACGCCAACGACAAATATTCGGCCTTCGGGGGTCTCGTATTGTGTGGAGGCGGTGATGCCGTGTTTTTTGCTGGTGGAGAAGACGTAGACGTCGGTCCAGAAGACGCCCTTGGTTTTCAGCGCGCCGGCATACCAGGGCCGGGTGCGCGGGTCGTAGGTATCGCTCGGGTCTTCCTCGCGCCCGATCACCTCTCCGGCCGCATTGCGACGGACCCACAAAACGCGTCGCGCCCCCGGCGCATTTTGGATCAGCTTGGTGTCGTACCCGCCAGTGGCATCGTTCTGCCAGATCATCATGAAATCGCCGGTGGCGTCGGCGAAGTTGAAGGCGGTGATATGCGCCACGTATTTAATGGCAACCACCGAGTATTTCTCGATTAGCGTGCGCGGCTCGCCCGGCGGCTCCCGCTCTGCCAGCGCCTCCCCTACGGCCAAAGTCCGCGTCGCAGCGCCGAAATAGCTGGTGACTTCCTCGTCGATGCGCCCGCTGATCGCCGCCAGCACGTCATCGGATAGCTTCAGCGCGCCACGCCGGTTCGCCTGGTCGGCCTGAAACGCGATGACCAGGATCAGCGCGGTCATCAGAACGACGCCAAGAATCGGGACGCCGATTATCGGCGCGTCCCGCCCATTGCAGTCGCCTTCACCTAGGCGATCGGCTTTTCGAGTGGATCTCCCAAGGCCTTCGCCAGAGCCACGCGGACGAGACGCGCGAGCATGAGGAGGCTCTCAAGCGCCTGCAAGGTGAATACTCCCGCATCCAAGGCCGCCTGCACGCGATGTATCTCGATAAGCTCGATGGCAGGGTCGATGCCGAGTTCCATGATCGGCTCGCTGCCGAGTGGCGACGTGAGCAAAGCCGCATCTTAGAGGAAATCGGCCGCCGCCAATCGGCGGATAAATCCTATCTCGAAGCTGGAATCAGCCTGCTGGACATGGCACGCGACGCTCAGCGCCTGTTTGGGATGGGGCAGCCGATCGAGAAACGTGCGCTGCTAAATTTCGTACTATCGAACTCTACATGGAAGAACGGTGAATTGACCGCTACCTTCCGCAAACCCTTTGATATTCTTGCAGAAACCACCGCGCTTGCCCCCGCCCAGAACGCAGATGAGGCGGGATTTCTCCCGCCTCATCCGGAATGGCTCCCCGGGCCGGATTCGAACCAGCGACCCAGCGGTTAACAGCCGCTTGCTCTACCACTGAGCTACCGGGGAATAAGAGGGTCAGCCCCGATATAGGCGCGCGCTCAGCCGGGGGTCAAGTCTGTGTCGCGTCGGCAAGGGGCCAGGTGCGGCGGTTATAGGCGCCGTCCCAGAAGAGATATTCGTACTGCGTTGCGCGGAGGTAGCTGGCGAGCATGCGTTCATGCACCGCGCCCGAGACCTGGCCGGCGGCGCGGTCGACGATGTCCATCAAGGCGCGCACCGCCGCGCCGAAGCTTTCATCGGCGTAGGTGTCGATCCAGTCGCGGTACGGATTGTCCGGCGCCGCCTTTGCCGCGATCGCGCCGCCGACATCCCAGTAGATCCGGAAGCACGGTACCAGCGCCGCGATCAGCACCTCCCACGGTTCGTGATACGCGGCGGCCAACAGAAAACTGGTGTAGGCGAGGCAGTCGGGGGCGGGTTCGGCTTGCGCTGCCTCCGTGGGGCCGATCCCGAAGGCCACCAGGTAGCGCTCGTGCAGCGCCCGCTCGACGGTGATCGCGCCGAGCGAAAACTGCGCGAATTCCTGCAAGATGGTGGTGTCGGGCGCTCTCGCCGCGGCTATCGCGAGCACCCGGGCGAATGCGCCGAGATAGAGCGCATCCTGCTGAATATAAAAGCGGAAACGCTCGCAGCTCAGCGTGCCGTTAGCCAGTTCGATATTGAACGGCTGCGCGTGGATCGCCGCGCGCAGCGCCGCCGTGGCGGCCCAGGCTTCGTCGCAGAAACTCGTCATCGTCGGAGCATGCGAGGCGTGCGGCGGTGAGACAAGCGCCGCGGCGGGGCACACGATATTATCGCCGCCCGTCCAGGAGGATCGCCATGCCCGTACCCTTGCCCGCCCTCGCGTTGATGGCCAATCCCGGCCAGCGCCTCGCGACGCTCGACATCGCGCGCGAGATCGAGCGCCGCGGCTTTGCCGGCATCTCGGTGTCGAGCTCGTTCGGCAACATGTCGCAATGCGTCGGGCTCGCCTTTGCGACGCAGCGCATCCCGTTCGCCACGGCGATCGCGCCGATATACGCCCAGGCGATCGACGAATTCGCGCAGAACGCCGCCTATCTGCACGAGGTGTCCGGCGGCCGGTTCCAGTTCGGCATCGGCATCGCCCATGCGCCGAGCCATATCCGGCTCGAGGTGAAACCCGGCAAGCCGCTCGGCGATACCCGCACGTTTATCGAGAAATTCAAGGCGCATACCGAATACGGACCGCTGCCGCCGATCATCGTCGCGACGTTGCGCAAGCGGATGATCGCGCTGGCGGGGGAGATCGGCGACGGCCTGGTTTTCGCCAATGGCAGTCGGGCCTATATGGCGGATTCGCTCTCGGCGTTGCCCGAGGCGAAGCGGCGCGGCGCGAATTTCTTTATCGGCAATCGCGTCCGCACCTGCATTTCCGACGATGTCGAGGAGGCGAAGGCGGCGTTGCGGCAATCGATGGCGAGCTACTGGTTGATGCCCAACTACCGCAATTACTGGAAGGAGACGGGTTACGCCGACGAGATGACGACCGCCGAGAAGGTCGTCGCCGAGGGCCGCAGTGCCGAGATGCCGCGCTATCTGACCGACCGCTGGCTCGCCGACTGCACCCTGTTCGGGCCGGCCGCGCGCGTCCGCGAGGGCGTCGAGGCGTGGCGAGAGGCCGGCATCACCACGCCGGTCATTGTGCCGATCTCGCCCGACGGCAATCAGAAGCGCGCGATCGAGGCGGTGTTCAAGGCATTCGAATGATGGCATTTGCGTCGTCTGCCCCTCACCCCAACCCTCTCCCCGCTTGCGGGGAGAGGGAGAGCGGATCGCCCTCGCCCCGCTTGCGGGGAGAGGGAGGGGACTCGCGGCGAAGCCGCGGGAGGGTGAGCGGCAGCCGTGGCGAGGTCCATCACGACCGCGAGCGCGTCGCGCCCGGCACATCATGTGCCGCTGGTTGCCTTCGTCTATCTGGCGGTCATCGTGCTGACCTGGGCGGGCAACTGGCCGCTGATGAAACTGGCGCTGGCGCAGGCGCCGCCGCTCAAATTCGTCCTGTTCCGGCTGGTCGGCAGCCTGGGGTTGATCGTACCGGCGCTGCTCGCCGCTCGGCAGAAGCTGCTCCCGTATCGCGGCGAGCGGCTTGCGCTGTTCTGGGTCGGCGAGCTGCAGGTCGCCGGGTTCCTGATCGCAAGCATTATCGGCCTATCGATCCTGCCGGCGGGGCGGGCGATCGTCCTCGCCTATACGATGCCGCTCTGGGCGATACCGATCGGCCTTTTCCTGTGGCCCGAGCCGCACCGGCGGGCGCAACTCGTCGGCGCCGCGATCGGCTTTGTGGGGCTGGTGTTGTTCATGAAGCCCGGCCTTGTCGATTGGCGCGACCCGCGCGTTCTTGCCGGCAACGCGTTGCTGCTGCTGGCGGCGATTTTCTGGGCGTTGGGTTCGTGCCTGTATCGCCAGCACCGGTTCCGCTCGCCGTTCTGGGTGCAGACCTTCTGGCAACTCCTGGTCAGCCTGCCGCCGGTGGCGGCGATTGTTGCCTTGGGAGGCGCGCCGGGACCGGTGGAATGGTCGCCGTTCCTGGTCGCGGTCGTCATCTACAACGCGGTCGTCACGACCGCGCTCGGCTATTTTCTGTGGGGCAAGGTGCTGTCGCTGATGCCGGCGGCGATGGCCGGGCAGGTGCTGACCCTGACGCCGATCGGCGGTTTTGTGCTGTCGCTGATGATTTTCGGCGGCACGCTGACGACCGATGTGATCGTCAGCATCGTGCTGATCATCGCCGGTATCTTTGTGACACTGCGGCGTTAACCCCCCACCCTGACCCTCCCCCGCTGGCGGGGGAGGGAATAGGCAGGTGTCGAGTCCGCCGGTTACTCGGCGGCGGCGGCGAGGTTTGGCGTCGCCTCAAGCGGCAGGCCGGGATGGCCGGTCAGCCGCTCGCCTTCTTCCCACATCTCGAGCGCCCGCTTTTTCACCGCCTTCACAACCTCGGCGATCTTGCCGGTGTCGAGGTCGGCTGCCACGCCGGGATAGCCGGCGCGGGTGATCATCGCCGGCAACTTGCCCGTCTCGAACTGTTCGAGTGTCCAGGCCAGCGGGTTCTCGACCAGCGTGCGGTCCCAATAGATGCGGTGGTTCTTGTTGCGCGGGCCGTAATGGTAATGCGCGCCGTTCCAGAAATGGTCGAAGGCGAGCAGTTCGGTTTCCTCGGTGTATTTCTTGCCCGGGGTGCCGCCGATATCGGCGAGCACATGGATCGCCAGGCCGCCATCGCCCATCGCCAGCCGCCGCATCTCCAATCCGAAGCGGATGTTGCCGGCGTCGAAGACCTCGGTGCCGCGGTTGTGCTTCACCGTGTTGCGCTTGGTCGCGTAGGTCTCGCGGGCGCAGGTTTCGACTTCGGGCAGCACTTGCCGCACCGCGTCGTAGTCGGCGGATTTGGCGATCGCCGAGTAGCCGGCGCGGTCGAGCATCCGGTCGAGCTTCGTGCCGAGCGTCTTGACCGTCCAGCCGATCGGGTTGCCGCAGGCGATCGGGTCCATCTGGTAGTGGTTGGTCAGCATCGCGCCGCCCAGCATCTCCGGCCCGGCCATCGACAGGCTGTCGTTCTCCGGCCCGTAATCGTAGCTCTTCTCGACGTCGAAGCAGTTGAACCGCAGCAAGGTGGTGTCCTTGCCGCTGACCTGTGCCTTGACCAGGATGGCGACGCCTTGGTCGGCGTGATCCTGGATGTTTTCGTCCCACAGCTCGTGCTTGACGACGAACGTCAGGGGACCCGCACCAAACTGCATTGCTTCAGCCATTTCCCACCTCTCTTCGTTCTGAGGTCTGCCACTGAAGACAGATTATGCAATCCGCCGTTGATTTGCACTAATGCTGTCGCTGCGGGTGGCGCATGGCCGGCGCTTGTCTTGCAAGGGTCTCGGTGCGAGGCTCTTTCGGTGCGAGCCATATCGAACGCGGGAGCAAGCGGATGAAAACGGCGGCTTCCAGCAAGGGCATCGGCGCGTCGCTGCCGCGCAAGGAGGATTGGCGGCATCTGCGCGGGCGCGGCGAGTTCGTGTCGGACATCCGCATGCCCGGCATTCGCGAGGTCGTCTTTGTCCGCAGCCCGCATGCCAACGCGCGAATTCGCGGCATTTCCGTACCGCCCGAGGCCAAAGGGCGCGTGTTCACCGCCGCCGATTTGCCGCGCCTCACGCCGATCCGCGTCGTCAACCAGGCGGCCGGCGTGCGCTCGCCGGAATGGCCGCCGCTGGCCACGACCAAGGTGCGTTATGTCGGGGAGGCGATCGCCGCCTGCGTCGGCGCCGCCCATGCCGAGGCGGAAGACCTCGCGGCGATGGTCATGGTCGATTACGAGCCGCTCGCCGCGGTCGTCGACGCCGCGCGCCAGATGCGCGGCGGCGCGCTGGTGCACGAGCCGTGGGGCGACAACATTTTCCTCGAGCGCTCGATCGACGAGGGCGATATCGACGCGGCGGCGAAGGCGGCGGATATCGTCGTTACCCGCGAATTCCGCATGAACCGGCAGTCGGGCTCGCCGATGGAAGGGCGGGCGGTGCTGGCCTATCGTGACCACCGGCTCGACGAGGTCGTGGTCCAGACCTCGACCCAGACGCCGCATACCGTGCGCGTCGCGATCGCCGCGATCCTCGGTCTCGATGAGCGGCAGGTTCGCGTCGTCGCGCCCGATGTCGGCGGCGGGTTCGGCCCCAAGGCCAGGCTCTATCCGGAAGAAGCGATCCTCGCCGCGCTGACGCTCGAACTCGACCAGCCGGTGCGCTGGGTCGAGGACCGCACCGAGCATCTGACGACCGCCGCGCACACCCGCGACCAGCACCACAAGGTGACCGCCTACGCCGACAAGAACGGCCGCATCCTCGGCATTGAGGCGGAGATCATCGTCGACGCCGGCGCTTACGGCTTGTGGCCGCAGGGGCCGTACCAGGAGGCCAACATGGCGGCGCGCGTGCTGCCCGGCCCGTACAAGATCCCGGCCTATCGCGCACGGCATTTCACCATCGCGACCAACAAGGCGCCGGTCGGGCCGTATCGCGGCGTCGGCCGGCCGGCGGCGTGCTTCTCGATCGAGCGGACGATCGACGAGGTCGCGCGCGCGGTCGGCCGCGACCCGGTCGAGGTGCGCATCGAGAACATGATCCCGACGACGGAGATGCCGTTCACCTCGATCACCGGGCTGCGCTACGACACCGGCGACTACCCCGGCTGCGTGCGGCTTTGCGCCGAGCTGATCGACCTGCCGAAAATTCGCGCACGCCAGAAACGCGGCGAGCCAGACGGCCGGCTGATCGGCGTCGGTTTTGGCAGCTTCACCGAGCAGACCGGCCACGGCGCCGCCGAATTCGCCAGCCGTGGCGCCTCGGTGATCCCCGGCTTCGAGAGCTGCACCGCGCGCATCCTTACCGACGGCAGCCTGGTGCTGATGGTCGGCATCCAGTCGCACGGCCAGGGTCTGGAGACCGCGCTGTCGCAGATAGCGTATCACGAGCTCGGCATCGACCCGGCGCGCATCTCGGTGCGCCACGGTGACACCGAAAGCACCGCGTTTGGCTTTGGCACATTTGCGTCGCGCAGCACGGTGATGGCTGGCGGCGCGGTGGCGCGCGCCAGCCGCATCCTCCACGACAAGCTCTGCCGCATCGGCGCCCATCTGCTGCAATGCGACGCCGGCGAGGTGCATTGCGCCGAGGGGGCGGTAGTCGGGCCGCAAGGCCGCTCGGTGACGATCGCCGAGATCGGCAAGGTCGCGCATCTGCGCATGGACCAGCTGCCGCCCGGCGTCGACCCGCTGCTCGACGCCACCGCGACCTACGAGCCGGCGGTTAGCACCGGCGTCTATTCTTATGCGACGCACGGCGCGGTGGTCGCCATCGACCCGGAGACCGGGACGGTCGAGCTGCTCGACTACGTGGTCGCCGAGGATTGCGGCACGATGATCAACCCGATGCTGGTCGAGGGGCAGATCCGCGGCGGCGTCGCGCAAGGCATCGGCACCGCGATGTGCGAGGAAATCCCCTATGACGAGAATGGCCAGCCGCTGGCGGCGACGTTTCTCGATTACCACCTGCCGGCGGCATTCGAGATGCCGGACATCCGCATCGGCCATCTCCACACACCGGCGGTGGCGACCGAGTACGGTGTCAAGGGCATGGGCGAGGGCGGCGCCGTCGCGCCGCCGGCGGCGATAGCCAACGCGGTGCGTGATGCGCTCGCCGCGGTCGGGGGCCCAGATGGCGTCGAAGTCAACGAGACGCCGCTGACGCCGGCGCGGGTTCGCGCCGCGATCCAGCGCGCGCAACAGAAAGCCGCCTAATCAGGGGAGAGAAGGGTCATGGCCAAAAACGGCTTCCAACTGATCGACGCCGAGATGCATGTCATGGAGCCGCCTGATCTGTGGCAGCGCTACATCGCGCCCGAATTCCGCGACCGCGCGCCGCGCCGGCTGGAGGAGCGGCGCTGGGATATCCGCACAATGGTCGAAGGCGAGGTCATGGCGGCGATGCCGGGCGGCGACTGGCCGGCCGTTACCGACGCCGAGGAAAAGGCGCTCGGCGACCGTTATGCCGAGGAGATCGACCGCAATTTTGATCCGAAATCGCAGATCATCGCGATGGACAAGGAGGGGCTCGACCTCGCAATCCTGTTTCCGACCTCGGCGATGTACGTGACCGCATTCAGCACGATGGATGCACGCTTCGCCGCCGCGGCGTGCCGCGCCTATAACGACTGGCTCTACGACTACATCCAGGCGGCTGATCCGAAGCGCATGTTCGGCGCCGCCGCGGTGTCGCCGCACGATGTCGAAACCGCCGCCGCCGAGGCCCGCCGCGCCGTCACCGAGCTCGGCATGAAGGCGATCTTCATCCGCCCCAACATCCACAACGAGCGGCCGTGGCATGACCCCTATTACGACCCGCTCTGGGCGATGTGCCAGGAGCTGAACGTCCCGGTCGGCTTCCACGAGACTACCGGCTCGCGAATGAAGGCCGCCGGCACCGACCGCTTCAAGACGATGGGCATCGTCCACATCTCGACCCATTCGATGGAGCAGATGCTCGCCTGCATGGATCTGATCATGGGTGGCACTCTCGAGCGCTTCCCGCGGCTGCGCTTCGCGTTTCTCGAAGGGCAATGCGGCTGGCTGCCGTTCTGGCTGCACCGCATGGACGAGCATTACGAATGGCGCGAGCCCTACGGCGAGATGACCCACCTCAAGATGTTGCCCTCCGAATATTTCCGCCGCCAGGGCTTCTGCGCGGTCGAATGCGACGAGGATTTCGTCAGCCATGTCGTCGAGGCGATCGGCGACGACTGCCTGGTGACGACCACCGACTATCCGCACGGCGATTCGAAATATCCCAACGCGATGAAAATCTTTCTTGGCCTGAAGCTGAGCGACAGCAGTAAGAAGAAAATCCTCTGGGACAACCCGAGACGGCTGTACGCGCTTTAATTCTTTCATAGTCATTCCGGGGCGCCACGAAGTGGCGAACCCGGAACCCATGAACACGGGCCCTTGCCCGGTAGCGCTCGAAGCGCGCTCTTTCCTGCAAAGTCCGTGTTCATGGGTTCCGGGTTCAGCGCTTCGCGCGCTGCCCCGGAATGACATCTGGAAGTGGAGAGGGTGCGATGAAAATCGGCTTTATCGGGGTATGAACTTTTCTGCGGATTTCAGATAGGATTCGTATTTTATCCATATTCCCATCCACTAAACGCAAGGGGATACGACACCAAGGGTGCAGTGATCCGATCAACGATGCCCAAACTTGGCCTCGTTGAAACCCACTCAATTGCGCCAATTGACCCCAGGCTGCTTCCGACCACTGGCCGGGTCAAGCCCGGCCATCCAACCTCGGAAAATCGCTGAAATCCAAGCATTTCTGCCAATCACGTGAACAACGCTCACCCCGCCACTTACCCCGGCGTCGTTCTGGGCGAAATACTTGGAAGGGACGCGATGCTGGGTGACCCGCCGGATAACTGTCACGGCGGCAATGCAGCGACTCCTGAAGGCCGGACAAGTCAGGATAGAGAAGTACGGTCGCCCGTCAGAGCCCCGAACCAGATTGGCTCCCGTATGAGCGCGTCGCACCACCGTCGCACATGCGTCCCACATACGTCGCACCCCCGCGTCGGTCACACCCCCTATAACCCCCAGCGTGTGCGACGCGCGCACCCGCGCTCTGGCGCGGTGAGCACTACGCGGCGCTTGCCGGCGTGTCAAGCCAGCGCCTGGCGAACTGGGAGGCGGGCCATTCGCGCCTGGACGTCATCACCGCGGCAAAGCTGCGGGACCTCATCGACGTCACCTGTGCGGGTGCGCTGAGACGCGCCGCGATGATCGGTCTTGTGTTGCCGGGGCTCCTCGACATCGAAGCGACAAGAGCGCACGCGATCGACGGCGCGGATGCTCCTCGCTCGGAGGGCGCGTTTGACGCTCTGGAGGAGTGCCGGTGCCAAGGGCGGCGTGATTGGGCTGTCACTTACTTGGAGGGAACAAGTCAATGAAGCCTGATGTCTTTTCGTTGCCGTTACATCCCTTGGCGGCGCTATTTCCACCGATGAGCGAGTCTGAGCTCGACACGTTGGCCGCAGGGCCGGGGTCAAAGAGACCATCATCAAGGCCGGCAAATACAAGCTGGAAGCGCCGTCTTCCCAGCCGTTGAGCCAAGACGCCGCGGCCAACATGCAACAGCGGGTCGACCAGTCTTACGCCGCCTTCGTTAGAGGCGTGGCGCGTGGCCGGGATATCACACCGGCGACGGTCAGCGATCGCTTCGGGCAGCTGTCTGCACAGCTCTGCCGTACGGAGGAGATTAGGTTCTTTGCTCATTGGTCGAGGACTTCTTCGGCGGGTCGATACGGCATCAAAGTGGTTTGGTGGTCATGACCGGCCCCCGTTTGGTGGTCCGGATGGAATGTTAGTTTAGGGTTGGTCTTGGCACCAGCGAGAGCATGGCCGGCGGAGCTGGTCGGGGTTGCGCAGACGGCCATGCGGCGAGAGCTGGCACGAACACCTCCGGAGCGGGAGCCTTGTAGCCGATCGAGGCGTGCGGCCGGATAGCGTTGTAGTGCCGCCGCCAGCTTTCGATGACGATCTGCGCCTCGCGCAGCGTGTAGAAGATCTCGCCGTCGAGCAGCTCGTCGCGCAGGCGCGCGTTAAAACTTTCGATGAACCCGTTTTCCCAGGGGCTGCCGGGGGTGATGTAGGCGGTCTTTGCCCCGACGGCGCCGATCCACTCCTGCACCGCCTTGGCGACAAACTCGGGGCCGTTGTCGGAACGAATGTGCCCGGGTACGCCGCGCAGGATGAACAGGTCCGAGAGCAGATCGATGACGTCGGTCGACCTGAGCCGGCGCGACACCCGGATGGCCAGGCACTCGTGGGTGAACTCGTCGATGATGTTGAGCAGGCGGAGCTTGCGCCGGTCATGGGTGCGCTCCTCGACAAAGTCGTAGGACCAGACGTGGTTGGGGCGCTCGGCGCGCAGCCGGATGCACGATCCGTCCGACAGCCAGAGGCGAGCGCGCCTCGGCTGCCGGGCAGGGACCTTCAGCCCCTCGCGTCGCCAGATCCGCTCGACCCGCTTGTCGTTGACCAGCCAGCCGGCCCGGCGCAGAAACTCGGCGATCTTGCGATAGCCGTAGCGACCATACTGCCGAGCGAGCTCGACGATATCGGCGGTCAATCGCTCTTCGTCGTCACGGCCCCGCGGGATCTTGCGCTGCGTCGAGCGGTGCTGACCGAGCGCCGTACAGGCCCGACGCTCGGAAATCAGCAATGCTCCTCGTACATGCTCGATGCAGGCGCGGCGACGCGCGGGGCTTAGTAGTTTCCCCGTGCCGCCTCCTGCAGGATCAGCTTGTCTAGCGTCAGGTCCGACACCGCCCGACGAAGCCGCGTGTTCTCCGCTTCAAGGTCCCGCAGGCGCTTTACCTGGTCGCTCTTCAGCCCGCCAAACTCCTGGCGCCAGCGGTAATACGTCACCTCGCTCACACCGATCGAACGGATCGCCTCGGCCGCGCTCTTCCCTTGCGACGTCAGCACATCAACCTGCCGCAACTTGGCGACGATCTCTTCCGGCTTGTAAATCTTCCTCGGCATCGCGGTCCTCCTCGAGAGCAAAAACATAGCTCACCGTGGACCACTTCGAGGGGGGACGATCAGTCACGCCCGGCGTAGCTCGGGTGCCGCCTCTACCGGATCGCGCACGACATAGCCGCGACCCCACACCGTCTCGATGTAGTGCTCGCCGCCGGTGGCCTCGGCGAGCTTCTTGCGCAGCTTGCAGACGAAGACATCGATGATCTTCAACTCCGGCTCGTCCATCCCGCCATAGAGATCGTTAAGGATCATCTCCTTGGTGAGCGTCGTCCCCTTGCGCAGGCTCAGCAGTTCGAGGATCGCGTATTCCTTTGCCGTCAAGTGCAGCGGGTTCTGGTCGACGCTAACGACGCGGCTGTCGAGCTTCACCACTATCTTGCCGGTGCGGATCGTCGATTCCGAATGGCCTTTCGAGCGGCGAACGATCGCCTGAATGCGGGCGATCAGTTCGAGCCGGTCGAATGGTTTGACCAGGAAGTCGTCGGCGCCGAAACCCAGCCCCTTGATCTTCGCGTCCATCTCGGCGAGGCCGGAGAGGATCAGGATCGGGGTGCGCACCCGGGCGGCACGCAGCCGGCGCAGCACCTCGTAGCCGTCGATGTCCGGCAGCATCAGATCGAGGAGGATGATGTCGTAATCGTAGAGCTTGCCGATCTCCAGGCCGTCTTCGCCGAGATCGGTGGTGTCGCAGATGACATTTGCCTTGCGCAGCATCAACTCGATGCTCGCAGCCATCGCGGCATCGTCTTCAACGAGTAGAGCCCGCATCACCATACCTCCGCGTGGGGCGAGCCCGCTGTAGTCCTTGTGGCTGCCCGGTTGGTGGAGATATTGACGTTTCGGAGCGCGTTGACTTGATAATTCCGGCCAGAAAATTGATAATACGCGCTCTCACCAGGTCATGGTCATGAGCGGCCCCAAAAGCGACATCCAGCAGCTTCCATTCTTATGGACCCGCGGTATCGCCGCTCGTGAGACGCTGCGCTACCTAGAGAGGAACAGCGTCGATGCCGAGCCATTGTTGTCGGCAGCCGGGCTTTCGCGCGCTCAATTGGCCGAAGATCCGGGGGGCATTTCGGTTGTGTCCCAGCATCGGTTCCTCGAACTCGCCGCTTCTGAGACAAACGACTCGCTGCTCGGGCTACACGTCGCCGCAGAGCTGGATATGCGCGATATCGGTATCCTGTTTTATCTCGCGGCCGCATCGGCAACGGTCGCCAATGCACTCGCGCACGTGGTGCAATATGCGGCGACAACAAACGAAGAAATTCGGCTAGAGATTTCGAGGCAAGGCGAGGAGACTGTTCTAACCTTTCACCATGTGCTCGAAGCCCGCGACCCTCGCCGACAACACTCCGAACTCATCGCGTTGGCATTCATTCGAGTGCTGCGCAAACTGACTAACCGCGACTTCGCCCCGCTGCGTATGACTTTTGCACACGCGCGGAACTCGGAATTGAGAGAGATACATCGCATTCTGCGATGCCCGGTCGAGTTCATGCAGGGGACGAACAGCTGGGTGCTACCGCAACGCGTCATGGAACTGCCGATCGTCTCTGACGACAGCCACCTGTTGCGCATCCTGGAAGTGCATGCCGACGCTTTGCTTTCCGAGAGGCGTACGGAGACTGGATTACGCAGCTTGGTGGAAGATCGACTCCACAGCGCGCTGCCGAGCGGTAGGGTGCAGGCGGAAGCCGTCGCCGAGCAGCTCGGCATGAGCGTGCGGTCATTAAGGCGACGCCTCGCCGAGGAGGGTACGAGCTTTGCCAAAGTTCTCGACCGTCTTCGGAACCGCCTGGCTCTTCGTTACCTCGAAGATGACCACGCCTCGCTAAAGCAGATTGCCTGGCTGCTCGGATATTCGGAGTCCGGCGCGTTCAACCACGCCTTCCAACGTTGGTTTGGAACGTCGCCGAGGGGAGCGAGAAAGCGACCACCCGCCGTTGGCGAATTACCCGGTTCCGCCTGATCGATCGGTCCACCGCGGTCCACCAGCGGCGTTTGATCACGCCGCGATGAACACGGCGAGCGGGCTCCGGCCGCTGTGGCATCCTGGGCGCCGTGGCGATAAACCATATCGGTGATGAGCCTCAGCAGTGCGGCCGCGAACCCCAGGCGTGTTGGTCGCGGTGCACGCGTCGGTGCACACCGCGTCGTACGGCATGGCCGGTCACAAACAGCACGATCGCCGCCGTCGCACACTGGGCATAGCGCGAACCTGGTCGCGTCGCCGGCGGACGCGACGAAGCGCGAATGCGGTGAATGTTGGCAGATGCGCCGATGGTCGATCACCCGGGTCAAGTGCCTAGGACCGAAACGCGGCTGGTCGCCGCCAACGCGCACTTCAAAGCGGCGCAGAGATTTGTATCAAAATCATTTACTCGTAACGAGACAGTTAAAAAATATTGCAGCTTTACACGAACTCTCATGTCGATCGTGTTGTTCGTTCAATAACTGCAGCATTATTAGGTGAGAGTCATGCCTATATTACTCTGGCTCCTGGGTGTGCCATTGTCGGTCGTGCTCGTTCTTTGGATGTTTCACGTAGTGTAAAGGTGCCCACCAGCGTCCGCGGTTGACTGTTTGAGACCTTCGAACTTCCACGATATCGGCGCGGCGCCCGGCAGGATCTTACAGGGGTGCAGCGCCATTCCAACCAAGCGTCAGGGATGCGAGGCACCAATGAACGTGCTGCGAAAGCGAGAGACCCCAGCGATACTCGCCAAGCCTTACCCGAGTACCGATGATAGAAGAGCAGCCGCGGCACGAGGCGCAGCGGAAGCGCTCTTCCGATCGAAGCCAGCCAACGAGGGACGAGCGTGGTTCGAACAAGGTCGTCGATCGCGCGTGTTGAACGCGAAGTCGAGACCAGAATGAAAATCGCACAAGTATCGCCCCTGATCGAAGCCGGGTCTGGGGCGTTTTCGCCTTCCTGCGTCGAGTAACCTATCGCGTAGTCCGATCCTTCCGGCCCAACCCCAACGACCTCGCAATCTCGGATCGCCGGGCCGCATAGTTCTTCGCCACCAACGGGTAATCGGCCCCAAGGCTCCATCGGGTCCGATATTCGTCGTCGCTCAGGCCGTGCGCGGTCGTCAGATGCCGCTTGAGCATCTGGCCCTTGTAGCCGCACTCCAGGCAAGTGATGTCGTTGGCGCCGACGGAACGGCGGATCGGCACGGCAGGGACCAGCGACACGGGAGCCATGGCCGGTGCTTGGCCGAGGCTGGCGAAAGCGTGGCTGACCGTTGTGATCAGGGCGGGCAACTGATCGGGCGCGATCGTGTTATGGCCCACATATGCGGCGACGATCTCCGCAACCCCTTCCTTCATTGGTTTGCCCCTGCAATTTTCCAAAGCTTAGCGCATTGCACGCGACCTCCACTTCCCCCGTTCAACAGAAAGTGAACGTTCCCGCAATGCCACGGTTTGGTCTTGGATTGAACGCCCCGAAGGCTGTCGGCCGCCGAACTCGATGCGCTTGCTCAGCTTACGCGAGCCCAGCTCGGCGCAAACCGCGATCGAGGACGGATGATACATCCGCCGGCGAAGGTCGGCTGTCGCGAAATAAGCCGCCGTCGTCTGGCGCGCAGTGGGGTACGAGCCGCCGAATATCGTGCACCAGGTGGCGGCGGTTCGGCGCCGAAAGATCCCGTTCGGCGAACGCGACCGCCATTCGAATGCGTCTGGGGTCGCGACTGAGGCGCGTCCTTCACTGCTGCTATCGGCGTTCTCATTGCTTGAGACAGTCGCGGGTCGCTCAGATTGAGCGTGCGCCCACTTTGGCCGACGTTGGTTGCACCAGTGAAGCGTCGATATCCTCGATTGAGCGCCCCTTGGTCTCGATGCCGAGGATGACGAAAGCCAACGCCGCTAAGGCAGCCCAAAACGCCAGGAAAAACATAGCCGGCAAAATGGCGCTGACACTCGCCGCCGGCTTCAAAAAATCCGTACCGCCGACGATCAGCGCTAAGCCTAGCGGGCTGATTATTTTACCGAGGTTGCCAACCCCATAGCCGAGCCCCATGCCGCTCGCCCGTAACCCGGAGGGCCAGACCTCGGCCATATACGGTGCGATGATCGAGTAAGAGCCTCCGCCGAAGAACGAGTGCGCCAACAACATCAGCCAGAACACCGATACCGTACCGATCATCACATTTGAGAAGTACCCGGCGCCGACCAGGGTCAGCACCCCGCCGATGCAGGCGAAAAATCCTGAGCCACGACGTCCCAACGCATCGGCCAGATAGGCGCACACGAGACGCCCGACAAAAGCGCTGAGCCCCACCCAGATCATCAGAAAGGAGGCTTCAGCAGGACTGATGTGAAGGAGCAGCAACAAGAGGGTCGGTGCCCATAGGGCCAGGCCAACGCCGCTGGTCTGTGATAGTCCGGTAAGGCAGACCAGCAATACGCTGCGCGGGTATTTGAACAATTCGCGCCACGGCGTGTGTTGGAGTTCCGGTGGTTCAGCTGATACCTCAATGGTCTTGGGGTCGACCTGCAGTGCCCAAGCAATCGAGCGTCTGGCCTCTTGGTGCCTTCCGCGGCGCAGCAGCCAACGTGGCGACTCTGGCACCCATGCGCGGATCAACAACGTAAAGAACGCGGGCAGCAACCCCACGAGGAACAGTCCGCGCCACCCAATCAAAGGTCCCAGGTAGGCGCCGCACGCCGCACCAAGCGCGCCGCCAATGGATACGGTCGATGTCACCAAACCGCCGATCCAGCCGCGCTTTGAAGATGGCACAAACTCTTGCACCAGCGGCAGATCGACTGCGACAAGCCCGGCAACGCCGACGCCAACCAGGAAGCGAAAAAACGCGAGGATCAGCCAGCCGTACTGGTCGGGCGTGAATGCCATCGCTCCCGTCGCCAGCGAAAAATTCAGCGCCGTGGCGATAAAAACTTTGCGCCGGCCGATGCGATCGGCCATCCAGCCCCAAAAGAAAGCACCGGGAATCGCCCCAAGTCCTGCGGCAAGCAGGATAACCCCGGACTCCATAAACGACAGGTGCCACTCTTTGACGATAAACGTCAGCACATAGCCGATTAGAAAGAAGTCGAAGAAATCCAGCATGTCGCCGAGGATTGCCGCGGAAATAATCTTCCACTGGTTTACCGTCAGCTTCTGCTGCCGCTCCAAAGCCTCCAACATCGCGTCCTCCCTAACCGGACACAAGTGCAGAGATGCTTATTCTTGAGCTTTGCTAACGTGCTGTATGCGACAATACGGCGAATGTCGAAGTGGCGCGAACGCAACGTACCGGTACGTTCGCGTTGCGGGCGTTTGGCAGGTGCAAAAATCTACGGTCTATTTCACCGAACGTCCCTCACCCGGATGGCGGCTTCGGGCTATACACACCAGAACGCGTCAGCCGCGGTGGGGTTCCGGGTGCCTCTCCCCGGATGGCGAAGGTCTGGTGCGATGAGCGATTACCACCTAGGTGCAGGGCCGCCACAAGCCAATTGCTATAGGTAGGAGATATCGCATCGCTGATGTGCGGCGCCCGATCACAGCGACAGGCGAACTGCAGGCGTCGAGGTTAACCCGGAGCAGCTCCCGCCACGGTGCCGTGGTCGCCCACATTGGCGTGACAAGGGCGAGCCGGACGTAGCGGCGCTCTAGCTGATCCAGCTTGGCGCGGAGACTGGTCAGTGACCACGGGCTCCGCCGTCTTGGGCATCGCCAGCGTCCACAGGGTCGTACCGTCATGCCGACGATCGATCTCACCGACGACGAAGCTGTCAGCAGCGATCACCGCACTGCGTGAGAAGCTGATCAGCGACAAGGTCCCCCGGGCGCCGCGCCTCGGCGGCTCTTGCGAAGTTAGACCCCGGCCGGGCGCTACGCTGCAGCTGCACCGATCGGAGCCGCCGCCGCTACTCAAGGCGCCCATGCACTCGCGGGGCGGGAAGCGGGTGCGCCGCCAGGCCACGACCGGCAGAGCCGCAACTAATTCTGGCGCCCATTCTGTTTGCAGTCGCGCTTGTCCGCGCCGACGGCCCCATTGTCTTGACGGCAATCCTGCCGGTTGTCCCGACGGTCCTGTCCGTTGGTTTGGGCTATAACGAAAGACTGGTGGGTTGATGCCGCCTCACCCGTCACCTTGGCAGTTTCTGCGTTCGCCGGGATGGACATGACGACGACTGTGCCGAAGATCAGCATGGACGATCTAATGATCATCAACGATCTAGCGGTAAATCTTGATGCCATGTCTTGGTCCTCCTTCGGGGGCAAGTTGCGACTACATTCATCTGCAATTGTAGTTTCTTGGCGTCATCGACTGCGGTTAGGCACAACCGATCAGTTCCCCCGAACGAACAACCATCGGAAGCCACGAAGGCATTATGGTCACCGATCCAAGCGTCGCGCAAGGGCTGGGGAGGCGCGGCGGCTGAGGGTCATCATGTCTCGACGCCGCGCCTTGCAAGGTCACTGCCCGGTTGAAGGGCATCGCCAACTCGACCGGCCTCCAGCTCGGTTGCGATGGCGCGACGTGACTATTCGCCGGTCGCTGCGGTTTCGACTACCACTACATCCGGCGTTGGAGCCCCCACAATGCGTTATTCGATCTCGGCCGGTTGATGTTCGATCTCGTCGGGCTGGAAGCGGTCAGATTGTAGAAACGGCGGTGGACTATCGAGGGGGAAGCCGACCAGCCACCGAGGTCGAACGCGAGGGGGGAGCGCTTCCGCCCCGTTAAGGCTTGGCTGCATCAGTAAGCGTTCGGGCGATCCATCACCGTCACTGCGGGAATCATCGTGCGGAAGCACATTTCTCGATCACGCACAAAAAATCGCGAGAAACTCGTGCTAATATTGTCGCAGCGTCGCAGCGCTTCCTGCTGGCTTAGGTCAGACGGAAAAGCGTCGAAAATCGAACCGAACGGATTTCCATATTTAACCAACTCAAAGGCCGCACCGAGCCCCAGCAGGCAAATCAACGCCCACATTTTCAAATAACGAGAAGACATCGCGGCCCCCGGGAGGTTTCAACCCTCACCATACGGTAGCTCAACCAAGGCGTCATCCACCGGTGCACGCGATGCACTTGGGGTAGGAGATCGCAATCGGCGTGAAGTGCTTCCACGAACCGTTGACCGCGTTCGATAAATGACCCGCGGGTCAGGCCGTCGCCCGGCAGTCAACGACCAGCGGCCTCGCAGCGGCGAGGTTGGGTAGCAAGCGGCCGCGCCACAGATTGCCAGGGTTATGAGACGATGGGGAGAATTGAGGGGATCGAATTTGCCGCTCTTATAACACCGACACCCAGCAATCGCCGGGGGTGTGGACGGTTACGCCGCAATACGGCTACTAGCACCAAATAACCGGTTGCGGTGGAGCGAAGCAAAACCACCAAACTGACAATTGCCCAAGATATCGCCCGCACCACCCGCCGGACCAGCCGGTCGGCGGTGACGGAATAGACTGTGATGATATTGTCGATTATCTCGTCGCCGACCTGCCAACGCGCTTATCGGCGTCTACAGCGGCAAAGAGGTTTTTCACCTCGTCGCAGCGCGTGCTCGGTTCTCAACCCGTGCATTAAGCAGCGAAATGCCGCGCATCATGCCGACGGCGCGCGCCAACTGATAATCGTCTGCCGTGCCGATGACCGACGGATCGACCGTCGCCTGATCGCGTGCATTGTCGGCATCGTCCGCGCCGTCATCGGTCTTCTCGGCGGACGCGCCGGCATAGCCCGCCGGATGCTCGATCGTCGCAACCTCGACTACGATATCAGGATCGATCCCCTTGGCCTGGATCGATCGGCCCGACGGCGTGTAATACCGCGCCGTCGTCAGGCGCATCGCGCCATGGCCGGGCAGCGAGATGATCGTCTGTACCGAGCCTTTACCGAAGGATCGGGTGCCCAGAAGGATCGCCCGATGCTGATCCTGCAAGGCGCCGGCAACGATCTCCGAGGCCGAGGCGGAACCGCCATTGATCAGCACGACCATCGGCAGCCCGCCGGTGATATCATCCGGGCGCGCATTGTAGCGTTTTGCGTCGTCAGCGTGCTGGCCGCGCGTCGAGACGATCTCGCCCTTTTCAAGAAAGGCATCGGATACGGCTACGGCCTGATCACAGCCCGCCGGGATTGTTGCGCAGATCGAGCACAATCCCCGCCAGCTTGCTGCCGGCCTGCTGCTTCAAATTCTTCATTGCGTCGTTGAGTTCAACATCAGTCTTCGTGTCGAAAGTGGTAATGCGGATATAGCCAATGCTGTCGCCCTCCATACGCGATCGCACCGACTGAATCCTGATCATCGCGCGTACCAGCTTGACATCGAATGGGGCGCGCGCCCCGCGCTGGATCGTCAGCGTGACCTCGCTATTCTCTCGGCCACGCATCGCTGCGGTCATCTCCGAGGGGGTCAGCTTCTGCACCGGCCGGCCATCGAAGTGGGTAATGAGATCCCCCGGCTTCAGCCCGGCGCGCGCCGCCGGCGTGTTGTCGATGGGCGACACCACCTTAATGAGGCCGTTCTCTATCGAGACCTCGATCCCAACCCCAGCGAACTCACCCTGGCTCTCGGCCCTTAGTTCTCCGAGATCCCTCGCATTAAGGTAGCTGGAGTGGGGATCAAGCGAGGTCAGCATGCCTTTGATCGCGCCGTCGATCAGGGTCTCGTCGCTGACTGCATCGACGTAATCGTTGCGCACCAGTTCGAATACGTCGCCGAAAAGGTTGAGTACGCTGTACGTCTCGGCTGGGCTGGTTGGCGCGGCATCGGCGTCCTGCCCAAGCGGCAGGACGAAGAGCGCAGCGGCGAGAGCCGCGATCAGACGTTTCATGCAGCGCGGAGCCACCAGATCAGTCGAGTGCCGACGGAACCTCCATCATACGCCGGTTCCCGCCCTTGCATGCCCGAACCCGAGGAAGCTCGGGGATCGTGATTCGCTCCATATCGATCTCGTGAGACCAAAGCCAGCCCAATAACCGGGTTACGACGGCCTACTGGAACGCCGCCTCCTGGATCCGTAGCAGCAGCCGAATTTCGAACCAAAGCCTTCCAGGAAAATCGTTTCGAGTGCGTGGATGTCGATAAACTCGACCTGATGCACGTTGGGTCGCGCGATGAGGTGAAGCTCCGACAGGCGCGACAGGATCCGGCATACCGATTCCACGCTCAGCCCGAGATAGTCGGCGATGTCGATGCGTGGCATCGGCAACTGGAGCAGCGTCGCTGCGCCGCGGCGTGCGGCTAAATCGAGCAAGAAACCCACCACGCGCACCAGAGCCGGCCTCCCGAGCAGAGTGTTGTGCGCTCGGGCATCGGAAAGGTCCCGTAGACTGACGACTGCGATGGGACCCGCGGCACCAGCGGCGGCCCGTTGCTGATGCGGCAAGATGGGAGTTGGGCGGTGATCGGCATCAACGTCGGCGCTGCGGCGAAAGCCAATGTCGCGGTGCCGGCAAGCGCATTTGGAAATTAATCCCGCCCGCATGCTGGCGGGACGACCGCGGCAAAGGCGGCTCAGCGCCGCGAGCGACTCTTGGCCACCCGGCAAGGGTCGGCTCAGAACCGCCGCCCCCCGTCGACGCAACCGGCAAGCTGATCCCGCGTTGGTCGAAGGAGTCTAGGCCGGACCCGTATACCCCCTAATTCTGACGGCCTTGCTGTTTGCAGTTGCGCTTGTCCTGCCCAACAGCCCCATTATCCTGACGGCAGTCCTGGCGGGTGTCCCGGCGGTCTTGGCGTCGTTCCATCCCGTTGGTTTGGGCGAGAACAAAAGACCCGTCATTCGTCACCTTGACGGTCTCTGCCTTCGTCGAACTTGGTATGCCGACGACCATGCCAAAAACGAGCATGGACGATCCGATGATCGTGATGAGTTTCGATGTCATGTGCTTTTCCTTCACGGAGATGCAGCACCCTTCGGGGCGCGTTATGACTTCTGCCAGACGGCTGTGAGGACACAATTGCTCTCACCCATGTGGATGCCTGCGGTGGCCTTCCCGCCGGATTCAATCCTGCCGGTTATGGTGTTGGCGAGGTTGTCCTTCATCGTGAAGGCACCTTGCGGGGTCACATTGCCTTGAAATGCAGTGGCTCCTTTCAGCCCGCCATCGAACTTGGCGACACCGTTTTGGATCGTCAGCGGTCGGGGAACGGGAGCAAAGACACTACAATTTGGACCGCTGCCGGATGCCGCATTTGAGACACCCTGGTAGGTCCCGTCAAAAGCGGTAGGCGACTGTGCCTGGGCGATATGCGGGGCCATTAATGTGAGCCAAATGGCCGTGAGCGCACCAGATACGAATTTCGGCGTCATGTCTTGGCCCTCCTACAAATGCATTGGTCTCGTGAAGTTCATAAGCTCCGCTCAGTTATGCTCACACGAACCCTATCCCGCACTACGAGCACAGGCAATCGAGTGATTGAGACAGATTAATGTAACAGACTTGGTAGGCGACGAGATCACCTGTGACCGACGCTACGGTAACTCCGCGCTAGCGCGGACGTTCAAAATTACATCAACCTGAAAAGCACTAAGCATTAAACTAATCAACCTATAATCGGGTGGTCCAGGGTATTTTTTATCGAAGATCGCGAAATTGCCGAAGACTTGATCGTGATCGGGCATCAACTCGTGGAACGCGCGATCAGCCTTGGCGCTACGCCGGACGATGTGTCCCCCGCCTTAAAGACACCGCGCATGTTAATGCGTCCGACGGTGCTCGGCTATCCGCAACGAAACCTCTTCGTTCTTTAGCTCTTCCCGCGGCGGCTATTGCGTGTCCCAAACCCGGATGACTTGGCGAGCGCCGATCGACGCGCCGCATAGTTCGGGGCAACTATGGGATAGTCTGACGGCAGGGACCACTTCGCTTTGTAATCATCGACCGTCAGTTTATGCGCGTTCGACAGGTGGCGTTTCAGCATCTGTGCCATATGACCACAATCCAGGCAGATGACGGCGTCGGGCGTGACGCTCCGGCGGATGGCAATAGCAGGTCTGAGCGGCTCTGGCGGTGAAGACGGCTGCCCTTGCCCAAGACCGGCAAGAAACTCGGCGACGGTCGTTATCAGAGCGGGCAATTGGTCGATCGCAATCGCATTGTTCCGAACGTAGGCCGCAACAATCTCGGTGACTAGATCCTTCATGACCGTCCCCTATGCGTGTTCCGCGTGCTTATTCGGTTCTCGGCGCCAATCACCTTTCTCAACCATTGGTAGCTCGCGGTAGGCAAAGACCGGTTGAATTTATTCAGAACCAGCCCAACTTATCCACACGCCATTTTCTGGGGCGACGCTGTCCCATGGATGCTCAATTCAACCAATTGCTGCGCGATCTGGACGCTGCCCGCGAACTGATGTTGCTGGCGCAACGCAATGGCGAGGCCGCACCAGCCATAGTGATGCTGCGGGCGCTCTCCTACGATGCCTGGGTGGCCGCGGAAAGCTACCGGCAACGTACCGGATGCTCACCCAATCCCGTCTCTTGACCTTCGGGTGACCGATGCCGTTGCCGCCCTCGACGGATTAGGGTGTTATTTATTATCGGCAAATTCGGCCCGCTGTGTGGTCTGGGCATGATGGCCGACGCGCTAAGAACTCGCCCCTCACACGAAAATCCCAAAAGCCCGTATGAGCGCCCGCGCGGTCGGGGTGCTGAGGGACCGTCGGTAGCTTCTCCGGCTCCTGGCCTAATGGTGGCCGTATGCTCTTCGGCCTCTAACAAAACCGCCGCCGCCCGCGCTCGGGCAACGCGCCTCGGCCACAGCACCCGCAAGCTGAAATCGCAGACCCAATTGATCAATTGTTTGGCCGGAATTATCAAGCGTGGCGCTCTGCGGCCTCCATTTGGCCACCCATGAGCACGCGAATCTACGCTACGATCAACGCTCGGCTCGCCGAATGCCTCGTCATCCTAGATGAGCTGGTGCGCTGCGCCGACGCCGAGCACGCGGCGGAAACCACGCTTTATGCCGATGAAGCGGCGGCGTGGAACGCGCTACATGCGCGCTACGAGCTTCACAGCGGTGCCGACGATTGCACCTGCCGCGCAAAACGGCCACGCCAGCGGAAAAGAGCAAGGCCCGTAGTACTGCGCGTTCGCGCCCGACAATGGCGCGGTAGCAAAACCTGCGGCGAGCGCGATCAGAAGCACAATTCGGCGGATAAGTATGGGAGGACCTCTTGGAGGTAAACCCGCGCGAACTAAGCGAAGCCTACTCGCTCTCAACTGGGGGCACCAGAGCAGAGCGGGCCGCTGCCCCTATCTGTGGAGCGCGTCACCGCTGCATGACGTGTTTCGATCCACGCCACAAGCGGCCGCTGCCGCATCGGTGTGTGCTAGGCATCGCCGGAAACTGGCTCGTGCAGCCAGCGCGTGAGGAGGCCGGCGATCACTGCCCCGGCGATCGGCGCCACCCAGAACAACCAGAGCTGGCCGACATACTCACCGCCGGCGAACAGCGCCGGCCCGGTGCTGCGCGCCGGGTTGACCGAGGTGTTGGTGACCGGGATCGAGACCAAATGGATCAGGGTGAGCGAAAGACCGATCGGGATGCCCGCGAGGCCGACCGCCGCGCCCTTCGACGTCGTGCCGATGATAATGAATAGGAAAAAGAAGGTCATCACCACTTCCATCAGGAAGCAGCCGCCGAGTCCGTATTTGCCCGGGCTGAGATCGCCGTAGCCGTTCGAGGCGAAGCCGCCGGGCACCCATCCCGCATGGCTCGACGCGATGACCCATAGCACGGCCGCAGCGGCGATCGCCGCGATCACCTGGGCGACAACGTAGGGGATGACATGCCTGCTGGCGCAACGACCGGCCGCCCACAAGCCGATCGTAACCGCAGGGTTGAAATGCCCGCCCGACACATGGCCGACCGCATAGGCCATGGTCAGCACGGTCAGGCCGAAGGCGAACGCGACACCGAGAAAGCCGATCCCGAGATTGGGAAACCCGGCGGCGAGCACGGCAGCGCCGCACCCGCCGAACACCAGCCAAAACGTCCCGAAGAACTCGGCGGCAATCCGACGCCCGATGTCGCTGTCCATGGTTCCCTCCCCGCGCTGGCGTATCGCAACGGTTGAATTGGCCGCGACAATCTACCAGGAATGACCGCGGCGAAGGGAGGTCTATAGGCCGGAGCCGAAGCCGTCCCATCATCGGCCCACCAGATCTCTGCCGATTGCACGCTTCGTAACTCGTAGCCCGAGGGTCATATCGGCCGCTTTGGGGTCGCGGCGGCATAGGGCGAACCGGTCAAAGCCCACAGTTCGGGTAATTTGGGTATGGGCAAGATGGAGCTGCCGGGGCCGTCGTGTTGGCAGCGGCAGCACCGACTACCGCTCCTACCGCGACGCCGGCTGCGACGCCACCCCAACCTGATCCACCATAACCCGTGCCGGAGACGTTGACGTTTCGGTTGACGTTGACATTGCCGGTGTTGATGTTCCCGCGGTTGACGTTGCTGCTGTTGACGTTAGCGCGGTTACCCCCGGATACCCCACTCCAACTTCCTCCGCCTCGGCTAGCCCCGCCGCCGGCATTCCCGCCGCCACTGCGCGCCCCGCCACCGCCGCCACCGCCCCGACCACCGCCGCCGCCGCCGCGCACGAGCACCAGCGGCGCATCTATCCTCTCCGCTGGCGCTACAGCGATAATGCGCGTCATAGCGCCATTCGACAGAGCTGGGGCGGCCGGCGCCGGTGTAGCCATCAACCCGATCAAGGCGATCGGCGCCATGTAGAGCCGACATTGAGTCATCGGTGCGGCCTCCCTCGGTTCATTGGGCTTGAATTTCTTCCACCTTAACGACTGTGGGGGCAGGTGGAGATTTGCTAACGCATGATCAGCGCCCAAACACCTGGTATCCAGATGAATTGTGGGGCGGACCATCTTTCTCCACCTGGCCAGCCCGTCATTAGCGAGCCGATCGACCCGGTGCGTCTGGCCGAGCAGCTGCGCGAGCGGCTCGACCAGGTCGAGCAGCAGGCCGAATTTGCGCTGCTGGCCGAGCGGATCGCTGAAGCCCAATCGAACATAGCCTGTTGTTCGGAGGTAGATGGTCGCCTCGTGCGGGCCTTCGTAGATAGTCTCGGGCTGTCTTGGAACTGCCGTACCCCTTCGCGCGGCCATTCCAGACTGCTTACGGTACTGCTCTCGGCGGATCAGCCACATTTGGCCTTTTTCCTCCATGGCGCACCGAAAACCCGGTCACCACCATCGCATCTCTACGTAGGCCTCATTAAACGCGCTGGCGACAGTCCGGTTGGGCTCGGCTTCGCAATAACTGAGCGCGACGCTGATGATGCTGGGGACCATCCCGACATTGATCGCGCCGGAGCCGAAGCGCCGCACCGAATAGCCGACGTAGAACATCGACGCATCCTGGCGATCGTCGGGCTGCAGCGCCAGCAACGCGCCGCACCGCGCTCCCTGAATGCTGACGAAATGGTTGACCGGAGCTGGCGCCGGCGCCGGAGCCGCGGCGGGGGCTGCGGGGGCCGGGGCTGCCGCAGGTTGCGGAGGCGGTGGCGGCGCACAGGCGAACAGCAGTCCGCTCACCAATAAAACAGCAGGTTTCTTATTCATCGCACTGCTCCCGTTAGAAGAAAAAAGTTCTTCTCAACGCCCGCGCGGTCAGTCGTCCGCTTGGATGGAGCGCGCGGTTTAAAGCATCTTGCAAGGCACCCGCGCCCGCCGCAAGCTTCTCGCGCCGCGGGGCCTGGATTTAAGGAGGCCGAGCGATGACAAAGTATCTGCTCTGCATAGTGCCGATCACCCTGGTCGCATGGACAGCCACGGATAGCGATCATGCCTCAAATTCGGGCTTGACGCCAACAACTGTGTTTCTCTTACGTTCTCATTGGTCACGACGTATGGATGCGTGAGCGGCCCGGCGATCCGCGGCTGTGGCGGTTGTTCGACCTGGCCCGCGACGAAACGATCGTCATCCGGTGTCCGTGCGAGCACGGCAACGTGTCATTCGGTCCAGGCGAGTTGCAACGCCGGCGCCGCGTCCCCTCCGACACGCTGATCTACGACCTGCAATACCGGATGCGCCGCCAACGTTGCGGCCGGACGCAGGGCTTTACGATTACCGTGCTGCGGCTCAGAACCGATCGGAGCCAGCTTAGCGGCGAGCGGACCACGGAGACCGTGATCGTCTCCCGCAGCGACTAGCGACGCCCCCGATTGCCGCCGCGCGACCGCATCGGCGCTTTCGGCAAGGGCGGCCGCTCCACCGGCCGCGGCGATGACACGGTTCCGGTGAGCTTCGCCAGCGCCGAGTGGAAGGGTTGGAGACGCGGCGCGTAATGATAGCCGTCGCCTTCAATGTATCTGCGCAGCGCGACGATCACTGCCTCGCGCTCTTCTTCGGTGAGATCATCCATGGACCGGCGGCGACCTCGCTGCGGCTATCGGTCATCGCGATATAGAGACAGGGGCGGCGCAGAGCGGCGAAAAGCCCCGCCGAGTTCGACCGGGTTGAGTGATCGCCTCGACCTGACCGACGAGAAAGCCTGCGCAAGTCGCGCACCCTGTTCTCGAACTCATAGCGGGGGCCCGTTCCTGACTCGCGCCCCGCATTGGTCAGGGATTGACGGGATGCTGCGGCGGGAGCAGTCCCATGATGCGAACTTCGCGAGCGCCGGGAGACTGCAATTCGGGCCGAACGCAGCGAGCAGCTTGTCGAGCCTATAGAGGCGGTGGCGGTCGCACTTGGCGCAGTCGATCTCGAGCATGCGGATGCCGTGCCGCCGGCAATCGTCGAGCGTGATGGCGCCGTTGTTGGGCATCGCCTACCTCAGCTATGCCGCTATGCCTCTTCCCGCTAAATGTGCAATGCGGCGTAGTCCTCAAGGGGCCGTTAACTGCGCGCCGCCTTAACTCCCAGCGGCATGGAACGATATCCCGACGCAGGCTCACTATGTCCGCTGTGATACAGACGTAAGCTAGGTTTAAGGTCTACGATGCTTCGATCACCGGTCGCAGCATCGGCTCCGGTGGCTGAGAGACAGGCATGCTCCCGCCGAATGTAGGGAGCACGGTCATGCGCTCGACCATCGAGATACGAGTCTCCCAAGCCAATTTTGCCGAGACACTCAACGCCATGCGCGAATGGTTGGATCGTGCGAGATGCCATCCCTCACGGTTCAGCCATGTGAGCGGCGAAGATGGAAAACGTCGTTATCAGCATCAGTTTCCCTAATGCTGACGATCCTCAGCTCAATGATTTTCAGCAGCAATTCGGTCAGGCGCTCTAATTGCCACCGCTGATGTTCGGCCCGCCTTCCGTCGCGCCAAACCGAGCAGCCGATCAAGAAGGCGACCACGACGACGATCGCCAGGACCGTGAGTGTTTGGCAGGCGGGACGCACAGGTTCGTTCAGTCGGCGGCGGTTTCCCTCAACACTTCGCCAGCTGGTCGCGGACCTTTTCCAGCCTGAGGATCACCATAAGCGCCGCCTCGCAAAAGCACCGGCGGCGGCAAGTCCGTCCGCCGGTCACTGTTCGTTACCGAACATTTACCCAACTCTTCTTGCAGCCGCTTCGCGCTCCCCGGTATATGACAATCGTATGACGCCGACCGAACGAGCGACCTCCCAAGCAGCCGATCTCCGGCAAATGGCCTTGCTTTGCAGGCGGATGGCGAGTGTCCCCACGGCGGGAGGCCGTCATGAGGACCGGGTCCTACTTGCCATGGCCGATCAGCTAGAGCGGGAGGCTGCAGAGATTGAGAGCCCGATTTCGAGTATCTGATCCCCATGTTTTCCGCCTGCATTTCGCGTGCTCGCGCGAGCATCTCAGCGAATTCCGGGTATGTCTGGCGACGACCGGAGCATCAAGCACATTCGCGGTGCCCCCTATCATCCAATGACACAGGGCAAGATCGAGCGCTGGCACCAGACCCTCAAAAACCGCATCCTGTTGGAGAACTACTTCCTGCCCGGCGATCTCGAAGCCCAGATCGACGCTTTCGTCGCCAACTACAACCACCGCCGTTACCACGAGAGCATCGACAATCTCACCCCGGCCGACGCCTACTTCGGGCGAGGCCCAACCATCCTGGCAGAACGAGAAAGGATCAAACGACAGACCATCGCAAACCGCCGTATGCAGCACCGCATGCAAGCAGCCTGACATCACCAATCCGATGCGCCAGAGCCTCCCTTATCTTTCCTAGCCCGTTGTCCCAAAAACTCTGACGACGGACAGATCCCGCTACCCGCGCCAATCCCGGCTATGTGAGCCGGGAACCCCTCGTCGTGCCTCAGCATCGCCCGACACTATTCTCGCCAATCCCGTCGAAAACGGACTTCTTCAACACAATCCGCCGATTTCGGCCATTCGTGCGGGACTACGCGCTCGATGTCCGCGTCGCTTACCACGATCCGATGATCGTCGTTCACTGCGTCGGTGGTGCCGACGTTCCCGAAGATCGCGAACAGCAGCCCTCCCGCAATAAGGAAGTGCAGCAGCGGCTCACGCAGCAGCCGAGCGATCATGGCTGAAACCTCACTGCTTCGGTGAGTACCAGATTGGCGATGTATAGGCGCGCTGCTGCGCGACCATTGGCACCTCCGCCGGCATTTGCACATGGAAGTATTTTGCGTCGTAGGTCGTCCAGCGCGGCGTCGGAATTTCGAGGACCCGTGCGTAGTAAAAGGCGCGCAGGGCGGGGTCGAAATTTGCGACATGGCGCGCCGCCCGCGCGGTCGGCGACCATGATTTGAACACGTTCCAGCTGCGCGTCGATCCGATCGGAAACGCCCCCAACTTGGAACCCGGTATGAACGGCGCAGTTCGATGGCGGCACGACAGCCGATCCTCGGCAATAGGCACGCGCTCCCGGTCCGCAACTGCTGGCCGACCGATGCCCCCCGTCAGACCGTCGCAATGTTGGCCTTCAGGCTAAGGGGGCACGCGCAGTACCGTCGCGAGCATCAAACTGACACATGACGAGGGCATCCACGGTATTGGCACGTTCAGCTTTCTGGCGGATGCTGACGTGAGCAACCTACGATAGGGGATGCCGATGCGCCGGTCCCTCCGGTTTGCGCTTTATGGAATTGTCGCGCTTGCGTCCGGCGGCTGCACATTGTTCAGCGAGATCGGCGGTTCGGCGGTCGTCGCGGGAGACGAGCACGGCGGCACGGTCTCGCGCGTGACCACCTTCACGCAAGCGGGCGCGCTTAACATGGCAAGCTCGTGGTGCGGGCAATATGGACTGCTCGCGCAACAGGTCCAGATCATCTTCGCCACTGACAGTATGGATTTCGCCTGTGTTCCACAGCCGGCGTACCAACCCCAACCCCTGTTTAGACCGCCGGTTTAAGCGGCGCCGGGCCGCCCGATCAGGTTACGGCGCTCGGCCTGCCGATCGTGCAAGAGTTGATAGCAACAAAGACTAGCCACTCTACTAGAGCTATAATAGCCACGATAATACATTTCAAAAATCACTATCCGTAAGGTTTCTGTAATATAAATTGATTCTATGTAAAATTTTGTAAACGCGTCCAAATCCCGTCATTGGATCGGAATTCCGCGCGTATAGTGCGGCCGTCGACTCGCCCTGATAAGCAATTTCTGATTTCTTTCGGCACCTTTCGGCAATCTTAACACGATCGCTTAAGCACACGGGGCGCCCGATCCAGCGCGCTGTCCAACCGGTGCGCGCAAACGATGGTAAGGGAGGGATTAATGTCCAGACGCAAACCTGGCATACCGTTCGGCGCATGGCTGGCGGCGATCGTTCTCATTCTGACGGGCGGTGTGGCTTCGGCCGATGAAGTTTATTCCGCACGAACGGCGATCACCCTGCCGGGAACACAAAAGGTCACATCCTTTGACATTAGCTTTGTGGATCCTGTGATCGGTCTCTATCTGCTGGCCGATCGCACTAACAAAGTTGTCAACGTTATCGATACGACCACCAATACGGTGCTTGTGCAGGTTGCGGCGACGCCTGCCTTCGCCGGCGCAACGCCGAGCAACGACAACGCTGGCCCTGACGGCGTGATCACCGTCAATCATCGTGAGATCTGGGCCGGAGACGGTCCCAGTCAGATCAAAGTCATCGACCTGTTTTCGCAGAAGACGACGCATGTGATCTCCACGGGAGGCGCCAACCGAGCGGACGAACTCTGCTTTGACCCGCGCGACCAGCTCGTCTTGATTGCAAACGATGCAGAAAGCCCGTTCCCGTTTGTCTCGGTTGTCTCGACCGTCAACTACAGTGTCCTGCAACGGATCACGATGGACGGGACCAAGGGAACTCCGGCCGCCACAAATGGGATCGAGCAGTGCCAATGGGACCGGCGGACTGGAAAGTTCTATGTCAATATTCCGGAAGTCAACGGCCCTGGCAACGACACCCAACCTGGAGCGGTTGTTGTCCTCGGCCCGCAGCCAGATGGAACGCTAACGGTCGAGAATGTGCTGAGCGTGCCGCTCGCCAGCTGCGCTGGGCCGCAAGGGATGACCATCGGTCCTGACCATCAGATCCTGCTCGGCTGCAACAACCCGAACAAGACAGTCAACTCGACGGTGATCATCGATGATCGGGTTAAGAAAAATGATGCGGCGGTCAAGGTCATTGCCACAGTAGCAAACCAGGACGGTTCCGATCAGGTCTGGTTCAACGACGGCAACAACTCGTACTTCCTAGCCCGCTCTGGTGGAGCCAATCCGCAGCAGCTTGGCATCATTGATGCCGGTGATGGGGAGAAGCTTGGGTCTGATCAAAGCGTAACGATCGGCTTGCCGAACAATCCGCCGTCGAGTCCGCACGGGACGGCGCACTCGGTCGCAGCCGACCCAATATTCAATCAGATCTATGTGCCGATCCCCAGCACCGCGGGTCTCTCTGTCTGCTCGCAGGCAGGTGGCAGCGACGCTCAAGGCTGCATTGCCGTCTTCAGCGCGGCACATGACGACGAGATGGCGGCGAACGAGCACGGCCGCCATTAGAATGGCCTAACGCGGAGGGGCGCGGCGTAGCTCGCGCCCCTCATTTTCTCCAAATCTAAATAAAACTAGACGCGCTGTCACGAACGATAAACAAAACTGTAATATCCTAATAACATAAATTCAGTAGAATCATAGCTTCCCTACTAACACGGGAGGCTATTATGCTGTCTTATTGCTTACAGAAGCCTTTTGGCCTCGCAATGGTCGCGTTTGTCGCTGGATTTCCTTTAGGAGTTTTTGGCGCCGATTCGGATACCAAGGATGATGCGCAAAAAACGCGCTCGCCGATCAAGCACGTTGTCGTCCTGATCGGCGAAAATCGGTCGTTCGATCATCTCTTCGCCACGTACGTCCCGAAGAGCGACGATACGATTTTGAACCTTCGCTCGGAGCGAATCGTCCGCGCCGACGGTTCCCCCGGCCCGCAATTCGCCCGGGCCAAACAGTTTACCACCGGGGCGGAGGCGGCGTATTTCATCGGCGTCAATCCGCGCAACAAAACGGCCTACACGACGCTGCCTGCTCCGACGCTGGGTGGCGCCCCGAACAAGACCAGTGCGACCGCGCCGCCATTCAATCTTCCCCCCTCGGCGCTCGCGTCGATCGAACCGTCCCTGGAGGCCAGCGACCTGTTCTTGCTGACAACCGGCGCGACCGGTGCCGCCGGCACGACGGGACCGGACGCCCGCATCGCTGACGATCTGTCGCTGCCAGACGGGCCGTTCCAACTGACTGGAAACCTGCCCTACGACTCCTATACCGGCGATACGACGCATCGCTTCTATCAAATGTGGCAACAGTCGGACTGTGACGTTTCATCGATCACCGAGGACAATCCGAGCGGTTGCCTGAACGATCTCTATCCGTTCGTGATCACCACCTATGCCGGACCCACGGCCGATAAGGGAGGTGGGACCTCGATGGCGTTCTATAATATGCAGGACGAAGACGCCCCGCTGCTCAAACGGCTGGCCGACGAATACACCATGAACGACAATTACCACCAGCCGGCACAAGGCGGCACGGGCATTCAGCATGTGTTTCTCGGGATGGGTGATGATGTGTTCTGGAGCGACGGCCACGGTAATGCCATGGCTCCGCCCGCGGCGGTGATCGCCAATCCCAATCCGCAGAACGGGACGAATAACCGTTACACGCTCGACGGCACTTTCAGCAATTGCTCCGACGTATTCAACGCGCCGGGCGCCTTGCCAATCGTCCGTTACTTGGATCGCCTGCCCTATGCCGTGCAGGCGAACTGCGATCCGGATCACTACTACATGATCAACAATACTAACCCGGGCTTCCTGCCGAACGGGGTTGTGGATACGCGGGGGATTGCCAATGGACAGTCGATCCCGCCGAGCAGTCTGCGGACCATCGGCGACGCGCTGAATGAGAAGTCGATTTCCTGGGCCTATTACGGCGGTGCCTACAACGCCGCAGTCAATCTGGCGAACGGATCGACGAATCCGGCCGACGCCGTTGGTGCAGCTTATTGCAATATCTGCAACTTCGAATCCTACGCCTCGTCGATCATGGGCAACCCGGCGCAGCGCGCCCAACACATCAAGGACGCGACCGACTTTTTCGCCGCGGTCCAGAACGGGACGATCCCGGCAGTATCGTTCGTGAAACCGGACGGGCTACTTGACGGGCATCCGGCCACCTCGAAAGTCGATCTGTTCGAGGGCATGTTGCGAAAGATGCTCGACGCCCTCGCGGCCGATCCCAAGCTGCAGGCCGAGACCGCGCTCTTCATCACCGTTGACGAAGGCGGCGGATACTATGACAGCGGGTTCATCCAGCCCCTCGACTTTTTCGGTGACGGTCCGCGTATTCCGCTGATTGTGGTGTCACCTTACACGAAGGGCGGCCATGTGGTTCACAGCTACGCCGACCATGTGTCGATCCTCAAATTCATCGAAGCCAACTGGAACTTATCCCCTCTGACTGGTCGCAGCCGTGACAATCTGCCGAACCCGAGGCCCGATCGCGATAATCCTTACGTGCCGACGAATTCACCGGCGATTAGTGATCTGTTCGACATGTTCAACTTCCACAAGCATCTGTAGCGACGGGCCACGTCACTAATAACGGCTCTATCCCCCTTTGCCAGCGTCAGCAGAGGGGCAGAGAGTTCTTTGCCGAAACAACCCCCAGTATCATCAAAGGATCATCAAATAGCAGCAGTCCTGCAACGCGGGACAGTCTGAGTTGCCGTGTTCTCATTCCAGCTAGAGGAGACGTCACAATGCGAAATCCCCGAAGACCAGTGGTTCGTACGCGTTGGGCCGCCGCGATGTTGGCAGCGCCCATGATGGTCGCATCGGTTGCCGCGCAACCGACTCTCGCCGCAGACACCACCACACCGATCAAGCACGTCGTGGTGATTTTTCAGGAGAACGTATCGTTCGATCATTATTTCGCGACGTATCCGGCGGCGCTCAATCCATCGGGCGAGCCGCAGTTTTCCGCCCGCGAGGGAACCCCGTCGGTCAACGGGCTCGGGACGCTCGTCGCTGGTGCGCCCGCGGGAACGCTGCTGACCGACAACCCGAATTCACGTAATCCCGGCAACGGGAGCCATGCGATCAATCCGTTCAGGCTCGATCGCTCGCAGGCCTCGACCTGCGACCAGGACCATAGCTACGGCGACGAGCAAAAAGCCTTCGACATGGGGCTGATGGACATGTTCCCGGGCAGCATCGGCGTGGGAGCGAATTCGTTCTGCGCGGCGCAGTTTGCCTATGGCAAGGACAAGGGCCTGGTGATGGGCTATTTCGACGGCAACACCGTCACCGCGCTGTGGAACTACGCCCAGCATTTCGCGATGAACGATAATTCCTATGGCACGACATTCGGTCCGTCGACGCCGGGTCTCCTGAACCTGGTGGCGGGAACGACCTATCCCGCGACGCCGAGCGCACCCACGCCCAAGGTCATCGGGTCGGGAACGTTGGTCGGCGATGCCGATCCCACCGGCGATACGTGCGCGACCGGGACGACGGTGCAGATCGGGGCGAAGAACATCGGCGACCTGCTCAACGCCCAGCAAGTGACCTGGGGCGCGTTCATGGGCGGGTTCGACCTGACGGTCAAGAACGCCAACGGCACGACGGGCTGCGCGCGCAGCAGCGCGGCGACCCCGGCGAACGCCGGACCGACCGCGGATTACATCCCGCATCACGCCTTCTTTCAGTATTTCGCCTCGACCGCCAACCCGACGCATAAGCGCCCAAGCTCGGTCATGGCGATCGGCACCGCGAATGACGGCGGCGCCAATCATCAATACGATGTTCACGACTTCTTCGACGCCCTCGCCGCCGGAAACATGCCCGCGGTCAGCTTCCTCAAGGCGCCCGCCTTCGAGGACGGTCATGCCGGCTACTCGGACCCGCTCCTCGAACAGCAATTCCTCGTCAATACCGCCAATGCGATCATGGGATCGAGGTTCTGGGAGTCGACCGCGATCATCATCGTGTACGACGACTCGGACGGGTGGTACGATCACCAGATGGGTCCGATCGTCAATCCATCGGCAGCCACCAGCAGCAACCCCGCGGACGCGGATCAATTCAATGCGCCCGGCAAATGCGGCAACGGCGCGCCGCTGGCCGACAGTAACGGGAATGCGATCCAGGGTCGCTGCGGCTACGGCCCGCGCCTTCCGTTCTTGGTGATCTCGCCGTGGGCCAAGGAGAATTTCGTCGACCACACCGTAACCGACCAAAGCTCCGCGCTGCGCTTTATCGAGGATAATTGGGGGACCGGCCGGCTTGGAAACGGATCGTTCGACCAGTTGGCCGGGCCGATCGACAAGATGTTCGATTTTGACCGCGATCGGGGGGACGACGCCCACAAGAAGTTGCTCCTCAACGCGTCAACGGGACAACCAACCGGGCATTAAAGCTTAGTCAGGGGAGGGGCCTCTGTCGCTGTCGTCCCCGATCAGGAATCAGTCGGTCGGGTTGGAGGGAGACTCCCTCCAACCCGATGACGCCGGAACGGAAGCCGCTTCGTCGCAGATCGTGCAGTTCGGCGGAGCCGATCCGGACCTCGGCGCGAGCGGCAAGTTGACGCAACTCGGCCAAGTCCTGATCGATCTCGGTGTCATCGACCAGCGCTCGCTGAGCCGCGCTCAGCGTGTCGCGGACGAAACGCACGGCCGGCTCGATCGCGTGCTCACGCAACTCGGTCTGGTCAGCGAGCGCGGACTCGCCGAGGCGATGGCGGCGCTATTCGGCGTACCGCTCGCCGCGGTCGCCGATTATCCGCCGGCACCGCTATTTGTGGACCGGCTCCGCCCGAAGTTTCTGCGCAAGGCCCAAGCTGTGCCGATCGACGAGGGGAAGGCGGGTTGCACGGTGGCCGTGGCCGACCCGTTCAACGATTTTACCCACCGCTCGATCGCAACGGCGCTGGGTCGGCCGGTTTCGATCGCGCTCGCCGTTCCAATCGAACTCGAAGCCGCTCTCAACCGGCTCTACCCCGAAGCGGAAGGCGGTAGCGCGGAGGCGTTGCTCGAAGAAGTCGCCACGAGTGGCGGCCCCAACGAAGAGGATGCGGAGCGCCTCAAAGACCTTGCCAGCGAGGCTCCGGTCATCCGGCTGGTGAACCAGCTGATCGCCCGCGCCGTCGAGACCCGCGCGTCGGATGTGCATATCGAACCGTTCGAAGATCGTCTGCGGATCCGCTACCGCTACGACGGCGTGCTGCACGAGATCGAACCGCCCGCCGCCCATTTGCAAGCCGCGGTCATTTCCCGCGTCAAGATCATGGCGCGGCTCGACATCGCGGAACGCCGGCTGCCGCAGGACGGCCGCATCAGGTTGACCGTGCGCGGCCATGAAATCGATTTCAGGGTATCCACGGTGCCGTCGCTTTACGGCGAGAGCGTCGTTCTGCGGGTGCTGGATCGTACTGCCGTCGAGTTCGATTACGGCAAGCTCGGCTTGCCGACGAGTGTGCAGCTTGGCGTCGAGCGCGCGCTCAACCTGCCAAACGGTATGGTGCTGGTGACGGGACCAACTGGGAGCGGCAAGACGACGACGCTCTATACCGGGCTGCTGAAGCTGAATTCGGTCGCTCGCAAGATCATCACGGTCGAAGACCCGATCGAATACCAGCTGCCGGGCATCAACCAGATCCAGGTCAGGGCCCAGATCGGGCTCAATTTTGCGACGCTGCTGCGCTCCATTCTGCGGCAGGATCCCGACGTCATCATGATCGGCGAAATCCGCGATCTCGAGACCGCGCAAATCGCCGTCCAGGCGGCGTTGACCGGTCACCTCGTGTTGTCCACCGTTCATACGAACTCGGCGGCGGCGACGGTGACGCGGCTGCGAGACATGGGGGTCGAGGACTATCTGCTTGCCGCGACGCTCAAGGGCGTGCTGGCGCAGCGGCTCGTCCGCCGCCTTTGCCCCGCGTGCAAAGCGGCCGAGCCTTCGGCGCCCGCGTTGATCGACCGGTTCGATCTGCGGCGTCTGGCGGACACGATTTCCCTGCATCGCGCGGTCGGTTGCCCGGAATGCCGGGGGACGGGTTACCGCGGCCGCCGAGCGATCGCCGAACTGCTGTTGCCGAATGAGGAAATCAACCGCCTCGTCTTTGCCGGCGCAGATCAGGGCGCCATCGAACGCGCCGCGATCGCAGGCGGGCTGCGGCCGATATTCGACGCCGGCCTGCTCGGCGCCATCGAAGGCGACACGACAATCGAGGAGGTAGTTCGCTGCATTCACAGCGAGATTTCAGAAGGTTAGGTTTCACAGGGTTTTACAATGCCGTCCTTTCAGTGGTCTGCAATCAGCGCGAGCGGCGAGGTCTTGCGCGGCGTCGTCGAAGCCGCGGACCGCGCGGCTGTGGTCGATCGGCTGCAACGACAAGGTCAAATCGTCCTCCGCGCCGAGCCTGCGGGCAGTCGCTCGAAAATCGCCGATCTGCTGCATCTGGAGCTCGGCGGGAAACGTGCCCTCGATTTGACCAGAGTCACGGAATTCACGCGAGAAGTGGCGATAATGCTGGGCGCAGGACAGGATCTGGACCACGCCTTGCGCTTCGTTGTCGAGAATATCGGCAACGCCCGCGCCCGCGCAATTTTTGACGAGGTGCGCGACAAGGTACGCGAAGGAAGTTCGCTCGCCGGCGCACTCGCCGCGCACCCGCGCAGCTTCTCGCGGCTTTATATCGGCCTGGTACGAGCCGGCGAGGCCGGCGGCACGTTGTCCGCCACTCTTGAGCGTCTCGCGGATTTGCTGGAACGGCAGCAGCGACTCGCGTCGAGCATGCGCGCTTCGCTGGTCTATCCTTGCGTTCTAATCGTCGCCGCGATCGGTTCGATCTTCCTGTTGCTCGATTACGTGCTGCCCCAATTCGCGCCGATCTTCGAACAGGCGGGCGCGAAATTGCCCGCGTCGGCGCAGGTGCTGATGATCCTGGGCGACGTGGTGGGCGCCGCGGCGCCATGGACGCTTCTCGTCATCGCGGCGGCCGCGCTGGGTTTGCGGCGGGCTCTCGCCCACCCCGCTTTGCGGCTCAGGTTTGATCAGCTCTTGCTGCGATTGCCGATTGCCGGTGGGTTGCTGCAGGAAACCCTGGCCGCGCGGCTGACGCGGACGTTGGGAACGTTGCTGCAGAACGGCATGGCGCTGATCCCGGCGCTCACCCTCGCCAAGGACGCGCTCGGCAATACTGCGGCGGTCGCGGCGGTCGAAGCGGCCTCAGTCGAGGCCAAGGCAGGGCGCGGACTGGCGCGGCCGCTGCACGAAGGAGGGATATTTCCGCCGCGCACCACGCATCTCGTGCAACTCGGTGAAGAAACGGCGCAACTCGCCGCAATGTGCCTGAAAGCCGCCGACATCCACGAGGAGCGGGTGCGGCTGACGGTGCAACGGCTGGTTGCGCTGGCGGTCCCCATTATCACGATCACGATGGGCCTGGCCGTGGCGGCGATCGTCGGCACGCTGATCACAACGATGCTCAGTCTCAATGACCTGGTCGGGTGAAAGACAGCCGCGGGCGATGAGCGCGATCGGCCATCGGCAGGCCGGATTTACGCTCATCGAGCTGATCGTTGTCGTCGCCATTCTTGGTCTCGCGCTGGCGCTGATCGTCGGCTACAAGCCGCCGTGGAGCAGCGGTCTTGGGACCCGCGCGGCCGCCGGTCAACTCGCCTCGGCTTTGCGCCTCGCGCGCTCCGAGGCGATCGCCCGCGACAGCCCTGTTTCGGTCACCATCGACGTGGGGGCACATCGATATCGCGTCGGCCAAGAACCTGACAGGCGATTGCCGCCAGCGTTGACGATGGAGCTGCTGACCGTCGCGGGCGAGCGCCGGACGGCGGTGGAAAGCGCCATCCGCTTCAACGCTGACGGCAGCTCGACCGGCGGCCGAGTTACCATTGGCGATGCGGTTCGTAAGTTCGTCGTCGGTGTCGATTGGCTCACCGGGCGGGTGAGTGTCGCCGATGTGCGCTGACGTCGAAATGCCCGTCGGGCCTGCCGCGTGCGGTCAAGGCCGCAGCGAGGCTGGCTTCACCTTGCTGGAAGTCGTCGTCGCTGCGGCGATTGCCGCCCTAGCCCTGGTCGCGCTGTTCCAGACGGGTAGCGCAGGGCTGTTCACGGCGAGTGAGGCGACACGGGTGGCGGAGGCGGTCGATCGAGCGCAGTCGCACCTCGCCGCCATCGCTGACGCGGGGACGCTCGCGCCCGGCGAAACCGAGGGGGATGATGGCGGTGGGTATCATTGGCGGCTGAGCGCCCGCCCGGTCGCATCGCGGCAGGCTTCGACGCCCGAACCGGGAGGCGCGGCGACAACGCTTTACAACATTCGAGTCACCGTGTCCTGGGGTGGTCGACGCCATCCGCGATCGGTTGAATTGGAAACCCGGCGCATCGCCGGCGGCGGAGCACAACAATGAAAGCGCGCTCACGGAAGACAGGTCAAATACCGTCGATTCGTCAGCCGGCAGGCTTCACCCTCTTGGAACTTTTGGTTGCATTGGGTGTTCTTGGATTAGTGATAATCGCTCTCAACCAAGGGGTGCAAACCGGCCTGGGCATCTGGAACGTTCAGTCGCGCCAAATCAGCCGGACCAAGGATTTTGACGCGACGGCTCGAATACTCCGCACGGTATTGACTCAAATTCCGATCGCCGCTTCCGCTTCGATCAATCCAGGATCGCCCCCCGTCGCGATCGCTTTCACCGGCAAGGCCGACGAGTTGGCGTTTGTTGGCAGTCTGCCGACTGGGCTTGGAACCGACAGCTATGCCGACATCATGCTAAGCTTGAGCGGGAAGCGCCTGGTGCTGAACTGGTTGCCCCATCACCACGAACTTGCCGGCCCGGCCCCGGCGGCGAACGTTACCGAAATACTGCAAGGCGTCGAACACCTGGACCTCGCCTATTGGGGGCCGCCGGTGCCGGCTGCAGCACCGACCTGGCTTGCCGGGTGGGACGGCCCGAGCCTCCCCAACCTGCTCCGTGTTCGCCTAGGCTTTGCCGTGGGAGATTTACGCCGGTGGCCTGATTTGATCATTGCGCCGCGGCTTTAACCGGTCATCCCGACGATTCCGCCGATCGGAGAACCTGATGCAAATGATCCGCGATTTCCACGAATGGTGGATGGGTCAACTTTCGGAGTGCATTCCGCAACGATGGCGGCAGGCCGCATCGTCGCGAGAAGACACTTTGGTCATCAAGCCGGTCGGCCCGCTCGACTTCGACCTCAGGGCGGTTTCCGTGAGCATCTGGAGTAAAGGGCGTGAAACGCAGTTCGATCAAATCGAGCTTACACCGCATGATTTAGCGAGCTTTCCCCGGCCGGCCCACCTCCCGGTTGTCCTCGAATTGGCGGATGACGACGTTCTCAGCAAAGTGGTTATACTGCCGCTCGCGACCGAACGGGATCTGGCCCAAGTACTTGGTTTTGAAATGGATCGCGAGACGCCGTTCAGCGTCGAGGAACTCTTCTGGGGCTACCGCATCGCAGAGCGTAACCGCCAGCGCGGGCAATTGACGGTGCACCTGCGGTTGATCACGCGCGGCAGTATCGCGCCCTTGATCAATGCACTGGCGGAGGCGGGGATTTCACCGAAATGCGCAAAGATCGTCGGCGGTCCCGACGATGGAATGAGCCTGCCGCTGCACGACACGGATCAGCCGAAACGCGCGAGCGCTGCCCACGTTCTACGCTGGGCCGCGGCGGCGGTTTTCGCCGTGCTCGCGGCGGCTGCCGTAGCGGCGCCATTTTTTCGCCAGGCCCGTGATCTCGCGGAACTCGATCGCCAGATTGCCGCGGGACGGGCGGCGGCCGCCGAGGCCGAGCAATTGCGGGGCGACATCAGCCGTCTGACGGGCGCCGGCAACCTCATCAAGCGCGAGCGGGAGGCGGCGGGCGATCCACTCGTCACGCTCGCCGCGCTGACCGGGATGCTTCCCGACGACACGTATCTTACGGAACTGCAACAACAGCAAAATAAGGTCGTCTTCGGCGGCAGGTCCGCGGCGGCGTCGCGCTTGATCAGCGCGGTGGCCGCTGGCAGCCAGCTGCATAACCCGGCGTTTGTCGCGCCGGTCACGCGCATGGAAGCGGCGCACACGGAGGTCTTCACTATTAGCGCCGAGACGGGTCCGTGATAACCGCCGCCAATCTCCCCACCGGCACGCTCGGCCGGGCGCTCGCCTTATCGATCTTCGGCGCGCTCATCGGCTTGCTTTACGTCGGAATCCTGTCCCCCTTGATCGATCTCTACCGAACCGGTGAAACGACGTTGACCGAGCGGCGATTGCTGGTTCCGAGACTGGAGCGGGTTGCGGCCGAGGTGCCGACGCTTCGAGAGCGGCTCGCGGAGCTTCAGGCGACGGGAACAACGCGTGACGTTGCCCTCGACGGCGCCAGTGATGCACTCGCTTCGGCCAATTTGCAAAGCCGCATTGAACAACTGGCCAGGGCAAACGGTGTAACGATCACCAGCACCGAAGCGATCCCCGCGGAAGATCGGGGGCCCTACCGTCGGATTGGCTTGCGTCTCACCGTAAGCGGCAAGTACGAGACGGTCGTCAAGCTGCTCGCAGCGGTGGAGGAGGCTCAGCCTCCCATCGCGGTCGGCAATCTGCAGATGCATGGTCTTTTTCGTGCGATCGAGGTCCGCGCGAACCATGCGCTCGACACGCGATTTGAGGCCTACGGGCTGCGGGTCAATGGCGCAGCGGCGGCGGCGCCCCAATGATCGATCGCCTTTCCGCCTTGTGCCTGGCCGGGAGCGTCCTTCTCGCCGCTACACTCCCGTTCGAGTTTCACTCGGAGCTCTCCGCGACAGCCGATCCGGGCAAGCCGTCCGCAAAGTCGGATGAAGCCCCCGCGGTCCAGAACGATCGGCCGGCGGTCAATCAATTGACCGCCGCGATCTTGGCGCGGCCGCTGTTCAGTCCGACCCGGCGCCCCGCAGAGGCTGCCGCGACGGATCATCCCGACACACCCCTCAGCGACATGCGGTTGACCGGCATCCTGATCACGCCGGATCAGCACTTGGCGATTTTCGCCCCGGCCGGCGGGAAGCCGTTGGTCCGGTCCGAGGGCGAAATGATCAGCGATTGGCGCATCGAGAGCATCGCCAGCCAATCGGTCTCGCTGACCGGGCCTACCGGTGCGACCATACTTGAACCCAAGGCCGACCCAAATCTGGTTCGCGTACAGGCCGCACAACCAGCGGCGGCTCCACCCCAACAACCCGCCGCCCCCGCGGCTAATCCCCACGCGGCGCCGGCTGCCAACGGACCGGTTCGCCCCCCAATTCCGATCCGCCGCTCCAACCGCTAACCCAACGGGTGGTATGCATATCGTCGAGTTCACGTCTCTCGGGACGACGGCAATGAAATGCCGTAGCGCTCCACGGCGGTTCCTGCTCGCGCTTCTGTTGGCGCTGGCGGCTTGCCAAAAAGCGCCGGAAACGCTGCAACCATTGCAACAGCCGGGTGGGCTTCAGGCGGCGCCTCCCCGGGTGAGCGGCGCCGTCGCGTCGGCTCGCACCGGACAGCAGGTTTTCGAGGCGCCCGGCGCGATCCCCGCGCAAACAACGGCCGCCGTGAGCAACCCGCCGGCCAGTCATCTCGAAGGCGGTGACGTAACGCTCAATTTTGTCGATACCGACATTCGCGAGGTCGCGCGGTCGATCCTGGGTTCGACGTTGAAAGTCAATTACACGATCGATCCCAGCGTGCATGGCACCGCGACGTTCAGCACCGGCACGCCCATGGCGCGGTCGGCTTTGCTGCCGGCGTTGGAGACGATGCTCAATCAAAACGGCGCTACGTTGCTCGAAAAGAACGGAATTTACGCGGTCGTGCCGACAGCCGTGGCGGGCGGCACGAACGCCGCGGCGGGCGCCGATACCCTCGGCGGTGGAACCCAGGTGGTCCCCTTGCGCTACGCCGTCGCCAAGGAGCTTGCGAAGACTCTGGAGCCGTTTGTCGCCGAAGGCGGAAAAATCGCCGCCGATCCAAATCGAAACGCGGTGGTTATCAGTGGCAACGCCGCGGTCCGGGAAACCCTTGTCGGTCTCATTCGCGCGTTCGACATCGACATGCTCGCCGGGCAGTCGTTTGTCCTTTTTCCGGTGGGCGACGCCGACTTGGCAAAGACCTCGGCGACGCTTGAAAAAGCAATACGCGCGGAAGCCGACGGCCCGCTCGCCGGGGTCGTTCGGGTTATTCCGCTTGAGCGGGTGAACGCCGTCCTCGTGGCATCCTCGCAACCCCGTTATCTCGATGCGGCTAAGCGATTCTTCAAACTTGCCAATAGGGCGGCGGAGGCAACCGTCAGAACGTGGCATGTCTATTACGTCAAAAACGGTCAGAGCAGCGATCTCGCGGCGTTGCTGCAACACGCCTTCACGCCTGGGAACGTAACGCCGGCCGCACCGGGAAGTACCGCCCCCGGGGCAACGCCCGTGAGCATGGCCGGCGGAACACTATTCGAAAAGGGCGCGTTTGGCGGAACAAACAACACCACCGGCGCAAATCAAGCCGGAGGCGGCATCGCAGGGATTGCGCAGCCGATAGTCCCACCCAATCAGCAAACGGGGGGCGGCATTAACACCAACCAATTTCCCGCGGCGGAAGGGCTGTCTGCAGCCGATACCGGGGCGGGTGCACCCGACCGTATCCGTATCATCCCTAACAATCGCAATAACGCTCTGCTGATTTACGCGACGCCCAGCGAATATTCGATGATCCATGGCATGCTGGTGAAGGTCGATATCATCCCCTTGCAGGTATTAGTCGAAGCAACAATCGCCGAGGTTACTCTCAACGATAACTTACAATACGGCACGCAATTTTTCCTCAAGTCCGGGAAATTCGCCTCGACGCTCGGAGTAACACCGGCCACTCCAACGACATTCAGCGGCTTCGCGCTTACGTACGCCCCGTATTTCATCCTCCAGGCGCTGGCCGATGTGACCCAGGTCAAGGTTCTGTCGGCGCCCCGCCTGCTGGTATTAGATAACGAACCCGCTCACCTGCAGGTCGGCCAGAGTGTGCCGGTTCTGACCGGCACCGCGACCAGTACGCTGGCGGCCGGGGCTCCGGTCGTCAACAGCATCGACTACCACGCGACCGGCGTCATCATGCAAGTCACGCCCCGCGTCAACTCCGATGGCCTGATTTCGCTCGACCTCGCCCAAGAGGTCAGCGATGTGGCGCCGCCGGCGGCAAATACCGCGACCGGTTCCCCGACCTTTGACGATCGGATCGTTCGAACCCGTCTCGCCGTCCAAGACGGGCAGACGATCGGGGTCGCCGGCCTGATCAAAGACACCGTGTCGGAACAAAACAGCGGGATCCCATTCTTAAAGGACATACCGCTCATCAGCACGCTTGCATCCTCGCAAAACAATACGCGGACACGAACCGAGCTTCTGGTGATGATTACGCCGCATGTGGTGAACGATCAGCGGAGTGCTCGAGCCTTGACCGAGGACATGCGCAATCAGCTCATCAACGCCGCACTTGTGCCGCAATTGCTTCCGCAAAAGCCTCCAAGCGGCTCTCACAACCCGAATGGCCTCTGACCCGGGAGGCGCGAAGTTTGGCAGAAATAACTCACTCGATCGGGGGCGTGGCTTTGCCCTGCTGATCGTCTTGTGGATGCTTGTCCTGATCACTTTTATCGTCGGATATGTGATCTCAAGGGGGCGAAGCGAAATCCAGATCTCGATGAATATCGCGGCCAACGCGGCCGCTTCCGCCGCCGCCGACGGCGCCGTTTATCAAGCTATTTTCGCTTTGTCGAACCCCCGAGAAGACCAGCGGCCGGCGGCCGATGGAAGTATCCGGAAGGTTGAGGTGGGCCGCAGTCTCGTGACCTTGCGCCTGCAGGACGAAAATGGTCGCATCAACCCAAACCTCGCCTCGACCAGATTGCTTGAAGGATTGTTGCGCGCCGTCGGCACCGAAGCCAATGCAGCCGCGGATCTGGCCGATGCGATCACCCAATGGGTTGGTTCGGCAAGCAGGCTGCGGAGCTCCGACGAGTTGGCGGCGGAATACCGCGCCGCCGGGCTGAGTTACGCCCCGCCCGAAACGCCTTTGGAAAGCATCAATGAGCTGCTGCGGGTAAGGGGTATGACCGCGCAGGAATTCGCGGCGATACGCCCGCATCTCACGCTTTTTGGCGGTCGCGACCCAAGCGCCGCGAGCGCCGATCCGATCGTCGCCGCGGCCCAGCGCTTTGCCGACCAATCGGCGTCGAGCGGGCCGATCTTCTCCGGGATCGGGGCCGACGCCCAGATCGTCCGCATTCTGGTGTCCGCGCATGGCCCGGGCGATACCGAAGTAGCGTCGACGGTAATTGTACGCATAAATTCTTCCGATGGTGGCTACTCGATTCTCGAATGGCGCAATCAGTCCGGATAGAATTTTCAACTAATGCTCGGAAATTAATTCAATTTCTTCTTTTGTCATTCCAATTATCTCATGTGTGTATAAGTTACAGCTGACATGAAACTGTCGCCAAACGGCATTGATGATCAGCTAACCTTTCCGCGCCGTCGCCAAAGCGCGACGTCAATAGTGCGGCCACCCTTCGGCCGCCCGAAACGGGAGGGACATTATGAAACTTGCCCATGTGCTTTTTGGTGTCCTGTCACTGGCAGTGGTTGCTGCTCCGCGACCGGTGCTGGCGGCCGACCCACCGACGCGGTGCAAGCTGCAATCGGCTCAAAATCGCATCAAACACATCGTCTATCTTCAGTTCGATAATGTGCATCTGCGTCGCGACAATCCGAATGTCCCGTCGGATCTGGAGCAGATGCCAAATCTGCTCAATTTTCTCGAAGATAACGGCACGGTCTTCACCAACCACCATACACCGCTGATCTCGCATACTTCGGTCGATATCCTGACGTCTTTGACCGGCGTCTACGGTGACAGGTTCGGTGTACCGATCGGCAACAGCATCGGCCTCTTCCAGAACGGTGTCGCCAGCTTCCCGAGTTCCTTCACCTATTGGACGGACCTCATGGCGGACGGAACACCGGAGATGCTCACCGCCGACGGCAAGAACGCGCCGGCGCCATGGGTGTCCTTTACCCGGGCCGGCTGCGATGTCGGCGCGTTCTCGATCGCCAACCTCGAATTTGAAAACGTCAGCAGCGACATCAACAACGTCTTCGGGCCGAATTCGCCGCAGGCGATGGAAGCCGCCTCAAATCACAACAAGGCGGTCGCGGATTTCGAGGGCATCATCATCCATTGCGCGCAAAACAGCCCGCTTTGCGCGAAGAATGCCGCGCCCGATATTCTCAAGGACGAGCCGAACGGCTACGTCGGATTTAGCGCGCTATACGGCAATGTCAACGTGCAGCCGCAGATATCGCCGTCGGGAGCGGTCAAGGACCTGGACGGGAAGGTCATCGCGGACAGCCATGGCAACCCCGGCTTCCCCGGGTTTGATCCGACGGCCTCGCAAACCCTTGGCTACGCCGCGACGATGCTCGAGGCCGGTGTGCCGGTGATCTACCTGTACATCGCCGATGCCCACGACAACCAGGGGCTGACGATCTCTGGCGTCGATCCAGCGACCGAGCAGACCTTCGGCCCGGGTGAACAAGGCTACGTCAATCAGCTTGCCGCCTATAACCGGTCGTTCGGGCAGTTCTTCGCCCGCCTGGCGGCGGACGGCATCACCAAGGACAACACGCTCTTCGTCGTCACCGCCGATGAAAATGACCATTTCGTTGGCGGATCGCCCTCGCCGGCCGATTGCGACGGCATCCATACGCCGTGCACTTACGCGAAAAAGGGCGAGGTCGACGCCAATCTGGACTCGGTGATTTTCACCGAATTCGGCGACGCAACGCGTTTCGGCATTCACTTCGACGATGCCCCGACTTTCTACATCAATGGCAACCCCGGCCAAACCGCCCCGGTTACCCGGACATTGGAGCGCGAAGTCGGTCAGTTGCTGGGTTTTGATCCGGTGGTTGGTGCGAGCGGTGCAACCAACCAGGTGACCCAGGCGCTCGCCGACCATGCCGAACAAAACCTCCTGCATATGATTACCGCCGACCCTAATCGGACCCCGAATTTTATCCTGTTCGCCAACCCCGATTATTTCTTCACGACCTCCGGGAAAAGCCCGCCGCCGGTTTGCAGCCCGTCGTCGAATGCGGCGAGCTGCTTTGTCGAAGAGTTGGGATTTGCCTGGAACCATGGTGATTTTCAGAACCAGATCACCCGTACATGGCTGGGCATGGCCGGCCCTGGGGTCGAAGCGAAAGGCCGGTTTGGCGATATCTTCAGCGACCATACCGACATTCGCCCCACCGTCCTGAGCCTTGTCGGATTGCAGGACGATTATGCGCATGACGGCCGCGTGCTGTTCGAAGCGCTGGAGGCAAAAGCGCTTCCGCCTGCTCTACGGGGTAAGGACAACCTGCTGACGCAGCTGGCCGAAGCCTATAAGGCCATCAACGCCCCGCGCGGAGAGCTCGGTGCGAGGACGCTGACCGGGATCTCGACGGCGGCTCTCAAAGGCTCCGATCAGACTTATTCGGTGCTCGAAGACAAGATCGTCGACATGACCGCGGAGCGGAACCGGATTGCCGGTCGAATGATTGCGATCCTGGAGAACGCGGCATTTTCGGGGCAGCACGTCGATCACGCCGAAGCGGAGCAGCTGATCACCGAAGCGGCGGGATTGCTGCAAGAAGTCAGGTAGACGAACCGGTCGCTTCGGCGCCGACCTCATGCCGCCGCGCAAGAGGTCGGCGTTTTTTTGCCGACGATCATTTGCTGCTGATCGCCGACGCATCTCCGGGACCTGTCGCCTGCCCTGATGCACCGACCGAATAAAGATCGAATTCGTGACCGGACCGGCCGCTCGGGCTGCGATAGACATAAGGCCGGCCCCATGGATCTTCGGGAAGCTTATCGCCCTTCAGATATGGCCCGTTCCAGCGGGCTACGCCCTGCGGCTGCGTAATCAATGCCTGCAACCCCTGATCCGTCGTCGGATAGGTGCCGACATCGAGTTTGTACATGTCGAGCACCGTCGCCAGGCGCTCGACGGATTGCGCCGCGATCTTTTCCTTGGCGGCGCCGAATTGGCGCATCACCGCCGGCGCGACGAGACCGATCAACAAGCCAAGGATGGCGAGCACGACGAGCAGTTCGAGCAGGGTAAATCCCCGCTCTCGCAGCCGCTGCGGTTTTCTCTGATTCATCGGCAAGGGGCGATCAAGCAACGGGTCTCGTCTGAACGGTAAAGCGACAAACACGGGGATGCCAGACAATCCGGGGGAGCCACGTCGGAAGATACGCCCAGTTCGTTCGGCAGAGAATGGGGTGGCTATGTGACGAGCAAATGACCGCCGGCGCGCCACGACATTGGCTCAACGGCCAGCCGTTGCTACCGCGAGCGGCTGCAGCGGCAACATATCGAGCCCGAACACCCGGTCGAGCAGCCACATCCCGGCGAGCAGCGCCGCCGCGAGCGACGCCGCCGGCGTCACGATCCGGCGGTATGCGGCCTCATGCCGCAAGGCCAAGGCGATCGGAACCAGGAGTAGCGCCAGGGCGATCTGTCCGGCCTCGACCCCCATGTTGAAGCTGGCCAAAGCCAGCGTCATGCCAAGGGGCGGCAACCGCATCGGGCCGAGCGCGCTGGCAAAGGAGAGGCCATGAATAAGGCCGAACAAAAACGCGACCTGCCAGCGCAGCCGCGGCAGGATCGGATGAATATTGTCGACCGCCGCCAGCATGATCGTCAGGGCAACAGCGGGCTCGACAAACCGCGCCGGTGCCTTGACAAGGCCGAGCACCGCGAGCGTCAGCACGATCGCATGCGCCAGCGTAAAGGCGGACAATGTCTTGATCGTTTCGAACAGGACCCGGCCGAGGCCGTCGATCGGCACCCACCCGGCACCGCCGGGCCGGCGCATCGCCGCGGTGACAAGCAGCACGGCGATGAACAGCAGGTGGTCATAACCGAGCAGAATGTGGTCGAAGCCGAAGCGCACGAACTGCGCTATCTGATCGCTCAACCGGAGCGGACCGGCCTCGATCGGAATCTCGGCGTGTTCCGGCGTCAGCACCTCGCTGCGAACCTGGTCGCCTGCGGCGATGGTCAGCAAGCCGCGATGGCTCGGGTCGATGTCGAACAGCAAGCGGTAGCGAAGCCTCAACTCGCCGCCACCCGGACATTCCACGGAAAACGGCAGCACCGCATAGGCCGAGCCGGCGTGGTGGTCGACCATGAGGCTTGTCGGGGTCAGCCGGCAGGATCCAACCCGATCGACCACCGTCAGGTGGCCGAAGGCATAGGCTTCGACCTCCCGCGTTTTCGCGCGCAGCTCGCACCAGGTGATGTCCCCGTCCTGATCGACATCAAGCCCGACCACAACATCGAGATCGCGCAGCGCTATGTCCCATTGTCCTGTAACCGCACCGGGCTTGCCGATCTCGATCCGCAGGTAACTGTCGGATGCGAGATGGGCGTGAGCCTCGGTTCCAGCCGCCAAGAGCGCCAATAACAGGATCAAATATCGCGGCATCATCCTCGCCCGGCGTGGCCGCTTACCGAGAATGCCAGCATCATCAGGCCGATGGCGGCGATCCAACTCGCTCCGGCGCGGCGTGCGACGCCGCCCCATTCGCTTTCAAGACGACGGGCGGCAAGCAGCGCGTAACTCAGGACCGAAGCGGCAGCAATGGAACCGCCCAGCGAAAACAGCGAGACGGACAGGCCCGACACCGCGTCGGCGCTTGCGGCACCGCAGGCCAGTCCGGCCACCAGCGCCAGAGAGATCAGCGGCACCGCGCCCACCCGCAAGCGGATTGCGCCCGCCAGACCGACCACCATCATCAGCGCCGCCCCCACGGGCGTCAAACTCAACCGCATGCCGGTGAAGATCCCGGCGCCGATCCAGGCTCCGGCCAAAACAGCGAGAAAGGACGCGCCGATGACGCGTGCGTCCAGTCGCTCGTCCTGAAAGCTCGTCCAGATCGCCAGACCGAGCAACAGCGCGAGCTGATCGGGCGACGTCAGCAGGTGCGCCACCCCGGACCAGAAACCGCCGACACCGAGCAGCGCGGTGTGCGCATTCGCCGGAGCGGGGATCAGAAAGACGGCGAGGCTAGCGACAATCGCTTTTATCCGCGGCGCGCGGAGCGCCGGCTCACGCCGACGCATACCCGTAGACGAAATAGCAGCCGGCAGCGGCGACCGCGCAGCCGCACGCGCGAATGACGATGATGCCGCGTGGCCAGCGCGCGAGCACCCCGATCGAGATGCCGGTCAGGTGAAGCAGCCCGGTCGCGACGACGAAGCCGATCGTGAAGGCCAGCGCATCGGCAGTGCGCGGCAATTCAACGCCATGCGCATGCCCATGCGCGACCGCGAAAACCCCGACGATCGTCAGCGCCGCCCAGATCGGCAACCGCCGTGCCGATGCCACGAGCGCGCCCAGCACGACGACCGACAGGGCGATCAACAGCTCCCCTCCGGGTAGCGGTACCCCAACCACCCCGAGCGCTCCGCCGCACGCCATGATGAGCGGGAACGCGATCGGCAGGAGCCAGATCGCCGGCGCACCGAGCTCGGCGCCCCAGATCCCGACGCTGATCATGGCGAGGAGATGATCGAAACCGGTCAACGGGTGCCAGAAACCATCGGCAAGGCCGCTGCCCATGTCGACGGTAACATGCGCGTGCGCGGGGATCGTCAGAAACCCGGTCGCCAGCAGGGCCGTCGTGACCCCGATCAGTGTGGTCGATGCACAGCGCAAGTTGGGCATCCCCGCTCAAACCATCCGGGTATCCGTTTTCCGCTGCGGTTTACAAACGGGATCGCCAACAAAACCGCATAAAAGTTCAGCACTAAAGATGGGGCGCGACCCCCGGTTGCGGTACCCTTGCCGAAACGCCTATCCCGGGGAGGGCTTGCGATGTTTAAGCGCTTCGCCTTTGCAGCACTTGCCGCCATTGCCCTTTTGAATTACGGGGCGCCAGCCTCGGCCGCCGATCATCGCGACGCGCCGACGGTCGATGACTACAGCGCGATCGATATCAACGACGTCTTCATGTTCCGCGACCCGCCTTGCATGACGACGATCTGCTCGAGCCCGACCCTGGTCGTCGCGTTGAGCACCCAGGCGGTAGCCGATCCGCTGTTCGGCTCATCCTATCACTTCCAGCAAAATGCGCTGTACCAGCTGAATTTCACCACCCGGTCGGATGCGCGGCCCACCGCCCATATCGACTTCGTGTTCGGGCCGTTCGGCAACGGCCCCGATTGCTCTACCGGGCCGGCCTGTCAAACATTCAAGGCGTTCTTTCCCAACGATGTCGTCGTGGAGGGGCTCACCACCCAGGGAACCTCGGGCGCTATGCACATTTCTCCGGTGACTACCACGGCCGGTAACATCACGGTATTCGCCGGGCCTCGCGAGGACCCATTCTTCTTCGACCTGGTCGGGTTTAACCGCTCGATCGCCGCCGGTGCTAATGAGTTCACCGGCGTCGACGCTTTCAAAGGGAAGAACATCAACGCGATCGTCGTCGAGTTCCCGGTCAACATGGTCTTTCCGCAGGACAAGTGCGTCGGAAAGACGACCCCCACGTTCTCGACACCATGCGGTCTGTGGGCCGTCACCTATCTCGGCAACGTCGATGCGGACGACAACGATCGCGGCCACGACCACAACAAGTCTGACGCGCATCAGGACCACGATCTGCAGCAGATCGATCGCATGGGCAATCCGGCGGTCAACACCGCACTGATCCCGGCGCCTATGAAGGACGCCTTTAACTTCGGCATTCCGCAAAACGACCCCAGGGATTTCGCCGCAACGATTCTCGCCCAGATACTGACGCTGGACAAGAAGTTCGGGACCTGCCCGGCAACGGCGGCGAGTGCCGCCGCCTGCAATCCCAATGTCCCGCTCCTGGCTTCCGTCGCGGTGCCGGATATCCTGAGATTTGCTTCCAACCTGCCCGACGGTTACCCCAACGGGCGGCGGCTCGCGGACCGAACGACCGACCTTTTGATCAGCCTGATCCTTCAGCTTCCAGGCTTTACGGACGGTACCAGTACCAAGACCTATTGTTCGGTATTCCCGTTCGTCGGGCCGCCACTGCAGCTGAGCGGCAGCTCGCCATTCCAGATCATCCCGCAGAACTGTCCGTAAGGGTCAATTAAGGGCGTCCGGCGAAGGTGCTGTGATGAAATGGCGCATCACGGCTTGTGTTTTTGCTGCCGGGCTTCTCGCATGGGGCGCGGCTCCGGCCGCGCCATCCATTCCCGCCGACGACAATCTCGTCCTTGAAACGGGGCTACCGACCGTCGACCCGCGGATGCGCGAAATGCGTGCGCTCGCGGGTCGGATGCGCGAACACCCCGACGATCTGGCGACGGCGATGTTGTTGGCAAGCCGGCAACTGGCGATGGGGGTGGCTGAGGCCGACCCGCGCTTCATCGGCTACGCGCGCGGGACGTTGGCGCGCTGGTGGCAGGATGACGCGGCCGGCCCACCGCTTCGGATTCTACGCGCGCGGATACTGCAGGCGCAGCATGATTTTGCGCCTGCCGCCGCCGATTTGCGGGCCGCGTTGCGCGAAGCGCCCGATGCCGCGCAGGCGCTTTTGGTGCTGGCCAGCGTCGACGAAGTGACCGGAGATCTCGCGGAAGCCAAGAAAACGTGTGCGCGCTTTGCTGACCTGCGGCCCGGATTGGCCGCCGTGGCTTGCGCCGCCAGCATCGGTTCGTTGGGCGGCGGCGCCGGGGCCAGCGAAACCGCGCTCACCGGCGCGATCGACCGATACCCGACGGCCGATTGGAACGAACGTCTTTGGGCCTATACGATCCTTGGCGAGATCGCGGTGCGCCGCGGCGATGCGGCGGCCGAAGGGTATTTCCAGCAGGCGCTGGCGCTCAATCGGCGCGATGTCTACACGCTGACGGTCTACTCCGACTACCTGCTCGATCAGGGGCGCGCGACGGAGGTTCTTCGGCTGTTGCAGGGCTTCGAGCGCGTCGATGCGCTGTATCTGCGCCTCGCTCTGGCAGCGCAGGTAAGCGGGGATTCCCGTTTTCCCACCTATCGCGACGACGTCGCGGCCCGCTACGAGGCGGCGCGGCGTCAGGGTGACACCTTGCACCTGCGCGACGCTTCACGCTATGCGCTCGAGATCGAGCACGACGGCATGGCGGCGCTCGATTTCGCTCGGCAGAACTGGGCCGCGCACAAGACCCCCTACGATGCCCGCGTCTTGCTGGCGGCTGCGATCGCCTGCCGCCATCCGGCCGCAGCCAAGCCCGTTATCGATTGGGTCGCGGCCACAGGCCTCGAGGATCGAGCCGTCGAACGGCTGGTGCAACGTCTCGCATCCGCCGGCTGACGGTTACAGCCGGTCCTGCTCGTCGTCAAGGGATTGGTCGCGGGTGACGCAGACCTGCCCGACCGGTTTGGCCGGCGGAAGGTACCTGCATCGTGAGCGTAAAGACGACGACCTTGCGTCCTGCCCCTACGCTCCGGATGGTGCCGTCATGACGGTAGCTTTTACCAATCCCGGCATGCCGGAGCATTTCGGCATCCGCATTACGAGCGCCGAGAAGGACAAACTCGTCGGTGAACTCGATGCCGACCACCGACACGTCAACCGCGGCGGGCACGTACATGGCGGCACGCTCGCGGCTTTTGGCGACGATCTGGGCGGCACGCTGGCCGGCTTGAATATCGCGTCGGGCCTTCGGACCACAACCGTCGAATTGAAGATCAATATTCTACGCGCCTGCCCGCCGGGCCGGCTCACCGGTGTTTCCGTGCCGGTCCACATCGGGCGCCGCACGATCGTGCTGCAGACCTCTATCTACCGCGCTGACGGGAAACTTGCCGCGCTGATGACGCAAACGCAGATGGTGCTGCCGCGCCAACCCAGCGCAGAAAAGTAGAGCGACTTGCTGAGGGCAATCGCCCACGCGTGCTCCGGCCATATGCGAGTTCATTGTCCGTGAGGTTAGCGTTTCCTATGCAGGTGCGGGGGCAAAGGCATGTGTGGCAACAGCCGCCCGGTTGGCGGTTGGGACCGCGAGTGGGCGTTCGGGATTGGCTCAAGACTTGGCGCGGCTGTCTCCGGGAACGCCGATGGTAACCCTGGAATCTCGCCTTCTATAAGGCAACCTTGCGATTGTGCCCAATGCAACACCTCTTGCACGCTCGCAATTGTCCCAAATTGCGCATGGGCCTCCCCAATCCCAGCGTCCGCAATAGTTGACCAGTCATAGAAGCGGCGTCCGGTGCTTGAGTGGGCGTACGGAGGTTGGGCGTATCCGGATGCGTCTTCGCGGCGACCGATTTCCAATAGCTTTTCCGGAAGTCCAGGGGTCCGCGGGTCAAAGGAAATGACGGAGCGCGTGCCGTCGTGTGTCACTCGGATCGTTGGGCGGTCAGCCATGATGAAGCTCCGAGCCGCTGGCCGCACTGGCCCGGCAGACCAAATTCTTCCCGCGCAGATGGCGCAAATGCAATGGTGCTGCGAGGGCGGTGAAAATCACCGTCATGGGCACGGTTGGCACCAATCTGAGCGCCACTTTCAACACCATTGCTACTACCCTCTGAGCAAGACCGACGCTGATACAATTCGTTCTAGCGATCCCAATCGTGCTCGTGTTTGGGCCGATAGGGTGACGACACAAAGTTCCTCAATAGGTCCTGGTAGGGGCATGTGTGATCCAGTCCGTGCCGAGCGTGCTTTCGGCACGGGCAACGACTTCGGCCATCTGCGCAGGGTCGTGCAAGACAGCCTGCCAGTCGCCGTTCCCGAACGGATCACTTTCAATCGTGGCAACACCTCATCCAAACTCTTTGGTTGCCAATCTCTCTCCCGAGTGCCCGTATTCTTGGCGATCCCGCTGCCCGCCGGCTGTATCAGCCCAGAAAGTGCGGATGGGGGGATGAAGCCCGTTACGCCGTCGTTCGACCTCACTCGTATAGAGGTGCCTTCGTAGCTGACAGCGTAAACCGTCGTGTAGCCCCTGATGTCGGGTTTCGCGTGAAGTGTAACCACGCGCTCGGCTCCAAGCACCCCCCCTCAAAGAGGGTGCGAAACTCGTTTACCAGCGCAGCGCGCGCTAGATGCCGCTCGTCGATATCGTCAGAGCCGAAAGCATGCGGTGAGGACCGCAGGGGTAGTTTGAGGCGGTCGAGTTTAAGCCGCCTGGCTGCGTGAGGGTGCCGGTGGCCGCCAATTCCACGGCAGGAGAGCATCGAGATCGTGGGCCGGGTGCTCGGCGATGCGCGCCAGGACATCGGCCAGCCAGGCCTGCGGATCGATGTCGTTCATCTTGGCGGTGACGATCAGGCTGTACATGGCGGCGGCCCGCTGACCGCCGCGGTCGGAACCGGCGAACAGCCAAGATTTTCTGCCCAAAGCAATACCGCGCAGGGCTCGTTCCGCCGCGTTGTTCGAGAGGCAGACGCGGCCGTCGTTAAGGAACAGGGTGAAGGCCGTCCAACGCTTCAGGGTGTAATCCATCGCCTTGGCGAGATCGTTGCCGCGCGACAGCTTGGGGCGGTGCTCGTGCATCCAGGCGTCGAGATCGGCGATCAGCGGCGCGCTCAATTCCTGCCGCACCTGCCGCCGTCGTTCGATACTCTGGCCGTTGATCGAGCGCTCGATCTCGAACAGCGCGTCGATGCGCCTGACCGCCTCCAGCGCCAGCGGCGAGATTACACCCGCCGTTTTCCCCTCGGCTTTGCGGCGGGTATTGGCTTCAATATCGGCCAGCAAGAAGAATGGCCGGCGCGCATGGACCCAGCAGCCCGCCTCGATGATCGGCCCCGGCCGGCGGTCGGCTTCGTACAGTTTGTTGTAACCGGTATAGGCATCGGCTTGCAGGATGCCGGCATAGCCGGCGAGGTGCCGAACCGGATGTGCACCGCCGCGGTCGCGCGAATAATAGAACATGGCCGCTGGCGGTGCCGGTCCGCCGAAGGGCCGATCGTCGCGCACATAAACCCAACATCGACCGAGATCGGTCTTGCCCCGCGCCAATACCGGCACCGTCGTGTCGTCGCCGTGCAATCGTTCGGCGGCAAAGACATGCGCCTCGATCCGCTCGATCAACGGCGCCAACACCGCGCAACAGGCGCCGACCTGGTCGGCCAGCGTCGACAGGCTGAGCGGCACGCCCTCCCGGGTATAGCGTTCGGCTTGGCGGTTCAGCGGCTGATGCTGGCCGTACTTCTCGAACAGGATCATCGCCAACAGGCTCGGGCCGGCCCAGCCGCGCGCGATTACATGAAAGGGCGCCGGCGCCTGGCTGATCTTCTCGCAGTCGCGGCAAGTAAACTTCTCGCGGACGTGCTGGATCACCTTCCATTGCCGCGGGATCACCTCCAGCGTTTCGGTAATGTCCTCACCCAGCTTGCGCAGCCGGGCACTGCCGCAGCACTGACAGCTCGAAGGTCCGGGCTCGACCACCCGTTCGCGCGGCAGATGCTCGGGAAACGGCTGGCGTGCCGGCCGCTTGCGGATCAATGCCACCACATTCGTCGTCTTCGCCGCGGCGCGCTCGGCGGCAAGTTCGTCCTCGGTCGCCGAGCTCTCGAGTTCCTCGAAAGCCAATTCCATCTGGTCGAGCAGCCGCGCCGCGCGTTCGGAACGCTGGCCGTATAGCTCGCGCGTCAGCTTGGCGATCTGCAACCGCTGGTGCGCGATCAAGGCCTGGTCGTCAGAGGCCTTGGCCTTGGCTATCGCCAGCTCGGCCGTGACCTGTTCTGCCCTGTCGTTCGCGACAAGCAGCGCCGCCTTCAGGGCATCGATATCGTCAGGCAGGTCGCCGACACTCGCCATGCCAGGATCGAATCACAAATCCCGGCCGCTGACTCGCACAAACTGCGAACGCCTACCCGGCGCGCTGCGGACGGAATGTATGCCGCGGGTTCCGCCAGTCGATGCCGTCGAGCGAGGGCCTACAGGAATATCCCCTCTTGTGAGTTTGACGAATCGTCGATCGAGGAGATTCGGGTCTTGGACCCGCGGCATCCGCTCTATGGGCGATCGTTCCGTGTGATCCGACGCTCGACCCATCGTGGGGGCAACTTCGCGGCTTCTTACGAAGTCGAACATCGTAATGGAACAACCCTACTAATTCCAATTGCAGTAACGGAATGGCACGAATCCCCAAACGATCGGACTATATTAAGTATAGAAGCATTACAAGAGCTCCTATCTGTAGTAGACTGTTTGTACAATCATGAGCGCGAGCCCAAAAGATCTCTGGATGACACTGACGCCAATGCTGCGGCGCCAGATCGTCGACGACCTCGCCGCAGTCTTGGCGGAGATCCTTCGTGAAGTCGGAACTGGTCAAGCCAACCCATCTGGCACGCAAAGCGGTCGTCTATATTCGTCAGTCGACGCCGCATCAGGTGGTGAGCAATCAGGAGAGTCTGCGCCTGCAATACGCGCTCCGGCAGCGCGCTCGCGAACTCGGATGGCATGACGCCGATATCGACGTTATCGACAGCGATCTCGGCCTGAGCGGCGCGTCCGCTGCGCAACGCAGTGGCTTTAAGGAACTGGTCGGTCGGGTGGGCCTCAGCGAGATCGGCCTCATCTTGTCGATCGACGTAACCCGCCTCGCGCGCAATTGCTCCGACTGGTATCCGCTTCTGGATATTTGCGGACTGCGTGGCTGCCTCATTGCCGATCGTGATGGTGTCTACGATCCCGCGAGTGCAAACGGTCGTCTGCTTCTCGGCCTGAAGGGCACCATCTCGGAGCTTGAACTGCACACGATCCGTAGCCGCTTGACCGCAGGCCTGCTTGCCAAGGCCGAGCGCGGCGACCTCGCGCTCAACCTGCCGATTGGTCTCATTCGCGACCCGAGCGGTGTCGTCGTCAAGGACCCCAACACCGAGGTGCAGGAGCGACTTGAGCTGGTATTCCAGAGCTTTCTGAAGTTCCGCACGGTTGCCAAGGTCATGCGCGTGCTGAACGAGCGCGGTCTCGATCTTCCACGCCGCGACCGTCTCGGCGATATGCGATGGGCACGCGCAACCGTCGCCGCCGTGGCCTCGATCCTGAAGAATCCCGCGTACGCAGGTGCCTTTGTCTATGGTCGCACTCGCTTCACGCCACGGGAAAGCGGTGCATCAACCAAGATGCCGCGGCCAATCGAGGATTGGCGGATCGTCGTCAAAGACCGATACCCGTCTTACATCGACTGGCCGACCTATGAAAGAATCCGCAGCATCGTCAGGGACAACCGAGCCGAATACATGCGTACCAAGACCAGAGGGGCTCCCCGCGATGGTGAACTTCTGCTGCACGGCATTGCCTGGTGCGCAAGGTGCGGCCACAAGATGTACGTTCGTTACAAGGGTGGCGGGGAGTATGTCTGCAACCATCTGCGCTCCCATGAGGGATTGCCCACCTGCCAGCAAATCCGTGCCACGCGGGTGGATGCGGCAGTGGCAGATGCGTTCTTGAGCGCGTTGGTGCCGGCCGAGTTCGAGGCTCTGTCGCGCGCTCGCCGCGCCCAGCATCAGATCGACACGACGCTTTGCTCCAGCGCCGAACGTCAGCTCGAGCGGAAGCGATACGCTGCAGCACTGGCCGAGCGTCAGTTCAACCGCGTCGATCCCGACAATCGCCTTGTCGCCAGTGAGCTGGAGCGCCGATGGGAAGCGGCGTTGAGCGAGGTTCGCGCGGCCGAGGAGCAGCTCGCCCAACTATCTGCACCCAAGCCGCTCGCTCAGCGGATGATCGGCAAATCGCTCAATGACAAGATCGTCGTCCTTACCGGCCGGTTACCGCAGATCTGGGCGGATCCAGCGACCACCGATGCGCAGCGCAAGGCGTTGCTGCGCTGCCTTGTCGACAAGGTCGTTCTCGATCGCGGCGAGCATGACGTCGCCCTCGTTCGGATCGTGTGGCGCGGTGGAGCCGTCAGCGACATCGCGGTGAAAATGAAGGTCAACGCCGTCGCCAACCTCACTCATGGCGCGGAAATGCGCGATCGTGCGCTCGACCTCGCCCGCGCCGGAATCCCCGACGACGAGATCGCCGCAATCCTCAGCACCGAGGGGCACCGCTCGCCCAACTGCGCCGACAAGGTTCTGCCGATCACCGTGCAACGGCTCCGGCTCGGCGCCGGGATAAAAGTGACCACGCAACGGACCCGCTGGGACCACGATCCCAGCTTCCTCAGCGCCATGGAAATGGCCGCCGCGCTGAACATCCCGGTGAACTGGCTCTACGTCCAGATCCGGCAAAAACGGCTTCTCATGGATCGCCAGCCCAACGGCGCCTACTTGTTCCGAAACACTCCCGTCGTCATCGATGCGGTCCGCAACCTGCGAAACCACTCCGTCGATCACCTCGACCTCAGAATCTGTCAGCCTCACCAGGAGGGGCATCAACATGCGTGATCGAGCATGTAGGCGAGCTGTGCCGCTGAGATGGCGACCGTCCCGTCCGCCGGTGACGGCCACAAGAATCGGCCCTGCTCCAGGCGCTTCGAGTACAGCGACATGCCGATCCCGTCATGCCAGATGATCTTGATCAGATCGCCTCTGGCACCGCGAAAAACGTACAGATCCCCGGCATGCGGGTCACGGCCGAGCGCTTCCTGAACCTGCAGCGCAAGCCCGTTCATCCCTTTCCGCATGTCCGTCCGGCCTACCGCCAACCAGACCCGAACATCCGCCGGGACCGCGATCATCGCCGCAGGTCAACCGCGCGGCCCTTGTAGGTGAAGCTCGAATTGCGGGCGATCACGAACAGCCAGCGGATGCGGGAGAGCGCGGTGATGATCTCCTCGACCATGCCGTCGGCGAAATATTCCTGGTCGGGATCGCCCGACATGTTCTGGAACGGCAGGACGGCGATCGAGGGCTTGTCGGGTAGCGGCGGCAAGGAGCCTTCGGCCAATTGGGCCGATCGCAAGCCGGTCAGATCTGCCAGCCGGTAACCGCGCCCTGGGACAGTAACGACAAGGCTGTGCCCTCCCCCGTGTTCGTCCAGGGCCTTACGCAGTGCCGAGACGTGGACGTGAAGGTTTCCCTCTTCGACGATGCGACCGGGCCATAGCCGCGCCATCAGTTCGTCCTTGCTGACGATCTCGCCCTTAGCCTCGGCCAGCGCACACAGGATGTCGAGTGCCCGGCCGTGCAGCGGCAACGGCTCGCCGTCGCGTCGCAACTCGCGCAGGCCGAGATCGAGCCTGAAACGTCCGTAGGTAATTGGTCCGGAATCCATCACATTCGAGAAAAATCGCAGGGGATCGCTCAATTTTTTAGACCCTCAAACAAAGACCTTAAGACCACCCCAGCATTACCGTCCAGCATCGCAAGCGCGGCTTGGACCGCCTGCTGCAAAGTAGGCAGTTCCCCGGCAAGCGGTTCCGAGAACAGGGTTTGCGGATTCGCAGGAGGGAATTATGACGGCTCTCGCAACCACCGCGGCGCAAGGTTTGCAAACGATGCGGCATCAGATCGCGCATGTTCTCGCCAAATGGGTGAGGGGATTCGCCACCTCGGGTCCGGTAAGCCGACAGGCGTATCTGCCAGCCTGGGAGCTTGCCGGGATCACGCGCATTGACCGGTTCGACATCGCGCCCTGGCTGTCCTTCTGAGCTGCGGCGATCCGTGCTGTCGCCCATCGCGGACTGGCGACGAACCTACCGTTGAAATCAAGCCTCTCGGGTGCGCCGATGCTCTGGCTGGTCTGCCTTGGGTTACTATCCGGCGTCGGCGCGGGGCTGCTCGCCGGACTGATCGGTATCGGCGGCGGCATCGTGATTGTGCCGGTCATATAACTACGGCCTGATCAGCGCCGGTGCCCCGGCTGATCAGGCAGCGCATGTGGCGGTTGCCACCTCGCTGGCGGCAATCCTTCCCGCCGCGCTTACCTCGTCGATCGGCCACTGGCGCGCCGGCAATACCGATTTCGCCTTTCTGCGCGAATGGGGGCCGGGCGTCGCGATCGGCGTGGTCGCCGCACAGCTGGCGGCGCCGCATCTGCGCGGCAGCTTCATGACCGCGTTGTTCGGCCTATTCACGCTGATGGCGGCAGTCCGCTTTGCCGCTCCGGGCCGGTTCCGTCCGGTCTTCGAGCAACCGCCGAACGGCAACTTTCGTCGGGTCGCCGGCCTCGGCATCGGCCTCCGAATGAACGTCCACAAGAATGCGCGCCTGACGCCGCACAGTCGAGCCGAGCTGGTGCGCCGGGTGCTGGTTTTGAGGGCCAGGTGCCCATGGTGGTGGCCACCGCCATGGGGGTGAGCGCCAAGACGGTGCGCAAGTGGGTCGACCGCTTTGCCGCCGAGGGTGCTTCCGGCTTGGCCGAGCGGCTCCTCGCGGCCGCATCGGCTATACCGGCCAACGCCTGACGAGACCGCCTCGCAGATCGAGGTGCTGCGCTGTCGGCGCTGGATCGGCAAGCAGATCGCCCAGGAGGTCGGCCTCTCGCCGGCCACGGTCAGCCGGGTGCTCAAGCGCCTCGGCCTCAGTCTATTGAGGCTCCACAACTAGCGTTGGGGGGGCCCGCCACGACGCTTCTAGTCTAGGCTTCGCGTGCCGCCGCGGGCACCCTCTAACGCCTGCCCAGCAATGCGCATCATCGATCTAAAGCGTCGCTTGCGGTGCGAGCGTTACCTCAACGATTACAACCTTGCCGCCGGGGCGCGCTGCTCGGCATGCTGGCGTCGAACCCGGTGCCCATAGAGCGCGTGCCGGCGGTAATGGGCCCGGCAACGCTCGCTTCCGCCGACCGGGGTGCAGGCGTAGGCTTCCACCGAACGGGCGGTGCGACGGAATTCAGATTTACAGCGGGCGTGATAGCGATTGATGGAGCTACGTCCGATGAGTGTTGTAACAACAGACTTGAGAGGCGCAATAGGTCAATGGGCGTCGGCGTTCGCTTCCACCGCAGCAGTGATAGCTGCTTTATGGATCGCGAATTCCGAAAACCGGCGACGGAAAGTCCAAGATACCGATATCAAGCAGTGGGGCTGCGATGGAACGACCCGGCAATGCGCGAGTTGGCGGCTTGGTATCGCCAATACGCCAAACGCCCAGGCAATTTGAACATCTGGGATGCTCGGCTACGTACTGCCGACGATTTGGAAGCGACGGCAGACCGTATCTAACGCGAGCGTTTGCGGACCGGTGCGGCTGGCCTTTGACCCTCGTGAACATTAAAAAGAGCGGTCGAGCGTTAGCCCGACCGCTAAGGCAGTTACAGCCACTTTGGACAGCCATCAGGATAATCCGAGAACCTCGATCGACGCAACAAGGGGGCCGAGCGGCCCCTCGTGCTTAACGGTCTGAAGCATGCGGCCTATTTGTAAAACGGCCCGGCCGCACCGCTTGTCGGGTTGTTACCGACCCGGCGGCATCGGAGCCGGGGCCGCCGGGGCGCCTCCCTGGAGGCGGGAAAGCTCTTGGGCGTTAAGCATGTTGGCAGAGTTATCGCTCGAAGCCCCAGAGCCTCCATGGGTGCGGTGGGTCTTGTAGGTGCGATGACGGGTCGCGCAGGTATCCTTACCTGCCACAGTCAACGAGGGCGCGTTCATCGTCGGCCCCTGCGCCCAGCTTGGCGCTGCGAAAGCCAGCGTCAGCGCTGCTCCGATGAAGCCGATTGCCAGAGTTCTCATGGTCACGATCCTCCCTGCGAAGTAGATGCGCCGTTACGCAATCGCTCGTCGGATAAAATGGTACACGACGAGCACAACTACAGCTCCGATGATGGCGACAAACATGCTGTATAGATTGAAGCCGGTCACACCGGCATGGCCGGCAAGCTCAAACAGATAGCCGCCAACAAGCGCGCCAACTACCCCAAGGACGATGTCCAGGATGATACCCGAGCCCTGGCGATTGACGATTTTACTGCCGATAAAGCCGGCGATCAGGCCGAGAACGATCCAGCCAATTACTGACATCTCACGCCTCCCTCCACTTATCGTTATCACGGTTACCGAACGCTACAACCATTGCGTTCCCAGAACAAGGAAACGTGAGCGTCTGGATTCCCTAGATAAGCGGTCGATCGATCGGGCGGGCTTGTTCAACCAGCGGCGGTAGACAATTGGCGCAGCTGCGCTTTGAGCGCGTCGAAATCGACCGGCTTGGCGGGGAACTCGCAGGCACCGAGGTCACCAGCACGACGTCGGCGCTCGTCGTCGCCATAAGCGGTCACCATCATCACCGGGATGTCGCGGAACCGCTGCTTAATCTCGCCAAGCAGCTGCAAGCCGTCCATCCTTGGTATGTTGATGTCCGAGAGGATCACGATCAATTGCGGCTCGATCCCGTTGGCGAGGGCGACTACAGGGTCGCTAGCCGGAATATCATTCCTATGCTCCTGCTGCTTTTTGGGAGCCTGATCACGATACCGCCTGCCGCCGACGAGCCCGAGCCGGCGTCTTGCAAGCAACTTCGTGCCCTGCAGAAGCAATGTGCCCTTGACGGCTGCGACGCCCGGGCGATGGAGCGGCTGCGCAAACAGTGCCTGCAGGACGGTGGTCCCCATGTGCGCTGATCACAATCGCTTTGGTCGCGTGGGTTGAGTGAGTTGGCACGCCCTGTCGGTGCCCAGGGTGAATGGCCGGTTGGTAGGTCGTCGCTCAAACTTAAGGCCACCTGTTCAGTCGCGCGGACGCATCAAAGATTCGTCTGGGCACGAACTGGCTCTTGAGGATCACCACCCTGCCGCATCGCAGATCCCCAATCACCCGATCCATCTGGAGCCGGGCCTCGAGATCGATGTGCTGACCGGCACCAATCTGGAACTGCGGCTCTTCCCATACCTGCCGCTGCCGATCGGAGTTCACAACGATAGCACGAGCGCATCCGCGACCACTGATTCGTCGGCCCGACCATAACCGAGATCCGGCGCTACGACAGGGGCTGCAATCAGGTCGTTCGCCGCCTCCGCAATGTTCGATGATCTGAAGGGTTTTCTCGGCCGGGCATGGTGTTTAAGGGACTTGGCTCCGCTGAATACGATGCAAGCCATACAATCAGCGCGAACCGTTTGGTTACCCGTCCACTATCGACGCGGTTACAGCGTCATCGGCGGTGTTGGTCCTGTGGGGCATGATGCTCGTGATGCTTATCAACGGATAAACAAACGGTGCGCGAACCAACCTCGATTGAGGACCCTGCGTACACGACATTGGCCGAAGTGGGGGAGTCATGGATACCGGGTCGGTCCAAACATTGCGCGGCGGGCAAGCATTGGCGCTGGCGTCGTTCCTGGCGGCAGTCGGGTGCTTCGGGATGTCTGGGCAATCCCACGCCCAGTCGCCCGCTGCGGGTCAGACAACGCAACCATCTCCGGCGATAACACTGGCACCGGGACCGGCCCTCACGACCGTCGGCCAGACGGCGGAGAAACCGCCTTCCACGAACCTTCCGACATCGCAGGGCGCTTCCTATTCGGAATTGTTGCCACCCGACCGCGATGAGATCGCGGACAACGAGCGTCAAAACTGGACGCTCAACAAATTACCGATCCAGCCCAATATGAGGGAGATCTATTGGGATTTTCCGGCCGACACCCCGGCCTTCTTTCGTGACACGCTCATCCAGGTGGTCGGGCGCACGTACGACCTGTCGCGCGACAATTCCAACGGGTCGAAATCGAATGCCTGGGCGGCCGGCGGCTGGATCGTCTACCGTTCGGGCCTTCTGGCCGATATTTTCGGCCTTCAAGCAGCCTTCTATACGTCGCAGCCTCTCTTCGGCCCGAGCGACGAGAGCGGGACGAAACTGCTGACCCCTAATCAGAATGCGCTGAACGTCTTCGGGCAGGCTTATGCCCGGGCCCAGATCACAGACCAGGAATTTCGCGTCGGACGGCAGCTGGTGAACACGCCGCTTATCAACGCGCAAGACAACCGCATGGTCCCAAACACGTTTGAAGGCCTCACACTCGACACGCTTCCCGATAAGGACCGCAGCTATGACTATGTTGTCGGCTACCTGACTACTATCAAGCAACGGGATTCGAACAATTTCATCTCGATGTCCAACGCGATCGCGGGCGGCAATACCGCCGACCGCGGCGCACCGTTCGGGATGTTCAGATACCAGCCGTTTCCCCAGCTCTCGACCGTTTTCATGGATTATGCCGTGCCGGATTTCGCCAACACGGCGTTTCTCCAGGCCGAGTATGACTTCAAGCTGCCGCAAGATCGGCCGAACTGGGTCGTCGGCGCCAACATCATCGATCAGCAGAGTCTCGGCGAGGAGCTGCTCACGGGAGGCTCGTTCCACACATTTCAAGCTTCGGCCAAAGTTCAGATGGCGTATGCCGGGTTTACGCTGTTCGTCGCCGGCTCGGCCACCGGCGACGGCTCCAAGATCTTTTCGCCGTACGGCTCCAAGCCGAACTACACCGACATGCAGCAGGCATCTTTCGACAATGCCGGTGAAAAAGCCTTCGGCGGGAGCGTGGCCTATGATTTCGGCTATGCGTTCAAGGAATACGGTCTTTCCGGCCTCAGCGCTGGCGTCTGGGACACACAGGGGTGGGGCGCTATGGTCCCGGGAACGGGAGCACGAATTCCCGAACGAAATGAGCTTGATCTTTGGCTGCAATACCGCCCGACCTCCGGCCCGCTCCAAGGTTTCCGCTTGAAAACTCAATATTCTGATCTCTGGCAGTCAGGCAATGCTCGAAATCCTCAATCGGAATTCCGCATCATCCTCGACTACACGATCCTGTTCCGCCCCCCATTCAGTTGATACGGCTTAAGATGACGACCAGGAACACCATGCCGGAGAATGGGCGCAGCAGCAGTCCGCGAGGGGCCGGGCGACGTACAGCACGCGAACCCGATCGCCTTGGTAGGCCTACCGCGAGTGTGATCAGAATTAGAAGGTAAAAAGCTCTTGATTGATTCAGATGAAGGACGAGGTCACTTTAGGTCCCCACTGTGTGTCTGTGGCGCGGCGTTGGCGTACTTAAAGGAGCGGAAACCATGGCCGAACTCGTTGTAATCGCCTTTCCAAGCGAAGCGAAAGCGGAAGAGGTTCGCCAAAAGCTTTTGGCCATGCAGAAGGAATATCTTATAGAGTTGGGAGATGCCGTAATAGCTGTTAAAGACAATCAAGGTCATATCAAGCTAAACCAGCTACTCAATACCACGGCGGCGGGCGCAGTTTCAGGAGCTTTCTGGGGTTCTTTGATTGGACTGATCTTTTTGATGCCAGTCGCGGGCGCTGCTATCGGAGCGGCATCCGGTGCGCTCGGGGGTAAACTGACCGACATTGGCATCAATGACAAATGGATGAAAGACGTGGCGGCGGCAATCCAACCTGGGACTGCGGCGCTGTTCTTGCTCATCCGCAAGGTCACCGCCGATAAAGTTCTCGAGGGTCTGAGAGGTGAAGGCGGCACTGTCCTGCAAACATCCCTAGATCACACGAAGGAAGCGGCCTTGCAGGAAGCCCTGGCCGGCATTCAGGCGGCGACACCCGCGCGCTCATAGCGCGGCGAAAGCATGTCGGGGGAAATAACTTATTGGTGTTGTTCAGAAAGGGGCGCCGCGCATGAACGCACCATACGAAACTGATTACGAACTGGAAGACCGCCTATCGCGCCGCCTGCTGGATGTTTTCATCCGGGTGGGGCTGGTGTTGGCGCTTGTGCTGCTGTGCTACCTCATCTTCTCACCGTTCCTGACGATGATGCTATGGGCGCTGATCCTGACGATCACGCTCTACCCGCTCCACCAAATGCTGGCCACCCGGATTGGCGGTAAGCAGGGGCTCGCCGCGACCCTTGTCGTCCTGGTTGCGATCGGCGTGATCGTCACGCCGACCATCATGCTGGCCAGCCAGTTCGGCGATTCGATCCAGGACCTGGTCCAGAGCGTGCGCGACAACACGCTCCAGATTCCGGCGCCGTCCGAAAAGATTGCCGCCTGGCCGATCGTCGGCAAGAAGGCTCATGCGATATGGTCGCAGGCGCACGACGATCTGCCGGGACTGGTCAGGAGCATGCAACCCAAGCTCAGCGAGCTGGCGACCAAGGCCTTGGGCATCGTCGCCGGGCTGGGAGGCGGCTTACTGCTGTTCCTGGCCTCTTTCGTCATCGCCGGCATCATGATGGCCTACGGCGACCCGGGCACGCGGGCGATGAAGGATATCTTCGAACGTATTTTCGGCATCGCGCGTGGCCAGGAGTTTGCCAAGCTGTCCACCGATACCATCCGGGCGGTCGCCTCCGGGGTCATCGGCATCGCGTGTATCCAGGCGCTGATCATTGGTGTGTCGCTGATGATCGCCGGCGTCCCGTTCGCCGGCGTGCTGGCAGTGGTCGTTCTCATGTTCGGCGTTGCCCAGCTACCGGCGCTGCTCGTCACGCTGCCGGTAATCGTCTGGATTTGGGCGAGCGGCGACTACGACACCGTCCCCGCCGTCGTCTACACGGTGGTGCTGTTCGTCGGCGGCTTGGCCGACAACGTGTTGAAACCGCTGATGCTCGGCCGCGGCGTCGATGCACCGATGCCGGTGATCCTGATCGGCGCGCTCGGCGGCATGGCGACCGGCGGCATTCTCGGCATGTTCATCGGCGCAACGGTGCTTGCGCTGGGATACCAGATATTTATGCGCTGGGTGGCTGACAACCCGGAGCGGGCGCAGCAAGCAGCCGCAGGCGGTAGTCCTTCGACGACCTGAGCCGGATGCGGCGGCGTTTCACCGGCGCGCTCGGAGCGCGCCAGTTCGCCCTCGCCGCCGCGCTGCTGCTCGGCGGCTGCGCCGAAGTGGGGCCGGACTTCCAGCGCCCTGAGGTGGCGTGGCTCGCCGGCTGGTCGAGTGGCTCGCTCGCTTCGCTGACGGCCGAGGGGCGCGGCAAACCGAAAGCGCAAATCGAGGAGTGGTGGCGAAATTTCCATGACCCCGTGCTGGAGCGCATGGTCGGCGAAGCCCAGCGCATCAATCGCGACGTGCGTACCGCGGGGATGCGCATCCTGGAGTCGCGTGCGCAGCTGATGATTGCAGGTAGCCTGCTCTACCCGCAGCAGCAGCAGGTGACCGGCAGTGTCCTGCGCACCGGCGAGGTGCGGTCGTCCGGGGGGAACGTTTCCCTCAGCAACGGCCCTTTCGGCATCGGGGAGGATATGTCGGAGGGGCGGCATATCGCCTTCACGGCCTACAACGCGGGTTTGGGCTTCGGCTGGGAAATCGATTTCTGGGGCAAATTCCGCCGTGGCATCGAAGCTGCGGACGCCAGCTATTTTGCCAGCATCGCGCAATATGACGATCTGCAGGTGCTGATGGCGGCACAGGTCGCCAACACCTATTGCACGATCCGCGCCACTGAATTGCAGCTGAAGATTGCCCATGAAAACGCTGCGCTGCAGAAGCGCAGCCTGGAGATCACCGAGCGGGTGTTCAAGCACGGCAACGAATCCGAATTGGACGTACAACAGGCCAAGGCCCAATACCTCGGAACCCTGGCAACCATTCCGCAACTCGAGGGCGCCCTTCGCCAGACCCAGAACGCACTCGGCGTGTTGCTCGACCGGCCCCCCGGGCCACTGCCCGAGATCGCCGCGGGCAAGGACACGATCCCTCAGGCTGAACTCGGGGTTATCGTCGACCTGCCGGCAGACCTGCTGCGTCGCCGCCCCGACGTCCGCGCAGTCGAGATGCAGTTGGCGGCGCAGTCGGCGCAGATCGGGGTGAAGGAGGCTGATTTCTACCCCTCGATCACCTTGCTCGGCTCGCTCGGCCTGTCCGCCACCTCACTTGCCGGATCGCCTCGGACCCTGGCCTATGGCATCGGTCCCAGTCTCGTCTGGAACGTCTTCGATCATGGCAGCCTGACCGGCGCGGTGCTGGTGCAGGACGCACGCTTCCAGCAACTCTACGAGCAGTATCAGGCGGCGATATTGAAGGCAGCGCGCGAGGTCGATGATGCGGCGGTGGGCTTTGCGACAACCCGCGCGCAGATCCCGATTCTGAAGGATGCCGTCAAGGCCGCGCAGCGCTCGTTGGCGATCGCCAACATTCAGTACCAGGAAGGCCTGTCCGACTTCCAGCGCGTCCTCGACACGCAACGCACGCTATTCAGCCAGCAGGAGCTTCTCGTAAGCACTCTGAGCAACGTAACGTTGAGCCTGATCTCCTTGTACAAGGCGATGGGCGGGGGTTGGCAACAGGGCCGCGGCCGTCCTCTGGTGGACGACGCACCCCGCGCAACGATGGGCAAGCCTAGCGACTGGCAGGAGATGCTTGCGGCGCCACTGCCACCGCCCGCCGCCGGGCCGCACCAGGGTCAGCCATGAGCGAGCAACTAGCCCAGAACCAGGCGGCAGCCGCCGTTGGCGCTGATCCAGTCACGCCGAAGTCTGGGAAGGGAACCCGGATCGGTACGGTCATTTTGCTGGTGCTGATCTTTGGCAGCCTGCTCTGGTATTTTGCTGCCGACCGTCTGACCCCGTACAGCTCGCAGGCCCGGGTGCAGGCCTTCGTCGTGCCCGTGGCAGCGGAAGTGGCGGGCAAGGTGCTGGCGGTGCACGTCAAGAACAACGATGACGTCGAGCGCGGACAAGCGCTGTTCGAAATCGACCCCGCCCAGTACCAGATCGCCTTGCAGCGCAGCCGCTCCGACTACGAGTCCATCCGCCACTCGGTCAATGCCTCGGTGGCCACCGTGGAAGCAGCGCGCGCCTCGTTGCAGGCTGCACAGGCCAATCGCGTCAAGGCCGACAAGGACGCGACGCGTCAGGAAGCGTTGTACGCCGAGGACCGCGGTGCCATCTCGGTACGCCGGCTGGAGATCGCGCAGGCGACCCGGATCGAGGCGCACAGCAAGGAGCAGGCCTCCGAGGCCGACCTGCGCAAGGCCCAGGAAGCCGCCGGCGATGCTGGTGACGACAATGCCCAGTTGCGCAGCGCGCGTTCGGCGATCGAGAAGGCCGAGCTGGATCTGGCGCGCACGAAGGTGGTTGCCCCCGCCCGCGGTCTGGTGACCGACCTGCGTACCGACGTTGGCCATTTCGCCCAGGCTGGCGCACCGGCAATGACCCTGATCACGATCCATGATCAGTGGATCGATGCCGACATGACCGAGAACAACCTGGGCAACATCGAGGTCGGCGACGAGGTGGCGATCGTCCTCGACGTGCTGCCCGGCAAAGTGCTGAAGGGCAGAGTACGAAGCGTCGGCAATGGTGTCAGCTCAGGTCAGCCGGCGCCCCCTGGCACACTGCCGACGATCCAGAACAGCCGCGACTGGCTGCGCCAGGCGCAGCGCTTCCCGGTGGCGATCGCGTTCGACCCCTCCGATGCCGAGCGCTTGCGCAAGGCCCGCATCGGCGGCCAGGCCGAGGTGATGGTGTTCACCGGCGACAACGTCGTGATGAACACGCTCGGCGCCGCCTACATCCGTCTGAAGAGCTGGTTGTCCTACCTCTATTGAATGCTGCTGGCGATGAACCGTGCAGACAAAGCTGTTTTGCGACTGACCCTCGGTCTTGGACTGGCCGTCCTGATCGCCTACGGCTTTGCATTGCCGATACCCTTCGTCGTCTGCCTTATGTCGGTCCTCGTGCTGTGCAAACCAGGGCCACCGCTGCCCTTGACCAAAGGGTTGGTCATCGCCGCGATCCTTGCGACTTTGATTGCCTCCGGCGTGTTGATGGTTCCGCTGCTGGAACACTACGCGTGGAGCGGCATCCTCATTACCGGGACAATACTTTACGGCATCTTCTTTTTCGGTCAGCTCCGCGCTAATCCGCTGACGATGGTGCTGGTTATTTCATTTGCCCTGATCCCGGTGGCCGGTGTGGCCGATCAGGCAATCGTCGGCAAGCTGAGCACGACGCTGGCCGTTGGCATCCTCACGGGAGCGCTGGTCAGCGGCGTTTCGAACGCCTTGTTTCCCGATCCGCCAGCCCCCGCCGCAAATCGCCCAGCCTCGGCTGTCGCCAGTCACGAGGCAGCCCGCTGGACCGCCTTGAGGGCCACGGCGATCGTAATGCCGGTCTTCGTATTGGCCCTCACCAACCCCTCGTTCTACGTCGCGGCAATCATGAAGACGGTGGCACTGAGCCAGCAGGCCGGGGAGGTCGAGGCCCGCTTTGCCGGCAGCGAACTGATCGGATCAACCCTGATGGGTGCACTCGTTGCCGCCGTCGTGTGGCTGGGTCTGTCGCTCCACCCCAGCCTGTGGATGTTGGCCTTGTGGATGATGGGCGCCGCGCTATGGACCGGCAGCGGCATCTTCCGTACCCGATCGACATCATTCCGGCCTTCCTTCTGGAGCAACGCGCTGATCACGATGCTGATCCTGCTCGGCCCGGCGATCGAAGATAGCGCAAGCGGCAAGAGCGTCCTCCAGGCCTCAGCGGTCCGCACCGCGCTGTTCGTCGCTGTCGCGCTCTACGCTTGGGGAACGGTCTGGGTACTCGAACGCTGGCGTAATTCGAGACGACCCGGGCTGTCTTCCGACACGGGCTAATTGAGGAAAACGCCATGATACTCCTCAACCTCTTGGTCGGCTTTTCCGTGATGCTGGCGTGCCTTGTCGTGCAAGCGGCGGTCGCGTTCTGGAGCGTCCGCTATTACGTACGGCAGTCCTCCAACACGGCCGCATCGCACAAATTTATCGCGAGTATCCGGCCCCTCATCGTCGCCATGCTGGCCATGCTGGCTGCAAACTTTATTCAGATCACCTTGTGGGGAGCCCTGTTCCTCTGCCTGGGAGAAATCAACGAGCTGTACGAGGCCATCTACCATTCGGCGGTCAATTTCTCCTCGCTCGGTTACGGCGATGTGGTCATGAGCAAGAACCGAAAGTTGCTCGGCCCGCTCGAAGCCATCAATGGTGTCATCATGCTGGGGATGACCTCCGCTGCGCTGATGGTGATACTCCAGCAGCTCATCGGGGCTCAGCGAGACGAGATCATCGCCTCGGCACACCGGAGCATCGACCGCGCGGGTGCATCCCGCTAGCCCCAGCGCGCGGTTTGCGATGAGTGTCCGCTGTCAATCGCACGTTAGCGGCTGCCGTGTTGCCCGTCTTGAGACTCTTTTTTAGTCGCCGGTCCAAATTTAAGGTCGTAATTGGACGATATCGGTCTGCGCTGGCGAGAGTCGAAGGTAATTGTCGACAGCTACTTCTATAGTGGGGAAGAAACATTCTTCTCCGAGCTGGACCAAGAGCCCGAAGCGTCGAAGCTTGTCTTTCACCGGGTCCTTGAGTTCGGCGAACCGCAACGCGATGCCGGCGTCGTCTAAAGCTTGATGCAACTCGGCGAGGACATCAGCCGCTGTTACATCGACGCTGGTGACCGGTTCTGCCGCAACGACGAGCCAGCGCACCGGAGTGGGCGAATTCGCTGCCGCATCTAGCACGCGCTCCTTGAACAGTTCGGCATTCGCGAAGAATAGCGGCGCATCCCAACGAAAAAGCACCAGACCGGGTTCCTGGCGGGCGTCGGGATAGCGGGTGATGTCGTGGTAGCCCTCGACACCCTCGGCGCGACCCAGCACGGCAGAATGCGGACGCCAACCGTCCCAGAGGAATTCGATGACGGCAATTACGACCGCCACGGCGATGCCTGGGATAGCACCAAATACGGCCACCCCTACGAAGCAGACAATCGAGAGCCAGAACTCCCAACGCTGGATGCGGTAGATGCGGATAAGGTCGGTGACCTCGAAAAGACCAATGGCCGAGGCGATAACGACGGCGGCCAGTGCAGCGGTGGGCAAATGCTGGAGCAGATTAGGCGCCATCAGCAGCAGCAGAGCGACGACAAGCGCGCCGACGACACCCGTCAGTTGCGTATGAGCCCCTGCGGATTCCGCCACCGGGGTTCGCGACGAACTGCTGCTGATTGGAAAACCTTGAAAGAACCCGGCGGCCAGGTTGGCGGCTCCCAGCCCCACCATCTCCTGATTAGGATCGACGTGCTGACGGGTCCGCGCAGCATAGGCGCGGGAGAGCACGCTCGTATCAGCGAATGAAACCAGGGCGACGGCGCCTCCGCCAATCAGAACCGCAACGATATCGGTCGAGGAAATCCAGGGAATGGTGAATGCAGGCAGCCCCTGCGGCAGTGGGCCGAGCACCGACACGCCGGCCCGTGCTCCCAGGTCCAAAGCGCCGACGATGACGGTCGCACCGGCTACGGCGACCAGGATGCCCGGTATCCGCTTGCTGCTTTTCAGCGCCAGGATCACCGCAAGGCTGCCGGCGCCAATGGCAAATGCCACCCAGTTCGTTTTACCGCCGACGAGTGCTTCGACGATGGCCCATATGTTGCGCAGCGGACCATCGCTCTCAATCGAGAAGCCGAACAGCTTGGGCAATTGGCTGATCAGCACGGTCAGCGCAATGCCGTTCATATAGCCATAGCGGATCGGCTTCGAGAGCAGTTCGGTGATAAAGCCCAACCGCGCGACCCCAGCCAAAATACAGACAATCCCCGAGACGACCGCCATCATTCCAGCCAGGGCCACCGCACGATGGGGGTCACCAGCAGACAATGGCAGAACGACGCCGAGGATAACGGCGGCCAGCGATGAATCCGGTCCCAATACCAGGATCCGGCTCGGGCCAAATACTGCGTAGGCCAGCAGCGGTACGATCGTTGCGTAGAGGCCGTAAATTCCCGGCACGCCTGACGCCACCGCGTAGGCCATACCCACTGGTACCAGCATCGTCGATAGCACCAGCCCGGCGATGATGTCGTGCGGCAGCCACGCCACCTGATATTGGCGTATCGCCAGCAACCCCGGCAGCCATCGTATCCAACCGATCGGATTTTGCATTTGCGGTTCCTACTGAACCGGCTTCAGCCCCCATCCGACCTTGCCGTTGTTCGTTGACGCCGGCAAGGGCCGTCCAGGGGGCACTTCCGGCCCCGGCTGTTCGTAAGCCGACTGGCCCTCGTCAGTAGTGACTGGGGATCGCCCGGCCTGCACCCAAGCCTTCAACAGCGCCCTTCGGTCGCGGCTGCGCTTTGGGGATCTTCGGCAAGTCCTCGTTGACCTTTTTGTAGGGGATGCTATCGAGCAGGTGGCGGATTAAGTTCAGCCGGGCACATCGCTTGTCGTCCGCCGGAACGATGTACCAAGGCGCCTCTGAAGTGTGGGTGGCCTCGATCATGCGTTGGTAGGCCGCGGTGTAGTCCCACCAGCGCCGCACCGACTCGGTGTCCATCGGGCTCAGCTTCCAGTGCTTCATCGGGTCGGTAATCCTCGCCTCGAACCGGCGCCGTTGCTCGTCCTGGCTGACATCGAGAAAGTATTTGCGCAGCATGATGCCGTTCTCGACGACCATCTCCCGCTCGAAGACGGGCGCCATCGCCAGGAAATGCTCGTATTGCCTGTCGGTGCAGAAGCCCATGACCCGCTCGACCCCGGCCCGGTTGTACCAAGAGCGGTCAAAGAGAATGATCTCGCCCGCCGCCGGAAAGTGCGCAAAATAGCGCTGCATGTAGACTTGAGTTTTCTCGCGGTCGGAGGGCGCGGGCAATGCTACGTGCCGGTAGACGCGTGGGCTCGTGCGAGCGGTGATCCGGCTGATGACGCCGCCCTTGCCCGCCGTGTCCCGGCCCTCGAAGATCACGATGACGCGAGCCCCCGCGGCTTTGACCCAGGTCTGCAGGCGGGTAAGTTCGACCTGAAGTTTGGCAAGCTCCTTCTCGAATTGCTTGCCGGTCATCTTGCCGGGCGCACCGGCTGCCTCAGCCGCCTCGTCTTTCTTCCGCTTGTCTTTTGCCATTTCGAGGCTCCGCAGCATTGATGGATCGTTACGTGCGAATTTTGTCGATACTGGGCTCGCACAAGCCGAGACCGGCCGTTGCAGGAACTGAGTGCGGGCGGGATGTCACTCGTTGGTCATTGCGACGCGTGACCAGGTAAGGTCTGGATCGAACGTCGTCATTGCGGCGGCAGCGTTAGCCGTCTCGGGTCCCAGATCCTTCTGATATACATCGCCATCCGGGCCGACGATGAATGTCGTGATGCCGCTCGAACTCGAACACCGCTGGCCAGGCGATCAATGCAAAGCCGCCGGTCATGCGACCTGAGCGCACGTAGTTCCTGGCCCCGCCATTCCCATCGGGACCTTGCGCTTTGAGGATGCGGAAATAGTAGCCTTCGTAAGGAATTGGTTTGCCGCCGACCAGTTCGCCGGGGTAGCCCGCGTCCTGAGCCGCATCGACCAGCGGCCCCAACGGGCTTTCGACCTCGCCCTCGGCGGCCTGCCAGTATAGGCCGTCGCGACGGCCGGGCGTGCTGAGCAGGCGTACTGCATACTCGCCGTTGCCGCTTGTCTGCTTGGCACGCTCGAAATAATCATGTTGCGCATCGGCGCAGGCGAGCAGCGTACGGATCGCTGATAGCTCGTTGCGCCCGATGCGGCGATCGATGACTGTCTGCGCACCCGCCTTGGTGTCGAAAGTCCAGCGTCCGTTGTTTTCGACCAGAGGGATGGGCATCGGCCAGTCATTCGGGCCGACATCCAACTCGGCGTGTCCAGGGCTCGTTTGGTCGATCGTGTGCTTCTCATCGTAGAGAGCAACGAAGCGCTGCTGGAGTTCGCGATCGGCATAGCGGTCCCCGGAGTTGATAACGCGGTCGCCCTCCGGTCCCAGGATAGCGCGCAAGTCGGCTTCCTGGTGATCGCGCACGGCTGCCACGAACGCACTCACCGCTTCCTCGGCGGAAGCAAAATCGCGCTGAGGCTCGGGCGCGCCCGCGGGTGCCGCCTGCGCCACTGTAAACCAGAGGATCGCAGCCAGGATTGACCACGGCCAGGATTTCAGCGTTTGCACGGAAACCTCCTAACGCCGTCCGCCACCGCCACGTCCACCACCGCCGCGAGCGCCGCCACCACCGCCGCGAGCGCCGCCACCACCGCCGCGGGCGCCACCGGCGGCGCGCTGCTGCCCCACGGAACGGCTCTGCGCACCCCGCTGCCCGGATTGATTGGCCTGCCGGCGGTTGCTGTTCATATCACCAAATGCACCGCCCGGACGCTGCGCGCCAGTGGCGCGCTGGCCTCCGCCAGCCGCCCGCTGGGTCGGCCCGCCGGCACCCCCGACACCGCCTGGTCGACCAGCACCGCCGACGCCACCCACGCCGCCAGCGCCACCCGGTCGACCAGCACCGCCGACACCACCCACGCCACCCGCCCGACCAGCACCGCCGACGCCACCCACACCACCAGCGCCACCCGCCCGACCAGCGCCGCCGACGCCACCCACGCCACCCGCGCGACCAGCACCGCCGACGCCACCCACGCCACCCACGCCACCCGCGCGTGTCGGAGGCCGCACCGCATTGCCCGGTACGGAGACTTGCGAACGGCCGGGAAGCCCCGCCGGTCCGCCCGGCGCGCGGGCGAAATTGCCAGCCTGCGCACTCCCAGCGCCCGCACCCCAACGGTTCGATGTGATCTGCGACCGATTGGCGTTGATGCTGTTGTATCGGTTGACGTTGACGTTCGCGTTACCGCCCCCCCACCCGGGATTCGCCCAGCCCGATAGCCCACCCACGACTGCGGCCCCGGCGGCGAATGCCAGTCCGGTGGCCAGCGCGGTGCCGTAAGGGTAGCCGGCCGGCTGGGCCGGGTAGTACGGCGGATATGACGGGTCGGGCCATGACTCGCCATACACCGCCGCCGGATCGTAGCTCGGCACGTAGACAGTGTCCGACTGCGCCGGCTGGATGACGATGACCTCCTGCTGTGCCGGGGGTTGGCTGCTGCCCGCTGGTGCCTCGACCGTCACCTGCTGTGTGCTCACAACCTGCTGGGGCGATGACTGTAGCTTATCGTTCGCCTGCGCCAGCCGGCGAAGGCGCTGCACCGCCGCGAACACGTCCGCCTGTTGCGTCGAGAACGCATAACCGAGCTGCTGCAACCAGGTCAGATTGCTGTTCAAGGTTGCCAGCACCACCGGGAACGGCACCAGGGACTTCACGCTCGGGTCCCATGGCTCGGCTTCCAGTGCCTTCACCAACGCATCGCCGGACAGTGACTTGTGTGCCGGGTCCTCCACCCAGCGTGCCGCTGCCACAACTTCGAGCGGGAACGTGGAGGCCATCAATACTTGGGTTAGCAGCTCGTCGGGGTAGAGCGCGATCGACGCCACCAGCGCGTCGAGCTGTTCCGTGTTGAAGGGCTGGCCGGTGGCCGGCTTGGATGCGGTGGCCGGGGTCGTCTGGGCCAGTACGTCGAGCGGGAAAGTCGCGTTAAGCATCAGGCTGCTCGCCAGAACCCGCATGAAACGGCCAGCCGAAAGGATGCTAGGGGTCATCGATGCTGCGTCCTTACAGTCGTACACATCCGCCGCGCAGCGCCGCGTCGCACCAACCGCCCTGACCGGAGTGAGCGGTCGCGCGACGATGGCCTGGGCGGTCGAGACGAAGCTGTGGACACCAGGGATCGAAAGCTTCCTCCGAGTTCCTGAACGCAATCAGCCCTATGGCGCAGGGCATCGTAACACACCGACCCTCTGCGAATTCCCGGTCTATAGACGACGAACCTTCCGCCTCGGTGAGGCGCGTCGCAAGAAGATTCGGCTACTGCTGACCCGTTGAAAGCCAAAACGCTGCGATGCTCGGCCTTGCAGAGCCGGTCGCGTCCCCTGACCAAGGCGCGCCTCCACCGTCGTCACCTCTCGCATCTGACCGAAGGGGCGATCCTTGTTAAGCAATCATCCGGGGCCGACCAACGCGGCCGCGCTGGTCGAAAGTAAGGCGCCAGTAGCGGCTACCAGCGCTCCCACCAAAACCAGTCTGGATGGGCGCTGCACAATTTATTCGCTTACCTTGGCGGAAGTCTTCCGACGACGAGCCCAATTTGAAACACGCGGGCGTGTAGTCGCGTTCGCATAGGCCATACAATTGCGTTAATGCTTGCTCGACGGTTACTTTTTTTGGGCCGTGGCTGGCGTGTTGAGCGCAAGCGTCAAAGCGCTGGCGATTATCAAAATACGGATCATCAAGCGCCTCATCTCTTCTCTCGGTCGTAACAGAGATCGGGCGACTGGCACCTACCGCAACAAGGGTGCAGCCCAGTAAAGCGCGCTCTGCCGATGTCATCGCTGGCCGCCAAGCGCAACGGGTTCAATAAGGCTCGGATTGGTGTTCGTGACAACGACCGCTTTGCTGACTGGCCACATCATCAGATCGCTATCGGCGCATGGCGCCAGCAGCACCATCAACTCCTCCGGCACTTAGGCGGAAGCTTCGCGGAACGCTCGCTTTTTAATAGCTGAGCTTTGGGGTCATTCGCCTAATACGGCAGCAGACCCCAGCGGACTGCGTCGAGGCGGGCGCACGATTGGGATGAGGTCAGTCGGCATTCCAAGGTCGGCTGGAGGTTTGGTAACGGCCGGTCTGGCGGCAAGCCAAAGGCGATCTTGAGTTTGCTGAAATCGGAGGAGAGGCGCGCCCGGCCGCACTTGATTGGAGGGCGCGGCGTTTGCGACGACGCGTTCAACCGCGCTGCCGAGTGCAAGGATGAACCGGCTGAAATGGGGTCGGGAGCGGTCGTTCTTGTGGCTGCGATAGAACCGGCGTGTACCGCCTGCGGTTTTTGGGACACCGGATTGAACCCTACGCAGCGATGGCGGCAGTTTGAAGCTGCTTCTGACGGAATTGGGCTGGCGTGAGGAAGCCGTGCCGCTCGATCAGCCAAGTGGTGTTGTAGGTCTGGCGGAACTCGAGCAGGGCTTGGCGCAGCTCCTCGATAGTCTCGAAGGTCTGCACCCACAGCAGGTTTTCCTTGAGCGTGCGGATGAACCGCTCGGCACAGCCATTGCCTTCCGGCGCGCGGATGAAGGCGGGCGAACTCTCGATGCCGAGGAAGGCGATCTCCGTCTGGAAGTGGTGCGACATGTATTGCGATCCATGGTCATGCCGCATGGCCAGACCGCGGGCGATCGCCTTGGCAAATCCGCCGAAGTGCTGGCGCACGCCCTGGCGGATCGGCTCCAGGGCCTGGAAGCGAGTGGCCTGCGGATGCGCATGGATGCCGACACATTCGGCAGAGCAATGATCAACCGCGATGAACACCGTCGCCTGGCCTTCGCCGGTGATCGTCGTCGTCAGGTCGGTGCCCCACATCACGTCGACCGTGTCGGGGATGATGGTGCCGTCATGGTTGCGCGGCCCACGCGGTGAACCAACCCACGTCGGTGCCAGCAGGTTGTTCTGGCGCATCAGCCGGAGCACCCGTCGCATCGAGGTGCGGGTCCCGGCATAACGCAATCGCGCCCAGACTTTGCGATGCCCCTCGCCATGGAACGGGCTTGCGGCGAGCACCTCCTGGATCGCCGTGGCCAGCGCGTCATCCGACATCGCGCCGAGCGGTCCGCGCCGCTGCCACGCCGGCGGCGTCGACTGGTGGCGATAAACGCCTGAGCGGGCGAGCCGCCAGACGCGGCAGACCGCGGCCAGACCATACGGCTTGTCGGTGACCGGCGAAATGACGCGGCTCATGGCTTGCGCCTGCGTCGAGCAAAAGGGCGGTCGGCCTCCAGGAGAGCGATCTTCTCATTGAGCAAGTCGCGCTCGATCAGCGCCGCCCCGAGCCTGGCCTTCAGCCGGTCACTCTCCAGTTCTTCGCCCGTGGCCGGACGGGTCGTCAGGGCAGCTTCACCGGCGGCCAGGAAGGCGTCGTGCCAGCCGGTGAGCGTCGCCGCCGTAACGCCGAGCTCGCGCGAAACTGTCTCAAGGTCTTCGCCGCGCAACAGCCGGAGTACTGCGGCAGTCTTGCGCTGTCGCGACATCCTGCCACCGCGGCCGAGCGCCGCTACGCCAGACCCTTGCGCTCGCTCCGCGGCGCTCGGCCGCGCTCCTATGTCCTTCGCCTGATGGTCCATGGCACACCTCTCGTGCGGAAATCGTCCGCTTGCGAGGTGTCCCAATCAACCGTGATGCGGGGGAGGCGAGGCTTATCCACAACGGTCGTTCGTCGCGACCGACGGGTTCAGCCGAGGCCGTTCCGGTCGTGGCGGAGCGCGGGCATCGATGCTAGAATTTTGGATCGACGAGAACGTTTGGTCTCAGGCGCGTATCGTTCCCGAAGCTGCGGAGCTGCTCGCGACGAAAATAAATAAAAGTGAGGCTCCGCAAGAGAGGCAGCCATGCCTAGCATGAAAGACCTGCGGAACCGTATCCGCAGCGTGCGCTCGACCCAGAAAATCACCGCGGCTATGAAAATAGTCGCAGCCTCGAAGTTACGCCGAGCGCAGCAACGGGCGGTGGCAGCGCGTCCCTATGCCGAGCGGATGAAGCGGGTGCTGGCCTCGCTCGCTTCGCGCATGTCGGGCCACAGCGGCGGCTCGAAGCTGCTTACCGGCGCCGGCAGCGATCAGACGCATTTGCTCGTCGTCGCCACCTCCGATCGCGGCCTCGCCGGCGGCTTCAACGCGTCGATCCTGCGCGAGGTGCGGCGGCAGATCCGCGCCCTGACCGGCGCCGGCAAGGAGGTGAAAATCTTCACCATCGGCCGCAAGGGGCGCGACGGGCTGCGCCGCGACTATGCCAAACTGATCGTCGACAGCCTCACCGATGTCGGCCGCCGTGGGGTCTCGTTTGAGGAGGCGCGCGATATCTCGCAACGCATCCTGGTCATGTTCGCGGCGAGCGAGTTCGATGTCTGCTCGATCGTTTACAACCGCTTCCACTCGGTGCTGACGCAGATCATCACGGTGCAACAATTGATCCCCGTCGCCCAGCCCGAGGCGACCCATGCGCCGGCGACCGACGGTGGTGCGATCTATGAGTTTGAACCCGACGAAGAGGAAATCCTCGCCGATCTGTTGCCGCGCAACCTCGCGGCGCAGGTCCATATGGCGCTTCTCGAAAGTGCGGCCAGCGAAGAGGGAGCGCGGATGACCGCGATGGACAACGCGACCCGCAACGCCGGTGAGATGATCGACAGGCTGACCCTTACGTTTAACCGCACCCGACAGGCCAACATCACCAGGGAATTGATCGAGATCGTCTCCGGCGCCGAAGCGCTGCGAGGCCGCTGAAAACAAGTTCAGCGCGCCCGTTCAGAGTCAACTCCAGCGGTTCGATGGAGGCGCCACCAATGACTGAAATCGGCGGTTCTCATATCGACCAAAAGACTGGCTATCATCGCGCGTGGTTATTTGCCGTTCTCGCCATCGACGGCTGCTTCGTAGCGGCGAGGGGCCACGACGAACCGCTTGCCCGAGATTGAGGTAACCCTTGAGCGCCAACGCTGGTTGTCGCGGCGGCTGCCGGTGGATAGCGGCTGGGTCAACGCGGCTGGTGCTGTACCGCGCCGATCGGCCGGTTTTCGCTACGCGGGTCATTTTCAATCCGGCGTGCGCACGGTGCTCTACGAGGCCGCTCACTCACTGCTTGTCCAGAGCGTGTGCGTAGCTTAGCGGCGCGGGATACGTCGAGTCGTCGCCGCGATCGCCGGGCGCCTGCTGGAGTAAGGACAGCAGGCGTTTGCCGCGGCCTATTCCGCCGCCCGATGATGCGGAGCGCCATTTAAAGCCGAGGTGCTCATTTGTTGCGTGCCAAGGGAGTGAGGCGGCCGAAATCGGACTTTTTCAACAGAGGGTAATGGGCGACAGATCTGCCTTGGGGACCGATAGGATCGCTCTGTTGTCAGCTCCAAAAATACGAGCATGGTGGCAACCGCGTCAGCGCCTCCCGCCTGTCGGAAATTGCCGAAATCCTCGGCGTTCCGATCTCGAATTTCTTCGGCGATCTTCCATCAGCCAGTATAAAGGTGAGTACCGAGGACAGGGCACGGCGGGAACCAGCTGGAGACGATAGAACTCGTCCGTCTTTATACGCGGATACCCGATCCGACCGTCCGCCGTCAGTTCCTCGAAATGGTGAAGGCCGTCGCACAGTCGGGCCAGTAGGGGAGATGAGGATGCCTGAAACTAAGACGATCAACCCCTTACTGGTTGCCCAGATCGTTCGGAACTACGTCGCCCACAACGGCGTCGTGCCAGCCGACCTCCCCAATCTCATCGCGACGGTACATCGATCTCTTGCTGAACTGGGCCAGCCCGCGGAAGGGCCTGCGCTGAAATCCTCGGTCGCGATAAACCGATCCTTTAGTCGCGACGCCGTTATCTGCCTCGACTGCGGTTGGCGCGGCAAGATGCTTCGCCGTCATCTCACCGCGGCGCACGGCCTGTCATCGGAAGACTACCGCGCCCGCTGGAGCTTGAAGGAGACGCACCCCCTCGTCGCGCCCTCCTACGCCGAGCGCCGCTCAGCAATCGCAAAGGAACTCGGCCTCGGTCACCGTCGCACGGTAGCACCCGAACCATCAGCGGCAGCTCTGAAACGCCGCGGCCGGCCTCGCAACGCAACACCCGCGTACCCGCGTCCCTAACCAAGGCCATTGCAGCACAACCGTGCGCACATATGCGGACATATGCGGCATCCCGCACAAAATACAGCCACGAGGATGGAGGGGGCATAGAACGGCCTTGGCGCCCTCCGGCGCCCTTGCGACGAACGCGGATCAACCGCGCTTCTTCGTAGCTCAGGTTCACCCCCGCTTGGCGGAGAAATCCCGTTGCCGCATTTCGACGTTTCCTCTTTTCTGGCTGCGGCGATCGGCCTTCTCGGCTTTGTGTCGCTCTGCCTCCTGATATTTGGCCGGCTCGGCATCGGGTCGATCGTCGCCTTCCTGGTCGCGGGGCTGCTCGTCGGCACGATTCGTGATCTGCCGGACGAATCGGTCCTGGCGTTACGCGAATTCGCGGAACTCGGCGTCATCCTGCTGCTGTTTCTGATCGGTCTCGAAATAAAGCCGTCGCAGCTGAGTAGTTTGGGTCGCGACGCGATAAGCTTCGGTCTGCCTCAGATTGCCATCTCGGCAGGAGTTATCGGTGTTTACGCTTGGCTGTTTCTCACCCGGTGGGATACCGCCGTAGTGCTCGGTCTAGGCTTCGCCTTGTCCTCGACGATTGTCGTCGTCCAGATCCTGCAGGATCGTGACGAACTACATCTGTCCTGGGGACGCAAGGCATTCGCCATATTGCTTGCCCAGGATCTGGCAATTGTTCCGTTCCTGCTGGTAGTGTCGCTGTTGACCGAGCAAGGCACCGGCGGTGGGGGCAGTTCCGCGTGGGTGTGGGCGAGCCTGCGCGCGGTCGTCGTCGTGGCCGCGATCATCGTTGTCGGACGTTTTGTATTGACGCGCATCTTGGCCCTGGCCACGCGCCAGCAGAACAAGTCGGCCTTTGTCTGTGTGACGTTTCTTGGAGTTTTGGCCGCCGCCCTCGCCTCCGAGAGGGTCGGACTGTCGATGGCTCTCGGTACGTTCCTGCTCGGCGCCACGCTGTCGATGTCGGAATTTGGTCATCGCATCGCGATGACGGTTGAGCCGGTCAAGAGCACCCTGCTGGCCTTGTTCTTTCTCAGCATTGGGCTTTCGGTCGACTTGCAGGTTGTCGCTCAATCCTGGGCACCTCTGTTATTGCATACGGCGGTGATCCTATTAATCAAGTTTTCGATTATCTTTGCGCTGGCATTTTGTCTGCGCCTTCCCCTCGCGGACGGTCTTCGGCTGTCGCTGGCCCTGGCTCAATGCGGCGAGTTTGGCTTCATCCTCTTCAGCACGGCGCAGTCGGGAGGCTTGATGACCACCCAATTGACCGCGCTGGCGAGCATGTTGATCACAATTTCGATGCTGGCGACACCCTTCCTCGTCCGCTTCGGCGACCGATTGACCGCCTCGAACAGCACCGCGGCTCACGGCGCCGCGGCACGTCCGCCGCGTTTGAAATAAGGTGTCCTCAAATCGAAAGGAGCCCAGATGAGCTTGAGGAAAAGCGGCGACGCCTGGCGTGGCATTTGCTCCATCGCGGTCCTTTTAACGCTGATGACAGGTGCTGCCGCCGCGGAAGAAAGGGAGCCTCTCAGCCGCGGACAAACCGTCTACGTCCCAGTCTATTCGAGTATCTGGTACGGAAACGTTGATTCCCGGCTCAAGGCCTCCAAGCTGCTTCTGTCATCGATGCTGTCAATACGAAACCTCGATCCCGATAACAGCATCGTGGTGAACACGGTGCGGTACTACGACACCGACGGCAAGCTGTTGAAGGAGGATAACCTGGCGCGGACCCTGGCTCCCCTTGCCTCGACAGATGTTTTCATTGAGTTCAAGGACGACACGGGCGGCACCGGTGCCAAATTCATCGTGGTGTGGCAGGCGGACGTGCCGGTCAATCCGCCGATTATCGAAAGCGTGAACACTCACTTTACGGGTACGCAGCTGACCGCCTTCCTTAGCAGAGGTCGGCCTATCAAATAACGGTGGTGGGCAACGTGGCCCGAATTCGCGATTGGGGGAAACCTATACGCGATAGTCTCTAGAGGCGTTGGTACAGAAGGACTGTGCTCACCGGACAAGCCGATCTTGTGCCACCGCGCGCGAAACGCGTGTCACTCCGCCCCACTGAACACGTCTGTCGTGTTGACTCTTTGCTGATCATCGCTTTTAGATTTCACTGTCTACGAGAGACTCAACCTTGGAGGAACGCATGTCGGACGTTGCCGAAAAATTGGTCCGCCGCAGGCTGTTGCGTAATGCAGCGATCGTTGCCGTCGTAGTTCCCGCGGCGCTCCTCGCGGGGTGCGCCCCGCAGCCAGCCCCGCCACCGCCGCCGGTCTACGCTCCGGCCCCGCCACCGCCAGCTCCGCCGGTTTACTACCCCGTACGGGGCTAGTCATCGGGGGCGGTAAGGCGCAAGAACCCGATCCTCGGATTGTCGATTTAATGCCTTGCCGCCATCGAGAGCACCTCCAGGCGGTTTGTCAAAAAAAGCGCTAAGCTGAGAACGCCGCGCTGTCCGATCCTCTGCGCCCAGCGGCGACAATGCGGGTCGCTCTAACGCGCCCCGAGTGCACTTTGCGATTAACCTGTCCTGGGCGTACACGGCCGAGGCTGGTTAGATATGGCCCAGCATCGCCTGCTCACGGCTCCGCAGAGGATGGGCGGCTTACGGCTACGGGCTGTACCCCAAGCATGACAGCCGCGCCAAGGCTGCATTAATCGCGCTGCTCGGGCTCCCAAATGTATGCCGCTTTCTAGGCCTCTCTTGTGGCCGCTAACGCGCATCTCGCCCGGGAGCAAGCTGGGGCCTGCCGGAAGGCGAAATCTGCCTGTACGGGTTTATGAGGAGTTCCGCAACAGCAATCGCTAGCGTAGCGAGGCGAGCGATGATCTCACGCCGCTTCCGCCGTCAGAATTGAACTGGAGCTGTGACCATTCGCTATCATATCAGGCCCTTGCCGAGCCGCCGTAGCGGCGCATCGCCTTTGCGTTCGAATCTTGGTGACGATGATCACGCGTCTGCCACCCCGCAACAGACAGGAGATTATCTCCGATATTGGAATCCACGCGGCGGCCGGAATGGCTGTGGACGGCACTTGCGCGGCATTGTCGGTCGGGGAAAAACCGCCCATCGCCGCTAACCGTACCTGAGATCGCGAGGCTGGTCCGTGACCGGGTGCACTCGGGTGCACCCGGTGCAGAGGGAAGGCCGATCCACTACGCCGATCGGCAAGACGGCTAGTTCGAGATGCTGGAGCTACCAAGCGCTAGTCCGGCTCGGCGACAGCACCAGTGGCGGCGCCCATCATACCGCTGCGGTCGCGGAAATGCAGCCCGCCCTTAAAATGGGCGGGCTGCTGAAGGTTCGATCTCCCGAGCGGCTTCGGCTCATCGCGCTGGGCTGCAGCCGGCGGGAGAAGTGCGGCCGGGCGCCGACTTACGCCGCCAGCCTAATGCCGTGTTTGGTCTCGATCGCGTTGCGGATCAATCGCCGGGTCCGTTCGAGGAAGGCGAGTTTGTCTGCAAGACAGCTTTCGAGAAGCACGCCGACGCCAAAGTGACCGGTGACGTCGGCCATCGCGACCAACGCCACGTACTCTGCTACGCGAAAGTGGATCAGGTGGTTAGCCTTGATCAGGACAAACAGGGCTTTTGCCGCCGGGTTCTGGATCTCGGCGAGTTCGCGTCGGAAAGTCAGCATGCTGTTCGGCTATGCGAGAGTTTCCGGTGATGATCAAAACCTCGACCTGCAGCGCGACGCGCTAACCAAGGCTGGTTGCGATCGGATCTTCGAAGATAGAGCATCGGGAGCACGAGACGGTCGGCCCGGTCTCACCGATGCTCTATCACATCTCCGCGCTGGCGATTGTTTGGCAGTGTGGAAGCTGGACCGACTGGGCCGGACATTGCGCGGGTTGATCGATTTCATTGAGGAGCTGCGCCGCCGCGGCATCGATTTCCGCACCCTCGATGGCACCAGCCAGATCGACACGAGTACGGCGCAAGGGCGGTTCTTTTTCCACGTCATGGCAGCTCTCGCCGAGATGGAGCGCGAGCTTATTCGCGAGCGCACGAATGCAGGACTGGCCGCGGCGCGGGCACGCGGCCGTCGGGGCGGGCGGCCTTCGAAGATCACCAAGCGCCAGCTTGATCACGCGAAGCGCCTTCTGGCCGATCCGCTGACGACAATGGTGGAGGTTGCCGCCAGTCTGCATGTTGATCGGACGACGCTTTACCGCGCCCTAGTTCGAGAGCGCGATGCGTCGACCGGCGTCGGTTCGACTGGCGCAAAGCAGTAGCCATGCTGGCTATCTCGCTTTGGCAGCCTTGGGCGTCTCTGTGGGTCAGCGGCCGGAAAATACACGAGACACGACATTGGCGAACGTTGTACCGCGGATGGTTGGTCGTTCATGCCGGAAAGCGCTTCGACAAAACGCTGTTGTCAGACGGTCCGCTTTACAAGCTCCTGTTCGACGAATTCGGCGACGACTGGACTAGCGATCTTCCGCGGGGTGCACTGCTCGGGCGGGTTCACCTGGTCGACTGCGTGTCGACACGCTCCTGCGTCGGCGATGTCGCGGCCAGCGATGAAGACCGTCTCTGCGGCGACTTTTCTGACGGTCGGTCAAAGAGCCGATTGCTTACCGCGGCGCTCAGGGTTTTTTCCGCATTCCTGAAGGTGTTATGCCAGACTTGAGGGCTTGAGAATGCCAGTTATCCACGGCATCGAGCGCACCAAGCGACCGGTTTAGGAGGCGACTGCGTTGCCTGACGCGCGCAGCGTGAACCCCTCTTGGTGCCGCATCGCGGACATTGCTCGACACCTACGCATGCTGGGGGCATGAACCGGTCGCCATCAGCGAGCCTTGCAACAGGCTTGCCCAGAAAGAACAATAAGCAACTTCGCGCCGGAATCGCGCGCGCAATTCCATCTGCCGCATGGTTGACGCTTCGGAGGTCGCGTTCGTCGCGGTCTTCCTGGCCTCCGAGAAGGCCTGGGCGGTTTCCGGTGAACCGGTCGCGGCCACGGAGCCGGGCGGTCCGTGTATTACTGAGCTAACCGACTGAGTTGTAGACGTCGCGCCACCGCTTGATGGCCCCGATATGGGCGTCTACGGTCGTCAGGTTAGCGCCCATCGTGACGACGGAAATGTGGCTCCCCCCAGCTTCGCGCCACGCCGCGATGTCGCCGGGCCATTGGTTGTCCCCGCGGTTATACTGCTGGACGGACTCGAAGCCGAACGTGTCGGCATCCCTCCCGAGCCCGCGCAATTTGGCCTCGATCCTCGCCTTGTTTTGGACCGCTTCGGTCTGCGTTCGAGCTCCAAACAGAAATCCGTTCCCGATCCTCGCCGCCCGGTCGTACGCTGCCTCGCTGGAACCGCCGAACCAGATGGGAATTTGCCGCTTTGGCCGGGGCAGGATCCCGGCTCGGTCGATCCGGTGATCGCGGTCCTCATGGGTCACCACCGGCTCCGCCCACAGCTTGCGCATCAGCTCGATTTGGTTCTCCTGCCGTTGGCCGCGGCGGCGGAAATGATCGTGCATTTCGAGGCCGTCGAATTCCACCCAGTTCCAACCGACTCCGACGCCTAACCGGAGGCGGCCATCCGAAAACAGGTCGACATCCGCCGCCTGTTTAGCGAAAAGAGCCGTTTGCCGCTGCGGCAGGATAATGACGCCGGTGACCAATTCGAGCTTCTTGGTGATCCCAGCGAGATAAGCGTAGGTGACCAACGGCTCGTGGAACGGATCGCTTTCTTTGTAGGGGCCGGTCAGCCTTGGTTCTCTGTCGACATGAACGGCACCAAGAACATGGTCGTAGATCACTATATGATCATACCCTAGGTCTTCCGCCGCCTGAGCAAATGCCTTGACCGCGCCCGTGTCGCCCCAAAGCTCGATTTGCGGATAAACCACACCAGCTTTCATCGTCTGCTTCCCATGAATGTCGCGTCAGGTAGATCATTGCATACGGTCTGCTTTCCGCACGTCTCGTCCATCGGCGCGAGCGTGACGAAGGTCGGCTATCTGATCCAGCACCGGCTGTTCAACTTCGCCTGCGGCAGCTTCGGGATTTGCCCCATGTGCGACCTTCGCCATAAGCGCGTTAGGCGGCAGTCGCAAGGGCGAGCGGCGGTTCGGGTCGCTAGCAGGCCAGCCGGGCGTGGGTGATCCTCGCATTTTAGAATGAACGGTTACCGGACAACCAAGCCGGTCCGAGCTTGGGACGCGTTGCCGAGGAGCAGAGCAGCAAAAAAACAGGGTCTAACGGTCCGATGCCGTTGGCATATTCAGAGGTTAGCCAAAGCACCGCCGCCGGAAGGGCGGGCGTAAACAAGGAGCGCCAAATCGGGATGACGGGACGAGCAAGATTGCCGGGCGGCGAGCCGCGCAAAGCAAGCCAGAGGAACGCGCGCGGCGCCGTTCAGAGCCCGAGACAAATTGCGCCGGTTTGGAAATCCGGAGATGCGGTGCACTGGAAGGGACGTAGCGGCAGCTTCCGGCGTGATGTCGGCGACGGCGAGCATGCGCAGATCACGATCGCTGAGCGCATTTATCGAGTGTTGCTTTGCGAACTCGCGTAAACGGCAAGATGGCTAAATCTTTTATCCCGAGCATGGCCGACCGGCTGCGTGCTTCGAAGGAAGCGAAGCAAGCGCAGCTCCAGCGTGCCCAGGCCGCCGCGGCGAGCCCGGAAGCAACCGAGCGGCGAGAGGCGCGGCAGGCGGTTGTCACGGCGCGGAATATCCGAATGGCCGCGCGAAAGGCCGAGGAGCAGGCCCGTGCGGAGCGAGAAGCGGCTGAGCGAGCGGCTGCCGAGGCGGAAGCATTGCGCATCGAAGAGGAGGCCCGCGCTGCGGAACAGGCGGCTCGCGCTGCCAAGGAATTGGAGCTGGCACGTCGGAAGGCTGCCGAACAGGCTGAGCGGGAAGCAATCCTCGCAGCGCGTCGAGCAGGTCGCAGAGCCAAAAAGCGTCGCGGTAGGTAAATGTCGGTGGTGCGGCAGACATCGGCAGCCGAGCTTCCGCTAAAACCCGGCTTCGGCGGCGTGACGGCGGACCATGCGACAGGCACGGATGGCGCCAAACAAAAGGGCTTATCCGTGTAGAAAGCGTCGCAGCGCCTCACGAGCGTCATGCCCGGCCTGCCTGGTCGCGCGGGCATTCGTCGCCCGGTAGGAGCCGTGATACGTGGATACAAGTACATTTCAGCTCGAAAGCGCGAAGGCAGCAGGAATAGGCCGTTATGTTGCGGCGCAATAAAATATTGCGCCGCAACATCGGGGGCGGTAGCGTCTGCCGACTGGTGGAAATAGCACCGGGTAATTCCGAGCGCACTGACATCAATACGACGCGCATCCCCTGATAGGGATGAATGCTCCAAGGCCATCTCGCTACGGATTCGGCGGGCTCTGTGCGCGAGCCGTAAAAATGAGGTTTCCCATGAAGACGCAACCGGACCAGTCAGCGAGAGTGGCAATGGGTACGTCAATGCTCGACGCATTTTCCGCGTCAAACGTGGCGGCCGAATATCTAATCGATGCTTGGCAGCGCGGGGTTCTGCTCCTCGATGTACTCCGGCAGCGCGGCAACAATTACATTGAGCATAACGCACGTGAAGCTCCACACGTGCTGAACTTTGGGGTTGAGTTGGTGCTTGACGGCCGCAAGTTCGCGCGCCCGGTCAATTACGCGCTCGTCCGCATTGAGCCGCCTCCAGGCGTGAAAACCGCCCCGCGAAAGCGCCCGTTCATCGTCTTCGATCCGCGCGCCGGGCATGGTCCCGGTATCGGCGGCATGAAGCACGACAGCGAGATCGGCGTCGCGCTCCAGGCGGGGCATCCCTGCTATTTTGTCGGATTCCTGCCCGAGCCGATGCCCGGCCAAACGATCGAGGATGTGTGCGAGGCCGAGGCGAAGTTCGTCGCGGAGGTCGTCGCGCGTCACCCGGACGCCGCAGGTAAGCCGTGTCTCATCGGCAACTGCCAGGCCGGTTGGCAGATCATGATGATGGCGGCAACCCATCCCGACGTACCGGGGCCGATCATGCTGGCCGGATCGCCGCTGTCATACTGGGCGGGCGTGCAGGGCAAGAACCCGATGCGCTACCTAGGCGGCCTCCTGGGCGGGACCTGGCTGACCTCCCTCGCCGGCGATCTTGGCAACGGCATTTTTGACGGGGCCAACCTGGTCGCCAATTTCGAGGCGCTGCACCCCGACAACACCTACTGGAACAAAATCTACAACGTCTATTCCAAGGTCGACACCGAGGCGCCGCGCTTTCTCGAATTCGAGAAATGGTGGGGCAGCCCGGTTCTGCTCAACGCCGAGGAGATGCAGGCAATCGCCGACAAGTTATTTGTCGGCAACAAGCTGACTTCGGGGGAGCTGCGGAGCGCCGACGGTGAACGGGTCGATCTGCGCAACATTAAGTCGCCAATTGTCGTGTTCTGCTCGTGGGGTGACGACATCACGCCGCCGCAGCAGGCGCTGGGCTGGGTGCTCGATCTTTATGACGACGTCGCCGACATCGTCGCGTCCGGGCAGACCATCGTCTACTGCCTACACCAGAGCATTGGGCATCTCGGCATCTTCGTCTCCGGCAAGGTGGCGACCAAGGAGCACGAGGAATTCGCCCAAGGGATGGACCTGATCGACCTGATGCCTCCAGGGCTTTACGAGGCCGTCATCAGCAGCGTCGACGAGCATGTCGCCAACCCCGGTCTGATCACCGGCAACTACCTGATGACACTTGAGAAGCGCACGCTCGACGACATCCGTGCGCTGGGCGGCAATAGCCCGGAAGACGAGCTGCGCTTCGCCACGGCGGCCCGCGTGTCGGAGATCAACCAGGGGCTCTACCGCTCGTTGGCGAGCCCGGCGGTGCGCGCGATGGCGACGCCGGAAGGTGCCGAAGCGACGCGCCGGATGCACCCTAACCGGCTGCGCTTCGAGGCGTTCTCCGACCAGAACCCGATGATGGGTGCGGTCGGCGGGCTGGCCGAGACGGTGCGCGCCAATCGGCGGCCGGCGGGGCAGGACAATCCATTCCTCACTGCCGAGCAGATGATGTCTGATCTGATCTCGACCGGGCTTAAGAACTGGGGCGAGGCGCGCGACCTGATGGCCGAGAATTTGTTTCTCGGCGTCTATGGCTCGCCCTGGCTTCAGGCGATGGTCGGGCTACGCGCCGACGACACGGCGGCACGGCCCCGGCTCGAACGCGAGTTGTCTCAGGCGGCGGCTGCGGACCGGGCGGCGGCTTATCTGGAGCAACATCTCGATCGCGGCGGGCTGCTCGAAGCGACAACGCGGGCCCTGCTCTATGTGCGGCTCGCCGAAGGCAGTGCGGACGAGCGCGGTTTTGCCGCGCTGACGGCAATCGCCGCCGAACTGCCGACCTCGATGCGGGTCGGCTTCGCGCGCTTCAAGGAGGTGGTCAAGGAGCAGTTCATGGTGCTGTTCCTCGACGAGGCGCGCGCGGTCGCGGCGATCCCAGCGCTGCTGCCGGACAACCGAAAGCAGCGGAGCGACGCGTTGCGCCTGCTGCGCCGGGTATTGGTGGCGCGCGGCGAGCTACCGGAGGAGAGCGCGCGGCGGCTTGTCGAGATTGAGGCGATGTTCGGCCCGCCCGCCGTGAATGGCGGCGGCGAGCCGACGCATCAGGACGCGGCGAAATGAACGATTTGCCCGCGCCGAAGGCGCATCGCCGCTACGAACGCCTGCTGGGCGCGGCGCGCGAACTGCCGCCCGTGCCGACGGCGGTTGTCCATCCCTGCGACGCGGTGTCGATCGAAGGCGCCGTTGAGGCGGCGCGGCTCGGCATCATCGCACCGCTGCTGGTCGGCCCGCCAGCCCGGGTGCGCGCCGCGGCTGAGGCGGCCAACGCCGACATTTCCGGCTTCCCGCTGATCGAGAGCGCGCACAGCCATGACTCTGCTGCCAAGGCGGTCGAGCTCGTCCGTGAGGGTAAGGCGGAAGCGCTGATGAAGGGTAGCCTGCACACGGACGAGCTGATGGGCGCGGTCGTCGCGCGGGACACTGGCATCCGCACCGGACGCCGAAATCAGCCACTGTTTCGTGATGGATGTGCCCGGGCATAACGAGCCGCTGATCGTCACTGATGCGGCGGTCAACATCGCGCCCGACCTGGAAGCCAAAGTTGAGATCGTGCAGAACGCGATCGATCTGGGCCACGCGCTGCGCTTCCCGGAGGTGCGGGTGGCGATCCTCTCGGCCATGGAGACGGTGAACCCGAAGGTGCCGTCGACAGTCGAGGCGGCGGCGCTGTGTAAGATGGCCGAACGCGGTCAGATCAAGGGCGGCGTTCTCGACGGCCCGCTGGCGCTCGACAACGCGATCAGCAAGGAAGCGGCTGCGATCAAGCAGATCGTGTCGCCGGTGGCGGGTCGCGCCAACGTCCTGGTCGTGCCCGACCTCGAGGCGGGCAACATGCTCGCCAAAAGCCTGTCGTTTCTCGCTGGCGCCGACGCGGCCGGGGTCGTGCTCGGCGCGCGGGTTCCGATCATTCTGACGAGCCGCGCGGATTCGGTGGTGACCCGTCTCGCGTCATGCGCCGTCGCGAGCCTCGTTGCCGCGGCCCGACGGGCGGATGCCGCCGCGGCCATTCGCTGAGGGAGAACGCGCGTGACGACATCGTCCGGGAATGATCGCCTGCCGCCGGTGCTGACCGGACGCAAGGCGCTGGTCGTCGGCGTCGCCAACGACCGCTCAATTGCCTGGGGCTGCGCGCAGGCGATGCGCAAGGCCGGCGCAGAGCTAGCGATGACCTATCTCAACGACAAGGCGCGCCCCTATGTCGAACCGCTGGCACAGGAGGTCGGCGCGGAGATTTTTCTGCCGCTCGACGTGCAGGACCAGAGCCAGGTCGACGTGCTCTTCGAGGCGATCACCGCGCGCTGGGGTCGCCTCGACATTCTGGTGCATTCGCTTGCCTTCGCCCCTCGCGAGGCGCTTGCCGGGCGCGTCACCGACTGCCCGCGCGACGGCTTTATAAAGGCGATGGATGTGTCGTGTTGGTCGTTTATCGACTTTGTTCGGCGCTCGGAAAAGCTGATGGTGGAGGGCGGCACCGCAATCACCATGAGCTATCTCGGTGCCGTCGAGGTCGTCGAGAATTACGGCATCATGGGCCCGGTCAAAGCCGCGCTCGAAGCGTCAGTGCGCTACCTGGCGACCGAGCTCGGGCCATCCGGCATTCGCGTCCACGCGGTCAGCCCCGGCCCGCTGGCGACGCGTGCGGCCTCTGGAATCCCGGACTTCGATGACCTGATGGATCGCGTCGCGTCGCGCGCTCCGGCCCGCCGGCTGGTGACAATCGAGGAAGTCGGAGCGACCTGTGCCTTCCTCGCCAGCCCCTACGCGGCGGCGATGACCGGCGAGACGCTCTATATTGATGGTGGCTACCACATCTTGGGCTGAAACATGACGGACGCCGCAGAACCTCTGATCGGCGTCATCAACGCCGGATCGTCGTCGCTCAAGTTCAGTTTTTACGAAGGCGACACAAGGCTGCTGTCGGGGCAGTTCGACGGAATTGGCGCCCGTCCTTCGGCGAGCGCCACCGGAGCACGTGACGAGAAGGTGGCGCCACCCGACATCAGCGGCACGACGCTGGGCACGCCGAGCGACGCGCTGCCTGCGGTCATTCCGTGGGCGCGGCAGTATTTTGGCACGCGACCTCTCTCGGCGCTTGGGCACCGTGTCGTGCATCGCGGGCTGCGCCACTCCCACCCGGCTTTAGTAACGCCGGAGTTGCTCGACGAGTTGGAGGCGTTGGTCCCGCTCGCGCCGCTGCATGAGCCGCACAACCTCGCCCCGATAAGGATGGCGGCAAAGCTCAACCCAGATCTGCCGCAGATCGCCTGTTTTGATACCGCGTTCCACCGCACGGTGCCGGAACTTAACCAGGCCTTTGCGCTACCCTTTGCGTTGTACGACGAGGGCGTGCGGCGCTACGGGTTTCATGGCCTCTCTTACGAGTACATCGCCTCGATGCTGCCGACGCAAGCGCCGGAGCTTGCCGACGGCCGCGTGGTGGTTGCCCATCTTGGCAATGGCTGCTCGGCTTGCGCCCTCAAGGCGGGTCAATCGGTCGCGACGACGATGGGGTTCACCGCGCTTGACGGCTTACCCATGGGCACGCGATCGGGCTCGTTAGACCCAGGCGTCGTTCTCTATCTAATCGAGCAGAAAGGGATGACGGCCCACGCAGTCAGCGACCTGTTGTACCGCCGCTCGGGGATGTTGGGGGTTTCGGGCCTTTCGTCGGACTTCCGAGACCTGCTCGCGAGCCCGGAGCCGCGCGCGCGATTTGCCATCGAACTCTTCTGTCACAGCGTCGCGCGCCATATCGGTTCACTCGCGGCCGCCCTCGGGGGCCTCGACGGGATCGTCTTCACCGCCGGTGTCGGCGAGAACGCCGCGCCGGTACGGCGCGCCATTTGCCTGGCCTGCGCTTGGCTCGGTGTAAAGCTCGATGAGGCGGCCAACGATCGGCACGACAGCCGGATCAGCAGCAGCGATAGCCCGGTGGGCGTCTACGTAATCAAGACCGACGAGAACCTGATGATCGCCCGCCATGCGCGTTCGTTGACCGGTTGATTGTTATCCCTGCATTTCCCGGCGGATGCCAATGCGGCGATCGGCGACTCCCAACCCGATAGAAATCTGTTCACCGTCCGGTATCGGCGCATCTCGCGCATTGCCGTTCGTCCCGGCGGAGGTCCCTTATCTGATCCCACAGCGGACGCTCAGCCTCAACGACGGGAACTGGTCTTGATGCCCGAGACCGTGGAAAAACGTGTCATACGGTTTGGGCGCGCGCTGGGTTTGCCGGCCGATCGGGTCGAGGCACCCGTCCGCTGATTGATCGGCGCCGGTTTGCGCGAGGCGATCAGGCCCTGATCGCCGCCATCAGCGGTGCCACACCGAAGATCGTGATCATTCGCTTCAGGTTATAGGCCAGAACGAGGAGGCTCATCTCGGTTCGGACCTTGTCGAGGGTCCGGGTCAGGAAGTGGGTGGCGCCCATCCAGGCCTTGAGGGTCCCAAACGGGTGTTCGACGGTCTGTCGTCGCACGCCCATGGCATCGGGCATGCGGTCGAGCCGGTCCTGCATCCTGTCGAGCACGTCCTCGTTCTCCCAGCGCTTGACTCGCCGCAGCTTGGTCGGCGTGCAGCGGGGCTTGAGCGGGCAGGTGAAGCAGGCGCTCAGGTGGCGGTAGAAGTCGAAGTCTTCGGTGTGATCCGCCCGGCGCTTGGCCTTGGTGAGTTTCGCCCCCGCCGGGCAGGTGTAATGATCGTGCTCGGCGTCGTAGATGAAGTCCTGCCGGGTGAAGAAGCCGCGTTTGGCGCCGCTCGACGTTAGGGTCTTGGGCACGACAGGCGCGACGCCCGTGCCTTCGCAGGACAGGACCTGGTCGCCGTTGAAGTAGCCGCGGTCGGCCAGGGCGGTGACCTGCTCGCAGCCCGTGGCCTGCTGTGCCTTGAGTGCCATGGGCGCAAGCTGGTGGCGGTCGTACCCCTGGTTGATCACCTCGTGGGCGACGATCAGATGGTGCTCGGCGTCGACCGCGATCTGCACATTGTAGCCGACGGTGGCGGTGCCTTTGCCGCTGGTCGCCATCGATCGGGCGTCGGGATCGGGCGTCGGGATCGGTCAGCGAGACCTGCTGGTCGGGCGCGTCCTGAACCGTCTGCTCCATCGCCTTCAAGGCCTGCATCTGTCGGCGCAGGCCGGCAATCTTCTCCTTCAGCCGGCCCGACTTGGCCTCGGCGACATCGCTCTCTTCGCGGTCGGCCTGGTCCAGCGCCCTCAGGTAACGCGCGATGCTGGCGTCGACCTGCTCCATCCACCCGGTGACCTTGGCGACCGTGTAGTTCTTGTCGCGGTTGTTCACCGCTTTGAACTTGCTGCCGTCGATCGCAACAACGGCGCGGATGAACAGGCCCAATTGGCGGCACAACACCACAAACTGGGAACACACCGCCCGGATCGCCGCACCATTGTCCTGGCGGAAGTCGGCAATCGTCTTGAAGTCCGGCGCCAGACGCCCGGTCAGCCACATCAGCTCGATATTGCGCTGCGCTTCCCGTTCGAGCCGCCGGCTCGACTGCACGCGGTTGAGATAACCGTAGAGGTAAATCTTCAGCAGCGTCGAGGGATGATAGGCTGGCCGACCCGTCGCCGCCGGCGTCATCCCCGAAAAACCCAAGGCGGCAAGGTCCAGCTCGTCGATCAAGACCTCGATCACCCGAACCGGGTTCTCCTCGTCGACGTAATCCTCAAGGCTGTGCGGGAGCAGCGCCTGTTGCATCCGATCTTCGCCATCGATGAACCGATGCATCGCCAAACCCCAAAGCCCCAAGCTTCAGGATTCTAAAGCAGCGGCACCCAGGGCGGAATCCGCCAGACCGCAAACCTCGCACCGTTTCCACACAGGCTGGCCCCTCAGCGGTCATTTTCAGCCGAAGCGAGCTGGCCCGGCCGGCTGGGTTCTCTTAGCGCGTCCCCTGGCCTAAGGTGTAGCTCAAGGTGGCAAGCGGCTTCAGCTCTTCCTGTTCAGCATCGGTTAGGGGAGGATTAGCAATGCCCCGTGCTTTACTCGCTTTGACCTGCGGCACCTCGCCGATTGCCGGTGGCCCGACATTGGCGCGGGAAATCTATTTGAAACTGGGGCGAATCCTGAGCGCAGGACTTTCCGACCCCGATGCGACGGGTCAACGGTGACAAAGCAGGCCGAGGAGGCGCTGCGGGAAAGCCAGGGCCGTATCCAGGCGATACTCGACGCGGCTGTCGACGCGATCATCACCATCGACGAGCGGGGCATCGTCGAGAGTGCCAACCCCGCGGTCGAACGGCTGTTCGGCTACCCGCCATCGGCGGTGATTGGCCAGAACATCTCGATGCTGATGCCTTCGCCTCATCGAGAGCGGCATGACGGGTACATTGCACGCTATCTGCGCACCGGTGAGGCGCGGGCGATGGGCCTCGGGCGAGAGCTCGAGGGTCTGCGCCGCGACGGCACCATCTTCCCGCTGGAACTCGCCCTCAGCGAGATACGCGGCGGCGACAAGAGGCGGTTCACAGGCATCGTCCGGGACATCACCATCCGTAAGCAGGCCGAGGAGGCGCTGCGGGAAAGCCAGGGCCGCAACCAGGCGATACTCGACGCGGCTGTCGACGCGATCATCACCATCGACGAGCGGGGCATCGTCGAGAGTGCCAACCCCGCGGTCGAACGGCTGTTCGGCTACCCGCCATCGGCGGTGATTGGCCAGAACATCTCGATGCTGATGCCTTCGCCTCGTCGAGAGCGGCATGACGGCTACATTGCACGCTATCTGCGCACTGGTGAGGCGCGGGCGATGGGCCTCGGGCGAGAGCTCGAGGGTCTGCGCCGCGACGGCACCATCTTCCCGCTGGAACTCGCCCTCAGCGAGATACGCGGCGGCGACAAGAGGCGGTTCACAGGCATCGTCCGGGACATCACCATCCGTAAGCAGGCCGAGGAGGCGCTGTTACGCGCCGAAGCCGAACGCCAGCTGCGCGACACCACGGACAGCATTCCGGGCGCCGTTTTTCAATTGCGCATCACCCTCGATGGCCGCCGCGCCTATACCTTTATGAGCGGTGGCCTCCTTGAACTGTGCGGCATAGCCGCTGAGGACGCGATGCGCGATTACGAGGTCCTGGCGCGCCTCGTTTTCGAGGAAGACAGGCCCGCACTCGAACAGGCTATCGCTGTCGCGCTCTCGACCCTGGAGCCGCTCACGCATGATTTTCGCATTCGCCGGCCCGATGCGAGTGTCCGATGGACAGAAGCACGTGCGATACCACGCGCCGAGCCGGACGGCTCGATCATCTTCAATGGCTACTGGCTCGATGTGACCCAGCAGCGTGAAATCGAGGAGGCCTTGGCCCGAGCGAAAGCCGAAGCCGATGCGGCCAACGAAGCCAAGAGCGCGTTTCTGGCGTCGATGAGCCACGAGATCCGCACGCCGATGAACGCCATCATCGGCATGGCGCATCTGGCGCTGCGCACCGAGCTCACCCCACGCCAGCAGGATTACCTCGACAAAATCCAATCGTCGAGCCAGCACCTGCTCGGCATCATCAACGACATCCTCGATTTCTCGAAGATCGAAGCCGGCAAGCTGGCGGTGGAAACGGTCGATTTCCAATTTGAAAGCGTACTGGACACGGTGAGCACGCTGATTGCGGAAAAGGCGGCGGCGAAGGGGCTGGAGTTCGTCTTCGACATTCAGCCGTCGATCGCACCGTCAATGACGGGCGATCCGCTACGGCTGGGTCAGGTGCTGATCAATCTGTGCGGCAACGCCGTCAAATTCACCGAACAAGGTGAAGTCGTTCTGCGCGTCGGCGTCGCGGAGGACACCACGGAAATGCAAACCCTGCGTTGCGAGGTCATCGACACCGGCATCGGCCTCAGCCAAGAGCAGATCGGTCGGCTCTTCCAGGCGTTCGAGCAGGCGGACAGCTCGACCACTCGCCAACACGGCGGCACCGGGCTCGGCCTGGCGATCTCGAAACGCCTCGTCGAGTTGATGGGCGGCGAGGTCGGCGTGACCAGCGAGCCCGAAAAGGGCAGCACGTTCTGGTTTACTGTCCGCGTCGGTAAAGGTGCTGGCACGCACGCGCGCGCCCCGTTGCCCGACATGCGTGGCCGCCGGATGCTGGTGATCGACGACAACGAGCCGTCGCGCAGAGCGCTCGCCGATCTGCTTATCTCGCTGACGTTCGAGGTGGATCAGGCTTCCGGCGGCGCTGCCGGCGTTGCGCTGGCCAACAGCGCGGCGCAACAAGGCCTGCCCTACGAACTCGCCATCGTCGACTGGAATATGCCCGGCATGGACGGTTTCGAGACCGGCGAGCGGCTACGCGCACTGGGCGGAGTTCCGCAGCTAGTGATGGTGACCGACTACGGTCGCGAGGAGGTCTTCAAGCAGGCGAAGGAGGATGGCTTCGCCGCCATTCTCGTCAAGCCGGTAAGCCCCTCGACCCTGTTCGACATGACTGTACAGGTGATCGGGTTCGCGGGGGCAGGCGATGCGGTGAAGACCCTGGTCCGGCCGCCGACCGAAGCCGTCGCCGATCTGCGGGGCATCCGGATCTTGCTCGCCGAGGACAACGAGTTGAACCAGGAGGTCGCCGTCGGCCTGCTCGACGGCACCGGGGTGTCGATCGAGATCGCCGGCAATGGCGCGATCGCGGTCGAGAGGGTCCAGAGTCAGTCGTACGACGTTGTATTGATGGACATACAAATGCCGGTCATGAATGGAATCGAGGCGACCCGCCTGATCCGCGCGGATGATCGGTTCCGAGCGCTGCCGATCGTCGCCATGACCGCGAACGCGATGGCCGCGGACCGCGAGCGCTGTCTCGCCGCCGGTATGAACGACCATATCGGCAAGCCGATCGATCCGCACGAGCTGATGCGGGTGCTCGGGCGATGGGCGCAGCGCGAGGGCACGGTGAATTTGGCGGTCTCGCCCACGGCCGTCGCGCAGGCCGCGGATGGCGCCGCCGCGGCACTGTTCATCGACGGCGTGGACACCAAGGCCGGTTTGGCGAGAACGGGCGGAAAGCCCGAACAATATGCCAATTTGTTGCGGCGCTTCGCCGAGCGCCATGCCAACGACTCCGCGGAAATGAGCCGTGCCCTTGAAGCAGGCGACAAGGCTCTGGCACAGCGCCTGGCCCACACGCTCAAGGGCGTCGCCGCGACCATGGGCGTGAATGCTGTATCCGCCGCCGCGCAACGTATCGAAGAAGCGCTGAAAACTGGCGAGGATATCGGCAACGGCGTCGGCGATTTGGCGGACTGTCTCGCGCCGGCCATCGCCGGTATCCGTTCGACAATCGTGGAGCCGCCACCCGCTTCGGCACCGCCCGCAGCCAGCGCGGCCGAATGCGCGGATCAGTTACGGACGCTCAAAATCCTGCTCGAAAACGACGATGGGGAAGCGGCGGATTTCATCGTCAAGATCAGCCCCGGCCTCGCCGGCGTGGTGCCCGCCGACGAGATGGCCGCACTATCGCGGACGGTCGGAGAATACGATTTCCCGGCGGCGCTGATCGCGCTGGACAGTGTGTGCCGACGCCTTTCCGTGGAGTTGCCTTAGGACGAACGGAACGGACCGCAAATGCGGGCGCATCGTCGACGATGCGCCCGAAAACATCTCGATCGCGACAGACGTCCTGCGCGACACCTACCGCATCAAGGTCACAACCAACGGGTCGAGATCGCCGACGAATCCAGGTCAATCCGAGTGCCGCTAGTGTTGGTCCCGCGTAGCGCTGCGAGATCGTATAGAATTAGCGTTCGGCGCATTTTGGAGGAGCGATTTTCGGAGGCGATCTCATCGGCACATTTCGGGAGGCGTATGAATCCTCACTTCTCACGCTTTTCCCAAACTGATCGTGAGGATTGCTACCAGGTCATCATGGTGGCGCGAACCTCGAACGACGGTCGGGCATGGTGAGCGGCCTCCCCCCTTCCTGCGCGAATCCACCGTAAGCAATCGTTCACAAGGTGCTCGTAGCCGCCAAAGGATCGCAGCCGATGCCGCCGCCCTTATCGAGCAACATACCAATCTGGCGCGGAACGCGAATTTCTAATTGATCTGGGTCAACTAGTGGAATGGCACTGATAGATGATTCCAGTGGGCTCGTAGATATGCGAGTCTGGCTGGATGAGAGCAGGTGTTGAGAAAGCGGATGAATTCCTGATGCCGGTGGCGCGCCATGCACTGGCCGATGACGCGACCCTCCAGCACGTCGAGCGCGGCGAACAACGTCGTCGTGCCATGGCGCTTGTCGTCGTGCGTCATTGTTCCACAGCGGCCCTTCTTCATCGGCAGCCCCGGTTGGGTGCGGTCGAGCGCCTGGATTTGCGACTTCTCATCGACCGACAGCACCAGCGCGTGCTCGGGCGGATCGACATAAAGGCCGACAACGTCCTGAACCTTGGCGGCGAACTTCGGGTCGTTCGACAGCTTGAAGGTGCGCACCCGGTGCGGCTTGAGGCCGTGCGCCGCCCAGATGTGCTGCACGCTGCGATGGCTGACCCCAGCGGCCTTCGCCATCGCCCGGCAGGTCCAATGCGTCGTCTCGCCGGGCGGTTCGGCCAGCGTCATCTCGACCACGCGTTCGACCGCTGCCGGCGTCAGCGGCGGCTTGCCGCCAGGGCGCGTCGCGTCGTGGAGCAGCCCATCGACGCCTTCGGCCATAAACCGCGCCTGCCAGCGCCAGATCGTCGGCTTGCCTTTGCCGGTCTGCCGCTGGATCGCCATCGTGCCGACCCCAGCGGCGCTCAGCAGGACAATCCGAGCCCGCCAAACATGCTTCTGCGGGCTGTTTCCCGAGCCGATCACGGCCTCCAGCCGCTCCCGGTCGCCCGGACCAAGCCGGACTTCAACACCTGCTCTCATCCAGCCAGACTCGCATATCCGCAAGCCCACTGGAATCATCTATCAGTGCCATTCCACTAGGTGGCGGGGCCACGCATCGCCGCGGTACTGGTCCGGGCCGATGTACGAGCCGGCTCTCGAAAATCAGTCTAGTCGCTTCCGTCATTGATTTTGTGAGGGTTCTCTGAATTGATGTCCGCGTCACCAGCGACGGAGCGGAGACGTGGGCAGCAAAGAGAGCGCAGTAAAGAAATACATTGTGACACTCAGCGATACGGAGCGGGAGAAGCTCAACGCCCTTATCCATAGCGGGAAACATCCGGCACAAAAGCTGCTGAAGGCCCGCATTCTGTTGAAAGCCGATACCTCGGACGGTGGTGAAGGCTGGAGCGACAGCGAGATTGCAGCGGCGCTCGAGACCAGTGTCGCCACGGTTGCCAGGACGCGCCAGCGGCTGGTCGAAGAGGGGTTGGAGGCGGCCCTGATTTGCAAGCATTCGGCGAATTCGGCGAGGCGGCGGATCTTCGATGGGGCGGCCGAGGCCAGGTTAATCGCGTTGGCCTGTTCCAAACCGCCGGCCGGCCGCGCACGCTGGACATTGCAACTGTTGGAAGAGGCGGTCGTCGAACTGAAGATCGTCGAACGGGCCAGCGACAACACGATCGGGCGGACGCTGAAAAAAACACTCTCAAGCCGCATCTGAAGCAGCAATGGGTCATCCCGCCGGACGCCAACGCCGCCTTTGTTGCCGCCATGGAAGACGTCTTGGAGGTTTATCAACGGCCCTATGATCGGCAACGTCCCCTGGTCTGCCTCGACGAGACCTCAAAGCAACTCATTGCCGAAACGCGCGTGCCGATCGCGGCGAAACCCGGACGGCCCGGCCGGCACGATTACGAATACCGACGCAATGGGACGGCCAATCTGTTCATGATGTTCGCGCCACTGGAAGGCTGGCGGCACGTCAAGGTCACCGACCGTCACACGGCGATGGATTATGCCCAGGTGCTCAAGGAATTATCCGACACGCACTTCCCCGGTTCAGCAAAAATCGTGCTCGTCCAGGACAACCTGAACACGCACAAGCCAGCTTCGCTGTACGAAGCCTTTCCCCCCGCCGAAGCCCGCCGGCTCGTCGAACGGTTCGAGTGGCACTACACACCAAAACACGGGAGTTGGCTCGACATGGCGGAATCTGAACTCAGCGTTCTCTCCTCCCAATGCCTCGACCGCCGCATCCCCGATCAGCGGGTGTTGAAGGACGAAGTCGAGGCATGGGAAGCTGACCGCAACAGGAAGCACGCCAAGGCGAATTGGCAGTTCACCACCGCCGACGCGCGGGTCAAACTGAGCAGGTTGTACCCCGCACTATGAACGACTCGGCCGACTAGTTTGAGTCCAGTCAATGCAAGGCATGTATGTGCGCTGCGGGCTTTTCCATGACATCGGCGGTCAGCTGCCGCTTGAGGGCGGTCTTTATTTGCTCTTAAGGCGACCTTCATTTTTATTACGATCGCGACAGTCGGGCTGGAGACGATTGTGCTGTTCGAGTTCGGCGACCATTTTCTCGATGTGGAACGTCGCGAACTTCGCCGGCGGGATGAGCCCGTGGCGGTCGAGCCGCAGGTCTTTGACTTGCTCGTCTACCTTGTGCAAAACCGCGACCGCGTCGTGAGCCGCGATGATCTGATTGCCGCCGTATGGGGCGGCCGCATTGTCTCGGAGTCCGCGATTACGACGCGCATCAACGCCGTGCGGCGCGCCGTCGGCGACAGCGGTTCGGCGCAGTCGGTGATCCGTACGGTGATACGAAAAGGCGTGCGCTTTATAGCGGGTGTCAAGGAGCGCGGCACACCGCCGATTTCGACGCCCCCGCGCAAGATGTCGGAGACGGTAGCCACGCGGCCGTTCATTTCCGTTCTGCCGTTTCGCAATGCGACCGGTGACCCCCAGCAGGATTATTTTATCGACGCAGTCACCGCCGATTTGACGGTCGACTTGTCCCGCATGCGGGACATTGGGGTGATATCCGCCGCATCCGCGTTCGTCTTCAAGAACAGCGCGCTCGATGTCCGGCAGATCGGCCGGGAGCTAGGCGTGCGCTATCTCGTCATTGGCGGTATCGCGCGCGTCGACGGACTTGTCAGAACAAATGTGCAGTTGGTCGACGCGGCATCGGGTGAACAGATCTGGGGAGACCGTTTCGAGCACGAATTCGCCGATCTGGGCGGCCTGGCGAACGCCATCACCGGCCGGATCGCGGCGTCGCTCAACGTGCAGGTGGTGCGGGCGGAAGGACGGCGCGCCGAAAAGACCAGCTTGCCAGACGCGCTTGATCTTCGCTTGCGCGCTGCCGGCCTGTTTTATGGCTCGGTGGCACCCGAGCATACGCGGGTGGCGCGCGAGCTGCTGCAGCAATCGCTGAGCCTTGATCCAAGCTCGGCGGATGCTTGGGCACGGCTGGGCGAGGTCATCATCACGGATCATCTGAACCGCTGGAACGATGTCGGCGAGGCGCAAATCGAGGACGCTGAAGAGGCGGTGCGCCGTGCCTTGCTCATAGAGCCCAACAGCGCGCTCGCCCATTTTGCCTTCGGGCTCATTCAGCGCGCACACGGCGAACATTATTCAGCGGCCGAAGCCTTCAGCCGCGCCATTGAGCTCGACCCGAATTTCGGGTTGGCCTATGCCCATAAAGGCAACGCCTTTGTCCTCCTGGGGCGCCCCACCGAGGCGCAGGCGCTGGTCGAGCAGGCGTTGCGGCTCAGCCCCCACGACCCGTCGATCGGCATTTTTCACTGGATTGTCGGTCGGGCGAATTTTTATGCCGGCGACTACGAGCAGGCCGTCTCATGGCTGCATCGGTCGATCCAGGCGCGGGCTAACCTCTGGTACAATCGACTATATCTCATTAGCGCCTATGCTCTGCTCGGGAGGGTACAAGAGGCGGCGAGAGCGCTCGGGGAGTTCAATCGCCGGTTTCCAGAACCGGTCTACACGCTCGCCGTCGTGCGCGCTCAGCAGGGGGCGAACCCGAGCACCGATCCCATCGTGCTCGCGGCCCGCGATAAGTTTTACGAAGGTTTGCTGCGTGCCGGCATGGCAGAGGACTGACGATTTCATGGACGACGCAGGATGGGATCCTGGCCCCGCGATCGCAGTGTCGCACGCCTCATTTGCCGGCGTCGCCGCGCTCGCGTAAAAGGACCCAACGCGTAGGAGTGAGCGACCAAACAGAGGGATATCGCGATGAATGGCCGGGGCAACTCCATCGCCCGCGCGCACGCAATCTACGAGACGCGGCTCAACCCGCAGCGCACCCGCGAGATGCGCGAGCATCTCGACACCGCCGCTGCTAACTCATCGGCCTTGGCGGCAACCTCGGTGCTCTGCGACTACCTCAACCGGTGGAACGACGCCGGACCGCGCGAGGTCGCGAAAGCCGAGGCAGCGGTGCACCACGCCTTGACCGTGAAGCCGGACCATCATCTCGGGCATTACGCAAAGGGCTTTTTGCACCGGACGCGCGGCGAGCATGAGGCGGCGCTCGCCGCGTTCACGGACACGGTAAAGCACAATCCGAACTTCGCGCGCGCCCATGCACAACGCGGAGCCGAGCTGATCTATCTGGGGCGCGCAGAAGAGGGGATCGCGGAGGTTCAACGCGCCATCACGATCAGCCCGAAAAGTTCATCGCTCGGCATGTTTCATTGGATCATTGGCCGCGGCCGGTTTTTCATGGGCCAATATGAGGACGCGATCGAGCCGCTGAGCCTTTCGGTGCGGCTATGGCCCAATCTTTGGTACAACCGGCTGTACCTGGTTAGCGCCCGCGCGCTGCTCGGGAACATGGCGGCGGCCCGACGGGCGCTGCGCGCCTTCGACAAGCAGTTCCCCGGATATACGCTTGCTCGCGTCGCCACCGAGGAGCGGACAAATCCCAACGGCGGTAGCTTTATGGTCGAGGGACGGCGCAAGTTCCACGAAGGGCTGGAGCGCGCCGGCATGCCTTCGGGTGCGTAGGGGTAGGCCAGAGCCTATTCACGCGATCGGCGGTTTGTCGCGCTTCTTGAAGTAGTCGTTGAGCGCCTCGATCAGCAGATCATGCGCGGGCCGCTCGTCGTCGAAGGCTAATTGACGAAGCTGACGCCACGCAGCGCGGTTGAGGCGCAGCGTCAGCCCTTTCCGCTGTTCACATCGGTGTTGGGCTCGCTGGTCTGCATGGCCGGTCCCGGTTCGATGTGCGCGCACAAGTGTATGTCAACTCCACGCATAGAGCCATCTTGAAGATATGCCATCGTGCCATAACCAAACGAGCGTTTGGTTTTGATAAAGGGGCGGCCGATGTCAGGGAAACTGGTCGCCTATGTGCGGGTCTCCACCGACAAGCAGGGGCGATCTGGTCTCGGCCTCTAAGCCCAAGAAGCCGCGGTTGCGAGATTTGCCGAGGCGCACGGCGGCGACATCGTCGCCCGCTTTGTCGAGGTCGAGAGCGGCAAGCGCAACGATCGACCGGAGCTGGTTGGCGCGCTGGCGGCGTGCCGCAAGTACAAGGCGACGCTGGTCATCGCCAAGCTCGATAGGCTGGCACGCAACGTCGCGTTTATCGCCAACCTAATGGAGGGCGGCGTCGACTTTGTCGCGGTCGACATGCCGAGCGCGGTCCGGCTCACCATCCACATCCTTGCCGCCGTCGCCGAGCACGAGCGCGAGATGATCTCGGCGCGAACCAAGGCTGCACTCCAGGCTCGAAAAGCTAGGGGCGGTCGCCTTGGTGCGCCCGACCCGTCGATTGGCAGCGCGATTGGCGCGGCACGGGTCAAGATGAAGGCAGCGGCTCACGCCGAGAACATCATGCCGATCATCGACAGCGTGCGGTCATCCGGGATCGAAACCCTCGCTGCGATCGCCGCCGCGCTCAATGCCCGCGGGATCAAATCGGCACGCGGTGGCGTCTGGCACCCAGCGACTGTTGCGCGGGTCATCGCGCGGGTCGCAGAGGGTTAGCCCATACCGTGACCACCGCGCACGGTGGAGGGTAGTGTCTCAGTTTGAAATTGGGGGAGATCCTCCAGCCACATACGATACGAACGCCAAAAGCGCCGCACCGAAGATCGCCATCGTAAAAAATCCCGCCCCGCGGCTGTATTTGAAGCCGATAAACATCGCCCCGATCATAATCAGGACCATCGCCAGAAGGATGATGCCGGGCGTGGTGAGCAGCGCCTGTCTTGCCCACATATCAAGCCGCCTTTACCTCCGTGGTTTATCGGTGCCGCGCTTCTTCGGCGCAGGCTCGCGAGCCTCAACCAGCGCCGCGACCGTCTCCATCGACCACAATTGAGTTTCGATCCCTGCGGCCATCGCCGGCGACATTCTCAGCGTCTTGTGCTACCGCACGAAACTATACCAGAGGGCATAGAGCGCGACCATGTGAGCGTGGTTCGTCAGCTTCTTGCTGAAAGCGTTCGTGAGGCGGGTAAAACGGCACCAAACTGAGACACTATCCGGCGGAGCCGACATTGTTCGGCTTGGCCGGCCGCGGCATATTCAATCGGATGCCGATGATCGACCTCACCGACGAGGAACGCGCCGCGCTGGTAGCGCTGGTGCGCCGGTCGATCACCAGTGACCGTTCACATGGGCATGTTCGCAGTCAAGGGTGAAGTTTAGGGGTTCATGGGCAGTTCTCCGGTCGTTATTTCGAATCCAAGGTCTGAGCCCGCTTTCATGACCTGATGGTGTGCTGCACCAGATCAAGCTCACATACGGTCGCCGCCTGGTTTGCGGCTGCACCAACATCCCGCGTTCGGCGGGTGGGGCTCAGGAGGCCGGGACCATTCTATCGGTCGGCTGTCGAGGCCAACGGTCACTTCGGTTCGGCCACCTGGATCCGGCAGGACTGATCAGGTCCTTGCGGATGGGGTCAGATCGTCGCTGGCGCCGCCTTCATCACGGCCCCCTCGATTACGACGCCGGCGGTAGTGTACCGCCACAGGGCGATCAGGAGCTTGCGCGCCAGGGCGACGATGGTCGTCTTGCGCATCCGCCCGCCAAGGCGCCGGACCCGCTCGTGGAACCACAGGCTGAGCGCCGAGGTCGGCTGGTTCTGTAGCCATAGCCAGGCCAGCTCGACCATTGTTGTCCTCAGCCGCGGGTTGCCCGCCTTGGACACACCCTGCTCGTGATCGATCGAGCCGCTCTGCCATGGCGTCGGCGCCAGACCAGCGTAGGCGGCCACCTGCCTGCGGTTGTCGAACTGGCGGAACAGGCCTTCCGACCAGAGGACGGTGGCGGTCTCGGGGCCGATGCCCTTCAACCGCGTCAGCATGGCCGCCGGCGAGGTCGCCTCGTCAGTCGCCGGCTTGAGCAAGGCGTCCCGTTCCGCCTCGACGCTCTTCAGCTGCTCCAGCAGGACCTCGAGCCGATCCAGCTCGCGGATGAGCTGCGCCTTCAGGTGCTCCGGCAGGGGCCGGCCGTCGCCTGTCCGCAGCTCCTCCAGCCGCTCACGCCGACCCTTGCGCAGCGGCTCGTAGCCGAACACCCCCTGGGCGAAGAGTAGCCCTTTGATCCGGTTGACGTGCCTCACCCGCTCGCCCACCAGCGTCTTGCGCTCGCGGCAGACACGCCGGCGGTCCTCCTCCTGCGGCGTCGGCGCCCTGGCCATCGAACATACCCGCGGCTCGCCACGCTTGAAGGCCATCAGGGTGCGCACCAGGGTCTCGCCATCGATCCGGTCGGTCTTCGCCCGCCGACGCCGGCGCGAGGTCAGGATCGACGCGGCGTCGACCACGTGGCTCTCAATTCCTTCGGACTGCAGTACTCGGTGGATCCAGAAGCCATCCAGACCGGCCTCCTGGATGACGATAATCGGGAAGTCCCGGCCGGTCCGCACCCGCGCTTTCTCCTTGAGCTGAGCGAACCGTCTGAGCAAGCCGGCGATATCGCCGGCCTGAACCGAATGCCTCGACATCTTCTCCCCGCCGCCCGGCGATAGCGACGTGACCAGCCAGGTCGATCGGCTGAGTTCTAAAGAAACGAAGATTGCACGAAGATCCGTTTGGATAACGGTCGGCGCTTCGGCGCGCTCAGCTACAACTTGCATGGTCGTCTCCAGAGTGGGTGGGTTTAGCAACCTCACTCTGTCCGAGCGCCGGTCGCTATCCTGACGCCCATGGGATCTACCGACCAGGTCTGAGCTAACTATTATTTTTGCCACACCGACATAATCGTGCAGCCGCCGCCCCCGTTAAAGCCGCCGGTAACTTTGCCGCTGGCATCAATTCTGCCGGTAAAGATCGAGCCATTGCTGCCCCGTGCGGTGAAGCTGCCGTCGGCCGTCACATTCCCCTGGAAGGTCGTATCGCCAGTCGTCCCGGTGGCCCATTGCGCGGCGCCATTCTTGATCGTCAGCGCCCGAGGAACCGGTATCGCTGGAACACAACTCCTGTTGCCGCCGCTCGCTGTGTTAGAGACCCCGTTGTAGGTGCCGTCAAATTTAGTAACCGCTTGCGCGTCGGCGACGCCGCACGCGGCGATCATGATCGCCGGGGCGGCCAAGAACGTACGAAAACAAAATCCGCGCATGGCCTCTCCTGTCGGTATCGGGGATACAACGAGTAGCTTCTATAATCGAGCGACTTAGAACGTCTAAGTTGATTAAAGATCTTCCCTTTTTCAAGGACAAATCACATCCATGCAGGCGCCAAAATCGCCCCCTTGCCGCGAAATGCGATGATCCCGGCTCGTCCTTGAGCACGGTCATTGCCCGTTCTGGGCGGCGCGAACACCCGCCCGATCGGCTTCGCGCTGGCAGACATAGGCGCCGCTGTTGGTTCGCCCATACCAGCGTTGCCCCTGGAAATGGTAGATTCCGGTCGGCAGGTTGAGCCAGACGACCGTATCGGCGGGACAATGCCGCTGGGCTCGCTGCTCGGTGGGGAATGTCGGCGGCGGGGAAACTAGGTGCTGCGCCGAACCAGTGGTCGGCAGTAGCAATGCCGCGGCGAAAACAAGCCCTAGAAGCGAGCGGCGCAATTCCCACTCTCCCGTTTGAGAGAGCCTAGGGTCGCAAGAATTGCTGGTCAAACGTGACGGGATTGGGCTCTCATTGCGCGAGTATCGTCAGCACATGCAAGCTACCGCGCACGCCTCGGCGATGGCGTCGCTCGCGCCCGGAAGGCTCAACAGGAACAGCGACAACGCCAAGCCGGCGAGTGGCAACAGCAAAATATCAACCAGCCGATCTTCGTTTACGCGGCGCCAAATACGGTAACACTGCGCGACGGCATGCCGTGAGTAGGCGATGTGCGCGGTGCGGAGAAGGTGCGCGACGGGTTCGATGCTCATGCTGAGATCCCCCTGCGTGTCGATCGCATGGAGGGAGTACGCGCGAACCGCCCAAACGGATGTGACGTTGCTCACAGCGGCGCAAAAAAAGACTGCGGCGCGCCGGCGCCGATCCGCATCAGACGGCGCGACGTACCAACGGGGCCGGGATTATCAAGCGGGCAGGAGCACTAGACTAGCCTTGAATGACCGATTTCCGAACCCTGACCGGACATTGATTGCTGCCCCGCGGCTTTCCGATGTTGCCCGATTGTGTTGAAAAAGTCGGCGCTTGCGGCGCGGAGGGTTCGCTGAATTCAGTCCTGTCGGGGGACTGAACATCATGATGGGCGATCGGCATGCCGCGCAGGCGGCTTTGTTTTATGAGTTCTCGCTAGAGACCCACGTGCCTGCCAGGCACCTGCTGCGGTTGATCGACAGGTTTGTCGAACTCGACGGCCTGAGGCGAGAGCTGGCGCCGTTCTACAGCGATATCGGCCGGCCGTCGGTCGATCCCGAACTGATGATCCGGATGCTGATCGTCGGCTACTGCTTCGGCATCCGCTCGGAGCGGCGCCTGTGTGAAGAGGTCCACCTCAACCTCGCCTACCGGTGGTTCTGTCGGCTCGGGCTCGATGGCTCGGTGCCTGACCATTCGACCTTCTCGAAGAACCGGCATGGCCGCTTTCGCGAGAGCGATCTGCTGCGGCGGCTGTTCGAGAGCGTGCTGCGGCGCTGCCTCGACGAGGGCTTGGTCGGCGGTGAAGGCTTTGCTGTCGACGCCAGCCTGATCCAGGCCGACGCCAGCGATCGCAACCGCGTCGAGGGTGCCGCGGGTTTGCCACCGGACACCGCCGGCCGTGCGGTCGAGGAATATCTCGCCGTGCTCGATGACGCGGCGTTTGGTGCTGCAACCGAGACGACTCCCAAGTTCATTGCACCGTCCGATCCGGCGACACGGTGGACCGCCGCGCACCGGGGACCGGCCTTCTTCGCCTATTCGACCAATTACCTGATCGACGTCGACAACGCGATCATCGTCGATGTCGAAGCGACCACGGCGATCCGTCAGGCCGAGATTCTGGCGGCAAAGCGCATGATCGAGCGCTCGATGGAGCGCTTCAATCTCCACCCCGCCAGGCTGATCGGCGACACCGCCTACGGGTCCGCCGAGATGCTGAACTGGCTCGTCCACGAGCACGGGATCGAGCCCCACGTTCCCGTGTTCGACAAGTCCAAGCGCACCGACGGCACCTTCTCGCGCGAGGACTTCACCTACAACCACGCCAGCGACACCTACCTCTGCCCTGCTGGAAAGGTTCTCCAGCACTATCGCCGAGCGTTCATCACGCCGCGAACCGGTGTGTCGAAAGACAATCTGATCCGCTACCGGGCAAGCATGCGCGACTGCCAGCCATGTCCGCTCAAGCCGCACTGCTGTCCCAACGCTCCAGCCCGCAAGGTGCTGCGCTCGATCCACGAAGGGGCGCGTGACCTCGCCCGGGAGATTGCCAAAACAGACGCTTACCAGACCTCGCGCCGCCAGCGCAAAAAGGTCGAGATGCTCTTCGCCCACCTCAAACGCATCCTCAAACTGGATCGTCTCCGATTACGCGGCCCGTGCGGCGCCCGCGATGAGTTCCACCTCGCCGCCACCGCACAGAACCTCCGTAAACTGGCCAAACTGATCCCCGCACCGGAGATAATCGAGGCGGCGTGAGCCGCCCCGCGCTCTCAACCTCCGTGCCGGCCGCTACTGGGATCGACCAAAAACCGACTTCTTCAACACAATCGCCCCATTTGAGACATTCGCCGATGCGAGCCCAGGGGGGCCAGGCGGCAGACAAGGGGTCCTTCCTGATTTGCCCGGCGGGCGAGGCCCGTGCCCTGAAACCGGACATTCATCGTTCGAAGCCGCTACACCCAACCAGTTGATCGAATAACGGACTGCCCTCTGCCGCAGACGGCGATAAACTAACGTCCGATGGTGCCGAAACCACGGCCTGACGGGATAAGCCAATGACCGCGACGGTCGACAACGCGGTAGCCGATCTGCAGCGCGCCAACGCGGAACTCCGACAGCAGCTTGACGAGCGTATAGCCGAGCGCGACGAGGCGTTACAGCGCGAGACCGCCACCGCAGAGGTGCTGAGCGTCATCAATGCCTCGCCAGGTGATCTCACGCCGGTATTCGACGCGATCCTGGAGAAGTCGCGTCGTTTCTGCGACGCGGCGCACGGCGATCTGTGGACTTACGACGGCAAGGTGCTGCACCTTGCCGCCACTCACGGCGAGCCAGGATTCGCCGCGTGGCTCCAGGCTCAGGGCACAGCGCCCGTATGGCCCGGCTCGCCGACGGAGCGCCTGCTGCACGGTGCCGATCATGTGCAGTTCGAAAACCCGGTCGAAGACGGGCTGTTCGACGCCGCCCCACAATTCCTCGAGCAGGTACAGCGAGCCCATATTCGCTCGACGCTGTTCGTGCCGATGCGGAGGGACAACGCGCTCGTCGGCGTCATCATCGTCTATCGCCGCGAGGTTCGGCGCTTCACCGACAAGCAGATTGCGCTGTTGCAGAATTTCGCCGCGCAGGCGGTCATCGCGATGGAGAACGCTCGGCTCATTACCGAGACGCGCGAGGCGCTCGACCAACAGACCGCGACCGCCGAGGTGCTCCAGGTCATCAACGCGTCACCCGGCGATCTGACGCCGGTCTTTGATGCCATTCTCGAAAGGGCCATGAGCCGCTGCGAGGCTGCCCTCGGCTTTATGACAACCTATGACGGCCGGCGGTTTACACCTTGCGCGATGCGGGGCGTTCCCGACGCGCTCGCCGCGTATTTCGCCAAGGGCATGGATCAGCCCCGGCCGGGTGACGCGCACTGGCAGCTTCTCCAAGGCACAGACCTTATCCACAACCTCGATCAAATGGACGATGAGGCTTATCGGTCGAGCAGCCCGCTGCGCCGCGCCGTCGTCGATTTTGGGGGCACCCGGACCGCGCTGGTCGTCGCACTCCGCAAGGACCGCGTCCTTCGCGGCACCCTTACGCTCTATCGCCAGGAGGTCAGAGCGTTCACCGGCACGCAGGTCGCTCTGGTGCAGAACTTCGCCGCCCAGGCGGTGATCGCGATGGAGAACGCGCGGCTACTCGGGGAGCTACGCCAACGAACTGGCGATCTTGAGACGGCACTCGAATATCAGACCGCGACAAGCGACGTGCTGAAAGTCATCAGCCGGTCGACCTTCGATCTGCGGCCGGTGCTGCAAACCTTGGTCGAGACGGCGGTGCGGCTGTGCGAGGCAGATTTCGGCCACATCGACCTGCCAGAAGATGGTTTCTTCCGACCCGCCGCCACCTTCGCGTTCTCTCCCGAATTCGATGCGGTACTACAGCGCACCTCATTCTCGCCAGAGCGAGGCACCACGGTTGGTCGGGTACTGCTTGAGCGGCGAACGGTTCATGTCCCCGACGTGACCAGTGATCCGGACTACATTTTTCAGGAGGCGGTCGCGGTCGGGAACGTCCGTTCGGTTCTGGGAGTACCGCTGTTGTACGGTGAGGAGATCATCGGCGTTCTTGCGTTGGGCCGGGAGCGCGCCGAGGGTTTCGCCGAACGGCAGATAGAGCTGGTGCAGACCTTCGCCGATCAGGCGGTCATCGCCATTGAGAACGCACGGCTCATCACCGAGACACGCGAGGCGCTGGAACAGCAGACCGCGACGGCAGACGTGCTGGGGGTCATTAATTCCTCGCCCGGCGACCTCGCGCCAGTGTTCGACGCCATGCTCGAAAAGGCGATAGCCCTTTGCGAGGCCACGTTCGGCACCCTGTGGACTTACGACGGCGAGCACATGCACGCCGCAGCGGTACTTGGAGCCACGCCGCAGTACACGGAATTTTTGCGTGCGGCCCCGCACCCGCCAAGCCCTGTGGCTCACCGTCCCTTGCTGGGCGGCGCGCCGGTCGTTCACCTCCCTGACGTATCTGCTCATGAGAGTTACCGTTCGGGCTCAGCCCTACCGAATGCCCTTGTCGATTTGGGCGGAGTTCGCACTCTCCTTGCCGTTCCGCTAAGAAAAGACGGTGCGCTGCTCGGCGTATTCTCGATCTACCGGAGCGAGGTTCGCCCGTTCACAGACAAGCAGATCGCACTCCTGCAGAACTTTGCCGCACAGGCGGTGATCGCGATGGAGAACGCCCGCCTGCTGGAGGAGATACGCCAACGTCAGGCCGAGCTGCGGGTCACCTTCGACAACATGGCCGATGGCGTTGTAATGTTCGATGGGGGGCTGCGCCTTGCGGCATGGAACCGCAACTTCCAGGAGCTGCTTGACCTGCCAGATGCGGTGCTGGCCAAGCGCCCGACCTACGCCGATTACCTGCGCACTCTGGCCGAACGCGGCGAGTTCGGAACCGGGGACGTCGAGGCGGAACTCGGCCGTCGCCTTGAACACACCGATGAAGAATTGCGCCTGGAGCGCACGCGACCCGATGGCCGGGTCATCGAGGTTCGCCGCAACGCGGTGCCCGATGGCGGGTTCGTGCTGATCTACAGCGACATCACCGAGCGCAAGCGGTCGGAGGCTGAAGTTCGCGCCTCTCGCGATGCGGCGGAGACTGCTCTGCGTGACCTCAAGGCGGCGCAGGCCAACCTCATTCAGGCCGAGAAGATGGCCTCATTGGGCCAGCTAACTGCCGGGATTGCCCACGAGATCAAGAACCCGCTCAACTTCGTCAACAACTTCGCCAGCCTGTCGGTTGAGCTGCTGGACGAGTTGAAGGAGGTAACGGAGCCTGCGGTGGCGGCGCTCGGCACGGACAAGCGCGCCGAGGTCGACGAGACCATCGAATTGCTTTCGGGCAACCTGAAAAAGATCGCTGAACACGGCAAGCGCGCAGACAACATCGTCAAGAGCATGTTGGAGCATTCGCGCGGGGTTTCGGGCGAGCGGCGGAAGGTCGACCTCAACGGGCTAGTCGAGGAAGCATTGAACCTCGCCTATCACGGCGCCCGCGCCCAGAACCAGGACTTCAACATCACCCTGGAACGCGACTACGCCCATGGGCTGAAGCCAATCGAACTGGCCCCCCAGGAGATCACGCGCGTCTTTCTCAACCTTTTCGGCAACGGGTTCTACGCGGCGAACAAGCGGGCGCAGGAGAACGGCGAAACATCATTCCGCCCTGTCCTCTCCGTGGCGACGCACGATGTCGGCGATGCGGTTGAGGTGAAGGTGCGCGACAACGGCACCGGCATCGCGCCCGAGATCAGAGACAAGCTGTTCCAGCCGTTCTTCACGACCAAGCCGACCGGCGAGGGCACCGGGCTAGGTCTGTCGATCAGCTACGACATCGTCACGCAACAGCATGGTGGCACGATCACGGTGGAGAGCGAGCCCGGCGCGTTCACCGAGTTCACCGTCCACCTGTCAATAGCAAGCCTCAGCAATAAAGGATCGGCATGAGTGTCAGCATCTTGGTTGTCGACGACGAGCCCGATGTCGCCGATTTGTTCCGCCAGCGGTTTCGCCGCGAGGCGCGCGACGGCACCTATGTGATGCACTTCGCCGGGTCAGGCGAAGCCGCGCTGCGGCGACTGACCGATGGGATCGAGCCCACCCTGATCGTGATTCTTTCGGACATCAACATGCCGGGGATGGACGGGCTGCAGTTACTCGGCCAGATCAAGCAGCGTTTTCCCGACATGCCGGTGATGATGGTGACCGCCTATGGCGACGACGAGCGCCACCGCCGCGCCGGCGAGCTTGGAGCGTTCGAGTTCCTCACCAAGCCGGTCGATTTCGATCGACTGAAGGCACAGTTGCGCCAGCTCCCCACCGCGGCCGACTGAACGAAGCGAAAGAGCGGCTGAATGTCCGCTTATCTGTCTACGCAGATCGATCCTCGGGCCGGGTTAAAGGTCGCCTGCGGATCGATTTGAGCCGACCGATCGTCGGCGCGCGAACGGCCGGAATCGGCGCATCTTCCGCATTGCCATCGGTTCCGGGGAATGTCTCCTTTCTGAACCTACAACCGACGCTCAGTCCAGACGCCAGGAACCACTCAAAGTGCCCCATTGAAGACCTCGGCTAACCGCAATCGGGCCTTGCGGGAGGACGGAGCTCTCAGTCCGCCGCGTTGGGGAACCGGCGCAGTTGAGCTTTGAGCGCCTCGAAATCCACCGGCTTGGCGAGGAAATCGCAGGCACCGAGGTCGCTGGCCCGGCGTCGGCGTTCGTCGTCGCCATAGGCCGTGACCATCATTACCGGGATGTCAGGGAAGCTCTGCTTAATCTCGCCCAGCAAAGTCAGGCCATCCATCCCCGGCATGTTGATGTCGGAGAGGATGACAATCAGCTGCGGCTCGATCCCGTTGGCCAACTGCTGGAGGGCGTCCTCGCCCGAGTGGGCAAAGTGCATCACGTAGGTACCGCTACGCACCTCGCGGCGAAAGCGCTGGCGAAAGAGAAGGGCGACGTCAGGCTCATCATCAACCACGAGGATGCTAACGCTCATGCCATCTCCCAAGGTGCTGCGGCTTGCTAGTGACGCGGCAGGCGGATCGTGAACTCGGTGTAGGCGCCCTCTTCGCTCTCGACCTCGATCGTGCCGCCGTGCTGTTGCGTGACGATGTCGTAGCTAATCGACAGACCCAGTCCAGTACCCTCGCCGGTGGGCTTGGTCGTGAAGAACGGCTGGAACAGCTTGTCCCTGATCTCCGGCGGGATGCCGGTGCCATTATCGCGGACCCGCACCTCGACCGCATCACCGTCTTCACGGGTTCTCACCATTATGGTCGGGCGGAACGACCCGTCGCCGCTCTCCCGCGCCCGTTTGCTCGCGGCATAGAACCCGTTGCCGAAGAGGTTCAAAAACACCCGGGTCATCTCCTGCGGCGCCAGTTCGATCGGCTTGAGGCTCTGCGTGTACTCACGCTCCAAGGTGATGTTGAAGTTCTGGTCCTGGGCTCGAGCGCCGTGATAGGCGAGGTTCAGGGCTTCCTCGACCACTTCGTTGAAGTCGACCCTGCGCCGCTCGCCCGAAACGCCACGCGAGTGCTCCAGCATGCTCTTGACGATGTTGTCGGCGCGCTGGCTGTGCTCGACGATCTTATCCAGATTGCCGGTCAGCATCTCGATGGTCTCGTCGATGTCTGCCCTCTTCTCCTCCTTGAGGGTTGCGAGGGCCGGTGCGGTTGTCTCCTTCAGCTCGTCAAGCAGCTCAACCGACACCCCTGCGAAGTTGTTGACGAAGTTGAGCGGATTCTTGATCTCGTGGGCAATCCCGGCGGTGAGCTGACCGAGCGACGCCATCTTTTCTGAGTGGATCAGGTTTGCCTGCGCGGCCTTCAGTTCCTCGTGCGCGGCGCGCAACTCTTGTTCGCGCCGGCGCTGCTCCTCTAGCGCGCGGCGCAACTCTCCCATCGCTCGGCGGAACGCGACGAGCGTCTTCGCCATTGCGCCGAGCTCGTCAGGCCCAGCCATCGGTATCTCGACGTCGATGTTGCCGGCGTTAAGGCCGTCCATTGCGGACGTCAGGCGTCGCAGCGGTCCCGCGATGGAGCGTAGCACAAGAAACGAAAGCAAGATGGCGGCCAAAATTGCGGCGGCGACGACAAGCCGGGACACCCGGGTGGCCGCCGTCGTCTCGCTCACCACTCGATCGCGCGCCGCAACCGCCTCGGTATTTAGCTGAGCGACGAGCGCCGCAAGCATCTGATCAGCCTTGATACTGTGCAGACGCGCCTGCGCCAGCAGGGAGTTGCCAATCACCCGACGATCTTCGGTGTAAGCGTCGACCGCGTTGGCGGCGATGCCGCGGTATTGCTCCACTTCGGAACGGACGGCGGCGATGCTGTCGGGTCGCTGCGCGGCAAGCTGGTCGAGATAGTGCTCGGTGCGGGCTTGCGCCTCTTTGGCCTTGGCCTCCGACAGGGTGAGGAGACTTACGGCGAGATCGGTCATCCAGTAGCGCAGCTCGCCAAATGCGAGCTGCGCGTTTTCGGCCTGCTCAATCAAGCCGAGCAGTTTCGCCATTTCAACGGTGGCCGCGCTGTTTTTCTCGAGGCTTTGCGACAGATAGAAATTGCTGGCGACCAGCGCGACGAGCCCCGCAGCCGTCAGCAGCATAATCCGGCTGCGGATCGTCGACGGAGTGAATCGCCGAACGCCGAGCCGTGCTCCCGGGACAGTTGCGCGGCCCTCCGTCGCGGCTTCTGCTGCGGTTGAGCGCGATCGCGATAAGCTGACCATCTCGCTTCTCGCTTGTTCCGACCGATCCACAGGTCAGTGATACAGCGTGATGCTGATCACCCCTCCTAGATCACCCTCCGCGGCGCCCTCCTTCGGGTAGCCGGTGATATCCATCTCACCTTTCGGCAAGCCATGACAGCCCAGGCAGGATTGAGCGTAATACTCCGGCACCATGACGCGGTAGGCCGACCGGCCTTTGGCCTCGGCAAACGCCGAATAGGGCTGCCCGTGCGGCCATGCCGTGTCGAGGAGCTTGGTCTTAATAATGTTCTCCTCGAAATCGTCGGGGCGCGCCTTGCGGTTGCGCACCAGTTCAACCGGCGCGGTGACCTTGATCGCCGCCTCGCCAGCGGCATGCCGCGCGAAAGCCTCGCTCACCAGCCGCCCAAAAACGGCCGGGATGAACGCTTTGAAGCCCATCCCTTTAGCGTTGATATCCGATTGGTTGGCATCCATGACTTCGACAATCGAATCCATCATCGCCCGCAATAGCCGACCCTGGCGTGAGTTCGGGTCAATCGTCTGTGGGTCGACTTTAGTTTGGCCCTTATACAGCTTGACAGCGTCGGCGAGCACGACCTTGCCACTGAGCCCCTTATCGCCAAGTTCCGGGTCATTAATGCGCTGCTGATTGTTCGAAATGATCGTTCGAGCATCTCGCAGCATCTCAGCAAGACTTTGCGCTATGATCGAATCTTCCTGATTGGTAGGCGACTGACCAAGCGCGGGGCGGCCGATCACGCTCCATATCACAGCGACCAGCACCGCGAGCGCAGGCAATTCTCTACGGATGCGGCCGCATGCTTGAGCCAACGTCGTCTCCCGATGTCCTCTGAATCTGCACGCTAAGACCCAGTGATGCAATTGGCTGGCATCAGCGCAACCCCGGAAGATGGATCAGGGACTGCAGCGGTGGGCTCGCCTGTACAATGCTTGTCGATGCCGTTGAACAACCACGGTCTGCTTACGGCGCAACCACGACACCGGTTGAGATTGGCGGAAGGTCCGGTATAGGCACGCTTAGCAGCCGATTGGGCGGTGTTGATCGGAGGTCGCCTTCGCGCCGAGAGCGGTCATACGCCCGACCGCAACACCTCGACCGGCGGCTAGAGGTTCGACCGGTCCGTCGACGGCAAACCTGTCGACGAGGCGCAGCACAGAATTTGCATTCCCTGCCACGAGGCTAAGAGACACGACTTAATTTATACACGATAGGCGCCTTAAATCCGAACGCGTGTCAGCCGGGCATCATCGGAGGGAACACCAGACATCGGATCTCTCCGCTCGCGTTCTTTCGGTGAGTGGGTGCCGTGCACCCAGCGTCCCCTTCTGTTCGCGAACGCATGAGGAGCAACGAACCATGGAGATAAAAAGGGCCGACACCGCCGTTGTGTTCATCGACCCTCAAAACGACGTTCTGAGCGAAAAGGGCGCGAATTGGGGAGCTGTCGGCGCCAGCGTCACCGAGAACCGCACCGTCGAAAATATGGAGCAGATCTTCAAGGCGGCGAAGGCGCACGGGTATGAGGTATTCATCTCGCCGCATTATTTCTATCCGACGGATGGCGGGTGGAAGATGAACGGGCCGCTTGAGGCTGACGAGTTCAAAACCCACTCATTTGCTCGAACCGGATCGCTGAACCTCGCCGGCTTCGCGAACTCGGGCGCGGACTGGCTGGACCGTTTTAAGCCCTTCATCGAAGACGGAAGAACGATCGTCGTCAGCCCGCACAAGGTTTGGGGCCCGCAGACCAACGATCTCACCCTGCAACTGCGCAAACGGGGGATGAGCAAGGTCCTCCTCGGCGGCATGCTGGCAAACATCTGCGTCGAGTTCTCATTTGCGCGACCTTCTCGAACAAGGCTTCGAGGTTGCGATCGTCAAGGACGCGACGGCTGGACCGCGGCATCCGCTATGGGGCGACGGTTATCGAGCGGCGATGATCAACTACCAATTTCTCGCGCATGCGGTGCTGTCGACCGAGGAGGCGGTTGAGCGCATGCGTCCAAAGGCTCCGTGATGGCACGCCTGCTTTCCCTCAATGTGGGTCTCCCACGCGATATCGCGTGGCAGGGAAAGACGGTTTACACCGCCATCTGGAAGGAGCCCGTTCAAGGCCGGCGGATGGTGCGGCGGCTGAACATAGACGGCGACGGTCAGGGAGATCTGGCAGGGCATGGGGGCGAGCAGCGGGCCGTCTTCATTTATCAGATCGAATCCTATCGCTATTGGCAAAGCCAGCTCGGCCGAACTGATTTCAGCTATGGCGAATTTGGCGAGAACTTTACGGTCGAAGGTCTGTCTGACGACGAGGCGTGCATCGGTGATCATTACCGTATCGGGAGCGCCTTGTTCGAACTGACGCAGCCGCGTGTCACCTGTTATCGGATCGGCATCCGCATGAATGCGCCGCAAATGCCCGCATTGCTCGTGTCGCACGGCAGGCCCGGCTTCTATTTTCGCGTCCTGGAAGAGGGCGAGGTCGAGGCCGGCGACGAGATCGTGCGGCTGTTACAAGGGCCCGAGCGCATGACCGTCTCCGAGGTCAACGCGCTCCTGTACAAACCCGGTCATCCGGCAGATCGGCTGGAACGGGCATTGCGCATTTCCGCGTTGAGCCCTGGCTGGCGCAACTCGTTCGCGACGTTGCTGGAACGCATGCGGAGCGCCGGTGCACCCACAGGCAATCCCGGGCTCGGGCCGGCGGCCGGTCCTCCACCGGCATGGACGGGGTTTCGCCCGCTGCGCGTATCAGAGAAAACCCGTGAGAGCGGCAGCGTGACCTCGCTTTTGCTCGAACCCGCCGATGGACACGGTCTGACGGCCGGCCGGCCGGGCCAGTTTGTCGTTCTGCGGTTGCGGCCGATGCCCGACGGGCCTCCTCTGTTGCGCAGCTACTCGCTCTCGGGCGAGCCAAACGACGCTCGCTATCGCGTCAGTGCCAAGCGCAATGCCGACGGTGTGGCCGGGGCCTATATCAGGGACGAAGTTCAGGTTGGCGACATCATCGAAGTGACCGCGCCACGCGGCACCTTCACGCTGGGGCCTGGTGATGGACCCGTGATCCTCCTGAGCGCCGGCATTGGCGCGACCCCAGTCCTTGCTATGCTGCATGCGTTGGCCGCTGCGAAGTCACCGCGAGAAATCTGGTGGATTCATGGAGCCCGCGACCGGGAGGAGCACCCGTTTGCCGAGGAGGTGCGCGCCCGCCTCAAGGCGTTGCCCCACGCCCACTGCCATATCCGCTACAGCACGCCCGGTCCTGGCGACCGGCCGGGTATCGATTTCGACGCTCCCGGCCGGCTTGGCGTACCCATCCTTGAAGAGTTGGGCGTGCCGCGTGACGGCGATTTCTATCTATGTGGCCCGACCACTTTTATGACCGATTTGCCGGCCAGCCTCGCGGGCTGGGGTGTGCCCGCCGATCGCATTCACACCGAGACGTTCGGAGCAGGTCCGGCCCTGACGCCGGGCATCGCCGCAGCCCCGATGAAGCCACCACACCCGCCGATAGGGCCTGCCGCAACCGGGCCGCTTGTGTCCTTCGCGCGCAGCGGCCTCAATGTCCGCTGGGACCCGCGCTTCCAGAGCCTGCTCGAACTTGCCGAGGCGTGCGATGTGCCCGTGCGATGGTCGTGCCGCACGGGGGTCTGCCACAACTGCGAGACAGCGCTCGTCGCCGGCGTTGTCGGCTATCAACCCGATCCAGTCGAGCCGCCGGTCGACGGCAATGTGCTGATCTGCTGCTCGCAGCCTCAGGGCGATATCGTGATCGATCTCTGACTTGATAGAGATGGCCCTGGGCAATGGCCGAAGCGGGGCATGAACGGCAGGGCCCGCCATCGAAGCTGAGCGGCTGATAACCGCTCAATTAGCCGCCCCCCGCCAAAGCTAGGACGAACGGGAAGGATGCGCCGGTTCCGGCCGTTCGCGCGCGCGTAACCAGCCATTAAGGCTGGTACGATCGAAAGAGCGCCAGCCGTCACTGCAGTGCAGCCAGGTCGTCGAACATAACCCTGGCAACCGGATCAGCAGGGTATTCGGTCAGGATATCGTGATATACGGCCCGGGCTTTCGCGCGATGTCCGGTGGTCAGTGCGGCCATCGCATCGGTCGTCATGGCGCAGAGTTGCGCCGCACTATTATCGACAGACAATTCGGGATCGGCGGTGTCGCGGATGCCGATCAATTCATAGACCATCACCTTGCTTTGTCTTCCCTTGACTGAAACAAGCTGGATCGGTCGAGCAATTATGCGGTCCGCCACGGCGTTGTACACGCTGTCGCTGATGCAGATTGTCGTATGAAAGATTTTGTTGACGCCTTCCAATCGCGACGCGACGTTTACGCCATCCCCCATCACTGTGTAGCTCAAGCGTTCGGACGAGCCGACATTGCCGACAACGACATCGGCGCAATGCAAGCCGATACGCACGCGCATTGGCGGACGACCGTCGCGTACCCAGTCGAGGTTCAGCCGGCCGACCCGGCGGGCCGCCCGCAACGCGCCGACACAGGCGCGATAGACCTGATCGGGCACTTCGGCGGGCGCGCCCCAGAATGCCATGACCGAATCCCCGATAAACTTGTCGATCGTGGCGGCTTCCTGGGTCAGTGCGCCGACGACGCCTTCGAAATAAGAGGATGCCTGCTGCACCAATTCCTCGGGCGACAAGTGTTCCGACACGGTGGAAAAATCTTCGAGGTCCGAGAAGAATATCGTCAGGAAACGGGATTCGCCGCTGAGAGTTAGAGGCCTGCCGCTACTGACCAGCTGACGCACGACCCCGACCGGCACAAAGGCAGCAAACGAACGCAGCGAATTGCTCATCAGGTTCGCCGCCTGCTGCAAGTGGAAGATTTCAGTGATTAGCGATCTGGACCCGTTACCTGGAGGGAATTGTAGCGATTGGAGTTCCTGCATTTCCTGGGATACACGCTCAATCGGCTGCGCGAGCCTTTTTGCCACAATAGCGATCAGCAACACTTCGATAGCGATCAATACGATTATAAAAATCGCGACGTTACGGTTGGTTTGCTTGAGCCCCCCGACAAAATCATCCACCGGCAGGACGATGGCGACCTCCCAGGCTTTTTGAAAACTCGGAGGAAATCGGCTGAATACCGCGATGTAATCGAGACGGGTTGCAGGATCGGTGAAGGTGAGCCGATCAGCTCCGGTGGCGAGATGCATCTGGCCTGCCAGTTCGGTTGCGTGATCCGCCAAATCTGTAACGGTCGCCAGTAAGAGTTTGCCTTCCACCGTCCGTATGCCGCTGGCTGGATCAGGGTGCGCAATGATCTGGCCAGAATGGTTCATGACAAATGTTGTGCTGTGCGCACTGGTTTTATGAGTGCGTAAATATCTTGCCAAAATATCGAAAGTGATGTTGGCACCAACGAGTGTGGGAGCTTTCTCATATCAACATCGGTGGCATCGTCGTACTGGAGAATCGGGTTAGGCCAGACGTCGAAGAAGGTCCGATGACGCACTCGCCCCGCTGCTCCTGAATACGCATCGATGTAGCTGGAATGCCAATTGGCCGAAGAGGGGATGCGCCGATCGCCCCGCCGCCGATCAGCATCCATCCGGGTGACAACCCGATGGTAGCCGTCCTCGAAGCTGGTATAGAGCGCGTCGATCTGATCTGCTGAGGTCAACCCCTGATAAAGCAGGTCGCGGCTTTGCTCGGTGCGAAAGTAGGCGGGGTTGGACGCCGCCACTTGGGCGATGATGCGCAACGTCCCGGCTACCGGTTCCAGCAGATGGGTGGCCACGTCAATACTGTCATCCTGCGCCCGCTCGATCTGAGTATCCGCCAGCGATATCAAATTGAGTGAGTTCTCGTAGTAGCTGTAGGACATGATCAGGGCCAGCACAGGCAATATCAGGATCATGAACAGCATCGAAATGCTGAGCTGAAGTCTGATCCTCTTCTTCTTGAGTACACTCAGGACGGATCTGACTATCGGCATTGGAGATGATCCAAATTAAACCCTAGTGACTGGCAGCCCAGTGTGAGCCGCCGCGAACCCTGCTCTTCCGAGGAAGCGATACCTCGTCAGCGGAAGTCGGCGCTGATGTGGGTCAATTGGTCAAGTTGCCCGTATGGCCACCGAAATTACCGGTAGACGATGCGCGTGCCGCCGTGATCGTCGCTTCGGAGCGGGAAGGACCATATTCCACCCGATGCGGACGCCCGACGCGATCAAGACAAGGGTCCGTTCAGGGGCATGAAGAGTAGTCCCGGCCGCGAAGACTGAGCGTCGGCGGTAGGTTCGGAAAGCAGACATTCACCGGAACCGGTCGCAATGCTGAAGATGCGCCGATAACCGACCTCCCCGGGGCCGCGATTAAGCCGCCCTGAGCTGCCCTTGGTAATCGCGCCAAACGGATTGTCAGGCTGGCTCAGGCTGCGGCGGCTGCCGCCTTTTTGGCCGGCGCCGAAAATGCAGAGTTGTCAGTCTCGGCATCTGGCATGATCAAAGCCGCGTCGACATAGGGTGTCGGGTCGCGTTCGATTCCGGCGGCGCAACCACTGGAGATGAACGAAAAAGGCGAGAAGGCGTACATTCGTGTCCAGCACTTCCCACACCCGGCGCGGATAGAAGCGCAGCGGGCTTTCACGGGGTAGGCCGAAGCGCCGGTGGCGCCGCAATTTGCGACGGAGGAACCCACCCTGTAGCGGATGCACCTTCTCCTGCCGGAAGGTGAAGGAGAACTGCATTACGTGGTTGACCAGCCGCGAGGTCCTGATGCCCGACGCCTTGCCGCGGCGCAGGATGCGCTCGATGTGTTCGGGCGAATAATACAGTTCCCAGGCGGAGCGGTAGGCACCTCACATGGGCATGTTCGCAGTCAAGGGTGAAGTTTAGGGGTTCATGGGCAGTTCTCCGGTCGTTATTTCGAATCCAAGGTCTGAGCCCGCTTTCATGACCTGATGGTGTGCTGCACCAGATCAAGCTCACATACGGTCGCCGCCTGGTTTGCGGCTGCACCAACATCCCGCGTCCGGCGGGTGGGGCTCAGGAGGCCGGGACCATTCTATCGGTCGGCTGTCGAGGCCAACGGTCACTTCGGTTCGGCCACCTGGATCCGGCAGGACTGATCAGGTCCTTGCGGATGGGGTCAGATCGTCGCTGGCGCCGCCTTCATCACGGCCCCCTCGATTACGACGCCGGCGGTAGTGTACCGCCACAGGGCGATCAGGAGCTTGCGCGCCAGGGCGACGATGGTCGTCTTGCGCATCCGCCCGCCAAGGCGCCGGACCCGCTCGTGGAACCACAGGCTGAGCGCCGAGGTCGGCTGGTTCTGTAGCCATAGCCAGGCCAGCTCGACCATTGTTGTCCTCAGCCGCGGGTTGCCCGCCTTGGACACACCCTGCTCGTGATCGATCGAGCCGCTCTGCCATGGCGTCGGCGCCAGACCAGCGTAGGCGGCCACCTGCCTGCGGTTGTCGAACTGGCGGAACAGGCCTTCCGACCAGAGGACGGTGGCGGTCTCGGGGCCGATGCCCTTCAACCGCGTCAGCATGGCCGCCGGCGAGGTCGCCTCGTCAGTCGCCGGCTTGAGCAAGGCGTCCCGTTCCGCCTCGACGCTCTTCAGCTGCTCCAGCAGGACCTCGAGCCGATCCAGCTCGCGGATGAGCTGCGCCTTCAGGTGCTCCGGCAGGGGCCGGCCGTCGCCTGTCCGCAGCTCCTCCAGCCGCTCACGCCGACCCTTGCGCAGCGGCTCGTAGCCGAACACCCCCTGGGCGAAGAGTAGCCCTTTGATCCGGTTGACGTGCCTCACCCGCTCGCCCACCAGCGTCTTGCGCTCGCGGCAGACACGCCGGCGGTCCTCCTCCTGCGGCGTCGGCGCCCTGGCCATCGAACATACCCGCGGCTCGCCACGCTTGAAGGCCATCAGGGTGCGCACCAGGGTCTCGCCATCGATCCGGTCGGTCTTCGCCCGCCGACGCCGGCGCGAGGTCAGGATCGACGCGGCGTCGACCACGTGGCTCTCGATTCCTTCGGACTGCAGTACTCGGTGGATCCAGAAGCCATCCAGACCGGCCTCCTGGATGACGATAATCGGGAAGTCCCGGCCGGTCCGCACCCGCGCTTTCTCCTTGAGCTGAGCGAACCGTCTGAGCAAGCCGGCGATATCGCCGGCCTGAACCGAATGCCTCGACATCTTCTCCCCGCCGCCCGGCGATAGCGACGTGACCAGCCAGGTCGATCGGCTGAGTTCTAAAGAAACGAAGATTGCACGAAGATCCGTTTGGATAACGGTCGGCGCTTCGGCGCGCTCAGCTACAACTTGCATGGTCGTCTCCAGAGTGGGTGGGTTTAGCAACCTCACTCTGTCCGAGCGCCGGTCGCTATCCTGACGCCCATGGGATCTTCCCACTCGGATTTGCTCATCAGCGCATGGCCAGTGGCGACGTGCTCGACATCGTATTTGTTCATGTCGGGGTCCATCCATACCCCAGCCTTATGCAGCTTCTGGTGATCCTCCGAGCCCGGCAGCGGGGTCAGAATAAAAAATTCGAGCATATCGACGGGCAGCTGTTCCTGGACCGTCTTGATGTCACGGGCGATCCGATCCGGCGTGTCGTTCGGGAAACCGAGAATATAGCCCGCAAAGGTGATCACCCCGTGCGCGCGCCACTCGAGGAACAGCTTGCGGTACTCGTGCACTCGGTTCTGCTTCTTCTTTGCTTGCAGCAGATTGTCCGGGTTGATGTTTTCGAGCCCGATGAACACGCGCTTAACGCCGGCCTGCGCCGCCTTTTCGATGAAACGGGGGATGCGGTAACACAGCGTGTCGACCTGAATTACCAAATGGACATCAATCCCGTCGCGCTCGCGCATCTCGATCAATCGATCAAAAATTGCCTCCCAATTACGGTTGCGGGCGAAATTGTCATCAGTGATGAAAAACCGGTGAACACCCTGGGCGAGACTTACGCGGACCAGCTGTTCTACATCGTCGGCATCGCGCCAGCGCGATTTGCGGCCCTGAACGTTGATAATCGTGCAGAAGCTGCATTGGAACGGGCAACCGCGCCCGGCATCGAACGCGCCTTGGCGATCGCCGTAGCGGCGCACAATATCAATCGGTAGGAACGGGGTGACCGCTTGCTGCAAACCGGGCAGGTCGTCCATGTAGTTGTAGAGCGGCTTCAGCGCTCCGACGAGCGCGTCAGCGAAGACCTCGCCGAGGCGCTTCTCGGCCTCGCCGGCAAAGAGGCTGACCCCGGTCTGCTGTGCCTCTACCAGGTCCGGCGGTAGCGCTGGTAGCATGGCAAGACAACCCGACACGTGGAATCCGCCGATCGCAACCTGCATGCCGTCCGCGCGGAACTGGCGGGCGATGTCCATGGCCCGTGGGAACTGGTTTGACTGCACTCCGACTAGACAGACAAGCCCGGCATCGGCTCTTTTGATTCGCCGCGCGATCCGCTTTATCGGGATCACGGTATGGCACTCGTCATAGGCGTTGATTTCGATCGCAACATCGGCGCCGAGCGCCTGCCGCGCCGCGATGTCCTGGGCAAGGGCGTAAACGCAGGCGAGTGAATTCGATGGGATCCACGAGCGCATCCATTGGATGACATAGCCATCGTCGTCGTAATGTGACGGCTTGATCAACTCAACGATAAGGCGGCGCTGCCCCATCCCCCGTTTCATCCTTTTCTCGACGGGGGCGTGACCCTACCTGCTGCGGCGACGCCGAGAAAGCGATTTAGAAATTGATGCCGCCAGCTCTGCCGCGATCCGTGGACACATTGGTCGGGGAACGACCGCTCTGCACTCGACTGAGCCGTTCGACAGCGTGCGCTCGAATGACGTATGTGGGGCAGAACCGGCTGCGGACCAATTGTTCGGCCAATGACCGCTTAGGGTCCCAGAGCCGCCGAGCTGCGTTGACTGGATCGCGCCAATCCGCCGGGCAGGTGAAGCGCCAGCCCTGTGGCGCTCTCAGCCCGACCGCAGGTCCCCTAGGTGAGTTCGGGTCCGCGTGATTGACCCAGCGCGAGATCGGCGGTAAGCGCGGGTCGGATGGCGGGCGGAGGTCGCCGATTTTTGCAAGCGTTTTACCTTCATTTCTGCCGCCTTTGGGCAGATTTGAGGGTCTGAGAATATCACTTATCCACGGTTCGAGATGGCGTGAGACCCGCGTTCGCGCGGTCGCCTTTCGCGGCGCCTGAAGGCGCTTCTGGCAGACGCCGCCTAACCAGAAGAGATCGCACCGATAAACGATCTCCGCTCCACGTCGCGCTGAGCAGGCTCTCAACCGTCGCCCAGGCATGCACAAATCGTCGCCGAATCGCGGTCTTACAGCCATTTTGGCGCCGTCAAACGGCAATTGGGCAGATTTTTTCGTCTAGTGGATGTGATCAGCGCGACGTTGCGAATTCGATCTTCCCTTCAGCCGGGCGAGGAGTGCCGAGCCGGCAATGCAATTCGTGCCGCTCCCCGAACGGATCTCGCGTGACGGAGCCGCCGCGAGCGATGCAGGCTCGACACCGACGAATGTGCACGCGCCGGTCGCGAAACCGTTTCCACAACCCGAGCATAGAGCCGATATCCCTCGCGCTGCTCGCAGCGACTAGTCTCCAGCGATAATGCTCAGTTTCGCATTCTGGGCTGGAAACGATGCCGGGGTACGATGGTCGGCAGGCCGCGATCAGAAACGTTTCTGTCAGACCGCCCCGTAATTACCCGCAATCGTTTCGTTAGGTCGTGTCCCTGGTGATGGTGTAGGAGGCCGCTGGTCGGCCCGCCGGAGCGACCGCCACGAGTCTGGCGCAGGTGGGCCGATCAGCGGCCACCGCGGCGATCCTGAGTAGGGTTGGGTTGCGACACGCAACTCTGACCCGAGGATCACCACGATGACCGACGACAAGATCGCCCTTCGCGCGCTTCTGGAGAAGGGCTCCGACACGACATTCCTGCGCGAGATGATCGGCTTTGCCGCGCAACGCCTGATGGAGTTGGAGAGCGAAGCCCTATGCGGCGCCGGGCACGGCGAGCGCAGCGCGGAGCGGCGCAACCAACGCAACGGCTACCGCGACCGCGACTGGGAGACCCGCGCCGGTACGGTCGAGCTGCGCATCCCCAAGCTGCGGCGCGGCAGCTACTTCCCGGCCTTCCTCGAACCTCGCCGCCTGGCCGAGAAGGCGCTGACCGCGGTGGTCCAGGAAGCTTACGTCCAGGGCATCTCGACGCGCTCGGTCGACGATCTGGTGCGGGCGATGGGGATGGAGGGCATCTCCAAGAGCCAGGTCTCGCGCCTGTGCGGCGAGATCGACGAACGGGTGCAGACCTTCCTCAGCCGTCCGATCGAGGGCGAATGGCCATATCTCTGGCTCGACGCCACCTACGTCAAAGCACGGCGCGACCACCATATCGTCTCGGTCGCGGTCATCGTCGCCGTCGGCGTCAACACCGACGGGCGGCGCGAGGTGCTCGGCATGACCGTCGGCCACAGCGAGGCCGAGCCGTTCTGGGTCGAGTTCCTGCGCAGCCTGGCACGTCGCGGCCTGCGCGGCGCGAAGCTGGTGATCTCGGACGCACACGAGGGGCTGAAGGCCGCCATCGTCAAGGTTCTGGGGGCCGCCTGGCAGCGCTGCCGCGTCCACTTCATGCGCAACGCGCTCGCCTATGCCGGCAAAACCCAACGGCGCATCGTCTCCGCCTGGGTCGGCACCGCCTTCGCCCAGGACGATGCGGCGGCGGCCCGAAAGCAATGGCGCGAGGTCGCAGACCAAGCCAGGCCACGCGTGCCGAAACTCGCCGCACTGATGGATGACGCCGAGACCGATGTGCTGGCCTATATGGGCTTCCCGGCCCAGCACCGCGCCAAGCTGCACAGCACCAATCCGCTCGAGCGCCTCAACGGCGAGATCAAGCGACGCAGCGAGGTCGTCGGCATCTTCCCCAACGAGGCCGCCGTGATCCGATTGATCGGAGCCTTGCTGCTGGAACAGAACGACGAATGGGCCGTCCAGCGCGCCCGCTACATGAGCCTGGAAACCATCGCACCCCTGAGCGATGATCCTTTCGTCAGTCTGCCCGCCGTGGCAGCCTGAATAAGCAGCCAACGCTGCTCAGGATGCCCGGCTCCTACACCACTCGCCGGGGCACGATCGTTTCGTTATGCTGCCGGTGGCAAGGGATTGGCCCCCTACGAATGCCACGCCGAACCCGTCCTGATGGTAGCCAGAACGCGCACAAACCGGCCCTGAGCCAAGTGTATTGGCTATTTTTGGGTCGCAGAACGGCGGTTCCGAACGTTTTTTGACCCCAAAACGCCTTTAGCGCAGCATTGCGATTTCGATAGGTCCTTTGCGGTTCCGATTTTTCTTTCGATACATCAGACACTTGGTTCCGGATTTTCGGTGAGACGCCTGCCCACGGGCGCGCGCACCCGCGCGCGTTAAGGCGGTAATCCGGGTGCTTCGCGAAAACGGTAGGGGCGTAGTTGCGCGCTGGTTGGCTCGGGGAAACCCAATCACCCATCGCATAAAAGCTGGCGAGAAGCTCTGCGAAGATCCGATCCGCCCTTGCATTAATCGCAGCGCGGTCAATGCCGCTCGGGTTGTCGATCGCGGCGAAACCGCCGCCATCCCAGCGCACACGGATGACCGTCCCAGCGCCGGCGTAGTTCGCCTTGAGCCGTGACAGCCTGCGTTCATCCGGGGCGGCGTCATCGCCTTTGGCGCGCTCCAAATAGAGCCGGCTGCGGACCGCATTGTTCCAGTGCGTCGAGCCCGACAACCCGCTGCCGCTCGATATGCCCTGAACGCTAGGGTGCGCCAGCAGTACCACGGCCCCGTCAATCTTGATTGCGAGACGGCGCAGCAACCCGATGAACTGGTTCACCTGATCCCGCTTTATCTCGTCGCCGCCGAATAGGTTCGTGGCCGCGTCGAGCACGACAAGACGCGCGCCGAAGCCGACGATGGCGCGCTCGACTTGCCGGTAATAGGGCGTCGCTCTGAGCGCGCCACCATCGTCCAATTCCATCAATTCGGCAGCGTCGGCGACCGCGCTGTGCCATGCCATGTTGTCGAGTGCGGCGACATCAACGCCGGCAACGCCGGCAATTTCGCACAGCCGACGGTGAAGCTCGCTCTCCTCGTCCTCGGCGTAGAGCCCATAGGAACGGCAAGGCATCGTGTCGAGGCCAAGCCATTGGCCGCCACTCGCGGCGGCAAGCTGCAGTTGCATTGCGAGCAGCGACTTTCCGACGCCCCCGTCTCCACTCAGCAATGTCACCTGCCGGTGTGGGATCCAATCCTGTACCAGCCACGGTCGCTCCGGCGGCTGCAACGACGCCAAGCTGGACGCCACGGTCAGACCTAGAAATGACGTGCTCGCGGCGGTGTTCTCGACTGCGCTCAGTTGTTCTTGCGCCCGCGCAAACAGGCCGAGCGCGTCCTCATCAAGGTCAACTCGATGCCCGGCATCGACCATGGCTTCACCAAGTCGGATCAGCTCACGGCGCAGATAGATATCGTGGATGCGGCGGCCGTAATCTTCGGCGTTGATGAGGGTGACCGCCGATTTGGCGAGCTGGGTGAGATATTTCGCGCCCCCGAGCTCGACCAGTGCGTCGTCCTGGTCGAAGAGGTTCTTTAGCGTGATCGGGTTGGCCGGCTTCCCACGTTCGATCAGCTTCCTGATCGCAGCATAGATGCGCTGGTGAACCGCGTAGCTGAAATGGTCGGCCTCGAGAAAGTCGGAGACCCGGCTATACGCGAGATTGCTGCGAAAGATGGCGCCCAACAGCGCCTGCTCGGCCTCGGTGTTGCTTGGCGGCTCGGCATCGGGCCGCCGCAGCAGTGTCACGTTACTGCGCATCTAAGCCGCCTGTTCAGCCTTGCGGATGCAGCATGTGCGCGGGTTAATGCGTTTCGCCGCGGTGTGACAACTCGGCCAGCTTCTCGGCAAAAAATACGGAAATGCCACGCTGGACGGGCCACTCGCCCTTTTCCATAAGATCGATCGCTACGCTCAGGAATTCGACCATATCGAGATTCGGCACGATCACCGCGGCCATCGAAGCACGTCGCGCGGAACCTCCGGTCGCGATCTGCCTCAGCATGACCTCGCCCTTAACCAACCACCATTCCGGTGTGCTGCCATGGAAGGCCATGACAACGTCGACGTTACGTATGTGATCGACGAAGGCTCTTAGCGCAAACGGCGAGTTGACGCCGATATTGCGAAGGTCTGTCGCTTTGTCGAGACCTCCGAAATGACGCTCGATCTCCGCTCGCTGCCGTTGGTGCTCTGCCCGATTATAGGTTGACTTCATCTGTCATCTCCAAGTGGCTAGGGCGTTCCCATCCTTGCGGAGTGGCGCCATCGCCAATTGCTGAATTTTCACATCTTGCCGGCCGCTCGAAACTCGGACCGCGTAAGCCGAGTTCACGTCTGCGCCCGCGAGGCTCTAGGTATCGGCATTATTCGAAAAATACCGATCCTGTCGGGGCCGCCTGGACGCATGGCTTCACGCCGTCTCGCCAACCTTTGCGGTCGGCAACGCAGCAATGAATGCCCGGATCGATTGGTTGGTTATGACCGTCTTATTGTCGATCTTGCGCGCATCGAGCCGCCGGTCGCCGATTAACCGGTAAAGCGTCGCGTGGCTAATCCCAAGAATGGCCTCGACTTCGCGTGGAGAGTACAGAGCGCGCTGCACATCCTCGCGGGCCGAGCCATAAGAAGCGGTAGACATTGAGGTGATCCGTCCATCCGATTGAGACGGACACCCATTTATAGGCGGCTATTTACGCCGTCCATTTACGCATTTACGCCGCGATCATTTTTCGGCGTGATTAGATCGCGAGATCGACGCTTGCCAGGCTTCAAGCCGGGAAAGGCATCACGATGCGCCTCGACGATTGGCCGGCGCGTAACACGATGTCCTGGATATTGCGCTTCGAGCTCTTTCTTCGCCTTAGCCTGCGAAGGGGGAAGGCGGCCCGCCGACTTCTCAGTGGTAAAATATTCCATAATTAACCTGATCGGGATCGGCGGCTTGGGTTTGGGCTTAGGCTCGACAACGTGGCCGATTGACGGAGTGGTCCGCTCGGTCACTTTCGGGGTGTCGCCGTGCAATAGGGCAGCTCTCAACGCCAAAAATCCGGCTCTGTTAGTCCCCCAATTCCTATCGGGATCCCGAGATGATGACGAAATAAGCACGTTAACGTAGTGGAACATCTCAATGTCCAGAGATTGCCCGATCCGCAACAGCTCCTTCACCATTTCATTTACGCGGTCGCAACGGGTTGCAGGTGCCCGCTCACGAAGATCGCTGACCACCGCCGGATCGGGTTGGAGCCGCTGTCGCTCGCTGTCGCTCAGCCAGGCGCTCGGGCTTTCTCCTGGGCTGCCCCCTTTGTGGTGGTCCCACATCGGGCCGAGGGAAAAAAACGGCTCGATCAGAGAGGCTGCACAGGAAAAGCTAATTCTTTCTACTCCAAGCGGCCACTCCGGCTGAAGATTGAGCCGAATTTCCGTGAGGACCTGTTTGCTTATTCGAACCTCGAAGAATTGTTCACCTTCATCCTTTTCCGTTTCGTTTTCCTCATTCTCAACCGCATCTGCAAGGAAATCAGTCATGGGAGCGGCGATAACATCGCAGTAATAGCGCAGCCCCGGGTAATCCGGGTGCCCGCCCTCGCGTCGCGTGGGCCCCTTCAACCAGCTAAGACTGCAATCTATGGGAATCGGTCTGAGCTCGCCCGACCGCTCGGCGTCAGGCCTCCAAAGCAAGTTACGGTCGCGTTTTTTCCATCGCTCTGTGACGGCGATCATGAGTGCCTTACGGAATGGATCGTTATGCACAACCCCCAGCGGGATGAGGTCAGAAGGGGGGGGCGATCATCTGTGCTTCCTCTTGCAGGCGCTGCTGCTCTCTGTGTATGCCGGTCTGCACAAAGGCACGTTCTATGCCCTCGAGCATTACATCCAGTTTATCCTGTTGTGATTTCATTGTATCAGTTCATGACCATCACGTTGAACTCGGTCGGCTCCGGGATCTCCAGCATCGCGGCGCGAGCGAGAGCGTCGGTGTGGTCGGTAATGAACTCGCTGTAATTCCGTTCGATCATGGCTACGCTCGTATCATGGTTTGCCGCGATGATGCGAATACCCGACCAAGGCATATAGCCTACCTGCGGTCTGCGAGCGCTACGGTCTCGAAACCGGGACATCGGACGAAGCATTCTCCAGCAAAACTCGCTAAGTGATGTGTCGCCTTGAGAGACTTTCGGACGCGAAGGTTCTCGGCGTCGCGAAGCTCGTTGTCGAGGACTTCCCGGACGATCAACTCCGAGCGGCGATCGAACAACTCGACAAGCACAGACATATCGTCACGGACATCACTCGGCATCATCTGGCCGAAGCACTCGACGAGTTCTCGCTAAACGGAAAACGCGACCTGATGGAGATGATGCTAAGCACTGGCCGGGGATCGAGAACGGCGGAATTTGGCCAGTCGTCATTGCGTAGGACGTGCCGTTCGATGTCGTCGGCGAGCTTCAAGCAGGTCTCGTAGACCGGCCGATGGCGCGGGCAAGCGCCATTTCGACAACCTCGCGCGGATATGAGGTGCGCTCGGCCGCCCAGTCCGAGAACGTCGAGCGGAAGCCATGCGCCGTCAGATCGTCGGGCTTCATGCGCCGCAACAGCATCACATAGTCACGTTGGAGAATTCTGCGGCTCGCTCGGGGGGCTGCCGGCTCGGATCGTCATGAACTCCGCCTGATAGGGATGAGTTCAGCTTTCGTTACACGAGTTGGTGCCATGCAGTAACGCCCCCAGGCTTCGATCAACTGCCGCCGCTTTGTGAGGAAGTCGCCGCGCTGATACGCTCGTTCGACGGCACCGCCGATCGTGTGCGCAAGCGACGCCTCGGCTATTTCACGAGGAAAGTTGGTCTGCTCGGCCGCCCAATCGCGGAATGCTGAGCGAAACCCGTGTGCGGTGACTTCGTGCCCGAGCTTTTCAATCGGCCGCATCGACGCATCTATATTAATCGGCTGGCCAGGGCGGCGTCCGGGAAACACGAAATTGTTCTCGCGAACGGCCGCTTGCAGTTCGAGGACCGTGATCGCCGCCTCGTTCAATGGCACCCTGTGCTCTCGCCCGGCTTTCATGCGCGCTGCCGGGATGGTCCACACGCGTTCGGCAAGGTCTATCTCATCCCATCGTGCAGCGACGACCTCACTCGATCGTGCCGCAGTCAGAATTTGAAACTCGAGAACTCGTGCGCTTGTGTCCGTCAAGTGGCGCAGTTCGGTCATAAAAGCACCAACCTCACAGTACGGGAGCGCTGCTCGGTGCTTCACGGGCGCGACTTTCTTCCGACTAGGCAGGAGCGTTTCGAGGTGGCCTTTCCAGCGCGCCGGGTTTTCACCTTGACGAAGACCACGAACTTTTGCCCAGTCGAGCACCATCTCGACCCGATTGCGCACAATGTTCAAGCGGACCGGTTGCTTGGTCCACATCGGCTCGATCGCTCGCAGAACGTCGGACAGGCCGACTGCTGAGACCGGCATATCGCCCATCACTGGAAAGACATGCTTGGTAAGCGATGCAAGCCATTCCGCACCGCCGTTGCGCCAGCCCGCCTCGTGGGCGGCAACGTACCTTTCGGCACACTGACGAAACGTGAGCATGCTTGCGGTGCCGGCCCGCCTCGCCTTGCGATCGTCGATCGGATCGACGCCGTCGGCGACTAGTTGGCGCAACTTGCGCGCTCGCTCGCGCGCCTCGGCAAGGGTGAACGTTGTTATGCTACCCAGGCCCATGTCGCGTTTGCGCCCACTTAGCGCATAGCGAAACACCCATGATTTCGACCCAGTCTTACTTACTTGGAGATAGAGGCCCCCTCCGTCGCAGTAGAAGCCACGGGTTTTTAAAGATTGAGCCGACCTTGCGGAAAGCGGTTTGGCGTAGCGAGGCATCGTGGAGTATATCCATATTCCTATCGATATATAGCGACGCGATCATGAGGAACAACCCGAAACGCGGGGACACAGAAAGCCCTTAAATTCTACGGATGTTATGGACAGGTAGCGACAGCCTGAGATGGGGGGAGGCTCTAGAACCATGAAAATCGGCTTTATCGGGGTCGGCAATATCGGTGCGCCAATTGCCGGGCAGCTACTCAAGGCCGGGCATGCGCTGGTCGTCCATGACCGGCGGCGCGAGGCGGCCGCGGAGCTGCTCGCGGCGGGGGCCGGCTGGGCCGAGTTGCCGGCGGCGCTGGCGGCGGAATGCGAGGTTGTCGCGACCTGCCTGCCGGGGCCGACAGAGATGGAGGATGTGTGCCTGGGCAAGGGGGCGCTGGTCAGCGGTCTCAAGTCGGGCGCGCTCTATATTGATCACACGACCAATGCCCCGTCCCTGGTGCGGCGCGTCCACGCGCTGCTCAAGGCAAAGGGCGTGGCGATGGTGGACGCCCCGGTCAGCGGCGGCATGGAGGGCGCCCAGACCCGCGATTTGCTGGCGATGGCCGGCGGCGACCCGGAGGATTTCGCCCGCGCCCGGCCGCTGCTCGACGCCATCGCCAAGCGCGTCATGTACACCGGCGGCATCGGCACCGGCTCGATCGCCAAGATCATGCATAACAGCGCCACGTTCACGCTCGACCTGGTGATGGCCGAATGCTGGACCACCGGGGTCAAGGCCGGCATCGACGCGGCGACGATCTACAAGGTCTTTACCGAGGCGGCGCTCGGGAACCAGATGAACCTCAAGGTACGGCTGCCGGCGACCTATCTGCGCGGCAATTTCGACGCCCGCTTCTCGCTGGCGCTGGCGCGCAAGGATCTGGGGCTGGCGCTCGACCTCGCGCGCGAGACCGGCACGCCGATGCCCCTCAACGCGCTCGCCAAAGCCGAGATGGATGAGGCGATGGCTCGCGGCTGGGCCGAGCGCGACGCCTCGATCTTCCTGACGCTGCAGGAAGAGCGGGCCGGGATCGAGGTCCGCCTGCCGGAAGACGCCTAGCTTCGAGGCCTGATCCGCGGCGGGGTCATCGGGTTGGGCGGCGGTGCGCGCAAGACCAGCAGGAGCACAACCCCGAACAGCGAGGCCCAGGCGATCAGCCAGAACGCGTCGATATAGGCGAGCACGTAGGCCTCACGCTGCACCAGCCCGGCCAGCACCCGGAATCCTTGCACCGTCGGGTTGCTGTGCGCGGTCTCCCGCACGTCGAAAGGCGTCGCGAACTGTGCCGCCGCACCCAGCGTCCGCGCCGCGCCGCTCTGCACGTGCTGCCCGATCAGGTTCGAGTAGGTCTGCTCGCGTATCCGCACAAAAGTCTGGATGCCGGCGGTGCCGACCTCGGCGCCGAACAGCCGGGCGATCTGGATCATCGCGGCGATCGCCGCCGCCTGCGGCGGCGTGATGTGCGCGACCGCATAGGTGACGAGCGCGGTGATCGAGAAGGCGAGCCCGACCGCCTCGACGCATTGCGACGGCAGGAAGTCGGGGCCGGCCCAGTCATGCGTCAGGTTTGTGTCGAGCCAGCAGCCAAACGAGATCGTCGCGAAGCCGACAAGCAGCACCAGCCGGGCATCGACCCAGCGCAACAGCAGCGCGACCGCTGGCACGATGAAGAACTGAGGCAGGGCGATGTAGTTGAGCACATCGCCAATCTGCAGATCGCGCAGGCCTTGGACGCGGGTCAGATAGTCGGGCAGCACAAACCCTGTCGCGGTCGAGCCGAAGCCGTAGAGCGAGATCAGCAGCGCCGCCATGAACACGGGGCGCTGCCGCAGCACCGCCAAGTGGATCAGGGGAAATTCGGCGCGTGCCTCGCGCACAAAAAAAGCAACGACCAGGAGCGCCCCGCCCAGCAGTAGCCCGCAAACCACCCCGGAATTGAGCCAGTCGAGCCGGTTTCCTTGGTCGAGTCCCAGATAGATCATCCCGAACCCGGCGCCGGCATAAACGATGCCCGCCCAATCGGTTCGCGCCAGCAAGACCCGGTCGACCGGACGGCGCGGCATCGCAATCCAGGTCAGCACCATCATCACCGGCGTCAGCACCGCGTTCTGCCAGAAGATCCACTGCCAGTGCCCGCTTTCCGAATACCAGCCCTCCAGCGCGCCGGCGATGTTCTGCGAAAAGACAAAGCGAAAAGCGTAGGCGGCAATGCCCCAAATCCACCATTGCGGCTGGAGGCTGCGCAGTACGAAGCCGAGCGCCGCCGGGATGAACGCGCCGACCGCCAGACCGCGCACCCCTTGCAGTGCGATCAGTGTGTTGTAGTCGCTCGTATAGGGCGTCAGGAGCGATGCCAACGTGAATACCGCCCCGGTCCACAGCAGCACGCGCCTGGTGCTGAGCACCGCGCTCATCCACGCCGCGGCAGGCGTCACCACCATCTGCGCCGCGCCGAAGACGGTGGTGATCCATGATCCTTCGTCGAAGCCGAGACTGAGCCCGCCGCGAATATCGGCGATCCCGAAGGTTGTGATGCGGGTGTTGAGCGAGGAAATGAAGGCGCCGAGGATCACCGCCGCCACGCCGATGGCGGGATACTCGCAGCCGGTCAGGATGTTGGATGGAGCGGCTGCGGGAGGAGCCTCGGCCGGCGCGCTCATGGCGGCGGCGGGGTGGTGTCGGTGAGGATCGTCGCCACCACCGACATGCCCGGCAGCAGGTGACCGGCCAGCGGGTTGTCCGGCCCGATCTTCAATTTGACCGGGATGCGCTGGACGACCTTGGTGAAATTGCCGGTCGCGTTGTCGGGCGGCAGCAGGCTGAATTGGGCGCCGCTCGCTGGAGCGATGCTGTCGACCGTCGCCTGGATTACGATGCCGGGGAAGGTATCGACGCGGATTTCCGCGCGCTGGCCGATCGCGACATGGGTGAGTTGGGTTTCCTTGTAGTTGGCGACCACCCAGACATTGTCGAGCGGCACGACGGTGATCACCTGGCTGCCGCTGTGGACATATTGCCCGGCATAGACGTTGCGCTCGCTGACCTCGCCGCTGACCGGGGCGCTGATCGTCGCGTAGCCGAGATTGATCTTGGCCAGATCGAGCGCCGCCTGCTTGGCCTTCATCTCGGCGCGCAATTGCAGCTCTTGCGTATCGAGCACCGCGAGCTGGCTGCGTTGCGATTCCACCGCCGCCTGGTTGCTGGCGAGCGTCGCGGCGAACCGCTTCGCATCGGCATCGGTCTGCTCGACCCGCTGTTCGGTGCCGAAGGTCGTCGCCAGCAGCTTGCGCTGCCGCGCGGCCTCGAGGCTGGCCCGCTCGACATCGGCCTGCGTGCCGGTCACGGTGCTCTCGGCCTGGAGGACGACCGCTTTCTGCGCCGCCTTGCGCGCCTTGATGTTCTCGATCGCCGCCTGCGCGCCCAGCAGGTCGGCCTCGGCCTGCGCCACTTTCGCGGTGTAATCGCGGTCGTCGATCTCGACCAGCAGATCGCCCGTCTTGACGCGCTGGAAGTCGTCGACCGCGACCTTGCGGACATAGCCGTCGACCTGGGCGCTCAGCGGCGTCACGTCGCCGCGGACATAGGCGTCGTCCGTCACCTGGCGGATCGCGTCGCCGACCCAGCGGTTCCATTGCGTCGCGAACAGCACCGCCAGGCTGCCGGCGACCAGCAGCACCACCAGGCGGAAGAGACGCGCGCGCCACAGGCCGGCGCGCGCGGCCGACGGCGCCGGTGCGGCGACGGCTGCGGGTGGAGTGGTCGCGGCGGCTGGCGGTCCATCGGGCATGTCAGTTGTTCTTGCAGCTCCCGAGCCAGGAGACTTTAGTGGGATACGGCGCGATGCGGTACAACTCCCGGCGGCGAGTTGTTGCGATGCTGTCTTGGGGTTTGCCGATGCCGTCCGACCATGAGCCGACCGCCGCCGAACGCGCCGCCGCCAAGGGCGTCGCGCCGACCGTGCTGGTGCTGATGGGCGTGTCGGGCAGCGGCAAGTCGACGATCGCCCTGGAATTGCAGCGCCTGCTCGGCTGGCCGTTTCAGGAAGGCGACGATCTGCATCCGCCCGCCAATGTCGAGAAGATGCGCGCGGGCCACCCGCTCGACGACACCGACCGCCGGCCCTGGCTCGAGCGGGTCGCGGCCTGGATCGACGATCGGCTGCACGCCGGCGAGCCGGGGATCATCACCTGCTCCAACCTCAAGCGCGCCTATCGCGACATCACGATCGGTGTCCGCCGGGGCGTGACCCTCGTTTACCTCAAGGCCGACAAGGCGCTGCTCCGCGACCGGCTGGCGCGGCGAACCCACCACTACATGCCGCCTGCGCTGCTCGGCAGCCAGTTCGCAACGCTCGAAGAACCCGGCGCCGACGAGCATCCGCTGGTCGTGACGGTGCATGCTTCGGTCGCCGATACGGTCGTCGAACTGCTGACCCGCCTCGCCGAGAGGCAAGCGGTCGAATAGGCGAAGCCGTTCGTGCCGGCCCCCACCCACTTGCAGCTTGGCGCTGCAAGTTTCCCTCCCCCGTGGCCACGGGGGAGGGTTGGGGAGGGGGCCGGCACCTGCGGCCGAAACTAGATCACGCCTTCCTCGGCCAGGCGCTCGACTTCGCTTGGGGTGCGGCCGAGCATTTCGGTCAGCACCCACATGTTATCCTCGCCGTAGCATGGCGCGCCGCGGTTGATCGGGCCGCCGATATAGGCGGGGGTCTTGCTGAGCTTCATCGGGATTTCGTAGACCGGCCAGGTGCCGATCTTGGTGCCGGTGACCTCGGTCAGCCATTTGAGATGGCGTAGCTGCGGGTCGGTCTCGACCCGGTCCTCGGCGTTCTGGCACACGCCGGCCGGCACCCCGGCCTTCTGCAATTTCATCATGCAGTCGTAGCGGTCCTGGGTTTGCGTCCAGGCCTCGACCGCGGCGTCAAGCGCGTCCTGGTGCTGCAGGCGAGTTTCGAGCGTCGCGAAGCGGCGGTCGTCGAGCCAATCGCCGCGCTCCGCGACACGCGCCAGCGCCTGCCATTCCGCGTCGTTGAAGCAGGCGATGGCGAGCCAGCGGTCCTTACCCGCGCAGCGATAGGCGCCGTGCGGCGCGGCCGGCTTGTACGGGGAGCGGTTGCCGTAGCGGTGGAACACGCGCTCATTGGCCGCCCAGTCGAGGATCGTCGTGCCGGTGAGGAAAATACCGCTCTCGCATTGCGAGGCGTCGATCCATTGTCCTTCGCCGGTACGCTCGCGGTGATAGATCGCGCCGAGCAGCGCCAGCGCGTAGCCATAGGCGCCCATCCAGTCGAGATAGGAATAGCCCCAGCTCACCGGCATTGCCGGCTCCGGCAGCCCCGACATCTCCGCCTGCCCGCCGAACGCCGCGGCGACCGGTCCCACCGTGCGCATCCGGCCATAGGTGCCGTGCGCACCCATCCCAGCTTGCTGAATATAGATGATGTCGGGCCGGATCGATTTGAGCACGTCGTAGCCGAGCCCCAGCCGCTGCAGGACGCCCGGCGAAAACCCCTCGGCGACGATATCGCAGAGGCGGATCATGTCCTTGGCGATCTGCAAGCCCTTCGGGTGGCGGATGTTGAGTGAGATGCCCCGCTTGCCGGAGTTCTTGTTGAGAAAATTGCCACCCATGTCGGGATCCCTGACCCCGGGGAGCGGCCCGGTCGCCGCGTCGCGCGCGGCGCGGCCGCCGACCGGCGCCATCCCCGCCAGCCGCGTGTCGGGATTGTCCTTCCACTCGACCTTGAAGCTTTCCGCCCCCATCGCCGCGAGAAACCGCGTCCCGCCGGCCGAGGCGAGGAACCAGGCGAAATCGAAGATCTTGATGCCCTGCAGCGGGAACGGCTTGTTGTGCAGCACCGAGAGGCGCGGGTTTTCGACCTTGCGCGGCTGCGCCGGCACGCTTGGCCGGCGAGCCGCTCCGCCGAGCACCGCCTCGGTGTCCTCGCCGAGCAGCGGGGCGCGGCGGCCGACCTGCCAGCTGGTCTTGCTGCTGAGCCATTTGCTGGTCGGATAGAGAAAACTCCGGCCGAGTTCGGGATGCTCGATCTCGGCGAAGGTCTTGCGCGCCAGCCAATGCGGGTCGAGCGCGTTTTCGTGCGGCTTGCGCAGCGGCGCCCATAAGAGGCCGGCTTCCTGCGCCTCCAGCCACGGCATGTCCTTAAAGGTCCAGGCGCGCACAAAACGCTGCACGACATCGAGCATGTGCGAGCGGGCTTCGTCCGCCCCCGCCGTTCCCGGAACCTGCCGCGCCCGCACGTCCACCTCGGGGGCCGGCGGTTGCAGGTCGGCCTGCGCGTTGTATTTGCCGAGCAGCGGCACGAGGTTCTTCAGGTCGCGCGCGCCCATGCCGTGGGTGATGAACCAGCGCCCGTCTTTGGTGTGGCAGATGCTGGGGCTGTGGTTTGGCCCTTCGGACGCGTGGCGGCAGGTCAGCCGCCACAGCGGCACCCGCCGGCAGACCCAGTACATCAAATCCTGCTCGGGGTTCTTCGATACCGCCTCGTGGATCGCCAGCGAGACGTCCTGCCCTTCGCCGCTGCGCTCGCGGTGGATCAGCGCGGCGATGATCCCGTTCGTCAGCTGCTCGCCGGCGATGTGATAGGCGTGCCAGATCTGCGGCGCGATCGGCGGCGTGTCGTATTCGAAACTCGGGTCGGGGTCGTAGCCGCAATTCATCATCGGCCCGCCCAAGGCGAGGTGGATGAGGTCCGAGCCCTTGAAATCCTTCCACGGCCCGTCATCGCCAAACGGCGTCATCCGCGCCGTGACGAGTTGCGGGAAACGCGCGTTGAGCGCCGCGTGGTCGAGCCCCAGCACCTCGTTGAGCGCGCCGCAGCTCGCGTCGAGCAGGATGTCGGCGCCGCCGAGCAGCCGCAGCAGGTGCCCGCGGCCTTCGGGCGAGCGCAGGTCGAGCTTCACCGACTTCTTGCCGCGGTTGTAGTTCCAGAAGAACAGAGAGCGCTCGAGCCCCGGCTCGTCGTCGAGGAACGGGCCGATGCGCCGCGTCGCGTTGCCTTCGGGCGGCTCGATCTTGATGACCTCGGCGCCGAGCCCGGCGAGCAGCAGCCCGGTATATTCGGCGCGCTCGTCGGCGATCTCGATGACGCGCAGTCCGGCCAGCATGCCCGGCCCGGCATTGCCCATCATCTCGCCCGGTCCGGTCGATAGTGCGCTGGCCGCGATCCCGGCTTGCTTCTCCACGGCATTCCCCCTTCAAATGGCAGAACGATGCTACACGGCCACCAAAAACCCGTCATGCCCGGACTTGTTCCGGGCATCCATGACTCGGTGATGGCGGGCATGAGGCGAACGCAAGGATGGCCGGGTCAAGCCCGGCCATGACGACCTGAATAGAGAGCGTTGTTATGAGCGACTGGAGCAAGGTGACCCGGCCGATACCTGTCCCCAACGAATGGACAAAGCCGTTCTGGGAGGCCGCGAAGCGCGAGGTCCTGGAACTCCAGCGCTGCCAAAATTGTGGGCATTTCCAGCACCCGCCCTACGCGACCTGCACGCAATGCGTCTCGACCGACCTCAAATTCGAGCCGGTGCGCGGGCGGGGGACGATCTACGCCTATACGATCATGTACCACACCGGCGACAAGCGCTTCGCGGCGGCGGTGCCCTACGCGAGCATCATCGTCGAGCTCGACGATGCGCCCGGCGCGCTGATGGCCGGTAACCTGCTCGACGCCGAGTACACCGACGCCAAGGTCGGCGGGCGGGTCGAGGTGATCTTCGAAAAGCTCAACGACGACATCACCCTGCCGCAGTTCCGGCTGGCCGCCGGTGCGGCTGAAGGATCAGCCCCTCCCAGCCTCCCCCATCATGGGGGAGGAGTTTAAGGAGACCGACATCGCCCTCCCTCCCCCTCGATGGGGGAGGGTTGGGGTGGGGGTGCGCGGTAGGGCGAGACAAGTGAGGGAGCGTAGGAGCATTGTGGGAAAACCGCTGCAAGATCGCCGTCAGCGGCGTGGGATATTCGAAGGTCTCGCGTCTCGCCGACATTCCGCTCGCGGCGCATGCGCTGACCGCGGTGAAGGAGGCTGTCGCCGATAGCGGCCTCAAGCTGGAAGACATCGACGGCCTGGCGACCTATCCCGAGCTGCCGGCCACCGGCCACGCCGAGGTCGACGGCATCTCCGTCGTCTCGGTCAATTGCATGATGGCGATGCTGAAGCTGCCGAACCTGACCTGGCACATCCAGGTCGGCACCACCAATATCGGCGGCGCGGTGCAGCAGGCGGTCAATGCGCTGCTCGCCGGGGTGTGCAAATACGCCGTGGTGTGGCGGGCGATGCACAATCCGCGCGGCACCTATCAGAACCTGCCGAGCGGCATGGCCGCCGGCGCGACGCAGTTTACCGCGCCTTACGGTTTTGGCGGGCCGGGGCAGGGGATGGCGGTCGCCTATACGCGCTGGCTCGAAAAGAACGGCCAGACCCGCGACAAGATGGCAACGCTCGCCGTCACCCAGCGCAAGCATACCCAGCACAACCCGCACGCCTTTTTCTACGGCACGCCGCTCTCCCGCGAGGATTATTTCGCCTCGCGCATGGTCGCGTACCCGTTCTGCCTGTTCGATTGCGACATCCCGGTACAGGGCGCGGTGGCGATCGTGCTGACCACGGCCGACCGCGCACGCGACCTGAAGCCGACGCCGGCCTATCTAGCGGGCTACGGCCAACGGCTGCATTTCGAGGTCGCCGGCCGCATCGGCAGCCTGTCGAGCTATATGGACGGCGGCAGCAGCTCCGCCAAGCTGACCTGGGAGCGCTCGGGCTTCAGCCCGAAGGACGTCGATGTCGCGCAGATCTACGACGGCTTCTCGGCCTCGGTGATCTACGGGCTTGAATCGTACGGCTTCTGCAAGGAGGGCGAGGCGCTCGACTTCATTCAGGACGGGCGCATCGAGCTTGACGGCGAGCTGCCACTCAACACCTTTGGCGGCAGCCTCGGCACCGGCCGCATCCACGGGCTGTGGCATATCATCGAGGGCGCGCTGCAAGCCTCCGGCCGCGCCGGCTCGCGCCAGGTAAAAGACGTCAACGTCAGCTTTGTCGGCGCCAGCGCGCCGATCGTCACCGGCACCACCTTCATTTTTGTGAAGGAGCCGTACTGAACACATCGCCAGCCGCGGGCGGCCGCTATTGGCGCGCCCGTTTTGCCGTCGACGAAGCCGTCCGCGGCGTCGCTTAGCGGTTCGGGTAGCAGTAGCCGTTGTACCAGTGATACCCGACGGAGCAGCCGCCCGTCGCGCCGGAGACCGTATTGGCGGTGCCGGTAACGGTGCCGGTGGCCGCGCCAACCGCTCCGCCGACGACCGCGCCGACCGGACCACCCGTGGCATAGCCGCTAGCGGCGCCCGCCGCCTCGCCGTTGACGGCGCCCGACACCGGGTTTCCATAACCCGGCGAACCCGCCGGCTGGCACGTACCGCGGACGTAGGCATATCCCGCCGGACAAGCATAGGGGGCATACTGGGCCATCGCCGCGCCGGAAACACCCGCCGCCAGGACGGCGGTGATCGCAAAAATCTTGAGCTTCATGGCAGCCTCGCCTGTTTGATGCACGCACATATCGTTCATCAACAACACTGAAACAGGAGCTCACGTTCCGCGTGCATGGGCTTGCGGCTGTCGACGTCTCCCTCGTCGGCATCGAAATTCCGGCCGGAGCCGTTGGTCAAAACGCCCGACGGGTCTAATCTGCCTTGAAAATGGGAGGAAGCCATGCCCCAGACCAACGATCAGAGACCGCCGGTCGCGGTCGGTCACGTCCGGTTGCCGTGTCGCGATGTCGCGGAGGCGGCGCGCTGGCTCGAAACGGCTGGATTGCGTCGGATCGTGCAGATGGAGGACCTCGCGGTGCTTGAGTTGCGCGGCGGGACCCATGTCGTCGTCCGCGAGACCGAGCCGCCGCCGGCGCCCGGCACGCTCGCGCCGTTCGATCTGATGGTCGACGACATCGACGCGACGCATCGCGACTACGCCGCGAAAGGGTTGTCGCCGACGCCGATCCAGCGGGGCCGCATCCACGATTCGTTCACGGTCCCCGGCCCGGGCGGGTGGACCTTTACGGTCAACTCCTCGCACGCCAGCGGCCAACCCGTTTGACGCAGTGTTTATCCCTCTCTGCCCATTGGGGCGAGAGGGAGGGGCCCGGCGCGGAGCGCTGGGAGGGTGAGGTGGGCGTACGCGAACGCCTCTGGAATCCCCCACCTCACCTAACCTCTCGCCCCCAGGGGCGGAGAGGGATGACAAATGGAGGAGCAGCCATGCCTCAAGTCGGAACCGGCGACTACAAATACGAAGTCATCCGCGATTTCTTCAAATCGCCCGACGGACAGCCGTTTGGGCTGATCAGCCGGGTCGCGGCCGACGACCAGGACCGCATTTATGTCTTTCAGCGGCGCGACCCGCCAGTCGTCGTGTTCGATGGCAAGACCGGCAAGCATCTCGCGTCCTGGGGCGCCGGTGAAGTCACCGATCCGCATGGGCTCAAGGTGATCGGCGACACGGTCTACACCACCGATCGCATCGACTCGGTCTGCAAGTCGTTTTCGCTCGACGGCAAAGTAAAGCTGCAGCTCGGCACGCCGGGACAGGCCTCCGACACCGGCCATGTCGAGAACTGGCTGGTCGAGCGTGCCGCCGGGCCGTTCAACCACCCGACCGAGATGCTGCCGCACCCCAATGGCGACATCTATGTCACCGACGGTTACCAGAACGCCCGCGTCCACCGCTTCGCCGCCGACGGCAAGCTGAAGACCTCCTGGGGCGCGCCCGGCAAAGGACCGGGCCAGTTCCATCTGCCGCACTCGATCGCGCTCGACGACGCCGGCAATCTGCTGGTCGCCGACCGCTCCAACCGGCGCATCCAGATTTTCACGCCGGAGGGGCAGTACCTGCGCGAATGGACCGGCATGGGCGGCCCCAATGACATCGCCCGCGGCAAGGACGGCAATTACTACATCGCCGAGCAGGAGGCGGACGGCAACCCCGCCTACTGCACCGTCCGCAGCCCGTCGGGCGAGGTGCTCGCCAAGATGGAAAGTCGCCACGTGCACGGCATCGGCGTCGACTCGCAAGGCAACATCTACGCCGGCCTCACCCAGAACCGCGGCGTCGACAAATTCGTCCGTGTGCGGTAGACGCCCCCTCCGGCTCGCCGCGCTCGCCACCTCCCCCGCAAGCGGGGGAGGAACTAGGAGTGTGATCCTCCTCCGCTGAGCGGGGGAGGGGGACCATGCGAAGCATGGTGGAGGGGGCGTGGCCGCGAGGCCTTCGAACCCGACCTATTCCCGGTCTAGCCACACCACCGCCAGGTCCTGGTTGATGTAGTGGCTCGGGCTGATCGCCCAGCCTTTGACATAGGAACGCTGCGGGATGATGCGGTACTGCCAGGGCAGCACGATCTCGTGCGCCTGGGTGTCGAGCACGTAGGTCTCGAACTCGCGCATTAGCGCGCGCTGCTTCGTGGGATCGTTCTCCTGCAGCAGCTTCTGGTACATTTCGATCTCGGCCGGGTCTTCGTAATTGCCGTAATTCTCGCTCTGCACGCTGTGCGGCAGGTATTTGCCGACATCGATCGGCGGGTTCACCACGCCCTGGCAGTTGAAGTCGACCGTCACGTCAAAATTGCTGCCGCGCAGCCCATCATAGAACGGCCCGGTCGGCATCACCTTTTGCGTGACCTTGAGCCCGATCTTGCTCCACTCGTCGATGACGAACGCGGCGATGTATTTGTAAGGCTGGTCGATATTGCGGTTGAGCAGCTCGAAGCTGAGGTTTTCCGCGCCGGCCTCTTTCAGCAGGCGTTTGGCCTCGGCGCGCGACTTGTCGATATCGGGCCAGTAGCCGGGCAGCCGCTCGAGTTCTTCCTTGGTCGCGGCGAGCGGCGAGCCGGGGAACACGAGACCGCCGACTGTCCGCACGATGGCGATCTTCGACAGCGCCGGCGCGCCCTTCCATTTGTCGAGCGCCAGCGTCAGCGCGCGGCGCACGCGGACATCGTCGAACGGCTTGCGCTGGTGGTTCGGGGTGATGAGGTTCGAGCAGTTCCAGTCGGTTTCCTGCACGGTGATCTTGTCGCCCAGCTCCTTGACCAGCTCGTCGCGCGCCGAAGGCGGCAGGCCGCGCATCTCCATCGCCGCGCGGTCCGCTCGGATGGCGTCGATCCGCGTCGCCTGCTTGTCGGCGTAGATGCCGACAAAGCCGTCGAGATAGGGCAGGCCGGCGGCGTAGAAATCGGGGTTGCGCTCGCCCTTGATCGACTGCCCGGTCTCGTAGCCGGCGAATTTGAAGGGGCCGGACCCCATGACGTTCTTCTCGAACCAATGCGGTTCGCGGTCGAGAATCTCCTTCTTGTAGATGAAGGCGAACGGGTCGGCGAGCGCCGGCAGAAACGCGGTCGTGGCGAATTTGAGGCGGAACACCACGGTCGACGCATCGGGCGCCTCGACGGTGTCGACCATGCTGAAATTGCTGACCCGGGCGCTGAGCACGCCCGGCCGCGGATGGACGATCTCCTGCCAACTCGCGGCGACATCCGCCGCCGTAAGCGGCGAGCCGTCGTGGAACTTCACGCCATCGCGGATCTTGAAGCTGTAGGTCTTGCCGTCGTCGGCCGGCCTGGGGATTTCGCTGCACAGGTCGCAGACGAAATCGGTCGTCGACAGCGAGTTCTTCGGGTTGATGCGGATCAGCACGCTGTAGAACGGCGCGACCGACTGCGCGGTGGCGAAGGTGGTTTCGCGATGCCCGTCAAAGCTCGGCGGCGCGTCGGCGGGGATCATGTAGGTCAGCGTACCGCCGCGCTTCGGGGTGTCGGCGGCCTGGCCGGGCGTCACTGCCCCCGCCGCGAGCAGCGCCAGCGCTGCCGCGCCCAAGGTTCGTTTCATTTCTGATGGTCCTTTTGGGCTAGAGGGTGACCAGCTTAGGCCGAAGCGCTTGTGCCGACCCCCACCCACTTGCAGCCTGCGCTGCAAGTCTCCCTCCCCAGGTGGACTAAAGAAATGGGCCACGGGGGAGGGTCGGGGAGGGGGCCGGCAACAACGCCTTTGATCCCGTTCAACCGATTGCGCGTTAGTGAACCGGATCGAGTACCACGACGGGGATTTCGCGCTCGGTCTTCGTCTGGTAGTCGGCGTAGGGCGGCCAGAATTTCAACGCGATCTCCCACAGCTTTGCGCGCTCGGCGCCGGTCGCGGTGCGCGCCTTTGCGGTCAGTTTCTTGGTGCCGACCTGGACGTCGACCTCCGGATGGGCCTGGAGGTTGAGGTACCATTGCGGGTGCTTGGGCGCGCCGCCCTTCGAGGCGACGATCACGTAGCTGCCGTCGCCGGTGTCGCCGTAGAACAGCGGGAAGATGTACTTCTCGCCGGATTTGCGGCCGGTCGTGGTCAATAGAAGCGACGGCACGTTCAGCTCGGGCCGTCCCGGCTGGGTCATTTTGTAGATGTGCCCGTCGGTCCCGCCGCTGGCGAGATAGCGGTTGGTGTGCTCCACCATCCAGTCGGGCAGGTTCGGCGCCAGTTTCGCTTCGGCCATGTTTTCCACTCCTCTGAAAGACCAGGACTGTTGCATTCCCTCGTCATGGCCGGGCTTGACCCGGCCATCTAGATCCGCGGGCCAAATCCGCGGATGACGAACGGTAGCCTCAGTAATGCGTGACCCATTTCGAGTTCAGCGCCTCTTCGATGCGGCGATGGCGGGCACGGATCACATCGGCCGGCACGGCGCTGACAAAGGCGTAGAACGTCTTGGTGCGGATCGCGTCGACGACGCGCTCACCGACAATCTTGGGGTCGAGGCCCTGGGCCGCAAGGCGTTCGGCGAGCACCGTTTCGTCCGTGGCACGAATGTGTGAGCCGCCCATATGGTCCGGCCGGTTGCGTGCGCCGCGCGCGATATTGGTGTTGATCGGCCCGGGGCACAGCACCGAGACGCCGACATTGCTGCCTTCCAGTTCGTGCTCCAGCGCCTCGGTCAGCGACAACACTGCGTATTTGCTCATCGAATACGGCCCCTGGTGGGTGCCGCGGCGGTTCTGCACGCCGGCAACCGAGGCGGTGTTGACCACATGCCCCTCCTCGCCGTGCTTGAGGATCGCCGGCACAAAATGGCGGATGCCGTGAATGACGCCCCAGACATTGACGCCGACCACAAATTGCCAATCCGCGAGCGCGACATCGGTCAGCTTGACGCCGTGCATCGGCACGCCCGCATTGTTGCAGGCGATGTGCAGTTTGCCGAACTTGCGCTCGGCCTCGGCCAGCGCGTCGACGACGGACTGCTCGGTCGTCACATCGATCCGCACCGGCAGCACCTGCTTGTTGGTGCCGGACAGCGCGTGCGCCGCCTGCTCGACGGCGTCCTTCTGGATGTCGGCCATCACCACATTGGCGCCGCTCTCGGCGAGCGCGGTGGCGATGCCGAGCCCGATGCCCGAGGCGGCGCCGGTGACGATGGCGGTCTTGCCGGAAATGTCCTGCATTACGCGCCCCTCAGTGAAAATAGCGGCCGGAATCGATGACCATGGTCTGGCCGGTCATCGTTTCGGTGCGGCACAACGTGACGACCATGTCGGCGCAATCGTCCTTGTCGGCGGGCTTTTTGAGCAGCGAGGTCGCCGCGCCCTGGGCGATGAATTCGGGCCGTAGATTAGCGGTGGCGCGGGTGCCTTCGAGCAGCCCCGGCGCGACGCAATTCACCAGCACGTGCGGTGCGAGGGCCACCGCCATGCATTTCGTCAAATGGATGAGGCCGGCTTTCGACACTGCATAGGCGATCGACGAGCCGGTCGGCCCGACCCCGGCGACCGAGGCGATGTTGATGACGCGGCCCTGGCCCTGCGCCTTCATCACCGGCGCCACCGCCTTGGTGAGCCGCAGCGGCCCGGTCAGGTTGACGGCGATGATCTTGTCCCACAATTCCATGGTCAGCCCATCGAGGTCGGCGAACTGGACCGAATGATTGTAGGCCGCGTCGTTGACCAGGATGTCGATGCGGCCGAAACGTTTCGCCACGCTTTCGATCACGGCGGCGACGTCGGCGTCGCTGGTGATGTCGCATTGGAACGCGGCGGCGTTGCTCTGATAGCGCGAGGTCAGCTCGCGCGCGACGCCTTCGGCCTGATCCTGGCTTTGCGCATACATCACCGCGACATGCGCGCCTTCCTTGGCGAGCTTGTGGCAAATGCGCTGCCCGAGCCCGCCATTGCCGCCCGTCACCAAGGCCACCGCACCGCTGAGCTCCATGTGTCTTCTCCCGAGAGGTGGCGGTAGTTTGTGGCCGCGTGCGCTGCGCCGGCAAGCGCGAAGCGCAGTCGTCTATGCCGGCCCCCTCCCATTTGCAACTGGCGCTGCAAATCCCCCTCCTCCGTGTCCACGGGGAGGGTTGGGGTGGGGGCCGGCACGACGCCCGCTTTTTTTGCTATGAGGAAGGCTTGCTCGCGAATTCCTCGCGCAGGCCGGGCTTGTGGATTTTGCCGGTCGCGGTCCGGGGAAACTCCGCCGCCGCGCGGAAGCTCAGCCGGGCCGGCACCTTGTAGCTCGCCAGCCGCTCGCGGCAGAAGCCGAGGATTGCCGCCGCGTCCGGCGCCGCGCCGGCGCGCAGCTCGACCGCGGCGGCGACGATTTCCTCCTTCGCCGCGTCCGGCACGCCGACGACATAGGCCTGCACGATGTCGGGATGCTGCAGCAGCACCTCCTCGACCTCGAGCGGCGCGACGTTGATCCCGCCGGTCTTGATCATCTCCTTGAGCCGACCGCGAAACCGCACCCGCCCGTCCTCGATCGCACCGAGATCCCCGGTAAGGAAATAGCCGTCCGCGTCGAATGCCGCGGCGGTGAGTTCCGGCGCGCGGAAATAGCCGGGCGTCACATAGCCGCCGACCGCCAGCTCGCCGATGGCGCCCTCGGGCAATGGCGTTCGGGTGAGCGGATCGACGACGCGAATGGTCATGCCGGGCAGCGGCCGGCCCTGGGTTTCGAGGCGCAGCGCCAGCGCGTCATGCGCGTCGCAGACGGCGCAATTGCCGTAGGTCTCGGTCGCGCCGTAGACGTTGCACAGCTCGTCGGCGCCGAGCGCGGCGATGGTCAGCGCAATATCCTCGGGTGGGCCGATGGTCAGCCCTGTGCGCATCGCGCCGAGACGACGTCCGGGGTGGTTCGGATGCTCGCGCAGCGCCCGCGCCATGTTGCCCATGCCGTAATAGACGCTGCACCGCTCGCGCTCGATGAGCGCCAGCGCCTCGCCCGGCTCGAAGCTCTCCTGCAGCACGACGCAGCCGCGATGGGTCAGCAGCGCCGGCAGCGCATTGGCCGAGCCGAACGACCAGAACAGCGGCACCGCCAGCCACACCCGATCGTCCGCGACGAGACGCATCCGCTCGCCGATGTCGAAGCCGTTGGCGATCACCGGGCCGTGCGCCAAGGTCACCCCCTTCGGCGCCGCGGTCGAACCGGAGGTGTAGAGGATGTAGCAGATGTCCTCGGGCTGGACCCGCCGCTGTGCCGTCGCGAGCACCGCATCGTCGACCGCCGTGCCGCGGGCGAGAAAATCGGGCAGCGAGAGGACGCCGCCGCGCGACAAGCCATCGATCACGACAATGGTTCGCAAGTCCGGCAGCGCCGCTTTGTGGTCGAGGACGGCGTCGAGGAAATGCCGCCCGCGAAACTCTTGCAGCGTGACTAGCGCGGTGGCACCGCAATGTTCGAGCACCCAGGCCAGCTCGCGCGGCGTCGAGAACGTGCTGATCGCCGCGACGATGGCCCCCATCTTGGCGGCGCCGAGTGCGGCGACGACCCATTCGCTACGATTGGTGACGAGCAGCGCGACCCGGTCGCCTCGCTCGATGCCGGCCGCGAGCAGCGCCTTGGCGAATTCGTCGACGCGGTGCTTGAGCGCGGCGTAATCGAGCCGCTCGTCGCGACAGACGATCGCTTCCGCCGCCGGTGCAGCGGTGGCGAGTTCGTCGACCAGATCGCCCCAGGTCCGGCTGGTTGGTCGCTGCGTCATTTACCCCCACCCCAGCCCTCCCCCGCCAGCGGGGGAGGGGGATGGAGAGGCCAGAGCTTGCTGCTCCCTCCCCAGCTGGCGGGGGAGGGTTGGGGTGGGGGTTGCCGCATCACCAGACCGATCTCAATACCGCGGCCGGCGCTTCTCGCGGAACGCCGCGACGCCTTCGGCGAAATCGGGGCCGGCGCGCACCGCGTCGCCCAGTTCCTGCTCCATGGCCTCGCGGGTCAGCGCGTGATCGGCGATGGTGGCGCTGACTTGGCGCTTCACGGCCTGCACCGCCGACGGGCTGTTAGTAGCAATCGTCTCGGCGGTCTCGATTGCCCAGCTCATCAGCGCGTCTGCCGGGACCACGCGGTTCACCAGCCCCAGCGCTGCAGCGCGCTCGGCGTCGATCAGCCGGGCCGTGAGCAGCAAGTCCATCGCGTGCACATAGCCGATCTGCTGGATCAGTTTGGTCGTTGAGCCGCCAAATGGGTAGATCGACCACTTGACCTCGGTCAGCCCGAAGCGGGCCTTGGGCGCCGCCGCGCGGATGTCGCTCGACAGCATCAGTTCGAGCCCGCCGCCGACACAGTCGCCGTTGACCGCAGCGATGATCGGCTTGGAATAGGCATCGGTCTTAAGCAGCGCGTGGTTGACCATGCGCGCCGTCTCGGCTCCCGCCGAAAGATCGCCGCTGACATCGGCGCCGACCGTAAAGGCCTGCTCCCCGGCGCCGGTCAGGATAATGCAGCGGCACGCATCCCGCGCCAGTTCGTCCCACAGCCGGCCGAGTTCGGCCAGCATGTCGCGGGTCATCGCGTTGAGGCGCGGCTGGTTGTCGATCGTGACGATCGCGATATGCGGTCCGTGGCGGTCGAGGCGGATTTCCATCAACCCGCGTCCAGCTCGACGACGATTTTTCCAAATGCCTGCCGGCCGGTCAGCAGGCGCAGCGCCGCGACGCTATCCGCGAGCGGGAAGCGGTGGGTGATGCAAGGTTTGAGTTTCCCCTCGCCGTGCCATTGCAAAAGCTCGTCGACCGAGCGGCGCAGCTTGTCAGGCGCGTGCCAGCGGAAATACCGCAGCGATGAGCCGAGCGCCGCGCGGTGCTTGACCAAGAGCCGATTGGCGGGGATCTGCGGAATGCCGCCGACAAAACCGACCAACAGGATGCGCCCGCCCCAGGCGAGCGACGACAACGCTGCATCGAACAGATCGCCACCGACCGGGTCGAAGCAGACATCGACGCCCTTGTCGGCCGACAGCGCCATGACCCGCTCGGTGAGCTTTTCGGTCGCGTAGTTGATCGTTGCGTCGGCGCCGTGTTCGACCGCCACCGCGAGCTTTTCCGCCGTGCTCGCGGCGGCGATCACCCGCGCGCCCATCGCCTTGCCGATCTCGACCGCGGTGAGGCCGACCCCGCCCGCCGCACCAAGCACCAGCATCGTCTCGCCCGGCTCCAGCCGTCCCTGCCAGCGGATCGCGACATGGCTGGAGATATAGGCGACCGGGAACGCGCCGGCCTCGACCCAGTCCATGCCCTCGGGGATACGAAAAGTCTCCGCCGCCGGCGCGACCGCGTACTCGGCGAGCCCGCCATAGGCGAGGATCGCCATCACCCGGTCGCCTGGCTTGAACCCGCTGACATCCCTGCCGCACGCCTCGACGATGCCGGCGGTCTCAAGACCGGGGCTGAACGGCAGCGGCGGCCTGGTCTGGTACTTGCCGGCGACCATGATCGCGTCGGCGTAATTGACCGCCGTCGCCTTGACGCGGATCAGCACCTCGTCGGCGGCCGGTTGCGGCACCGGCATCTCGCCGAGCTCGAGCCCGTCGATGTCGCCCCATTGCCGGCAGATCAGCGCCCGCATCGCTCAGGCGGCTCCGAACTGCTCGATCAGGCCTTGGCTTTCCAAATACGGATAGAGGCCACCGTTGCGCATCAGGTCGAGCAGCATCGGCGGCACCGGCTTGGCCTGCAGCACGGTGTTGGTGCCGCGCACCCGCACGGTGAAATCGTCGAGCGAGACTTCGAGCTCCTGCCCCTCCTCGCAGGCGGTGCTGATGCCCGGGCATTCGAGCGCCGGCAGCCCGAAATTGACCGCGTTGCGGAAGAAGAGGCCGTTAATTGACTCGGCGACCAGCGCCGCGACGCCGCAATTGCGCAGGGAGCGCGCCGCCGGCCGGCTCGAACCCATGCCATAATTGAACCCGCCGACGATGATGTCGCCGGGCCGTATCTCGTCGACCCAGCCCGGCCGGTTGGCCGAGAACACCGCGCGCCGCTGTTCCTCCTCGGTCGCCAGCAGCAGCGGGCCGGGCAGCATCAAATCGGTGTTGATGTTGTCGCCGAACTTCCAGACGCGGCCTGCGATCATATGTCCGCTCCTACGATAAACCCGGCGAGCGCCGAGGCGGCGACCGTCGCGGGCGAGGCCATGAAAATGCGCGCGCTCGGATCGCCCATGCGGCCCTTGAAGTTGCGCGTGCTGGCGGTGATGCAGGTCTCGCCCGGCCCGAGCACCCCCATATGCCCGCCAAAGCAGGCGCCGCAAGTCGCCGAGGTCACCACCGCCCCGGCCTCGACCAGCGTCGCGACATAGCCCGCCTTCAACGCCGCGGCATAGACCGCCTGCGTGCTCGGCGTCACCAGCAGCCGCACCCCTGGCGCGACCCTGCGGCCTTTGACGACACGCGCCGCCTCGGCGAGGTCTTCGAGCGTGCCGTTGGCGCAGGAGCCGATAAACGCCTGGTCGATCTTCTCGCCGGCGACCTCGTCGACCGCCACCGAGTTGCGGATCACCGCATCGGGCAGCGCGACCAGCGGGCGCATCGCGCCGAGATCGACGGTCCGCCGCTCGGCATAGTCGGCGTCGGGGTCGGGGTGCTGCGGCGCGAACGGCGCCGGGTTGCGCGCCTTGACATAGTCGATCAGCCGGTCGTCGCATTCGAAGGTCGCGAACTCGGCTGACAATTCGGCGCCCATCGCGGCGACTGTGCGGCGCGCGTCGATGCTGAGATTGGCGAGACCCGGCCCGCCGAACTCGACATTCTGGTTGGTGTGGTGCCCATAGGTGCCGGCGAGGTGCAGAAACAAATCCTTGGCCGAGACGCCCAGCGGCAGATTGCCGTGAAGGTCGTAGCGGACCGTCGTGCCGACCCGGTACCAAGTTTTGCCGGTGGTCACCGCGGCGAGCAGATCGGGTGCGCCGACACCGCGCGCCGCGCAGTTGAAGGCGCCCGAGGCGCAGGTATGCGAGTCGCTGCACACCAGCACCGAGCCGGGGAGGGCATACGCGTTGTCGGCGACGATCGCGTGGCTGATCCCCTGGTCGGGGCCGACATCGTGCAGCCGCTTGATCCCGAAACGGCGGGCGAAGTCGCGGCCATAAGCATGCGCCTCGGCGGAATCCTTGTCCGGCGCCGGGACCATGTGGTCAAAGGCGATCACCACCTTGTCGGGGTCGTGCACCTTGAGGATGTTGCGGCGCTGGTTGCGGTGAAAGCCCATGTCGAGCATCACCGCGCAGTCGACGTCGACAACCACTAGATCACCGGGCGCGACGCGGCTCTGGCCGCTGGCGCGGGCGAAAATCTTCTCGACGATCGTCATTCCCATGGGGTCATGCCCATTGCGGCGGTCCTCCCGGTGGACCACCGCATCGTAGCCGATGCCGGGCCGCCGCGGCTACGCGCCTTCAGTTCGCCGCGACGACGAGCAGAGCGCTCAGCTCCGGGCGGCAGGAGCCGCAATTGGTGCCGGCGCGCAAGGCCTCGCCGATCGCCGCGACGCTGTCGAGGCGCTGCTCGACGATCGCCTGCTGCAGCGTCTTCACGCCGACAGCGAAACAGGCGCAGACGATCGGTCCATGATCGACGCGCCCCGCTGCGGAAAGCGGCAACCCGGACACGAGGCCGAGCCGCGTTTCCGGTCCGACCGCATCCCCCAGCATGGTTTCAAGCTCGGCACGGCTCGGCAGATTGCCCCCGCCGCGTGCGAGAAACAAACAGGCGTCGAGGCGGCCATTGACCATGCTGGCGTAGCGCAGCGCGCCGCGGCCTTGATCGGCATAGACGATCAGTTCCGCCCCCACCCCTGCACCGAGCAGACCCGTCACCCATTGTTCCGCATCGCTCTCGCGCGGCAGCTCCTGCCAGCCCGCGAGCTCATAGGCATGGCCGCGGGGCAGAGGGATCCGCGACCAATAGAAGTCGCCGCGGGGCATCAGCACGCTGCGCCGCAGCAGGAAGCCGCGCCAACGCGTCGGCAATGGGCTGACCGTTACCGGTGTCGCCTTTAGCTCTGGCTGCCCGGAGACGGGGTCGGTCGCCGCGCCGACCAGCCGGTCGACCGGACCGGTCGAGGCGAACTTGTCGGACCAATGCATCGGCGCGAAGACCTCGCCGCGGCGCGCTTCGGCGCTGTGGCGGGCGCGCATCACCGTAACGCCATGTCGGCTTTCGATGCGCGCCAGATCGCCGTCGCCGAGACCGAGAGCAGCCGCGTCGTCGGGGTGGATATCGAGCAGGGGCTCGGTGCGGTGGGTCATCAGCCGCGGCACGCGGCCGGTGCGGGTCATCGTATGCCACTGGTCGCGCACCCGGCCGGTGTTGAGGATAAGCATGCCGGGTCCGGGTGCCTCCGCCGGCGGGCGATAAGGAGTCTGTACGAAGCGCGCGCGGCCATCCTCGGTCGGGAAGCCGCTTCCGTCGCCGAACAGCCGCGCCCGCCCCTCGCCCCGGCGTCGCAGCGGCCATTGCACCGGCGTCAGCATGTCGTATTCGGCGTCACTCAGCCTGGCGAGCGCGCCGATGTCGAAGACGCGCCCGCCATCGTTCTCGAATGCCGACAACGCGGCATGCTCGCGGAAGATGTCAGCCGGTCCGGTATAGGCGAACGCCGCGCCCCAGCCGAGCCGCCGCGCCAATGCGGTCAGCATCCACCAATCCGGTCGCGCCTCGCCGGGTGGCGCGCGGAAGGTGTGCTGGCGCGAGATGCGGCGCTCCGAATTGGTGACGGTGCCGTCTTTCTCGCCCCAGCCGGCGGCGGGCAGCAACACGTCGGCGAAACCCGTCGTGTCGCTCGCCCAGCAGTCGCTGACGACGACAAACGGGCAGGCGCCGAGCGCGGCGCGCACCCGATCGGCGCGCGGCATGCTGTCGGCGGGGTTGGTGCCGAGCACCCATAGCGCCTTGACCCGGCCGTCGAGCACTGCATCGAACAAGTCCACCGCCTTCAGCCCGGGCCGCGATGCCATATGCGACGCACGCCAGAAGCGGCGAACCCGGTCGAGGTCGGCGGGGCGGTCGAAGCGCATATGCGCGGCGAGTTGGTTGGCAAGCCCGCCGACCTCGCGTCCGCCCATCGCGTTCGGCTGGCCGGTCAGCGACAGCGGACCCATCCCCGGGCGGCCGATCCGCCCGGTCGCGAGATGGCAATTGACGATGGCGTTGACCTTGTCGGTGCCGGCGGATGACTGGTTGACGCCTTGCGAATAGAGCGTGACGACGCGCTCGGTGGCGCCGAACCAGTTGAAGAACTGAGCGAGGTCGCGCGCCGGCAGGTCGGTGATCGCGGCAACGGCGGCGAGCGACGGCGCGGTCTCGCGCGCCGCCGCGAGCGCTTCGGCGAAGCCGGCCGCATGGTTTCCGGTCCAGGCGGGATCGCAGGCGCCGGTCTCGGCCAGGTGGACCAGCAGTCCGTCGAACAGCGCGACATCGCTGCCGGCGCGCAAGGCGAGGTGCAGGTCGGCGATGTCGCAGGTCGCGGTGCGGCGCGGGTCGATCACGACGACGCGGGTGCCGCGCGTCTCGCGCGCCGCGACGAGCCGCTGATAGAGCACCGGATGGCACCAGGCGGCGTTGCTGCCGACCAGTACCACGAGATCCGCTTCTTCGAGGTCCTCGTAACAGCCGGGGACGATATCCTCGCCGAAAGCGCGGATATGGCCGGCGACCGACGACGCCATGCAGAGGCGCGAGTTGGTGTCGATGTTGGCGGTGCCGATGAAGCCCTTCATCAGCTTGTTGGCGACGTAGTAATCCTCGGTGAGGAACTGGCCGGAGACGTAGAGCGCCACCGCATCGGGGCCATGCTCGCGGATCGTGAAGGCGAATTGCGCGGCGATCAGGTCGAGCGCCTCGTCCCAGTTCGCCGCGCGGCCATTGATCGACGGGTGCAGCAGCCGATCCTCGGCGCCCAGGGTTCTCGCCAAGCGCCGCGCCTTTCGAGCACAGCCGGCCGAAATTGGCGGGATGCTCCGGATCGCCGGCGAGCGAGCCGTCGGCCGCGACGACAAGGCCGCAGCCGACGCCGCAATAAGGGCAAGTGGTGCGGATCATGCCGAGCGGGCCGGTATTCGATTGGGCAAAGGCCGCAAGGTAGTTGCCGGCCCCCACCCCGACCCTCCCTGGTGTCCACGGGGGAGGGAGATTTGCAGCGCCAGCTGCAAATGGGTGGGGGCCGGCACTTTGTTTCCGTCAGACAGGCTCACGGTCTAGGCCGCCTCCGCCGCGCGCGGGTCGACGCTCCGCGACATCTCGGCGGCGTCGCGGCCGAAAATCAGGTTCTCGCGCCACGGCGCGGTGCTCGCGCCGCTCTGGATCAGCTCGACATACCAGGGGCCGTCGCGGACATCACCGTACAGCACGCAGCCGACCAGCCGGTCGCCGCGCAGCACCAGCTTGCGGTAGACCCCGGCGGCGGCATCGGACAACGTCACCAGGTCGTCCGTCTCGTCGGCAGGCGCGATCGCGCCGGCGGAGAACATATCGACGCCGGTGATCTTCAGGCTCGTATAGAGAGGCGGCGGTTGGTACGCGGCGCGCCAGTCGCCGGCGAGCCGGGCGGCACAGACCTTGGCCTGCTCCCAGAGCGGCGCGACGAGGCCGAAGGTCTGGCCGTTATGCTCGACGCATTCGCCGACGGCGTAGATCAGCGGGTCGCTCGATCGCATATCGTCGCCGACCAGAACGCCGCGGTTGATGTCGAGCCCGGTCGCGCGGGCGAGGTCGATGTTCGGCCGCGTGCCGACCGCCATGACCACGAGATCACCGGCGACCTCGCGCCCGTCGGCGAGCCGCACGCCTGTGGCCCGATCGTCGCCGATGATCTCCTCGGTCTGCGCGTTGGTGACGAAATCGATCCCGCGTGCCGCGAGATCGCGCCGCATCAGCCCCGCGGCGGTCGCGTCAAGCTGGCGTTCCATGAGCGTCGGCATCAGATGGACCACCGTCACCGCCATCCCGCGGCGCCGCAAGCCCCAGGCGGCTTCGAGCCCGAGCAGGCCGCCGCCGATCACCACAGCGCGGCGCCCGTCATCGGCGGCGGCGAGCATGCGATCGACATCGTCCATGTCGCGAAACGCGATGACACCGGGCAGCGTCAAACCCGGCAGCGGGAGGGCAATCGGCTTCGAGCCGGTGGCGAGCAGCAGTTTGTCGTAGCCCATCGTCAGGCCGCTCGCGGCGGTGACCGTTTGCGCGGCGCGGTCGATCGCGACCACCGGGTCGCCGGCGACCAGTGCAATGCCGCGCTCCTCGTGCCAGGTCCGGTCGTGGGTGACGATATCGTCGGCGCTTTTCTCGCCGGCGAGCACCGCCGACAACAGGATGCGGTTATAGGCGTGGCGCGGCTCGGCGCCGAAAATGGCGATGTCGTAGCGATCGGGCGCGCGGGCGAGCAACTCCTCGACCGCGCGCATCGCCGCCGGGCCGTTGCCGACAACGACGAGCCGGTCACGCATCCGCCGACCGGGAAATCGCCAGCTCATGTCGCAGAGCACCTTGCTCATGGCCGCGCCGTCGTGCGGCATCGGATCGAGCGGATCGCAAGCCGTGTGCCACGCGCACCGGCCTGAAAATGGTAACCAGCGCCACAATACGAGGCCGGAGATTGCTCAGCGGATCGGCGCCGCGGCCACTTCCTGGGCAATTTTCGTGCTCGTGGTCGCGCGATGCACGTCAATTTCACCAAGAGCGCGGTGTTGGCATAGTGGAGGCTCATCCGCGGAGCCGATGATGCCCGTTTGCAAACTCGACAATGGCGACGCAGCGAGGATGCTGTTGGGCGCGGCCTATGTCTGACGACCAGAGCGCCGTCGTCGAATTTCTCGGCGATCCGGCCTCCTACGGCGCGGCGGGCGGGCGCGTCGAGCGGCTGGAGACGCATATCTCGCAGGTGTTCCTCGTCGGCGACCGCGCCTACAAGCTGAAGCGCGCGGTCGCCTTGCCCTATGTCGATTTCTCGACGATCGAGCGCCGGCGGCAATTCTGTGAGGCGGAGCTGGCGCTCAACCGCCGTACGGCACCGCAGCTGTATCTCGAGGTTCGCGCGATTTCGCGGCGCGCCGACGGCCGGCTGGATTGGGGCAGCGACGGCGAGGTCGTCGATTGCGTCGTGGTGATGCGGCGCTTCGACCAGCGCTGCCGCCTCGACGCGGTGGCGGGCGCGGGAGGGCTGAGCCCCGCCTTGCTTCATGCGCTTGCCGCGCATATCGCCGATTTCCACGGCAGGACGGACCGCCGGGCCGATCGCGGCGGGGCTGCGGCGTTGGCGGCCATCGTGCGCGAGAACGACGTGTGTCTGCGGAACAGCCGCGACGGCGTATTCGCGGCGGCGGATATTCAGGCGTTGCGCGACCGCTCCGAAGCATGGCTGGCGCGGGTCGGTGCCTTGCTCGATCGCCGCCGCGCCGCCGGCAAGGTGCGGCGGTGTCACGGCGACCTGCATCTGCGCAATATCTGCGTGCTCCACGGCAAGCCGGTGCTGTTCGACTGCATCGAGTTCTCCGACGAATTCGCCAGCATCGACGTGCTCTACGACCTCGCCTTTCTGCTGATGGATGTGGCGCACGACGGCCACGCTGCGAGCGCCAACCTCGTCCTCAACCGATATCTCGATCTGACGGGCGAGGACGACGGGTTGGCGGCGATGCCGCTGTTTCTGTCGCTCCGCGCGGCGATCCGCGCTCATGTCACGGCCACCGCCGGCGCTCCGCCGGCCGTGTCGCGCGCCTATCTCGACAGCGCTCGTGCCGCCCTCGCCGCGCCGACGGCGCGGCTGATCGCGATCGGCGGACTTAGCGGTACCGGCAAGTCGACGCTGGCCGCGGCGCTTGCGCCGGAGCTGGGCGCGCGGCCCGGTGCGCGCGTGCTGCGCAGCGACGTCATCCGCAAGCGTCTGTTCGGTCTCGACCCCGAGGCGCGCCTTTCCGAGCAGGCCTACGCGGCGGAGGCGACGGCCCGCGTCTACGCCGCCTTGCGCGAGAAGGCGGAGGCGGCGCTCGCCGCCGGCTATTGCGCGATCATCGACGCGGTCGCGCTGCGCCCGGAAGAACGGCAGTCATTCGCTGCGGTGGCGCAAAAGGCGGCCGTCCCCTTTACCGGCATCTGGCTCGATGCGCCGGTTGCGGCGCTGTCGACGCGGGTCGCCGCGCGGCGCGGCGACGCCTCCGACGCGACGCCGGAGATCGTCGAGCGCCAATCCAGGGTCGATGCCGGGCCGCTCGACTGGACGCGGATCGATGCCGCAGGATCACCGGCGGCCGCCCTCGCAGCGCTGCGAGCCGCGCTCGTTTAGTCCCGGAGTGCGGCCGGCACCCCTCCCGTCAGTCGCCTTTGGCCAGGCTTTTGCTTAGACGATAGGTGGCGCGATAGGTGCGGAGCTTGCCCATTTTCGGCGTCATTAACCGAACGGCGTTAGACTTTGGCAATTCGTCCGCCGTCGCGCTCGGGACGTCCTGATCTGTCTCAGCGGCGCGACAAGGACAACAGGCCCCGATCGCGGCGCCGGGGGACGTCGTCGCCGAACCGGGAGATTGAGGAGCCGTGTTGCGATGTCGATAGCGGAAGCCCCGGAGCGCGACGACAAGGACCTGCCTCTGCGCGAGGATATTCGGCTGCTCGGCCGCATCCTCGGCGACACCGTGCGCGAGCAGCGCGGCGCCGCCGCCTTCGACACGCTCGAGCGCATCCGGCAAAGCTCGATCCGTTTCCGCCGCGATGAAGACAGCGCGGCGCGCGAGGAATTGGAGCGCACGCTCGACGCGCTGCCGCATGGCGATGCGCTGCAGATCATCCGCGCGTTCGGCTTCTTCTCGCATCTCGCCAATATCGCCGAAGATCAGCACCACATCCGTCGCGGCCGCGCGCATGCCTTCGCGCCGTCGATGCCGCGCGAAGGGACGATGGCGGACACGCTGGCGCGGGCACGCGAAGCCCAAGTGCCGCCCGACCGCCTGCGCCGCTTTTTCGCCGAGGCGATGGTGGTGCCGGTGCTTACCGCGCACCCGACCGAAGTGCGGCGCAAGAGCATGATCGACCGCGACATGGAAATCGCCGAGTTGCTCGCGCAGCGCGACCTCTATCCGCTCACTCCCGGCGAGCTGGCGGTGAACGAGGCCGCGCTGCGCCGCGCGATCCTGACGCTGTGGCAGACCAATCTGCTGCGCCGCACCCGGCTCCAAGTCGCCGACGAGGTCAATAACGGCCTGGCTTATTACGATTACACCTTCCTCAAGGAGCTGCCGCATTTCTACGCCGACCTGGAGCAGGAGCTGGCGGGGCAGGGGATGGGCGCGGCGCCGCTGCCCTCGTTCTTGCGCATGGGAAGCTGGATCGGCGGCGACCGCGACGGCAACCCGTTTGTCAACGCCGCCGTGCTGGAGGACGCGCTGCGCCTGCAAAGCTCGAAGGCGCTGGGCTACTACCTCTCTGAGCTGCGCTTGCTCGGCGCCGAATTGTCGCTCGACAGCCGCCTTGTCGACGTCTCGCCTTCGCTCGCCGAGCTGGCCGCGCGCTCGCCGGACCGCTCGCTCTACCGCCGCTACGAGCCCTATCGCCGCGCGATCACCGGCATCTACGCGAGGCTCGCCGCGACCGCCCGCGCGCTCGACCAGGCCGATCCGCTGCTCGCGCCCGTCGGCAGCGCCGCGCCCTACGCCGACAGCGGCGAACTGCTCGCCGAGCTGACCACCGTTGCGAACTCGCTGATCGCCAATGGTTCGGAGCTGCTCGCCAAAGGCCGGCTGCGCGACCTGCGCCGCGCAGTCGATGTGTTCGGCTTCCACCTCGCGGCGATCGACCTGCGCCAGAACTCCGTCGTGCACGAGCGGGTCGTTGGCGAATTGCTGGAAATGGCGCAGCCGGGGACCGATTACCTGTCGCTCGGCGAGGACCAGCGCGTCGCGCTGCTGCTTGCCGAGCTGGCGACCGCGCGGCCGCTTGCCTCGCCCTTCGCGTCGTATTCCGCCGAGACTGCGAGTGAGCTGGCGATTGTCCGCGCCACCGCCGAGGCGCACCGCCGCTACGGGCCGGCTTCGGTGCCGCACTACGTGATCTCGATGGCAACAAATGTTTCCGACATCCTCGAAGTCGGCATCCTGCTCAAGGAAGCCGGGCTGCTGCACCCGCGCGAGGGCCGGCTCGACCTCGACATCGTGCCGCTGTTCGAGACCATCGAAGACCTGCGCAATTGCGGCGGCGTCATGGACGCGCTGCTCGGCACGCCGGAGTACATGCGCCTTCTGGAAGGCCGCGGCCGCATCCAGGAGGTGATGCTCGGCTATTCCGACAGCAACAAGGATGGCGGCTTCCTGACCTCGGGCTGGGAGCTCTACAAGGCCGAGATCGCGCTGGTCGAGGTGTTCCGCCGCTGCGATGTCGGCATCCGGCTGTTTCATGGACGCGGCGGCTCGGTCGGCCGCGGCGGCGGGCCGAGCTACCAGGCGATTCTCGCTCAGCCGCCGGGCGCGGTTCAGGGCGCGATCCGCATCACCGAGCAGGGCGAGGTGATTGCCAGCAAATATTCGAACCCCGAACTCGGCCGCCGCAATATCGAAACGCTCGCCGCCGCGACGCTTGAAGCCACACTGCTGCGCCCCGAGGCGGCGGCGCCCCATCTGGAATATCTCGACCTCATGGAGCGGCTGTCGGGCGATGCCTATCGCGCCTATCGCGACCTCGTCTACGAGACCGACGGCTTTGTGACCTTCTTTCGCGAGGCGACCGTCGTCAGCGAGATCGCCAATCTCAACATCGGCAGCCGCCCATCGTCGCGCAAATCCTCCGAGCGCATCGAGGATTTGCGCGCCATCCCCTGGGTGTTCAGTTGGGCGCAGATGCGGCTGATGCTGCCCGGCTGGTACGGCTTCGGCAGCGCGGTTCAGTCATGGCTGGAGGCCGAGCCGGAGACCGGCATGCAAACCCTCCAGGAGATGTACCGGGAGTGGCCGTTCTTCCAGATGCTCTTGTCGAACATGGACATGGTGCTGGCGAAGAGCGACATCGCGATCGCCTCGCGCTATGCCGAACTGGTCTCCGACGTGGCCTTGCGCGAGCGGATCTTCGCGCGGCTGCGCGGCGAGTGGGAAGCGTCGATCGAGGCGCTGCTCGCGATCATGGGCCAGAACCAGTTGCTCGAAGCCAACCCGCTGCTGGCGCGCTCGATCCGCAACCGCTTCCCCTACATGGACCCGCTCAACCACATGCAGATCGAGCTGCTGCGCCGCTACCGCTCGGGCGACGGCGATGAGGACGTGGTGACCGGCATCCACCTGACCATCAACGGCATCGCCGCGGGCCTCAGGAACAGCGGTTAGGGCTTTCCGTAGGATTCGCGCATCCGACCTTTCCGTTACCCGCCCGGCGCAGGCCGGGGTCCAGGTCTACCCTGGATACCGGCCTGCGCCGGTATGACGAGGTGAATCGACACAAACGTTCCTGAGACCTTGCGAAATCTGCGCGGTCTCGCCTTTAACGCGAGAAAGAGTCATCGTTCTGTCATCGGGCCAAGGCTGAAGCGGCAGCGGGAGAGCGGTCATGAACAAGAATTTCCTGTACGTCATGATCGGCCTGCTGCTCGGCGTCATCCTCGGTACGTTCTGTTTCTACGAATTCCCCGACAAAGCCGTGGCGGCCGATGTTGCCAAGTACATGTCGCTGATCAGCTCGATCTTCCTGAAACTGATCAAGATGATCATCGGCCCGTTGGTGCTGTCGACGCTGGTCGTCGGCATCGGCCATATGGGCGACGCGGCGACCGTTGGCCGGGTCGGCGCCAAGACGATGGGCTGGTTCGTTTCCGCTTCCATCGTCTCGCTGCTGCTCGGGTTGCTGATGGTCGACATTCTGCAGCCCGGCGTCGGCATCGAGATTGCCGACCAGGGCGCTAACACCGCCAACCTGTCGACCCAGGCGTTCAGCATCGACAATTTTATCGACCATCTGGTGCCGACCTCGCTGTTCAAGTCGCTGGCCGACGGTGAGATTTTGCAGATCGTCGTGTTCTCAATCTTCGCCGGCGTGGCGATCATGGCGATGGGCGAGCGCGGCAAGCCCTTGCTCGATCTCGCCGACAACATCTCGCACATGATACTCAACATCACGGGCTATGTGATGAAGATCGCGCCGATCGCGGTCTGCGCCTCGGTCGCCTCGGTGATCACCAAATCGGGACCCGGCATCCTCATCAACTTCGCCAAGTTCCTCGGCGGCTTCTATCTGACGCTTTTCTTGTTGTGGATGATCCTGCTGACGGTCGGGTTCTTCGTGATCGGCGGCGCGCGGATGATGGACCTGGTGCGCCGCATGCGCGAGCCGTTCCTGCTCGCCTTCTCCACCGCCAGCTCGGAGGCCTCCTACCCGAAGATCCTCGAACAGCTGCAGCGCTTTGGCGTGTCGCGGCGCATCGCCAGTTTTGTGCTGCCGCTCGGCTATTCGTTTAATCTCGACGGGACGATGGCCTACACGACATTCGCGGCGATGTTTATCGCCCAGGCCTATGGCGTCGATATGCCGCTGTCGAAACAGCTGCTGATGGCGGCGACGCTGATGATCACCTCGAAAGGCGTCGCCGGCGTGCCGCGAGCCTCGCTGGTGGTGATCCTCGCGACCTTGAAGCAATTCGGCCTGCCCGAGGCCGGACTGTTCCTGATCCTCGGCATCGACCAGTTTCTCGACATGGGGCGCAGCGCCACCAACGTCATCGGCAACTCGCTCGCCGCCTCGGCGGTCGCGAAGTTCGAGAAGGATCTCGGTCCGGCGACCGACGACGAGCCGAGCACGCAAGCCCCGGCCACGGCGGTGGCCTGAACGGGGCGCCTGCCATGATACGCATCGTGACGCGGGTTTTTCTCGCGATGGCATGGCTGGCCCTGCCGCTCGCCGCGGCGTGGGCCGAGGATTTGAATGGCGCGAACAACACTGCACCGCCGCCGGTCACCGAGCAGAATTCACCGGCTGTGCTCAGCGGCACGCTCAAGACGATCCGCGGCACCGGCGCGGTAACCATCGGCTATCGCGAGGCCTCGTTCCCGTTTTCCTACGTCCGGCAGGGCGGCGCGCCGCTCGGCTATTCGATCGATCTGTGCCTGGGGATCGTCGATGAGATCAAGCGCGAGCTCGGCGGCGCGGCCGTCGATATCCGCTACCAGCTCGTCACCGCCGACACCCGCATGGACGCGGTGATACACGGCAAGGTCGATCTCGAATGCGGCTCGACCACCAGCAATATCGAGCGGCAAAAGAGCGTCGCCTTCTCCCCGATCGTGTTCGTCGCCGGCACCAAGCTTCTGGTGAAGCGCGGCTCGGGCATCGGCTCGTACCGCGACGTTGCCGGCAAGACGCTCGTCGTGACCAGCGGCACGACCAACGAGGCGGCGATGCGCCTGCTCAACGACAGATACAAGCTCGGCATCACCATCGTCGCCGCCAAGGACCATCAGGAATCGTACGACATGCTCGTATCGGGCAAGGCCGCCGCCTTCGCCACAGACGACGTGCTGCTTTACGGCTTTATCGCCGCCAACAAGGCGCAGGACCAACTGGCGGTGGTCGGCGATTTCATCACCTACGAGCCATACGGAATCATGTTCCGCAAGGACGACCCGCAGATGGCCGACGCGGTCGGCCGCGCGTTCGCGGTGATGGCGCAGACCGGTACGCTGGTCGCGACCTATCACAAATGGTTCCTGGAAAAGACCCCGACCGGCGAGTTCCTCAACCTGCCGCTGTCGTTGCAACTGACCGAAAGCCTGCGCGCCCTCGGCGTCGACGCATTTTAACGGTCGAAACGTGCCGTAGGATGGGTTGAGCAACGCGAAACCCATCATTTTTCCTACGCGGCCGGCTTGCGCAGATGGGTATCGCTCCGCTCAACCCGTCCTGCGAGCGTGCGGCAAGGATGTGGCTCCGCGGGGGGCGCGCGTGCTTGAATGCGCGGCGTAACCAACACGGAGCCGTCACTTGGCTGAGCCCGAGATCAATCTGCCGGAAATCGTCGCCGAAGTGACTGCGGCGTTCATGCGCTACGAGGAGGCGCTCAACGCCAACGATGTTGCGGTGCTCGACGAATTGTTCCGCGACGCGCCCTATACGCTGCGCTTCGGCATCGCCGAGGAGCTCTACGGCCACGCGCAGATCGCGGCCTATCGCGGCGCCCGCGTGCCGCCGCGCCGGCGCACCATTTCCAACACCGTCATCACCACCTTCGGCCGCGATTTCGCGACCGCGTCGACCGAATTCCGCCGCCCTGAACAGCCCCGCAACGGCCGTCAGCAGCAGAGCTGGGTGCGTTTCTCCGAGGGCTGGCGCATCGTCGCCGCGCATGTGAGTTTCTCCGCCGCCGAGGACGCAAAATAATTAATCGAGCGCCGCAACGAACCACCTCGCCGCTGCGTTTCTCACACGGAAACTCACCCCCGGAGAAACTGGCGTATGGATCAGGCACAAAAGCTGCGCGACCTCGCGAGCTGGTATCGGGAATTCGCCGAACGCGCGGAGAACCCGGCGATCTGGGATGCGCGCTTGCGCACCGCCGAGGATCTCGAACGCGAGGCTTCCAATATCGAAAGCCGCAGCGAGCGACACCTCGAACGAGTGTCGTAACCCGCGCACCGACGGCCCGCCGACACGGGCCGTATCGACCGAGATCCCCTGACCGACCGGCGTCGTTGCCGGCCGACCAGAGGATTTGTTTTGCCTATTCCGCCGCGGCCCGCGCCGGCTCGACGAATTGCGAGAGATAGCTGCCGCGCTTCTGCAGGTTGGCGCGGTACATCGCCTCGAACTCGGCTTCGGGGAAGGAATGCGTCGACGGCCGCGCCATCAGCGCCTTGGCCCAGGCATGGAGCCGCGGATACTTCTCGATCTCGCCGATCTTCTTGATGTTGTCGAGGAAGAAGTAGCGCTGCAGGAACGGCGCATAGGCGGCGTCGACCAGCGAATAATCCTTGCCATTGAAAAACGGCCCGCTGCTGCCTTCGAGCGCCTTTTCGAGCCGGCCGAACGCCTCGGGGATCTTGGCGATCGCCGCCTCATAGGCTTCCTTGGTCGCGGCATAGGCGCAGCCGGTGACCGACGAGGAAAAGGTCGGGACATAATCGGTCCATGCCCGGTTGACCGCGCGCTTCAGCGGGTCGGCTGGGTGCAGGCGCGGCTCGACGGTCTCGTCGAGGTACTCGTTGATTGCGTTCGACTCGAACAGCGAGTCCTTGTCGTCGATGCGGATCACCGGGACTTTCTTGTGCGGCGAAATCGCCAGGAACCAGTCGGGCCGGTTATCGGGCTCGATATGGCGGAATTTGAACGGGGTGTTCTTTTCCTTGAGGATAATCGCCGAACGCTGCACCCACGGGCAGGTCTTGAAGCTGACGAGCATGTATTTTGCCATGAAATCCTCCCGGTATGGTGTTGAATGCGGCGAGCATCGCATGCTCTGTTACCGGCGACAAAGCGGATTTACGATGGGTCGAAACCGTCGCCATGGAGGAGAGACGTCATGAAGGTGGTCACGCTCAAGGATATCCCCGATCTGCCGGTTGAAGGCGCCGATCGGATCGAGGGTTGGACCGGACCGGTCCATCGCACCCGGCAGACGATCATCGAGTTGGGTGACTCCGCGAACTACAACTGCAGCGTCGTGAATTTCAGCCAGGGCTGCACGACCGGCTGGCATACCCATACCTGCGACCAGATCCTGGTCGTGACGTCGGGCGAGGGCATGGTGGCGCTCGAAGGCGGCACCCCGCAGGAGATCAAGGTCGGCGATGTCGTGCACATCAAGGCCGGCGAACGCCACTGGCATGGCGCCAAGGCCAACACGACAATGGGCCACATCACCATCACCGCCGTCGGCGGTCAGGCGAAGTGGGGGTAGGCGGTGCGGTGGTTGGCCAAATTAGCGACGCATAACCGTTACGACACTCGCCGACTACCATAGATAGTTCAGAGACGAGACGGTGACACTGCGGACTAACCCAGGGCCTATTCTGGGAAAACTGGCATGACGGTGGGGACACCTCTTCCGCCGAGCGACTTAGCGCCCAATATAGTGGGAATAAGTACGGGAGGACGGTGTGGAAGAGGTTTCTCGATCTCAGTTCCGAGATATCGCTCTTGATGCTGGCGTGTTGTTGCTGTTGCCATGGCCAGGACAACAGCAACAGCAACAGCAACAGCAACAGCAACAACAGCAACAGCAACAACAGCAACAACAACAACAGCAACAACAGCAGCAACAGACCTTAGATCTGAGCTCTCAAGCCTACGAACAGCTGAAAAGTAGTATTTTACTACATCAAGATAGTGCTCGTGTGTCGTCGATCGAGGAGAAACTTCACGGCTATGAATCTCGGAAAATGGTCTTCATGACAGCTTTTTCATTAACCTTCTTCAATGAGATTCGGGATAGGGTTTGTGGTAAAGAAGCGTCGAAGCTAGCAGACGTTGGTGGTGTGACAGCCCGTGGCCTCGCCACTGGGGTGGCGGCATGGCTTATGGGCTCGTTTGGTCTGGCCAATCCGTTGGCTTTAGGACTAGCGGCGACGGCGTTATTTATTCTTGGCGGCGCGACTAGGGGTGCTTTCTGCAAGATGACAAACGAAGAGGTTCTGAGGTCATTTGGCCTGTCTTCGGTAAATTCACCCAAGTAAAATTTTTCTAGCAATAGGAGTCATGGATCTTTAACAATCCGCTTTTGTCCTTATCTGTAGTTACCCGATTCTGCTGGGTGCGTTATCGTGATTGTTAAGTCCATTACATATTTGTGGTACGTGATTATATTTTCGTGCGATCTGCTCGTTCTAGCATGTCCATAAGCTCTGTGACGTCTTCATCGAATTCCTCGGGTGTTACTGCAACATCGACGGTCATATCGATGAAATCCGAGGGGAACCCGGTCCAGATTCCGGAGATGGGCACTGCTTGGCGCGGGTCGCGCACCACTGCGACCCGGATCAGGCCTTCGCTGCCGATGAGGCCGTTGGTCGGGTCGTACTCGAACCACCCGGCGCCAGGGAGGTAAACCTCAAGCCAAGCGTGGGTGGATTCGCCGCCGAGGCGTTTGCGGTCGACCCGGCCCGACGGCACCAGATAACCCGATACGAACCGCGCAGCGAGCCCGAGCGAGCGCACCGCCTCCATCATCAGCAGCGCGAAGTCACGGCAGCTGCCGCTGCCCAGGCGCAGCGTGACGATTGGGTCCTGCGTCCCCGCGGCATCGCGCGCAACATAGGTGAAGCGCTGGTGGATCGCCTGGGTCATCGAAGCGAGCAGCTCGCGCGTGCCCGTGGGGCCTTGCTCCCGCAGGAATTGGTGCGCCCAGCGGTCAACCTCGCGGTCGCGGTCGAGGTATTGCCGTTCAATGCAGCGCAGGAGGTCCGGCACCTCTTCCGAGCTGTAGGAGAAGGGATAATCGAGCGCGTAGTCTTCGAGCTCGAACTCCACCGCGTTATTCGGTTCGTGATCGAGCCGCATCATGCTGTCAAAGGTGAGTTCGGCGGCGCGACTGGTGAAACGCGCGACCGCCACGCAGTTGCCGAATGGGTCGTGCATCCAATGCAGTTCGGATGGTTCGGGGTCGATCACCAGCCTCACGTCGATCAGCCGCTGGTCAAAGCTGTCGCGCGGGCGCAGCATCATGCGGTGCTCGCCGAACGACACCGGCTGCTTATAGCGATAGGTCGTAACGTGATGGACCTTGAGGAGTTTCATCGAAAATCGAACCTGAGTTCTGGTCGTCATTCCCGCAAAAGGCGGGAATCCAGGGCTAGCGACAGGGTGGTTGCTTCTGGACCCCCGCCTGCGCGGGGTGACGAACGGCTATTGTCCGCGCGCACGGCATGTGTTGGCAATCTTCAGGCTTGCGACTGGATTTGCAAGCCGCCGGTCGGCTCCGGGGTAAGCGGCGGCCATAGTTCGGTCTCCTGCCAGGCCGCTCTTTCGACCGGCGGGTGGCCAAAAAACGCCGCGCCGAGCCGTTCGGTGATCGCCGTCAGATAGCGCTGGATGAAGTCGATAAATTCATGCAGCCCGCCTGCCAGCACCTCCTCGATCGAGCGCGTCCCGAGAATCGCCCGAAGTTGGTCGAGCCCCTCCGCCACGTCGTTGCCGCCGCGCAAATTGTAGCGCGACTTGAGCCCGGTCAGTGCCGCGTCGACCTCGCGCACGCAGAGGAAAACCGAGCGCGGGAAGCTCGGGTTGAACAGCAGGAACGAGGCGATACGCCACGGCGTCAGATCGCTTTGGTGCAGCGCACGGAACGCGTGATAGCCCGAAGCGGCGCGCAATAGCGACAGCCATTGTCCGGTATTGACCATGTTGGCGACATCGGTGTCGTGCATCAGCACGTAGTACTTGGAGTCCAGCAGGCGGGTCGTCTGGTCGCCGCGTTCGAGATAATGGCCGAGCCGGTAAAAATACCAGGCCTGGTCGCGGTAGAACGTGCCTTCGGTGATGCCGGTAAAGCTCTGGCAGGCCTCCTTGATCTGGTTGAGCAGCGGCGACAGCGCGCCGGGGGTCAACTCGCTGTCGTCGACCGCGGCGAGGCGATTGTAGAAGACGTTGAGCTGCACCCACATCTCGGTCGAGATCAGCGGCCGCAGGGCGCGGCCGTTTTCGCGTGCGTTCCTGATCGTCGAGAAGATCGAGGTCGGGTTCTCCTGATCGGTCAGGTAGAAGCGGATCACGTTTTTGGCGCTTGCCGTCGCATGCTTCTTGGCGAAGGCTTCCTCGTCGGCGTTGAGTTGAACGATCGTGTACCAGTCGCGCGCGCCGCCGCGGTTATGCGCGTAGGTTTCGTGGACTTCGAGGATGCGCGCCAAATTCTCGGCGCGCTCGACAAAGCGAGCCATCCAGAACAGGCATTCGGCGTAACGCGCCAGCAGCGGATTACTCAAGCACCCACGTGTCTTTCGACCCGCCTCCCTGCGAGGAATTGACGACCAGCGAGCCGCGCCGCAGCGCCACGCGCGTCAGCCCGCCTGGCAGCACCCAGGTGTCCTTGCCGGTGATCGCGAACGGCCGCAGATCGACATGGCGCGGCTCGACCGCGCCGTCGATCAGCGTCGGTGACACCGACAGCGAGATGCAGGGCTGCGAGATGTAATTGGCCGGGTCGGCGAGGAGCTTGGCGCGGCAATCGTCGAGTTCGACCTTGGTCGCGCCCGGCCCGATGGTGATGCCGTAGCCGCCAGCTTCGCCGACCGGCTTCACGACCAGCTCGTCCAGGTGGTCGAGCGTGTAGCGCAGCGCCGCCGGCTCGCGGCAGATATTGGTTTCGACATTCTCGATGATCGCGTCTTCGCCGAGATAGTAGCGGATGATGCGCGGCATATAGGCATAGACCGCCTTGTCGTCGGCGACGCCGGTGCCGATGGCGTTGGAGAGGGCGACATTGCCCGCGAAATAGGCACGCATCAGTCCGGGCACGCCGAGCGTGCTGTCCGGGCGAAAGGCTTCGGGATCGAGGAAATCGTCGTTGATCCGGCGGTAGATCACATCGACCCGCGCGAGGCCGCCGGTGGTACGCATCCACACGCGGTCGTCCTCGACGACGAGGTCGCGGCCCTCGACCAGCGGCACGCCCATCTCGCGCGCTAGAAAGACATGCTCGAAATAGGCGGAGTTGTAGGTACCGGGCGACAGCAGCACGATCGCGGGGTCGGCGGCCTGCGCGGCGGGCGCGATCTCCTGCATCGCGCCGACGAGGTGCATGCCGTAATCTTCGACCGAGCGCAGCCCGATCTCATCGACCAAGTCGGGGAAGGAGCGCAGCATCATGTGCCGGTTCTCGATCACATAGCTGACGCCCGACGGCGTGCGCGCATTGTCTTCAAGGACGCGGAATCTGCCTCTCTCGTCGCGAATGATGTCGGTGCCGCAGATGTTGACGTAGGCCTTGTGCGGAATGTCGACGCCGCGCATCTGCGGCCGCCAGTTGGCGTTGCCGAGGATCAGGTCGGCCGGAAGGATGCCGTCCTTGAGCACCTTTTGGTCGTGATACAGGTCGTCGAGCAGCAGGTTTATGGCGGTGACGCGCTGTTTGACGCCGCGCTCTACCTGGTCCCACTCGGCGGCAGCCAGCACGCGCGGGATCGCGTCGAACGGCAGGATGCGGTCGATCGCCTGGCTGTCGGTGTAGACGGTAAAGGTGATCCCCAGCCGGTAGAGCGCCTGCTCGGCGCCGGCGGCGCGGCGCTTGAATTCGGCGATCGGCATGCGCGCCAGCCGACGGCGGATATCCGTGGTCGCCGGGCAACCCAGCATCTCGCAATAGAAATTGCCCGGTTCGTAGGAATCGAGGACGAACTCACCCATCTGGCGCCCGTGCTTGTCGTGCCGCGCCAGCATCATGCACGGAGTACGCCAAGAAGGCGCGTCAGAACCAGTGGCGCAGCTCGATATGGTAGCCGTTGGGGTCGCGGATTTCGGCGCGGGCGTAGGTGTCACGGAACACCGGGCCCCAGACCGCGTCGACGCCCTTGGTCTTGAGGTAGGCGAGGGCATCCTTCATGTCCTCGACCTCGACCGCCATCATGCGGTAGCCGAGATGCTCCAGCGCCGGCTGCGGCGCGACCGCGACGCCATCATACGCCATCAGTTCGACGGTGGTACCGCCGAGCCCGAGATAGGCGATGCTGAGGATCGATCCGTCCGGCCGTTCGATGCGGTCGCGCGCCCCAACGGTGAAGCCGAGCACCTCGGTATAGAATCGCTCGGTGTCCGCCGGCTTGTCGGTGACGATCTCGATATGGTCGATGCGCTTGAACATGGCTCAATGGTCCTTACGCCGCCGGCAGCCGTACTTGCACCCTAGAGCCGGTCGCCTGAGCAAACCGCAGCAAAGTCTTCGTGCTCGGCAAAGTTTGACCGCTTTCCAACCGAGCTATTGTCGACTGGCTTGTTCCCATGCGCGACGCCAATTCTGCCTGCGACAGCCCGGCCCGAAGGCGGGCGCGCACCAACTCGGTGGAGATTTCGAACTCGGGTCCCAGTGCCTCATACTCGGTCTTGACTTCGGGGTTTGCCAAAAGCCGAGCTTTGAGCTCTTCCAAGCCGATAGTCATTCGACCTCCAAGCTTCGACGCAGCGCGAGTTCGATCTCCGCGCGCGGGGTACGCTGCGTCTTCCTCACGAATGCCCGCACGATAACGACCCGTCGTCTCGACGCGGTTACATAGAGCGCTCGGGCGATACCGTCGCGTCCCATGAGGCGCATTTCCCACAACTTGCCCTGCAGGTGCTTCACGTGCGGCTCGCGCAAAGTCTCCAACCCGGCAAGTTGGATGCGATCGGCCAGCCGCAAGAACCGTGCTTGAATATCCGCGGGCAATGCGGCGATTTCGGCCGCCACCGTCTCATTGAGAATCTCAACTCGCCAGCTCACCGATCATATCTCAAAAATGAGATATGCCTAAGTTATTCCTCCAGCAGGCGCGCCGGGCGCAAAGTGTGCGCGGGCTCATCAGCGTAGGACCAGCTGCGCGGGATGCGGCGCACCATCGCCTCGTAGGCCGGCCAGGCGGCGATGAATTGCTGCATCAACTCCTCGGGCAGGTCGAGGCCGGCGCGTTTCACCAGCGCGCGGATGTCGTCCGGGGTCGAGGGCGGGAGATGGGTGAGGTCGTCGGGCATCGAGCGCCTCCGAAGGCTGCCGGCGAATGATATCGGGTCGCCGCGCCCGCGCCCAGTCCGCGAAGAGCGGTCAGCCCAGCTTCACCTGGATTTCGTCGCCTTCGATGCGCACCGGATAGGTCTTGACGTCGTCGATGCAGGGCGGGGCGGTCGCCTTGCCGGTCTTGATGTCGAAGCGGCCGGCGTGCAGCGGGCACTCGATCTCGCCCTTTTCCATCCAGCCGTCCGAGAGCTTGGCATAGGCGTGGGTGCAGATGTCGTCGGTCGCGTAGAGCGCGCCGTCCATCTCGTAGAGTGCGATTTCGTGGCCGGCGACGATGACGGCGAGCACCTCGCCGTCGCCGAGCGCGGAACGGTCCGCCGCCTTCACCCAACCATCATCCGCCATGCCAAGCCCCGGATTATGTGGCCTCACCCCGCCGCGGCGTCGGACGAGAACGCCTTGAAGGCGATGATCGTGAACGTGTCCTTGATCCCCGGCAAGACCTGAACCCGCTCGGTCACGAAGTGGCCGATATCGGTGGCATCGGGAAGGTAGAACTTCATCAGCAGATCGAATTCGCCCGAGATCGAATAGACCTCGGAGACTTCCTCGACCTCCTGCACGACCTCGTCCGCCACCTGATAGGCGCGGCCGAGATCGCATTTGACCATGACGAAAATCGTCTTCATGGCGACCTCATCACCCGACCCGTCGGGTGATGATACAGCGGCTAGCCCTGTCCGGCGAGCCGCGGCGCGCGCGCGAGAAACGCCGGCATATGGTCGCCAAAGCCGGGCGCGACCGGCGCGTCATCGCGTTCGGGGCGCGGCGGCTGTCCGTCGCGCTTGGGAAACGGCGCAATGTTGTCGTCGAAGCGGACGACCCTCGGCGCCTGGCGCTCGCTGTCAGCCCGCTTTGGCGCCTCGCGCTTGCTCTCACGGCGCTCGGGAGCGGCAGACTTCCGTTCGGGAGCGGCCGTCTTGCGCTCGGGGCGCTTGCCGCGCCGATTGCGCGGCCGATCTTCGAAGTCGAGTTCTTCGTTGGGGATTCCCGGGACCGCCCCGAACGGGATATCGCGTGCGATCAGCTTCTGGATCGCCGCAACCGACTTGCCGTCCTCGGGCGCCGCCAGCGTAAACGAGCGGCCTTCGCGTCCGGCCCGCCCGGTGCGGCCGATGCGGTGCACGTAATCCTCGGCGTGATAGGGCACATCGAAATTGAAAACGTGGCTGAGGCCCTGGATGTCGAGCCCCCGCGCCGCGACGTCGCTGCACACCAGCAGGCGGATCTCGCTTTTCTTGAAGCGCTCCAGCGTCTCGGTGCGCTTTGGCTGCGACATGTCGCCATGCAGCGCGGCGGCGTCAAAGCCGTGCTTAGTGAGCGACTTGTGGAGGATGTCGACGTCTTTCTTGCGGTTGCAGAAGATCAGCGCGTTCTTGACGTCCTCGGCGCGGATCAGCCGCCGCAGCGCCTCGCGCTTGTCTTCCGGTGCGATCACGACCAGCGACTGCGCCACGAGCTCGGCCGGTGAGGCGGGCGGCGCCACCGAGACCTCGGCGGGGTTGTTGAGAAAAGCATCGGCGAGTTTGCGGATTTCCGGCGGCATCGTCGCCGAGAAAAACAGCGTCTGCCGGTTCTTCGGCAGTAGCCCGACGATGCGCTCGACATCGGGGATGAAGCCCATGTCGAGCATGCGATCGGCCTCGTCAATGACGAGGATGCGCACATCCGAGAGCAGGATCTTGCCGCGCTCGAACAGGTCGAGCATGCGGCCGGGTGTGGCGATCAGCACGTCGACGCCGCGATCGAGCTTGCGCTCCTGGTCGGCGAAGCTTTCGCCGCCGATCAGCAGCGCAGTGGTGAGCTTGTGATGTTTGCCGTAAACCTCGAAGGCGACCTCGACCTGGGTCGCCAACTCGCGTGTCGGCTCAAGCACCAGCGAGCGCGGCATGCGGGCGCGGGCGCGGCCGGCGGTGAGCTTGTCGATCATCGGCAGCGCGAAGCTCGCGGTCTTGCCGGTGCCCGTCTGCGCGCAGCCGAGAACGTCGCGGCCGGCGGTGACGTGGGGGATCGACTGTTGTTGGATCGGCGTGGGGGAGGTGTAGCCGGCGTCTGAAACAGCCCGAAGAAGTTCGGGCGATAGTCCGAGTTCAGAAAAATCCATTGAGAAGTGGTTGCCTTGCGTAAGAATTCAGCAGGTAGTCTGCTACGGTTGTAATTGGGGAGGACGCTGCAAAAGTCAAACCAATTCGCGATTTACAGCCATGCTGTCAGGACAATGCCGAGCCTCTTCGGCGCGCATCATCCAGCGAATTGATGACAATTTGGCGAAGGCTCGGTCTGACAAAGACTCAGCGGCGGCGGAATTGCGGCCGGGCCATCGGCGGCGGCGCCGAGCTGTCCTTGTGGCGGAAGTTGATGCGACCCTTCGTTAGGTCGTAGGGCGTCATCTCGACGGTGACGCGGTCTCCGGCGAGGATGCGGATACGGTTCTTCTTCATGCGGCCGGACGAATAGGCGAGGGTTTCGTGCCCGTTGTCGAGCCGCACGCGGAAGCGCGCGTCGGGCAGCAATTCGAGGACCGAGCCCTCGAATTCGATCAGTTCTTCTTTAGCCAAAGGTCACCTCCTCTATTCGTTTCGCCAATGGGGGACGCCAAGGCGTCCCCCAACTCGTGCCCGTTTACTCCGCGCGCAGGTTGACGGCCGAAACCCGACCGCGTTGTCCCTGCTCAAGGTCGTAACTTAAGGTTTGGCCTTCCTGCAAGCCGTCCATGCCGGCCCGCTCGACAGCGCTGATGTGAACAAAGACGTCCGCACCGCCGGTGGTCGGCTGAATAAACCCGTAACCCTTCTGCGTGTTGAACCATTTGACTTTGCCGGTAGCCATAACCCGTAACTCCTCATAGACATAGCATCGCCGCGCCGAGGCGCGGCGCGTCGGACAGCGAGAGGATCGGAGGACAAGAACCGGCGCCCGTTTGAACCTTGTTGGGCCGGGCGAGGCAGTCAGCCGAACCCAACTGGGCCGACATGGGGTAGGTGGGAACTGCGGTCAAATCTGCAAGGTCGCCCGCTCCGGTTTGAAGCGGCACCAATCTTGCTCTTTCGCCGTCATGAACGAGCGGCAATTGCGGCGGCGGATCGCGGATGTGCGCAGTGGCGCTCGGTCGCGGCGGGTGTTTTTAAGCGAGATGGCGGCGCTGGGGCTGAGCGCCCCGTTCGTTGCGCAAATGCTCGCCCATGGCGGCGTCGCGATGGCCGCGAGCGAGACGCCCTATCCGTCGACCAAGGCGGGCGGCGGCGGGCTGCTCAAATTGCTGTGGTGGCAGGGCCCGACGCTGCTCAACCCGCATTTCGCGACCGGCATCAAGGACCAGGACGGCTCGCGCCTGTTCTACGAGCCGCTCGCCGGCTGGAGCCCCGACGGCAATCTCGCGCCGGTCCTCGCCGCGGAGGTGCCGAGCGTCGAGGCGGGAACGGTCGACAAGGATTTGATGTGGGTCGTCTGGAAGCTGAAGCGCGACGTCAAATGGCATGACGGCCAGCCGTTCACCGCCGACGATTGCGTGTTCAACTGGCAATACGCCATCGACCCGGCCACCGCGGCGACGTCGATCGGCACCTACAAGGACATCAAGGTCGCGAAACTCGACGATTTGACGATCCGGATCGACTTCCAGAAGCCCACACCGTTCTGGGCGGATGCCTTTGTCAGCGTCCGCGGGATGATCGTCCCGAAGCACGTCTTCCAAAACTACAAAGGCGCGAATTCCCGCGACGCGCCAGCCAATCTCGCCCCCGTCGGCACCGGGCCGTATCTGTATGTCGATTTCCGGCCCGGCGATCTTATCCGTGGCAAGATCAATCCCCATTACCACCTGCCGAACCGGCCGCATTTCGACGCGATCGAGATGAAAGGCGGTGGCGACGCGGTCTCGGCGGCGCGCGCCGTGCTGCAGACGGGCGAATACGATTTCGCCTGGAACCTGCAGGTCGAGGACGAGTTGCTGAAGCGCCTGGAAGAAGCCGGGCGCGGCCGCGTCGTCATCACCCCGACCGGCAATCTCGAACACATCGAGCTCAACAACACCGACCCGTGGAAGGAGGTCGACGGCGAGCGGTCGAGCGTTAAGGCGCTCCATCCGTTCCTCACTGACCCCGTGGTGCGCCAGGCGTTGAGCCTCCTGGTCGACCGGTTGTCGGTCGAGAAGTTCATCTATGGCCGCACCGGCAAGGCGACAGCGAACTACATCAACAACCCCGCCGCGTTCGTGTCGAGGAACATGGCCTTCGAATTCAACATCGAGAAGGCGATCCAACTGCTCGACAAGGCCGGATGGAAGGCGGGCGCCGATGGCATCCGCGCCAAGGACGGGGTGCGGCTGCGGCTCGTCTACCAGACCTCGATCAATGCGCCGCGCCAGAAAAACCAGCAGATCGTCAAGCAGGCCTGCGAGAAAGCCGGCATCGAGGTCGAGATCAAGGCCGTGCCGGCGCAGGTGTTTTTTTCGTCCGATGTCGGCAACCCGGACACCGCCTCAAAATTCTATTGCGACATCCAGATGCTGACGACGACGATGAGCCAGCCCGACCCGCGCGAGTTCATGCGCCGGTTCCTGTCGACCGAGGCCGCCGCCAAGGACAACAAATGGCAGGGCCGCAACGTCACGCGCTGGAAGAATGCCGAATTCGACGCGGCTTATGAGGAATCGGAGCACGAGACCGATCCGGTGAAGCGCGCCGCGCTCTACATCAAGATGAACGATCTGGTGGTCCGGAACGTGGCGACGGTTCCGGTCGTCGCCCGCCCCGCGGTGGCGGCCGTCACCAATCGGCTGCATGTGCGGCTATCCGGCTGGGACAGCTATTTGGGCGATTTTCATAACTGGTACGCCGATGCCTAGCCGGGCTTGCCGGGCAAATCGCGACGGGGCGTGCTCCGCCGCTGCTCTGTCGTATAAGATGCGGCGATCGCGCGCCGTCCGGGCGCGCGCCCCATTCCCCGGGAGCTTGACGCATGAGCGATACAGCCGAATACACGCCGCCGAAAGTCTGGGTAGCTAAGCCCGCCCTCGGCCGCTTCGCCAATATCAACCGGCCGACGGCCGGTGCGCAGTTCGAGAGAGAGCTGCCGATCGGCAAGCACCCGCTGCAGCTTTACTCGCTCGGCACCCCGAACGGCGTCAAGGTCACGATCATGCTCGAAGAGCTGTTGGCGAAGGGGCACAAGGGCGCGGAGTACGATGCCTGGCTGATCAAGATCGGCGATGGCGACCAGTTCGGCAGCGATTTTGTGAAGATCAATCCGAACTCGAAGATCCCGGCGCTGATGGACCGCAGCGGGCCAAAGCCGATCCGCGTGTTCGAGACCGCGGCGATCCTCATGCACCTCGCCGAGAAGTTCGGCGAATTCTTGCCGACCGAAGTCGCGGCGCGTGCCGAATGCCTGTCCTGGCTGTTCTGGCAGATGGGCAGCGCGCCCTATATCGGCGGCGGCTTCGGCCATTTCTACGCCTACGCGCCGATCAAGATCGAATACGCGATCGACCGCTTCACCATGGAGGCGAAGCGGCTGCTCGACGTGCTCGACCGCCGGCTTGGCGAGAGCCAATGGGTCGCCGGCCCGGACTACACGATCGCCGACATGGCCTGCTTCCCGTGGTTTGGCGGGCTGGCGCGGTTCAACCAGTACGGCGGCGGCGAGTTCCTCGAGGCGCAGAGCTACAAGAACGTGCAGCGCTGGTGCGACGCGATGCTCGCGCGGCCGGCGGTGCGGCGCGGTCGCATGGTCAACCGGCTCTCGGGCGAGCCCTCGGAGCAGCTGCACGAGCGCCACGACGCCAGCGACTTCGACACCAAGACCGCGGACAAGATCGCCGTCGCAGCGCAGTAGCCGGAGATAACCTTCCTTGCCGCCCTGGCCGGGCTTGACCCGGCCATCCACGTCTTCCGGTGCTGAAAAAGACGTGGACCCTCGGGTCAAGCCCGGGGGAGGCGGGAAACGGGAGTCTCTCCTACAGCTTCCACCCCAGCCAGTCGCAGACCGCGCGGCCCATGACGAGTTCGAGGTCGCGGCCTTTGAGCCACGGCATCTCCTCGGTGAACATCGTCACGCATTCCTTCCACGAGCACGGCATGCGGGTGATGTCGGTGCCCCAGAAGCTGCGCTCCGGCCCGAAGGCCTCGACGATCTGCTGGGTGTATTTGTGGATGTTGCGGTAGGGATAGGCTGCCGACGAGTTGCCCGGCGCGCCGGTGCATTTGACCGCGACATTCTTGTGCCTGGCGAGCGCCAGCAATTGCGGCTGGTTGGCATGCGCTGCGTCGTCGCTGCCGCCGCGCACCCGCGCGTAGTGGTCGATGAGCAGCTTGAGGCCGGGATGACGCTCGGCGATCTGGCCGACCAGCGGCAGGTAATTGGACGCCATCAGCGCGATCGGGATGCCGGCCTTCTCGGCCGCCGGCCACAACCAGTCCATTGTGCCGTCGGTCATCCAATTGGCCTGATGTGGCGTAGTGAACGCATAGCGCAGGCCCAGCATGCCGGGCCGCTTGAGCCAGCCGTCGATCAGCGAGCGGTTCTCCGGCTTCTCAAGCGGGAAATTGCCGAGAATGCCGAACCGCGTCGGGTATTTGGCGGCGGCCTCCTCGGAGATCTTGCCCGAGTTCGGGTCCCAGCCCGGCGGGTGCAGCAGGCAGGCATTGACGCCCGCCGCATCCATGTCGCGGATGCATTCCTCGGCGGAATACGACAGCACCTGGCGGTGCATCGCGTTGGTCGGCGGACCGGCCGACCAGATATGGACCTGTGCGTCGACGATCAGCATGGCGTTTCCTTTTGCTCGGCATTTGAGGGATTGCGCGATGAATCCGTCGGAAAGGACAGTGGCAGGTAGCTCAGTTTTTACCATTGTAGGTTAGAGGAATGGGCGGAAATCAGCGCAGAGAGCCAACCGTGCTTGAGTTTGCCCGACACGTCGGACCTATCGCTCAGAAATTGGTGGAGTACTGGGGTTCACTGCCACGGCATGCATCTGTTCCCGGACGCGAGCACTTTGACCCGATGGCGATTGCGGAGATCCTTCCGGTCGTCAGCCTGCTACAACATTTGGGATGCGATACGTGGTGCTTCCGCGTCGCCGGCACTGAAGTCGAACGGCGCTGGGCACGAAAGCTGACCGGCGCGAACTACTTCGACATCGATTTCGTCTCGCCTCGGGCGGCTGCGGCGTTGCGGCGCGAATTCCGGCAGATCACGGAATGGCCTTGCGCATCCTGGTCGCGACGACGCGTCGAATTCGCTTCCGGGCGATGTGCCGCCATCGAAACCGTGCGTCTGCCGCTCCGCGCCGGTGACGGCAGCGTTAGCTTGATCGTCAGCGTCAGCGAGGAGTTCTGTAACCGGACGCCGTCGCTGAGCGATGCGCCGCGCGAGATCATCAAGATCACCGAGCAGGAATTCGTCGATATCGGCGCCGGACGCCCAACCGAAGGCGCCCTGCGCGAACCGTCGTTAGCGGCGTAAGGTGGGGATCGCCCGCCCTACGCCTCAGCTCACCGTGCCATGCCTTCGGCGCCTGACGGGACGTCGTAGAAGGCGAGGGTCATCGACACGCTGCTGTAGAAGCCCATCAGGCAGATGACGTCGGTGATGCCTTCATGGCCCAGCGCCTCGAGCGCGCGGTCGAAGAGACCCTTCGAGACCCAGCGCGCCTCGGTAAGACAGACGGCCATTTCGTAGATCACCTGCTCGCGCTTGTCGTCGAACGACGTCGGCAGGCCCGACAGCATCGCCTCGACCTTGTCGGCCGGGAGACCGGCGGCCTTACCGGCGCGCTCATGGGCGTTCGTTGGATAGGCCGAATGGAACTTGCTGTTGACGACGACGACGGCGATCTCGCGCTCGCGCTCGGACAGCGAATAGCCGGTGCGGAAATAGGCGCCGAGCGGCCCCATCACCTTCACCAGCTTGGGGTTGTGCACGTAAATCTTGTTCGGGCCCGGCAGACGCCCACGCGTCTCCATCAGCGAGTGGTAGCCTTCCTGCTGCTCCGGCGTCATCTCGTCAAAGGGGATTTCGGCATAGCGGCCAAAGGTCGGGCTGTCGGCCATCGGGGTCTCCTCCTGGGGTTTTTGGAGCGCGAGGTTCCGCGCAACAATAGCGACTGAGGCGGCACCGCGCGAGACGGTGATCCGGCATGGGGAGCCCCAGCACAAACGGCATACCTGACCCGCACGCAAATGCTGTTGCGAGGCATTCGCAACATTGCTACATCCTCCTGACCAGGGGTCGTCGAGGCGCGCATGTATATCTGCCTGTGCAATGTCCTGACCGATCGCGACGTCCGCGCCGGCTGCGATGGCGCCCAGTCGGTCTCGACCGTCTACCGTGCCCTTGGCTGCGAGCCGCGATGCGGCAAGTGCGTTCCCCTGGTGCGCCAGATGCTGCGCGAGGCCGGGGGCGGGACGGAAGCCGAAGCCGGCGACGATTAGTCATTAACGCGCAACAATTCACATCTTTCCGCGTTAAGCTGTCACGCCAAGAGCGGAGAGGCGTGCCATGCAGGGCGATCCCACCGTCATACAGCACCTCAATGCGGTGCTGAAAAATGAGCTGACCGCAATCAATCAGTATTTCTTGCACGCCCGCATGCTCAAGCATTGGGGCGTCACCCGGCTTGGCGAATACGAATACAAAGAGTCGCTCGACGAGATGCGGCATGCCGACAAGCTGATCAACCGCATCCTGTTTCTCGAAGGGCTGCCGAACCTGCAGGATTTGGACAAGCTGCTGATCGGCGAGAATGTCCAGGAGCTGCTCGAGTGCGATCTGCGGCTGGAGCGGGCGGCGATGCCGCGCCTACGCGAGGCCATCGTCTATTGCGAGACGGTGCGGGATTTCATCAGCCGCGAATTGTTCGAGACGATCCTCGAAAGCGAGGAGGAACATGTCGATTTTCTCGAAACCCAATTGGGCCTGATCCCCAAGGTCGGGATCGAGAATTACATTCAGCTGCAATCCGAGGCGGCGGAATAGCCGGCAAGGCTCACTTGGCCGATACCAGCTCGCGGCGTGCTGTTTGTTGGTTGCCGATAAGGCCCGGAAAGGCAATCGTGAATGTGGCGCCGCCGCCTGCGCGGTCGGCAACCGAGACCGTGGCGCCGTGCAGGTCGGCGATCCGCGCGACGATCGACAGGCCGAGCCCAGCGCTGCCCTGACGGCGGCGGTCGCGCCGCCAGAAGCGCCGAAAGATTTGTTCCCGATCGGCGAGCGGCACCCCCGGCCCGCAATCGCCGACCGAGATCGCGCCGCGCGGGCTCACGGCAACCTCGACGGTGCTGGCGGGCAGCGTATGCGCCAAGGCATTTTCCACCAGATTGCGCACGGCGCGCGCCAACATGTCCGCATTTCCCTGCACCAAAACGGGGCCCGGCGCGCCGGTGACCTCCAGCCCCTTGTTCTCGGCCAGTGCGAGCGGCGCGAGAAAAGCCGCCACCTCGGTCGAGACGGCGACCAGATCGGCGATCTCGTCCGCGCCGATCTCGAATGTGTCGAGCTCGGCCATCTCCAGCAGCTGATTGACCAGCCGGCTCATCGCCACGACATCGTTGCGCAAGGAACGCGACAGTTCGCGATCGGCGATCATGTCGATTTGGGTGCGCAGGATGGTCAGCGGCGTGCGCAGCTCATGCGCCGCGTCGGCGGTAAATTCGCGCTGGACGCGAAACCCCTCTTCGAGCCGGTCGAGCGCCTGGTTGACCGCATGTACCAGCGGCAGCACTTCCTGCGGCATGCCGGTTTCGGGCAGGCGCAGATCGGTGCGCTGGGGGCCGATCCGTTCGGCCCGGGCCGAGGCGGCGACGACCGGACGCATTGCCCGGCGGATGATCACGACATCGATCGCCAGCAGGACGAGCAGTATCGGTGCCGTCACCCAGCCGACCCGGGTGAAGAAATCGGCGACGATGTCGTCGATCAGCACATCGCGGTGCGCGAGGTCCTGCGCGACCTGGATCCAGTATTTCTCGCCGCCGATCTCGAAGGGGACGCTGATGCCAAAGATGTGGACGCCTTCATACCAACCGGAGAACGGGACGGTTTCCCTCGGCATCGGCGGCGCAGCGTGGGTGATCGCATGCCTCTCGGGGAAGGAGGACAGCAGGACATGGCCGCTGGCGTCGCCGACGGCGTAGGAATAGCGGCCGTAATCTGCGGAGTAGAGGTCTTCGAGCCGCGGGCTCAAATACATCCGCAAGACCCCGTCCGGCCCGCGATCCATCAGGCGGATCAACTCATCGGCCTGCTGGCGCAGCGCCTGCTCGTGCAGGTCTTGCGCGGCGTATTTGAGCATCAAAAACAGCGCGAGCGGCATGAAGATCGAGGTCACGACGATCGCCGCGAGATGCAGTACGATCGCCCGACCGACGACCGATCGGAACCGGAACAATTACTGCGCCTCGCCGATCATGTAGCCGACGCCACGCACCGTGTGGACCTGGACCGAGGCGCCGGTCTCGGCCAGATGCCGCCGCAGTCGGTGGACATGGACCTCGACGGCGTTCGAGCCGACCTCCTGCGCCGGCCCGTAAAGACTGTTTTCGAGCAGGGTCTTGGCGACGACCCGACCGCTGCGCCGCAACAGGTGTTCGAGCACCGCGATCTCGCGCGCCGAAAACGAGATCGGCCGGTCGTCGACAAAAACCTGCCGGGCCACCGTGTCGAGCGTGACGTTGCCGAGCTTGAGCGCCAGGCCCAGCAGGTTGCCCGGCCGGCGCAGCAGGGCCTGCAGCCGCGCCACCAGCTCTTCGAGGGCGAAGGGCTTGACGAGATAGTCGTCGGCGCCGGATTGCAGACCGGTGACGCGATCCTTGAGACTGCCGTGCGCCGTCAGGATCAGCACCGGCGTCGTATCGGCCTGCCGGCGCATGCGCGCCAGGACATCGAGCCCGTCGGCGTCCGGCAGACCGCGGTCGAGCACGACGATGTCCCAGCGGCCGGTGTCGAGCGCACCCGAGGCGTCCTTCGCGGTCGGCAGCACGTCCACCGTGAAGCCGCTCCCCGCCAGCCCCTGCTTCAGCAGCGCGGCGAAACGCTCATTGTCCTCGACCAGCAGCAAACGCACCGGCTGCCCCCAAACACGTCCCGACTGAGATTATATCGTTCGGAGGCCGCCGTCACCGCGCGTGACGCGGCGGTGCAGTCACAGTTCAAATTACTCTTCGAACAAAATGCGGTCCGTCGCCCATAAAGCGATCGCTGCCGAGAGAGCTGTAAGCCGGGAATGAGCGCGGCGGGGAGATCGAGGCCGATCTCGCGATAATAGCGCACCGCGCCCGGATGATACGGGAGGAACTCGTTGCGCTTGAGGTTGTCGACGATGCTTTCCCGGGCCGACGAGTGGACCGCCACCATGCGGTCATGGTTGGTGTAGAACGCCTTGACGATCGCATAGACGAGGTCGTCCGGAAGGTCCTTGCTCGCCACGGCGAAATTGAACAATCCGATGGTCTTGTAGTCGGTTTTGAGCAACGAATAGGTGCCGGCCGGCACGATGGAAACGCCGAGTTCCGGCAGCGCTTTTCGGGCCGTGTCGATCTCCGCGTCGCTGGGCCAGACGAAACGGATCGCGTGGTCGGCGTCGAGCTGGGCAACGATTGGCGTCGGCGTTCCGGCGCTCACGACCATTCCGTCAAGGGCGTGCGCATGCATTTGGTCGCTGAGCGTCTCCCAGGCACCGTAGCGAAGGCTGACCGGAATGCCCAAGGCCTTGAAGACCGGAGGCGTGTAGGCGCCGCCGGTGCTGCCTTGCGGCCCGATACCGAGCCGCCTGTCGGCCATTCCGGCGAGCGACTTAATCCCGGCATCGGCGCCGGTGAAAAACTGGAATGGCGTGTCGTACATCGGGAACAGTGCGCGCATTGCCCGAAACTGCTTATCGCGGGTCCATTCGCCCGTTCCATTCCAGGCCTGCAGAGCCACCCCCATCGTGACAAAGCCAAGCTGTGCGTCACCGTGTTCCATCAACAGGATGTTCTGATCCGGCCCTTGCGTCGCAAGCGCTGTGACCGGAATGCCGAGCGCCTCACTGAGGATCGGCGCCAGGCCTCGCCCATAAACAAGATAGACGCCGCCAGGCGAGGCGGTGCCGATCGTCAGCGACGCCGGCCAATTCGCTGGGACGCTTGCCGCCTGGGCAGAAACCATCGCGGCCATGATCGCCCAAACAGCCGTCCACAGCCGCAGTCGCATTTACCTCCCCTTGATGTGGGATTGGTTTGGAACACAAGCGAGCGCGTTGGTCGCGCTAATATTCCTGATATACTAACGCGGGTATCAAGAGCATACACATTCGGCAGACTCGTTCCTATCGGGAAGGCCGCAGGGTGGAAATTTCCGGTTGAGCACCGTCCGAACGTTACGACTACCCACGGGATTGCGAGGCCGACTTCTTCTCGCTTTTGCCGGAATCAGTTCCTTTGCCGTGCTGGCGGCAATCGCCGGCTTTTTTACCTTTGTTGTCGGGCGCCAGGCGCTGGAAGACATGACCGGTGCACGGGTGCCCCGCGTGCTGGCGGCGCTGGAGTTGCTGCGCCACAGCGAACGCCTTGTCGCCAGCGGCCCCAGTCTGCTGAACGCGGCAACCGCCGACGAAATCGGTAACGAGATCGCGGCCAAGAATGCCGAACTCGACGGGATCCGCCGTCTGCTTGCCGATCTGCGAGCCACCGACTATCTCGCGCCGATGGTAACCGAGATCGAGGTCACGATTAACAGCCTCGCCGGCAATCTGGACAATATCGGCGCGGCGGCAGCGCGCCGGGATGAGGCGCTGTCCTATAGAAACGCGCTGCTGCGCAACGCCTACGGAGCGGCCCGCGCCTTCGCCAAAATCTGGTCCGCACGGTTTGAGACAGTGCAGAAGCAGGTGGTGGAGTTGGAGCGCACCACCATGCAGAATGCCGACCCACGACGGCTTGACGAGATCGACCAGGCAATGCTCGCAATGCTGCCGCTAGAGCGGTTGCAAAGGCGGGCGGCCGACAGCTTTCAGACCTTCGTCGGCGCCGCTGAAACCGAGGATCCGAACGAGCTGGCGCGACTGAAGGCTAATTCCGAGGGCGCGTTACGCGACATCGAAGGGTTGGTGTCGGGGGTTGATTTGGACACCTCGACGGCACTTTTCCCGCACCTCAAGCAACTCGGCGACGCGTCGCTCGGACCCGGCGGGCTTTTCGCGGTGAAGGAAACCGAATTGAAAGCCACCGCCGACGGGCGGCAGTTGATCGCGGAAAACCGGCTCCTCGCCAATCGGCTGTCGGACGCGGTGCAAGCTTTTGTCGACACTTCGCGTCGGCAGATGCAGGCGTCCGCGCGCGGAACCGCCGAACTGCAGACTGTCGCCGGCGCGGCGCTGGCGGCGATTGCGCTGTTGAGCTTGATCAGTTCGGTGCTGATCGTATGGCTGTATGCCGGGACGCGTTTCCACGCGGCGGCGCTGCGCGCGGTACCGGTAGAGTATTGCCGCTATGTCGAGGACCCACCGGAGGCGCCGCTTTTCGCCGATCTGCGGTGTGGCCGCGACGTGGTGCATGTCCCGGATCTCGCCAACTCCGAGCTTTATCGCTCGGGCAACAAGCTGCGCCGCGCGGTGGTGAATTTGCGGCACGCGCGGACCGGCCTCAATATCGCCATTCGCAAAAGCGAAGAACTGCTCGGGGTCATCAATGTCTGCCGAGACGAGGTGCGGCCGTTCTCCGAGGCGCAAATCGCGCGCCTGACCGGTCTTGCGGCGCAGGCGGCAATCGCCATCGAGAATGCCCGGCTCATCACCGAAACGCGCGAGGCGCGCGATGCGGCGCAGGACGCGTTGCACGACTTGAAGACGGCGCAAGCCAGTCTCATCCAGGCGGAGAAGATGGCCTCGCTCGGTCAGCTCACCGCAGGGATCGCGCACGAAATCAAGAACCCGCTCAACTTCGTCAACAACTTCGCCGCGCTCTCCAATGAATTGCTGGCCGAGGTGAAGGAGGCCGTGGCGCCGGCGCTCGATGCGCTCGACCCGGACAAGCGCGACGAACTCGATGAGACGATTGCCACGCTGACCGGCAATCTGGAAAAGCTCGCGGAGCACGGCAAGCGCGCCGACAACATCGTCAAGAGCATGCTGGAGCATTCGCGCGGCGCTAGCGGCGAGCGTCGCGAGGTTGATCTCAATGCGCTAGTCGAGGAGGCGCTCAACCTCGCCTATCACGGTGCCCGCGCCCATGATGCGAGTTTGAACATCACCTTGGAGCGCGAATACGCGGCCGGCCTGGAGCCGATTGACGTGGCACCGCAGGAGATGACGCGGGTGCTTCTCAACCTCTTTGGCAACGGCTTCTACGCGGCCAACAAGCGCGCCAAAGCCAGCGGCGATTCACGGTTTTACTCGACGCTGACGGTCACGACGCGCGATGCCGACGGCGCGGTCGAGATCAAGGTGCGCGACAACGGCACCGGCATCCCGCCCGATATTCGCGACAAGCTGTTCCAGCCGTTCTTTACCACCAAGCCGACCGGGGAGGGCACCGGTTTGGGTCTGTCGATCAGCTACGACATCGTCACGCAACAGCATGGCGGCACAATCGCGGTCGACAGCCAGCCCGGCGAATTTACCGAGTTCACGATAACCCTGCCGCGCCACGCGCCGGCGTTGGTCGCGCGAGCCAGCGCATAGGCTTCGGCCTCTCGCTGATTCGACGACGGAAACCGCCCCGGCCAGTATCTCCGGCGGTGGCCGAAGGACGGCTTTGGGACAACGACCGGCGCGGCGTCGTCATCGCGCAATTGCTAGATCGCGTCGAGCTGCCAGGCGACGTCGTTGGCGATGCCCCACAGATAGCCGATCTCGGTCTGCCCGACGAGCACCGAGGCACGACCCTGGTGACGCCAGTACAGCAGGTTCAGATCCTGGCGCTTCTCGAAGGTCGGCGCGACATCGGGCTGCTTGGTCGAGCCGATGATCAGCGTCAGCGGACCGATCGCCTTGTTGTCGGTGGTGTAGACCAGCTGCGCCGCCGGTTTGCCGTCGACGACGACGAGCCGCGCGCCCTGGAACGACAATCCCCACGGTTTCAGATCGGGCAGACGGACCTGCTGTGGCAGGTTCTGGCTGATCTTCTGCAAGACATCGCCGTTGTCACCGGTCGCCGGCACGTCCACCAGCGAGCCGCCGCCGGCATTGACGATCAGCTTGTAGTCGCCGGCTGCGGTGTCGAGCCAGTTGTTGAGCGCGACCGTCTGCAGCTGACGGTCGGTCGGCACGACCGCCGGACGCAGCATGCCGTTGCCGACATACCCGACGCCGCCGCCGACGACCAGACCGAAGAGCGCCGCCGCCGTGGCGAGCTGGACGTACCAGCGACGCGACGGCGGCGCGGAAAGCTCGGTCCGACGCGGACGCAGCTCGACAATTTCGGCTTCGGTCATGGTCTCGCCGCGTGCCGCGGCGAGCAGCCGCTCCGGCACCGGCTCCGCGACGAAATCGACGAAGGCGGCACGCAGCGTCGTCGCCGACTCGGCGAGCGCCAGCAGGCGATCGCGCACGCTCTGATCGGCCTCGATCCAGGCCTCGACATGGGCCCGCTCGGCGGCATCGAGTTCGCCGTCGAGATAGGCCACCAAGGCTTCGTCGCTATGCTTCTGCATCCTTCACGCTCCTGCGCTCGCCGGCGCCGGCTTGCAGCAATTGCTGCAAGGCGATCCGCGCGCGCGCCAGGCGGCTCATGATGGTGCCGACCGGCACGCCGGTCACATCCGCCGCCTGCTTGTAACTGAGACCCTCGACCGTCACGAGCATCAGCGTCGTCCGCTGATCGGGTGGCAGCTGCGCAACCGCGCGCCGCACCTCCGACAGCGCCAGCCGCGCTTCGACGCGCCGCACCGGCTCATCCGTCCCGAGACGCTCCTCGGCAATGTCTCCGTCCTCTCTGCGGATGTCCCGCGCCCGCAGCTGGTCGATCCAAATCGTCTGAACGATGCGGAACATCCAGCTGTCGAACCGCGTTCCCTCCTGAAACTGATGCTCCCGCGCCAGCGCCCTTTCGCATGCCGCCTGGACCAGATCGTCGGCTTCCGTCGCCGATCGTGTCAGGCCGGCCGCGAAACGCCGCAGCCGCGGCAGTACAGCGATCAATTGATCGCTGAACCGTTTACTTACCGGAGCCACGGGCGAAACCCCGCTTTCCGGCGACTCCCCATGGCTCCAACGGGACGACAACGTGCCAACCTCGGGATTATTCCGACCGGTGCCCATCGCAGGGCAATGGCGAGCGCCTCGAACATGCAATCTCCAAGCCGCGGGAAACAAAGGCGCGCTCCAGCCGACCGTATCACGCGCGGCAATTTTGGCGGAAGCATGGCGCGCAATGCCGCCACGCCTTACATACGCTTCACAATGAAAACGCTCCGCGGCATTGTGCGGCGTTGCCAACCCCATCGCCGATAGAGGACCGTCGCGCGCGATGAAAATCGCCATCGTCAAGGAACGACGCGCCTTCGAGCGGCGGGTCGCGGCGTCGCCCGACACCGTCAAGCACTTCAAGGGTCTCGGCCTCGACGTCGTGGTCGAGGCCGGCGCGGGCGCGGGCGCGTTCTTTACCGATGCGGCCTATGAGGCCGCAGGCGCGACGATTGCCGCGGACGAGGCTGCGGCGCTCGACGGTGCCGACATCGTGCTCAAGGTGCAGCGGCCGCAGCCGGAAGAACTGCCGCTGCTCAAGAAGGGCGCGGTCCTGGTCGGGCTGCTGGCGCCGCTGGAGCATGCCGACGAGGTCGAGGCCTACGCCCGAGCCGGCGTCAACGCGATCGCAATGGAGCTGGTGCCGCGCATCACCCGCGCGCAGGCGATGGACGTGCTGTCGTCGCAAGCCAATCTCGCCGGCTACAAGGCGGCGGTCGACGCCGCGCACGAATTCGGCCGCGCGATGCCGATGATGATGACCGCCGCCGGCACGATCAAGGCGGCGCGGGTGCTGGTGATGGGCGCTGGCGTCGCTGGCCTCCAGGCGATTGCCACGGCGCGGCGGCTCGGCGGCGTGGTGTTCGCGACCGATGTGCGCGCTGCCGCCAAGGAGCAGGTCGAAAGCCTCGGCGCCAGCTTTCTGATGGTCGACGAACAGGCGATGAAAAGCGCCGAGACCACCGGCGGCTATGCCCGCGAGATGGGTGAGGACTTCCAGCGCCGCCAGCGGCAGATGATCACTGACGCGCTGAAGCGGATCGACATCGTGATCTGCACCGCGCTGATCCCCGGCCGCAAGGCTCCGATCTTGCTGACCAGCGAGATGCTCGACGCGCTGCCGCCGGGCTCGGTGGTCGCCGACCTCGCGGTCGAGGCGGGCGGCAATGTCGTCGGCAGCCAGCCCGAGGAGACGGTGATCACCGCCGGCGGGGTCAAGATCATCGGCTACGCCAACGCGCCGGCGCACATCCCGGTCGATGCCAGCCTGCTCTACGCCCGCAACCTGTCGGCGTTCCTCGCGCTGCTGATCGACAAGGACAAGGGGCTGACGATCGACACCTCGGACGAAATCATCAAGGCGGCGCTACTGACCATGGACGGCGCGGTGGTCCACCCGGCGCTGGCGCCGCCGCCCGCACCGGCCGTGGCGGACTGACGGAGGAAAAATGGCGGACACCGCCGTACTTGCGCAAACCGCCGGCGATCTTGCCGGCAATGCCAGGGATTTGGCGCAAAAGCTCGACGCGTTGGCGCATCAGCTGATCTCGCTGCCGCCGCCGGCGGCGCATGCCGGCACGCCGTTCGTGTTCGAGCTGACGGTGTTCGTGCTGGCTGTGTTCGTCGGCTATTACGTCGTCTGGCGCGTGACGCCGGCGCTGCATTCGCCGCTGATGAGTGTCACCAACGCAGTGTCGAGCGTGATCATTGTCGGCGCGCTGATCGCCGCCGGACCGGCCGGCTTCAGCTTTGCCAAAGTCATGGGCTTTGTCGCGGTGACCCTGGCGGCGGTCAATATTTTCGGCGGCTTTATCGTCACGCAGCGCATGCTGTCGATGTTCCAGCGCAAGAAATAACCGCAAGAAAGAATAATCGTGGGCGAAAGCTATTCCGCCTTTCTCTATCTGATCGCCTCGATCTGCTTCATCATGGCGCTCAGAGGGCTGTCCTCGCCGGACACGGCGCGGCACGGCAATTATTTCGGCATCGCCGGCATGGTCATCGCCGTGCTGACGACGCTGGCGACGCCGCATGTCGTCAGTTTCTGGCTGATTATCCTCGGCTTGGTGATCGGCGGCGCGGTCGGCACCTATATCGCGCGGCAGATCCAGATGACGGCGCTGCCGCAGCTCGTCGCGGCGTTCCACAGCCTGGTCGGTCTCGCCGCGGTCTGCGTCGCCGCCGCCGCGTTCAGCGCCCCCGAGGAATACGGCATTCTCGGGCCGCAGGGCATCTACAACGCCAGCCTTGTCGAAATGGGGCTCGGCCTGACGATCGGCGCAATCACCTTCACCGGTTCGATCGTCGCCTTCGCCAAGCTGCAAGGTCTGGTCTCGGGCGCGCCGCTGCTTTTCCCTGGCCAGCATCTGCTCAACGCACTGCTCGGCGCGGCGCTGATCCTCTTGATCGTGCTGTTCGCGATGACCGGGCACGCGGTGTTCTTCGTGCTGCTGACGATCCTGTCGCTGGCATTCGGGCTGCTGCTGATCGTGCCGATCGGCGGCGCCGACATGCCGGTCGTGATCTCGATGCTGAATTCATATTCGGGCTGGGCGGCCTGCGGCATCGGCTTCACGCTGTCGAACAGCCTGTTGATCATCACCGGAGCGCTGGTTGGCTCGTCGGGCGCGATCCTCAGCTACGTGATGTGCAAGGGGATGAACCGCTCGATCTTCAACGTCATCCTCGGCGGGTTCGGCACCGAGGGCGGCGCCGTGCCGACCGGTCCGGGCGCCGGCGACCGCATGGTGAAGTCGGGCAGCGCCGAAGACGCTGCGTTCATCCTCAAGAATGCCGGCTCGGTGATCATCGTGCCGGGCTACGGCATGGCGGTGGCCCAGGCCCAGCATTCGCTAAAGGCGATGGGCGATCTTTTGAAGAAAGACGGCGTCAAGGTCGAGTACGCGATCCACCCCGTCGCCGGGCGCATGCCGGGGCATATGAACGTGCTGCTCGCCGAGGCGAATGTGCCTTACGACGACGTCAAGGAACTCGACGAGATCAACCGTAACTTCGCCTCGACCGATGTCGCCTTTGTGATCGGCGCCAACGACGTGACCAACCCCGCGGCGAAGACCGATCCCTCGTCAGCGATCTACGGCATGCCGATCCTCGATGTCGAGCACGCCAAGACCGTGCTCTTCGTCAAGCGCTCGATGGCCTCGGGTTACGCCGGCGTCGACAACGAACTGTTCTTCCGCGACAACACGATGATGCTGTTCGGCGACGCCAAGAAAATGTGCGACGAGATCGTCAAGGATCTGGAATAGCCGCACGTCGTCCGATCGATGGAGAGCGGTATGTACAAGCTCTATGCCCGGCCGGGTTGGGGATCGGTGCTGGCGGAAGCGCAGCTCGCCTGGTACGGCCTCGATTACGAACTCGAACAGCTCGACGACCTGTTTGCGTCGTCGTCGGCCCGCGAAAAGCTGGCACCGATCAATCCGCTGGCGCAGGTGCCGACGCTGATTCTCCCCGACGGGCAGGTGATGACCGAGAGCGCGGCGATCACGCTGCATCTTGCCGACGTGACCGGAAGCCAGGATCTGGTGCCCGCCGTTGGTGAAACGGTACGGCCGAAATTCCTGCGTTGGCTGGTTTTTCTGGTCGCAAACGTCTACCCGACCTTCACCTATGCCGACGATCCGGCACGGTTCGTCTCGGTCGAGCCGGCGCGGGAGGCCTTCGCCGACAGCCTCGGCACCTATCGCCAACGCCTATGGGCGCAGGTCGAAGCGAATGCCGGCAGTCCGTGGTTTCTCGGCGAGCGCTTTTCCGCGGTCGACATTTATCTCGCGGTGATGACGCGCTGGCAGCCGCGCCGCGCCTGGTTCGCGGAGAACCGTCCCGGTCTGCATGCCATCGCCCTGCGCGCCGACGCCGAACCGCGGCTCGCCACCGTGTGGCAGCGCAATTTTGCGTAGGATGGGTTGAGCGCAGCGAAACCCATCGCCTTGTCACGGGATGATGGGCTTTGCTCCACTCAACCCATCCTACGGAAACGCCTTCATCACCAAGATGGCGACGCCGGCCAACACAATTCCCAGCTGCCATTTGATGACCGCTAGATCAAGAGCGATCCTGCGGTCCAGTTCTGAAGCCCCTTGCATCCATTCCTCTCGTCACCCCGGCGAAGGCCGGGGTCCAGCCTTGCCCTGGATACCGGCCTTCGCCGGTATGACGGGCAAGATGTGATCGAAAGAATTTCTGATAGGCAGCAAAGCCATCTTGGCGCAGATGCTCACTCGGCGCGAGTTTGCGTCGCTCCGCTTGCAATAGGGGAGATGGACCGTGGGCCGTCCCGCCCGCATGCGGGCGGGACGGCCCACGATCCGATTAATACCCCTCGCGCTCCATGCGCTTGCGCAGGAGCTTGCGGTAGCGGCGGACGGCTTCGGCCTTTTCGCGGGCGCGGCGTTCGGACGGCTTCTCGTAGTTGCGCCGCAGCTTCATTTCCCGGAATACCCCTTCGCGTTGCATTTTCTTCTTCAGCGCTCTGAGCGCCTGGTCGACATTGTTGTCGCGAACGAGGACTTGCACGGGCACACCACTCCGCTGCTGGGCCAATAGGGGCGCGCACCCTATCATCCTCGGCCCGTCCTGTGAAGGCGCGCACGCCAACCGTCCGGAGTCATTCGATGTCCTCGCCCCAACTGCTGCCTTTCTTTTCGGCTGCCTCCGCCTTTGCGGCCGGGGGTGACACCCCGCGCGCGTTTCTCGAACGCTGCCTCGAGCGGCTCGCCGAATTCGAGCCGACGGTCCAGGCCTTCGTCTGTCACGACCTCGCCGCTACCCGGCTCGCAGCGGACCGCGCGACCGAGCGCTGGCGCGCCGGCCGGCCGCTCTCGCCGATCGACGGGATGCCGATCGGCGTCAAGGACATCATTGAGACCGTCGACATGCCGACAGGGCAGGGGTCGCCGTTGTGGGAGGGTACGCGCACCGGGCGCGACGCGGCGAGCGTCGCCGCGCTGCGCGAGGCGGGCGCGGTGATCCTCGGCAAGACCGTCACCACCGAATTCGCCTCGTCCGAGCCGCTCGGCCCGACGCGAAACCCCTGGGATCCGGCGCGTACGCCCGGCGGTTCGAGCAGCGGCTCGGCGGCGGCGGTGGGTTGCGGCATGGTGCCGGCCGCGCTCGGCACCCAGGTGGTCGGCTCGATCATCCGGCCGGCAAGCTTTTGCGGCTGCGTCGGCTACAAGCCGAGCGTTGGCGGCATCAATCGCGGCGGCAGCTTCGATTATTTCAGCCAGAGCTGCACCGGCCTGCTCGCCGCGTCGCTGGAGGATGCGTGGCTCGTCGCGTCCGCCATTGTCAGCCGCGTCGGCGGCGATCCGGGGTATCCAGGCGTGCAGGGCCCGTCCGGGCCGCCGGTGCCGCGTCAACCGAAACGTCTGGCGATGCTCGAAACCGACGGCTGGGCTTTGGCGGCGCCGGAAGCACGCGCCGCTCTGGACTCGGCGATCGCGGCGCTTGCCGCGGCCGGAGTCACCGTCGCCCGCCGCCGCGACGACCCGGCGCTGGAAGCGATGGAGGCGGCGCTGGCGGGTGCGGAAGAACTGGTCCGCCGCATCAATGCCTGGGAGGGGCGCTGGCCGCTCAACACCTACCGCGGGATCGACGCCGGCAAGCTCAGCCGCGCGGCGCTGGATCGGCTGCACATGGCCGAGGGGATGACCCTCGCCGATTACGGCGTGGCGATCGCCCGCCGCCGCGAGGTTCGCGCGCAATTCGCGGCGCTCGCGGCATCCTATGATGCCGTGGTGACGTTGCCGGCGATCGGCCCGGCGCCGGTCGGCCGTGGTCATACCGGCAACCCGGTTTTCGCCGTGCCGTTTTCGCTGCTCGGGGTGCCGACGGTGTCCTTGCCGTTGTTCTTGGTCGAGAACCTGCCGCTCGGATTGCAGGTCGTCGGCTTTGAGGGTGCCGACGCGCCACTCTTCGCGACGGCCGGCTGGGTACGCGACCAACTCGCCGGTCGCGTCTAAGCTGCCCGCTGCGGCAGCTTTTCGTCGTGGCGCCATGTGCGAAGATCGGTTGCCAATGCCGAGGGAAGTCGGGAAAGTGATATCGCTAGCTTACGAATTTTGACCAAGGGATGCGCCATGGTCGCCGCGACTGCCATCAAACAGCATGCTCTCCCCGAGTTCGACGCCATCGTCATCGGCGCCGGCGTGTCCGGCCTCTATCAGCTCTACAAGCTGCGCCAGCTCGGCCTCAAGGTGCGGGTGTTCGAGGCGGGCACCGGCGTCGGCGGCACATGGTATTGGAACCGGTATCCCGGCGCCCGCTTCGACTCGGAGAGCTATACCTACGGCTATTCCTTCTCGCCGGAGCTGCTCGAGGAATGGGATTGGCAGGAGCGTTTCGCCAGCCAACCGGAGACCGAGCGCTACCTCAACCACCTCACCGACAAGTTCGACCTGCGCCGCGACATTCAATGCAAGAGCATCGTCGCCTCCGCGCAATACGACGAGGACATGCGCGGCTGGGAGATCGTTCTGGAAGATGGCCGGCGCTACAGCGCGCGCTTTCTGGTGACCGCGATCGGCGTGCTCTCGGCGCCGACCATGCCGAGGATCTCCGGTGTCGAGACCTTCGAGGGGCAGTCCTGGCATACGCATTACTGGCCGAAACAGCCGATCGATTTTGCCGGCAAGCGGGTGGGGATCATCGGCACCGGCGCGACCGCGATCCAGGCGATCACCGAAATCGCCAAGACCGTCGCCCATCTGACGGTCTTCCAACGCACCCCGAACTGGGCTGCACCGCTACATAACGCCAGGATCGGCGACGATGAGATGCGCGATATCCGGGCGCGCTATCCCGAGATTTTCGCGCGTTGCAGCGACACGCCCGGCTGCTTCATCCACGCCGCCGATCCGCGTGGCACCTTCGAAGTCACGCCCGAAGAGCGCGAGGCCTTCTGGGAAAAGCTCTATGCCGAACCCGGCTTCGGCATCTGGCAGGGTAATTTCCGCGACATCCTGACGGACCGCGAGGCCAACGCGCTGATCTCCGATTTTGTCGCCCGCAAAATCCGCCAGCGCGTCAACGACCCGGCCGTCGCGGAAAAGCTGATCCCCAAGAACCACGGCTTTGGCACCCGCCGCGTCCCGCTCGAAAGCGGCTACTTCGAGGTCTACAACCAGCCCAACGTCAAACTGGTCGACATCAGCGAGACGCCGATCGAGCGCGTCACTCCGGCCGGGATCAAGACCAGCGACCGCGAATACGAGTTCGACATCATCATCTACGCGACCGGGTTTGACGCGATTACCGGCAGCTTTGACCGCATCGACATCAGCGGCATCGACGACCAGCGGCTGAGGGACAAGTGGAAGGATGGGCCGCAAACCTATCTCGGCGTGCTGGTCGAAGGCTTCCCGAACTTGTTGATGGTGATGGGGCCACATGCCGGGCTCGGCAATTTCCCGCGCGCCGCCGAATACAGCGTCGACTGGGTGACCGACCTGATCCGTTTCGCGCACGAGCGCGGCCTGACGCGTATCGAGGCAACCACCTCCGGCGTCGCCGAGTGGACCGAGCACGTGCTGGAGTGCGGCCAGGGCCTGCTGATGAACGAGATCGACTCGTGGATGACCGGCGTCAACCGCAATGTCGAAGGCAAGCAGACCCGCAAGATCATGCGCTACAGCGGCGGTCATCCGGCGTTCCGCGAGCATTGCGACGCCGTGGCGGCGGACGCCTACCGCAAGCTGGCGCTCGCCTAGCGCGAGATCCGTTTTGGATTGATATCTGCAGTTTCACTACCTCCCCCGGACCTCCCCGGGCTTGACCCGGGGGTCCACGTCTTCATTCGCTGACGCCAGAGCAATAAGACGTGGATGGCCGGGTCAAGCCCGGCCAAGGCGACCGACAGGGTGATTCTGTCTGGCTGTATCCGGCGCTAGCGGCGCTTTACCCGCCGGTCTCGGCGACCCATATTGCCGGGATGGCCCTGCTTAAGATCGCCCGCATGGGCAACCCGGTGCTGCGCGCCCGCGCGGCGGAGGTCGACGACCCGACCGCGCCCTGGGTGCGCAAGCTCGTCGAAGACATGCTGGAGACCATGGAGGACGCCGGCGGCACCGGCATCGCCGCGCCGCAAGTGCACGAGCCGCACCGCATCGTCACGTTCTTTGTCGCCGGCGAGCGGGTGACCGACATGCCGGGCGACGGGCCGCAAGACCTGACCGTGCTGATCAACCCCGTGATCGAACCGGTCGGCACCGACGCGGCGCTCGGCTGGGAGGGATGTCTCTCGGTGCCGGGCCTGCGCGGGGTGGTGCCGCGCCATCTGCGCATTCGCTACCGCGGCCTCGGTCTCGACGGCCAGCCGATCGAGCGCGAAGCCGCCGGCTTCCACGCCCGCGTCGTGCAGCATGAATGCGACCATCTCGACGGCATCCTCTACCCGCAGCGGATGACCGACCTCCGCCTGCTGGTCTACACCGAGGAAGCGCAGCGTCATCCGATCGATCTTGCCGAGTTCCTGAAAGGTGAGGCTCCATGAAAAGCCCGCTTGCCGAACACGACCGCGACCGGCTGATCGAGGCGATCTTGCCGGATGTTGCGTTCGACGGCTGGTCGTATGCCGCGGTGCGGGTCGCGGCGCGGCAGCTCGGCATGCCGGCCGCGGAGGCCGAGGCGCTGTTTCCGTGGGGCGCACCCGATCTCGTCGCTGCGTTCAGCCGCTGGGCCGACCGCCGGATGCTCGACCGATACAAGGCTGCTGCCGCTGACGGCGAGAGCACCGGCAAACGGGTGCGGCGCGCGCTCGAGCTGCGCTTGGATGTGGTCGCGCCATGGCGCGAGGCGGTGCGCCGTGCGCTTTCGGTGCTGGCCTTGCCGCCGTATGCGGCATTGGGCGCGAAGCTCGTTTACGAGACGGTAGACGGCATCTGGTACGCCGCTGGCGACGCCTCGACCGATTTCAGCTTTTATACAAAGCGCGCGACCCTCGGGGCGATCTACAGCGCGACCCTGATGTATTGGCTCGAAGACCGCTCCGAGGATTTCGCCGACACGCGCGGCTTTATCGACCGCCGGCTGGCCGATGTCGGTCGGCTCGGCGAGGCCCGCGCCCGGTTCGAGCGCGCGCTGGAGCGCCTGCCGAACCCGTTCCGTCTGCTGCGCGCGGCGCGCTAGCTTATTGTATGGTACGAGCAAGGAGGGGATAAATAGACCGTGCCTGACCTACCGGAGACCGTCGATTTGCAATGGCTGGCGCGCACGCTGCTATCGCTGCAAAGCGACGTGCGTAGCCTGCGCGACGACATGCCGGTCATTGCCGCCGTACTCAACCGGCTTGACAGCAACCAAAGCGCGCTTATAAGCGAATTTCGCGCGGTACGCTCTCAGCACGATCGGCTGCGCAACCGCGTTGAAGTGCTGGAGCAGACCGCTAACATCACGGTCCGTAGCTCTAGTCCAGCAGCCGTGCCTAGAAGCCGGGCGGGCGGGTTACTTGCAGGCTCTGCCGCTCTTCCATCCGATTGACCCAGGCCGCGAGCGCCGGCAGTTCGGCGAACTGCGCCGTGCCTTCGGGTAATTTCTTGAAATAATAGAGCTGCGGGATCGTCATCAGATCGGCGAGGGTCACCGCCTCGCCGGCGAGGAAGGGCTGCTCGCCGGCCAGCCGGGCGATCTCGCCCAGGCAATGGCGCACTTTCGGCAGCGCAGCGGCGATCGCCTCCTCATCGACAGTGCGGCCGAGCCGCGGCGCCACCATCCGCTGGAAGATCACGTTCGCGAGCAGGCAAGGCGTCAGGTAATTGTCGACGATGCCCATGATCTGGTTCATCCGGGCGAACGGCTGCACCTCGATCGGCTGTAGTGGCGCGGCCGGGAAGGCTTCGTCGACATAGCGCATGATCGCCTGCGTCTCGTAGAGCACGAAGCCATCATGCTCGAAGGCCGGGATCTTGCCGAACGGATGGCGCGTCAGATGCGCCTCGGAACGGAATTCGTCGATCCCGACGCTGACCAGGTCGTGCGCGACGCCCTTTTCGGCCAGCGTCAGCCGCACGCTCCATACATAGGGGCTCATCGCCGCACCATAAACGATCGGCCGTGCCATCTCCGCCTCCCCGCGAAAGAGGCGGGAAGATGTCAGCGCGGCACGCGTGCGGTCAAGCCGGCCGACACGCGCGGCAGGGTCAGTTGGTCACCCGCCACTGGCCGTCGGGCTGCTTGCAGGCGGTGCCAAAGACGTCGTGGGTACCGTCGGTCGTCTTGTATTCGCGGCAGGTCTGCCCGCCGGCGTTGGTGAAGGCCGGTTTTTTGGTGTAGCTGATCGCCGGCGTTGTCGTCGCCGCTGCCGCCGGTGCGGCCACGGCGGGCGCCGCGGTTCCGTAAGCCGTCGCGGCGGGAACGCCCGGCGCGTAGGCCATTGGGGCCGGCGGCGGGTAATAGGCCGGCGGCGGCGGATAATAGGGCGCCGGATAGCCCCAATAGGGGGCGGGTCCGTAAAAGCCGAAGGGCGCGCCGAAACCGATCCAGAAAGCATTGGCCGGACGCGACGCGATCGGCAGCGCGATCAGCGCAGCCGCTGCGACAAAGGCGGCAAGGCGTGCGCACGGGCGCCAATTCATTCTGCTCAGGCCGGTCATCGGGGGTTCCTTAGCTCCTCGGGGATGCGTCTGGATCGTCATTATACGCGCCGGGCGTCAACCGCATTGCCGCTCTGCGCGTCCTAGCGTAACGCAACGTATGCGTTTCTCAAGAGGCTTGCGCGGGACGCGCGCGAGGTGCGGCGCGGCGGCGGTTGCGCTGAGCCGGCCGCACGGTCTAAGACCTTGGAGCAATAGAAGGTGAATGGCGAGGAGACCTGCCGTGGCGCGCGGAGCCGACCAGCACAAGAACCCTCAATCCGACATCCAGATCGCCCAGGCCGCGACCATGCGCCCGATTGGCGAGATCGCCGCCAAGCTCGGGATTCCCGATGAACACCTCTCGCCCTACGGCCGCTACAAGGCAAAGGTCGGTCTCGATTACGTCGACTCGCTGAAGGACAAGCCGAACGGCAAGCTGATCCTCGTCACCGCGATCACCCCGACCCCGGCCGGCGAGGGCAAGACGACGACGACCGTCGGGCTCGGCGACGCGCTCAACCATATCGGCAAGAAAGCGATCATCTGCCTGCGCGAGCCGAGTCTCGGCCCCAGCTTTGGCATGAAGGGCGGCGCGGCCGGCGGCGGCTATGCCCAGGTCGTGCCGATGGAGGACATCAACCTCCATTTCACCGGCGATTTCCACGCGATCGGCGCGGCCAACAACCTGCTCGCGGCGATGGTCGACAACCATGTCTACTGGGGCAACGAGCTCGGCATCGACTCACGCCGGGTAACCTGGCGCCGCGGCCTCGACATGAACGATCGGGCGCTGCGCGAGATCACCTCGTCGCTCGGCGGCGTCGCCAACGGCTTCCCGCGCGAGGATGGGTTCGACATCGTTGTCGCCTCCGAGGTCATGGCAATCTTCTGCCTCGCCACCGACCTCAAGGACCTGCAGCGCCGGCTGGCCAACATCATCGTCGCGCAGACCCGCGGTCGCGAGGCGGTGCGCGCCGGCGACATCAAGGCGGCTGGGGCGATGGCGGTGCTGCTCAAGGACGCCGTCGCGCCCAACCTGGTGCAGACGCTGGAGAACAACCCGGCCTTTATCCATGGCGGGCCGTTCGCCAATATCGCGCATGGCTGCAACTCGGTGATCGCGACCCAGACCGCGCTCAAGCTCGGCGAGTACGTCGTCACCGAGGCCGGGTTCGGCGCCGATCTCGGAGCCGAAAAATTCATGGACATCAAGTGCCGCAAGGCGGGGCTCAAGCCCGATGCGGCGGTGGTCGTGGCGACGGTGCGCGCGCTGAAGATGCACGGCGGCGTCCCCCGCGACCAACTCCGCGCTGAAAATGTCGCGGCGCTCGAGGCCGGCTACGCCAACCTGGCGCGGCATCTCGAAAACCTGAAGCAGTTCGGCGTTCCGGCGGTGGTGTCGGTGAACCGCTTCAGCGCCGACACGGAGGCCGAGCACGCCAAGCTCAAGGAGCTGTGCGCCTCGCACGGCGCCGAGGCGGTGATCGCCGACCATTGGGCGAATGGCGGCGAAGGCGCCGCGCCCCTCGCCGAGGTGGTCGCGCGCGTCGCCGATAGCGGGCAGGCGAAGTTCCAGGTGCTCTATCCGGACGAGATGACGCTGCGCGACAAGATCAAGACGATCGCGCAGAAGATTTACCGGGCGAAGGACATCGCCTGCGACGGCGCGGTCGAAACCCGCTTGGCCGAGTTGCAAAAAGGCGGGTTCGGGCATTTCCCGGTGTGCATCGCCAAGACGCAATACAGCTTCTCGACCGACGCCAACGCCAAGGGCGCGCCGGTCGACCATATATTGGCCGTGCGCGAAATCCGACTGTCCGCGGGCGCGGAGTTCATCGTCGCGGTCTGCGGCGAGATCATGACCATGCCCGGCCTGCCGCGCGTGCCGGCGGCCAATTCGATCGAGCTGACCGAGGACGGCCGGATCACCGGGCTGTTCTGATCTTTGACGAGAGGGCCATCCCGTGAAAGTCGACGAAGAACTGGTGATGGCCCTGCCGCGCAAGTTGGTCGAGACGACCATCCTGGGTCTCCAGGACCCGATTAACGCGCATCTTGTCAAACTGGTGGGCTTTGATCTACCGGACGAACAGCGCGAGCATTTTCGGCGAGAGCTGCGGACCTGGTTTCGCAAGATGCGACGATTGCGGATCAAGCCAAACAATCGGCCAGGGTCGGTGAAATTCTATTTCGACCTGCTGTTCGACTATCCTTTCGGCGGGGTCGAAGTTGAGAATATGCGTTCGGTTATCGACGAAATTTCGGAGGATTATGCTGCACGACCGACGAAGACTGCAGAAGAGCTGGTTACGTGGCTGCGCCAATTTCACCAGGAACTGGCCGAGCGCCTCCATAGGGGCGAAGACGTGCTCGACATGATCCCCGACTAGGATGGAGCCCGCCGAAGTCAAAGCTTGGCGGCGTGTCGAGCGCGAGCGGCTGATTGCGCTGCGGATGGCGATGCCGCCGGCGGTGCGGCGCGAAGCCGGCGAAGAAATCGCGCGCCTCGTCGAAAAGGCCGTCACCGAACGGTCGGGTATCCTCGGCATCTACTGGCCGTTTCGGGCTGAGTTTGATCCCCGCCCGTTGGTCGAGCGGCTCGTCGCCGCCGGGCGCACCGTCGCCTTGCCGGTCGTCGTCGACAAGAAAGGGCCGCTCGAATACCGCGCCTGGGCGCCGGGTGAGGCGCTCGTCGCTGGTGTCTGGGACATCCCGGTCCCCGAGAAGCGCGAGGTCGTCACGCCGTCGATGGTTCTGGCACCGGTGGTCGGGTTCGACGCGGCGTGCTACCGGCTCGGCTATGGCGGCGGCTATTTCGACCGCACGCTCGCCCCGTTGAGCCGGCGACCCTTGCCGATCGGCGTCGGCTTTGCCGCGCAGCGGATCGAGACGATCCACCCGCAGCCCTTCGACATCCCGATGGATGTGATCGTGACGGAAACCGGTGTGACCCGCCGCTGATCCCTAGACTAAGACTAGCCGCCGCGGGTGCGGCGGCGCCGGCCGCCGGCCGCCGTCCGATCCCCGCGGCCGAGACCCAACTCCTTCGCGAGGTTCGAGCGCTGCACCGAGTAGTTCGGCGCTGTCAGCGGATGGTCGCCGGGCAGGCCCCAGCGCTTGAGATATTCGTCGCCCGTGAGGCCGTGCCGCGTCGTCAAATGGCGGCGGAGCATCTTGCCCTTCCAGCCGCAATCAAGGCAGATGACCGCATCCCGCTGCACCGAGCGGCGCACCGGTACGGCCGGGATCGGCGCCTGCGGCGCTTCCGCTGGCTGGCCGAGTCCGGCGATCGAGCGATGCACGGCGGCAATCAGCTCGGGGATCTGGTCCGGCGGGAGATTATGGTGCGCGACATAGCTGGCAATAATTTTTGCGACAAGACGCGGCGCCGCGCCCTGCAGTTTCGTCTCCGCAGCCATGTCCGCCTCCCTGTTGGCGGCAACTATACAAGGACAGGCGACTTGTGACCAGTACAAGTATTACCGACAGTTGTATGAATGATGTCAGTTTAATGTAATTTGTTAATCACGCCGCAAGCCGCTGTTTTCGAATGAGCGACAGGATTTCCGCCGCCGCGCGCGGAATATTCGTTCCCGGTCCGTAAATCGCCGCGACGCCGGCTTTTTTGAGGAAGTCGTAATCGACCGGCGGGATCACCCCGCCGCAGACGACAAGGATGTCGCCGGCGCCCTCGCGTTTCAGCGCCTCGATCAGCGCCGGAACCAGTGTCTTGTGCCCGGCGGCTTGGCTCGAGATGCCGACGATATGGACATCGTTCTCCATCGCCTGCCGCGCCGCCTCTTCCGGGGTCTGGAACAGCGGGCCGATATCGACGTCAAAGCCGATATCGGCGAAGGCGGTGGCGATCACCTTGGCGCCGCGGTCGTGCCCGTCTTGGCCGAGCTTCACGACCAGCATGCGCGGCCGGCGGCCCTCCTCGCGGGCGAAATTATCGATTTCGCGTTGGATGCGGTGGAAATCGGCATCGTCGGCGTACTCGCCGCCATAGACGCCGGTCACCGATTGCGTCGCGGCATGATGGCGGGTGAACACGGCTTCGAGCGCGTCGGAAATCTCGCCGACCGTCGCGCGCGCCCGGCTCGCGGCGATCGACAGTTCGAGCAGGTTGCCCTGGCCGCTTTTCGCCGCCTGGGTCAGCGCGGCGAGCGTGGCGGCGCATTTGTCGGCATCGCGGATTTTCTTGATGCGGTTGAGCCGGGCAACCTGCGCCTCGCGCACCTTGTCGTTGTCGACGTCAAGCAGCTCGACCTTGGTATCGCTTTCGGCGCGATATTTGTTGACCCCGACGATGACCTCCTCGCCGCGGTCGATCGCGGCCTGGCGGCGGGCCGCCGCGGCCTCGATCCGCAGCTTGGGCATGCCGCTCTCGACCGCCTTGGTCATGCCGCCCAGCGCTTCGACTTCGTCGATCAGCGTCTTGGCGGCGGTGGCGATCGAATGCGTCAGGCTCTCGACATAATAGCTGCCGCCGAGCGGGTCGATGACATGCGGGATGCCGGTCTCCTCGGCGAGGATCAGCTGGGTGTTCCGCGCGATCCCCATCGAGAACGGCGTCGGCAGCGCCAGCGCCTCGTCGAACGAGTTGGTGTGCAGCGATTGCGTCCCACCGAGCACCGCCGCCAACGCCTCAATCGTCGTGCGGACGATGTTGTTGTGCGGGCTCTGCTCGGTGAGGCTGACGCCCGAGGTCTGACAATGCGTACGTAGCGCGAGGCTCACCTTGTTTTTCGGGCCGAATGGCTCGATCAGTTGCGCCCAGAGCAGCCGCGCGGCACGGAGCTTGGCGATCTCCATAAAGAAGTTCATGCCGATGCCGAAAAAAAACGACAGGCGCGGCGCAAATTCGTCGATGTCGAGCCCGCGCGACAGCGCCGCCCGCACGTATTCGAGCCCGTCGGCGAGCGTGAACGCCAATTCCTGCACGCTCGTCGCCCCGGCTTCTTCCATGTGGTAGCCGGAGATCGAGATCGAGTTGAATTTCGGCATGTGCCGCGCGGTGTATTCGATGATGTCGGCGACGATCCGCATCGAGGGGCCGGGCGGGTAGATGTAGGTGTTGCGGACCATGAACTCCTTGAGGATGTCGTTCTGAATCGTCCCCTGAAGTTGGTCCTGCGTGGCGCCTTGTTCCTCGGCGGCGACGATAAACCCGGCGAGCACCGGCAGCACCGCGCCATTCATCGTCATCGACACGCTCATCTTGTCGAGCGGAATGCCGTCGAACAGGATCTTCATGTCCTCGACGCTGTCGATCGCGACGCCGGCCTTGCCGACATCGCCGATGACCCGCGGATGGTCGCTGTCGTAGCCGCGATGGGTCGCCAGATCGAAGGCGATCGACAACCCCATCTGCCCGGCGGCGAGATTGGCGCGGTAGAAGGCGTTCAACTCTTCCGCGGTCGAGAAGCCGGAATATTGCCGCACCGTCCACGGCCGGTTGGCGTACATCGTCGCGCGCGGCCCGCGCAGATAGGGCGGCGCGCCGGGGATCGCCTCGCGAAACGGAAAGCCGGCCGCGGCAATCGCTTCGAGATCGGCCTCGGTGTAAAGCGGGTTGACCGCGATGCCCTCGGGCGTCTGCCAGTCGAGGCTCGACACCGGCTTGCCGCGCAACTCGCCCTCGGCGAGCTTCCGCCAGTCGTCCAGGGATTTCCCGCTCTTCGCCATCGCACTCTCCTCGGCGGTGGCGATTATATGGTCGCGGCGACCGTAGCGTCCAATTCGGCGCCTGCGGTTGCCGTTACGCGCAGGCATCAGTGAGCAACGCTCACGCGCCGGGTGAGAAACTCTCGTTTGTGAATAAGGGAGCGGCCCGCCAGATCAAAGGCCATGGGAGCGTACCGCATCGGCGACGCCGACCCGCAAGGAGACTCAGATGAAAACCCTGTTCTTCGCCGCCACGATCGCTGCGCTGACCGCGCTCAACCTGTCAGCGGCCTCGGCCGCGCAGTATGGGCCGCCGACCGCTTCCAGCGGCGCCCCTTCCAGCAGCACGGGCCATTGGGAGTGGCAGTATCATTACGCCGGCCATCATCCGCGTTACCAGGGCTACTGGGCTTGGGTGAAGTAGCGATTGAGCCACGGCCACGGGCGCCTGGTGCGCCCGTGGCGGCGGCTCCTCGTATTCAAAATTCCTGGGGCTCTAATCGACAGGTGGGTTGGCCAGCACCACCGAAGTCTCGATCTGCCGGTCGGGCACGGTCCAATAAGTCTTGAGCAGCGAAGTTTTGCGCTGGGGCGAAACGGACACAAAGCCATGCCGCTCGTAAAAGCGGATCGCCCAGTCGGTCGCCGCCCAGGTGCCGATCAATATCCGTCGACAATTCAGCTGCCGCAGGTGCTGCAGCAGCGCGCTGCCGACGCCGCGCCGCTGTGCCTGCGGCCGCACATAGGCATGGCGGATCAGGTCGACGTCGAGCACGGGCTGGATGCCCATGACGCCGAGAAGCGTGTCACGCTCTTCATATCCCCAGAACACGACACCGGCCGCGATCTCGCCCGTGAGCTCTTCTGACAGCATGTATGGGGCGTGCCAACAATCGGCTGGGATGACGCCCTTGTAGGCCTCTGCGGCCTCGTTAATGATCCGCAGGATCTCGGTGCGCTCGTCGTCGCGACACAGACGGATTGTCGTCAAGGTCATCGTCCTCGCAGAGATACCGCCACGGTAGGGCTATCGTAACCGGTGCCGAAACACGATCGCCGCGGTCAGCAGCAGAACGGCCCCGGCCTGATGCGCCGCGGCGAGCGGCACCGGAACGACCAGCAGCAGCGTCGCAATGCCGAGCGAAACCTGCAGCAGCGCGGCGGCGAGCAGCGCGTGCAGCGCCAGCCGGGGGCCGCGCGGCAATGCGGCGCGGCGCGCGACGAGCCACAGCACGACGACGGCGGTGACCGTCGTCTCCGCCAGCAGGCGGTGATCGAACTGCACCGCCGCGACATTCTCGAACCAGTTCCGTGCGAACGGCGCGAGCTCCCCGTAGCCCGTCGGCACGAAACGCCCATCCATCAAGGGAAAGGTGTTGTACGTCAGCCCGGCATTGAGCCCGGCGACAAACCCGCCGGCGACAACGGTCAGGCTGATTAGCGCGAGCACCGCCTCGCTCGCGCGGCGCCAGAGGTAACCTCCACCCGGACCCTCCCCCGCTGGCGGGGGAGGGAGGCCGCCTGTGCCGGCGATTGCCGTCTCCCTCCCCCGCTGGCGGGGGAGGGCCGGGGTGGGGGTCAGCAGCCCCAGCGCGGTCCACAGCGTCGCGCCGTAGATCACCAGCGCCAGCGCGAGATGCGCGGTCAGCCGGTACTGGCTGACCTCGATCCGATCGGCGAGCCCGCTCTGCACCATCCACCAGCCGACCGCGCCTTGGCACCCGCCCAGCGCAAAGATGCCGGCGAGCGGCCAGGCGAGCCGCCGCGGGATCTGCCGGCGGACGAGGAAATAGAGAAACGGCAGGAGATAGACAAAGCCGATCAGCCGGCCCCACAGCCGGTGCACGTATTCCCACAGAAAGATCGTCTTGAAGTCGGCGAGGCTCATGCCGGTGTTCAGGAGCTTGTACTGCGCCGTCTGCTGGTATTTGGCGAACTCGGCCTGCCAATCGGCGGCGGAAAGCGGCGGAATGGCGCCTATCACCGGCCGCCATTCGGTGATCGACAACCCGCTCCAGGTCAGCCGCGTGATGCCGCCGATGACCACCATCGCGAAGATCATCGCGCAGCAGACGAGCAGCCAGACCGCCACGGGGCGCGCCCGGCGATCATCGACTTCCGGCGCGCGCGATGACGCGATGCTTGCCGAAACCATGCCCGTTAATGCCGCGTGTCGCGGCGCGGCACAATATGCCGAACGCCGCGGCCCGCCGCGCTCACGTCGCGATCCCCATCGCGTCGAGGCAGCCCTGGAGGATGTAGGCCGCCGCGACCTTGTCGACGATTTCGGCGCGGCGCTTGCGGGTCATGTCGGCGGCGATCATCTCGCGCGTCACCGCGGCGGTCGACAGCCGCTCGTCCCACAGCAGCGCCGGGAGGTCGCGCAGCGCCAGCAAGTTGCGGGCGAAGGCGCGCACCGATTGGGTGCGCGGGCTGTCGCGCCCGTCGAGCGCCAGCGGCAGGCCGATCACCAGCCCACCCGCCTCATGCGCGTCGGCGAGCGCGAGCAGCGCCGCCATGTCGTCGCGAAACCGCCGCCGGCGGATCGTGTCGAGCGGGCTGGCGATGACGAGCCGCGTGTCGCTGAGCGCGAGGCCGATCGTCTTGGTGCCGACATCGAGCCCCAACAGGCGCCGGCCGGCGGGCACGGCCGCTTGCAATGCCGCGGGGTTGTCGACGATCAGGAGCGCCCCAATTTGAATTTCGGTCTCGGCGCGGCAAAATAGACCTTTGGCGATGCAGCGATCAACTTCGTCGCTGCCAGGGAAGCGGTCGTGCCCGCAATCCCGATCGAAACCACGGCCGCGACACCTGCACTAACGGCCTGGGCCAGACGGGTTTGTTGGAAACGATACATAAGACGCTGCCAGTCGCTATAAGCTCGTCTCGACCGTTTTGTGCGGCGAGACTGGATGCGCGCCGAGCAGCCGCAGTTGGTGCGGAAGGGTGAAGATGGCGAATAACGTTCGGCCCCGGCGCTTTTCTTTAGTTGGTGTTTCGCTATTCCTCCTGTTCCTGGTCGGGCTGGTTCTGCATACGCTGTTCGACCGGCTGACCCCGTACACATCGGAAGCGACGTTGCAGGCGCCGGTGGTTGGGGTCGCACCGAATGTCTCGGGTACGATCATCTCGGTTGGCGTGCGGGACAATCAGAAGGTAAAGACCGGCGATCGTCTGTTCCGCATCGACCCGCAGCGCTTTGAGGCCGCCGTCAAGCAGGCCGAAGCCAATCTCGCCAATGCAACGCAGGAGGTCGGCGCCAGCGCCGCCGCGCTCGCCGCCGCCGCTGCCAAGGTCGGCGACGCCAAGGCAAATCTTACCAATGAACGGGCGCAGACCGAGCGCATCTTGCAGCTCACAGCGCGGGGCTTTGCCTCGCGGGCTGACGCCGATCAGGCGCAGGCGAAGCTGGCCACCGCGGAGGGTGCCGTGCAAGCCGCCGACGCCGGTCTCGAAGAGGCGCGCAAGCGTTTGGGACCGACCAACCAGGACAATCCGCAGATCAGGGCGGCGTTGGCGCAGTATGAACGCGCGCGGATCGACCTCACCGATACCGACGTCAAGGCGCCGGTCGATGGGAAGGTGACCAATACCGTCCTCGCACCGGGCCAGTACGCCTCCGCCGGCCACACCGTCGCAACGATCGTCGACACCGAGGCTGGATGGGTCATCGCTAATCTGCCGGAAAACACCCTCGGAAACATCACGATCGACGATCCAGTGTTGATCACTTTCAATGTCGCGCCGGGACAAATCCTCAACGGCCGAGTCGCGAGCATGGCCTCGGGTGTCGCACTGTCTCCGGGTGGTCCCGCCGTCGAGGGTGATCTCCCCTACGTCAAACAGCGCCGCGAGTGGCTGCGTGAGGTCCAGCGCATTCCGGTGCGGATTGAACTATCGCGGCAGGTGGATATTCCCGCCTTTCGCGTCGGCTCACGCGCCAATGTCGTGGTGATGACGAAGAAGGCAGGGTGGGTCGCCCCGCTTGGACGCGCCTGGCTGTGGGTCGTTTCAATTGCCGATTATGTCTTCTGAAACGAGGCGCGGGCTGCGCATCGCGCTAACCTTTACGGTCGCCTTCGTCACAGCCGAGCTGCTGCGCCTCGACCTTCAGCTCACCTTTCTGGCGCCGCTCGTCGCAGGGACGCTCGCCTGCGGCCCGGCAATCGGTGCCGGACGGCTTGTTGCGCTGCCAATTATCGCCTGGCTACTGGTGGCGCTTGCCGGACTGGCGATGCAGTTTCTGGCCGAGCACCCGCTTGTCCTCTGCTTGCTTGAGCTGTGGATTTATTATGGAGCGTTCACGCTTCTTGTCGATCCCCACAAGGCGACGCTCGGACTGGTGACGTTGATCGTCTTTACGATTGTGCCGCAAACCCTCATCAAGGCGCCCGAGCTCTCCAGCGATCTCGCGTACTGGTTTTTTGTCAACTTTGCCATCGCGGCGGCGACCGCCTGGGCCATGCGTTGGCTCCTGCCCGACCCAGAGCTTGCGGCAGAAGCGCCGCGGCCACCGCAGCTTCCCCCGCTGGTTGCTGCGGTGGCGTTGCTGCTGGCGGTGATCCTGACCGCGACGATGAAGCCCCCGGCGCCGGGCGCGGTGATGATCGGCATCATCATTACGTTGCGTGCCGACGGCGAGATCGCCGCCAATGTGATCCGCGACCGGCTTGCCGCAGCGCTGTTCGGTGGCGTGGTGGCAGTTCTGGTCTGGGAGGTGTTGTGGCTGGCCCCGACGTTGCCAGTGCTGGCGACGGTTGTCCTGCTCGCTTCCTGGCCATTCGCCCGACGGATCGCAGCGGGCGGGCCGTTCGCCGCGATGGCGCTAAAATCAATGAATGTGCTGGCGATTCTGATGGGCGAAGGGTTCTCGGTCTTTTACCAAGACGCCGATGACCGGATCTGGACGCGGCTGGGCGGGGTCGTGATTGGGCTCACTTACGTTGCATTGGTGCTGGCGTTGCTGCAACGCTATACCGCCATGCGGGGTGGCAGGGGCGGTGCCAGGCAGGCGCGCGCTTAACGTTTGCGCCACTACGACCTTGCCACGGCAAGGTCGAGCCGGGATTGCAAACTTGGAGGTCGACCGTCGCCAAAATCGTGACCGTTGTCGACGATCATGCCCGATGATAGCGTGAAGTCGCTAATTTTGCTGCGAAAGACACCGAAATCATGGCGTTGGACAAGGCCACCGTGGCGCGCATCGCCACCCTGGCGCGCATTCGCGTCCCCGAGGATCAGCTCGAACCGCTCGCGGCGGAGCTGAGCGGCATCCTCGATTGGGTCGAGCAGCTGATGGCGGTCGACACCGAGGACGTGCCGCCGATGACCAGCGTCGCCGAGATGACGCTGCCGATGCGCGACGATGTCGTGACCGACGGCGGTAACCGCGAGGCCGCGATCGGTAACGCCCCGCGCGCCGCGCGCGGGTTCTATGCCGTGCCCAAGGTGGTCGAGTGAGCGCGCTCACCGACCTCACCATGGCCGAGGCGCGCGACGGGCTGCGGGCCAAGCGATTCTCGGCCCGCGAGCTGGCCGCTGCCTACAACCATGCGGTCGAGCAGATCGCGCCGCTCAACGCGTTCGTCACCACCACCCCAGAGCACGCGCTGGAGACGGCGGCCGCTTCCGACGCGCGGCTGGCGAAAGGGGAGGCTCTGCCGCTCGACGGTATCCCGCTTGCCATCAAGGATCTGTTCTGCACCAAGGGCGTGCTGACGACAGCGTCGTCGCACATCCTCGACGGGTTCACCCCGCCCTACGAGTTGACTGTCACCGAGAAGTTGTGGGCGGCGGGCGCGGTGATGCTGGGCAAGACCAATATGGACGAGTTCGCGATGGGTTCGTCGACCACTTCCAGCTATTACGGCCCGACCGAAAACCCGTGGCGCCGGCCTGGAGACAACCGGCCGCTGGTGCCCGGCGGCTCGTCCGGCGGCTCGGCCGCGGCGGTCGCGGCGCATGCCGCGCTCGGCGCGACTGGCACCGACACCGGCGGCTCGATCCGCCAGCCGGCGAGCTTTTGCGGCATTGTCGGGCTGAAGCCGACCTATGGCCGCTGCTCGCGCTGGGGCGTCGTCGCCTTCGCCTCCTCGCTCGACCATCCCGGGCCGATGACCCGCACCGTGCGCGACGCGGCGATGATGCTCGGCGCGATGGCCGGGCATGACCCGCGCGACTCGACCTCCGCGCCGGTGCCGGTGCCGGATTACGGCGCGGCGCTGACCGGCGACGTCCGCGGGCTCAAGATCGGCATCCCCAGGGAATACCGCGTCGACGGCATGGCCGGCGAGATCGAGAGCCTGTGGCAGGCCGGCATCGCCTGGCTCAAGGACGCCGGCGCCGAGCCGGTCGAAATCTCGCTGCCGATGACCAAATACGCGCTGCCGGCCTATTACGTCATCGCCCCGGCCGAGGCGTCGTCGAACCTCGCGCGCTATGACGGCGTCAAATTCGGCCTGCGTGTCGACGGCGACAGCCTCGACGACATGTACGAAAAAACCCGCGCCGCCGGCTTTGGCCCCGAGGTACGGCGCCGCGTGCTGATCGGCACCTATGTGCTGTCGGCCGGCTATTACGACGCCTATTACCTCAAGGCGCAGCGGGTGCGCACGCTGATCGCCCGCGATTTCGCCGCCGCGTTCGAGCGCTGCGACGCCATCCTCACCCCAACCACCCCCTCGGCCGCCTTCGCGATCGGCGAGAAGAGCGATGACCCCGTCGCGATGTATCTCAACGACGTGTTCACCGTGCCCGCCGACCTTGCCGGCCTGCCGGCAATCTCAGTGCCCGCCGGCTTGTCCGACGGTCTCCCGCTCGGCCTGCAGATCATCGGCCGCGCCTTTGACGAGGCGATGGTGCTGCGCGTCGGTCAGGTGCTGGAAACCGCCGCCGCCTTCACCCATCTTCCAGGCTTCTTGGCCGAGCGCTAGCAGATGGCGTCTGCGCTGACCACTGTGCCCCTTCCACCATGCTTCGCATGGTCCCCCTCCCCCGATATCGGGGGAGGAACCGGGTCGTGTCGGCATCTCGCAGTTCCTCCCCTGCGTCGCGGGGGAGGCGGCGAGCGCAGCGAGCCGGAGGGGGCGCCGGCCGAGGTTGTCGTTCAGGCAGAAAAGATCAGGTCACCATGACCGCATTAATCCAAGGCCGCACCGGCGAGTGGGAAATCGTCATCGGGCTTGAGGTGCATGCCCAGTGCGTCGCGCAGGCGAAGCTGTTCTCCGGCGCGGCGACGGCGTTCGGCGCCGAGCCGAACACCCAGGTCTCGACCGTCGACGCCGCGTTTCCCGGCATGCTGCCGGTGATCAACCGACATTGCGTCGAGCAGGCGGTGAAGACCGGGCTCGGCCTCAACGCGCAGATCAATCTGCACAGCATCTTCGACCGCAAGAACTATTTCTACCCCGACCTGCCGCCCGGCTATCAGATCTCGCAATACCAGCAGCCGGTCGTCGGCCGCGGCTGCGTCGAGATCGAGATGCCCGACGGCACCGCGCGGGCGATCGGCATCACCCGGCTGCATCTCGAACAGGACGCCGGCAAGAGCCTGCACGACCAGCACCCGCGCGACACCTATGTCGACCTCAACCGCGCTGGGATCGGGCTGATGGAGATCGTCTCCGAGCCCGATTTGCGTTCGGCCGAGGAAGCCGGCATCTATCTGCGCAAGCTGCGCTCGATCCTCAGGTATCTCGGCACCTGCGACGGCAACATGGAGGAGGGGTCGCTGCGCTGCGACTGCAACGTCTCGGTGCGCAAGCCGGGCGGGCCGTTCGGCACGCGCTGCGAGATCAAGAACCTTAACTCGGTGCGCTTTGTGATGCAGGCGATCGAGGCGGAGGCCCGCCGCCAGGTCGACATCCTCGAAGACGGCGGCAAGATCGAGCAGCAGACGCGGTTGTTTGACACCGCGCGCGGCGAAACCCGGCGGATGCGCTCCAAGGAAAACGACTTCGACTACCGCTATTTCCCCGACCCCGATTTGCTGCCGCTGGTGCTCGACCCCGCCTGGGTCGCCGGGTTGAAGGCTGATTTGCCCGAATTGCCGGACAAGAAGCGGGTCCGGTTTATGTCCCAATACCGGCTTTCTGCCGAAGTGGTCGAAGTATTGATCGCCGAGCGCGCGACTGCGGATTATTTCGAGGCGGTGGCGCGCGGCCGCGACGCTAGGATGGCAGCCAATTGGGTAACAGGCGCTTTGCTCGAGCAGTTGCACCGAACGGGCGCCGGCATCGGATCACCGATTGAAGCCGAGCGGATGGGGGTACTGATCGACCTGATCGCCGACGGCACGATCTCCGGCCGCATCGCCAAGGACGTCTTCGCCGAGATGGTCGAGGGCGGCGGCGACCCGGCGGCGATCGTCGAAGCCAAGGGGCTGCGCCAGGTCACCGACACCGGCGCGATCGAGGCCGCGGTCGACGCCGCGCTCGCCGCCAACCCGGCGCAGGTCGCGCAATACGCCGCCAACCCCAAGGTGCTCGGCTTCTTTGTCGGCCAGGTCATGAAGGCGACCCAGGGCAAGGCCAACCCGGCGCTGGTCAACGAGCTGCTCAAAAAAAAGCTCGGCGGCTGAACCTACCCCTGCGGTCGACAGGTCGCGCCGCAGGCCGCCTGCTACAGGGTCGCAATGGCCGCGTTTGCCCGATTGTGTTGAAGAAGTCGGTTTTTGGTCGATCCCAGTAGCGGCCGGCACGGAGGTTGAGAGCGCGGGGCGGCTCACGCCGCCTCGATTATCTCCGGTGCGGGGATCAGTTTGGCCAGTTTACGGAGGTTCTGTGCGGTGGCGGCGAGGTGGAACTCATCGCGGGCGCCGCACGGGCCGCGTAATCGGAGACGATCCAGTTTGAGGATGCGTTTGAGGTGGGCGAAGAGCATCTCGACCTTTTTGCGCTGGCGGCGCGAGGTCTGGTAAGCGTCTGTTTTGGCAATCTCCCGGGCGAGGTCACGCGCCCCTTCGTGGATCGAGCGCAGCACCTTGCGGGCTGGAGCGTTGGGACAGCAGTGCGGCTTGAGCGGACATGGCTGGCAGTCGCGCATGCTTGCCCGGTAGCGGATCAGATTGTCTTTCGACACACCGGTTCGCGGCGTGATGAACGCTCGGCGATAGTGCTGGAGAACCTTTCCAGCAGGGCAGAGGTAGGTGTCGCTGGCGTGGTTGTAGGTGAAGTCCTCGCGCGAGAAGGTGCCGTCGGTGCGCTTGGACTTGTCGAACACGGGAACGTGGGGCTCGATCCCGTGCTCGTGGACGAGCCAGTTCAGCATCTCGGCGGACCCGTAGGCGGTGTCGCCGATCAGCCTGGCGGGGTGGAGATTGAAGCGCTCCATCGAGCGCTCGATCATGCGCTTTGCCGCCAGAATCTCGGCCTGACGGATCGCCGTGGTCGCTTCGACATCGACGATGATCGCGTTGTCGACGTCGATCAGGTAATTGGTCGAATAGGCGAAGAAGGCCGGTCCCCGGTGCGCGGCGGTCCACCGTGTCGCCGGATCGGACGGTGCAATGAACTTGGGAGTCGTCTCGGTTGCAGCACCAAACGCCGCGTCATCGAGCACGGCGAGATATTCCTCGACCGCACGGCCGGCGGTGTCCGGTGGCAAACCCGCGGCACCCTCGACGCGGTTGCGATCGCTGGCGTCGGCCTGGATCAGGCTGGCGTCGACAGCAAAGCCTTCACCGCCGACCAAGCCCTCGTCGAGGCAGCGCCGCAGCACGCTCTCGAACAGCCGCCGCAGCAGATCGCTCTCGCGAAAGCGGCCATGCCGGTTCTTCGAGAAGGTCGAATGGTCAGGCACCGAGCCATCGAGCCCGAGCCGACAGAACCACCGGTAGGCGAGGTTGAGGTGGACCTCTTCACACAGGCGCCGCTCCGAGCGGATGCCGAAGCAGTAGCCGACGATCAGCATCCGGATCATCAGTTCGGGATCGACCGACGGCCGGCCGATATCGCTGTAGAACGGCGCCAGCTCTCGCCTCAGGCCGTCGAGTTCGACAAACCTGTCGATCAACCGCAGCAGGTGCCTGGCAGGCACGTGGGTCTCTAGCGAGAACTCATAAAACAAAGCCGCCTGCGCGGCATGCCGATCGCCCATCATGATGTTCAGTCCCCCGACAGGACTAAATCAGCGAACCCTCCGCGCCGCAAGCGCCGACTTTTTCAACACAATCGCCCCTAAGCAGACCTTACCGCAGCGGCGGCGCGAAAATTAGCCCGCCTTTAGTCCATAAGGCGTTGACGCCGCGCTCCAGACGAAGCGGCGACCCGCTGCCTAGATTTCGTTCGAAGACCTGACCGTAATTGCCGACTTGCTCAATCACCCGCGTCGCCCATGCCTCGTCGAGGCCCAACGCCTTACCAAGGCCGGGCTCAACGCCCAACAATCGGCGGGTCTCGCAGCGACCCGCAAATATTCATAATCGCATCATATATTGCGAAAATAGCCTCGCGTCCCTATCTGAGGCTCATTGCAATCGGAGCGAATGGTCATGGCTGCAAAACATCTGCAACAACAGCGACGGCGGGGGGTCGGGCGGCCGTTTGAGAAGGGGGTGTCGGGCAACCCGGCGGGGCGGTCGTCGGGCGCGCGCAACCGGGCGACCGACATTGCCCAGGCGCTGTTCGACGGCGAGGCCGAGGCGCTGGCGCGCAAATGCATCGAACTGGCGCTCGACGGTGACCGCGTCGCGCTCAAGCTTTGTCTCGAACGTCTCGTGCCGCGCCGGCCGCGTGCGGTCGCGCTTGATCTGCCGGCGATCGCTTCGACCGCCGACCTCGCCCCCGCGATTGCGGGGATCGCCCACGGCGTCGCCGCTGGGGGCCTCACCCCTATGACGGCGCCGAGCTGGCGCGCATCTTCGACGCCTATGCACACGCCGCCGAGTTCGGTGAGTTTCCGTGGACCTACACGAGCCGCCATAGTGCCATGCCTCAGGGTGGGGCATGGGTGGTGCACCCTTCAGGGATAGGCCCCCAAGGGAATGCCATTCTGTGCCGCGCGGCGGGCCGCACAGGGCAAGGGATGGACTTGCTTCGGAAAAGTGGAGAGTTCCCCGATGATTTAGGAGGAACTCGACGATGCAGCAGCGACGGTTTACGAAGGAATTTGCGGAGGAAGCGGTCCGCTTGGTGCAGACCAGCGGGCGAACGCAGCGCGAGATCGCCGGTGATCTGGGAATTGGGCTATCGACGCTGGTCCGCTGGATCGGGCGGAGCCGGGATCGGCACGCTGTCGACCCCGCGGCGGCGGAGAGTGATGTCACAGCCGAGCTGGAGCGGCTGCGCCGGGAGAACGAGATCCTTCGCCAGGAGCGGGACATCCTGAAGAAGGCCACCGCTTTTTTCGCCCGGGAGGGAAGTCGATGAGGTTCGCGCTCATCGATGGGGCGAAAGCGGCATTCCCCGTCCATCGCCTTTGTTGCGTGCTTGGTGTCAGCCAAAGCGGTTATTTTGCCTGGAGAGGTCGGCTGGCCTGCCACCGCCAACGCGACGACATGGTGCTGCTGGCGCATGTCCGGTCGGCCTTTGCCTTGTCGAACAGCACCTATGGCAGTCCCCGAATGACACGGGAACTGCGGGATATCGGCCTAGTGGTCGGTCGTCGCCGGATCGCCCGGCTGATGCGCGACAACGGCCTGCAGGCTCGGCAGAAGCGGCGGTTCAAGCGGACCACGGACAGCCATCACGCTTGGCCGGTCGCGCCGAACCTGCTTGATCAGGACTTCACGGCAACCGGCCCCGATAAGAAGTGGGGTGCCGACATCTCCTACGTGTGGACCCGCGAAGGCTGGTTGTACCTCGCGGTTGTCATCGACCTGTTCGCTCGTCGGGTCGTCGGCTGGGCAACCGGCGACCGGTTGCATCGGGACCTGGCTCTGTCTGCTCTGCGCAAATCCCTGACCATGCGTCGTCCGGCAGCCGGGCTGGTCCACCATTCAGACCGTGGCAGCCAGTATTGCTCGATCGATTATCAGGCCGAGCTGCGCAAGCACGGCATCATGATCTCAATGTCCGGCAAGGGAAATTGCTACGACAACGCCATGGTGGAAACGTTCTTCAAGACCCTGAAATCCGAGCTCGTCTGGCGGACCGTCTTCTACACCCGCCAAGAAGCCGACCAGGCCATTGGCCGCTATATCGACGGGTTCTACAATCCCGTCCGGCGCCATTCCGCCCTCGACTTCACAAGCCCGGCTCAGTTCGAAAAAACGGCCGCCAAATGAGCCAATCCCTCTCCACTAAAGCGGGGCAAGTCCAGGAAGCAGTCCTCTCCCTGTAGCCTAAAAGCCGTCATGCGATCCTGTGGGTTTCTAGCGCACCCCCACAATGACCGGGTTATGTAAGGTGAACTGGCCATGGAGCGGCGCGAATAGTATCTCCGCTGTGGCGCTCCGAAAGCCCGCCTCGCGAAGCTCATCTAGGATGCGCCAACCGTAGACCCTAAAGCACAGGATGCCCTCTTCGGGTCGCGCCGGGTCTCCGTGATACTCAGGAGGAAGTAGATGCTCTATGGTGCCGCACGGGAGCACCCTAGCGCGCTCAATGTGGGCGTAGCGCTCACCTGTGGCCCCCGCCCAAGGGAACGTCAAGATCGCTCTACCTCCTGGGCGCAGCACGCGCGCGACCTCTCGCAGGGCTTGCCTGTGGTCCGGTATGTGTTCTAGGACTTCGGTGGCGATCACCGCGTCAAAAGAGCACGATGGGAAGGAGAGGGACGTTAGGCTTTCGCAGCGTATGCCCTGCCTCATCTCCCCCGGTGCCGCGCCCTCTATGTGCTGGCTAGATGTGACTTGCTGGCGCGCGCTAAGCCATGTGCGGAGGATGGAGTGGTGCCCTACGTGGTAGACATCCTTAGCAGCATCATCGCGCAGCACTGCAACGACGGCGCGCTCACAGGCTGGCATTCCACACGCGCACGATGCACCCTGCCAATGTTCGCCGCGATCAACCTGGAAAGCTGTAGGTATTACGCACAGGTCACAAACGCCGGGGATCGCGCCGTCTGGGAGCGCTTGCTGCCATTGCCATATGCTGCCAAGCATAGGCTCCTCGCGTGCCTGAAATGCACGGTAATCCTCCAGGGATTGAAAGGACAAGCGCTTGTAGGCGTTCATCTGGGCGCGCTCCTCTATCCACCTTTTGGGGGCAGCAAAAAAAGCCCGCCCCAAGGGTATCAGCCTGAGGGCGGGCGTCGAGCGCCGTTTGCAGCGCGTCGAGCGCGAAATCGAGACGGGCGATGCTCCGGCGGATTAGCCGCGTGCTGCTGCGCCGCCTCGACCGTGTCGTTGCGGTCGTCGAGGGGTGGCAGAGGGCGCGCGATGAGCAGGAAGCGTACCGCGAAGCGCGTGAGCTATTCGTCGGACTGCTGACGGGCGGGCTGCGCGATGCCGGGATCGATCCTGCCACGGTGCCGGCAATGCGCCGCTTCGATGCGCCCAAGCCGCCTGTCGACCCGCCGGTCCATCGCCGGCCGCTTCATGCGCGCGACGTTTCTTCGCCAAACTCGCCGAACTCGCCCGCCGCTGCCGGCAAGACCCGCCATCGCTTGCCGAAGCGACGCCGCTGCAGCTTTTCGCGATGTACTGCTTCGATGAAAGCTTGGTCGCACAAGCGGAGGGTGGATGACACGTCGTCCCGTCGGTGCCGGCCCCCACCCCGAGCGCTCCGCGCTCTTCCCTCCCTCGTGGCCACGGGGGAGGGTTAGGGAGGGGGTCGGCACCGACGGTGGTTTGCTACGCCTTTCCTGCGGTGTCTGTCCGCAGGTATTTGTTGAACCAGTCGATGGTGCGCTGCCAGGCTTCCTTGGCGGCGGCTTCGTCGTAGCGGGGTGTCGTGTCGTTGTGGAAGCCGTGGTTGGCGCCCTTGTAGACGTGTCCCTCATGCGTCACGCCGGCGTCGGTCAGGGCCTTGTCGAAGGCCGGCCAGCCGTCGGTGATGCGGGCGTCGAGCTCGCCGTATTGGGCATTGATCGGCGCCTTGATCTTCGCCGCGTCCTCGGCGTTGGGCTGGGCGCCGTAGAACGGCACGCCAGCCGCGAGGCCGGGTCCCATGACGACCGCCAGCCGATTGACCACGCCGCCGCCAAAGCAGAAACCGACGGCGCCGAGCTTGCCGGTACTGTCCGGACGGGCGTTCAGCCATCTGGCCGCGGCGATAAAATCGGCGGTCATCTTGCCGCGATCCATCTGGCCGAACAGCGCCACCGCCTTTTCCTCGTCGCCGGGATAGCCGCCGACGGTGGTCAACCCGTCGGGCGCGAAGGCAATGAAGTCGGCGACCGCGAGGCGCCGCGCGACATCCTCGATATAGGGGTTGAGCCCGCGGTTCTCGTGGATCACCAGCACCACCGGCAGCTTCTTGTCGTTGGCCGGGCGGACGAGATAACCCTTGATGCTGCCGTTGCCGTCCGGCGACGAGACGGTCTCGGTCGAGCTCTTGATGCGCTTGTCGTCGGGCGGCACCTGGATGGCCCAGGCGTAATTCGGCCGCAGCATCTGAAAGAGCGCGGCGGCGGTGAGGCCGCCGACCGCGAATTTCTCGGCGCCGCGCAGGAACCCGCGGCGGTCGATCCCGCCATGCACATAGCGGTTGAGCAGGTCGATCAGTTCTTGCGGAAAATCGGACGCTTTCTTTCTTTCCACGGCGACCTCCTGATGACGGACCGGCGCGAACGAGACCGTGCCGGCATTATATCCGCCTGCTTTGTGGCGATTTTCGCGATGCGATCACTTCTTGGTGTTCGCCGGTGTCTCAGGCCTCGCGCGGCAAGGTCAGGCGATAGACACCCGGCAGATGGCGATAGCGCTCGGCATAGTCCATGCCGTAGCCGACGACGAATTCGTTGGGGATATCAAAGCCTTTATAGCGAATGTCGACGGCTTTGGCGCCGTCGACATGCTTGTGCAGCAGCGTGCAGACATCAAGGCTCTCTGGATCGAGGCGCTTGAGCCCGGCGAGAAGGGCGGTGATCGTCAGCCCGGTATCGACGATATCCTCGACAACGATCACATGGTGGCCGGCGATGTCGAGCTTGGCGTCATCCTCGATCACCACGTTGCCGGAGGAGCGCGCCGCCTTTCCGTACGACGAGGCGCGGACGAAATCGATGACGAACGGGGTGGCGATTTGCCGCATCAGATCGGCGGCAAAGACGGTCGCGCCCTTGAGAACGATGAGCAGGGTAAGCGGCGCGGCGCTATGGTCCGCCGAGATTTGGCCGGCGAGTTCTGCGACTCGCTTCTTGATGCGCCGCGCCGAGATCAGCGGGCGAAGCGCCTCGCTCAATCCCGGCGATACGGGTAGCAGCGAGCCCGCTCCAGCGTCATCCGGTAATGCTCGGCCAGCGCCCGGATCGCATCGCCCTGGTCGGGATACGGGTCGGCATTGCCGGCGCCGACAATGATCGGGCGGAAGCTGCGGTCGTCCTTGCCGCTGGGCGGGAGCATCGCGGTTGCCAGCGGCGTGCCGTCATCGGCGCGCAGCGTCAAGAACAGCGGCATTTCGCGCTGGACATGCGCCTTCAATCCGATCTCCTGCTCGAAAGACACCTTGGAGATCGGCTGAAAGCTCTGGGTCGCTTTTTCTTGCTCTTTGCGGAAGTACTTCTCGACGGCGTGGCGCATCGTTTCGGATTCGCTCACTGCTTCGGCCTCGGTCTCGATCCGGAACCAGGTTTTGCCGTCGGGGGCGTCGCAGACGTACTTCATGCTTCCTCCTGGGCAAGCCCGATAGTTCCCCGCGATGCGGGGATCTGGGGTCGCCAAAGCAAAATCCGCTCGCGCCGCCCTGTCAACACCTCAAAAAAGCGCCGAGGATGAGCGTGGGCATTCGGAACTCGCGTCTCGTTTTCCGTCGCAAATTGCGATGCGGAGCCTTACCGACACTTGCAATGGTATCATTAATCGACTGATTTAACTCGTTTTTCTTCTGGAAGGAGGGCTGGCACAGCGAGTGAACCAGGGACGGCAGATGACATTCCTCGAAGGAGTTCGCCATGCCGCCGCTATCGCAAGAAATGCCCGCTCCGTTCGCTTCGCTCTCGCCGTCACCCGCCCCGCGCCAGCGCCGGGGTCTGATGCAGCTCTTTATCGCGCCGTTCTATGATGTCGACGATCGTGCCGCCCGGCTTGCCGCGGCCACCAAGCGCGAGCGCGAACTGCGCGAGGCCGCTATGTCCGACGCGGCCGCACCGCGCGGCTAGCCGCGCGCGGCGCGGCGCGCTGGCTGCGCGCTGGCGCGGGTTCCGGCGATCCGGTCCAATCGCGCCATAGCGCGATCAGCGCGGCCATGATCGCCGGCCCGAGAAACAGCCCGATGATGCCGAATGTCTCAAGGCCGCCGAGCAACCCCATCAGCACCCAGAGAAACGGCAGCCGCGCCGCTCCGCCGATCAAGACCGGGCGGACGACGTGGTCGGCGATGAACAGGACGATCATGCCGGCGACAAAGATCACGATGCCGCCGATCGCCTTGCCGACCGACACCATATAAATCGCCGCGAGCGTGAAGATGATCGGCGCGCCGAACGGGATCACCGCGAGCACGCCGGTCAGCGCCCCGATCGACGCCGGATAGGGCAGGCGGACCGCAACATAGACCACGCCCAGCACCACGCCCTCGGCGAAGCCGACCAGAACCAGCCCGGTCACCGTGCCATGGACCGCGTCGATCATGTGCCGCGCGATGATTTCGCCGCGCGCCCCGACCAGCCGGTTGCTCAAGCTGCGCAGCTGATCGGCGAGCCGGGTGCCGTCGCGGAACAGAAAGAACAGCGTCAGCAGCGTGAACAGGAAGATCACCAGGCGGTGGGCGATCTCGCCGCCATATTCGCGCGCCGATTCGGCGATCATGCGTGGGGTCAGTCGGCCGAACAGCGCCTCCGCCATGATCGGGTCGGAGAGGTTGGTACGCCACCAGTCCGCGATCGAGGGCCCGACGATCGGCAGTTCGGCGATCCATTCGGGGACGGCGAGTCCGCTGTGCCGCGCCGACACCACCAGCCCGATAAAGAAATGCGTCTCGCGTGCGATGGCGACTCCCAGCATGACCAGCGGCGCGACGAAGAGCACCCCGATCGCCAGTGTCAGCAGCAGCGGCGCGGCGATCCGCGTGCTGCTCTCGGGCAATACCTGCAACAGCCGTCGGTAAAGCGGCCACAACGCGATCGCCAGCACGACCGCCCAGGCCAGTGCCGGCAGAAAATCGTGCAGGATCCACAAGCCGACAAACAGGAGTCCGGCGGCTACGACCAGGCGTGCGCGCAATTGGGCAGGCGGCTCGGGGGCGGTGGGATCGGGGTCGATCAAGGTGCGTCTCTCCTGGCCTGGCCATAGTCTACCGGAGAGAACGCCGGAGCGCACGCTGCGGCAGCGACATTCGGTCGCGATCGGCGAGGCGGAATGCACGCAGCGGTCTTGCCCCCCGCCGACCTGGATAATACGCTGGAACACAGAGGCGAACCGGCAATTCTCGCGCGGGCGCCTGTCGCGTACCGACGATGCAGAGGGAGGTTTGAGGATGGGCTACACGATCGACCAGATGTCCGAGGATATGCACCGCATCATCGCCGATGAACCGGGCCCCAAGGGCCGCGACAAAGTTTGCGAGCTGGTGCGCAAGGCCTGCGCCGACCAGGAATTCGTCACCCAGCACCTGCCGGAGGACGGCCCGGAGCGGAAAATCCTTTACGAGGATCCGGAATACAAATTCTGCATCCTCGCGCATGTCTATCACGGTGCGAAGGAGAGCGCGCCGCACGACCATGGCCCGACGTGGGCGATTTACGGCCAGGCGGTCGGCGAAACGGTGATGAGCGATTGGGACAAGGTGAGCCCGGCGAGCGAGAACGAACCGGGCAAGGTCAAGCTGCGGCGGGAATACACGCTCGCCCCGGGTATGGCCTATGTCTACAACGAGGGCGATCTGCACTCGCCGCGTCGCGCCGGCTCGACCCGGCTGATCCGTATCGAAGGGCAGGACGTGACAAAGATCCGCCGCTTCGCCTACGAACGCGTCGGCTGAAACTGCACGGTCTCGCGCGTAATTACGAGCGAGACAAAACCCCGGCTCCCGAGAGGGAGCCGGGGTTTTTGATTTCGTGCTTGGCATTCGCCATGCCCCAGCCATGAGAAATCGAGGGCGTCCCGTTGGGGACGCCCTCGATCCACTGAAGGGGAACAACGGCGGCGAGTTGCCCCGCCGCCGCCGAGCTTAGCCTTCGACGACCGTCACGCGACGGTTGCGCGGCTCGCGCACGCCATTCGGCGTCGGAATGGCGTTGTCGTTCTCGCCGCGGCCACTGACTGTCATCGCGTTCCAGGGCACGCCCATCTTCGCGAGGATGTGAGCAACGTTGCGCGCGCGGCGGACCGACAAGCGCTGATTATAGCGCGCCGAACCCGAGCGGTCGGTGTAGCCGGTGACCTGTACGGTCGGGGCACCACCAGCTCTGTAGGTGTCCGCAGCCTGCTTGAGGATGGCCATGCCTTGCGGGCCGACCCACGACCGGTTCCACGCGAAGTAGACGGTGAAGACCCTAGCGGCCGGAGGCGGTGGCGGAGGAGGCGGTGGCGGGGGCGGTGCCGGGACGGGCGCGCACGCCGCCATGATCAGGAGGGTGCAGAGGGCTAGGACACGCTTCATCGGGTTCCTCCGACAGTTGAGAACATGAACGGTATAATAAATCATCCAATTATACTAGCTCAAACCGTTATAGGACCGTTAACCCATTGTTTCACGCAACGCAATGGTCGCGACGGTCGCACTGCCCGTCAACCTTCGGCGAAGCGCGCCTTAGTAGAGAGGATTATATGGCATTTGCCCGGGTGATGCGAGCAAACCAATCAAAAGAAGCCTTTGGGGTGCGCGCCAAAGTGGCGCGGTCGAGGCCGGCGAGCCCGAACGTCGCGGAAAAGCCGTGCGCCCACTCCCAGTTGTCGACCAGCGTCCAGATAAAATAGCCTTTGAGATTTACTCCGGTGGCGATCGCGTGGTGGGCGGCCGCGATATGATCGCGCAGGTAGGAAATGCGTTGCTGGTCGTCGACGCGACCCCCGGGACCTGGGCTTTCGGCAAAGAACGCGCCGTTTTCGGTGATGTAAAGCGGCGGGTTGCCGTAATGATCGCGCAGCTCGCCGAGAATATCGTTGAGACCGGTCGGGTCGACGCCCCAGGTCATCGCCGTGGTTTGCATGCCGGTAGGCAATGCGCCCCAATTGGTTCCGAGCAGGCCCTGCGGGTCGATGCGCTGATACATCGGCGAATAGTAATTGACGCCGAGAAAATCGACCTTCTGCCTGATTTCCTCCATGTCGCCGGGCCGGATCAGCTTCTCGACGAGCGGCAGATAGGGCGTCGGGTAGCTGCCGCGGAACAGCGGGTCGAGATAGGCGCGGTTCCACGCGGCGTCCCAGATCTCGACAGCGGGCTGGTTGGCGGCCAGGTTCTGCGCCGGGCGGACGGGCTGCAGACTCATCACCGTGCCGAGGGTGAGGTGGCCGCCGGCTTCGGCGCGCAACGCCGCCAGCGCGCGGCCTTGCGCCAGGTTCTGGTTATGCCCCGCCGCCGCCATCGGCTCGCGGCCGCGCAGGCCGGGCGCGTGCTCGCCAAGACCATGGCCCATGATCGCGTGGACCTGCGGCTCGTTGAACATCGCCCAGGTTTTCACCCGGTCGCCGAGGCGCCGCGCCATCAGCACGGCGTAATCGGTGAACCAGCCAGCGATGTCGCGATTGCCCCAGCCGCCGCGATCCTGCAGCGCCTGCGGCAAATCCCAGTGAAAGAGGCAGAGCCAGGGCTCGACCTTGGCCTTGAGCAGCGCGTCGGCGACGCGATCGTAATAGTCGAGGCCGCGCGGATCGGACTGCCCGGTGCCGTCGGGGATCACGCGCGGCCAGGAGATCGAGAAGCGGTAGGCCTTGACTCCCAATTTCGCCAACAGCGCGATGTCCTCGGCGTAGCGGTGGTAGCTGTCGCAGGCGATTTCGGGCGTGGTGTGGTCGCCGATCGTGCCGTTGATGCGGGCGAAACTGTCCCAGATGCTGTCGGCCTTGCGATCGCCACGGCCTTCGATCTGGCACGACGAGGTCGAGACGCCCCAGACAAAGCCCGGCGGGAAATGCAGCGTCTCGGCCATCGCCGGCTCTCCCTTGACCCAGCGAGCGGCGAGAAGACCGGCGCCGCCGGTCTTCAGCAGCGTGCGGCGGCGCATCGCGGCGGCGCGGTCTTTGCTGCTCAGCCGCCGACCGCGCCCTGCGTGTTGACGTAGACGGCGTAGAGCGAATGGCTGGCGGCCATGAACAGCCGGTTGCGCTTGGTGCCGCCGAAGCAGACATTCGCAGCGCGCTCCGGCAGCGCGATGCGGCCGATCATCATGCCGTCGGGCGCGAACACCGCAACGCCGTTCAGTTCGGGGCTCATCCCCCAGCCGCACCACAGATTGCCGTCGACATCGCAGCGGAAGCCGTCGGGCGTGCCTTTGCCGAGATCGGCGAAGTCCCGGCCGTTGCGCAGCTTCATACCGTCATCGACGACATCGAAGACCCGGATGGCGCGCTGCGGCTGCGCCCGCGACTCGACGATATAGAGGCGCGACTTATCGGGCGAGAAGGCAAGCCCGTTCGGCCCGCGAATATCATCGGCGACGACGGTCACCCGCCCGGTCCGGCCGTCGATGCGATAGACGCAGGTGACCGACAGCTCGGGTTCGGCTTTGTCGCCCTCGTACTCGCCGAGGATCCCGAACGGTGGATCGGTGAACCAGACCGACCCGTCGGATTTGACAACGACATCGTTCGGCGAGTTGAGCAGCTTGCCCTCGTAGCGATTGCACAGGACGGTGATCGTACCGTCATGCTCGGTGCGGGTGACTTGCCGTCCGCCATGCTCGCAGGTCACCAACCGGCCCTGCCGGTCGCGCGTATTGCCGTTCGAATTGTTCGACGGCTTGCGGAAGACGCTGACCGCGCCGGTCTCCTCTTCCCATTTGAGGATGCGGTTGTTGGGGATGTCGCTCCACAATACGAAGCGTCCGTCGCCGAACCACACCGGACCCTCGCTCCAGCGACAGCCGGTATAGAGGCATTCCACCGAAGCATTGAATGGCGGCCTGATTTTCTCGAAGCGGGGATCGAGCGTGATGATCGCCGGATCGGGATAGAGAAGGGAAGGCTGCCAGCCGGTGTCGCTCATCGCTCGGGTCCCCTGCGCGCTAATCGCGGGGCGCGAGCATGGTATTTTTTGGCGATGGCCTCAAGGCCGCGGCGAGCGCGCCCCGACGGATCTAAAAGCTGTTCGCGATCGTCGAGAACAGCGTGGTCACATCGGTGCCGATCGTCAGGATCGTGCTGAAGGCGGCGATCGACACAAAAAACGCGATCATGGCGTATTCGATGGCGGTCGCACCGCCTCGGTCGAACCCTATTCGCCGGAACGCTGAGCGCATGTCCAAGGCGGTCCTAACACCCTATTGTTGCTCGATCATGCCGGGCGAAGCATTGACGATTCGTGAAGCGCTCGGCGCAGAGTTCGTGCTGGGCTTGCAAAAGCCCGATACGACCGATTTTTCATGGACATTCATGGTGTGGTCGGTTAGATGGGGACGACACCTGATCATTCCGGTTGATTTAATCTGCGTTAAATAAATCGCTTCTCGCGGAGCTGTTGGCGTCAAACGGTGATTGCGCTACGAGAAGTTGCTGCCAAAGTGGCATCGTGCGGTGAAAGCGGTTTCTCATAGCGGTTTTGATCCTTGATTGAATTTTGCGGACGGGACAAAGGCGCAGGATATACTGCGGTGTTACTTGTGATTTCTGAAATGCACCGTTGGGTCGTGCCGTAGTCGATTGATCTGGCGCCGACAGGGTGGAATCATCGCCGGCCAGGGGCGGCCGGGCTTGGGGTGGGGAGCATTGCTCCCGGTGACAAGGGTTGGTTGGGGGCATCCATCGAATGGCTGCGAATGTCGACATTGTGACCGGGGGCGGGGGGTTCATCGGCAGCCACCTTGTCGATCGCCTGCTCTCCGACGGCCGCTCGGTCCGCGTCATCGACAATTTCAGCGTCGGCAACCCACGCAACCTCGAACAACATCGCGGCAACCCGCGACTCGAGGTCGTCACTTGCGATATTGGCGAGGAGCCGGTGACGCCGCTCTTTGCGGATGCGGAGCGGGTGTTTCATCTGGCGGCGCGTGCGGACATCGTCCCTTCGGTGCAGAACCCGCATGTCTATTTTCGCGCCAATGTCGACGGCACCTATGCGGTGGTCGAGGCGGCGCGCGCCGCTGGCGTGCGGCGCTTCGTCTATGCCGCATCGTCGTCGTGCTATGGCATTCCCGATGCCTACCCGACACCCGAGACAGCGGCAATTCGGCCGGAATACCCGTATGCGCTGACCAAATACCTCGGCGAGCAGATCGTGCTGCACTGGGCGCGTGTCTACAAGCTGCCCGCGGTCTCGCTGCGCTTCTTCAACGTCTATGGCCCCCGCGCGCGCACCAGCGGCACGTACGGCGCGGTATTTGGTGTGTTTCTTGCGCAGCTCCTGGCGGGAAAGCCGCTGACCATCGTCGGCGACGGAACGCAGACGCGGGATTTTACCTATGTCAGCGATGTCGTGTCGGCGATCATGACCGTCGCCGAATTGGCGGTGGTCGGCGATCTCTTTAATGTCGGCAGCGGCGATACGTACAGCGTCAACCGGCTGGTGGAGCTGCTTGGCGCCAAGGAGATGGTGTACATTCCGAAACGACCCGGTGAGCCGGATTGCACGTTCGCCGATGTCTCGAAGATCCAGCGCGAGCTCGGTTGGCAGGCCGCGGTCAGTCTCGAACGGGGTGTCAGTCACATGCTGGAGAACCTTGATTATTGGCGGGACGCGCCGGTATGGACGCCGGATCGGATCGCCGAGGCGACAGCGGACTGGTTTCGTCTGCTGTCGCGGTAAACGCGCCGGAGGGAAAAGCGCGCATGCGGGAAGTTGAGAGTAAAATCAAGACGGTCCACGAGATCGAGGCTGTGGCCGAGGCGCTGCGCGCCGAGGGTCGCTCGATTACCTTGTGCCACGGCGTGTTCGATCTGCTGCATGTCGGCCATTTGCGGCATCTGCGCGTGGCGAGCGGGTTTGGCGACGCGCTGATCGTCTCGATCACCGCCGATGAATTCGTCCAGAAAGGCCCGGGCCGACCGGTGTTCCAGGAGATGCTGCGTGCCGAAATGCTGGCCGCGCTGGAACTCGTCGATTACGTCGTCGTGGTCTACGACCTTAGCGCCGAGCCAATCCTGCATGCGGTAAAGCCAGACGTGTACGCCAAGGGTGGCGATTACATCGACCCCGACCAGGACGTCACCGGCAAGATCGTGCGCGAGCGCGACATCGTGGAGCAGCATGGCGGTCGTCTGGTCTTCACCGAGGACATTACCTTTAGCTCGTCGAACCTGCTGAACCGGTTCTTCAATGTCTTCGAACCCGAGGTCAAAGCCCATCTTCAGGAGCTGAAGAGCTGCGACGGCGAGCGCCGCATCGCGGAGTTGATCGAGAAGATCAAGCCGTTGAGCGTGCTGTTGGTCGGCGATGCGATCATCGACCGCTACAGCTATGTCACGGCGATGGGCAAGTCGGCCAAGGAGCACATGATCGCCACGCTGCTGCAAAACAGCGAGACGTTTGCCGGCGGCGTCTTTGCGACGGCCAATCATGTCGCCAGCTTCTGCCAGAAAGTCGACCTGCTGACCTGTCTCGGCGGATCGACGGAGGATAATTTTGAGGACCTGATTCGCGCCAGCCTGCGGCCGAACATCCAGCTGATGCCGCTCTATCGCCACGGCTCGCCGACGACGCTGAAGACGCGTTTTGTCGAGCCGACCTATCTGCGCAAGCTCTTCGAAGTCTATTCGATGGACGACACGCCGCTTGCGACCGACGAGCAGCGCGAGGTTGACGAACGGCTCGACGCCTGCATCCGCGATTACGACGTCGTGATCGTCAATGATTTCGGGCATGGGCTGATTGCTGATTCGACGATCGACATCTTGACGAAAAAAGCCCGTTTCCTCGCGATCAACGCGCAGATCAACGCCGGGAACAACGGCTTCAACCTGATCACCAAATACGCGCGCGCTGACTATATCTGCCTCGACGTGCCGGAAGCGCGCATGGCGGTGCAGGACAAAGCCAGCGCGGTGGAGACAGTCTGCGGGGAATTGCTGCCGTCGCAGATCGATTGCCCCAACATCATCGTTACCCATGGCAAGCAGGGCTGCTTTGCCCATAAGCGCGGCTATAACGGGGTGTTTCACATCCCGGCGCTGACCCAGCAGGTCGTCGATACAGTCGGCGCCGGCGACGCATTTCTCGCGGTGACCGCGCCGATGATCGCCGTCGGCGGCGAGATCGACCTCGTCGGGTTTATCGGCAACATCGCCGGCGCGGTGAAGGTCGGCATTGTCGGCCACCGCAATTTTGTCGAAAAGAGTGTCATGCAAAAATACGCGGCGACGCTGCTCAAATAGGCGCGGCGCTCGCCCTCGGCGAGCGGCGCCGATCAGGCATCACCATAGGAGCCAGTCTTTAGATGCAGCGGAAGTGGAATGTGCTTGTGACCGGCGGCGCTGGCTATGTCGGCGCCGTGCTGGTGCCGAAACTCCTGGCCGCGGGCCACACGGTCACCGTGCTCGACCTATATCTCTACGGCGACGACGTGCTGAAGCCGGTCGAGAACCACCCGCAACTCATTCAGATCAAGGGCGATCTGCGCCATCCGGCGGCGGTCGAAAAGGCGCTCGCGGGGTGCGATGCGGTCATCCATCTCGCCTGCATCTCGAACGATCCGTCGTTCGAGCTCAACCCCTCGCTGGGCCGCGAAGTCAATTACGATTGCTTCCGGCCGCTGGTGAAGGCGGCGAAAAAGGCCGGGGTGAAGCGCTTTATCTATGCCTCATCGTCGAGCGTCTACGGCATCAAGGAAGGCGTCAACGTCACCGAAGAGCTGTCGCTTGAACCGCTCACCGATTATTCGAAATACAAGGCGCTTTGCGAAGAGGTGCTGACCGAGGAGCGTGAGCCCGGCTTCGCGACGCTGATCCTGCGCCCGGCGACGGTGTGCGGGTACTCGCCGCGGCAGCGGCTCGACGTGATCGTCAACATCCTCTGCAACCATGCGGTCAATGCCGGCAAAATCAAGGTGTTCGGCGGCGGTCAGCTGCGCCCGAACATCCATATCGAGGACATGACCGACCTCTACTGCAGCACGCTGCAGTACGAGGATGCGGCGATCGACGGCAAGACCTACAACGCCGGGTTCGAGAACCACAGCGTGCTCGAACTGGCCGAGATGGTGAAGCGCATCGTCGGCCACAACACGGTCGAGCTGGACATGGTGCCGACCGACGACAACCGCTCCTACCATGTCTCTTCGGCAAAGATCGAACGTGAGCTCGGCTGGCGGCCGACGCATACGATCGAGGATGCCGTGGTCGACATGGTGCGGGCGTTCCGCGACGGCAAACTGCCGGATTCGATGAGCGACTCGCGCTACTTCAACATCAAGACGATGCAGGAGCGCAACCTCGCCTGAGGAGGCTACGGCGTCGCGGTTTTCGCGAACGGGCGGTTGCCGAAGCGCGCCGTCAGCCGCCGGAGCGCGCCGGGGCGACGGCCATGCGCGACCTCGCCGAGCCACCAGCGGATCAGCAATGCCAGGTTCGGCCACTCGCCGGGGCGGCGTGCGAGCATCTGCACCAGCGGGTTGAAGAACGTCGACATTGCCGAGGGATGGCGCAGCAGCGCCTTGCGGATATCGGCGAATTCCGGGTCGAGCAGCTTTGCCCATATCGCGGCGCAGACATCGCGCTGCTGGGCCCGATTGCGCATGCCCATCCCGGAATAGGTTTCGGCTGCGACACGAAAGACCGAAAGCGGCTCGGGCACGACGGCGAACCCATATCGGAAGGCGAGGGTATAGACCGCGAGCCAGTCGGCATGCCAGCGCAGCCGCAGGTCGAAGCCGCCGATCGCGAGCAACGCCGCGCGCTCGATCAGCGACGCATTGACCGGGAGCCAGACAAAGCCACGGTCCAGCAAGCGAGCGAAGGCCTCTGGAGCGAAGTATTGTGGATGGCAGCCGGCGTACCAGGGGCCGAGATCAGAATCAGCTTGATGGTGGACGCGCCGTTGGTCGGCCTCGAAATATTGCACGAAGCTCGATGTACAAACCCGCGCTTGCGGGTGTGCGGCCACAGTCTCGGTCATGCGCTCGATAAACTGCGGCTCGATCCAGTCGTCGGCGGCAGAGGAGAGGAGGTGGCTGCCGCGCGCCTCGTTGAAGCCGCGATTTAGCGTGCCGTTGACCCCGAGGTTGCGTTCGTTGCGCAGCAGGCGAAGCTGCGGCAGGGCTTCGCGAAACCCGTCGATGACCGCAATGCTGTCATCGGTCGAGGCGTCGTCGATGACGATGATCTCGTCGGCCGGCTTTGTTTGCGCCGCGAGCGCGCTCAGCGCCCCGCCGATGAAGCGGGCGTGATTGTAGTTGGGCAGCACAACGGATACGGTCGGCGGCACGACTTCGGTCACCTCGCCGCGCCCAGCGGCGGCGGCACTCGCTCCGGTACATGCTGACACTGATCACCGCCACGCTCAACGCCGGCCGCTATATCGAGCAGGCCTTCGCGTCGGTGCCGGTCGGCGGGATGGTGGAGATTCAGCATATCGTGATTGATGGCGGGTCGACCGACGTGACGCTCGACATCTGCCGCGGTTTTCCGGCCGTCGAGACCGTGGTGGAGCCGGGTTGCTCGATCTACGAGGCGTGGAACATCGGCATCGATCGGGCGCACGGCGACTGGGTGATGTTTCTCAACGCCGATGACGAACTCCCGGACGGCGCGGTCGATGCGGTCGCCGCATGTTTCGCGCGTCGGCCTGATGCGGCGATCGTCGCCGGCCGGGCGGAGATGATCGATCGCGCCAAGCCGGAGGCGGCGCCGCTGGTGCTGGTCGCCGCGCCGGACGGGCGGCTTGACGTCGAACAGCTGGCGCTGGGCGTGCCGGCGATCAACGCAATGGCGTTTCACCGGTCGCTCTTTGAGCAGCACGGGCGGTTCGATGCCGCGTATCGCATCGCTGGCGACCGCGCCTTCCTGCTGCGATTGGCGCTGAGTGCCGCGCCGCCTTCGGTCGCGACGGCGGATGCCTTGCTCTACCGCTATTATTCGCATTCGGGGTCGCTGACCTTGCAACGCAGCCTCGAACAGCGGCTGCGCATCGCGAGCGACCACATCCCGCTGGCGCGCCGTCTGCTGAGCGAGCGTCCGCCGGCCCCGGCGGCGCGCGTGTTGAAGTATTGGCGCCGGCGCGAGGCGGCGGTGGCGACGCTGCGCTGCGCTGCGGCCGGCCGGGCAGGGGAGGCACTGCGGTACGCGGCTCAGCTGTTCTGACGGTCGGGGCCGTTCTCCTGGTACCAGCGATAGACCTCGCGGATACCGTCTTCGAGCGCGATGCGCGGGCGCCATCCGATCGCGGTGAGCTTGGTGACGTCGACCAGCTTGCGCGGCGTGCCGTCGGGCTTGCTGCGATCGAAGACGAACTCGCCCTTGAAGCCGACAACCCGGCCAATCATGGACGCCAGTTCGGCGATCGCGATGTCCTCGCCGCAGCCGATGTTGATGTGCTGATCCGCCGACCAGCTGCGCATCAGAAAGATCGACGCGTCGGCGAGGTCGTCGACATGGAGAAATTCGCGCCGTGGCTGGCCGCTGCCCCAAATCTCCACCGTCGGTGCCCTGTCGCGCGCGGCCTCGCCGATGCGCCGCAGCAGCGCCGGCAGGACATGGCTGCCGAGCGGGTCGAAATTATCGCCCGGCCCGTAAAGATTGGTCGGCATCACCGAGACGAAGTCGCAGCCGTGCTGCCGGCGATACGCCTCGCACAGCTTGAGCCCGGCGATCTTGGCGACGGCATACCATTCGTTGGTCGGTTCCAGCGGGCCGGTCAGCAGCGCGTCTTCCGGGATCGGCTGCGGTGAAAGCCGCGGATAGATGCAGGTCGAGCCGAAAAACATCAGCTTTTCGACCGAATTGCGATAGGCCGCGTGGATCAGATTCCCGGCGATCGCGAGATTGTCGTAGAGGAAGTCGCTGGGCCGCGTGTCATTGGCATAGATGCCGCCGACCGTGGCGGCGGCGATGAATACGGCGTGCGGACGGCTGTGCTCGATCCATTCCCCGATCGCGCTCTGGTCGCGTAGGTCGATTTCCTGGCGCGGCACAGTCAGGATGTCGCAATCCTCGCGCGCCAGCCGGCGCACGAGCGCCGAGCCGACCATGCCGCGATGGCCGGCGACGTACACGCGCTTGCCGCGAAGCTCGTACGGCGTCATCTCGCTCGCCTCATTCGATCTCGCCGAAGCGGGCCGGCTCGGCTTCGAGCAGCGCGAGATCGCCGGCGACCATCTCGCGCACAATTTCGGCGAAATTGTGCTTGGGGTGCCAGCCGAGCCGTTGTTTTGCCTTCGACGCGTCGCCGATCAGCCGGTCGACTTCGGTCGGGCGATAGTAGCGCGGGTCGATCGCCACGACCGTCTTGCCGGTTTTGGCATCGACGCCGATTTCGTCCCGGCCGCCGCCCTGCCAGTCGATACGGCAATCGATCTGGGCAAAGGCCGCCTCGGCAAATTCGCGCACGCTATGCGTCTCGCCGGTAGCCAACACGTAATCGTCCGGCTCGTCCTGTTGCAGGATGAGCCACATCCCCTCGACGTAGTCGCGGGCGTGGCCCCAATCGCGCCGGGCGTCGAGATTGCCGAGGAAGAGCGTCTCCTGCCGGCCGGCGGCGATCGCCGCGACAGCACGGGAAATTTTGCGCGTGACAAAGGTCTCGCCGCGCGTTGGCCCCTCGTGGTTGAAGAGGATGCCGTTCGACGCATGGATACCGTAGGCCTCGCGGTAATTCACGGTGATCCAGTAGCCGTAAAGCTTGGCGACGCCGTATGGGCTGCGCGGGCGGAAAGGCGTCGTCTCGCGCTGCGGGCTTTCCGCGACGTTGCCGTACATTTCCGAAGTCGAGGCTTGATAGAAGCGCGTCTTCTTTTCGCGGCCGAGGATGCGCAGCGCCTCGAGCAGGCGCAGCGGCCCCAGCGCGTCGGCATTGGCAGTGTATTCCGGCGTCTCGAAACTGACCTGCACGTGGCTCTGCGCAGCGAGGTTGTAGATTTCGGTCGGCTGGATTTCCTGGACCAAGCGGATCAGGTTGGTCGCGTCGGTCACATCGCCGTAGTGCAACTGGAAGGGCAGGCCCTTCTCGTGCAGGTCATGGTAGAGGTGATCGACGCGCGCGGTGTTGAACGACGATGAGCGGCGCTTGACCCCGTGTACGGCGTAGCCTTTTTGCAGCAGAAATTCCGCCAGATAAGCGCCGTCCTGGCCGGTGACGCCGGTGATCATTGCGATTTTCTGGCTCACCGCGGTTCCGTTCTAGCCGCCGGCAACGTTGATCAGCACCCGCCCCGCCTTGCCGCTGCGGACCAGGTCAAAGGCCGGGTTGATGTCGTCGAGGGCGAATTCGTTGGTGATGATGCCGTCGAACGACAGTTTGCCGCCCTTCACCAGGCGGATGATGCGCGGGATGTCGACCTGCGGCTTGGCGCTGCCGCCCTCCGATCCGGTCAGGATCATGTTGAAGTGCACGCGCAGTGTGTTGATCGTCACCTTTTCGTGCGGGACGCCGACCAGGACGAGGCCGCCGTCCTTGTGGGTGAGTTCGTAGGCGTTCTCGATTACCGATTTGACACCGGTGGTTTCGAGGATCTTGTCGGGTCCGTCCCGACCGACGATCGCCCGGATTGCCTCCGAGACCTGGTCACCGCTCATCCCCGCGGAATTGATGGTGTGGGTCGCGCCGCGCGAGCGCGCCATCTCCAGTTTGTGGTCGAGCAGGTCGACCGCGACGATCGGATAGCCGCCGGCCAACGCGGCGAACTGCACGATGTTGAGCCCGACGCCGCCGACCCCGAAAATCACCACTGACTCGCCGATCTTGAGATGGGCGTCGTTGTTGACGACGCCCGCGGCGGTCGTCACCGCGCAGCCGAGCAGCGGCGCTGTCTTGAGGTCGAAATCGGCCGGGATCGGCGTCATCCGGTTCTCGGAGATCACCGCGTATTGGTTGAAAGTGGTAATCCAGCCGGCATTGAGCTTCTGGCCGCGCCAGGAATAGGCGGGAGTGCGGCTCTGGATGCCGTTGCTCGGCCGCCAGTGCAGGACCACCGTGTCGCCTGGCTTGACGGTGGTGACGCCGGGGCCGATCTCGACCACCTCGGCCGACGCTTCGTGGCCGAGCAGATGCGGCAGGAATTTATCGGGGCCCTTGAGCGCGTCGATCTCGTTGATCTGCGCGCCGCAGATCGTCGTGTAGAGCACGCGCACCAGAACCTGCCCGGCGTCCAGCGTTTCGGGCATCGCGATCTCGTCTACGACCAGCGGCTGGCGCGACTCGGCGAGGATCGCGGCGCGGCTCGTTTTGATCTTCATCACGCTCTCGCTATTCGAAATAGATGAACTCGTAATCGCCGGTATAGCCGAAGTGGTTGTAGAGCCAGATCCATGAGGCGGTATCGAAGAACGCCTCGCAAGTCAGCGCCCAGCACTGCATGTTGAACTGCTCGGCCTCGTTGCGATAGCTCTCGACCATGATATAGCCGGCCTTGCCGACGCGCTCGATCTCGCCGAGCGCCGCTTGCAGCTCGAAGATCTTGAGATTGTGCAGGCAGCCGAGCGAGACCACGAGGTCGAACGACTTGTCGCCGAATGGGTAGCCGTCCTGCGCCTTGTAGCGAAACAGCTTGTCCTTGATGTCGGGATGCGCATCGGCAAGACCGTGCTTCGACATGTCAAACCCGACCAGTTCGGCCTCAGGCAGCAGGCGCTGGAATTCCCTGAGCAAGTAGCCCTTGCCGCAGCCGACATCGAGGATGCGGCACTTGCCCGAGAGCCCATGCAGGTCGATCAGCCCCTTCGCGACCGGCGCCCAGCGCCCTTCTATATAGCGGTAGCCGCCATAGCCGTAGCGGCGGTCGCCGTCCCAGTAGTCGAACTCGTATTCCTTCGCCTTGAGCATGCAATTGATCTTATCGTCGATCATGCGCGGCAGATATTCGCGCTTCGTCGCGGTGTGCAGCCCCGTGACGATATCCAGCAACCGACCCATGCCTTCTCCTGCGTTAAAGAAAAAATTCGGGACGGGCGATGCGCCCCATTGGCCGAACTGATCGCCGCCGTGGCCGATCCTGTCAAGCCGCGAAAACCGCGCGTCAGCGGCAGGTTTCGAACAGGTCGTCGATCACCGCCAGGGCGTCCGGCACGGCAATACCAAAGCGCTCGCGCAACTCGGTGCTGTCGAGCGTCGTGTGCGGCGCCGTCGAGCCGATCGGCAGCCCCACCGAATAGGCGCTGATCTTCTCGACCAGCGCCGGATCGGCGCCGAGCTTTTGCACGAGATGCAATGCGACCTCGCTATAGGCGGTGTCGCGCGGCCCAGTGAGCTGGAAGATGCCGGTGTTCGGCTCGGCTAGTAGCCGCTCGATCGCCTCGGCGACGAGGACGACCGGGGTCGGCGCCATGTGCATGTCGTCAAAGGCGCGGACCGGCTTGCCGGCCGAAAGGCTCGCGATCCAGCCGCGCAGCAGCTCCATGCCCGGCGAGACGATCTTTGCCAGGCGGAGGATCGCGGCAGGTTCGCCTTGGCGCATATGCGCGACCAGGGCGGCTTCGGCCGCGGCTTTCTGGCGGCCGTATTCGCTCACCGGGCAGGGCCGCGTCTCGGCCGGTACATGCGGGCGGGTGCCATCGAACACCTTGTCGGTCGACAGGAACAGCACCGGGATTCCGCGCGCGAGCAAGCGGTGGGCGAGGGTCGCGATGCCGGTGACGTTGACCCGCGCGGAACCTTCGGGGTCGTTGGCGCAGTCGGCGAGCCGCGCGACGGCGGCGCACAGGCAAGCGGCGTCTACTCCCGGCGGGATCGGCCAGTCGTCGACCGGTCGAGACAGATCGAGATGCGGGCGATCGGCGGTGACACGGTCAGACCGTCGGGTGGTCGCCAGGACTTCGTGGCCGCGGTCGCGGAGATAGGCGGTGGCGGCGCCGGCGATTTCCGAATCGCCGCCGACGATCAGGAGCTTGCGGCTCACGCGGCGCGGCGGCGCTGCAGCCCGTCGCGAACGGTCTGTGCGATCGCCGGCGGCTGCAGCCCGTACATCTCCATCAGCTGGTCCTGGCTGCCGTATTTATGCGCGAAGACATCGGGGATGCCGAGCCGCTTCACCGCCGGCATCGCGCCGGGGAGGTGCTCGACCAGCGCATCCACCACAGCGCTGCCCAGCCCACCGACCACCGTATGCTCCTCGACCGTGACGACCAGCCGCGCGTTGGCGGCATGGTGCAGCAGCGCCTCGGTGTCGAGCGGCTTTACGGTGTGCATGTGCATGACCGTGCACTCGATCCCCTCGGCGGCGAGCGTCGTCGCGGCTTGCAGCGCCCGCGTCGTCGCGACCCCGGTGCCAACCAGCAACACGCGGTCGCGGCCCGCCGCCTCGCGCATGACGATCGCCTTGCCGATGGTAAAGCCGAACTCCTCGCGGCTGATGACCGGGTCGGTGTAGCCCTTGGCCAGCCGGATATAGATCGGTCCCGGCCAGTCGAGCGTCTGCTCCATAAAGCGCTTCATCTCCTCGGCGTCGCATACCGAGACGATGGTCATGTTGGGCAGCGCCCGCATGATCGCGATGTCTTCGATCGCGAGATGCGTCGGGCCGAGCGGCGCATAGACGAGACCGCCGCCATTGCCGATCAGACGTACCGGGAGATTGTGCAGGCACAGATCGACCGCGACCTGCTCGTAGCAGCGCCTTGTAATGAAAGTCGCGATGGTGTGGACGTAGGGGATAAACCCCTCCATCGCCAACCCCGCGGCCATGCCGACGATATGCTGCTCGCTGACGCCCTCCATAAAGGCGCGGCCGGGCATCTCGGCCTTCATGCGCGTGACGATCGGCGGGTCGAGATCGGAGCCGATATAGGCGACGCGCGGATCGCGCGCGGCCAGTTCGAAGACTTTGTTGCCGCAGGCTACGCGCATCACGCCGCTCCCAGCGCTTCGTACATCTGCTCGATGAGCTTTTTGTCGATCGTCGATTTGTGGTGCCAGTTCGGGTCGTTCTCGGCGAAGGCGAAGCCCTTGCCCTTGACCGTATGACAGATGATCGCCGATGGCCGGTCCGCCTCCAGCGGCAGCCGCCCGAGCACGTCGCGCAAGGCCGCGCAATCGTGGCCGTCGACCTCGGCGACGCCGAAGCCGAAGGCGCGCCACTTATCCGCGAGCGGTTCGAGCGGCAGGATTTCGTCAGTCGGGCCTGCAGACTGGATCTTGTTGTAATCGATCATCACGGTGAGGTTGCTGAGCCGATGCTTGGAGGCGGAGAGCGCCGCTTCCCACACCGAGCCTTCATTGATTTCGCCGTCACCGGTCACGACAAAGACGCGCGCCTTGTTGCCCTTGATGCGCAGCCCCATCGCGCGGCCGACACCGATCGGCAGGCCGTGTCCGAGCGCCCCCGTCGATGCCTCGACACCCGGCACCTTGCCGGCCTCGGGGTGGCCGCCGAGGATCAATTCGCGGCGGCAGAACGTGTCGAGCGTCTCGTGCGGGAAAAAACCCTTTTCGGCCAGCATCACGTATTGCCCGATGCAGCCATGGCCTTTGCTCAGGATGCACCGGTCGCGCTCTTCCCAAGCGGGGTCGTCGGCGCGAAAGCGCAGCACGTCGTCGTACAGCACCCGCATGATTTCGAGCAGCGAGAGCGACGAGCCGACATGCCCGCGCGCGCCGCCATCGAGCGTCCGCACCACCAGATGTCGTAAATAAACCGAACGCTCGTCGAGCGGCGGGCTGAGGTTCAGCCGCACCGAAGGCGCGACATCATTCGCCATGTTAAAATCGTCCGAGGTTGCCCCGCCGCACCATGCACAGATTCGACCACCCGATCAAGCCAGGGGCAGGCCAACTTATGGCCCAGGGCACGCTTGACAGCGGCTCCGCGTTTCCCGCTATCTCCGTCGTCACCGATGAAGCCGGGTTATACGGATGGCCGAGAGACAGCGTATCGGCATCGACCTCGATAATACCTTGATCAATTACGATGGGGTGTTTTGCGGCCTGGCCGTCGCGCATGGGCTGATCGAATCGTCGGCGATCCGCACCAAGGCCGCGGTTCGCGAAGCGATCCGCGGCCTGCCGGATGGAGAGCTGGCCTGGCAGCGGCTTCAAGGCGTGGTGTACGGCAAAGGGGTGCGCGATGCGGTGCTGTTTGACGGCGCGGACCTCTTCTTGCGGCGGGCACGCGAATCCGGGTGCGACATCTTTATCGTCAGCCACAAAACGGAATTCGGGCATTACGATCCCGATCGCGTGAACCTGCGTGACGCGGCGCGTGAATGGATGGAGATGCAGGGCTTCTTCCATGCGGATGGGTTTGGCATTCCGAGCGGCAACGTGACATTCGCGGCGACGCGCGCTGAAAAGATCGCCGCGATCCGCGCGCTTGGCGTCGACGTTTTTATCGACGACCTGCCCGAGGTGCTCGAAGACGGCGATTTCCCACCAGCCGTCACCGGCATCCTGTTTACCGGCGGCATCGAGGCGGCGGGACAACGTCCTGGTGCTTTGGCGCATTGGCGCGACATAACCGCGATGGTTTTCGGGTGAACCTGGCGCACGCCGAACCCGAAGAGATTGCCGACGTTGCGTCTCAACTTGTCGGCTGGCCGGTCTTATCGGCCGTCCCGGTGCGTCGCGGCGGCAACAATCGCGTCTTCCGGCTGGTGGGACGCGAGTCGCGGGCGGTCCTCAAGATTTATCCGATACAGGCGGAGGATCAGCGCGATCGCTTGGGCCACGAATTCGGCGCGCTCTCGTTTTTTGCTCGTTATGGCGTCGCCGAGGTACCCCGGCCAATCGCCTGTGATCCCGAGCGGCACTGCGCGGCTTACGAATGGATCGACGGCACGCCGCCCGGCCCGGCAGGCATCGCGGAAGTCGACGAACTGGCCGATTTCTTCATCCGGCTGCAGCAATTGCGGGAATGCACCGATGCGGAAGCCTTGCCGGCGGGTGCGACGCCCGCATTGTCGCCGGCGCGTGTCGCCGGGCAGCTCGAACAGCGCCTGGATCGACTCCAGGCGGTGATCGCCCCTGGGACGCCGGTTGCGCATCTCGTGTCGACAAGTCTCGCGCCCGCCGTGGCGCACGCGGTGGAGGGGCTCCGACGCGGCTGCGCGGAAGCCGAGCTGGATTTTGACGGCGTGCTGCCGCAGCAATATCGCGTGCTCAGCCCGTCCGATTTCGGCTTTCACAACGCGCTGCGGCGGCCGAACGGCAGATTGGCCTTTCTCGACTTCGAGTATTTCGGCTGGGACGAGCCGGCAAAAGCCGTGACCGACGTCATGCTCCATGCCGGCATGTCGCTAAGCCCGGTGCTGGCGCGGCGCTACCGCCAACGCGTTGCCGCCGCCCTGTGCCCGACCGACCCGCGATTCCCCGAGCGCCAGCAGCTGTTTTTCCCGGCGATCCGTGTCGTCTGGTGTCTGATCTTGCTCAACGAGTTCCTGCCCGAGCGGTGGGCCCGGCGGGTACTCGCCGGTGTCGCGGACGACCGTGAAACGGTCGAAGCCAGACAGCTTGAAAAGGCGCGCCTGATGCTCGCCCGCGAACTTGATTAAACACGGCGATGCGATAACGTCGGCGTAACAGCTTGCTCGGCGCTGATCTAACGGCCTTTCCGAGGGATATGCTGCGTCGATGCCCATAGTCCGTGCGTCCGCGCCGTCGACCGTTAAAGAAAAACCCGGTCGATAAGAACGGAGACAGCGTTGGTACTAGATACGCAAGAAGCGGTTCAAAAAATCCCCGTCGATCGCGACATTTCGCCGGTCGAGACAAACCGGCGAGCGGCGCCGCGGGGTTTTTGCGTCCTCCTTCCGGTCTGGGGCGAAAGCTATATCAGGCAATTTCTCGAGTGCAGTCTGCTGACCTTGCTGGCGGACGGCAATCTGCCGGCGCTCGCCAGGGCGTTGCCGACCCGCTTCGTCTTTCTGACGCGGAAAGAGGACGAGAAGACGATCCGGGCGCATCGCGCCTATCTGCGGCTGCGGCAGGTCTGTGCGGTCGAATTCCTGCCCATCGATGACCTCATCATGTCGGGCAACCATTCGACGACGACGACGCTGGCCTGGGAACGGGCCGTGCGCCGCGAAGGCGAGGTGATGCTCGACACCTGCTTTGTCTTCCTCGTGTCGGACTATGTGATGGCCGACGGGTCGCTCGCGACGATCGCCGCGCGCATGCTGGACGGCGCCGACGCGATTCAGGCGGGCAATTTCCAGCTTAACGAGGACGCCGCCGATCCGTGGCTCCAGGCACGCCTAGCCGCTGCCGGCGAGGCTCTGTCGCTCGGGGCGCGGGAGATGGTGCGCTGGGGGCTCGGGTGCCTGCATCCGGCGACATTGGCCAATACCGTCAACTACCCGCTCTATCACAACGCCCATACCAACCGCCTGTTCTGGCGGGTCGACCGCAATACGCTGATCGGCCGGTTTTATCTGCTGCACCAGATCTGCATCCGGCCGCAGACGACCGATTTCGTGATCGGCTCGGCGTCCGACTACTCGTTCGTGGCCGAGATGTGCCCGGCGGGAAATGTCGTCATCCTCACCGACTCCGACGACTACTTCGTCGCCGAAGTCCAGCCACTTCACCATGAATCGCATTTCATCCGACTTGGTCCTCATTCCATCGACGAGCTTGCCGCGTGCCTGTCGGAATGGACCAATCCCCGGCATCGACTCAATGCCAAGCACACCATCGTCTTCCACGCCGAGGATTTGCCGGCGTCGCTGCCCGTTTTGGCCGAGGCCGACAAATTCATTCGGGACGTAACGCCGCGGCTGGGGAAAGAGCAGCCCCTTCGCAATCATCCGTACTGGATTGGCGCGATTGCCGCGCTCCACGCTGCGACAGGACAGCGCCATCCGGTCGCTGCGGGCCCGGTCACACGCCTGCTTCGCTGGCTGCGGACGACCTTCGTCGGCAGGGTGCCTTACGTAAGCCGCCTGCACCCGCGCCGGCGTGACTACCGGGTGCTGATGGCCGCTTGCGAGGGACTGACCGACCTGTCCTCGAGTTTGCTGATCGAGACAGGCGATGCGACAGGTATCGGCGAAGCGTTGCGGCGCAGAGTGCCGGATGCGATGCCGTTTTCCCTCCGCGCCTCATCGCCAAACCAGGCGATCCTGGGGATCGGCGACAAAAAATACGATGCGGCGTTCATCGGGCTGGTCAACGAGGATTTTGGCCAGATCGAGCCGAGGCTGCGGCGGCTTGCCGCGGTGTTGCGGCCGGGTGGGCAAATCGTTTTGGCGATGCTGAACACCGACGGTGCGATCGATCTTAATCATGCCGGCCGCGCTTATGCGACGCGCTTTGCGGCTTTGGCTTCGACGGGGCTGGCCGTGGCGGACTGTCGTATAGTCTCGGTCGGTTGGTGGCGGCGGTGGATGAACATCGGCTGTGCGCGGGCGGCCGAAGACCTTTTTTCGCGTGGCCGCAAATTCGCGCCGCTGACGTGGCTGCGAGCCGCGTTATGGGGTGTGCCGGCGCTGACCGCCAATGTCGTCAGTTCGCTGCGCGCCGAAGATCCATCCAACGCGCGCCGCGTCATCTCGAGCATCCTGGTGCGCCTTACGGTCGAACCGGAAGCCCATGAGACGGCCGGCGCAATCGTGCGGCGCCAGCGAAAGAGCCACGGTTATCGGCTCTCGCGGATCAACGATATGGGACGGTACGCCGAGTTATTCGATGGCGTGATCCCATGGAGCGGCCATGTTCCAGGCGGCTATTTGGTCGACTTCTCTGGCGCGATGACCGCGGCGGAGTTCACCAATGAGATTGATGACCCGCGCTTCCGTCTGATGGTTGCTAGCGACGTCGGCCGGCTGGTCTATACGAGCCTCCCGGTGATCGCGGATGGCGAGGTCTGGTTCGAGGCGGCCAACTGGGTCATGGCCGCCCGCGAGGCGAGGGGACGTTTTGTCATGATGACGCTGGGCGCCAATTACGGCGCGCAGGCCGTCTGCAGCTACCGTGTGCTGCAACAGCTCAACCCGATGCCGTGCATGCTCGTCGCGGTCGAACCGGTGCCGGAGAATTACGCGCGCACCGAGTGCCATTTTCGCGACAACGGTCTCGAACCGGAGGATCATTGGCTGGTGCCGCATGTCGTCGCGGCCGATATCGCGCCGGTGCTCTTCCCGGTCGGCGCTTCCGGCAGCGGCGCGCAAAATGCGATCGCCAGCAACAACGACGAGGCACGCGAGCAGTATGTCGACGCGCTGACAGTAGCCGGCCATGATGCTACGGAAGCGGCGCTCCGCAATCTCTTGCTGCACAACACCACGGGACTGATCCGTCCCCTCGGTCGGGACATCGACCTCCAGGCCGAGATCAAGCTCGTCAGCGCGCTGACGCTGCGTGAGCTGCTGGCGCCGTTCCCGCGCGTCGATTACCTCGAATCCGACATCCAACAGTCGGAAATCAACGTCTTTCCGCCGTTCATCGGGTTGCTGCGCGAGAAGGTACGCCGCATCCACATCGGGACGCACGGCAAGGACGTGCACCACGCCTTGCACGAATTGTTTGCCCGCGACGGCTGGCAGATTGTCTTCAGCTTTGAGCCAAATGCGCACCACGAAACGGTCCTTGGCGGCTTCGATACGAACGATGGCGTTCTGACGGTCGTCAACCCCGACCTTTAGCGGGGGAGCAACTCGGGCGCGCCGCCCACCCCCTGCCGGAGGGTCGACAGCCAAGGAGGCCTATGCTACAGGCCTCGCGGATCAAAGGGCGGCTCGATGCCGTCTCGCGCTGCCGCGATGCGGCACCAGGTCGAGATCGACGAAGCGAAATGTCTGTTAATCAAGCGTTTTCGGAGCCGGCAGCATCACCGATCGAACGCGACATGGTGCTTCCCGCGCCAGCGACTTGGTTCAGCGAGGCCATCGCCGATCTTGCCGCAGGGCTGACCCGCAGCTGGATCTGGACCCGGCTGGCGTATCAGGACATCAAGTTGCGTTACCGCGGCTCGGTGCTGGGCCCGTTCTGGGTCACCCTGACGAATTTGATCCTGATTGCCGCGATGGGCTCGATCTACGCCGAGCTGTTTCACGTCGATCCGATGACCTACATCCCCTACATCATGATGGGAATCCTGGTCTGGCAGTTCGTCTCCGGGACGATCAACGAGGCGTGCGGCACGTTCACCGAGGCGCGCGATGTTATCCAACAGGTGCCGCTGCCGTTCTCGGTGCAGGCGTACCGGGTCGTCTACCGCAATCTGATCGTGTTCGCGCACAACGTGGTCATCGTCCCGTTCGGGATTGTCATTTTCAAGGTGCCGGTCGGGTGGAGTCTTGTCGAAATCGTGCCGGGGCTGATCCTGTTGAGTTTGAACGGCCTGTGGATCAGCCTGCTGCTTGGCGCGATCAGCACCCGGTTCCGCGATATCCCGCCGATTGTCTCAAATGTAGTTCAGGTGTTGTTTTTCCTGACGCCCGTTTTCTGGCCGCTGGACGCTGTTCAGAATTTGCGGGACGTGCTTCGGCTGAACCCGTTTTTCGCGTGGATCGACGTCGTGCGTGCGCCGCTCCTCGGCGTGGCGCCCGAGCCGACATCCTGGCCGATTTTGATCGCCTGCGTGCTAGGCGGCGGGCTCTGCAGCTTTCTGTTCTTTGTCCGCTTCCGTGAGCGGATCGCCTACTGGATTTAGCGCGCCGCGGCGATGGCATCGATCAATCTGCGCAATGTCTCGGTCGAGTTCCCGATCTATCAGATGGGAGCTCGCTCGCTGAAGAAGGCGCTGATTTCCGGCGGCACGCGCGGGAACCTGGCGCACGACGCGCACGACCGTGTGATGGTGCGCGCGCTGCACGACATCACTTTTGACATCACGAATGGAGAGCGCCTCGGGTTGATCGGCGCCAATGGCGCTGGCAAGACCACGCTGCTCAAGGTGCTGGCCGGGATCTATAAGCCGACCCAGGGACGCATCCACATTTCCGGACAAACGACGGCGCTGATCAATTCGTCCGTCGGGCTCAATCAGGATGCGACAGGGCGCGAAAACATCATTCTGCGCGGCCTCTATATGGACATCCATCCGCGAGACATGCGCGAACGGATCGACCAGGTCGCCGAATTCACCGAGCTCGGCGCCTATCTCGACATGCCGGTACGCACCTATTCGGCCGGCATGATGGTGCGCCTCGCCTTCGCGGTGTCGACGTGCATCCGGCCGGAAATCCTGATCCTCGACGAGTGGCTTGCCGCCGGAGATGCGCAGTTTCTGGCCAAGGCGCAGCGGCGAATGGAGGAATTTGTCGAGCATTCCAGCATCCTCGTGCTCGCTTCGCATTCTTTCGAGCTGATCGAGCAATGGTGCCGCATCGCCGTCTATCTCAAGGAGGGCGTAGTGCGGGCGATCGGACCGGTCGAAGACGTGGTCGCGCGCTACAAGGAGGAAGTCGCCGGCGGCAATTGAGCGGCCCCCGCACCGCGCAGGCCGCAGGCCCAGCCGATCCGCCGGGCCAGATGCCGGTAGAAATCGGCGCCGCGCATCGGGTACAGCGCAAGCGACCGCGCCATGTCGATCGCAGCGGCACCGTAGGCCCGCTCGGCAAATGCCGCGGCGGCGGCTTCGAGATGCAGCGTCGCAGCAAAGCAGCGGTGCGACGCCGCACCCTCACACGAGATGATTGCCGCGTGACGCTCGCGTATCCGTCCGAGTGCCGCGTCGATGTCGCTGCGGGCCGCGCCGGCGCCGACTGCGACCCAAGCCAGCACGTCGCCGGAGCCCAGCAGCCGGTAGCCGCACTCGGCGAGGCGCAGCAGCCAGTCCCAATCTTCCAGCCGGCGAAGCGTCTCGTCGTACGGCCCGATCTTCGCGAAAATGTCGCGGCGGCACAGCAAGGTCGTTCCCGGCCCGCAGGTGCAGCCGAGCAACTGGGCGCGCGCGAAAGTCGGGGGCGTCCAGTCGGGAACGATACGGCGCGGCGGCTGACCCGTCTTGACGCAGTCATAGGCGCAGACCGTACCCACGACGTCCGGCGGTTGGTCGCGCATCGCGGCGACTTGCACGGCGAGCTTTTGCGGATACCAAACGTCGTCCGAGTCGAGAAACGCGACGTATTCGCCGGTTGCCGCTGCGATGCCGGTATTCCGCGCCGCTGCCGCGCCGCGATTGTGCGAATGGGCGATGCAGCGGAGCTCAGGATGCGCGATGTGCGATAGCGCGCCGGCAAGATTGTCGGTCGAGGCATCGTCGACCACGACGATCTCGAAATTTCGGTAGGTCTGCGCCAACACTGAGCCGATCGCTCGACCGATCAGATGGGCGCGGTTGTAAGCCGGGATGACGACGCTGACCAGCGGCTGATCGACCGCGACAGGGGCCTCTTGAATCACGGAACGCGCCTCATGGCCGCGGCAAGCTGATCGCTGCCCGGCCTCGGGTCAAGCCGCGTCCGCCGTCAAGCGGTTCGGCGGCGATGCGGTGCGCGGGCCGGCTTGGCGGCTTCGCCGGGAACCAGGACGATCGCCGCCTGTCCTGGAAACCACCACTGGCCGTCGGGGAAAGGGTCAGCGACCCCGCCGCCGCCATAGTCGGGATGCTCGCTCGACCAGCGCAGCCGCCAGGTCCGATCCGCGACCGGGGCGAGCAGAGGCTCCGGGATGCTGGTCTCGAGGCGGTCGCGACCGAGATTGACGATCACCAGCCAATCCTCGCCGCGCGGCGCGAAACAGCGCAGGAACCAGCAATCGTCGCCGAGCGTCGCACCGTCGAGCGACGGCGCGCCGGCAGCGAACAGTTCGCGGCGCAGCGCGAGCAGATCGCGATGCAGCGCCACGACCTCGACATTCCGCTCGCGCTCCGCCCAGTCGATCACGCAGCGCCGAAAGGTTGCGGGATCGCCGGGATCGGGCAGGCGGCGTTGCATCTCGGCGCCGGCAATGCTGGCGAACTGTACGAGAAATTCGCCACGCCCTTTCCTTACCGCGTCGCCAAGCTCGCCCCTGTGGTCGGCGAAATAGAGGAAGGGCGCAGAGGCGGCGAACTCCTGCCCCTGGAACAGCAGCGGAATCCCCGGCGACAGCAGCCAATATGCGGTGATCGCCCGCCAGCTTCCCGGGCTTGCCAGCTGGTGGCCGCGCAGCCCCTTGGCGGAATTGCCGACCTGGTCGTGGTTCTGCAGAAAGGTGACGAATTTGCTCGGCGGCAGATCGAGGGCGGCGGTACCGCGCGGCTGCTGCTGCCAAGCGTAATGCTGGCCCTGGTACAGAAAACCGTGCTTGGCCGCGGCGACAAGTTCGCGGGCTCTGCCGAAGAAATCGCTGTAATGGCCTTCGCGCCGGCCGGTGACGGCGACCATCGCCGAATGGTGCAGGTCGTCGTTCCACAGCGCGTCGAGACCGTAGCCGCCATTCTCGACCTGACGAGCTAGGCGGGCCGTCTGCGTCTCATTTTCGGCGGCGACGAAGGTCGCACGGCCCGGTGCGGCTTCGCGTACCGCGCGGCCGATCTCGGCTAGGATATGAGAGCTGGAGCCATCGAAAATCTGTTGCGTCGCGTCGAGGCGCAACCCGTCGAAATGATGCTCTTCGATCCAGTATCGGGCGTTGGCGATAAAGAATTCGCGCACCGGCGCGCAATCCGGTCCGTCGAAATTGATCGCGCTGCCCCATTCATTGGGATGGCGGTCGGTGAGATAAGCCGGCGCGAAGGTCGTCAGATAATTCCCGTCCGGCCCGAGATGGTTGTAGACGACGTCGATAATGACCGCGAGGCCGACCGCATGAGCGCGGTCGACAAAGCGGCGCAGGTCGTCGGGCCGGCCGTAGAGCCGCGTCGGCGCGAACAGATCGACGCCGTCATAGCCCCAGCCGAAGCGGCCGGGGAAATCGGCGACCGGCATCATTTCGATGCAGGTGATGCCCAGTTCGGCAAGCGCCGGGAGATGCCGCATCGCCGCCGCCCAGGTGCCTTCCGGGGTGAACGTGCCGACATGCATCTCGTAAATGACCAGCCGCTCGGGCGGGATGCCGCGCCACGCCGCGTCAGCCCAGGCGAACGTCGCGGGGTCGACGACTTCCGACGGCCCGTGCGGGCCCTCGGGCTGAAAACGCGATGCTGGGTCGGGCAAGCGCCTCTCGTCGCCATCGCGTCGGAATCCGTAGCGTGCACCGACGCCGGCGGTTTCAATAAATGCGGCAACGTAGCCGTTCGGTTCCGGCGACATGCGGTGTGTGCCGCCGCCATCGATGTCGAGCCACATTTCAGCGGCGGCTGGCGCCCATAGGCGGAAGTGCACGCCGCCGCCTGGCTGGGTTTCGGCGCCCACCGGCAAGCGACGGATAATCGACGATCGAACGCGATCGGGTTCGGTATCCATCCTGTGCCTGCCCCCGAGCCGAATGGCCTCATTTATGGTGCGGGTCCGGCGGTCCGCAAACCCCAAGTATGAGCAAAAAACGGAGCGGCCGTACGGCCGCTCCGCGCCCGAGACTGGTTGAAGCTGCGGCGGCTTACCAGTAAGGCGCCGCGCGGTAATGGCGGTGAATGTCGTCTTCCCAGGTCCGGTCGGCGATGCCGGTCTCGAAGAAATCGGTCGTCGCCAGCGGCGCATTGCGCAACTGATCGTCGGTGACGTTCAGCTCGTAGGCGTCGAGGTCCGGGTTGTAGCGCAGCGCGCTCCACGGCAGCGCCCGGTACTCGGAGCCGAGACCGAGAAAACCACCAAAGCTCATCGCCGCGTAGGCGATCCGGCCGCCGAGTTTGTCGAGCATGACGTGCTCAATCGTGCCGATCTTGTCGCCGTTGCTGCGGCGGACCGACGATCCCTCCACCTTGTCGCTGGAGATCAGGCGCGTGGTCTCACGCACCGAAGCATCTGTAGCCATTGTTTGCCTCCAAAGCTCTTGTCGAAGACAAACCATCGGTCCGCCTCATGGTTCAAAAAGTGAGAAGGAAAAAAACAGGGATGGCTATCTGAAAATTTATTTGTGCAAAGTAAATTATCCGAGAAATGTATATTATGTCGGGAAAACGACAAAAGACTGCGGCTCACTATTTAATCAGCGGTATGCAACAATGCCGCAATCGGAAAATCGGCGAATAACTCAGCGGCGGGAATACGCTCGCGTTCGCCGTAGCAGCGCCCGCTGAGGACATCATGCCAGGGCCCGGCGGTCGGCAACGGCAGTGTGATGGCGCCCCAGTCGGCGGCTTCGCCACCGCGGCAAAGCCGGTGGACCAGGCGAGGCGCCGCCACGACCAATGTGGTGTCGTCGCGTTGCCGGGCGAAGGCGCAAAGGTGGTCGTCGCCCCGGCCGCCCTCGCCGTAGAGCGGCACGTAGCCGCCTTCGGCAAACAGGGCCGGCCGCTCCCGCCGCAAATCCAGCAGGCGGACGGCAAGAAACAGCTTCTCCCTACCGTCACGCCAATCGGCGACGAGGGCGGACGGCTCCAACTGGCGGATGATCGGCAGCAAGGCGCGGCGCTGTTCCCAATCGGGCGGGCGGCGGTTGTCGGGGTCGACGAGGCTGAAGTCCCACAGCTCGCAGCCCTGATAAACATCGGGCACGCCGGGCACGGTCAGCTTGATCGCCAGCTGCGCCAAGGACGAAATCGCCGAGAGCCGAGCGATCGACTCGATAAAGCCGTGAAAATCGGCGAGGAAGGCGTTGGGCCGCGAGGCATCCAATACGGTGGCGACAAAGCGGGCTAACGCCGCTTCATAGGTCTCGCTGGGGTTGCTCCAGCTCGATTCCTCCTTGCCCTCGCGCACCGCCTTGATCATGTAGGCGCCGATCCGCTCGGCGAATTCCTGCATCGCAGGGATATCGTCCGGCCGCAGGTCGGGCGGCCAGGCGCCGACCAGCGTCTGGTAGAACAGGTACTCGACATTGCGGTCGGGCACGGTCTCGCCGTCGATCTCGCCGCGCCGCGAGCGGTTGAGACGCAGCCAGCGCGTCACGCACTGGCCCCATAACCGCGGCATCTCCGACAGCATCGCCAGCCGGATACGCGCGTCTTCACCGCGCTTGGTGTCGTGCGTCGCGGTGGCGCTCATCGTGCGCGGCCAGTCGCGCGCCCGCTCGCGCATCACATGGTGGAAGCCCGACAGCGACAGCCCGAAACGGCGCGGATCGCCGCCCACCTCGTTGAGCGCGAGCAGGGGAAAATAGCGGTAGAACGCAGTGTCCTCGGCCGCCTTGGCCATGACCGGGCCGGTGACCTGCTGGAACTGCATGGCTGTGCGAACCACGTCGGCGCCGTGCAGATTGCCCGACGCCTCGCCGCTCAGCACCTGATGGAGAAAGTCGAAAATGCTGGTGTCGGCGGTCCGCGCCTGCTTTTTCGCCTGCGCCACGGCCCAGTCGATATAGCGCCGGTCGTCCGCGCCGGCGCCGCGTTCGGACACATAGGTGCGGTAGACCGGAAATGCCCCGATCACCCGGCGCAGCGCCGCCAGCATCCCGTTGAGGGTGAAATCGCGGGTGCGCCAGTCGCTCATCGACAGGCGATGGAAGCGCCGCGCCAGCACGCTCATCTCGCTGGCGAGATTGACCTCCATGATGCGCCGCTTGGCATCGTAGAGGACGGCGTCGAAGGCGGCCGCGCGTCCGGTCAGGCGCCGATAAAGCCGCGGCATCGATTGTTCGGCCGCGGGGTCCACAAAGAGCCCGAGCAGCTGGTTGACGAAATCGTAGCCGGTGCTGCCGTCGATCGGCCAACCCGGCAGCGTCTCGTAGCGCGCCAGGATCTTTTCGACGATCACGTAACGGTCGGGGAGGTGCTGGCGCAACGCGGTGAGATAAGCGGCCGGGTCGAACAGGCCGTCGATATGATCGATGCGCACCCCGTCGATTTCGCCGCGGGCCGCCATGGCAAATACCAGCCGGTGGGTCTCGTCGAACAGTTCGGGCAGCTCGACGCGGATACCGGCGAGATCGTTGATATTGAAAAACCGCCGGTAGTTGACCTCGTCGGCGGCGACGCGCCAGTAAGCGAGGCGATAGGCCTGCGCTTCCAGCAAGCGATGCAGCGGCCGAAATGTTGCGGGATCGCCCGGATCGCCGCGCCACGACTGCACGGCGGCGTCGATCGCCTCGGCCGTCGCGGGTTCGCACGCCGCTTCGGCAAGGCATCGCTTCGCCGCAGCCGTCTTTTCCCGCGTCCGCCGTCCCCCATCCCATGCGGCGAGGAACTTGGCGGCGAGGGGGCTCAACGTGGCGCCGCCGGCCGAGAGAATTCGCGGATAGGACAGCGGCGATGCCGGGAAGCGGTGCTCGTAATACCAGAAGTTGAAACTGCCTTCCGCGGCATCGAAGCGCAGCTCGATCTGTCCGGATTCGAGGATCGCGCCATACTGGTCGCCGAGCACCGGGAGCAGCACGCGGCCTTGCAAATCCGGCCGACCGTCCTGCCAATTGATGTCGAAATACCGTGCGTAGGGCGAGTCTTCGCCCCATTCGAGCACGTCGACCCACCAGGCATTGTCGGCGCCGGCGCCCATGTGGTTGGGGACGATGTCGAGGACGAGTCCCATGCCGCGTTCGCGCAGCGCCGCCGCCAAGGCCTGGAATTCCTCCTCGGTGCCGATCTCCGGGTTGAGCCGCTGATGGTTGACGATGTCGTAGCCGTGGGTCGATCCCGGCCGCGCCTCGGTGAGCGGCGAGGCATAGATGTGGCTGACCCCGAGCCCGGCGAGATAGGGCACCAGGGCGAGGGCGTCGCGGAGTGTGAACCCGCGATGAAATTGCAGGCGATAGGTCGCGCGCGGCGGCGCCATCGAACCGATCCCGATTGAATGCAGAGCTTGCGCTTCAACCAACATTCGAGCGGCGAGATCGTCCCAGCCGAAAGAAACCGCCGGCTGAAATTACGGAACCTTCTGGGGGCAGGGGTGCTTTACGAGACAGGCTAGCCGCCTCTGCCATGGGCGCCGGCCGCCGAGTTTGATCGAACTCGCTTCAAGGAAAGGTAGCCTCGCCATCTGACGGTCGATCCACGAACCACGCTGCTCGACGCGTTGCGCGAGCATCTCGGGCTGACCGGCGCGAAGAAGGGCTGCGACCACGGGCAGTGCGGCGCCTGCACGGTGCTGATCGACGGCAAGCGCGTGTTGGGCTGTCTGACGCTCGCCATCGCGGTGCGCGGCAAGGTCACAACGGTCGAGGGCCTCGCCGACGCCGACGGCAACCTGCACCCGATGCAACAGGCGTTTATCGATCAGGATGCGTTCCAGTGCGGCTATTGCACGCCGGGACAGATGCTCTCGGCGATCGGCTGCATCAGCGAAGGGCATGCCGGCAGCGACGCCGAAATCCGCGAGCATATGAGCGGCAATCTGTGCCCGTGCGCGGCCTATCCGCACATCGTCCAGGCAGTCAACCAAGCCAAAGACGAGATGCGGAGCTGACCATGCGCCCCTTCCTCTATCAGCGCGCAGGCGACCTCGCCGAAGCCGTCGGCACCTCCAGCCGGACCACGCGTCCGGTGCCGCCGACGCTGGCGCCGGTGCAGTTTTTGGCCGGCGGGACGACGATCCTCGACCTGATGAAACTCGATGTGATGCAGCCGGAGATGCTGGTCGACATCCGCGATCTTGGTCCCGTGGGGCGTCGTATCGAGCAGCGCGACAATGCGCTTTATCTCGGCGCGTTTGTAACGATGGCGGACGCTGCCGAGCATCCGGCGGTCAAGAACAGCTTCCCGGTGCTCGCGCAGTCCCTCGAACTGGCGGCCAGCCCGCAACTGCGTAACATGGCGACGCTCGGCGGCAATGTGCTGCAGCGGACCCGCTGCACCTACTTCCGCGACCCGTCCTGGAGCCAGTGCAACAAGCGCGAGCCGGGTAGCGCTGCGCCGCGCTCGACGGCGTCAATCGCAAGCACGCTGTGCTCGGCGTCAGCGCGAATTGCATCGCCACGTATCCCGGCGATTTTGCGCAGGCGCTGGTAGCGCTCGACGCGGTGGCCGAGATCGTCGGTCCCGCCGGCAACCGCCTCGTCGAGGTCGAAGCGCTGCACCGCGAGCCGGGTGAGACGCCGCATGTCGAAACCAATCTGCTGCCGGGCGAGGTCATCGTCGGCTTTCTAATTCCGCAAGCGGCCTGGGCGCGGCGGTCGCTTTACCTGAAAATTCGCGACCGGCAGTCCTACGAATTCGCGCTCGCCTCGGCGGCGGTTGATCATCGGCGAGCGGCTGTCGCAAAACAGCCTGCGCACCACAACGATGATCAACAATTTCACCGCAGCGTTTACGGCCAAGACGCCATCCGGAGCGGGCGACACGCATATGCGGGCGCTGGCGGAAATGGCCCAGCAGGTGCGCCGCGAAGCCTTTGTGATGGCCTATTCCGACTGCTTCTTTGTGCTCGGCATTGCGCTGATTCTCTGCATCCTGGCGCTGTTCCTGATCAGCAAGCAGGCCCAAACGGCAACGGCGGGCCATTAAAGTGTGAAGGACACCGTCGTGCCGGGCGCTATGCTGGTGAGTGAACCAACGCCTCGCCGGTGAGGACGCCATGCGCGAAGTCGTCCCAGTCCCGCTTCCTGGCCTCGATCTGCGCCAGCAATACGGCCATCACCAGAGCCCGGCGATCAGTGCCGGCGGGCTGATCTTTTGCTCCGGGATGGTCGCGGTCAATCCCGACACCGGCGAACGCGAGCACGGCACGGTGACCAGCGAGGCCCGGCGGGTTTTCGAGAACCTCACGCTGCTGTTGGAGTCGGCGGGATCGTCGCTAGACCGCCTCGTGCAAGTGCACGCGATGATCTACGACCGGATCGAGTACGACGTGCTCAATCGGCTCTACCGCCAATATGTCCCCAACGCGCCACCCGCCCGCACGGTGATGAGCGTGCAGATCGAAGCCGGGTTCAAAGTCATGCTCGACGTAATCGCAGCAGCATAGGCAGGGGCGGCATGGCACTTGAACGAGAGATCATCGCTCCGAAACATCCGGCGGCCTCAGCATCCGCGGCGGTGCGGGGCGGGCACTTCATTTTTCTGTCGGGAGTGATCGCCGTCGATCCAGTCACCGGCGGCCCGGCGCCCGGCACCGTCGCCGTCGAGACGCGGCAGATCCTTACCAATATGGCGCGGCTGCTCGACGCCGCCGGTTCCTCGCTGGCGAGGGTCGTCAAGGTGAACGTGCTGATCTATTCGATGCTGGAATACGACAACATGAACACGGTCTACCGCGAGTTCTTTCCTCTCGATCCGCCCGCCCGCACGGTCTGCGGGGCGAAGCTGATCGGCGGCCACAAGGTCGAGATCGACTGCATCGCCCTGAGATAAGCCGATGGCCGACCGCCTGGAACGCAGCGTCATCGAGCCGGCCAACCCGAGGCTCAACGTCTCGCGCAACGCCAATCTGCCGCACTCGCCGGGCGTCCGTGCCGGCGAGTACATCTTTCTCTCCGGAATGGGCCCGGTCGACCCGCTTACCGGTGGGCGCAACCTCGGCCCCATCGCCGATCAGATCCGCCAGACCCTGCGCAATATGGCGCATATGCTCGAATCCGCCGGATCGGGGCTCGACCGCGTCGTCAAGGTCATGATCGTGCTCGCCGACAGCGCGGATTACGACGAGATGAACCTTGTGTGGCGTGAGTTCTTTCCGGTCGATCCGCCCGCCCGTACCGCCTGCGCCCTGCAGCTCAGCAATGGCAATGGCGTGGAGATCGAGTGCATCGCCCTCGGAGGCAAGGGCGCGTAGACCGCGCGCCGAGGGCGCAAACCGGATCGCCAGCTACCCTCAACCGGCGGGAGTGACCAGCGGTGTCTCTGGTGTAGAGTTGTAGCGCTCCGGCGACGTGTCCTTGCGCCCGGTCGCATGAAGGAGGCCCGTGAAGCCCGCGCCCTTCGCCTATCATCGACCGCCGACCGTGGAGGATGCCGTCGGCCTGCTCGCCGAGCTGGCGCCGCAAGATGGGCGCGTGTTGGCCGGCGGACAGAGCCTCGTCCCGATCATGGCCTTTCGGCTGGCGCGACCGGCACATCTGATCGACATCAATGCGATCGCCGGGCTGAACGAAGTCGTGGTACGTGACGACACGCTGCACATCAGCGCGGGCGTGCGGCACGCCGCGTTTCATCGCCCATTCGTCGCAGGTCCGCTCGGAGCGGTGCTGGCCGCGGTCGTGCGCCATATCGCGCATTACCCGATCCGCATGCGCGGCACGTTCTGCGGCAGCCTGGCGCACGCCGACCCAGCGGCGGAATGGTGCCTGGTGGCCGCGACGCTCGACGCCGAGCTTGTCGCCATCGGCGCGCGCGGCGAGCGGGTGGTGGCTGCGCGCGATTTCTTTCGCGGCGCGATGGAGACGGCGCTCGCTCCCGAAGACCTGCTGCGCGAGGCGCGGCTCCCGCTGCTTGCCGATGGCACCCGTTTCGGGTTTGCCGAATTCAGCCGCCGCGCCGGCGACTATGCGCTCGCGATGGCACTGGCAGTGCTGCGCGTCGAGAATGGCGCGATTGCCGCGCCGCGCGTCGGGCTCGGTGGCGTCGAGACGTCGCCGCGGCGGATGAAAGCTGCCGAGATGCTGCTCGACGGCGAAGCGCCGGATTTGGAGCTCTTCCAGGCAGCGGCTGCTACCGCGGCGTCGGCAATCGACCCATTGGAAGATGCGCAGGCTGATGCGCCGTATCGCCGTGAGCTGGCGCAGGCCATGGTTTATCGCGCGCTGGCGCGGGCCTGCCCTTTTGCTGGTGCACGGGCATGAGCGCGCCCGTCGACGTCACGCTCAACATCAACGGCCGTAACTATCCGCTGCGCGTGGAGCCACGACGCACATTGCTCGATGCAATCCGCGACGAATGTGGGCTGACCGGCACGCATATGGGATGCGAGCACGGGGTTTGCGGCGCTTGCACGATTCTGGTCGACGGCGAACCGGTTCGCGCCTGCCTGATGTTCGCGGTGCAGGCGCAGAACGTCGTGGTCCGCACGATCGAAGGCCTCGCGGCAGGGGATGATTTGGCGCCTTTGCAGCACGCTTTCATTGCGCATCACGGGGTGCAATGCGGCTTCTGTACGCCGGGCTTTCTGATGCTCGCCACCGGCGTTTTGGAGCGCGAGCCCGAGATTGGCGACGAGGATTTGTTGGAGGTCTTGTCGTCGAACCTCTGTCGCTGCACCGGCTACCGGAACATCGTCGCGGCGGTGCGCGCGGTACTGCAAGAACGGGGCAAACCGGCATGACCGCAGCGCCGCAAACCCGCCCGGCCGGGGTGCTCGGCCGCTCGGTGCCGCGGCTGGAGGACCGCCCGCTCGTCACCGGGCGCGGCCGGTTTGTCGGCGACATTTCCTTTCCGCACCAACTCCACATGAGGGTGGTCCGATCGCCCTACGCGCATGCCCGCTTGCGCGCGGTGGAGACGGAGGCCGCATTGTCGCTGCCGGGCGTGACGGCGATCTGGACCATCGCCGACATCGCCGACCTGCCGCCGATCGATTTCCGCGATCCGACGAATGAAGGGCTGCGTCCCTACCGCCAGCCGCTGCTGGCGCGCGGGCGGCTGCGTTATGTCGGCGAGCCCGTCGCCGCCGTGTTCGCGACTGACCCCTACATCGCTGAAGACGCCGCCGACCTGGTGACGATCGACGCCGAGGAGCTGGCGCCACTGCTCGACGCCGCGGCGGAGCCGGCCGGCTTCGAGGCGGCCCTCACCACCGAGGCCACGGTGGCGCGGGAAAGCTACGGTGATGTCGACGCTGCGTTCGCCTCGGCCCACGCGGTCATTGCGCTCGATCTCGAAATCGGCCGGCATAGCGGCGTGCCGCTCGAGCCGCGCGGTGCGCTGGCTTATTACGACGGCTCGCGCGACGTGCTGGAGCTTTACGGCGCCGCGAAGGTGCCCCACCGCAACCGCGACAGCCTTGCCCGCATGTTTGGCCGCAGCACCACCGCGGTCGTGCTCAAGGAAGGCAATACCGGCGGCGGCTTCGGCATTCGCGGCGAACTCTACCCGGAGGATTTCCTCGTCTGCCTCGCGGCGATGCGGCTCGGCCGGCCGGTCAAATGGATCGAGGACCGGCGCGAGAACCTGATGGCGGCGAACCACTCGCGCCAGCAGCGTCATCGCGCCCGCGTCGCGGTGGACGCCGAGGGCCGCGTGCTGGCGCTGGAGGACGAGTTCTACCTCGACCAGGGCGCCTATGTGCGCACCCACGGTGCGCGTGTGCTGGAAATGACCATCAGCATGCTGCCGGGGCCTTACCGCATTCCGGCCTACCGTGCTTGCGGCCATTTCCGCCTGACCAACAAGACGCCGGCGGCGACCTATCGCGCACCCGGACGCTACGAGGGCAGCTTTGTCCGCGAGCGGCTGATGGATGCGGTTGCCGACCGGCTCGGCCTCGACCGCGTCGAGGTGCGTCGGCGCAATTTGATCACCAAGGACGAGATGCCGTTCGCCCGGCCGCTCGACGCTCTCGGCACTGACCTTGTCTACGATTCCGGTGATTACGCGCTGCTGCTCGATAAGTCCCTGGCGCGTATCGGCTGGCCGGCGTTGCAGGCCGAGCTGCGGCATCGCCGTGCTGCCGGCGAACGGGTCGGCGCCGGGATCGCAATTTTTGTCGATAAGGGCGGGCTCGGCCCTGCCGACGGCACGCGCGTCAGCGTCGATGCCACCGGGGCGGTCGAGTTGGTCACCGGCGGTTCCAATGTCGGGCAGGGGTTTGCCACGGCGATGGCGCAGATTTGCGCCGATACCCTTGGCGTCGACTACCGCTGCGTGCGGGTCGTCTATGGGCAGACCGACCGCATTGCGTTCGGCATCGGTGCGCATGCCTCGCGCGCCTCGGTGATGACCGGCGGCGCGACCCATGCCGCGACAGTAAAGCTGCGCACCAAGGCGTTGGAGATGGCCGGCGAATTGCTGCAGGCCGCACCCGACCGGCTCGACATCATCGACGGCACGATTGTCCACCACGACCGGCCCGGCGGTCCCTCGATATCGCTGGGCGAGTTGGCGCGACACTTGGCCCCGGATTCGCCGACGCTGGGCGATCGTGAGCCGGGGCTCAGCGCTGAAGGCTGGTTCCGCTCGTCGCACATGACCTACCCCTACGGCGTGCAGATCGCCGTGGTGCGAGTGGATGGCGAGACCGGCGGGGTTGCGGTGGAGCGCTATCTCGTCGCCTACGATATCGGCCGGGCGATCAACCCGATGCTGACCGAGGGGCAGCTTGTCGGCGGCGTGGCGCAAGGCCTGGGTGGCGCGCTTTATGAGGAGTTCTGTTACGACGAGCGCGGCGAGCCGCTCAGCGTCACCTTTGCCGATTATCTGATGCCGACCGTACGAGAAATGCCGAAGATCGATGTCCTGCTGACCGAGGATGCGCCGAGCCCGCTCAACCCGCTCGGCATCAAGAGCGCGGGGGAGGGCGGGATCACCCCGGTCGGCGCGGTGATCGCGTCGGCGATCGACGACGCGATCGGCATTCCCGGCGCGGTGACCCGGCTCCCGGCGACGCCGCAACGGGTCAAGGCCATGCTTCGCGCAGCCGGCCGAGTCAGTGCATGACCGGTCCGCTGCTGACGCTGCTCAACGCGTCGATGATCTCCGGCTACACCGCCGCGGGCTATTGGGGTGACGAGACGTTGTACGGCATCGCTGCCCGCCATGCGCGGGACGTCTCCGGCCGATGGGCGGTGCGCGACCGGCACCGCCACCTGACCTACGGCGCGCTGGTCGAGGCGGCGGACCGGCTGGCCGGTCATCTCGCCGCGCGCGGCTTGCGCGCCGGCGAGCGTGTCGCGGTATGGCTGCCGAGCGGGGTGGAGACGGCGATCGCCCTGCTCGCTTGCTCGCGCAACGGCTATGTTTGCTGTCCCTCGCTGCACCGCACCCACACGGTGGGCCAGGTCGTCGCGCTGGTGGACCGGATGCGGGCGGCGGCGCTGATCGCTCGGCCGGGTTACGGCGCCGACGCCGACCGGCACGACATCTTCGCGCTGCTGGCGGACCGCGACTATCTCAAATGGATGTGGCGCGTCGGCCCGTTGGATGCGCGGCCCTTCGTCGACCTGCCAGCTGAGCGCAAGGAGATGCCATCCAGCCGCGATCCCAATCAGATCATGTACCTGCCGTTCACGTCCGGCACCACGGGAATGCCCAAAGGCGTGCTGCATAGCGATAACACGCTGCTCGCCAGCGCGCGGATGATGGCGTGCGACTGGGCGCTGGAAGACGCGGTGCTCTATACGCTGAGCCCGCTGTCGCACAATCTCGGGCTGGGCGCGCTGATCACCGCGCTGGCCGGCGGCGGCGAACTCGTCGTCCACGATTTGCCGCGCGGCGACAGCCTCGTCGACCGGCTCGAGGAGACCGGTGCAGCGTTTCTGTTTGGCGTGCCGACACACGCGATCGACTTGCTGGCGGAGATGCGGGCCCGGGGATTGCGGCGGCTGAGTGCGGTGCGCGGTTTCCGCATCTCCGGCGCGGCGGCGCCGGCGCAACTCGTCGCCGACTTGCTGCAACACGGGGTGACGCCGCAAAGCGGTTACGGGATGACCGAGACCTGCTCGCACCAATACACCCGGCCCGACGATCCGCCGTGGCGCGTCATCGAAACCAGCGGGCGGGCTTGCGACGGCTATGAATTGCGCATCTGGCGCCAGGACAATCCGGACATCGGAGCCGCGCCTGGGGAAATCGGCGAGATCGGCGGCCGTGGCGCCAGCCTGATGCTCGGCTATTTCGACGACCAGGCGGCAACCGAGACCGTATTCAATGCCGACGGCTGGTTCATGACCGGCGATCTCGGCTGCCTCGACGCCGCCGGATATCTGCGCATCACCGGGCGCAAGAAGGACGTCATCATCCGCGGCGGCCGCAACATCCACCCGGCGCCGATCGAGGCGCTGGCGTCGAAGCACCCTGCGGTGGAGCAGGCGGCGGCCTTCCCGCTTGCCGATCCGCGGCTCGGCGAGCGGGTCTGCCTTGCGGTGGTGCCGGCGATCGGCGCGACGCTCGATCCGGCAACGCTGCTCGTGCATCTGGCGGCAGAAGGCGTACCGACCGCCGACCTGCCGGAGTTCATCCTGCCGCTAAGCGCAATGCCGCTGACCGCCAGCGGCAAGATCGTCAAGCGCGAGCTGATCCGCTGGGTGGAAGAAGGCCGGGCGCGGCCGGAGCCGGTCCGCCTCGCTCGTTCCGTACCGGTGGAGGTCTGACACGATGCGCGCGGTCATTGTCGGCGATTGGGGCCCGCCCGAGGCGCTTCGGGCGCGGGAGACGGCCGCGCCGGTGCCCGGCGCGGGCGAGGTCCTGGTCGAGACCCATGCCGCGCCGATCAACTACGTCGACATGCTGGTGGTCGGCGGCACCTACCAGTTCCTGCCGCCGCGGCCCTTCATCCCGGGCAAGGGTCCGGCCGGGATCGTCGCGGCGCTGGGCGACGGCGTCACCGATTTGCGCGTCGGCGATCGCGTCCTGGCGATGGCCGAGACCGGCGGTTATGCCGAGGCGGTCGCGGTCGCCGCCAGTCAATGTCACCGGCTGCCGGATGCCATGTCCTTTGCCGAGGCGGCCTCGCTCGCGGTGGTCTACGACACGTCCTGGGTGGCGCTGCGCAGCCGCGCCCGGCTCGCGGCGGGGGAGACGGTCTTGGTGCTGGGCGCGGCGGGAGGGGTCGGCCACGCCTCGGTGCAGCTCGCCAAGGCAATGGGCGCGCGGGTGCTCGGCGGCATCTCGCGGCCGGAGCGAGCGCCGGCGGCGTGCGCCGCCGGCGCCGATGCCATTATCGATCTGTCGCATCCCAATCTGCGCGACAGCTTGCGCGAGCAGGTCTACGCCGAGACCGGCGGGCGCGGTGCCGACATCATCATCGACCCGCTCGGCGGCGAGGTGTTCGACGCAGCGATCCGCGCGCTCGCCTGGTGCGGCCGGCTCGTCGTGATCGGCTTTGCCGCAGGCGGCATCCCGACGCTCAAGACCAACTATCTTCTGCTGAAGAACATCGAGCTGAGCGGCCTGCAGATCACCGATTACCGCTACCGCCGTCCGGCTGAGCTGAAGGCGTGCTACGCGGAGCTCTTCGACTTCTACGCGCGCGGCCTGGTCAAGCCGGCGCCGGCGACGCTGTACCCGCTCGACAAGGCGGGCGAGGCGTTGGCCGCGGTGCGCGACCGCCGCATCGACGGCCGCGCGGTGCTGCGCCTGCGTGACGGCTGAGGATGTGCCCGCCGGACGACACCAAGCGATGTCCCAGAATGCAGACTATCATCATACCTCTTGCCTTCACTCGCCGGCCGAGCGCGGCTATGGGTTGTTGGTGTATTGCGACGACCGGATCAATCGGTCAGTCGCACCTTGTGTAGTGTAGGCTGACGGACGAATCAGCGTGTCGGCAGCGCTGTCGCCGGCATATTGCGAGCGAGGCGGTGGCGGCGGCGCGGCCGGCGGCGCGCGGCCGGTCAGTGCCGCATTCCGCAGGTGCGGCTGGGTCGTCCCGTTCTTCAGGCTGATCAGCAGGTTCTGCAGGTCGCCATCGCCGAGCTCCCAGTTGCGCACGGTTCCCGTGTCGATGTGGATGAAGTGCGACCGCGGGTACCAGCCGACCCCGCCGCGCCGCATCCCGCGCGCCGCGGCCATCGCCTCGGCGAGCGCGGAGCCGATCGTGAAATCGATCGCCCGGGCGTACATGTGCAGACTGTGCTCGGCGACGCCGAAAGTCGTGCGCGCCAGCATGGCGTTGGTCTCGGGCGTGCGATAAGCCGAGAGGATCGTGGCGTTGGTAGCGCCGACCTCGGCGAGAATGTCCCAGAGAAAGTCGATCACCCCGATATCCACAGACGCGGCGACACCGGAGTGATGATCGCGCAGAAACTCGGAAAGTTCGCTCGCCGCCGAGCCGATCACGCCATCCGTGCCGCGGTACGGTCCGTCGAATTTCTCCCCGGTATGCGCATTGTAGAGGCTCAGCCGCCGCGACGCGGGCGGCGGAGGCCGGATCGCGGCGTGCGCGAAATGACCGAGGGCGACGCAAGGGAGGGCACCCAGCAGGGTTCGCCGTTTCATTGCGCGATCACGATCCGCCCGTTTTTTCGCGAACGGACTGAGCGGGGGTCCACACGCGGAACTCGACGCCGCGGAGCGAATAGACAATGCCGAGCGCCGTCCCGGCGAGGGCGCCAAAAACCTCCCACAGCCGCGCCGGCCATCGGCCCCAGCGCCGCCAGCCGAGCAACGCCACCGCGGCGAGCAGCAGCAGCGAGGCGGCACCAATCCACGCGTACCCGGCGACCGCCAGCGCCAACTCGAAACACGCGCCGCCCAGCGCTAGGCTGATGCCCGACAGCCAGCGCAGCAATTTGTGCGAGACGTATTTGTAGACGTTCAACCGATCGAGCCGACGCAGCCGCGGCCACAGTTGGCGGTGGACATTGAATGCCTGGCAGGCGATGCGCACCTTGCGGCGAAATTCTTCGCCCGACACCGTCGCCGCCAGTTCATACGCCCTGACATCGCCTGCGCGCACGACGCGCCGCCCGTCGCATAGAATGCTCAGCGAGACGTACATGTCGTCGATCAGGTTCTCGGGGACCGGCCGGCTCAGCGATCGGCGGATCGCGAACAATGACCCGTCGGCGCCCATCGCCGAACCGGTGTCGGTTTCGAGCTGCTTGACCCACTCCTCGAACCGCCAGTAGGCGGCGCCGAGCGAAGCGGTGGCGCCCGCCTCGGCATTGACGTAACGCAGATGCCCGCACACGCAGCCGATCGACGGGTCGGCAAAATAGCGCTCCAGATTGGTCAGCGCGTCGATATCCAGTATGACGTTGGCATCGGTAAAGACGAGAACCGATGCGTCGGCGAGCGCCGTCAGCCGGTTCATGCCATGGGTCTTACCGGCACGCAGCGGCGAGACATCGACCGTGACGTCGCGGTCGCGCAGAAGCTCCGCGGTGCGGTCGGTGGCCGCGTCGACGTAAAAGAGCGTCTGCAGGCCGGGGCGCGTCTGGCGCAGCGCGAGACAATTGTCGATTTTTGCGCCGATCACCCTCTCCTCGTTGTAGGCGCAGCAGCACAAGGCGAAGGTCTCGCGGGTATCGGCGCAAGTTTGCAGCGGACGCCGCCGGAACACGCGGATCAGCCAGAGGCTGAGCGGATAGGTCGTGAACGGGTGGAGACCGAGCCAGCAGAAGCCGAGCCCGAACGCGAAAAGACACCAGACCATCGCATCCCCTGCGACCGTTTTCTCGTCGGAAGCAGCCAGCCAAGGAGATGTTCCCGGATGGGGAACGAGGCTGGCGCATGTTCTTAAAGACGAACTCGAGGCGGAACCCCGCGTTCCGAGGCCAAACGCGATAAGCAACGCTTGGTTCCGCAACAGACCAATGAACGTTCCGGGTGCGACAATTTATTCGCCAACTGGATTTTTTCTCAACTACGGGTTTCTATTATCAACCAATGTTAATTTACGTACTTGATGCGCGGAATTCGGAACCTAAATCCCTCAGTCATTGTTTCAGTTACTCCGATCTTGCCGAAATTTTATCGATTTTCGAATGACCAGATCGTTGTCGGTCGCACTTGGCGCCGTGGCGTTCGGCTTATCCGTCTGGGCGATCGCGACGCCGTATGCTCAAGCACCCGGCGCAGCCGTGGAAGCGCGGCCGGACGGCGATGGCGCTCCCCCTGGTTATGTAAAGGTGTTCGGCGACGAGTTCGACGGCGCCCGTCTCGACACGCGGAAATGGTGGACCCGGTACATCTATGACAATGGCCAGCGCGACTTCCTCAACGACGAGCAGGAGCGTTATCGCGAGGCGGGAAACCACGTGATGACGGGACATTCCGTGGTCCTGATGGCAAGGCGGGTCGGCGCGGATGGGGCCGCAGGGGATATTCCTCCGGGATGGTTCGTTCGAAATCGACGTTCAGATACGGCTATTTTGTCGCGCGGTTGAAAGTTCCGCGCGGCGTCGGCACTTGGCCGGCGTTCTGGCTCAACAGCGCGGCGCGCGCCTCCGACGGCAAGATCGCCTGGCCGCCGGAGATCGATATCGCCGAGATCGCCAATAACGGCATCGAGGACACGACCTCGATGGTCCATGTCGGGTTTATCTCGCACGGACCGCAGGCCGGCGACATCCGCTATGTCGACCGGAATTTCAATGGCGAATGGAGCAATTGGCGGGCTCCTGCGAACCTCGCCGACGATTTCCATCTTTTTGCGGCTCTATGGGCGCCCGACGACACGGTCAGTGTTCTCGTTGATGGACTTATCGTCGAAACCGCTGGTTACAAATGGATCTATGACGACGGCAGCCCGGCCGGTTACGCCCATGTGATTCTTAATCTGGCGATCGGGGGGCAAAATGGGCTGGGCGCCACGGTATCGACAATGCGGCCTTTCCACAGGGCCTTGAGGTCGACTACGTGCGGGTCTACCAGAAGCCGGGTGAGGAAAAGATCGGCGCCGACAAGATCGGCAAGGACCTGTGTCCGCCGCTAGGCGGTTGCTGACGGTTGTCATCAACATCGTCGCACTTGGGGACATTCAGCGAAACGAGGTGTTAACTTGAAGTTGAGCCGCGGCGGTGGGGCGCGGCTTAACCCATGTTGTCGTCCGCCGCGCTATGTCTGTTACCGTACGTGCCGGGGACAAGGGGAAACCGCGCGATAATGGCGATCGGCTGATGACAACCGAGACCCATCGCGTGCCGAGGCGGGCCGTCTATTGCGGTCGATCCGCGGGCGTCGCCGTCATCGGCTTGGCGATTTTCGGGCTGGCCCAGCCGCTGCGGGCGCAGAACTATGTTCCCGGCGTCTTCGAAAGCGGACAGGACAACACGGGCCCCGATATCTCGCTCGACAAGCGCCTCTCCCTACGCCAATTGCCGGTCGGCGCGCAAATTGGCGCGTTCACGCTGACGCCGAGCCTGCAACTGGACGAAAGCCTCAACGACAATATCTTCGCGACCCCAAGCGGCAAGCAGGCGGACGCGATCAGCACGATCACCGGCAGAAACTCGCTCAATTGGTCCAAGGGGCTGAATTCGCTCGACATCGAAAGCTGGTTGGCGGGCCATATTTACGCGGTGCATTCGAGTGAGAACGCCTGGGAAGGCTCGGTGCAGTCGACATTTACGAGTTCGGTGCACGATGATGTGCAACTGATCGCTGTCGGTCAGGCGCAGCGTCGCGTCGACCCGCGAACCGACCCGACCGGCCTGCAAGGCCTAACCCCGACAACCTATGAGTTATATAGCGGCAACGCCGCTGTGGTGATCGGCCATGCGGAGCGCAACCTTCTCGACCTGCGCGTCGGTGCCAATCGGGTCACCTACGATCCGCTGCAAGGTTCGACCGGTCCCATTGTCACCAGCGACCGCGACAACGTAGAAGTCTTCGGTGAAGCCAATTTTCGGCACACCTTCGCGCCCCGCCGCAGCCTTTATCTGAAGGTCCGGCCGAACGTCCGTGACTACGACCAGCAAGTCGACCAGGCCGGCTTTCAGCGCAGCAGCAACGGCGTGCGGGCCGATGCCGGCGTCGACTGGGACATCGATTCCGTCTTTCTGATCAATGCCGAGACCGGCTATCAGCGCCAGGCTTATGACGACCCGAGCTTCGGGACGATCGGCGAACCGGACGGTAAGCTCACCCTGTCTTGGTGGCCGACCCGCCTGACCAATGTGACGGTGAACGGGATTCACGAATATTACGAGGCGTTCTTCACCCCGAGCCCGGGCGCGGTGCGCAACAAAGTCATCGCGCGGGTCGACCACGAATTGCGCCGCCGTTGGGTGATTGGCGCGTCCTTTTCGCTGGAACGCGACGAACTCATAGAACTCGCCGACGCGCTATAGAACTCAGATCGCCGACGTGAATCTGAAATATTTATTCGCCGACGGCTTCTCCGCCGGGGTCGACTACATGTTCACGCATCAGAAAAACACCGGCGGCACGGGCGGCACCGGCTCGTCGACCTATGAGCAGAACATCGTCACCTTCACCGTCAAAAAACTTTTCTAGAAAGGGGGCAAGGGCATGAAGCAGAGCGGTTTTGCGGTGCCGTCGCGGCTCGCGCCACGTAGCTTTGGCATTCTGCGGACCGGCTGGGCCTTGGGCCTGCTGCTCGCTCTCGGTATCGGCGGCGGCGCTGCCTGCACGCAGGTGGTTCTGTCCCCCGCCCCGGAAGCGAGCGCGCCCTGGCCGCTCGGCCCCGGGGACCGTCTGCGCATCATCGTCTTCGAGCAGAACCAGCTCGGCGGCGAGTTTGTGGTCGACCAGGACGGCAACGTCTCGCTGCCGCTGATCGGCCGGCTCAAGGTGGCGGGCATGTTGCCGCGCGATGCGGAGCGCCTAGTCACCGACCGGCTGGCCGGCAGCATCGTCAAGAACCCAAAGGTCAACATCGACGTCATCCACTACCGGCCGGTCTACGTCTATGGCGAGGTAACCCGGCCCGGCGCCTATGAGATCGTCGGCACCCCGACCGTCGTCGGCGCCGTCACGCTCGCCGGCGGCTATACCTATCGTGCGCAGACCGATGGCCTGGCGATCATCCGCTATGGCGATCCCGAGCGACGCCGCTGGGCCGCCAACGAGACGACCCCGGTCGGACCCGGCGATGTCATCTTTGTCCCGGAGCGCTGGTTCTGACGGGCGGCCAGCACGGCGCGATAAAACTCCGTTGTCCGCACGGCGATCTCGTCCCAGCCGGGGATGGCCCGACCCAGCTCCGCGACCGCCGCCCCCATCGCCGATCGCGTCTCCGGCTCGCCGCAAAGGCGCGCCATCGCCGCCGAGAGCGCTCCCGGGTCGTCGGGCGGCACCAGAAATCCGTGGCGGCCGTCGACCAGCAGCTCGGCAAAGCCGCCGATCGCCGAGGCGATGATCGGCCGCTCGTAGCGTAGCGCCGCCATCAGAACCCCGCTGACATCGATCTCGCGATAGGGAAAAACGATCGCATCCGCCTGCGCCAGCAGGTCGTTCATCTCGGCATCGGGTACAAAACGCAGGTCGAGCCGCACGCCCGGTTCCAACCCGCGCGCGGCTTCCTCGAGCGGCGCGACATCCATGTAGGGCTTGCCGACGATCTGCACCTCGACCCGATCGCGTAGCTCGGACGGCAGCCGGCGAAACGCTTCGATCAGCAGATCCGCACCCTTGTAGGGCTTGAGCTTGCCGAACAGCAGAAAGCGGATGCGACCCGGCCGCCGTGCCGGCAGCGACGGCGCCGAGCAAACATCGTGCAGCAAGCCGTGCGCGATGCGAACGACACGACTGGACGGCACACCATAGGCAACCAGCCGCTCGCGCGCCTCCTCGGTATGGACGACGAGGCCGTCGAACTCTTTCAAGATGCCGGTGGCGCCCCATTTCTGCAGCCGCCACGCCGCACCGTTGAAGGGACGTGAATCATGCGCGGTCAGCACGACCGGCGCCAATCCGCGCAGCTCGCGCAAAAACAGCCGATCGATCGCCGGCAGGGGCGACCACTGGAAATGAATCACATCGGGCCGTGACCGGCGAAGCTCGTCGGTCAGCCGCCGCATGCCCCGCCAATGCAGAGCGCCCTTGGCGAGACGCAACGCCTGGCGCGGCCAACGCGCGGTCGCGAGGCGCCGCAGCTCCGCATAGAACAGCGGCCGCAGCTCCGCGAGTTCCGCCGGCTCGTCGCCCGGTCCGCGGGCTTCGCCGTACACGGTGACGCGATGCCCGAGACCGCGCAGCGCATCGGCTAATTTCGCATCGTAAGGGATGGTGAACAGCGATGGATCGACCAGCGCGACCTGCAAAAGCTCCGCGCTCATGCCGGACTCCCGGCATGCGTGCGGCCGGCGCCAGGCGCCGCTCGCGAGCCCGCCCCGCGGCTGCCATGCGTGCCCGCCGGTGCCAGACCGCGAGAGGCAGGATCAACCCAGCGATAGGAGGGCTCAACAGATAGCCGCCGAACACGAGCCAGTTGAAGAACAGCGCACCGGCGAGGGTTTTTACCGGAGCATCGGCGAAGAAACTGCAGGTGACGAACAATGCGAACGGCAAGGTGCCGACAAGGCCGTATTCGAAAAACAGCTTGCCCCAGGTGGGATCGTGCACCTCGGTATAGTAATTGTTGAAAAATGTCTCGATGGCCCCGGGTCCCAGCCCAAAAAGAGTGTTTCGGGTGCTGGTGAAGATGAAGTCGTTGAACAGATAAAACGGCGACAGAAAGCGAGCGAAACCGCTCGAAGACGTGGCGCCGAACTCGCCGAATCGATTGAGATACGGGGACAGATACGGGCTCTCGGCAAAGATCAAGAGGAGGACGGACAGCACCGCGGCCAACATCAGCAGCACTGGGTTGCCTTGGCGCAGCAGCAGCAGCGGAATGAACAACAGACACAACACCGCACCAGTCCCGGAAAACGAGACGAACAACGCCAAACCGATGACAAAGAGCCGATAGGAAGGCCGGAAAAACAGCACTTCTGTGAGCAAGGCGAGGCCCATCACCTGGCCGAAAATCGACGGCTCGGGCAGAAAGAACCCGTTGCTTTTGTAAAACCCGGGCAGGAAATCGGTCGGGTCGACATAATTGTATTCGAGCGACAGGAACGCGTCGGGGATGAACCCGCGAAACGTGAACAGCGTCGGTCCCGGCACCACGATCTGCGCGAGAAACTGCGCGATGCCGGCGATCGCGACGATGAGATAGATACGACGGAACGCCGCGATGACGGAGGCGTAGGTCACCTCGTCGCCGTCCACGACAAAAACATAGCCGAGATAGAGCACCGCCAGCAGCAGAAGCGACATCGCCGAGACCCGGCCGGTCCCGCCCAATACCGTCGCTGTCATCATCGCGGCGATGCTGATGGCGAACAGGATCAGCCGCGGCAGATGGACGCGCAGGCGACCGATCGCCGCCAACCCAACAATGCTGGCAACGATGACGAGCAACGGCACTGCCAGCTGGCGATGAAAGAACGGGAGGGCAAAACGCGACAGAAAAACCCCCGCGATCAGCGGCAGCGTCAGCAGAAAGCAGGTGAGCCGGTCTTCCCGAGCGCTGGGCATGGCAGCGCTCTCGGCCGATGGACCTCGCAGGGCGTAGGCACGCGCGTTCAGGGGAAGCTCTCCGACTAAAAGGATCGATATCGGGGCGGCGGTGTTCAGGGATCGAACGTCCCTTGCCGGCGTCCGTTCCGCGCGCCCTTACCGTACCTCGATCCGACGACAGAGCTCGCCGATGATCACCATGGTAGTTCCCACCCGCGATCGCGCGCACATGCTACGCCGCGTCGCCGAAAGCTATTTTCGCCAAGCGGGCGTTTCTGAAATGATTTTCGTTGTCGACGCCGGTACGGACGACACGGCGGCTGTCATCGAGGATGTCGGTCGGCGATACCCGGCGGTGCGTCAAAAGCTCGTGTGCAACCCAAACCGCGTCGGAGCGTCGCAGTCGCGCAACCGCGGCGTCGCCGAGGCGGCCAACGACTTCATCCTGTTTTGCGACGACGACGAATACCTCGAACCCGGCTACGCCCTAACCTGCCTCGACAAGCTACTCGATACCGGCTGCGCGGCTGTTTCCGGGCGCCGTGTCTACATGCTTGACGGCGAGTTGCCTGAACAGGCGGTTCGCCGCTTCGGCATAGGCCTGCGTCAGGCGAAGCCCTTCCACAAGCTGCTCTGCGAATACGTCAACGGCGCGACCTTCGACCACGATATCGAGCTGCCCTTCACCATGCCGTGATCCTGACGCATCGCGGCTTGCTGCAGCGCTTTCCGTTTGATCCACATTACGCGCGCGGCAACGGCTACCGCGAGGAGACCGACTATCAGATGAACCTGTTCGTCCATGGCCATCGGATCCTCGTCACCAACGACACGCACAGCATCCATCTCCGCCATCGCAAATCCGCGCGGCGGGCAGCGCGTGTCGCGATGGCGGCGGGTTTATTGGTCGGTGCACTACACGCGGTATTTCTATCGCAAATATTACGACGCCTACGCCGCCGGCTTGTCTGCACACCCCGCGCTGGCTGGCCGTCGCGGTGTTTGCCGTCTTCGCCGTGTATCGCGAATATTTGCGGCCCGTGCCATACGCCATGGTGATGCGATTGCTGCGCCGGCGGCGCGGTCTCGGCGCGCGGCCGGCTGTCGGGGAGGCGTCATCGTGAGCGACGCCGTGACCCAAGGCGGTAGCCGGCCCAACGACGTGGATGTGATCATCCTGTCGTGGAACCGCCCCAAAGACGTGGTGGCCGCCATCGCCAGCGCCCTGCAGCAAGTCGAGGTTGGCCGGCGCGTCTTGGTCGTTGACCAAGGCAGCGACCCGGACAATGCCGCGCGCGTCGAGCAGTTCATCGAGGGCAAGCCGGATGTCGTGCTGCAACGG
>CAVZUA010000055.1:0-21022 GCA_963778385.1 uncultured Alphaproteobacteria bacterium | reverse complement strand
CGGTGCTCGGCAATCAGGAAAAGGTCAAGCCGGCATTCAAGACCGGACACGGCGTCGCCTGGGGTGATCAGTCGACGTGTATGTTCTGCGCGGTGGCGCGGTTCTTCCGCCCCGGCTACCACAACAATCTGGTCAGCGCATGGCTGCCGGCGCTCGACGGCGTCGTCGCGAAACTGGAACGCGGCGCCAAGGTCGCCGATGTCGGCTGCGGCCACGGCTGGTCGACGGTGTTGATGGCCAAGGCTTTCCCCAACTCGCAATTCATCGGCTACGACTTCCACCCGGGCTCGATCGAGGCAGCGCGCAAGCACGCCAGCCGAGCACGGCGTCGCCGCCAACGTTCGCTTCGAGGTCGGCACGGCCAAGGACTATCGCGGGCGCCGGACTTCGACCTGGTGACCTTCTTCGACTGCCTGCACGACATGGGCGATCCCGGCCGGTGCGGCCGCGCATGTCCACAGCACGCTGAAGCCGGACGGGTCGTGGATGATCGTCGAGCCGATGGCTGGCGACCGACTGGAGGACAACCTCAACCCGGTCGGCCGGCTTTACTACGCCGCTTCGACGATGATCTGCGTGCCGACCTCGCTGGCGCAGGAAGTCGGGACCGCGCTCGGCGCCCAGGCTGGCGAAGCGAAGCTGCGCGAGGTCATAACCTCGGGAGGCTTCAAGAGCGTGCGCCGCGCTACCGAGACGCCGTTCAATATGATCTTGGAGGCTCGGCCCTAAGTTACCCACACGGACATCTACCGGATGGGGCGCACCGGTCCCCCGGCCTTACGCATCAGACGCTATCGCCCCGGGAAGATCGTCGCACGCCATCATCTCGTGCTTGATTGAGAGGAAACTTGGTAAGAGCACTCTTCCTGCTTGGCGCTACGGTAATCAGCTTAGCAGGCCACGCGGAGTTCAACAGTGCGAATTTCCTCTCTCGGCGCGTTTTGCCCGTTGCCGCGTGTCCGGGCGGAGGTCTCTTGACCGCACCGACAGCGGACGCTCAGCCGGCTACTGGAACTGGTCTTCGTGCCCCACAGCCGACCTTCGGCCCGCTGCCTTCGGACGGTTCAGTCGGGTGGGTAGCCACCTTCCTGATTTGCGCAGTCTGTGATCCGACGCTTCGGAAAGCGGCCTTAGGATTTGCCAACCCAATGCACTCCCGATAACGATAATGCGTCCAGCACGGCCATGATTTGCCTCGGGCGGCGTACTCGGCGCGTTTCGGGATCGTCGGTACGCAGCGGTTCCAGAACAGCGCGTTGCGTGCAAACCCGTGCATCATCAGCACTGGGGTCGCGGCGTCCCAAGGCTACAGAAAATCATCGACGGTGCAATGGATCGAAGCGCCTTCTGGCAGGGAACTGCGAGGCATCGGTCACTTCTTGGCGTCGCACGGCCCGGACAGGTGCGGTAGCTGCGCATGCTAACGCAGGCACGCAGGGAGTGCGAACGTGAAGCCATTCAGAATGGCGGAGGCAGGTTTACTAATAGCGCGTTTTGACGCGGTTGGTGAGACCGCTTCCTGGCCCAGGCTTGCCCGGCGGCAGCGAAACTACAACTGCCGCGGGCGGCGCACGGCAATGCGGCGGCGTGTCTGGCCGGCTAAGATGCGATCGCCGATAAATCAACAGATCGGTCAAAAGGGGAGGGAAAAGCGATGTTGGCTTGGCTGCGCGATCTGACCTCGCGGGAACGCCGGACGATGATCGCATGCTGGGGTGGCTGGACCTTGGACGGCTTCGATCAGCAGCTGTACAGCTACGTCGTCCCCACCGTCATAGCGGTATGGGGTATGTCGACCGGCGCCGCCGGCACGATCGGCACCGTCACCGTCGTGACCTCGTCGTTCGGCGGCTGGTTTGCTGGCGCGCTCGCAGACCGCTTCGGCCGCGTGCGCGTGCTGCAGATCGCGATATTGTGGTATTCGGTTTTCACCTTTCTGTGCAGCTTCGCGCAGAACTTCGAGCAGCTGTTCATCCTGCGCGGCTTGCACGGGCTCGGCTTCGGCGGTGAGTGGGCCACCGGTGCCGTGTTGATGGGTGAGGTCATTCGCGACAAGTATCGCGGCCGCGGCGTCGGCTTCGTCCAGACCGGCGCGGCGGTCGGGCCGGGCCTGGCGGCGCTCGTTTATGCCGGCCTGTTCGCTATCCTGCCTGAAGCGATCGCATGGCGGGCATTGTTCGCAGTCGGTATCTTGCCTGCCCTGCTTGTGCTGTGGATCCGCCGCAGCATTCCCGAATTGGAAGCGTTCGAGGAGCGGCGCGATAGCGGCGCGCGGCCCGGGATCTCGCACCTGCTCTCGGCGTTTCGCGGGCCGTATTTGTGGCTGACGATCAAAGTGTCGCTGATGGTCATGGGCGCGCAGGGCGGCGTCTGGGCGGTCAACTTCTGGATGCCGACCTATCTGCGCACGGTGCGCCATCTGACCGCCACCGGCACCGGGCTCTTCGTCGCGGTTCAGGCGTTCGGGGCGCTGATCGGGTTCCTGGTAGGCGCCTATCTAGCCGACGCGATCGGCCGCAAAGCGACGTTCATGATCTCGGCCATCGCGACGATCATCATGGTGTTCGTCTATCTGTATGTGCCGGTCGGCGACACCGGTCTGCTGCTCCTCGGGATCCCGCTAAACGCCTCGATCCTAATGAAGTTCGCGCCGATGGGCCCGTTTATGACGGAGCTCTACCCGACCGACATCCGCGGCACCGGCCAGGGTTTCTGCTACAATGCCGGCCGGGCGATCGGCTCGGTGTTCATGACCGCGATCGGCTTTGCGACAGTGGTGATGCCGCTCGGCACGGCGATCGCGCTGTTCTCGACTCTGGCCCATGCGCTGATGATCATCATGCTGCTGTTACTCCCGGAGACGCGCGGCCGCGCCATCGCGAGCCTTGAGCCCGAGGTGCTGGATCCGGCAGCGCATCCTGCCGGACCGGCCCTCGGGAACGTTAGGGGGCTGTCGTCGTCCGCTGACGCTCCTGCCCATCCCCGAACGTCTGCGATCGACCGACCCGCTCAACCGCGGGCATGAAGGTCGGTTTCTCTATCGCGGCCAGTGTCAAGCCTCGCTCGTCTGCCGTGAAGTACGCCCGAAGTGGCGGTTCCCTACTCTGGGCGTTGGAGAAGGCGCTGTCAGACGAACAGGTCAGTGGGTGGAGAACCCGTACTTCCAAGCGTTCTGTGGGGAAACCTATTATAAAGGCGCTTGCCGGCGTCTCCTGGCTTAGGTAGCGCCGGGCAGCCGGACGGCTTCGACGCAGGCCCGCAGCAGCTTTTCGTCCGGCCCGCCGCTGTAGGTGTCGTCCGTGAGATTTCCAACCTCGTGGCCCACCACAGCCGCCACCACGGCTCGGTCAACACCGGCGTTGCGGGCACCCGTGATGAACCAGCGGCGCCAGGAATGGAAATCGACCCTGCTATGTCGCGCGCCGTCCATGGTCTCATGCACGCCAAGCGCCCGACGATAACGGCCAAACCGTTTGGACAGCGACATGCTGCGCTCGCGGCCATCGCGCACCGGACCAGGCTCGTGAAACAGGAACGCGTTTGCCGGTTTGCCCTCGCACCGGCGAGCGACCATGGCAGCGAGAGCGGAGTGGACCGGGACGCGGCGGACACCCGCGCGTGTTTTGGCGTGGCGGACGCGGAACCATCGACCGGCGCAGTCCGCCACCGTCAGGCGGTAGATCTCCTCCAGCCGCATGCCGCTCAGAGCCGCCACCTGCATCGCGTCGGCCAGCTCGATCCCCGCGTCGCCCGTCAGTAGCATGGCAGCCTCGGCGTCCGAGAAAGGGCGCTTGGTCTTGTCACCGTTGTGGCCAGCGGCGTTGCTCAGTAACTGGCCAGCCCACGGGTTCGCCTTGACCCCGACTCGTTTACGAAGCCAACGCCAGTAGGCCGACGCCGCCGTGATCCGGCGGTTCGCCGTGGCCCAGTGCACACCGCGCGCGACAAGCTGCTCGGTCACATACCGGCCGGCCACGACGTCGGTGACGGCTTCCACGGTGGCGATGCCAATTGTTCTCGCCCATTCGGCAAGACCCTGCACGTCCGAGCGATATTGCGTCCGCGTGCGAGCCGCCAAGGGCCCCTTGGCACCGCCCTCGCGCAACCAAGCGTCAACGTGTAGCAGCAACGGCGTAGCCGTGCCCAGCGCGATCCCCATAAAGGCAGTGGCGGCCTCGCGTCCGCGCTCGCTTTCGATATCCTCGGCCTCGTCAGCCAGCACGACACTCGCCACTGTCCGAAGTTCGCCCGGATCAGTGATCGCCTTTCCCTCCCACGATGCCGAGAACCGAGATATGTCGCCATGCTCAAAGGCCGCGAAGGTCTGCCGCCACTCTAGCCCGGCCTCGACGACAGCGTCGGCACTGGCAGAACCACGCACGCCGTCAAGGGTCCGCTGAAACTCGGCCAGGGCGGCATGCCGGCGGGCGACGGCGACGTGATGGTCACGTGTGCCGAGGCTCTTGACCAGCCGCCGCTTGCCGGCCCGGGCCCATAGCGGCCGCGGCACGGCCTGAACGGCGTAGAAAGTGCGCCCCCGGACCTCCAACCAGCGCATATCGCGTCTAGCATGGCGTCGCGGTATGACCCTCGCCGTCTCTGCCATTGATCCCACCTCTGCTCCCACTGCTTTTGCCCCACCTGTGGCCCGCAATGGCAAGCAAAGTCAATGGTTTCATGAAGTTGCGCGATCGTCGCGTCACCTCCCCTTGGGGACGCCATTATTTTGAATAGCTTATCGAGATATTCCAAAATCTCAGTCCAGTTTGAGTCCAGTCGCTGTTCGAGACACCGGGCCATCCTGGCCGCTGTTTCGAGACGCTTGCCCCGACCGCTTGCCGCCATCATCGCGCGTTTGGTATCTAATTTGCTCCTGAAGTTTTAGCCGAGCCAAATGACGCTGGGAGCAGCTAAGGCCATTTTCAGCGCGGCTTGCCTCCTGATTTTGTTTTCCGGGGTGACTGCCGCCCTGGGAGCAACGGCTTGCGCTGCGGCCCCCTTAGGCAGCATCGTTGTCAAAATCCTTGACCGAGTGCCCTTGGTAACAGGGTCCGCGAACGGTAAGCCGGTAACCTTGGTTCTTGATACCGGTGCCGAGCAGACCGTGTTAACCGGAGCGGCGGCCGAACGCATCGGGGCCGAAACGCCCAAGTTCGAATTTTCACGGCAAATGCGTGGTGTCGCTAATTCGGCGCCAACTCGCGAAGTCGAACTCCGAAGTTTTGCGATCAATGGCGTCGCGGTACCCCCGCCGTTGCGGGTCAGGGTAATTCCGCCGATCACCGCCTTACCTGCCGATGGCCTTTTCGGCAGAGACAACCTGGGTCAATTCGATATTGATTTTGATATGCCGCACGGCCGCGCAGTGCTGTACCAGCAGGGGTCCTGCGATACCCCACCGAATTGGCCTAGATCTTACGAGACGCTTGAAGTGATCGGCTTGCCCGGCGCGCTCCTGCAATTCCCGGTGCAGCTCGACGGCCGCAAAATCACCGCAGCGATCGATACGGGCACGCAAGGCACCACGCTCGCGGCCAAAACTGCGGCGGAACTCGGGGTAACGGACAGCGTGCTGGCAAGGGATCGCGTGGTTACTGTCCGGGGCGCCGCTGCCGAGCAAATCGGCTCCCACATTCATCAATTCTCGCAATTGAGGATCGGCGATCTGCTTATTTCAGACCCCGGCATCGTCGTATCGAATGTGAGCTTCAGGGGTGTGGATATGCTGCTGGGAATGGATCTTTTGAGCACTCGTCGGTTTTGGATCTCTCATACGGCACGCCGCATCTTTCTCGCTCAATGAGCCTCCGCAAGTGTCCTCAGCGTAAGCTCGCGTGAAAGACTGCTCGCGATTTAATGAGTGACTTTACCTCCGACGACAAGGCCGCCTCGCCGCGGTGCTGCGCAAACGATCACGACCGATCGCTTGCCGCTGTCGCGGCCGGCGCATCAGGTCTCGAATGCCCGCGCCGTTCATCGCGCCGCCGGGAACATTAGGACATGCTGCTTGCGAAGAGGCGCGAGCGGCAAAAATGATGTCCCGTCACGGGGAGGCACTTGATGGCCATCGTTGACGACTATGCTATGCCGGCATCGCGGCCGAGCTGCGCCGCATCCGTGCCGAGAAGTCGCCGGAGAAAGAGAAACCGGCCGAGGCGCCCCGCGAACCGGCTTGGCAGCATCCCATGCGGACCACGATCTCCGGCGAGCTGCTGTATCACAGGCTTATTGCGAAAAAGTCCCGACGAGCAGGAGCGCTTAGCTAATGCCCGACAGAATGTTGTGCGCGACGCTGGCGAAAGGCGCCGTCACACCGTGATCGCGCTGACTAGCCCTGCCCGTGCCGCAGCGGTGACGCTCGGCATTGAGGTCGTCGCGGTGGGCCTGATGGGCGAGTATGGCGTCGGCAAAGGCTCGTTCCCACGGGCGTTGGTCGTCGATGGGATCGCGTTGCGGATCACAGGCAGGTAGCGCCTCGATCCTCCCGATCAGGCTAATGCGATCTTCTCCCACATCAATCGTGCCTCGCGCGCCGGGTCGTCTTCGACCTTCCACTCGGCGTTGATCATCATCGTCGCACGAGCCCTGGGATCGTAAGCCGGCCAATGCGGGATCGCTCGGCTGTCCGGCACACCCGCACGGGCGAAGGCGGCCCAGGTCGCCAACGCGGCGGCGGAGATCGCGTGGACGGTCGGAGAATGGTCGTTGTTGCCGACGGCGTCGGTAGTGTCGAACACGAACGGCACGTCGATCGCGTGCGGCGACCGCAGCTTGCCATCAAAGACCGGCGTTTCCCAGTTGAACGAGTACATGAAGACCGGCGCCATGCCTTGCGCCGCCTTGCGCTCGGCGAGGATCACCGAGCGAACCCAGAAATTCGATGCGGTCGTGATCGTAATCAACAACTCGGCCGGGTTCATCGTCGGGTAGCTCTGACGGTACGCAGTGAGCACCGCGTCGGTATCTGCACCGGCTATTTTGCCGACCCGTTCCTTCAGCTCGGCCTCGCTCAGCGTGCGGTTCCAGACCGCGTCGTCCGGTGCGAGGAAGATCGCATTTTCGTCCTTTGTGCCGCCGACCATAACGGGGATGTCGGCGGAGATTGCCGTTGCCGCTGGATCGAACGGATTTTGCGGCAGATCGTGGCCTTCGACGACTGGCCCGAAACCATAGCGGTCGAGCAGCGGATGGGCCGGGCGGCCGACCTTTTTGAGCGCCGGATCGATTGCAGCCAGCAATTGCTCGACCGGCAGGTGCTGCAGCCTATCGAGGTCCTTCGGCGTCAACTCGACCTGGGCCAGGGCTGCGTCGGCTACCTTTGCCGATGCCTCTTTGCTGGCCATGCGGACGCCGGCGCCGCTCATCACGATCGCGCGATGGAACAGCCCTTGCCCGCAGGCATAGCAAGTAACGCGCTGACCTTTCCGCCGCCGCCGGATTGACCAAAGATCGTCACATTGCCGGGGTCGCCGCCAAACCTGGCAATGTTCTCGCGCACCCATTCGAGCGACGCGACAAGATCGAGAACGCCGACATTGCCCGAACGCGCGAAGCCTTCCCCGCCAATTTCGGCGAGGTATAAGAAGCCGAAAATATTAAGACGGTGATTGACCGTAACCACGACCACATCGCCACGACGCGCGAGATTGGCGCCGTCGGTTCGCGGCACATTGGGCGAGCCGTAGGAGAACGCTCCGCCGTGAAGCCACACCATGACCGGCCGCTTGGCATTGTCGAGCCCCGGGGTCCATAGGTTGAGTGTCAGGCAGTCTTCGCTCTCCGGCACCTTGTCTGGTGCCCCGGAAAGACCAGCTAGTTTGGGCCGCCGCGGTCCTGGCGATGCCTGTGGTGCATGGCCGGCCCATGCCATCGCGTCGCGCACGCCCGCCCAGGGCTCGGGTTTTTGCGGCGGCATAAAGCGGTTAGCGCCCGCGGTCGAGGCACCGTAGGGCACGCCCTTGAACCCGGCGATGCCGTCGACCATAAAGCCCTTGATCTTCCCTGAGGTGGCCTCGACTAGCGGATCGCTAGTCATCGCAGACCACGAGCGCGGCGGGCGCGCAAGTAGCGCTGCCCCGGCCCATCCTGCCTGCGCGAGAAGGGTACGGCGTCCCACACTAAAACCTTGAACTGTCATCCGCTTCTCCCGTAGATGCTCTTCGGGCGGCTTAGGACCTGGAATTGTGTCGAGGCCCCATCGAACGCGACGTGTCCCACTCCATGACATGACCTCGAAGCCGATGGGCTAACGGCCCGAAGATCGTAGGTTCAAATCCTACGACTAGGAGGTCCACAGGGGTACAAACATCGCCGCTGGGTCTGCGGCGGTCTTGATACCGATTGAGACCGGCATCTCGCGCGCGAGCGACTAATCCATTATTCGCGTGCCCGTACGTCTTTTGATAATTTCGGCCAACGAAAATTGACTGCTGCGGTATCCTATGTTCGACGCGCCGGTGTCGGGACGGGACCTGAGCTTTGTTTTTGCGTAAAATTTTCATCTTAAGGAATTCGGCCGTGATGAGCGTTCCCCAAAGCGATATCTCTCAGTTTGCATTTTTGTGGACTTGCGGCGTCGCCGCCCGTGAAACCCTCTACTATCTGGACAGGAAGGGGTTCGACGCCGAGCCGCTTTTGTCAGAGGCCGAGCTTTCGCGCAGTCGGCTGACGGATGACCCGGGTGGTGTGTCGGTCGCATCTCAGCATCGGTTCCTCGAATTCGCTGCTAGCGAGACGGACGATCCGCTGCTCGGGCTGCACGTCGCGGCGGCGATGGACTTAAGAGATATCGGCCTCCTCTACTATCTGGTCGCGTCATCCGCAACCGTGACCGAAGCCCTTGAATACCTGCAGCGATACGCTGCAACGATGAACGAAGAAGTCCGCCTGGAGATCTCGCAGGAGAAAGAGGAGACACTCCTGACGTTCCGCCGCGTTCGGGCGCTTAACGTGCCTGTTCGGCAGCATTCCGAACTCATCGCTCTGGCATTTAACCAAGTGTTGTGCACGCTAACCAATCGCGATTTTGCACCGTCACGCATGACCTTTGCCCACGGCCGGAACTCCGAGCTTAGGGAAGTCCACCGCATCCTGCGATGTGCGGTGGAGTTCGGTCAGGTCGCCGACAGTTGGGTCCTGCCGCAAAGGATCATGGACCTGCCAATAATCTCCGAGGACGGTCACCTGCTGCAGATCTTGGAAGCCCACGGGGACGCTTTGCTCTCGGAGAGGAGCAGCGCACCGGGACTGCGGGGGCTCGTCGAGAACCACCTCCTCAGCGTGCTTTCCAGCGGCAAGGTAGACGCTGCTGCCATCGCTAAACACCTTGGCATGAGTGCCCGCTCGCTCAGCCGGCATCTTGCTCAGGAGGGCACCAGCTTTGGTGACGTTCTGGACGAGCTACGACACCGGCTTGCGGTCCGTTACCTCGAAGATAGGCAGATTGCCCTGCAGCAGATCGCCTGGTTGCTGGGTTATTCCGAAGCGGGGGCGTTTAACCATGCCTTCAAACGCTGGACCGGCACCTCGCCCAGCCTCGCAAGAAACCTGCTCGCGGCGAACGAAGGAAAAGCCTAACTGAGCTGCCCCATCGGACCGCTCCGGCTCCGCGATTTTGGTGAATTCGCAAGCCGAATTTATCAAGTTTATGGCCGAAATTATCAAACGAGGCGCCCTGGGACACTCCATCTGTCTGAACGTGACGTGCAACCCACGAAAGAAGACATCTGATGGCATATCCCCCCGCGCCTGCCGTCGAGCTTCCTTCACCCAGCACTAAGCGTTGGGTGGTGCGGCGCAAGGCGGTGGTTGTCGCCGCTGTCCGGAGCGGCGCCGTGAGCCTGCGAGATGCGTGCAGGCGATATAATTTGTCGGTCGAGGAATTCCTCGCCTGGCAGGGTTCGATCGACCGCTACGGCGTTCCCGGTCTCAGGGTGACCCGGCTGCAGATTTATCGCGACACCGACGCGCTCCGTGTGGCGAAGTTGCGTGCGGCGGAATAGACCAGAGCTAATGGGATGGCAAACAGCCGGAGCCACTGACGTGTGTCGTGGACGCGATATCAGGTCATCAGCAACCCAGTTGCAGGAAGCAAGCAGCGCACCGGGACGCCAACACCCTTCATCGAAATGAGCCTTGCGTCGGCGGCGACGATCTCGTCCAGGCGGGGCTATATCAGAGCCCGACGACCCGCAACAAAGTGGCGCCAAGCCACAATACTGATCCCCATGCGGCGAGCGAGCAAAGCCCGATCACGATAATGCCTGCACCGGGAGATAGGCGATCGGTTGCTGCCGCAGTTGTCCGGCGCTTTTCTGAATGCTCGAAGTGCATGGGTTCGCCTCGGGGCATCTCCAGAACAGCCTATATGACCTTTCGAAGGTGCGACATCTTTTCGCAACAACTTGATCAATTAACGAACCGCCCACACCGTCATTCCCGCGTAAATCTCTGGCAGCATTGACGCCTCGTCAATTATCCACATGGTCCACAACCGTGGGGACAGGTTAGGTTCGGTCGTAATCGCCTAAGGGCCAGGCGACTCGATTGATCGATTGTAATGTTGTTGTAAGCTATTTGAAGGAACCTGAGATCGATCCGAGCCGTAGACCTGAGGTTAGGTGCCTGAGGTTGGGGAGGCGGCAATAACCGGGCAAACTCGACTGCGCGAAACAGGCGATCGGGCTGCGCGAATGAGCGATATCGTCCTGGCCAGCTTTCTCCTCCTCCTCGGACGCTGCCACTGATGATCCTGGTGGCAATCGCCATAAGTTGCGACAGCCGCGGCCCTGTCTTGGTTTGGGAGCAGCGAGTGGGCCCACGCGGTCGCCAGTTCTGGGCGCTGAAGTTCCGCAGCACCGCGCATCGAGCAGGCGCTTACTTGTACGGTGAACCGGAAGCCACCTTTGTCGGCGGCATCATCCACACTCTCCGCCTCGACCCCCTGCCGCAACTCGTCAACGTTCTGCGCGGAGAAATGACATGCCTTCCCGCTGATCCTGGTCACCTCTTTTTTCTCGAATAGGAGTATTCGTTTGCGCGAGGGATATCGCCGCGATGCTCCCCAGGCGAAACGCGGCGAGCACCTGCTTCAGCGGCAAAGACGTCTAGAGTAATTCCGTGAATTATAGTGCGGAGCGAAGCACTACGATCGCTGATAGAACAGCCGCCCATGACAGTGCCGACAGACTGCCGACAATGACTATGGCTGATGGAATGGACAAACGAGGATTTGGGTGAATCCCCCGGTCGATCTCTAATGGCCTTTGCATCGGCCTCTCGCTTTGCGCCAGCATCTCAATGTCTTACATGGCCCTGACGGCGGTATAGACCTAGTAGACATTTGATCGGGAAGCCTGTAATTCAACCGTCCCGTTACATAATGTTACTCGAACGTTACAGTCATGTTACACCTCAAACCGGATGGCGAACGACTGATGGCCAAGAGCATGGCCTTGTCGAGCGAGCGCCTCGCTGCTCAGCAGGAGCGCCGTCGGCCTGCCGACCTTATCAAACGTCTTACGGACCTGCTGATCGCTTGTTCTCTGATAGCGCTTATCCTGCCGCTGATGCTGATTGTCGCGCTTGCAATCAAGTGTGACAGCCTTGCTCCTGTGTTCTATCGGCAAGAGCGTGTCGGGTTGAATGGCCGCCGCTTTGCCTTGCTGAAGTTCCGCAGCATGAGACAGGATGCGGAAGCAGATGGTCGGCCGGTCTGGGCAGCGGCGCGGGATAATCGGGTTACGCGGGTCGGCGGGTTCATGCGCCTCACGCGCATTGATGAGCTGCCGCAACTGTTCAATGTCCTGCGTGGCGAGATGAGCCTGGTCGGCCCGCGCCCCGAACGTCCGTATTTCGTCGAGCAGTTCAGCAAACTGATCCCCTCGTACGATGATCGGCACGCCGTATTGCCGGGCATCACCGGCTGGGCACAGGTCAATTACCCGTATGGTGCATCGCTTGAGGATGCGCGGGAAAAACTTCGGTACGACCTGCAGTACATCGCCAATTACAGTTTCCTGTTGGATTTAAGAATTTTGCTTGCCACTGTCCGTGTGGTGCTTAGCGGAGAAGGTGCGCGATAGCCTGCGCCGCGGCTCCCGCTTCCGGTCTTGAGACCGTAACACTGGACCAAACTAATGCGCGCCGGACCAGCATTCCTCTGCACCATCGCGCTCTGCGTGACAGTACTGAGACCCATTGACGCCGCCGCCGAAACTCCCGGCAACTTGTTCTCTGGCAATATCGATGCCGCCGCTCGCGCCACTTCATTACCTGGCGAGATCCTGACCCGGCTGCTTTGGGTCGAGAGCGGATTTCATCCTCTGGCCGTCAGTCCGGCTGGGGCGCAAGGAGTGGCCCAATTCATGCCTTCCACTGCGGCGGAGCGGGGCCTGGTGGACCCTTTCGTTCCGGAGCAAGCCATACCGCAGGCGGCAAAGTTTCTCGCCGACCTTACTTTGCGATTTGGCAATATTGGTCTGGGGCTTGCTGCATATAATGCGGGGCCGGGAAGGATAGCCAGATGGCTTGATGGCACCGCATACCTGCCGGATGAGACACAGCGTTTTGTGACTACCATTACCGGCCAGTCCGCGGAAAAATGGGCTGCATCTGCAAGCTTTGACCCGAGGAGGCTGGGTCCTATCGGGTGCCGATCTTGTCTTATCCTTGGAAGGCTGCCTGTCACAGGGGCGGAGCACGCACAGATGCTGCCGATCCTGGCACAAAGCGGCCGGCCCTTGCCTGCCTTGGAAGGAAGCGGCCAGCCCCTGCCGGCGCTGCAGAAAATTGGCCAGCCTCTGTCCGTCCTGCGGCGAAGTAGTGAGCCTCTGAAGGGATCGGGCCTCTGGCTCTCCCATCACCATCAGTCAGTTGCGGGCGGGCGTGTAGCTCAATGGTAGAGCGCCGCTGTTACACGGCGGAGGCTGGAGGTTCGATTCCTACCCGCGCCCACCAAGAGTTTAGTTTGCGCTTGATGTCGCCCCGTGCGTGCCCGCTTTCGTGCGAAACTCGAAAGACGCTTGCGACTACTATCACTAGGTGCGGTCTGGATCACGGGCGATGAAGGGAGGGGTACGATGGCAAAGGCACAGCGCAGTAGCGCGGTAGCGGGGCTACAAGACCAGATAGAGACCATTCGCCGGGAAGCCTTTGACGCGGGCTATTCGGCCGCGATGCGTGCGGTGAGCGAGTTCACTGCGGGGCCAGCCAAATCCAAGACAACTACCGCGAAGGTTGCGCCGCTTCGTGCGGCAGGGCCGAGCGCTGCGACGCGACCCGCACGCTCCCAAGCGAAACCCGTTGCCCGCAAAACGGTCAGACCTACCGGGGCTTCTCGGCGAAAGACCAGCCGGGGCGACAATGCGCGGCATGTTGCGGAAGCGATGAACGGGCTCCCCGATCGCACCGGCCCGGCTGCCGCTATCCGCAAGGCGCTAGCCGGCAAGGGTATCGACATGCCCCTACACGAGCATTAGGCACTCGCTCGGCCAGCTACAGGCACGTGGCGAAGCATCGGTCGCCGACGACGGCAAGACCTGGACTTATGCCGCGCCGGCTAGCTAACCGAACGCGCGCTTCCTTCCTACGGATCAACATATGCGCGGCTACGACGCCGGCAACTTACCGAGACCGGCGATGTCGAGATCACCGGGCGCGATCTGCGCGATAAGATGTCGCCGGTCGGCTTGGGGAGCTTATTCGAGACAGGCGGGCTCGAAGCACGGCAACGGAGACAGAAGCCGCCGACACCTTGCGCTTCGGCGAGCCTGGATCGCCGAACATGCGGGGCCCGCAGGAGCGACGCTCAATAGAGCGCGGAACGCCTGGCCCACGGCTTCCGGCGTAACCGTCGATCAGCTCCGGGAATGGTTCGAGACAACCGTTCGGCCGCTTTTGGCGAAGTGTTCACTTGCCGATATCCGCAACGCGACCGAGCTTTCGACGGGGTATGTGATCAGGATACGGCGTGGACGCACGCCGCACCCGCGACACTTCGAGGCGCTGGCGAAGCTCGCCGGGGTTGAGGCGCCGCCCCTATAACAGCACATAGGTGGCGCCCGCCGGCGAGCCGTTTGATGAGTGCAAAGGAATTGAAGTCCTGATGGCGCGCACCCGAACATCGTCTCCGCTGCGGAGGCGCTTGGAATCGCACCTCGGTAGATCCGGCAAATGGCGGGCCGGCACTCGGCCCGTTCCCGAGCGCCACATACCCGATTGCCGGGTGGCGTCTCCTACCGAACTAGACGCTACCCGCTTTTTTAACCACTTACAATTGCAAGCCGGGATAACGGCCCTATTGAAACTCAAAGGCTTTTTGCGGGATCTGCAAACCTAAAACCGCGCTAATGACCGCGTCTGGGGCCCCCCGACGGTATCACGGGGGCACCGCCATGCGTTCTGGATCGCGGCGCGCCGCTGGACGATACGGGCGATCGAGACGGGCCTACTGCCTTGCCTTGAAGGCACGTCAGATCAGCGTGCACGCTGGGAGAGACGTTTTGCGGAGCGGGTAGTGGCACTTAACGGGTATCGTGCTGGAGCGGCGTTCGTAAGGAAGGGCATGTCCTTCCTTCGTTGACGTACGCCCGGACCGCCGGGATGCGCCGAGAGCGGTCAGTACTGGGCGGTCGTTAGCCGGCGAGAATGCGCGCGATCTGATCGAGCAATTGATCGACGTCGAGCGGCTTGCGGATTATTGGTCCCAGCGCTTCCGTCGCTGCGCCCGGAATGTCGAAACCACTGATGTAGATGACCTTGAGCTCGGGACGACGAAGCCGTGCCATGCGCGCGAGCGCAAACCCATTCACCCGATCGGGCATGACGATATCGAGTATCAGCAAGTCGACCGGGTCACTGCGCTCCAATATTTCCAACGCCAATCGATGATCTGGCGCCGTGCGAACCTGGTGTCCCACCGAGCGAAGGAGGGTTGCCGTGGCGTCGCGGAATACCTCGTCATCATCGACGAGGAGTATCTGTTTCGCGGCAGCGGCTTTGCTTATTCCGGCCCCTGCCGTCATTCTCGTGGCTCGCTTATCTTTAGCGCAAACACCGCGCTTGGGTCGAGTATACCCTATCTAGCCCCTCTGTCAGCGCGTTTGCTACAACGCGGCAGCAGGAAGCGGTAGTTGAAAGGCGGAGTGATGAGACAGGCAGCGCAGACGGTAATTCCCGCATTGATCGAGCGATACCACGAACGGCTTTTGGCCGATTGGATGGCCTGCCAGAAGCGCGAACGAGCTTTGCGGAATGGGCAAATAACCGAGAAGCAGCTGGCCGATCAGTCCGACCGCTTCTTGACCGAGCTGCGTCAAGGGGCCGCGTCGGGTACGTTCGACAGTCTTTCCGGGCCCGAATGGGACGCCACCCGCGCGCTGCTCGAAACGGTCGCCGCCGAGCGCGCCGTGCAGGGTTTTTCGCCAGCGGATACCGCGGCCTTCGTCCTTTCGCTGAAAGAGCCGCTGTTCACGCTGTTGCGACAAGAGGCGGGCGAGGACGTCGACGCACTTACGCGCGAGACCTGGGCGGCGTCACAGCTGGTCGACAAGCTCGGCCTCTACACGATCGAGGCGTTCCAGAAGGGGCGCGAAGAGGTCATCCTGAGACAGCAGGAGGAACTGCTCGAACTATCGACCCCGGTCATCAAGCTCTGGGACGGCGTCCTGGCCTTGCCGCTAATCGGCACGCTCGACAGCGCCCGCACGCAGAACGTGATGGAAAGCCTGCTCGAACGCATCGTCACCTCGGGCGCGGAGGTGGCGATCATCGACATCACCGGCGTGCCGACTGTGGACACGCTGGTCGCGCAACACCTGATCAAGACGGTCTCCGCCGCGCGGCTGATGGGGGCGGACTGCATCATCAGCGGCATCCGGCCGCAAATCGCCCAGACGATCGTCCATCTCGGGCTTGAACTCGATGTCGTCTCGAAGGCGACGATGGCCGATGCCTTCGCGTTGGCGCTGCGCCGCATGAACAAGACTGTCGTCGACCGGGTTCCGCCGAAGTCGGGCGGCGAGTAGCTCGTTATGGGCGAAATCCCCATTCTGCAGATCGGCGACTGCCTGCTCGTTTCGATCCAGGTCGACATGCACGACCAGCTCGCGCTGTCGTTGCAGGACGATTTGACCGTTCGCATCGTCGGCAGCCGCGCGCACGGGGTGATGATCGATATCTCCGCGCTGGAGATCGTCGATTCCTTCATCGGTCGGATGCTTAACAACATCGCAGCCATGTCGCGCGTGCTCGATGCGGTTACCGTGGTCGTCGGGATGCGCCCTGCCGTCGCGATTACCCTGGTCGAACTTGGGCTGACACTGACGGGTGTGCGCACCGCGCTAAATGTCGACAAGGGCCTCGCCATGATCCGTCGCATCATCGATGGCGAAGGGGATTTGCGTGCCGGTCGAGAGTAGCGAGACCATGCCGGTCGTTCGTTCCGATGATGTGGTCCGCGCACGCCAGGCGGTACGCACCAAGGCGGTAGCGGCCGGGTTCAGCCTGGTCGATCAGACGAAGATCGTCACCGCGGCAAGCGAGATTGCTCGAAACACGGTCGATTACGGTGGCGGCGGTACGCTGCAGATCGAGACGCTGAGAGAAGGGACGCGCCGCGGCCTGCGACTGACCTTCGCCGATCAGGGGCCCGGCATCGAGGATCTCGACCGCGCGATGACCGATGGCTACACCACCGGCAACGGCCTTGGGCTCGGCATGAGCGGCGCAAAGCGGCTATGCAATGAATTCCAGGTCAAATCAGCCCTCGGTGAAGGGACGATCGTTACTCTCGCTCGTTGGCGCTAGCGTGATTACCTCAGTCTCGGATCAGAGCCACGTAGGTGAGGCCCGAAGGGCGGCGGTTGAGCTTGCGCGCAGGGGCGGGGCCAATGAAACGCAGTCTGGTCGCGCTGCGCTGATCGCCACCGAGATGGCCACCAATATTCTCAAGCACGCCCGCGGCGACGGTGTGATCGCCGTAGACCGGTTCCACGACGCGCAGGGCACCGGGGTCGAACTGCTGGCAATCGATAAAGGGCCGGGCATTAACGATCTCCAAGCCTCCCTTGCAGACGGGTATTCGACCGCCGGCAGCCCCGGAACAGGTTTGGGCGCGATCGCCCGCCAAGCCGATCTCTTCGGTGCGTATTCGCGTCCCGGTCTGGGCACGGTCATACAGGCGCGGATCGTCGAGGCCCTGCCGGCGGCACATGCGCCGGCCACAGACCTCGGCGTTGTCGCGGCGACCTATCCGGGGGAAACCGTCTGCGGCGATCGATGGGCGTTCGCTTCCAATGGCCGCGGCCGCACGCTGCTGATCGCAGACGGGTCGGGACACGGTGCGCATGCAGCGCACGCGGCCGAGCTCGCCGCAACGATTTTCAGCGAGCACGCCACCGACGATTGCGTTTCGCTAGCCGAGCGGATGCATCGCGGCTTGGCACCGAGCCGTGGAGCGGCTCTTGCCGTGGCGCGCGTCGATGCTGGCGAGCTGCTGATCCGTTTTGTCGGGATCGGCAATATCGCCGGTGCCGTCGTGACCGGAGCCGAAACCCGGCAGATGGTGTCGCACAACGGCACCGCGGGTCATGTCGCGCCGCGCATCCGCGAATTCACCTATTCCTACGTCGGCACCCCATGCATCATCATGCATTCCGACGGACTGTCCGGCCGGTGGCGCATGACGGATTATCCGGGTCTCGCGGCATGCCATCCCTCGCTGATCGCCGCGGTCCTGTTCCGCGATTTCCGGCGCGGGCGCGACGATGCTACCATTGTCGTGATGCGGCCGCGATGAACGTGCGCCTTCTAAAGCTGCCGCTGGTCAGCGAGACCGACATTGTGCTCGCGCGAAAGCGTACGCGCAGAATCGCCGAGCTGATCGGGTTCGAAGCCCAAGACCAGACCCGCATCACCACGGCCGCCTCCGAGATCGCGCGCAATGCGCTCGAACACGCCAAGGGCGGCGGTGTCGAGTTCTACCTTTGCGGCGCGCTGCTGCAGCAACAACTGGAAATCGTGATCAGTGACCGCGGCCCCGGCATCTCCCGGCTGGACGATGTGCTGGAGGGCTCGGTTCCCTCCACGGGCGGAATGGGCGTCGGGCTGATCGGCGCGCGCCGATTGATGGATGATTTCGCGATCGACACGGCGCCTAACGGCGGGACGAGAGTGCGCCTAATCAAGCATCTGCCGCGCCGGGCTTCGCCGATCGACCAGGCTGCAATCAGGCGGATCACCCAGGCGCTCGCGGCCGATGCGCCGGCCAACCCGGTCGAGGAAATCCAGCGGCAGAACCAGGACATGCTGCTCCAACTCGGCGAGCTGCAGGCGCGCCAGGAGGAGCTGTCGCGGATCAATCAAGAGCTTCAGGAGACTAATCGCGGTGTCGTCGCGCTCTATGCCGAACTAGACGATCAAGCCGACCATCTGCGCCGGGCAGACGAGCTCAAATCGCGTTTTCTGTCGAACATGAGCCACGAGTTCCGCACCCCCCTCAACTCGATCCTGGCCTTGTCGCGCCTGCTGCTCGGGCGTGTGGACGGCGAGCTGACTGGGGAGCAGGAAAAACAGGTTCAGTACATCCGCCGCGCCGCTGAAAGCCTCACCGAATTGGTCAACGACCTGCTCGATTTGGCAAAGGTGGCTGCTGGCAAGATCGTTGTCATCCCGAGCGAATTTGCCGCCGCCGAGGTGTTCGCCACGTTGCGCGGCATGCTGCGTCCGTTGCTCGTCGGCGATGCGGTCGCGCTCGTGTTCGAGGAGCCGGACGATGTGCCGGCGCTGATGACCGACGAGGCGAAGCTATCGCAAATTCTGCGCAACTTCATCTCGAACGCGATCAAGTTCACCGAGCATGGCGAGGTGCGGGTCTGGGCCAACTATGATCGCGACACCGACATGGTCACGTTCAGCGTGCGCGATACCGGCATCGGCATCGCCGAGGCCGACCACGAGGTCATCTTTCAGGAATTCGGCCAGATCGCAAACCCGATCCAGCGCCGCATCAAGGGCACTGGTCTCGGCCTACCCCTGTCAAAGCAGCTTGCCGAACTGCTTGGCGGTGAAGTGGCGCTGGAAAGCGCACTCGGGCAGGGTTCGGTCTTTTCCGTGACAATTCCGCGCCTCTATCGTTCCACGCGCGAGCCGGTGGATTGGTCACAGCACTGGCAGATCGAGCCGGGCCGTCTTCCCGTGCTTGTTGTCGAGAATGATTCCGCCGATGCGTTTGCTGTCGAACGGATGCTTGCGCCCTCACGTTACCAGCCCATCGTCGCCCACGACGTCGCCGAGGCCAGGGAGGCGCTGGCACTGTACCGGCCCGCGGCGGTGCTCCTCGACATCATGCTCGAAGGCGAGGAAACTTGGCGTTTTCTCATCGAGTTGCGACAGCACGACACCACCGCTGAGCTACCGGTGATCGTGGTCTCGTCGACGGCCGAAAAGTCAAAGGCGATTCATCTGGGCGCCGACGAATATCTTGGCAAGCCTGTCAACGTCGAGCAGCTTCTTCGCATGCTCGACCGCATCACCGGGCACTCGTCGCTGACCCGCGTACTGCTCGTCGACGACGAGGAAGTCTCGCGTTACCTGGTCCGCCAGTTGCTGCCGCGAGGCCTCTATGAGATCAACGAGGCGATGACGGGCACTGAAGGCCTAGTCCTACTAGGGAACCAACCCCCCGATATCGTGTTGCTAGACCTGAACATGCCGGGAATGGACGGCTTTCAGTTCCTGGAACGATTGAGTGCGATCTCGGAAATTCCAGCAATCATCCTGACATCGATGATCCTCGACAGTGGACAGCGCCGGCGGCTCGACCGGGCGACAAAGATCCTCTCGAAATCCGACCTTTCATCGTCGATGTTGGTCGCCGCGATCGGTGACGCGCTCGGCAGAGCGAGGATCGCTGCGTGAACGGGATGCCCGGAGCCAGCAGCATCCTCGTCGTCGACGATGACGATGGCGGTCGTTATGTGAAGACGCACACCCTGGCGCGGCAAGGCTATGCGGTGTCCGAAGCCGCGCTTGGCGAGACGGCGATCAAACAGATCACCGTGGCGGTCCCCGATCTGGTCCTGATGGACGTACGGTTGCCCGATGGCGATGTCGTCTATTTCTGTCGTCGGATCAAGGCGGCGCACCCGGAAATTACAGTGTTGGTGACCTCGTCAGCGCTGATCAGCGCTCAAGACCGTGCGCTGGCGCTCGAAGCAGGTGCGATTCTTATCTGATCGAGCCAATCGAGCCCGACGAACTTGTCGCCGTCGTCCGGGCGCTGCTCCGCATGCGACACGCCGAGCAGGCGCTGCGACAGACGAACGATGCGCTCGAAACCAAGGTCATCGAACGCACCGGCGAACTGGCCGAGGCCAACCGGAGACTGATGTCGGAGCAAGCCGGCCGCCGCGAGGCGGAAAGCATTCTTTGGCATACCCAGAAACTCGAAGCGATCGGCCAATTGACCGGAGGCATCGCCCACGATTTCAATAATTTGCTGACTATTGTCACGGGCAATCTAGAACTATTGGAAACGGTTCTAATCGGCGAGCACATATCGCTCGACCGCCCGCGGAGGTTGATCCATGCCGCCCTTCGCGCGGTTCAACACGGCGCACAGATGACCCAGCAGCTTCTCGCATTCGCCCGTCAGGGCATGCTGCACGAGCGGACCATCGACCTCAACGCGACGATCAGCGGGATGGCCGATTTTCTCCGGCGCACGCTGGGCGACGTGGTCAGCCTTGAATTCGTTCCCGCCGCTGGGCTGTGGCTCAGCCTCATCGATCCGGTGCAGTTGGAGGCCGCGATCCTCAACCTGGCGATCAACGCTCGCGACGCCATGCCCCAAGGGGGACTCCTGCGCATCGAACTCAGCAACGCTGTCGTTGCCGCCGACGAAGCCCGCACGGATCTGCCCGCCGGCTCTTATGTCCGGGTCGATGTTGCCGATACCGGGATCGGCATGGATGAGGATGTGGCGACGCGCGCGTTCGAGCCGTTCTTCACGACCAAGGGCGTC
>CAVZUA010000054.1:0-47831 GCA_963778385.1 uncultured Alphaproteobacteria bacterium | reverse complement strand
ATAGCGGCAAGAGGTCGCGCTCGAACTTGTCGCAGCCCTTTCTTATCGGGGTTATTTGCGCGCCAGCTACACCGCATCGACATTGTTTCGCCGGATCAGCAAGAACTTGTCACGCCTTGTCTGTCCGAGTTCCACAATATTCTGGGTGAAAAGACAAAGGCCTGTTGGCGATCGTCGACGCCTGCCACCGTCGTTCCGAAACGTGGTCGACCGCACTGAGACCGATCCCCAGACCGGCGAGCGCTATGTGGTGAGCTACAAATGCTGGACTGCGTTGTCTTGGGGCGCGATCGGGGCGGTGCCCCGCGAGGCGCAGAGCCGGTCGATCGTCTTACCACTGCAGGCCGCTTTGCCAGATGAGAGCCATGCGCTCGACCATTCCCGCCCGCTCCAGGCCAAAGACCTGATCGACGTTCGTCGGCAGCTTGCCAAATGGGCCACCGGTATAAGGGCACTGCCGGCGCCGCCGATGCCACCGACCCTGTTCAACCGCGCGGCTGACAATTTCAGGCCATTGTTCGCGATCGCCGAGCTGGCCGGAGGCGATTGGCCAAAGCGCATCAAGGATGCCGCCGAGGCGATCGGCAAGATCGAACGCAAGCCGTCGCTGCAAGTCCGGTTGCTGACCGACATTCGTGCCATTTTCCAAGCCGCAGCAAATCAGCAGTTGGCCACCGTCGAGCTGATCGACAAATTGTGCGAAGACGAGGAGCTGGGCTGGCAGCAAGCCAACCACGGCAAGCGGATCGACCAGTACTGGCTGCGTGAGAACCTGCGCGGCCTGATTGCTCCGTCAGGCAGCCAGCGTTGGCATGAAGGCAAGGGTTCTGACCGTGCGGACATGCGTGGCTATCAGCTGGACCAGTTCAAAGATGCCTTTCTTCGTTATCTCTCTTCTTCAATGGGCGAGGGGGCCGCATCCGCCCATCCGCCCCATCCGACACAGCGCCTGCATCGGAACCCGTAAGTCATTTGAAAACCGTGGAAAGTTACGGGTCAGATGTCGGGGCGGATGATGCGGCGGATACGCCCCAGCATCCGCCCCGGGGAAAACCGAGTAAATTCAATGGCGAGGGAGTCTGCGAGGCGGATGGGGCGGATGGGGCGGAGCGACTCCGGTCCTTAAAGGAAAAGGAAGAAGATACAGCACCCATTGAACCGGCTCCATCTGCCTCCACGGAACCCAACGGGGCCACACCTGGCTCCAAGCGCAAGCGAAGAAATCGGATCGAGGAGCTGATCCACGCCACCGCCAAGGACCACCTTGATTGGAACCCGGCGCAGATCGGCAAGCATTGCGGGCGCCCCGGAGGGCGCGGCGCGCGGCGAAATCCAGGGGGAGAGGCGAAACTATGACTGTCTCTACCTCCATCCCGCTCGATGAGACTTATGACGACCTGGCCGCTATCCGCAACTTGCTGCGGGAAGCCCAGGCGCTCGGCGCCCGCTTTCGTCTGAGCGGGTACCATGTCGAGATCGACGGGTTCGACGATCTGCCGGATGATTTGCAGGTCAGACTAGCCCGTCACTGCAGCAGTGGGTTGTTGTGGTGCTATCTCGGCGGCGAGGACCTCGATAACCCCAGCCTCGACCTCGCCGACGAACTCGGCATCGAGGTCGCGTTGATCGAGACCGGCGCGGCGGCCCGCCGCGCGGTGCGCTCGCTGATCGCCGATGCGAAAAAATATACCGACGACGGCGCTATCGGCTTCGATGTCGAGACGATGCCGTTGCCGGAACATTTCAAGCCTACTTGGATCAGGTTGAACAAGGACGGCGGTCTCGCCGCGCACCAGCCCAAGCCGAAAGACGACGCTGGCCTCAACCCACATACCTCGACGATCGCCACGATGCAATTTTACGCCGGCGGCACGCACTGCTTTGTGTTCCGCGGCGAGGCGCTGCGACTGGTACGGGACAGCCATTGGCTCTGGCGCCAGCGCCTGATCATTCACAATGCGGTCTTCGAGCTGAAATTCCTGAGCCGCGAATCCCGGAATTACCACCCGCCGCCGCACCGGCGCACGCTCGGCAGCTTTGAATGCACGCTGCAGGCAGCCGGCTTGTTGCACGGTGTTGGCTATAGCGGCGACAACCGCAGCTTAGGACCTGTCCGCAATCTAACACTCGGCTTTAGCCTGAGTTTGGCGCGATAGTGTAGTTCCATTCGCCGTGGAAACCGTGTCGGATGATGTTGATGGCCGCCATTTCGGCGTCGGAGACAGTGATGCCCTTCTGGTAGAGGGTCTCGTCGATCTCGCAGCGCACGGTGAGGCCGGTCTTTGTGGTCGTCGCCGAGATCAGGTCGACGATGACACGATAGCTGACGAGCGGTTGAGCGCGCCAGTTTTGGCTGATGTACGAGAAGAGGCGGTGCTCGATCTTGTTCCACTTGCTGGTGCCCGGCGGCAGGTGGTGGACGGCGATGTTGATGTCGAGTTCGTTGGCGAGCTTCTGCAACTCATGCTTCCACAAACGCACGCGTGAACCGTTGCTGCCGCCGCCATCGGCGGTAATCAGCAGCCGCGTGGCATTGGGATAGCGCGTTCGACCGATCTCCTGCCACCAGCGGCGAATGCTCTGGACGGCGAAGGCCGCTGTGTCGTGGTCGATCCCGAGATTTATCCAGCCTGCATTGGCGGCCAGATCATAGACGCCGTACGGCACCGCCCGGCCGAGTTCCTTGATCAGGAAGTCGTGCACCCGGACTTTTTCGGGATCGCCCGCCGGACGATATTCACGACCGCTGTTCTTGAAATCGCCAACCAATTCCTTCTTTTTCGTATCGACTGAGATCACCGGCTGACGCTCGGCCAGCGCCGCGCCCACCGCGCCGTTGATGTATTCGAACTGCGCATTCCGGTCCGGGTGACTATCACCCTCACGCGTCTTGCGATTGCCTTGCAGGCTGTAGCCCATGCTATCGAGCAGGGTGCTAACCAGCGTGCGACCAACCCGATGGCCTTGCGCCTGAAGCTCCTCTGCCAGCCGCCGGACGCTCTTGCACGTCCAGCGCAACGGCGACTGCGGATCGCCGCGACAGGTTGGCTCGACCAAGGCGCCGAGGTCGCTCAGCAACGTCGCATCCTGCGCCACCGCCGTCTTGCGGCCACCACCGCGGCGCCGTATCCGGCCCAATTCCTCAGGCGCAGACAACTCCCGCAAGCCGCGACCAATCGTACTCGCCGCAAGCCCCGTCGCGGCTGATACCGCTGCGATCCCACCGTATCCTGCCGCCGATGCTTCGGCCGCCGCGACAACACGCCGACCGCGCTCGTTGAGAAACGGCGCTACCGCCGAAAACCGCTGCCAAATCGCCGCAACGTCAACCATCTATACAAGATATGGTATTCTCGCCTGCCTGAGAATCCTACATCTACAGAAACCAAATGACCAATTCGTTTATTTGCGGACGGGCCCTTAGCTAACACGGCCAAGAACCGTCTCGGCCTCGACGTAAACAAGGGTTTGCAGGTCTCGGACTGGGGTGCGCCACGTCTTTCTCCCGGCGGGCTCGCCTACGCCGCGTGCGACGCCGTGATTGCTCACAAAGTATGGCCGGGGATGCGCGACGACCTGCGCCGGAAGCGGCGCTGGAGTGCCTATGAGCTGCAGAAACGGGCGGTGCCAGCAACTGCCGACATGGAATTGCGCGGCATCGCGTTCGACCGCGCCGAGCACAAAAGACAGGTCGATGCTTGGAGCCGGGATCTGGCCGAAGCTCGCCGGGAATACGTCAAGCTGACCGACGATCCGCCACCCCGAACGCAAAATGAAGTCCGCAGCTGGCTCGAACGTACCTTGAACGCCTCCGATCTCGCCCGCTGGCCGCGCACCGAGAAAACTCGGGAACTGTCGGTCAGCATCGACGCAATCAAGACGATCGCCCATCTAGAGAGCGCCAGGGCGGTGATCGATATCCTTAACCACGAGAAGCTGTTGTCGACGTTTGGCCCGAGCCTCGCCGGCAAGGTCAACCCGGAGACCAACCGGTTGCACCCGAGCTTTAACCTGGCGGCCACCAAGGCCGGGAGGTTCTCCGCCCGCGACCCGAATTTTCAGCAAACCCCCACCGGGAAGCGCGCCCCCGGGTTCCGTAATTGCTTTATCGCCGCGCCTGGACGGGTACTAGTCGGCGCCGACTACAACCAAATCGAGTTGCGGGCGCTCGGCGAGGTCTATCAGAACCGCGCGATCCGGCGGGTCTATGCCGAGACCGATCCGGCAAAGCGCGACCTGCATCGCTTGACCGCGGCGCAGATAAACCAAATTCCGCTCAACGCCGTCACTGACGACCAGCGCGCCCGCGCGAAGCCGGTAAATTTCGGCGTGATTTACGGCTTAGGGGCTCGCGGTCTGGTCGGCTACGCCTACTCCGCCTACGGCGTGGTTCTGACCGAATCCGAGGCGAAGAAGCACATCGAAACCTTTTTCAATACCTTTTATCCACTGAAACGTGACCTGTATGAGCACAGCAGCCTGTGCCGGGAGCGCCGCGGCTCTATTGTGATCGGCGCCGGCCGGGTCGTCGAAGCAAGCTGGGAAAAGTTCGGTATCTCGCATCAACAATGTTGCAACCTGCCAATCCAGGGCGTCGCTGCCGACTGCATGATGCGGGCGCTGCGCTGCGTCTATGACGAGTTTCGCCGCTGCCGCATCCGCGGCGGGCTGATCGCCACCGTGCACGACGAAATCATCGTTGAAGTGGCCGAGGACGATGCCGAGGACGCACGCGACCGGCTCGAAGCATGCATGCTCGCAGCCTTTGCCGAGACCTTCCCAAAGGCGTCTCTCATAGGTGTGGTCGAGGCGAAAATCGGCAAAACCTGGGGAGAGCTGAAATAGCCACAGCCGGGAGAATCCTCGCCGAGACGATGACCGAGGCCTTCGCCTCTCTGACAAGTTCTCCTTGGGGGCATGAAGTTCGGTTCCCGCCGCCAAGGCTGAGCGTCCGTTGTAGGCTCAGTTAGCGGGCCATTGGTGGATCGCGAGGCGACGGACGAGATGTGCCGATGGCAGTCACCCGCGATTGATTAAAAGCGGCACTGTCTGCGGGGCTGAGGACCTTATTGGCCTGAGCCTTTGGCTTGTAGTGTCATGCGGGCAAACTCAACGACGAATTATGGGGGCATCAGAGCCCGATCGTCTGCTCATGCTGGGGATTACGCTCAAACGGCCAGAGTTCCAGTTGTCAGTCCCTGCGCCCTCGCCCATCATCACGATCCCCGTTGGGCCTGGAGGGATCACGCCGATGATGAGCCTCTCGCCAAACCTGCCTCCCGATAAGCAGCGTGAGATGCTGCGGCAGATGCTGACGATCCGCCGCTTCGAGGAGCGTGCCTCGACCGATTATCTTGGCGGCAAGATTTACGGCGTCGTGCACTGCTATATCGGCGAAGAAGCGGTCGCGGTCGGCGTCTGCAGCGCGCTCGAACGCAGCGACCGGATCATTTCGACGCATCGCGGCCACGGCCACTGCATCGCCAAGGGCGCCGATCTCAACCGCATGATGGCCGAGCTTTACGGCCGCCAGACCGGCTACTGCAAGGGCAAGGGCGGCTCGATGCATATCGCCGATTTCGGCATCGGCATGCTCGGCGCCAACGGCATCGTCGCCGGCGGGATTTCGATCGTCACCGGCGCCGGCCTTGCCGCGCAGATGGAAGGCAAAGGCGGTGTCGCCGTCTCGTTTTTCGGCGACGGGGCGTCAAATGCCGGGCCGTTTCACGAATGCCTCAACATCGCGGCGACGTGGAAGCTGCCGATGCTCTATGTGTGTGAGAACAATATGTGGGCGGCGAACACCGCGGCTGCGGCGACACATGCCTTGAGCGACGTGGCCGCGCGCGCCGCTGGTTATGGCATTCCCGGAATCGTGGTCGATGGCAACGATGTCTTCGCGGTCCATCAGGCCGCCAATGCTGCCGTGGAGCGGGCGCGCTCGGGCGACGGCCCGACCTTGATCGAGTGCAAGACCTATCGTTGGCGCGGCCACACCGAACGGCAAGGTCAATCGGATTCCCGCGACAAGGCAGAGGTCGAGGCCTGGCAAAGCAAGGACCCGATCGCGCTGATGGTGCGCCGGCTGCGCGAGCAGGGGGAACTCGACGATGCCGGTTTGCAGGCAATCGAGGGCGAGATCATAGGCGCGCTTGAAGCCGCGGTCGCCTTCGCCGAGGCCAGCCCCTTCCCGCTGCCCGAGCAGGCAACGGATGATGTGTTCGCGGCCTGAGCGGAGGATCGAACGATGCGAGAGCTGACCTACAACGCGGCCGCGCTCGAGGCGATCGCCGAGGAGATGCGGCGCGATCCGAAGATTTTCTACATGTCGACCGACGCGCTGCCGCCGCTGCTCAACGAGTTCGGCCCGCAGCGGATCAGGACGACGCCGATCACCGAGGCGGCGTTCACCGGCATCGGGATCGGCGCGGCCGGCTGCGGCTTCCGCCCGATTGTCGACTGGCGGCAGGTGACCTTCTGCTTTGTCGCGATGGACCAGATCGTCAATCAGGCCGCCAAGATCCACTACATGTTCGGTGGCCAGGTGACGTTCCCGATGCTGTTTCGTGCGTCCGTCGGCGGCGGCGGCCTGGTCGCGGCGCAGCACTCGCAATCGCCCTATTCGATGTTCATGAATGTCGCCGGGCTGAAGATGTTCCTGCCGTCGACCCCTTATGACATGAAGGGGTTGATGAAAACCGCGATCCGCGACAACAACCCGGTGATCTCCTTCGAGTTCGAGCCGGCTGATGGGGCTCAAGGGGCCGGTGCCGGAGGAGGACTACGCGATCCCGCTTGGCGAGGCCGATGTCAAACGCGAGGGCAGCGATGTCACGGTCGTCGCGCTCGCCTGGTTGGTACACGAGGCGCTCGCCTCTGCCGAAGAGCTCGCCAAGGACGGCATCTCGGTCGAGGTGGTCGATCCGCGCAGCCTTGTGCCTCTGGATGCGGAAACGATCCGCAACTCGGTGCGGAAAACCGGCCGGCTGGTGATCGCCGACGAGGCCGGCCCGACCGCGGGGTTCTCGGCCGAAATCGCCGCTGTCGTCACCGAGGACGCCGCCACCTTCGTGCGGCTGAAAGCGCCGTTGAAACGCGTTTGCGCGCTTGCAGGTGCCGATCCCCTACAGCCCGGTTCTCGAAAACCACGTCTTCCCGGACCGCAACCGCATCGCCGCCGGCATCCGCGAAGTGCTGGATCTAAAGGGACCGGCCAGGGCGGCGTGAGCGAGTCCATCGCGATGCCCGCCCCAATCGTCGTCGCCGACAGCATTACCCGCGTCGGACCCGAAGAAGCCGCCGGTGCGGTCGTCGTCAATGCCTCGCATGGCGGGATTTACGCCGCCTATCTCGCCGCGAAACTCCACGCCGCGGCGGCGATCTTTAACGACGCTAGCGTTGGTCGCGACCGCGCCGGGATCGGCGGGCTCGACTACCTGCAGGAACTCGGCATCGCCGCTGCGACTGTCGGCCATGACACGGCGCGGATCGGCGACGGCGTCGATATGATGGCAAGCGGTGTCATCACCCATGCCAACGAATTGGCTGCGTCGCTCGGCGTCCGCGCCGGCCAGTCGTGCCGGGACGCGGCAGCGGCGCTGCAACAAGCCTCAAGGGTGCATCGCGCGCCACCGGAGGCGCTGGAGGCGGCGTTCCTCGTCGTCACTGAAGTACCGCAAGTGTGGGCGCTCGACTCCGCCTCCCTCGTCCTGCCCGAGCACAAGGACGCGATCGTTATTACCGGTTCGCATGGCGGATTGCTCGGCGGCAAGCCGGAGACCGCGCTCAAATATGATGTGCGTGGGGCGCTCTATAACGATGCCGGCATCGGCAAGGATGAGGCCGGCGTCTCGCGCCTGCCGGCGCTCGACGCACGCGGCATCGCCGCCGCGACGGTCTCGGCGGCGAGCGCGCGGATCGGCGATGCACGCTCGACCTACGAGGACGGCATCGTTAGCCGGGTCAATAAACGCGCCGCTGCACTCGGCCTGCGCGAAGGCATCGCCGCCCGCGAGTTTGTCGCCGAACTGCGCCGCGCGCTCGCCTCATAAGGAGGAACCATGGCCGTCACGCTACAAAATCGCCCGTCGGGCACGATGACTGGCGGGCGCGCGCTCGCCGAAATGCTGCATCTATCGGGCGCCGGGCCGATGTTCGGCATGGGCGGGTTCCAGCTGCTGCCGTTCTACGACGCGGTCGGGCTGGTCGGCTTGAACCACCATCTGATCAACGACGAGCGCTGCGGCGCCTTTGCCGCCGACGCCTACGCCAGGGTCACCAACCGTCCCGGCATTTGCGACGCGACGCTCGGCCCCGGCGCGACCAACCTGGTCACCGGGCTTGTCGAGTTGCTGAACGGCGGCATCCCGATCGTCGCCATCGCCGGCGACACCAACCGCCTGCATTCCTGGAAGAACATGACCCAGGAATTGCGCCAGGCCGAAATCCTCAAACCGGCGGTTAAGGAGCTGATCCGCGTCGAAATGACAAGCCGCATCCCGGAACTGGTGCGGCGCGCCTTTGCGGTCGCGACCTCCGGCCGGCCGGGGCCCGTGCTGCTCGACGTGCCCGAGGACGTGGCGCACGGCGTCCATGATTTCGCACCCGAGGATTTTGTCGTCGACGAGGCGACCCTAAAGGCGCCGGCGCGGCGCATCCGTCCGGACCGCGCCGATATCGAACGTGCCGCCAAGCTGATCGCCAAGGCGAAGCGACCACTGCTGCTGACCGGCGGCGGCATCCACCTCTCCGAGGCATGGGACGCGCTGACCCGCTTCGCCGAGGCGCACTCGATCCCCGTGGCGCACACGATGAGCGGCAAGGGCGGCATCGCCTGCGCAAACCCGCTCAATGTCGGGCTGTTCGGCCGCTATTCGCGCATCGCCAACGATTTGATCGCGGCGTCGGATTGCCTGATCGTGGTCGGCTGCAAGCTCGGCGAGATTGCGACCAAACGGTTCGCGCTGCCGCCGCCGCACATTCCGGTGATCCACCTCGATATCGTCGCCGAGGAGATAGGCCGCTGCATCCCGGCCGAGATTGCACTTTGGGGCGATGCGCGCGCCGGGCTCGAAGACTTTATCGACGCGCTGTCCGACGGCGCGACCGCCGCCCGTGTGGCGCGGGCTGATTATGCCGGCGAGGTTGCGCCGCGTATGAAGGCCTGGGAAGACGACGCCGGGCCCCGGCTCAATTCGCGCGACCGGCCGGTACATATGGCGCGTCTCTGCCGCGAGCTGAACAAGACCTTGCCGGCGGACGCGATCCTCGTCGCCGATGGCGGGTTCGCCGGGCATTGGACGGGGCTCCTCTACGACACCAAGATCGCAGGGAGGCATTTCATCCCGGATCGCGGTTTCGCCTCGATCGGCTATGGGCTGCCGGGTGGCATGGGCGCCGCCCTCGCCGCGCCTGACCGACCAGTCGTGGCCATCAGCGGCGATGGCGGGTTCAACATGATGCTCGGCGAACTCGAGACCGCGCGTCGCACCGGCTGCGGTCTCACCGTGATCGTCGTCAATAACGCTGCATCGGGCTACGTCAAGGCATTGCAGCACGCGATGATGGGCGGGCGCTACCAGTCGGCCGACCTCATCGAGATGGACTACGCGGCGATCGCGCGCACGATGGGTTGCGGCGGCATCCGCGTCGAAGACCCCGAGACGCTGTCGGCAGCGCTGCGCGAGGGTATGGAAGAGCGCGACCGCCCGACGGTTATTGACGTCGTCGTCACCCGCGACCCTGCTCAGATGCTCCCCGCCGTCGACAACCGCACGGTGGAGATCAAACAAGGTGATCGAGTGGCTTAGCCGTTCGGTGCACTCGACTCCCAGGTCCGCGGCGAGTTGGGCGATTGGCTGCATGGGTTGCAGCGCCAGCTCCATCTGACGACGGTCAGCGTGCCTCGCCCGAGGCCAACGACCGCCTGAGATCGCGGACATGCCGAGACGCTTCGACGATAACGCGATCGGCCATCAGCGGCCCATCCCGATGTCGTACGATCAGCGCATCGAGCTCGTTGTCGGCCAACTCGTACAAGCTGAAGCGCCGCACCGCCGCCCAGATGTCGCGACTTTCGAACCCTTGGCGGGCTGATGGGCCTGCCGATGGCATGCGGTTTCTCGACATGAAAACCTCCGTTCTGGTCGAGCGAGCTGCGGTCTGACGGGGGGTTAAATCAGCGCCTTGGCAACGAGGCTTGTTCCCGAAAGGACCAGCAGGGCCAGCACGGCGCGTCGGAAATTATGGTCGCTGAGCCGGCGATAGAGCGCCACGCCGGTGCTGGTGCCGAGCAGAACCGCCGGCAGCGTGATGATCCAGAGAAGCCAGAAGAATCCATTGAAAATGGCGGGAGCGACAAAGGCCAGGATGCCGAGGGAGACGAGTTGCATCACGACGATGAAGGGCTGGGTAATGCCCCGCGTTCTCGACTTATCAACCTTGCGCAAGCCCAGATAGACGACCAGGATCGACGCACCAAAGCCGGAAAAACCACCGACGATGCCCCCCAGGAACCCGACGGCGCTCGCGAGTTTCCAACCCGACGCCGTTATCCGGGGATGGCTGGGCAGCACCAGCATGAAGACGCTATAGATTATCAGGAAGAGACCCAGACCAGCGGCGAACCAATTGGTTGGCAAGCCGCGCAGCAACGCGACCCCGGCCGGGGCACCCGCCAGACCACCGATGATGTAGGGTAGCCCACCTTCGCGCTCGGGGGTGCTCAGCAGCGTGATCTCGCGACGCAGCTTGCCGATCGACAGGAGCTGATTGCAGGTCGACAGCAGCATGATCAGCGGAACCGCCTGCAACGGCGGCAACAGCCACAGCACGCAAGCGGCAACGGCAGAAAACGCGAAACCGGCAAGACCGCTAACCACCCCAGCAAGAAAGAGCACGAACGAAACAAAAAGGACGGTCGCAAGACTTGGCCCGCCGTCGACCAGGGGCGCTGCAAGCATGAAACGGATGCCGCCTAGCCACGTCGCTGCCAGGTGGCCGGCGGCGGGGGCAAATTCGATACCCGCCGTCGCCAAGATGGCGATGGCCGGAAGCGCGATGAAAGGTTTCCTGATAAGGACCGAGTTCATGCCACTCTCCTCCATCTGGCGACGTTGAGGGCGTCGGTGGAGGGAACATGACATCGGCGGTCAGCTGCCGCTTGAGGGCGGTCTTTATTTGCTCTTAAGGCGACCTTCATTTTTATTACGATCGCGACAGTCGGGCTGGAGACGATTGTGCTGTTCGAGTTCGGCGACCATTTTCTCGATGTGGAACGTCGCGAACTTCGCCGGCGGGATGAGCCCGTGGCGGTCGAGCCGCAGGTCTTTGACTTGCTCGTCTACCTTGTGCAAAACCGCGACCGCGTCGTGAGCCGCGATGATCTGATTGCCGCCGTATGGGGCGGCCGCATTGTCTCGGAGTCAGCGATTACGACGCGCATCAACGCCGTGCGGCGCGCCGTCGGCGACAGCGGTTCGGCGCAGTCGGTGATCCGTACGGTGATACGAAAAGGCGTGCGCTTTATAGCGGGTGTCAAGGAGCGCGGCACACCGCCGATTCCGACGCCCCCGCGCAAGATGTCGGAGACGGTAGCCACGCGGCCGTTCATTTCCGTTCTGCCGTTTCGCAATGCGACCGGTGACCCCCAGCAGGATTATTTTATCGACGCAGTCACCGCCGATTTGACGGTCGACTTGTCCCGCATGCGGGACATTGGGGTGATATCCGCCGCATCCGCGTTCGTCTTCAAGAACAGCGCGCTCGATGTCCGGCAGATCGGCCGGGAGCTAGGCGTGCGCTATCTCGTCATTGGCGGTATCGCGCGCGTCGACGGACTTGTCAGAACAAATGTGCAGTTGGTCGACGCGGCATCGGGTGAACAGATCTGGGGAGACCGTTTCGAGCACGAATTCGCCGATCTGGGCGGCCTGGCGAACGCCATCACCGGCCGGATCGCGGCGTCGCTCAACGTGCAGGTGGTGCGGGCGGAAGGACGGCGCGCCGAAAAGACCAGCTTGCCAGACGCGCTTGATCTTCGCTTGCGCGCTGCCGGCCTGTTTTATGGCTCGGTGGCACCCGAGCATACGCGGGTGGCGCGCGAGCTGCTGCAGCAATCGCTGAGCCTTGATCCAAGCTCGGCGGATGCTTGGGCACGGCTGGGCGAGGTCATCATCACGGATCATCTGAACCGCTGGAACGATATCGGCGAGGCGCAAATCGAGGACGCTGAAGAGGCGGTGCGCCGTGCCTTGCTCATCGAGCCCAACAGCGCGCTCGCCCATTTTGCCTTCGGGCTCATTCAGCGCGCACGCGGCGAACATTATTCAGCGGCCGAAGCCTTCAGCCGCGCCATTGAGCTCGACCCGAATTTCGGGTTGGCCTATGCCCATAAAGGCAACGCCTTTGTCCTCCTGGGGCGCCCCACCGAGGCGCAGGCGCTGGTCGAGCAGGCGTTGCGGCTCAGCCCCCACGACCCGTCGATCGGCATTTTTCACTGGATTGTCGGTCGGGCGAATTTTTATGCCGGCGACTACGAGCAGGCCGTCTCATGGCTGCATCGGTCGATCCAGGCGCGGGCTAACCTCTGGTACAATCGACTATATCTCATTAGCGCCTATGCTCTGCTCGGGAGGGTACAAGAGGCGGCGAGAGCGCTCGGGGAGTTCAATCGCCGGTTTCCAGAACCGGTCTACACGCTTGCCGTCGTGCGCGCGCAGCAGGGAGCGAACCCGAGCACCGATCCCATCGTGCTCGCGGCCCGCGACAAGTTCTACGAAGGTTTGCTGCGTGCCGGCATGGCGGAGGACTGACGATTTCATGGACGACGCAGGATGGGATCCTGGCCCCGCGATCGCAGTGTCGCACGCCTCATTTGCCGGCGTCGCCGCGCTCGCGTAAAAGGACCCAACGCGTAGGAGTGAGCGACCAAACAGAGGGATATCGCGATGAATGGCCGGGGCAACTCCATCGCCCGCGCGCACGCAATCTACGAGACGCGGCTCAACCCGCAGCGCACCCGCGAGATGCGCGAGCATCTCGACACCGCCGCTGCTGACTCATCGGCCTTGGCGGCAACCTCGGTGCTCTGCGACTACCTCAACCGGTGGAACGACGCCGGACCGCGCGAGGTCGCGAAAGCCGAGGCAGCGGTGCACCACGCCTTGACCGTGAAGCCGGACCATCATCTCGGGCATTACGCAAAGGGCTTTTTGCACCGGACGCGCGGCGAGCATGAGGCGGCGCTCGCCGCGTTCACGGACACGGTAAAGCACAATCCGAACTTCGCGCGCGCCCATGCACAACGCGGAGCCGAGCTGATCTATCTGGGGCGCGCAGAAGAGGGGATCGCGGAGGTTCAACGCGCCATCACGATCAGCCCGAAAAGTTCATCGCTCGGCATGTTTCATTGGATCATTGGCCGCGGCCGGTTTTTCATGGGCCAATATGAGGACGCGATCGAGCCGCTGAGCCTTTCGGTGCGGCTATGGCCCAATCTTTGGTACAACCGGCTCTACCTGGTTAGCGCCCGCGCGCTGCTCGGAAACATGGCGGCGGCCCGACGGGCGCTGCGCGCCTTCGACAAGCAGTTCCCCGGATATACGCTTGCTCGCGTCGCCACCGAGGAGCGGACAAATCCCAACGGCGGTAGCTTTATGGTCGAGGGACGGCGCAAGTTCCACGAAGGGCTGGAACGCGCCGGCATGCCTTCGGGTGCGTAGGGGTAGGCCAGAGCCTTATCCGCGCAGGTAGATCACGTTACTTTCGTCATGGCCGGGCTTGATCCGGCCATCCAGGAAGAGACTATTGCGCCTCCAACGGTGGGGGCGTGATTGGACTCCGGGAACAGGTCCGGGCATGATGACAAAAAATAAATCAACCTGAACGGCTTCCGACCTAATGGCGCGAGCGGTGAAGGCAGCGTTAGAAGACCCCCAAAAGCGGCGCATCGAGCGATTCCGAGCGCCCTTATCATATGGCAGCTCAGGGTCGCATGCCATCCGGACGGTGCTCCTACGAGCCGCCAAACGGCTGGATTCGACTTGCCGGCAGTCCCCGCAGGCGCATGCATTTCGAGCCCTGCGGGTGTCGGTTCCCTCATCGAATAGGCGAGCTGGTGCGACTATTGCCGGGCCGTCGTCGGGGGAGAGGGACTGTCAGGAATTTGGTGCGCGGTGGGCATGATGGGAGCAAAGGAGCCCGACCATGCCGAGACGGAAAGAGCCTTGTGTTCCCGACGCCATTCTCATCAGCTCCTGGCCGGTGCTGAACGCGAGGCCGCGCTCAACGCTCTTTGGTCCTCAGGGGGAATTGTGAATTTACCCGTCGCCGAGGCTCTCGTCGATCGCTGTGGCGAGGGCACTGACGACGGAGCTTTGTTGGTGCATGTGCTCTGCGAGGGCGACCCAGAGAGAGCGCCGAATCATCGCTTCGCCCGCATCCAGCGCCGGGTGGTCTTGGGGTTGATGCCAAACTGGCGCCGAAAGCTCGGGCGCCATCCATCGCCCCACAGCGCCTCGCCGCAGCGCTGCAGCAGCGCCAGGTCTTCGGGCAGCGATTTCATAGCGTGCCGGGCGCGACCAGTCTGTTGAGGGCAAATCCTGCTGCCAGGAGAGCAGCCCCTGCGGTCAGGCCGCTGATCCCGGCGACGATCGGCGTGTAGCGCATCTCTTGGCGCACGCGGTCATGCTGGGCGAGCATCAGATCGATGTGCGCCAGTTTCTCGCGGAGGTCGATCTGGTCAAAATGCTGGTCGGTCACTGTCGTTCCTCATGTCAGGTGGCTTTCTTGAGCGCTTGCTTCAGATCACGCCGCGCTGCGACCAGCTCGGTGATGCGCGGATCAGCACGGCGTCGATGCGCTCGCCCAGGTCGGCCGGCAGCCGGCGCTCGCCGGCCAGCCAGTAGACGACGAGGCGATGGTCGGTGCCGATCGCCCGGCCCAGCTCGTGCTGCCAGCGGGGCCCAAGAGGGCCTCGCCAGCATTGCGCAGATCGTCGATGGTCATTGCGGCACCTTCAACGCACGAACAGTCTGACGAACACCGCCAGGGTCATGGCGAAATTGGTGCCGACCATCCAATTGAGGAGGGTGAGCCGGGTCTCGTACCGGCGAGCCGGTTTTCGTAGCCCGCCAGCTCCTCGGCCGCCTTGTCGGCCTTCTTAGCGCCGCCCCGGCGCTAAGAAGGGCGCTATAGTTGTAGCGCCATCACTCGCCCTCCTTCGCCCGTTCCGCCGCCCGCAGCCGTCGCTCCAGGTCATGGTCGCTTTGCAGCAGTGATATCAACAGCTCATCGTGCCGGTCGAGGCGGTCCTCGATCCGGCGCAGCATGCGGACGACGATGTTGTGCTGCTCTTGCCCGGTTGCCTTCAGCTCGCGCATCTCGTCGCGCAAGCCGACCACCAGTTCGCCCAGCAGATCGAGGGAGATTTTTGCTTTTGCCATCGTCACGCAAGGAAAGCCCGAAGCCCATCGCCCTCGGGCGTCCTCAAAACGGAGACCTGGCGACAGAGGATGTCAAGGGGTGATGTCGATTGCGATCGAATAGGTGCTGCGTGCCCCAGGGAGGCCCGCCAGGGCACAAGAAGTGGGCTGGCCTGGTCGGCGCGACACCGCGATGCGGCAGGCTGTCGCCCCCGGTGAAGAACGCCATTGACAGCCGGCCATGGTGTCTCCGTTTTGACGACACTGAGAGCGCTGGGCTCCGGCATGAAGGAGGACCAGACGATAAAGCCCCGCGAGCGGGGCTAGGTGCTTGGGGGAGCCAGTGACGGGATGTCGCTGACACTGGCAGCATACAGCTGGCGGATGAATACCGGGTATTCATTTTGTGACGACAGGGTCGTCAATCTGGCTCAAAATGGCTTCACCGGGTGACGGCTGAGCCGTCATTTTGTGAGGACCAGGCTATCGTTTTGTGACGACCAGGGCGCCACTCGGTGAGGACCATGGGAATACTGCTAAGCCAGAGGCAGGAGGCGTTCTGCTCAGGCGGTCGCGAAAGGCGAGACGGTTGCCAAGGCCTATGTGATCGCTGGATATCCGCCGAGCAAGGGCAACGCTTACCGGTTAAGGCTGCGTGAGAGGGTCGACCGCCAGGATCGCTGAATTGGTGGCGCAAGGACGGCTGAGGCGCAGCGGCAGGCGCTGTCAGCGGCCGAAAAGGCCGGCCTCGATCACTTCTGGGTCCTGCGCTCGCTGCGGCGCAATGCGACGCTGGCGGCGCGCGGCGGCGACCGGGCCGCATCGAACCGGGCGGTCGAGCTGATCGGCAAGCATCTTGGCATGTTCATCGACAAAAAGCTAGTTGAAATCAACATGATAGACGACAGCGACGAGTATCTGCAGCAGCTGATGGAGATCGTCGGCATCAAGACGATCGACCAGGAGCCGGCGCCGCTGCAGCTGGAGAATGATGGGTCTCAATGATGGGTCAGACGAGGCGGGCTGACAAACGCCATTGATATTGCTGAGATATTCTGGAATGAGGGCGGATATGCGATCCGCCGTACTCGGGCGGCGTAGCCAGTACATCTACAGTGCCGGGCTCGAAGCGCCAGGATGTCTGCCACGTTTGAGCAGGACATCTCGGACGTTCCATACTTGGCCCCACCTTCCCGCCTCGGCCAAGCCGTTTAAACGGCTCGACCGCGGCCAGGCCGAGCGCCGCTGGCGGCGGGCCGGCGCCGCCGGGTCAGCCTGAGGGCTGCCAATAGGTAAAACCGATCCCCCCTGGCCGGCGCGCGAATTTTTGTCCCCCCACAACCCCGAGCAGCCCACAAATTGAAACCGTCCCCAAAATTTTATCAATCACCTGCAGGGCACTTCCGCTCAGAAAATCAGCAAATTTTGGGGGCCTTCTGTCACTCAAAAGATGTAAGTGAAGAGACCTGCGAGAGCCTTCGCAAATCAGGAAGTAAAACAGACGCGCTCGCTTGTAAGCCGGCCGGGTGGTGCCCGGCTGAGTTAGGGGGGCCGCGCAATTTGAAGAGCCTTTGCCAGCGCTGCCACCTGATCCACGACCGGCCGTACCATCAGGCGCGGCGGCGGATCACTTACCTGCTGCGCACTGGGCACTCGGTGACCTGTTCCTAGGCCCTTTAGAGCCTGACCGAAAAGTCCACGCCGCGCGGCAGTCGGATGGCGTGGTTCACAGTACGAAGCTCACGCTGGATAGCGAAGTCCGCAATCCGACGCTCAAAAGACCTTCGCCGTAACGCCCCGGCAATGACAAGGTTGCGCCGGTTCCAGACGTTCAAACGTCGGCCGATAAACGGGGTAAAGTCGACTTGCAATGGGTCATTCGGGGTCGTGCCAGCCGATAACCAGTCGGCTGGAAAGCCGATATTCACATCCTCGGATCTGAGCCAGAAGTCGAGCCAACACTTCGATCAGCGTCGCCGGATCACCTGGCGATACAAGGGTCACGCCGTCTTGCGCAGGAATGCCGCAACCCGGCGTTGCCACAACGGGGACACCAGAAGCGAGCGCCGCCAACAAGGAACGAGGGCGTTCCTCGACGATTGCCGGCAGTACCACGGCCGCGACATCCTCGAGCCAATTGGCTTCCGAGCTGGACTTGCGCACCCCGATCTCGGACCAAAAATCAGCGCCTTCCAGCTCGTTTCCAATCACAACCACGTCCAGCCCAAGGGCCAGGGCGGCTTCTCGAACTTCGTACGCGCCCTTGCGGGCGACGGTATGGCTGGGGAAGGCGATGCGACGCGGCAGCGGAGCGTCACGCCGGATCGGCCGGACCGGTGGCGCATTCCAGTCGAGCGTCATCGCCTTATCGATAAACAGCCGAGAGATTTCATGGTGCGGCGTGATGACATGGGTGGCGTAGGCGAGAGCTTCGGTTTCGGCCTCGATGAGGGCTCGCGGTGCGCGAAAATCACCGAGCGTTGCACGCTCGGGATGCGCAGCGAGCGCATTATCCAGGCGTGCGTGCAGTTCGGTCATTGGCAGCCGTGTCATGAGCACCTCGACCTCGCGCCCACCGAGATGCCCCTCGCGCCACAGGAACGGCAACAGCGACTGCGCGACGATGACTTTGGTCACATCAGGCGTGAGCAACCGCGATAGCCTCATCGCGATACGCTCGGCGCCATGGAGTTCGGCGAGCCGCCGCGCTGGGCCTTGTGCCCGCGCGCCACGGATCGCGATCGTTCGTGCCAGAGCTTGGCGTGGCACCGATCCGACCCGCGCGAAACCCGCGACCCGCCAGGCATAGCGCGGCAGGCGCCATCGAGCACCATCGAGGGGCAAGCCCAACACATCTCCCGCTCCATGGGTTCGACCGACATAGTCTTGGAATTCCGGCCAATTCTCGTCGACGAGAAAGGCCGTGCGGCCAAGTTTGGGATGCGCCGCAAGAGAAGGCTCGTGCCGGAAGCACGCTGTTTCGCCGCAAGTGGCGCAACTCCGTGCCAAGGCCGTGCTGAACGAGGAAATGGCCTGTGGCGATTGGCCAGTCTTAGGTTGCCGTCCGCGAAAGCGAACGACGAGTTCGTCGCGCGTCAACGATGCTTCGATTTGCAGCGCCCGCCGTGTGCGAAAGCGCAGATCGACATAGTTCCACGCCACCGTCGCATCCCGCCCGGCCACCGCAGCTGAGCCGACGACGACGCGCGAATGGGCATGTCGCTCGACGATCTCGCATCCGGCCTCCAGAGCAGTATGGTAGATCGCATTCGACAATTGGCACAGCCCACCACCGATCGCCGGCACCAGACAGCCCTGCTGCAGCATCCGACCGCGCACATACCCGCGATGCCGGCTTACGCGACCAACCTGCTTCCAGAAACTGAACACCTCGTTTGGGGGGATCACCGCGCGGTCGAGCGCGGCCACTGCACGGCGCAGATTATGGACCTTGCCTAACTGATAGCGACGCTCTCCCGGCCGTTCGTCCGACCAAAGCGGCGTGCGGCTCTCGGCAAGGACGGCATCATCGCCATACCGTTCCGCCTGGACCAGCCGCCGAGGGCCGACGAAGAGATCGATAAGGCTGCGCCGAAGCCGGTAGATTGCGACCTTGGTGTGAAAAACCGCGTTGGTCCGCAAGGTCGGGTGCGCCCATTGGGCGACAGCGAGGCCGGCCGGCCGTCTCAGAAGCTCAGGCTGCGTTACCATGGGTTGCGCCAAAAAGACACACTGCGCGAACAGATGGGAAGGCTATGGCGCGTATCCTAACCCCGCGAACAGAATAGCGGTCATGCGGCACGGCGTGAAACCAAACAGCGCGAGATTACGTTGCGATCCTCGTTGCACGGCCGGCCACGTCGGGGGCCAGGGTTCCAGGCCAACCGCGCAATAGTTTCGCTGCAGCCCGACACCGCCGTTCTTACCGCAGACGTGTGAAATGTGCGCGGAAGGATTGGAGGCGCGGAAAAATGGGTACTCCACCCGACCCGGCGGTTCGACGGTGTGGTCTCGAACGTCGCAAAAGGGGGCATGAAGACGCGTCCCGTCCGCCGCGCCTCAGCGTCCGCTACGCGCGGTACGGCGTGAAGGCTCGTCCCGCCATGCACAAATCCATCCGGCCATGTCGTACGTATTGGGAAGCGCACCGGGCGAAAGGAGAGGGCGATGCTCGGCTCACGGATGATGATGTGGTTGTTGATGCCGATTTTGGTCGCTGCGTTATTGCCGTGCCGCGGCGGCGCCGCAGATCAGACGATGACGCCAATTCCGGTACCGGCTGGCGTGAACGCGGTGTCCGAGGACGCGCTGGCAAAAGCGAAGGAGGCATACGATCAGCAGAGTTGCGTCGAAGCAATGACGCTCTATCGGGCCGCCGCCGACCAGGGTAACGCCGCGGCCCAGAACAGGGTCGGGTTCATGTATTCAAAGGGTCTCGGGGTGCCGCCGGACCCGGTCGAGGCGCTACGCTGGTATCGTAAGGCGGCCGCTCAGGGCGATCCACGCGGTGAATTCAACCTCGGCGTCCACTATCATGACGGCGAGGGTGTCGCCCGGGATGACGTCGAGTCGCTGCGCTGGTTCCGGTTGGCAGGCGACCAGGGATATGCCGCGGCCCAGTACAATCTTGCGGTCATGTACGACGTCGGTGAAAGCGTGGCCAAAGATCGGATCGAGGCGACGCGCTGGTACCGGAAAGCGGCGGAGCAGGGCCTTCCTCGTGCCCAGGTGGCGCTCGGCCACCGATATTGGCAGGGCATACTCAAGCTTGAGGGCGAAGACGTCGGCGTGGTCAAGAATGATGCCGAAGCGCTGAGTTGGTATCGCAAGGCGGCTGTACAAGGCGACGCGGCGGGCGAATTCGCCGTCGGACTGTCCTACGAGTATGGCGAAGGTACGGCCAAGGATTACGTCGAGGCGATGAAGTGGTTCCGCAAAGCAGCCGCCCAAGGGCATACCCCGCCCTATTACACCATCGGCAGGCTATATGAGGACGGGGCGGGTGTATCGCGCGATCTGAAGCAGGCTCGAAGCTGGATGGAAAAGGGGGCAGCGAGCGGCGACGACCAGGCAAAGCGCTGGCTTGCCGCTCATGAGCGTCCTCGGAACGAGCCGCCCTAACCTGCGGCTTGGTTAGAAGCCGCGCAGCTCTATCGGGTACCGGACCGAAATGCCGCTGCGGACATAGGACCGGCGTTCCGCGGCTGTCGTGCCGCGGGGTCGGCTTTGGGGCACGAAGGGACGGTTCCCGCCGCCTTGGCTGAACGGCAGTTATCGGTTTAGAAAGTAGTCTTTGGCTGTCAGCGATTGTCGACGAGGACTTTTGAGACAGGGTCTTACTCCGCCTGACCCTCGTCTTGTTGATCGGCCCTGTAGCTCGGCAGGTTTCGTGATGTGGCCGCCCCGGTGATTATCCAAGGGCGGACGCACCAAAGCTGGAGCAAAACGGGCGCATCACATGATGTGCGGCGGGGCTTGAGCGGGGCGTCACGCGGAACTGCGCGGAGGCGGCGCGCTGGAATTGCAAGACTTCCGACCAAGGCAATGAGGACGCCCAATTTCGCCTCGGCGTCCGTAGGACACCGGCAAAGGCGTCGCGCAAGACTATGCGGCGGTGGCGCGCTGGTATCGCAATGAACCGCCCCGGGTTTCCCGGGGGCTCCAACTCCTGAGAGGATGGAGCCATGACGAAGCGAGTTGCCAAAGTGCATCCTCCCCCTGACGGCTCAAGGATGCACAATTACATTCCGGGACTGAACAACTAGGGTGGTTGCCCTCCCGAGGTTGGAGGTCGGTACGCGCACCAGCGGCCCAGCGGAAGGGTTCAGACGTTTGCCGGGCCTTCGAGCTGATATTTTCGGTTTGTCGCGGCCGGGGTGCTAGCGTGCTGTTGCACCGATTTTTCGGACCTCGGTGCATTCTTCCCCTTATCACCTTATGGCGCCTCAACCGGGGCGCCGTTTCTTATACGGGCCGCGGCACCCGGCGGCTGGAAAGGGCCGGCGAGCGTTGCCGCGCTCAGCGCTCGGCGTTGCGCAATGCCCAGCTCGCTCGAATTCCAGGGTGATGAGTTGGCTTCAATCGAACACCAGGACCCGCCTGCGTAGCCGGTGAGAACTTCGATGACCTACCGGCTCTGAGTTGCGGCCAACGTTTCGTAGTGCGAAGCCATGTCGAGTAACTCGATCCGCTTACGCACCTCCGCGATCTTGCTGGCTTGTTGGCGCAAACGGTCGGCCTGTAGGCGATAGTCGCTGGCGCGAAGATTTCGTGATCGCATCACTTTCTCCCCCTCAGCGCCGAAACAATACTTCTTCTGCGGCATCTGCAAACCCTGCCAAGATCGCTCGCAGCAACAAGTGCGCGGGAGCGTGAAAGGCCGCTAGTCCGAAGCGCTTCCGCTGGCTGACGGCCTGGGCGCTCATGACCGCGGCCGAGGGGCTCTCGCGACTGGCGCAGAGAGTCGTCCCGATGCCGCCCCACAGGCGTAACCGGCGCACTCAACAGGGCCTATCTGGAAACGGGGCCCCGCAGAGATAGATCGGCCCTCGATCGCGACCGGATCAAACCATGCCCGCCAGTGCTAATATCCCTCTCGCTCAAGTCGCTTGAGAAACCCTCAGAACGACGCGCGCGCCAGAAGGCTGAGGCTATCCGCCGGCAGCGGAAAGCGCTGCGCAATTTTTAGATTGACCGTGCAAATGAGAACGATTGTCATTAGCGGTATCGTCGCCGCTCATGGATCTCCCGATGCGCTCTTTATCCGCGATTGCCTTTCTCGTGCTGTGCCTTGTCGCCGGAAGCCCGGCTCGCGCCGCCGATGCGCCCGCGGGGTCCGACGACACGGATTTTCTGTTCCGGCTGGGAATGATGGAAGGGCACCTCCTGGTCGGGCACGAGCTGCTCCAGGCCCATCACGCGGAGATGGCGCTGCCGCATTACGGTCATCCGGTCAAGGAGCTCTACGACGACATGAGCCCGTATCTCAAGCAGCACAAATTCCCGCCGTTCGACAAGGACCTGATCGCACTGGAGGCCGCCGCAACGACCGCCCCGGATGCGCCCGCCACCGAGGCAAAGTACCAGGCGGTCATCGCCACGATCCACAAGGCGCGGGGTCTCGCCCCGGCGGCGTTGCGCGCCTCGCTGCCGGCGATGATCAAGATCTGCGCCAATACGGTCGACGCTGCCTCGGGCGAGTACGGCGAGGGGCTCGAACAGGGCAAGATCGCCTCGGTCGTCGAGTATCACGACAGCCGCGGCTATCTCGAATTCGTCGCCAAGGAGGTCGCCGAGCTGCGAAAGGCGCATCCCGACGTGCCGTCGCAGGCTGTGCTCGACCGCTTCGACGCGGTGCTGAAGAAGGCGCAATGGATCGTCGCCGATCTGGTCCCGCAACCGACCCCGCGCGCAACACTCGACGAGTATCGGGCAATCGCCGCCGAGGCCACCGCTGTCGTGCCGAAGCAGTAACCGGCCGTCTAGCCTGACGCGTACATCCCGCGCCAGCTCGGGTAGCCGCCGAGCGGCTCGGCGGCGACGACTGCTCGCATCACCGCGCGCGCCAGGCAATCCGCCGCGAGGGACCCGAGCCGTGGTGAGCATTGCGGTATCGATCTCGGCGCCCGCATTGCCGAGTACGAAGTCTTTGCCGATAGCGGTGAGGGCCAGCCGAGCCGGGAGCGGTCTTGCTGCAGATGAATTCGTCGTCTAGTTCGGCAGCCGTTCGGCGGTGACGGTCCAGTGCCACGAGCCGAGCTTCCGCTGCTCGCTCTGGGATAGGCTCATGATCTCGAAGCCGGAGAACAACGCCACCAGCGTCGAAGCATTGCAGTAGAAGTGTGGATGGCCCCGCTCTTCCGCGCCATCGATCACAAAGGTATCCGGGGCTATCCTCCGGCCGAGCCCATAATTCGCGTTGCGGATGGGTAGCATTGTGCCCTGGTAAAGTCCGCTGGGCTTTAACACGCGCCAGATTTCGGCGATGCGAGCGCCAGCATCGCCCAACGTACCGTGATAGATCACGTTCCATGAAAGTACGAAATCAAACGCGCCGTCGTCATAGGGTAGCGCGTCGGCGTTGCCGTGTTTGATGCCCAAAGTCAGCCCACGCGCCGTCGCAGTCCGGCGCAACTCATCGAGCCCAGTCTCGCTGCCGTCGAACGCCTCGACCACAAACCCGGCTTCGGCGAGCAACAATGCGTGCCGCCCGACGCCGCAGCCAAGGTCGAGCACGCGGCGCACGCCGCGAGCCCGCAGTTCGGGCAGCAGCGCCCGCACCACCGGATGCGGGTGGAGCCAGTCGGCGCGGCCCTCATCGGTCGCCCAGCGCTTATCCCAGGCTTCGATTGCGGTTCCGGTCTCCATTGCCTCCCTCCTTATTCGCGCAGCTTGGGCTCGTCGCTGTATTCAAACTAGTGTCTTTTGCCTCCAACCCTGCCATGAGACTTTACCTGGAAGACTGGTAACTCCATCTGCGCGCTGTTCCGACCTTCAGGCTCAAGAAGGACGAGAAACCGCTACCGGGTCGTCGGTCTCGACCCGGAGGTGGTCGCTCGGTTGCGGTGTAGCGGTCATCAGGCAGACGCCATCGGGCGCGTCGAACTGATGCCATGTGTTCTCCGGCACGATGGCCATCATCCCTGCACTCAGCGTGAGCGTCTGCCGCCGGGCATCGTCGGCGAGATGGAGGATCGTCGCACCCTCGATAATCTGGATCCCGCTTACCATCGAGCCTCAGCCAATATCAGAAGGCGGTAGGGCATGGGCGGGGTCGTCGTTGCGGCGATGGCAAGGCGCTCGTGGATTGTTTTCAGCACGAAGCGGCGGTTGAAGCGCCAAGCGAAGGCGCCGAGGTAGCGCGGCAGATGTTTGGCGCCAACGACACGGTGCGTCGCCAGAAGGCTGTTTTTGACATTGGCCAGCATGGTGTTTGCCCAGCGGAAAGCCGGATGGCGCGCAGCGGCGCGATCGGAGCCGGTGACGTGACGCTCGTGAACGATGCCAGGTTGTTCGCCAATGCAGCGAAACCACTGACCGCCATCGCTGACGACGGTCGTTCCGACCTGGACATTGGCGCACAGCCGCTTTGTTTCGCCGGCCTGGAAGCCGCGCACCACTTGGAGGCGGGCGTATAAGGGTCGACCGTCGGCGGACGTCTCGACTGCCATGATGAAGGGCGTGTGGCCGCGTCGACCGCGCCCGGCGCCCTCACCGGTGCGCTCGCCGCCGATATAGGCGTCGTCGATCTCGATGCGCGGGCCGGCAGCGCCCAGCTTGTAGCGGCGATCACGCTCGATCATCGCCTGCATCAGCTTGTGCTGAACCCGCCAGGCGGCGTTGGTCGAGATGCCGAGCCGGCGGCCGAGTTCAATGTTGGACAGGCCTTTCTTGCCTTGGGCTAGCAGGTGCATGGCGCGGAACCAAACCCGCATCGGCAGCTTGGTGCCCTGCAGGATGGTGCCGGCAATCAGCGATGTCTGATAGCGGCAGCGCCGGCATTGCAGCAGTTGACGGTCACTGATCTCGGAATACTCTGAGGCCGCGCACCGCGGACACTTGAAGCCCTCAGGCCAGCGCCAGGCGAACCACGCCTTCCGGCACGCTGCCTCATCCGGATAGCGCTCTTCGAACGCATCATCCGAGAGGCCCTTTTGGTGTTGTACGCGGTTGCGAGGCATCGAATTGATCCTGAAAATCACCGTGTTTTCAGGAAGATAATACCTCAATAGGTAGCTGAGTGTCGATGGTAAGCAGGATCTGGACAATCAATCTCAGCGCCGTGCGGGTGCCGTTCCCAATCGCTCTTGCCGGCGAATTCCGTCGCGAAGATCGCGCCATCCCGATAGGGTGCCAACCGAACCGCCGTCCCTTTTCGGGCGCTTGCCAGCGTGGTCGGGGTTGCGCCCCGGAGCATCGTCAATCTTCAAGTTCGGTCGGTAGGTCGATCACTGCAGTCATGTTACTTCTCAATTTGCTGCTCTGCTGTTAGCCAGTTTAGCGATACGTTTGACCCGCCGGCCAATATCACGAGATCGCGATGCCGGACCCGCTATCGCTAGTCTCGAAACCATGCGCGCGGAGCGCTGATCAGCCCGAGGTGTCGCTACTCGCCAAATCGCTTGCGAAACCAATCGTCGAGCATCGCCTTCTCGTAAGGCATCACGATGCCCGTGCGCCGCAGCAGCGGGCGCGCGAGATAGTCTATATCGCTGATCGTTTCCTCCGCGTGGTGCGGCGGCCGTCCGGTTTCCGTGAGCGTATAGCTCAGCCTGATTCGTGGCGGGTAGATGTCGCGCATGAACCGGACATCGTTATATCCCGGCTGACGCCAGGGCTCAAAACGGCCGGCGAGGTTGACATCCAGCACTTCGATCGCAAGGTTCTGCCCTGGCTTCAGGTAGCGCGCCCCGAGAAGCTGCAGTTCGGCGCCGACTTGCTCCAGGGCGGGCTCGTTCGCAGCCGCACCGGAGCCGCCGTAAAGCGCGGCGTTGGTGTAGTGCGCGGCGTCGACAAACGTCACCATTACCGCTGCCTCGGCTTGGGCGGCCGCGGCGGCGAGGAGGATGCCGACAATGCTCAGAAGCCTAGAGATGCGCATGGTACCTCCCGCAATGCCGACGAGCATTGGCCGGATATATGAGACGCGCGGTCCGAGAATACGCCATCGCTCAACGAGATGTGAGCGGAACGCAGGGCATCGACGCCTATCCACGACCCGGAGCTAACGGCGCAGGCGATGGTTGTGCTGACGCCCAGCGACATCGGAGCTCTGCGAGCTCGCGACCTGGGAATAAGCGCCAGTTTGACAATCGTGTGGTTTTCGAGGGTACCCGATGGGGTTTGACATCTCGAACAACTCACCACCAGCCGGCACACCTGATCGCCGGAACTGGGCGCGATGAGGCGCGGGCGGTGACGCAAGTGCTTTAACGCTGCGCCACCATGACCGCGACGCTCTTCGCATCGAACGGGCGCCCGCTCACGTTGACGAAGCCTCGCGCCGCCAGTTCCGCCGATATGGCGCGCAACGATGATCGCTTGCCGCCCGGCGGCTTTCGCCGCAGCCGCCTGGCCAGCGCCACCACTTCGGGCCGCAGTTCAAGATGCGACCGGCGTCCCTCGACCTTGGCACCCGTCGCGCGCTTGCGATCCCGCGCCGCCCTCAGCTTCGCGTTGCCTTCTCAAACTGGCTTATCGCGCCCAGCACCTGCCGCACCAGAACCGCGGTGGGTGTGTCGTCGAGGAAGAAGTCCGGCGCACTGGCCGGGACCAGGTCGAGGCCCAGCGCGCGCAGATAGTCATGTCCGGCGAGCTGCACCGCAAAGTCGCGCGCAACCGGTCAGGCAACTCGACGATGATGGTGCGCACGCCGTCGCCGACCAGCGCTTCAAGCATGGCCGCGAAGCCGGGTCGCGCAACGACCGGGTGGGTGCCGCTCAACGCCGGGTCGCGATACCAGCCCGCCCGCGATAGCCCGCGCTCCTCACGAAGCTGGTAATCGCGACCTGCTGCCGTTTCTCGCTGTCCTCGCCGTCGCCGAGGTTTGCCGCGCTGCTGGTTCGCAGTCGGCTCGCCTGGCCCGTTGTAGTCGCGGCGGCGGGCGGCTTGTTCTGCCTGTCGTAGGTCATCACACCGGGTCGCCGCTGCGCCGCCAAAGCAGGCGGGTCGGCTGCAGTTCTCGCCAGTCGAACGGTGCGGGCAGCCCGGTTTCCGCGCAAAAGGCAAATTTAGTCTTGCGAACGATTATCGTTTGCGGTTCAGTTATCGAGTTGCGAATGAGAATTGATCGTGAGAATTGATCGTGAGCACCTTATGAAAAGCGGACCTGGAACAGAACCTGAAAATACGAAGGAAGCTGAAGAGAAGGAACCTCTCGTTCTGTCTAGCAAAGTCCTGCTGGCGGGACGCAGGGAACTCATTATCCGGCACGGCGGGGCTCGGTATCGGCCGCTCGTTACCAGCAGCAATGAACTCGCCCTGATCAGCGCGGATGCCTGTTAGCACCTTCTGAACGCGCAGCACTTTCGTGACCCCAGCCAGCTAGTCCGACCAGGACATTCGCCAGCCAGGGAAACCCTCCTCAACCCTGGAACGAGCGACATGGACCAAAGCACCTTCTGGAGACAAACGGCCCTACACGTGCCTGCTTACTCATTACGCCGCGCCTTGTTGGGGTCGGCGGCGGGACTGGCGCTGAGTGGCGGATTAACCCCGGCCGCGGCGCAATATTCCGTCGGCGGGGGCGCGGCACCAGCGGACGGGGGCGCAACGGCGCTGCCCGCGATTTCGGTGGAAGGGACGACGGCGGCGGAAGGCGGTAACGACTATAAGATGGACCAGCCGACGCTGCGGAAGCTGACCGAGCCGCTGCTCAACACGCCGCATGACCATCGACGTGGTGACGCGCCAGCTGATGGACGACCAGGGCGTCACGACCTTGCGCGACGCGCTGCGCAATGTGCCGGGGATCAGCCTCGCGGCCGGCGAGGCGGCGTCGCAGGGCGACAACCTGACGATCCGCGGCTTTACCGCGCGCAACGACATCTATCTCGACGGGATGCGCGATTTCGGCAGCTATTACCGCGACCCGTTCTATCTCGAAGACATCCAGGTGCTGAAAGGCCCGGCCTCGATCCTGTTCGGCAAGGGTTCGACCGGCGGCGTCGTCGAGCAGGACAGCAAGCTGCCGAAGCTGACCCCGTTCTACACCGGCACCGCCGTGTTCGGCACCGACCTGACGCAAGCGCCTCACCGCCGACGTCAACCAGCCGCTGCCGGATCTCGGCGAAGGCGCGGCGTTGCGGATCAATGTGATGGTGCAACGGCAACGATATCGCCGACCGCGACGTCGCCGAAAACATCGCGGTTCGGCATCGCCCCGAGCCTGGCGCTGGGCCTCGGCACGCCGACCCGGCTCATCTTCACCTATCTGCACCAGACGCGAATACGACATTCCCGATTACGGGCTGCCGTGGCTCTATTCAGGCGCCGGCCGGGCTCGCCGCCGACAATCGCCCGCCCGGCGCCGCTGTCGCTGACGCAGAGCAATTATTACGGGTTCGAGAACGGCAATTATCTGCGCACCAATGCCGATGTCGCGACCGTCAAGGTCGAGCACGATTTCAACAAGGACCTGACGCTCAGCAACCAGTTCCGCTATGCCCATTACGTTCGCGCAGTTCGACATCACCGAGCCGCAGCTCTACACGCCGGCCAGCGCCGCACGCCCGGCGGCACCGGCGTCGCCGTGCTGATCCCGCCGGGAACGCCGCTGAGCTCGCTCGTCGTCTCGCGCAACCAGCTCGACGGCCACTCGCTCGAGACCTATCTGGTCAACGATCTCGACATGACGGCGCATTTCACGACCGGCTCTCTCGAGCACACGCTGCGCGCCGGGCATCGAGGTCGGCCGGGAGACCTCCGACCCGCTCCGCTTCTACGACGATCGGCCCCTACAGCCAGACGCCGCTGCTCGACTCCCAACCCCAGCGATACCTACAACGCCAACACCTACCTGTCGACGCGCACCAACACGATCGGCGCGACACCATCGCGATCTACGCGCTCGACACGATCAAGCTGAACGAGCAATGGCAGATTGATGGGCGGCCTGCGCTACGACCGGTTCGCCGCCGATTTCGATCAGATCGACCTTCGCCAACCCGGTGACCGGCCGGCGCCGACTGCTCGGTCTTCAACCAGATCAACGACGATCTCAGCTGGCGCGGCGCGCATCGTCTACAAGCCGCTGCCCAACGGCAGCATCTACTTCGACGCCGGCACTTCGTTCAACCCTTCGGCCGAGGCGCTGTCGCTGTCGCCCGCGACCGCCGGCGCTGCCGCCGGTCAAGAACAAGAGCTACGAGGTCGGCAGCAAATGGGATCTGTTCGACGGCGACCTGTCGGTCAACGCCGCGCTGTTCCGCACCGAGCAGTTCAACGTGCGCGAGCCCGACCCGAACAACCCGCTGTTCAACATCCTGGCCGGCGACGCGGTCGCCAAGGGCGGCGAAATCCAGGTCGCCGGCACATCACCGAGAACTGGCAGGTCCTCGCCGGCTACGCCTACACCTACGCGCGATCATCGACAAGTCGCCGGTCACCGGGCCGGCCAGCGATCTCGGCCATCGGCTCGCCAACACGCCGGCGCACACCGCCAATCTGTGGACCGAATACTACACGCCGTGGAAGATCGAGCTCGGCGCCGGGCTCAACGTCGTCTCCAGCCGCTTTGCCGCGACGACGCCGAGCACTGCCGGCGGCGTCGCCTTCTTTAAGGAGGTGCCGGGCTATTGGACGCTCAGCGCGATGGCGAAATATCCGATCAACGAACACGTCTACGCTGCAGTTCAACCTCTACAACCTGACCGACAACAATATCTACGACCAGCTCCACCCCGCGCATGTCGTGCCGGGTGCGGGCACGCACCGCGCTGTTCACGGCTGGCGTTCAAGTACTGAAGGTCAGCGCCGGATGCTGCTGCACATCCCGGATATTCTGACCGCGGCGCAGCTCGCCGAATGCCGCGAGGCGCTGGCAGCGGCGGATTGGGTCGACGGCCGCGACACCGCCGGCCATCACTCCGAGCGGGTCAAGCGCAACCGCCAGATGCCCGAGCGTCACCCGGCCGCGCGCCAGCTCGGCGAGATGATCCTGACCGCGCTCGACCGCAACCCGCTGTTCCTGTCGGCGGCGCTGCCGCTCAAGATCGTGCCGCCGCTGTTCAACCGCTACGAAGGCGGCGAGACCTATGGCAACCATGTCGACGGCGCGATCCGCCCGGTTCCCGGCACGCCGCTTCGGGTCCGCACCGATCTGTCGGCGACCCTGTTCCTCAGCGCGCCCGACGAGTACGACGGCGGCGAACTGGTGATCGACGACACCTACGGCGCCCACCGCGTCAAGCTGCCGGCCGGCAGCATGATCCTCTATCCCGGCAGCAGCCTGCACCGGGTCGAGCCGGTGACGCGGGGCGTCCGGCTCGCCTCGTTCTTCTGGATCGAGAGCATGGTGCGCGACGACGGCCAGCGCCGCCTGCTGTTCGATCTCGACACGGCGATCCAGCAGCTCGCCGGCGCGCTGCCCGACAATCCGGCGGTCGCGCAGCTGCTCAACGTCTATCACAACCTGCTGCGGCACTGGGCCGACACATGACCCGCCAGCTGGTTCGGCCAGCTCCATCTGTGGGCCGGGCTGCTGCTGTGCGTGCCGTTGGTGCTGCTCGGCCTGACCGGCAGCTCCTGGTCTTCGAGGACTGGAGCCGGGTCGCTCGATCCGCGACCGCGCCGCCGCGGTAGGCGCAGGCCACGGCCGATCGGCGATATCGTCGCCGCCGCGCGGGCGGCCGCGCCGTCGGGTTCGCGCCGGCCTTCTATCGCGCGCCGGCGGGGCCGGGCGACTTCGCCTCATCCGCCTGCGGCGCGGCCCCGACGCCAAGGGCAGGGCCAATCGGCGGCGCCGAGCCCGGGCGGCGCGGTGTCCCGCGCGGTCGATGTCGACCCGGTGTCGCTGCAGGTCTTCGCCGACCTGCCGTCGAGCCGTTTCGTCGGGTTTTTCCACCGCTGCATGCGAATTTCTTCCTGCCGACCGCCAGCTCGTCGGCTGGCTCGGCGTCGCGATGGCTCGCGCTGGGGATCAGCGGGCTGGTCAATTGGTGGCCGCCGCGCCGCCGTGGCGGGCGGCGTTTGTCGTCCGCCGCGGGCGCCGGGGCTTGGTGCTGTACCGCGAGCTGCACGGCGCGGCCGGCATCTGGGGCCTATGTCGTCTTCATCGCCGTCAGCTCTGAGCGGCGTCTACCTCGCTTTCCCGCAGACCGTGCGCGATGCAGTCGATCTGGTGCTGCCGGCCCGCGACCTGCGGCCGCCGCGGCGTCGGTCAAGGTCGAGCCGTCGCCGGCGCGGCGGCGATGCCGGTCGACGACGCGATCGCCCTGGCCCGGCAAAGCGTGCCCGAGGCGCGGGTCGGATTTCGTCTGCCTGCCGACCCGGCCCGATCAGCCCTATCGCATCACGCTGCTGCGCCCCGGACAGGACCGGGGCGCGCCGGCGGTGACGGTCTTTGTCGATCCCTGGGCGCCGGCCGATCGCCAAGACCTTCGACCCGCGGCGATTCACCGCCGGCGAGAGGTCATCGCCTGGCAGCACGCGATGCATTCCGGCGACGGCGCCGGGCTGGTCTGGAAGCTCCTGGTGTTTCTGTCCGGGTTCCTGCCGCATTGTTCGCGATTACCGGCGTGTGCGATGTGGTGGCTGAAGCGCGGCGCAACGCCTCGCAGCCGCCGCCCGGACACCGCCGTCACGATCAGCTCCGACGGCTCGGAGGGCCGGCGAATGACCAGTCACAAATGTGCGGTTCCTGCTGCCCTTGCGCTGGCGGCGCTGCTGCCGGCTGCCGCGCTGGGCCAGCGCAACCGTCCGGCCGCACCGGGTACCCCGCCCGCGGTGGCCGCTCGAGCCCGCCGCTGGGCGCGGCGGCACCGGCAACTCGGGGACCTGTAGGGCTCGCGGCTTTGCCGCATGATCTGTCGCCGTGGAGCATGTTCCAGACCGCCGACAGCGTCGTCAAAGCGGTGATCATCGGCCTGGCGATCGCCTCGGTCGTCACCTGGACGGTGTGGCTCGCCAAGGCGATCGAGCTGATCGACGCTGCGGCGCCGGCTGACGCGCGCGCGCTGGCCGCGCTGGACGCGGCCCGGCACGCTGGCCGAGGCGGATGCGCGGACCGCCGGGACCGGCGGCCGACTTGGTCCGCGCCGCGCTTGCCGAGATGCACATGATCCGCGACGCCTCGCCGGAGGGGATCAAGGAGCGCGTCGCCTCGCGGCTGGAACGCATCGAGGCGGCGGCCGGCCGCGCGATGTCGCGCGGCACCGGCGTCCTCGCGACGATCGGCGCGACGGCGCCGTTCGTCGGCCTGTTCGGCACGGTCTGGGGCATCATGAACAGCTTTATCGGCATCTCGAAGGCGCAGACGACCAACCTCGCGGTCGTCGCGCCGGGTATCGCCGAGGCGCTGCTGGCCACCGCCATGGGCCTCGTCGCGGCGATCCCGGCGGTGGTGATCTACAACCTCTTCGCCCGCAAGACCGCCGGCTGCCGCGCGCTTATCGGCGACGCCGCGGCCGCCGTGCTGCGGCTGGTGTCGCGCGACCTCGATCGCGGCGCACGCGCGCCAAGTTGCGCGTCGCGGCGGAGTAGCGCGATGGCCTTGCTGCTCGACCACGGCGACGACGACCTCGCCGGAGAACCACGAGATCAACGTCACGCCGTTCATCGACGTGATGCTGGTGCTGCTGATCATCTTCATGGTGGCGGCGCCGCTGGCGACGGTCGACGTCGCGGTCGACCTGCCGGTCTCGACCGCGCAGCCGCAGCCGCGCCCGGACAAGCCGCTCTTCCTGACGATCAAGGCCGACCACACGCTGGCGCTCGGCGACGCCACGGTCGCCGAGGGCGCCCTCGCCGGCGCCCTCGACGCGGCCTCCGGCGGCGACAAGGAGCAGCGCGTCTTCCTGCGCGCCGACAAGCAGGTCGACTATGGCGAGCTGATGCAGACGATGAACCTGCTGCGCGCCGCCGGATACCTCAAGGTCGCGCTGGTCGGGCTCGAGACGCAGCCATCGCAATGACCGTTGCCGCGGCAAGTTCTTTCCGGAGCAACCGCGCCGAGTTGGGCCGGTGGGGCGTCAGCTTCGCCGTTGTGCTGCTGCTGCATGTCGCGGCGGGTCTGTATCTGCTGTGGCGGCCGATCGCGCTGAGTGCGGGCGACACGTCACCGCCCGCGATCATGATCGATCTGGCGCCGGCGCCGTCACCGCCGCAGCCCGCGCCGCCGGTGCCCGCGCCGGAGCCTGTTCCCGAGCCCCGGGTGCAGCCTCTCGTGCCGCCGCCGCCCTTACCGCCGCTGCCCGATATTCCGCTGCCCAAGGTCGAGCCGAGTCCGGCGCCGAAGCCCGCTGTGGCGATCCCCAAGCCTCCGTCCCAGGCCAAGCCAAAGCCGATGGAGCATCCGCTCGAGGTCAAGCCCGAGCAGCCGCCGCCCGCCGCGGCGCCGGCGATTACCGCGCCGCCCGCACCGGCGGCTGCACCGCCGGCGGGGAACCCCGGCGCGACGCGGGCAAGTTGGCAGGCGCAGCTAGTGGCCTGGCTGGAGCGCTACAAGCGCTACCCACGCCTCGCGCAGGAGCAGCACCAGGAAGGTGTCGTCTATCTGCGTTTCACGATGGACCGCACAGGCCATGTCCTCTCTGCGCAGATCGAGAAAGGCTCCGGCTTCTCGCTGCTCGACGAGGAAGTCACCGCGCTGATCCAGCGCGCGCAACCTTTGCCCGCCCCGCCGCCCGAGGTACCGGGCGCGCAGCTCGTCCTGACCTTGCCGGTGCAGTTTTCGGTGCGCGGCGGGCATCGTTAATCTAATTGCAGGCGCGGTCCAGGCGGATGATCCCTGCGGCGCACCTCGAAGAGCTGACCCAACCTCTCTGTCGCTGTCCGGATCTTATACCGATCTGCCTTTGCGCTGATTCGGGTTAGTTCTCATGAGGAAGGCCCTGCTCAGGGTCGGCGTGTCAGTCGCTAATCTCGTCGGGTGTTATACCGACCTGAGTTGACGCTGACTCGGGTTGGTTTTCGCGAGAAAGGCCCTGCTTGGCGTCGACGTGTCACTCTCTAACCAGGGTTCGTATTAGTAAGGAACAGCCCAGCCTAGCCGCTCTAAGGTGGTGGAAAGCCGGGCGCCCGAGCCCGGCACCGTAGATGGGTCAACACATGCCGGCATTTTATCTACCGGGTAAAATGTGAGATGTCGCATCGTGCGACGCCGAACCGGCAACCACCTTCCGCCAATCGAAATCCAGCTTTTTCCAATTGAAATGCCCGACAATGTTTTTCTGGGTGGCGCTGCGGTGCCAGACAAACCAAGCATGCGCGGTATTGCTCGGTGCTCGCGGTCCGGTCCAACCGTGCCGGTGCATCATTGGCAGGCGCAGGCTCGGAACCCACATCCGGGCAAACGGGTGCTCGGCGAAGAATGGCTCCCGTTCGGCGCTTTCGAGGAAATTGGTGCGCAGCAGCAGCGCCACATACGGCACCTCGCTGAGCATCTTGCGGGCGAATGTCTCGGCCTTGGCGAAGGGTGGATTTGTCACGATCGCGCCGACATCGGGCGGCGGCACGGCTGCGAGATAATCGATTAACTTGCAGCCCACTAATCCATAATCGGCGATATCGGACGCGACGACGGTGTACCCGGCACCGCGCAGGACGTCAACGATCGCGCCAGCCCCGGCCGCCGGTTCCCAGATGTGCTGCGGCAGGTGTTGCCGCTCCAGGCTGAGCAGCGCATGCACCGCGACAGGCGGCGTGAAATAGGCGTCGAGGCCGCGATCTTCGCTGGAATGGGTCGACTGAAGCCGCAGCTTCTTCCGCCGCTGGCTCTGTACAGCCTTTAGCGACCCCCAAGCTCGGATGCCGTCGGCGTCGGCCAAGCCCTTACGCGCCAGACTGGCGAGCGCCCGGCACACGCTGCTGTATTCGGCGGCGCTCGGAACGGGACAGCCGAAGACCCGCGTCGTCACCTCCGCCGAACTGAGCAATTCGCCCGCCTCGAATATCGTTAAGACATCAAGCTCGACCCTGCCCAGCCCCCGGCTCATCGGTCCCATCCGGCGTTAACCATTAACGCTTACTTACTTTAGCCTATGAACAGGCGCATTTGGAATAATTACGTCGGGCAACTGGCTCGAACCACGGCCGCCGCTCTCCCGCGGTGCAGCCGCAGCCATAGCGAACCCGGCGGCGGCGCCTGGCCGAGCTGCAGGTGGCATTCGACAACACGGCGGACGGCGTAGCGATGTTCGATCAGGAACTACGGCTCACAAGCTCTTCGCAATCGGGCTGGCGAGATGTCGCATTGTGCTTATGGTGGGATTGCTTTCCTGAGCGGTCTCGATGGTGGTGGCCCTCCCTGCGAGACATCGAGCCCGAGAGGCGCATCTGCATTGCTCCCCAATGATAAGCACCGCCTACGCCTGGAACCGAGGCCTACGCCTTTCTGAGGCCAGCGGCCCTGAGCCGCCGTTCCCGACGCCGCGGTGTGCTGTCGGCCTGCAACGCGAAGCCGGGTATACGGAAAACATAGTCGTTTGACGTGATCGTCGACCATTGAATTTGCGCCGGTTTTTGAACGGCATCAGAGGGGGATCACCTTCGTGGCATCAGACATCACGCTCGCGGTTGGCGACGACAGCGGCGCAGGACCTATGCAGAACCGGCAGACACTACGCGCGATCCAGCGACCGGCTCGGTCGGTCTCTGCGGGACCTTGTCGCGTTCCTCGGCGAATTGCATGCCAAGGGCATCGATCTTTATCTCCATCAGCAGGGGATCGACACGACGACGCCGGCTGGCAAGGCGATGTTCCAGATGATGGGGGTGTTCGCCGAGTTCGAGCGCGCGATGATTGTCGAGCGCGTCAAGGCCGGCTTGGCGCGAGCGCGAGCGGCGGGCAAGCGCTTGGGGCGTCCAACGATACCGCAGCGTAAAGAGAGCGGTGCGGGCTATGCGCCTGGCCGAGACGCAGACACGGTGACGGTGGGGGGAAGCCGCTGGGTCCGCTTTACGCCGAACCCGACCCTGGTCCGAAGTATTCCGGTATATAATCGCACATATGGCCGATGACGGATTTGATGAACTACGTCGCTGGCAGCGCCGCGAATATTCGCGCCGCCAGTCAAACGCACGCGGCCAACGTGCCGCTGCCGGTCGGGTGGATACCGTGCATGACGCTGTTTCCACCAAACCCGATCCGCGCGATCTCCGGTGCACGCAGCCATATGCCCACGCCGAGTTCGAGGCCTTTCAGTCGCTATGGCGCCGCTACGGCCAACCGGAACTGGGCGCGGTTAAAGAAGCTACCTTGGCAGCATTGCTGGCGGGGAGCGAGCCGGGACCGCTGGACGACGCGGCGGCCACGCGGGCCGAGCGGAGCATCCTTCGTGTTGCCGCTCGGCAGGCGGCACATCTGATCGGCGCATCGGCCAGGGCCGGAGAAGAAAATGTTTCCGCCTGAGCGGATTGTCTGCCTCACGGAGGAAACCGTCGAGACGCTCTACCTGCTGGGCGAACAAGACCGCATCGTCGGCATCTCCGGCTACTGCGTACGTCCTCCGGAGGCGCGACGGGAGAAGCCGCGGGTCTCCGCCTTTACCTCGGCGGACATCCCCAAGATCATCGACCTGCGCCCGGACCTCGTCCTCAGCTTCTCCGACCTCCAGGCTGAGATTGTTGCCACGCTGATCCGGCACGGCATCGCCGTTCATGCCTTCAATCAGCGCAGCATCGCCGAGATCTTCGACATGATCCGCACGTTGGGTGCGCTGGTCGGTGCCAGCTACCAAGCCGACCGTCTCGCCGAGGAACTGGCCGCTGGGCTCGCTGACGCCCGCCGCCGCGCCATGCAACTGCCGCGACGGCCGAAAGTCTATTTTGAGGAATGGGACGAACCAATGATTTCCGGCATCGCCTGGGTGTCGGAGCTGATCGATATAGCGGGCGGGATCGACATCTTCGCCGATCGCGCAGCCGGTAAGTCCGCGGTCAAACGGATCGTCACCCTGGAGGAGATTATCGCGCGTGAGCCCGACATAATCATCGGCTCGTGGTGCGGGAAGAAGTTTCGCGCGGAGAAGGTCGCCGCTCGACCCGGGTTCGAACGGATACCCGCGGTTCGAAATCAGGCCCTATATGAGATTAAGTCGCCGATAATCCTTCAGCCGGGTCCGGCGGCACTGACCGCTGGCCTGGCCGAGCTTCAACGTTTGTTGACAACGGTCGTTTGCGGATAGTGGCCGGCTGTCGGTGGGCGAACGGGTTCAACGACCGCTCGCCACCAAATCCGGCGGGGCGCAAGCAAAGTCGTTGAGATCGAGCGGCTCGTGACTGCCGCTGCAAAATATCCTGTTACACGCGCGTTTGGCCGGCCCACGCGAATGGCACTCCTAACCTGCTCTCGCGAGCCGCAAATCGTCGGAACTCAGCCCGAATGAGATTGCAGCGCGGATTAAGTCCGCCATCCTCGGCGCCGCCAGCCGCGCCCTAAGGCGTGTGCAATGGTTTGCGATTGTTTTGTAGCCGACGCCGAGGGTTTCGGCGATCTCGGTGAGGTTGTTGCCCTCGGCCAGTAGTCGAAGTATCTCGACATCGCGTGCCGACAACTGGCCCCGCAGGGAAGCTGACGTCTGGAGGTGTTCGAGCGCAAGCTCTTGTGCCATCTCGTGGTCGATATAGGCACGACCGATTGCCACACGTCCGGCGGCTTCCAAGATCTCCTCAGGCGGAGCGTTTTTGCTGATGTAGCCGCGCGCCCCAGCGCTTAGAACCCGCGCGACATAAGTGGGGTTGTCGTACATGCTCACGACCAACACACGTACGTTTGGATCTTCGGTCCTGAGCCGACTGAGCACCTCCAACCCGCCAATTCCCGGCATATTGAGATCGAAAATCACTAAGTCCGGGTGCAACTCTCGAAACCCAGCCATTGCCTCTTGTCCATCGGCGGCCTCGGCTATTTCGACACCCGGCTCCGCGGCGGCGAACAGTCGGCGCAGCCCCGACCGCACGATCGGGTGATCATCGACGATAAGAATTTTCATCGTCCTGCCTTTTTCCATATCGACCGATGCCTACATGGCGTAACGGCAACTCGGCATGAACCACAAATCCACCACTGGGCCGGTTGGCAAAGAGGTCGGCCTGCCGTCGAGAGCGCGAGCCCTCTTTCATGTCGTCGGGGGCACAAAGCTGACTACACCGCCGAGCGCCAGACTGGCCGAAAGCGCGGCGATCACGAGTCTGGTCAGGCGAAGCCGCAAGGGGCATCGGCAAACTCCAGGGCCGGCTCGGCCGGGCGGGCAAAGGATGGCACGGCGGTCGGTCAATTCATACCGGTCTACCGGCAAAAGGTGCCCGCCGAGCAAAATCGGGAAGATTTCCCAAGAAAATCGGGAAGACCTGCCATAGGCAGCGCACTTTCCGTGTGTCCTAATGACCGAATAAGTAGAGAACATTGGGGCGTGGGATGTACTGGAAGGCGATGTTCGCGGGCGTCTTGACCGTGCTTCCGCTTGGCGCCGCTGTCGCACAGGTGTCTTCCACGCCCTCCTCCGAGCCGGCATCCGAAACGACGCTGGCGCCGATTGAGGTAATCGCGCCGAGCCCGCTAGCCGGTGCCGGGATCGATCGCGACAAGGTTCCGGGCACCGTGCAAACGCTGACCTCGGGCGACTTCCAGCGGCAGGAATCGCCGCTCGTCACCGACACGCTGTTCCAGCGCATTCCCGGCGTAACGCTGTCCGACCCGAACGGCAACAATGCCGATCAGGCGCTTGCCTATCGCGGTTTCAACGCCTCGCCGCTGCAAGGCACCCCGCAAGGCATCGCCGTCTATATGAACGGCATCCGCTTTAACGAGGCGTTCGGCGACACGGTCAACTGGGACCTGATCCCGACCAACGCGATCGACCGCAGCGATCTGTGGACCAACAACCCGGTTTTCGGCCTCAACGCTTTGGGCGGCGCGATCAACCTTCAGATGAAGAACGGCTTTACCTTCCAGGGCTCGCAGACCGAGCTGCAAGGAGGCTCGTTCGGACATTTCAGCGGCGGCACGCAATACGGCTACCAGGTGGGCGATTTCGCCGCTTATTTGGCCGTGCAGGGTTCGCGCGACGACGGCTGGCGCTTTCAGTCGCCCTCGGATTTGACGCGGCTTTACGGCGATGTCGGCTGGAAGAACAATGGCGCCGAAATCCACTTGATCGCGGCCGCGGCGTATTCCTCGTTTGGCGTCGCCGGCTCGACGCCGATCCAACTCCTCGATCTCGACACGCGGCGCGATCTTTACGACGCCGCAAAACACCGACAACCGGATGGCTCTGCTCGGCCTCAATGGCAGCTACGAGTTCAGCGACGCCTGGTCGGTGCAGGGCAATGTCTATGTCCGCGGTTTCCGGCAGCGCCATATCGACGGCAACCCCGCCGATGTCGAGCGCTGCAGCGCCAGCGTCGACCCGTCATTCCGCAATCATCTGTGCCTTCAGGACGACGGCTTCCCGCGCCCCAATCCGGTCACCGCCGCCTTTCGCGACCAGTTCGCGATCCTCGACCAGAACAACAACCCGATCCCCTGCCCGCCGGGGACGGGGAACACTTGCAATACCACGCCGTATGGGACGCTCGACCGCACTGCCGACACAAACGGCACCATCGGCGCGTCGCTGCAGGCCACCGGCACCGCGCCGCTGCTGGGGCATGGCAACCACTTCATCGCCGGCGCCAGCGTCGACGCCAGCACCGGCGAATTCACCGCATCGAGCGAGCTGGGGACGCTCAATTCCGCGCTGGTCGTCGGCATCGATCCGACCATTCCCGGCACCGGGTCGACGATCCACACGCTGGGCGGCATGGGCTACGCGCAATCGACGCCAACACCTCGAACAATTATTACGGGGTCTACGCGCTCGATACATTCGACGTCACCGAGAGGCTCGCGGCGACCGCCGGCTGGCGCCTCAACATTGCGACGATCGGCGTGGGCGATAAGCTCGGCACCAGCCCCAACCTGACCAGCGACCAGACCTACACGCATTTCAACCCGGTTGTCGGTCTCACCTACAAGATCGTCGACGATCTGACCGGCTATTTCGGCTATTCGCAGGCCAACCGCGCACCGACGCCGCTTGAGCAATCCTGCTCCAGTTCGACGAATCCGTGCCTGCTGGAGAACTTTCTCGTCGCCGACCCACCACTCAAGCAGGTGGTGGCGACCACCTATGAAGCCGGTCTGCGTGACCGGCTGCCGCTTTTCGACGGCAACCTCGCCTGGAAGGCGGCGTTTTTCCGCACCGACAGTGACGACGACATCATCAACGTGGCGAGCACCATCCAGGGTCGGGGTTTTTTCCAGAACGTCCCCGGCACGCGGCGCCAGGGCATCGAGGCGAGTGCCGAGTACCGGTCCGAGCAGTGGCGCGCCTATGCCGGCTACAGCCTAATCGACGCGACCTACCAATTCACCGGAGACCTGCCTTCGCCGAACAACCCGATGGCCGATGCCAACGGCAATGTCCTTGTGAGCCCCGGCAAGCGCATCCCCGGCATCCCGCTGAACCAGGGAAAATTCGGCGTCGAGTTCATGCCGACGCCGCAGTGGACGCTCGGTGCCGATTTCAGCGTCGTCGGCAGTAGCTTTTTTGTCGGCGACGACGCCAATCAGAATTCGAAGCTTCCCGGCTACTGGCTCGCCAATCTGCACGCTTCTTACCAGCTTAACGAACACATCCAGCTCTACGGGCTGATCAACAACCTGTTCGACAAACGCTATGCGCTGTTCGGGACGTATTTCCAGCCCAGTGACGTCGCGAATGTGACGGGGCTGCCGGTGGCATTGACCGATCCCCGCAGCGAAGTGCTGGGTGCGCCGCTGTCGGTGTTCGGCGGGATACGGATCACGTTTTAGGCCAATTTGTGCGAGCTGACCTGCTCATTCCGACCCCGACAACGGGTAAACGAATGTCGGCCGCTCGTAGGTGCCGTCCGGGCGACAAGCTCATCCTCCGTCGCCCGGCACGGGGCGAGCGCCATCGAGCCCCGCTCGTGGTGAAAAGAAAGTGCAAAATCGGGAAAACATTCCCAAGAAATCGGGAAGACCTTCCATTGATAAGGCCTCTCGGCGCGTGCACTAATAATAATTGCGACATCTAGTCGATGCGGCGCTGCTCACCGCCGAGGAAAGGGTTTCGGCGCATATGGATGGTTTCGCGATGATCTTCGGGAAATGCGTCTGGGTGCCGCCCTCCCCGAAAGCCGCGACGCTTGTTCTGGCCTATTTCTTCGGCACGGCTCCGGGCGTGACTGCCGATGCATACGAAGCGCAGATCCGTCAGCAAATGGTCGCCGCCGGCGCCACTCAGGAGGCTGCCGCGACCGAGATGAAATGGCTGGACGGCTGCTTCGCCACGTACACGCCCGACAGCGCCCATCGCTCCGGCGGCTGAGGGGCGTCCGCACGAACCAAAGCCGCCACACGAAGGAAACGCCGATGCCGTGTATTACCCGCCGCTCACTTATTACCCGCTCGCTCGGCGCCGTTGCCGGCGCATCGCTTCGCTCGGCCCTATATCGCGAACGCCGCAGGCGAAGACCGCCGTAGTGTGGTGGGTCGCAGGGCTTCGCTCCAGGAAGAGGATATCGGGTTCAAGAAGATCGTCGCCGATTACGAGAAGGCGAGCGGCAACACGATCGACTACAGCATCATCCCGTTCGCGCCGCTGCGCCAGAAGATCGTCTCGGCGATGACCAGCGGCGTCGTCCCGGATTTTTTCCAGAACACCCCGTCCGAGATCATCGCGCTGTACGCCTGGGACGACAAGCTGGTCGATGTCACCGACGTCGTCGAGACGCAACGCGAGGAGTACACCGAGACCGCGCTGGTCAACTCGCCACTGCTATAACAGCGTCACGAAGAAGCGCAGCTTTTATGGCGTGCCCTATACCAAGGCCGTGTTACCGAACCATGTCTGGCGGCCGCTGGTCGAGAAGGCCGGCTACAAGATCGAGGACATCCCGAAGACCTGGGATGCCTATTACGACTTCTTCAAGGGGGTGCAGAAAAAGCTGCGCGCGCAGGGCGATGCGCAACGTCTATGGCCTCGGTTTTAACGTGACCACCAACGGCAACGATCCGAACAACGTGTTCAATTATTTCCTGATCGCCTATGGCGGCCGGGACCTTGTCACCCAGGACGGCAAACTGCATCTCGACGACCCGCAAGGTGCAGGAAGCGGTGATCAAGGCGCTGATCTATCCGACGACCGCCTACAAGGAAGGCTTTGTGCCGCCGAGCGCGATCAACTGGAACGACGCCGACGACAACAACGCCTTTCACGCCAAGACGATCGTCATGGATCTCGACGGCACGATCTCGACCGAGGTCGCGATGCTGTCGAAGGCAAGAAGGAGGATTACGACGATATCGTCACGATGGGCCTGGCGCTCAGCAACGACGGCAAGCCGGTGCCGAGCCCGGCAGCAACGGCTAGCGGCTGATCCCGAAAGGGGCGAAGAACATCGAGGTCGCCAAGGATTTCCTGAAATATTTCATCCAGCCGAAAGTCAACAACGAGTGGCTGAAGACTGGGCTCGGCCGCAACATCCCGTGCATGCCCTCGATCGTCAAAGGACGACCCGTGGTGGTCCGCCGACCCGCACCGGAAGGCATATGTCGAGCAGGGCCTGCTCGGTCCGACCGTGCCGGATTTCTGGGTCTACAACCCGGCCTATGCCCAGGTCCGGAACGAGCATACGTTTATGACGGGCTGGATGGACATCATCCAGAACGGCATGACCCCGGAGGCGGCCGCGGAAAAGGCGTTCAAGCGGGTCGAGGACATTTTCGCGAGATATCCGATCCCGCAGAGCTGAGAGCGAAGGCACCATCGCGACCCAGAGCGCGACACTGGCCTGAGTGCCGGTGTACGGTGGGAGGTCAGCTGTGGTGGAGGGCCAATTCCCATCGCCAAGGTGGGGTGTCCGCCGTCAGCTCAGTCAACAGATCTTCGCCGGAAGATGCGTCAATGGGCGAGATGTACCGATAGCAGACGCGCGCGGGCGGATCTCCAATCCGGTTAGCTTCACCACAAGCTCCCGCAACTTCCGTCCAAGACCGCACAATTCTCGGAACCGTTTCAATTGACAGAAAGAAGCCGCCGGCCCACAGTTACACCAGTCGCTGCGAGGTGCGGAAGCCGGTGAGAACCCGGCACGGTCGCGCCACTGTAATCGGCCCGTGCTGAAGCACCGGCCGAGAGTCAGACCCCCCTCGCTGCAGCGATAGCCTCGAACGGGACGCGCCATCCCAGGGAGATCGAGCGATGACCATCACCGTCACCCCGTCGTTCCGGCCAGCAGCGATCCCGTTGCGAGAAATCCTGCCGTGGGCCGTGCTTCGGCGGCCTGTTGTCGGTGCTCGCGATGTATTTCGTGGGCGTCGAGGAAGGCGCAACCTCGTTGATCTCGGGCATGTACGTGCACGAATTCGTGCACGACGGGCGGCATCTGCTCGGCTTTCCCTGCCACTGAGGGTAGCGACATGATGGGCGCCCTGCTGTGGCGCGGCATGCTGTTTGGCGTGCTCGCGGGCCTGCTGTGTTTTGGCTTCCTGAAGATGGTCGGTGAACCAACGGTCGAACATGCGATCGCCTTTGAGGCCGAGCATGAGAAAACGGCGGCCGCGGCGCACGCCCCTACTGGACCAGCGACCCCGAAGGAAGAACCGGAAGAACTGGTCAGCCGCGAGACACAGGCCGGCCTTGGCTTATTTGTTGGAGTTGTGGCTTACAGCGCCGCGTTCGGTGGTCTGTTCGCACTGGCGTTTGCCCTGGCTTACGGACGGGTTGGTGATTTGTCGCCGCGCGCTACTGCGGCCGTGCTTGCCGCCGGCGCGTTCGTGGCCGTTTACCTCATCCCGCTTCTCAAATACCCGCCGAATCCCCCGTCGGTCGGCGACGCCGAGACGATCGGTATGCGCACTGCGCTGTATTTCAGCATGATCGCGCTGTCACTGGCGGCGATGGTCAGTGCCGGAATGTTGCGAGGTCGGCTCCAGCTTCGGCTCGGCGGGTGGAATGCCGGACTTGCCGCTGGGGCCGCATATCTGATTGCGATGAGTGTCATCGGGTTGGCGCTGCCCGCCATCAACGAGGTTTCTGAGCAGTTTCCGGCGACCGTCCTGTGGGATTTCAGGATCGCCTCACTCGGCGCCCAGCTTCTGCTGTGTGCCACCCTGGGGATCGGCGTTGGTTTCAGCGCTGAACGGGTCCTGCAAAGCTCGGGCAGGTCGCTGTCGACCGCATACTCCGGGGGTCAACGAGGAGCGGCATAACCCCCTCGGCTCGCGCTGAAGCGCAGGGCCGAGGGCCAGCCCTCGTCTCCAAGAAATCTCTATCGAGACGGGTCATCCCCGGAGTGCACATATGGAGGGGTTCACCGCAGCCAACACGCGCAGATTTCGGAAAGCCGAATGGGCGGCAGCCTACTTTCTGGCGCTCACGCTCGCGGTCCCGGCAATGGCTGAGGCGTATCCTCCCGCACCCGAAACCCCATCCATGCAGTCCGACGATAAGGCGGACAAGGCTGGTCACGCTGCGCCCGTATCGCGCCGCCCAGGCCCGCTCGCCCTCCTCCCGATGCGCGCTTGCAGCCGGTGGATAGGTCGAGCTTCAGCCGATCGACAGCAGCACGCCGTCGCGGATCGCGCTCGTCCTATGACCGTCAAGGCCGCAGCTAGTTGCCAGTTTAATCGATTAACGACCCGTCGGGACCTCTGAGTTTATATGGCTATCAAAGCCCGACGACCCTCAACAACAGCCATAGTGCGCCCCAGGCTGTGAGCGAGCAAAGCCCGATGACGATAATACTTGCACCAGCGGATAGGCGATGGCTCGCCCCCGCAGCTGCCCGGTGCCTTTCTGAGTGCCAGAAGTACATAGGTCAACTCGACGTACTATCGTTGCACTTCGAAAAATCTAAATGATCTTTCAAAAGTACGGCACGTTTGCGCACACAACTCACCTATGCAAATGAACCATTCATAGGTCGTTCCGACATAACCATTTGCAATGTTGACTGATTATTCATTTTCCACATCGCCAGCACGCATGGGAATAAGCCCGCGGTCGACGCAAACCGCCTTACATAGACGGTCGATTGTCATGCTGATGTAAGATTGTTGAAAGGGAACCAAGGCCAACTACGAGCCGTACTACGTCAGGTTTGGGGAGGCGGCGATAAGCGACCAAACTCGATTGCAAGCCGATCTTGTTCTAGCCAGCGTCCTGCTCCTCGCGATTTTGGTGGCAATCGCCATCAAGCTGGACAGCCGAGGGCCGATCTTGGTCCGCGAACCAAGGGTCGACCGGCGTGGTCGCCGGTTTTTCGCATTGAAGTTTCGGATCACAGGTGACAGCGGTTCGCCAGGCAACGCCGATATAACCTTCGTCGGCAGCATCATACATTTCCTGCGGATCGACAACTTACCGCAGCTGATTAATGTGCTGCGCGGCGAAATGACCTGCATGATTGGTGCCCCCGACATTCCGTCCTTCCTCGATTAGGGGAAAGGTTTGCCATCCTGCCGGGCCGCGCCGCAGGCTCTTCGACAGGTTGCAGCGAGAAGTCGAAGCTGGGCAGACCTGGATCAGGCTCCCTAACCCAGGCCGCCGACCCCGCCCGCGCCGCTCGGTGCCGCCAACCGGCACGAATAACGAACCGCAGGCGCGGCACGAAGGGTCCTCGTGCATGAGGTCGCGCCGATCGAAAAAGCGGCGCCACCCGGCTGCGACCAGGGGGCCAAGTTGGCGTATCAGAGCCGCACCAGACCACCGCGGCATCAAAAGCGTTTAACGCGCGATTTTCGGGTTGGTTCGTCGCCCGTCACAGCGGCCGCGCGGCGATCAGTAACCGCGGATCGCCCGGAGGAGCCTGCGCCAGCGTCTCCATTGCCGTGCCTCAAGCCGGGCACGCAGCCAGACGGCCTCTTCGCGGGCAATCCGCTCCGCCGTCAACGCATCCTCGGCGCGCTCCTCGGTCCGGGCCGCACTGCTGAGGGCAAAGAGCGCGCCCATTCATGATCGCCTGCAGACATTTCAACCCTAAGGTGATAGGCTTGCCATATCGTCGGCAGCTTTCCCCTAGTCGACGGCCAAACGCTGCGTGCCCCCCAAGTCAGCGAGGCAAACATGTGGAAAAAATGCGAACAATGCGGGGCCAATCACCTCGCTCTTACGCGCGGTCTTTGTGCCGCCTGTTATGAGCAGGATCGCCAACGCAAGCCCCTTCCCACGGCGGCCGATCGCGGAACCGCCGACGCCGATCCCACCGTCAGCAGAGCGAGCGTCCAGTATTGGGTGATGAGGTCTTTAAGGACCAACGCCGTGCTGGCGGCGCGCCGCGGCGATCGGGCCGCGGCCAACCGAGCGATCGAGTTGATCGGCCGGCACCTTGGCATGTTTATCGACCGGAAAGTGGTTGAAATCAACACGGTAGACGACAGCGACGAGTACCTGCAGCGGCTGATGGAGATCGTCGGCATCAAGACGATCGACAACGAGCCGGCATCGCTGCAGCTGGAGAGTGATGGGCTGAATGATGGGTCAAGCGAGACGGGCTAACGCAAGACATTGATATTGTGTGGCTGATTGGCACAGTTGGGACGCCATACCCGGCCAACGTAGCTACACCATCTACGGTGCCGGGCTCGAAGTGCCAGGCTTTCTAGCACGTCCGAGCCGGGCAGCCTGGCTGTTCCATACTCAGCTGCACCCGCCTGGCCGGCTGACTGGATAGGCAGAAGCAGCCGAGGCTGGGCCTTTTTAACGGCCCGGCTGGCGCGCAGCCTAGGGTTGGAGCCCGCAGCTTGGGGCGCAGGCAGTGGTTGCCGCCGATCTGATGCTGACAGCGTAACCTATTGATAATAGCATTGTAAACCTCTGAGCGATCACCAGGCATTTCATCTGGCTCGGGCTCGGTCGAGCCGTTTAAACGGCGCCGCTGGCTGGCCTCGGGCCGCCCGGCCAGCCTGAGGCTAGCCAATAGGCAAAACCGATCCCCCCTGGCTGGCGCGCGAATTTTTGTCTGCGGTGGGTCTACCTCAGCAACCCGACCTGTGCCGCCGCCTTCGTGGCCCGATGGTGTGTTCCGGGTGATCCGTCCGGGTTCTACGATCACGCCAGCATGAGCCGCCCGGCGTGTGCCGGCGCCATTTCATAAGACCGCTAAACCTTTATTCCGGTGATTGGCCGAAAATCCGTTGGTAGCCCGCGATCCAATCGCCCGTGAAGATCGCTTGGCCCTCTTGGAGATTCAAGCTGTGGTCGCGGCAGACCATCTCACACACCCGCTCCTCTAGGCGGTCCTTATCGTGATAGTTGGGGCGCTCAAATCCCTCCTGCGGCCACAGGTTTCTTTGATCATCCGCGCCGCCGATGCACAGCGGGACGCGATGGTCGACCTCGAAGTCGCGCCCGTTTCGCTGAACGCCATAGGTCTCGTAGGCGTCCCGCTTCATCTCGGCTGTGGTCTGCCGGTGCCGCTGGCTGTAGGTGCGACCGTCCGGCCCCCTGCCGCAAACATCGTCGACATCGGTTGAGCCGATGGCGCCAGGCGTCGACGCATCGCTTGGCCTGATTGGGAGCAAATCCTGCGACCAAACGGGCAGCGCCACCGCGACGACGACTGCGAACACCACGCGCGAAATAATCAACTCATCCTCCCGCCCGTGCTTGCGGGATCATACGAAGGCGAGGCGGTTTAGGTTGCGCCGATCTCTAGACCGCGCTTGCCCCGGTATTCGAGTA
>CAVZUA010000053.1:0-117381 GCA_963778385.1 uncultured Alphaproteobacteria bacterium | reverse complement strand
CCGACTTCCCCTCGTTCGCCAGCAGCATCCGGTCCAGATCGTCGTGCCAGGCTCCCAGCTTCGGCCGCGGCTGCACCAGCCGCTGGTACTCCAAAGAGGTCGCGCCCGATCGCAGTATCTTGCGCACCGTGTTCCGCGACACCTTCAGCGCGCGAACGATCTCCTTGATCGACCTACCTTTAACAAGGTGCTCCCGCCTGATCCGACCGATCGTCTCCACAACCAACATCCCCCGCCACCCGCTCGCATCCCCAGCGGGTCAACCTGCGCCTCACTGCGCAAAGGGGGGTCAATATTGGACGCCGATTACCCCTCAACAGGGGTCAATCTTCCACGCCGGATCACACACTAATTCCTCGGCGCATTGGGCGACAGCGCGATTGACGCGTTCAACTCCACGCAGCGGGACCGTGGCGCGACGGACCGAGCCTCTCGGCGAGCGGGTGAAATCGGGCTCGTCGCGTGGAGCACGTGGGTCCATCAGCCCGTAGATGCAAAGACGCGACGTCACCGGAAGGTATCTTGGCAGTCCACCTTCACCGCCGCGCCACGGGCCGGGGTCATCGAACGCCACAGGATTGTCGCTCGTAATAAAGTCGACTTCGCTGTCGCTTTGCAGGACGATCCAGTCGGCGTTGTAGAGTTGCCACGCGTGATGCGAGAGGTCTTTCGCGTTCATCGCGCGATGGCGTCTCGCTCGGCCTCGATCCGGTAATGCCCTGCATCGAACGCGGCGAGCATCGCCTTGAGTTTTGGATCGGGCTTGCCGACCCGCGTCGTCAGGACATCGTGCGCACGAACGGTGCGCATGGTGTCGTACTCTTCAAATCTTCGCCCCGACGCGCGTCCAGGCAGGCGTGCACACCATAAGGTTCGCCCAATATCCGCAACGGCCAACTTGACGGAGGGGTCTTCGACACCATCGACGAGGTCGACGATAGCGCGATCCCACGCAGGCTCGAATATCTTGCGATAGCCGCCGAGCAGTGCCTCGTCCCTGCGGAAATCCCGCACGAGGTCGCCGTCCCACTCGTGGCAAATATCCCTTGGGTGGCAAGGAAAGCTCAGGCCGTCTGACTTACGATAAGCGCGCAGTTTCCGTCGTTACCGGCGAAATGCTTTAGGCAGGTTTGCGCAACAAAATGATCACGGGCCATATTAGGGGGCTATCTGGGGAAGGCCGGGCGCAAGATATTGTGCTATGCAGGAAAATGCAATGCTTTAACGTGTGGCCCTCCGCCTCCGCACCCATCACCGCCCAACGGGAAGAATCGATTTGCGTGAGAGGGGTAACTGCTGGCGCAGCGACCGGCCGCCCACAAGCCGGATCGTAACCGCAGGGTTGAAATGCCCGCCCGACACATGGCCGACCGCATAGGCCATGGTCAGCACGGTCAGGCCGAAGGCGAACGCGACACCGAGCAAGCCGATCCGAAATTGGGAAACCCGGCGGCGAGCACGGCAGCGCCGCACCCGCCGAACACCAGCCAAAACGTCCCGAAGAACTCGGCGGCAATCCGACGCCCGATGTCGCTGTCCATGGTTCTCTCCCCGCGCTGGCGTATCGCAACGGTTGAATTGGCCGCGACAATCTACCAGGAATGACCGCGGCGAAGGGAGGTCTATAGGCCGGAGCCGAAGCCGTCCCATCATCGGCCCACCAGATCTCTGCCGATTGCACGCTTCGTAACTCGTAGCCCGAGGGTCATATCGGCCGCTTTGGGGTCGCGGCGGCATAGGGCGAACCGGTCAAAGCCCACAGTTGGGTAATTTGGGTATGGGCAAGATGGAGCTGCCGGGGCCGTCGTGTTGGCAGCGGCAGCACCGACTACCGCTCCTACTGCGACGCCGGCGGCGACGCCACCCCAACCTGATCCACCATAACCCGTGCCGGAGACGTTGACGTTTCGGTTGACGTTGACATTGCCGGTGTTGATGTTCCCGCGGTTGACGTTGCTGCTGTTGACGTTAGCGCGGTTACCCCCGGATACCCCACTCCAACTTCCTCCGCCTCGGCTAGCCCCGCCGCCGGCATTCCCGCCGCCACTGCGCGCCCCGCCACCGCCGCCACCGCCCCGACCACCGCCGCCGCCGCGCACGAGCACCAGCGGCGCATCTATCCTCTCCGCTGGCGCTACAGCGATAATGCGCGTCATAGCGCCATTCGACAGAGCTGGGGCGGCCGGCGCCGGTGTAGCCATCAACCCGATCAAGGCGATCGGCGCCATGTAGAGCCGACATTAAGTCATCGGTGCGGCCTCCCTCGGTTCATTGGGCTTGAATTTCTTCCACCTTAACGACTGTGGGGGCAGGTGGAGATTTGCTAACGCATGATCAGCGCCCAAACACCTGGTATCCAGATGAATTGTGGGGCGGACCATCTTTCTCCACCTGGCCAGCCCGTCATTAGCGAGCCGATCGACCCGGTGCGTCTGGCCGAGCAGCTGCGCGAGCGGCTCGACCAGGTCGAGCAGCAGGCCGAATTTGCGCTGCTGGCCGAGCGGATCGCTGAAGCCCAATCGAACATAGCCTGTTGTTCGGAGGTAGATGGTCGCCTCGTGCGGGCCTTCGTAGATAGTCTCGGGCGGCATTGCTGGATTACGGGCTGTCTTGGAACTGCCGTACCCCTTCGCGCGGCCATTCCAGACTGCTTACGGTACTGCTCTCGGCGGATCAGCCACATTTGGCCTTTTCCTCCATGGCGCACCGAAAACCCGGTCACCACCGTCGCATCTCTACGTAGGCCTCATTAAACGCGCTGGCGACAGTCCGGTTGGGCTCGGCTTCGCAATAACTGAGCGCGACGCTGATGATGCTGGGGACCATCCCGACATTGATCGCGCCGGAGCCGAAGCGCCGCACCGAATAGCCGACGTAGAACATCGACGCATCCTGGCGATCGTCGGGCTGCAGCGCCAGCAACGCGCCGCACCGCGCTCCCTGAATGCTGACGAAATGGTTGACCGGAGCTGGCGCCGGCGCCGGCGCCGCGGCGGGGGCGGGAGCTGCGGGGGCCGGGACTGCCGCAGGTTGCGGAGGCGGTGGCGGCGCACAGGCGAACAGCAGTCCGGTCACCAGTAAAACGGCAGGTTTCTTATTCATCGCGCTGCTCCCGTTAGAAGAAAAAAGTTCTTCTCAACGCCCGCGCGGTCAGTCGTCCGCTTGGATGGAGCGCGCGGTTTAAAGCATCTTGCAAGGCGCCCGCGCCCGCCGCAAGCTTCTCGCGCCGCGGGGCCTGGATTTAAGGAGGCCGAGCGATGACAAAGTATCTGCTCTGCATAGTGCCGATCACCCTGGTGACAGCCACGGAAGCGCCCGCCGCACCGGTCGCGGCCACTGGTGGCCCTGATCCTCACGCGGCGTACGGCGAGCGCGTCGATGCCTGACCACTATCGGCGCTACGCCGAGATCGGCTCGATAAGCGACGGATCATTGTTCCTCACGTTCCCGACGCGCGCGCTCACCAGCCAGCACGTCATGCCTTCCGCCGGGTAAGGCCGCAGCACCGCCTTTAACTGATCCGGCTCCGCAGCGTCCTCCCCGATCCACAGCGGCCACGCCGACGACGGCAGGATCACCGGCATTCGGTTGTGGATCGGCGCGCACAGCTCGTTCGGCATGGTGGTGACGATCGTGAAGCTCCGCACCCACTCGCCCGCCGGTGACTTCCAGTTCTCCCACAGGCCGGCCAGGGCCATGATGTCGCGATCGGCTAGTGCGATGGCGTAGGGCTGCTTTTCCGTCGGCCCCAGCTTCTTCCATTCATAAAAAGCCTCGATTGGCACCAGGCACCGGCGCTTGGCAAATGCCGTTTTGAATGCCGGCTTGGTGTCGACTGTCTCCGCCATCGCGTTGATGTTCGCGAAGCTGACTTTAACGTCCTTCGCCCAATAAGGGACCAAGCCCCATCGCATCAGGTCGAGCGTGCGCGCCGCGGTCTTCGGGTTGTAGCGGACGATCGGCAGGCCGTCGGTGGGCGCGACATTCCAGCTCGGCGCGTAGTTCGGCGCCGGGTAGTCGTCCGGGATGTTGAACGCCGCCTTGAGCTGGCTGAAATCGCCCTCAAGCTTCACCCGACCGCACATGCCTGGCCCTCCGCTCAATAGCGATCATGCCTCAAATTCGGGCTTGACGCCAACAACTGTGTTTCTCTTACGTTCTCATTGGTCACGACGTATGGATGCGTGAGCGGCCCGGCGATCCGCGGCTGTGGCGGTTGTTCGACCTGGCCCGCGACGAAACGATCGTCATCCGGTGTCCGTGCGAGCACGGCAACGTGTCATTCGGTCCAGGCGAGTTGCAACGCCGGCGCCGCGTCCCCTCCGACACGCTGATCTACGACCTGCAATGCCGGATGCGCCGCCAACGTTGCGGCCGGACGCAGGGCTTTACGATTACCGTGCTGCGGCTCAGAACCGATCGGAGCCAGCTTAGCGGCGAGCGGACCACGGAGACCGTGATCGTCTCCCGCAGCGACTAGCGACGCACCCGATTGCCGCCGCGCGACCGCATCTGTCAACGGCGGACGGAAAGCTGGCCACCGGGGCGGAGTAACAGTCGGCCATTGGGGCTGCGGTTGATCGATATATGGAGAGGGCCCCGCGGGGCCCTCTCCATATATCGGCGGCTCGGTTGGATCAGTTGTCGAGGATTTCGCCGGTGTCCGGATCGACCGCGAGACCGGCATCCTGAGCGAGCTGGCGTCGCCGTTGGGCCTTGGAGTGTTTCAGGCGATAGGAGTCGCCGTTTATCTCCAGGATGTGGACGTGGTGGGTAAGTCGGTCGAGCAGCGCGCCGGTCAGGCGCTCGGAGCCGAACACGCTGGTCCATTCCTCGAACGGCAGGTTGGAGGTAACGATCGTCGAGCTTCGTTCATGGCGCTGACTGAAGACCTCGAACAACAGCTCCGCCCCGGTTTGGGAGAGCGGGACGTAGCCCAGTTCATCAATGATCAGCAGCTTTGCGGCGGCCAGGTTTTGCTGCAGCCGCAACAGTCGCCGCTCGTCGCGCGCCTCCTGGAGCTGGTGGACGAGGCCGGCGGCAGTGGCGAAGGTAACCGAGAAACCGCGCTGGCAGGCCGCCAGGCCGAGGGCCAGGGCAATGTGGGTCTTCCCCGTCCCGCTGTTGCCGAGCACGATGATGTTGTCGCGGGCGACGACGAACTCGCAGCGCGCCAGCTCCAATACCAGAGGCTTGTTGAGGCTGGGCATGGCGGTGAAGTCGAAGGTATCCAGGCTCTTCACCGCCGGGAAGCGGGCATCGCGGATACGCCGTTCGACGAGACGACGCTCGCGATCGATCAGCTCCAGCTCGGCGAGGCGCAGCAGATACCGGGGATGATCGACGCCCTCCCGGGCGCACTCGCCGGCGACCTTGTCGTACTCGCGCAGGAAAGTTGGCAGCTTTAGCGTCTTCAAGTGATGGGCGAGCAGCACCTGGGGCGGAGCGGCGGTCATGCTGCGCTCCGCCCCAGCAGAGCGGCATAATCGGCCGCCGCCGTGGTCTTCACCTCGGCGGCGGGAAGATAGGGATACCGGGCCAGGTCGAGCCGGGGCGGACGCCGCTCGATGCGGGCCAATACGAGTTGCTTGACCGCGTCGAAGCCGATCGCGCCGAGCTGCATGGCGTCGACGACGGCGGCGGCTACGATCGCTTCCTCGAACACCTCCATCAGCCGCAAAATCTGGATAAACTCCTTCTTGCCACGATTGCCCATGCGGCTCTCGAGCAGACGGCGGATGCGCTGTCTTCGGCTAAGAGGGGAAAATTGGGAGATAAAGAGCGATATTTCAGTTGTTGCCATACTCCCTACCAGCCTCGTGACCCCAGTCTCGACCCCTCCATATCTTGCAAACGGACCCAGCTTGGCGCAACGTGGCAGCCTCCAGAAGGGGCTGCCGATGCCAGACGATCGGGCCCGGGTCACGCTCACGTGGGAAGGCGAACCGATGCCGTTATCAAGCGTGCCAGATCATCGGCGCCTCGGTGTTGCCTAGCTGCCCGAGGACGGCAGCGAGCGCTTCTGACCGGCCAACTGCAACGCGGCGTATTGGGGCGCAACCAGACGCGGCTATTATCCGGGCGAAATGCCCGCTCACACCTTCTACAATGAGATCTTTGATCGCTGCCTTGCCGACCCGGCGCTCGCGGATATCGATGTGGCTATATTGCGTCGTGAGCTGGGTCGCTTTTCCGAAAGGTGGTTGATCAAGGTCCGAGAACTTGTGGCCTTCGGCGGGCGCGCGGACCTAACAAGCCGGGTCGTAGAGGTAATAGCGGCCCGCTGCGAAGCTCTGATCGCCGAAGCTGCTGCCGGAAATATCCAACTCATCGGCAAAGACAACAAAACGCTCCCGTCGACCGATCTAATCGGCGCGAAGGTACTGAAGCTCGCACCCGGGACGGTCCTTTCACTAGCTGACGGCTCCTCAGTCTGGGTGACCCATATGACTTTTCCCGCTGGTGCCGAAGCAGCCAGCATTGAAAGGCCGGCGTCGCTGGCAGCGCAGCTTCGGCAGCGTCGGGATACTGCGATCTTGAGTGCTTTGAACGCTGGCCGACAGCCTGGGAGCACTGAAAGCTGGAAAGATTTTACCGATTGGGTTGCGGCTCAGTGTGGTGTCACCCCGGAACACCGCGGTTTTAGCGAGCGCCGGATCAAAGAGCGCGTCGAGCAGTTACGCCCCGAATTTTAGACTAGCTGCGATTCATGCGGTTTTGCCACCGCATAAATCGCAGTCTTAAGGCCAGCCGAGGAAACGGCTTGAATGCCCCGGACTACGCAACGGGGCGAAATATGGCGGAAGCAGTTGATAAATCGCTCGCACTGACAATAAAGGCCGCGGCGCACAAGCTCGGCGTCGGCGTTAGTACCCTCTATGGGTTGCTCGGTGGCGAGTTGGAGACGATCACCATCGGCCGCCGCCGGCTCGTCCTTTATTCGTCTATCGAATCCTACGTTGAGCGGTGTCGCATCGCGCAGGGTGGGTACCAACCGCAAACAGTCCCGTGGCGCAGCGAAAATGAACGACAGGCGGCGGAAGCGGCGCGCAAGGCTGAGGAGGAGCGGCAGGCCGCGGAAACTGCCCGCAAGGCTGAGGCGGAGCGGCAAGCGACTAAGAAGAAACGGAAGCCGGACGTCGAGCCGCGGACGGCCATGTATCAGGCGGCAAAACCAAAGATGTTCGCGTGGCTAGATGAGGAGGGCGCGCCCGATTATGAGAAACGCGACGGGCAGCTCGCCGAAATGGAGAGATATCTAGAGGGGCTGCTTACCCGCGAAAAGAACCCCCCATCGGATACTACGCTCTACCGCTGGTGTCGGGCTTACATCAAAGCCCACGCAGCTCGACAGCTCAGCAGAAAGGTTCACAAGGTTCACAATTGAAAGTCAGTGAACCTTTTGACTGAGGGAAACAGGCCGACCGGCGTAGGCATTGCCCATCATTCTCGACAATACGTGATGGGCACTCGTGGACACATTCTCGCGCCGCTGGATCGGCAAGGCCGGACTACGCAACAAGCTGGGCGGCGCCAGCAATTCGACCATCGATCGGCTGGAGGACGCGGGCGTGATCCCGCCGCGCCGCAGGCTGACGCCCGGCGGCCACGCTCTCTGGGATGAGGCGGAGGTGGATGCGTCGATCGACAGCCATCTGCGCGCCTCTCCCGAGGCCGACGAAGCGTCGCCGCTGGTCCTGAAGCGGCTACAGAACCTTCGGCAGAACAACACCACAACGCCCGCAATCGACAAACGCAAGCAGAGCCCACGGCCCCGGGCGGCGCAGTCGTCCAACCGTCGGGACCGGCCGACCCCAAACAAAAACGAAAAACGGCGGGTGACGTCGTACTCCGCCGCGTCGGTCAACCCGCACAAAAAATCGCTCCGGCGCGCCGGCAAAAAAATTTGGGAACCGGTCCGGCCGTAGGTGAGGCCCCGGCCCCGTCAATCCATCACAATTCCGCACCGAAAACCGCGGAGGCGAAGAACCCGTGAAACGGAAAAAGCAGATTGCCCGCCTAAAGCGACAAATCGCCGAACGTGACGCGCGTCGAGCTTCAGCGCCAGGTCGTCGCGCTCGATGCGCGCCTCGAAGCACTGTGCGACCTCGATCTCGGTGTGGCGAGAGCGATACCAGCTACGCTCATCCCACTCAGGTGTGGATCGCCATCATGAGCGCGCGTCTAGAGCTGGTCCGGCGGCTGCAGGCCGACCTGCGCGTTGGGGTCGAGGGCCTTTGCGCCCGACCGGAGGCAACTTGGCCATGATGACCAGAAGCGCCGCCATCGCCAAACAGCCAACGCAACGGCCGGCTGCCCCCACCGAACCGTTCGCGCCGGTCGTCGTCACCCTTGCCGGACATCCGCGCGGCAAGGGACGACCCCGCCGCGCTCGGCTACCAAACGGCATCTTTGTGATGCATACCGACCCCAAGACGCGCGATTACGAAGCCAACCTGCACTACGCCGCGACACGGGCGATGCAGGGACGCCCGCCCTTCACCGGGCCGCTAGCGGTGACGGTCGAGGCGTTCTTTCCCATCCCGGCGAGCTGGTCGAAGAAGCGCCGAAACCTGGCGCTTGGAGGCGAGATCCGGCCGACCGTCATTCCGGACTGGAACAACCTCGGTGGTGTCACTGACGGCTGCAACGGCGTCCTGTGGAACGACGATCGGCAGATCGTTAACGGCACCGTTGTCAAGCGCTACAGCGCCATGCCGCGCATGGTGATCACCGTCACGCCGATTAACGGAGCCGAGGATGGACAGCGCCCTCCTTCCAAGCCGGTGCGCGGGACGGAGCCGCGGCAGACGGATCTGGAGCAATACCTCGCGACCCCGGTGCGGAAGCCATGATCCGGCTGATTTCAGCAAAGGAGCGCCTCGCCGAAAGCACGGCCTCCATCGCCCTCTTCGGCCGCGCCAAAATCGGCAAGACCACCACGGTGATCGGCCTGCCAGGCAAAGAGACGGTCGTCCTCGATCTCGAGGCCGGGATGAAGGCGGTCGAGGGGCGCTACGTCGGCGACAGCATCGCGATCCGCTCCTTCCCCGACGCTATCAATATCGTGTGCCTCCTGGCCGGCCCGGACCCCGCCAAGCCGAGTGACCAATTCTTCTCCGACGCCCACCACAAGCACTGCGTCGAAACCCTCGGCCCGACCGTCGACCCGGCGAAATATCGCCACATCTTCGTCGACAGCATCACCGAGCTCACCCGTCTGGCGATGGACTGGGCGAAGACGCAGCCGGCGGCGTACAGCGCGCGCACCGGGCAACCTGATCTGCGCGGCGCCTATGGCCTCCTCGGCCGTCAGGTCATCGATATCGTCAAGCAGCTGCAGCACGCGCCCGACAAGAACGTGATCTTTGTCGGCGGGCTCGACCGGCGCATCGACGATTTCGGCCGCGAGACCTTCGAGATCCAGACCGAGGGCATGAAGGTCGGCAACGAGTTGCCCTACATCGTCGATGAGGTGGTGACACTCTCCGACTTCGATTTTGACACCACCGCAAACACCTGGACCCATAATTTCGGCAAGGGCGCGCATCGTGCGTTCTGCTGCCGATCCCCAAACCCGTGGGGCTTACCCGCGGGCGATCGCAGCGGTCGCCTCGACGAGGTCGAGGAGCCGCATCTCGGCCGGCTGATCGACAAGATCAACGGCGGCAACCCCCTCTTAAAGACGGAGGTCTGACCAGTGACCATGCTCGACTTTAACGACGCCGATGCGCAGCGCAGCGGCGACCTGCTTCCCGACGGCACCTTCTGCCCGGTGAAACTGACCATCCTCCCCGGCGGCGATACCAAACCCGGTTTCGAGTACGACGGAGCCCTGTTCAAAAACTCGCTCCGCAGCGACGCGGTGATGCTCGACTGTGAGTTCACCGTGCTGCCGCCGAGCCCGCATCAGGGGCGCAAGGTCTGGCAGATGTTCACGATCGCCGGCGGCAAAGTCGGTGAGGACGGAACCTCGAAAGCCTGGAACATCACCAAGGCGGCGATCCGCGCGATGATCGACAGCACGCTTGGCCTCGACCCGGCCGACCTGTCCGACGCGGCCAAAGCAAAACGCAATCTGCGTGGCTTCCGCGACCTCGACGGGATCGAGTTCATTGCCAAGATTGGCATTAAACGCGGCGACCCGGCGCCTGACGGAGGCACCTACCCGGACAAGAACATCATCGTCCATGTCGTCGAGCCGACCGAGCCGCAATGGGCCGAGGTACGTGCCGGCAAGATCCCGCCGCTAGCGCCGTCGTCGCGACCCGCGGCCCCAGCGGCCGCGCCAGCGCAAGCAAAACCGGCCTGGCAACAGGACGCACCGGCGACGGCAGCATCGGCGCCGGCAGAGGCGAAGACCGTGGCCGCACCGCAGGGGCCAGCATGGCTTCGCGGCGAAAACCAGTAACGACCTCCGCCCTCCGTCAGGAACAAGAGGCATGGGATCGGGAATTGTGGGCGGCGACAGGGCTAGCGATCGGCAAGTGGCTGACCGATGGGAACATCGATCTCAGACGGCCGATCCGATCGCTCACCCTAGCCGAGCTGACGGGGATGAGCGCGGCGGCGGTCGCGACCTACCAGAAGCGCTGCTCGGCGCGCGAGCGCGATCTGAAAGACCATCGCGGCCCGCTGCTGCCCGACGCGAATTCCGACACCGCAACCTGACCAAACTGCGCCAGGTCTGCGCCGTCTGCCAGCACGAGGCGACCAACGCGCGCTACCAGTACGCCGCCGATGTTTATCCCTGCTGCTCAGCCACCTGCGTCGCGGTTGTCGCCTTTACCATCCGTCGGGCGCTCAACCGCTTTGTCACAGAGGAGGTCGGTGAATTGGCTGGGCTCACACACATGGAACAGGAAGCGATCCGCAGCACCCGGCAAGCGCTCTATGACGCGCTGGTGAAAATCGGTGTCGCGAGCGCCTTCGATAACTGCACCGCCGACCAGATCGACTTTGTCATTGAGGCGGTGTGGAACGGGCTGCGCGCGTCGATGCACCTGCAGTCGGCCAAGGGCGAGGTCCCCTATTGATGATCGATCTCAACCACGGCAGCGGGTACTTCGTTCCCTCGCTGAGCACAGCGATCAATGCCCGGATCGACGCCGCGCTCGCCGCGGCGCGCGCCCGGGAGCCGAAACGCACCTATCTCGGCGCCTCGATCCTCGCCGATCCCTGCGCCCGCCGCATCGCCTATCAGTACCGCGGTGAGCCGGAGGTGCTCGACGGTCGCGCCCTGCGCATCTTTGCCACCGGTCATATCCTCGAGGACCTGCTCGCGCGGTGGCTTAGGGATGCCGGGTTCGACCTCCGGACCATCGATCCCGAGACCGGCGGGCAATTTGCCTTTGCCGACGGGCCGGTCGAGGGCCACGCCGATGGCATCATTACTAACGGCCCGGCGCTCGGCGCCGACTATCCGCTGCTCTGGGAGGCCAAGGGCTTGAATGACCCGTCCTGGTCCGATCTGGCAAAGCAGGGGCTGAAGGTTTCGAAGCCGCTCTATTGGGGCCAGGTCAATGTCCTGATGGCCGAACTCGGCCTCGCCGTCTGTCTCTTCACCGCCCTCAACAAAAACACGAGCGAGATCTACCACGAGCTGGTCGCCCTCGACCTCGAAGAGGCGCAGCGCCTCATCGACCGCGCGGTGACGATCACGCGCGGCTGGATGCCGCCGCCGCTCGAGGGCGGGTGGGGCCGCTACTGCGCGTTCTGTCCGTTCAACGTCACCTGCCGGAGCCCGGCTAATGTCTGACAACATCAGCCTTTCTGACAAGCAGGCCCAAGCGCTGCGTAAAGCGACGGGCTGGTTTAAGAATGACACCGAGACTCAACAGGTTTTTTCGATGGCCGGCTATGCCGGGGTCGGTAAGTCGACCGTCGTAAGGTACCTCGTCGACGACCTTGGTCTCGATGACGGCGATGTTGTCTACGGCACCTTCACCGGCAAGGCGGCCTTTGTCCTGCGAAAGAAGGGCGTGCCGTGCCGGACCATTCATTCGCTGGCCTACACGGTGCATCAGGCCAGCGAAATCGAAATGGCAAAAGTGCGGAAGGAGCTCGAAGCGCTGGAGGAGGCTACCGTCACTCTGCCGCACGCCGAGCGTGTTGCTGCCGACATCGAGATCGCGCAGCTGCGCCATGAGCTTAGGGAAATGCGGCTGCCCAAGTTCGGGCTGAACGAGGAAAGCGAAATCCGCGACGCCAAACTCGTCGTGCTCGACGAAGTGTCGATGGTCGGCGACGAGATGGCCAACGATGTCCTGTCGTTCGGTCGTCCGGTGCTGGTGCTCGGCGATCCGGGGCAGTTGCCGCCGATCAAGGGCGAGGGCGCGTTTCACCGGCGTGAGCCCGATGTCATGCTGACCGAGATCCACCGTCAGGCGGCCGAGAGCGCGGTTATCAGATTGGCGACGATGGCGCGGCAGGGCGAGCCGATCCCCTACGGCCAGCACGACGAATTTGTCTGGAAAATGCCGGCCCATGGAACCACCCCCGAGCAGCTGTTGCGCGGCGGCCAGGTGATCTGCGGCATGAATAGGACCCGCTTCAACCTGAACAACGCGATGCGCCGTGCCGCCGGCTTCACCGGCAGTGCGCTGCCGACCGGGGCCGGCGAAAAGATCATCTGTTTGAAGAACCGGAACGACCTCGGCCTATTGAACGGCATGTTCATCGAGCTAAGCCAGATCGTGCCCAGTGACGAAACCACGTTTCTCGCCGCCATCGTCACGGAGGACGGCGAGCCGATCGGCAAAGACCTCGTCTTGCCGGTCTATGCCGGTCATTTCCTCGATCACCAACAGTTCGATCCGCAGCGTGACGACCGCGACTGGCGCATCAAGCGGCGCACGGTCGAGGCGACCTTTGGCTGGGCTATCACCTGCCACAAGGCGCAGGGCAGCTCCTGGCCCAACGTCATCGTCATCGACGACAAGTGGGGCCGCAGCCGGAAGGACCGCAACCGTTGGTTGTACACCGCCTTAACCCGAGCTGAAGGCGGCCTGGTCATTCTGGATTGAGGTGCCGCAATGACCCGCTGGGCAACGGGTTTTACGGTCGCTACGAGGTCTCAGATCGTGGCGAGGTGCGCCCCGATCCACCCTACGGCGGTAGCACGGTGATGAAGCCGTACCTCCTGCATGGTTACACCGCAATCAAGCTGCGGCGGCCCGGGTACCGACAGGGGGTCAAGCTGCACACCCTGGTGGCGGAGGCCTTTGTCCCCGGCCGATCCGATGAATTTAACGAGGTTAGACACAAGGACGGCAACAGACAGAATTGCGCCGCTGAAAATCTGGAATGGGTCAGCAGGTCGGAGACCCGCACATTCACTACAGCCGCCCTGATGAGCCTCGGTTATCTCGATCGGTGCAATTTCATCCTGACCGGCTCGGACGGGGCTGAGATCCGAAGCGCGAACCTGAACGTCACATGCAAGCAGAATGGTCTTAGAGGGGCGGGCTTCCACCTCGTTCTTGCCGGCAAAAGGAGGCGCTAAAGGGGATGGGCGATCGCCCGTGCCAACACTGAATTTCGCATTCTCGATTATGGCGGGGGGCGACATGTTCGACCTGAAGGACGGCGCCCCACAGCAGACGGACGTCCGCGTCACCGACGCCGACGCCGACGACGACACCAAATGGTTCGCCGGCCACTCTGATCGCCAGTATCGGGCGCGCCCGGGCTGGGTCGTGCGGCGGCGCGGCAAGAACGTTTTTCTGCGCGCCCCCATAGCGGCCGACTGTGTCTGTTCCGACAACGAGCGATCCGTTGAAGGCTTGTGGTGGTCCGCGGCCTGGCCCGATCTCGGCCCGAAGATCCGTCACAAGCTGACCATGGCCGCGCGGCGTAGCTTCAAATCGTGAGCAACGGCCATGATCGATCTGAACGACGCACCCGCCCAGGCCAAAACGCCACCCGCTCGCGGCGTGCCATGGCGCGCGATCAAGGACGCCGTCAAGGGACGCGAGACAGAAATTCTCGACGCGCTCGGCATCGCCTGGCGCTCGCACGAAACCCACATCACCTGCCCCTATCCCGGGCACGCCGACCATCATCCGAGCTGGCGTTGGGACGAGATGAGCGCCAGAGCGCACTGCAGCTGCGACGCCTCGGCCTCGATCTTCGACGTGATCATCAAGATGCGCGACGTCGCGTTCGCCGAGGCCTTGACCCTTGCCGCCGAGATGGTCGGGCGCGCCGATCTGATCGGCGACCACGACAACACCGGCGGTCTGACCCTCGAGGAATACGCGGTCGCCAAGCGGCTGCCGCCGGATTGGCTCAACCGGATCGGTGTGCGCGAGGTGCCGGCGTACGGACCAAACAAAACATCGGCCATCCGCACCGAGTATCGCCGGCCGAACGGCGGTCAGCCATCGGTGCGCTTCCGCGTCAACCTCAACGGCGACAAGCACAAGCGGCACTTTTGGCGCAAGGGCGACAAGGCCTGCCTTTATGGCGGCGACTGGGCAGACGGGCTGCCGGCGGCGGGCTACGTCATCCTTGTCGAGGGCGAGAGCGACACACAGACCCTGTGGCTGCATAAATTCCCGGCGCTGGGGCTGCCGGGCGCCAATACGTGGAACGAAGAACGCGACGCGCCGCTGCTCGACGGCGTGCTGGTGGTCTATGTCGTGATCGAACCCGACACCGGCGGCGCGGAGACCCTGAAGTGGCTCGCCCGGTCACGCATCGCGCCGCGCGCCCGGCTGATCAGATTGCCGCCGGAGACCAAGGATCCGAGCGCACTCTACCTTGTGTCGCCGGACCGCTTTTACGGCGCGTTTCAGGCGGTCATGGCGGCGGCTGAGCCGCTGCCACTGCCCGCCGCGCGGGTCTCGAGCGAGCCGCAAATCATCGACCCGAGCGATCCGCGCAGGATCGCAAAGCAGTTCATCGCGCTTTATTTTACCGCCGCCGGAACCGGCACGCTGCGTCACCATCTTGATGAATTTCACATCTGGAACGGCGCCGCCTATTTGCCGACACCGGACGGCGCGCTCACGGCCCGGCTCTACGATTTTCTCAGCCGTTGCCAATACCGCAGTCCGCAGGGCGAACTCCGGCGCGTCAAGCCCAACATCAAGATGGTCGCCAATGTCCTCGCGGCGCTGCGCGCCGTCGCCTGGCTCGACCACACCGTCGCTGCGCCGAGCTGGCTGATGGAGATGCCGAACAGCCCGCCGGCCGATGAAATCACCGCCTGCGCGAACGGTCTCCTCTATTTACCGAGCCTTGAGCTCTTGCCTCATACCCCGGCGTTCTTCACTCACAACGCACTCGACTTTGCCTATCAGGTCCGCGCACCCCAACCGCAACAATGGCTCGATTTCCTGCATCAGCTATGGCCGGACGACGAAGCCTCGATCGCGACCCTGCAGGAGATCTTCGGCCTCGCGCTGACCGGCGACATGCGCCACCAGAAGGCCTTTCTGATCGTCGGGCCCAAGCGTTCGGGCAAGGGGACGATCGCCCGCGTCTTATCGCGCCTCATTGGGATCGACAACGTTGTCTCGCCAACCCTTGCAGGGCTCAGCGCCACCTTTGGCCTGCAGGCGCTGATCAATAAAAGGCTGGCGATCATTGCCGACGCGCGGCTCAGCGGGCGCGCCGACCAGGCCGCGATCGCCGAACGGCTCCTCTCCATCACCGGCGAGGACATCGTCACGGTCAACCGTAAGCACCTGTCCGACTGGACCGGTCAGCTGCGGGTCCGCTTTCTCGTGCTGTCGAACGAACTGCCCCGCATCGCCGACGTCTCCGGTGCGCTCGCCTCACGCTTTGTCGTGCTGATGCTGACCCGGAGCTTTTACGGCAAGGAGGACCGGGCCCTCGCTGACCGCCTCCTCGCCGAGCGTCCCGGGATCCTCAATTGGGCGCTCGCCGGCCAGCGCCGCCTCGCCGGGCGCGGCTATTTCATGCAGCCAGAGAGCGCCGCCGAGGCGGTGCGCGAGCTCGAGGACATCACCTCGCCGCTCAGCGTCTTTCTGCGCGAGCGCTGCGAGACCAAGGCGGGCGCGCAGACGGCGGTCACCGACCTGTTCATCACTTGGTGCGACTGGTGCGAGGAGCAGAAACGCAAGCCGGGAACCAAGCAATCATTCGGGCGCGACCTCCGGGCGGCGCTGCCGTGGATCAAGATGAGCCAGCCCCGCACCGGCGAGGACGAACGCGAGCGCCGCTACGAGGGCATCAGAATCCGACCGAAACCGGCCGGCGTCGGCCTGAACGGGATCGACCTGAATTGAAGAGGAAACCAACATGACCCAGCGTTGCCGAAATTGCCGCACCCCGATGACATGGGCAGACCAGCGCGTTCCGTTCGGACGACTGCTACGTGACGCGCTAAGCGTTGAGGAAGCCAAGCAATTGATGCCGCGCTGCCAGAAATGCGTGACGCGAACGCTCGGCCGCAAACCGCGCGCCGCCGGATTTCAACGGCTCCCCTGACACATGGCACGGAGTGGCACGCGTTATTTGCTTCATGCACACGTAACTCGAAATTCCCCCTTTAGAGGGAGAGGGAAAATAATAAAAGAGTGCCTAGCAGGAGAAAAAAACGCGTGCCATCGCGCGCCGGCGCGAGGGCACGGGCCCCGAACAAACCACCAACCGCGCAGCGATACGATATCGACATTGCATGGAACAGCGGGGCAACAGTCGCGGCCTTGTGCGGAACGATCGGTCTCTCGGCAACGCATCAGGAGAAAGCTTCGTTCGGTCCTATAGGCCGACCGCGGGATCGCGTCGATGATGTCGTGACCGAGGACAGTACTTCCGGGCCTCGACGTAATTTATCCACTTATCCAGTAGTGTTATGTTTTTGTTAGTCCAATTTTGCCATCTTCATTACCATCCTATCTGGCCGAAGCGGCCAGATTCGGCTAAGCTCGCCACATGGCTGCGCGCAAAAGGACCGCTCGTTCGCCGATCGAGAAAGACCCAAATAGGCCGCTGATAGAGCGGGCGTTGGCGATGGGTCTTCCGGCGAGGCAGATTGGTCGCCGCTTCGGTTATACCGCGGCATCAATCCTGCGCTACCGCGACCGCATGCCCCCTCAGCTTAAAGCAGCGATTGCTGCCGCTGCGCTGAAGCCGAAGGAACAAGACCTCGACAAGCTCAGGATCGAGGAATTGGAGGGAATTCTCGGCAACCTGGCGCATCAGCGCGCCCGGCTACTGCTCTGCCAGGACGAGTGCATGGAAGCCGGCGCGGCCACGCAGGTTGGCTATCTGTCGAACATCATCCACAAGAACATCGAGCTGGCTGGCCGCTACCTCGGCTTGTTCGCCCAGCACCACGTCAACACGGCAATCAACATCCTCGTCAGTGAGGACTACCTCCGTTTGCGCCAGGCATTGACCCTGGCACTTCGTCCGTTCCCGGATGCCCGCCGCGCCGTGGCGGAGGAACTGCACAAGCTCGAAGGCGCCATCGCCCAGAAGATGCTGGAACAGCACAAAGCCTCCCAGCAGTCGGCGAAGCCGTCGCCGGTAACGGTGGATGTCGAGCCGGAGCCGGTCGCGTGACTGCCCTCGATGCTTTCCTCTTTCACACAGCCGCAAACGATCTGCTGTATGCGGGGTATCCGTCGAAGTCGCTGATACCAAAAGACTTGAACTGGTGGATTTTACCCCGGATACGCCGGATCAAAAGCGCCCGCTGATGATGTCCGCCAGTCTCGCCCTCGATTTCGCCCGCGCCTTAGATCCGACGCTTATCGCCCGCGATGTTGGGCTGGAGCAGCTTGACGAGTGGCAAGCTAAGTTAATCGATGATCCGCCAAAGCGCCTGCTTTGCTGTTGTGGCCGGCAGGTCGGCAAATCGACCGCGGCAGCGGTTTGTGCGCTTAGCAGCGCGATCTACAGCGCGCCGAGTACAATCGTGCTGATCTCGCCGAGCCTCCGCCAGTCGGTCGAGCTGTACCGGGCCTTCCACGCCCTGTGGCAGCGTCTCCCCGGTCGCCCGGCAGCACAGTACGAGACGCTCTCCCGCTTAGAGCTGGAGAATGGTAGCCGCATCATCAGCCTGCCCGGGTCTGAGAAGACCGTCAGAGGCCTCGCCAGCGTCGATCTGATCGTGATCGACGAAGCCGCGCGCGTCGACGATGACCTGCTTGCTGCGACCCGGCCGATGTTGGCCGTCTCGAATGGCTCCCTGTTCGCCCTAACCACTCCGGCCGGCAAGCGCGGCTGGTTTTACGAGCAATGGCTGCACGGGGCGGGTTGGCAGCGGATCTCGATTAAGAGCACCGACTGCCGGCGCATCGATCCCGCGTTCCTGGAAGCCGAGCGCGATGCGCTGGGCCCGCTGCTGTTCGGGCAAGAGTACCTGTGCGAGTTCTACGATGACGGGATGCAGGTGTTCGCAACCGAGCTGATCGAGCGGGCGATGCGCTCTGACGTGCCGACACTGTTTCCGATATGCAGCTAACCGAATTTTCCGCCACGGATCGCTTCTTCGTCGGCGTTGACCCCGGTCAGGCCGTTGACCCGACCGCAATCGCTGTTACGCGCGTCCTAACCGACCGCGCGATGCCCGTGCACCAGGTGATCCATCTGGAGCGGCTACCGCTACGCACGCGCTACCCCGCAATAGTGTCTGCAGTTGCCAACCTGTTGGCGCGGCCGTTGCTGCGGAGCCGCTGCGAAGTAGTCGTCGATTTCACCGGTGTCGGCCGCCCGGTTTCGGACTTGTTTGTCGAGCGCGGCATCGCCCACACCGGCGTGACGATCACCGGCGGTAATACAGTGGCGGTTGAAACCGAACCCGGTTTCTGGTCGGTGCCGAAGGTGACGCTGGTCTCCAGCGTATTGACGCTGTTAAACGCCGATCGCCTGCATATTGCCGAGGACCTAGCCGAAGCGAAGGTTCTTGGTGCCGAATTTCAAGCATTCCATGGCAACCACACCGACACCGGCGCCTGGCGCTTTGGCGCGCGAGCGGGTTCTCACGATGACTTGATCCTCGCGCTTAGCCTTGCATGTTGGCGAGCCCATGACAGTCGCTCGATCAAAACCATTCGCTACCTGCGGGGAATGAGCCGCGAGTTCTTCGGCGGCGTCTGGCCCATTGACCCGTCTCCGGAGGCCGCCAACGCTGAAGATGATCTGCATCCTCGTCCGGGGGAGCTCATTGTCGTCGTGCGTGAACGGGTTTGGCTGCACGGCAAAGCCCGATATCTTGAGCCCGGACGCCAAATTATGAGCGAGGAAGACGCCGCCAAACTCGCGTCGCTCGGGTATCTCGAATGACTTGCTGAAGCCCTCGGCAATACGACTGGCAGCAAACGGTTCGCGCTTCGCCGTCCTTCAGCCGGTAATGAAGCGGTCGGCAGAGCAATGGTCTAGGCGGTCGGATCGGGCCCCGAAAAGCGGTCCTAGACGCGGCGCTGGCAGCGTACTTCTTCAAGGAGGCGATGGCGATGGTGCTCGGCGAGCGGTTCGGCCGCTCGTATCGTCGCGGTGTCGCTCGGGGGCGCTCGCGGTCAAGGTATCAATGAGGGCTGCTCCGGGCTGGCGGCTAGGCAATCAGTAGGTCTCGGTTCGAATCCCAACGGGATCACCATGAAATCAATTGTTTAGAGAAACGCCAATAGTCAAAATAGCGTCGTTTCGCCTTTTGCGTAACGCGGTGGGTAACAAGCCGCCAAAAATTTCATCGAGTAGCTTGATTGGTCCGCTTGGCGTCGAGCCGCTCGGCCTCAGCGATTTCGTGCGGGGCGCAAACGGCCTCGGCGAGTTGACGGCAGGCGCCTTGCGTAGGCCGTGCGACGTGCAATGCGATCGATCACGCCGCTGCGGCAGATACCGGCGTCGGCGGCGAGTTTCGTGAAATTCACGGGGAAGCATCGATGTCGTTCGTCGCGGTACTTATTGTCTGGATCGTCATCGGTCTCATCGGCGGCACGCTCGCCGGGTTGATCGTCACCCAGCAACGCCGGGGGTTCGGTTTTTTCCAAAACCTGGGCCTCGGCCTTGCCGGCGCGCTGATCGGCGGCGGCGTGTTCCGCATCTTCGGCTTGCTGCCGGGCCTAGACAGCATCGTGATATCATTGCGGGATGTGATCGCCGCCATCGCCGGGTCGCTTCTGCTCGTCGTCGCGTTCTGGCTGTGGCAACGGTTCAAAAAGGCCGAGTGAAACGAATGGTCACCCCGTCCGCCAATTATATCCGCGATCCGCGCAATCGCGCGTAGCAGCCCCAACTTGTAGGTAGCGGACTTGTCGTCGTTCAGGATGATGCCGCGCAGAAGCGGGAGGGCACCCGCGCCGTCGTCAGGCAGCCGCAACGCGTAGCATGTCGGGTGAATGCTTGGTCGGCCCTGCAGACCGGTCTGGGGATGACTTTCGCGCGGCATTCAGAGCTGGTGGTGCGAGACATGGGAAGCCGACTCTGCTCTGGCTGACCACTTCTGGTGCGAGGCAAGTGCCAATGCAACGCTGGTCGCGCCGGAGCGTACCGATGTCCTACAGCCGGGGATGCGCATTTCTACGATGTCGGTGTGGTGCACTCCCCGAAACGGGATGGCCTGACCAAGTTGGTAGGCATCGAGGGGCCAATCTCGATCACGTCAAATGCTCGAACATCGAGGCGATCTGACCGAGCGGGCCTTACAAAATCGCAGGAGCACGGCCTTCCAGCCCGCCGTTTATTGTTCTTCTACCCGTGCTTCTTCTTCCACCGTAAGGATTGCCTCCGGTGCGGCGTCGAGTCTGGCCTTCGGTATCGGTTCGCCGCTCAGATCCGAGAGCCCGTAAGTGCCTTCGTTGATCTTCCGAAGCGCACGATCGATATTGCGCAGACGCCGCTCATCCAAGTTATGCAGCGACTGGTAAAGCTCGTTTTGAGCCATGCCGTGAGCCCTATCTTCGAATTCTTGTGCCTCGCCTCCATATTCTTCCTGAAAGGTGCGGTTCTTCGCAGTCGTCTTCGCTACTGCTCCGATTAGCTGCTCGCGCAACGTCTCAAGACGTTTTCGCTGTTGTTCGATGAACTGCCGGCTCAATGACGGCTTTAGCTTTAGGTTCGACATGGCGCTTCTCCAATACTACTGGTCAATGGCGTTGAGGGTACTGGTGCTCGCCCGGTTTGGCCGGCCTATTGGCGCCTTCGGCTACGCTCAAATAATGTTGCTGACGCCGACTTCGTCTCCACAGTCTGCACCGGCCTCGCCCCCCGGGGTCACGTGAGCCGACCATCCTCTGCGGGATCAGGCCCACGGCGGCTCTTCGCCTTCGCTGGAACGCGCGAGTTGGGCAAAGACCTCGCGCAGGCTCGCCCGGGTGATTGGATGGACTAAATAAGTTCCGGTAGCGCGGGAATATCGGGCCAGCGGCGCGGTATCGTGCGTCACCGGCTTGAGGACGCGCTTGAGCACGTTAAAGTAACGCCGCAAATGCCGGGGGTCGTCGACCTTCAGCAACCGCACGAGGCGTTCTGGCTTGGGCGCATCCCCATCCCTTTCATGAGATAAGACTTCCAACAGATCGTGCATACCCTTCAGCTTGTGGCCGAAGCTTACATTACGCACCAGCCCAATCGCCTGGCCGGAGTCAAGCACCGCCAGGCCGGCAAATTTTTCGCTCCCAGTCCCCCGCCGCCGTTTGCCGGAATCCGGCGAACCCTTGCGGCGCGTAGCCAGATATGCGAACAAGTCCTGCCGGAGCGCCGTAGGCATCGCCTCGAGATCAGCCGCGGTCAAGGTCACTTGCATAGCGATCCCTCACGAAGCATCCACCGCACCGTGCCAACATGGCGTACGGTGATCACGGCCCGCGATGGCTCTTCTCCTGTTCGCGTGCCATAGTCGTCCCTCTTTGTGCCCGTCCTCATTGACCCAGATCAGTGCGAGAGGCGGTGCCTAACCGCGAGCATAGCCGACAGCCTGGCAGAGAGAGATGAAGGCCGAACATTTCAAGAATCCAAAGATCCCGAGCACGTAGCGCACCAGCTGGATGCTCAGCAGGATCGGAGCCACGGCAAGCCGCGCACGGTATAGAGAAGCTCCGCTGATCAAGGGCGGGGTGTTCTATCGGCGATCGATCAATATCCGGGCATGGTCAGAGGATTAGGGCTAGGAATTAGCGGCGATGTGGGGTCCGGCCGCGTCCACTGCAAGGAGTTAAGGATGTCGATGCGCCAGCTTGAAGCGTTGATGTGGTCCGAGGCTTGTGCCGCGATGGATCGGGCCGAACGCCTGCATCGACAGTTCTTTCATCGCTCCGGCCCCTCTTGGCAGGCCCCGATCGACGTGTTTGAAACCGAGGACGGGTTGGTGATCCTGGTCGCGCTTCCCGGCGTCGATCCCGACAGCATCAGCGTAACTCTCAGCGCCGGCATCCTGATCGTCAGCGGGGACCGATCGTTGCCGGGGGATCTGCAAAACGCCAGGATCACGCGCATGGAAATTCCGCATGGTCATTTCGAACGTCGCATCGAGTTACCGGCGTTGCCGTTCGAAGTTTCGGGCCGACATCTCGCCAATGGGTGTTTGATGCTGCGGCTGCAGAAGCAACGCCGCTTGGCCCGGGGATAGCGCCATGGAACAGACAGCCGACAGCCACGTGGCGCCGCCGGTGCCGGAACCGACAGCGACCGACCCCGACATTGCCGAGATGCTGCCGCCGGATGCCTTGATCCTGATTCCGACGCGTAATCTTGTGCTGTTTCCAGGGACGGTACTGCCCCTCACTTTCGGCCGGCATCGCTCTATTGCTGCGGCGCAGACGGCGCTCCGCCTCAAACTGCCGGTCGGACTGGTGTTGCAGCGCGAGCCCAGTGACGATAATCCATTGCCAGAAGAACTTTATCGCGTCGGCACCGAGGCAAATCTGTTGCGCTACGTGACGAGCCCGGACGGCTCACATCATTGATCTGTCAGGGCGAACGGCGGCTGCGCATCATCGAATTCCTCGACGGTCACCCGTTCTTTGTCGCCCGCGTCGAGCGGGTGCCCGAGCCCGAGGAGACAGGTAAGAATATCGACGCCCGGCTGCTCAATCTCAGGAACCAGGCGCTCGAACTCCTGCAATTGTTGCCGCAGACGCCGGGCGAACTGGTCAATGCGATACAAAACGTCACCTCGGCCCCGGCGCTCGCCGATCTGATCGCCAGTTTCATGGACATCGCCCCTGCCGAAAAGCAGGAATTACTCGAGACGTTCGCAATCGAACGGCGGCTCGAACGGGTCTCCGAGATGCTCGGTTACCGGCTCGAAGTCCTGCGGTTATCGCGCCAGATCAGCGACCGCACCAAGGAAACCATCGATGACCGGCAGCGCGAGTTCCTGTTGCGCGAGCAACTGAAAACGATCCAAAAGGAATTGGGCGAGGGCGATGACGCAAAGAGCCAGGAGGTCAAGGAACTCGCCGATAAGATCGCCCGAGCCAAAATGCCCGAGGAAGTCGAGACCCACGCCAAGAAGGAATTGGCGCGGCTCGAGCGCATGCCCGAAGCCTCCGGCGAGTATTCGATGGAGCGCAGCTATCTCGAATGGCTCGTTGAGCTGCCCTGGTCGATCGAGTTCGGCAGGCACGGTCGATGTTGCGGAGGCGCGCCGCATTCTAGACGACGACCACTACGGGTTGCCCAAAGTCAAGCGACGGATCCTCGAATACCTCGCCATCCAAAAGCTGAACCCGCATGGTCGCAGCCCGATCCTGTGCTTCGTCGGGCCGCCTGGCGTTGGCAAGACCTCGCTTGGACAGAGCATCGCCCGCGCGACCGGGCGCAAATTCGTGCGGGTCAGCCTGGGCGGAACGCATGACGAGGCCGAGATACGCGGCCATCGCCGCACCTATATCGGCGCGTTGCCGGGAAACATACTGCAAGGGATCCGCCGCGCCGGAACGCGCGATTGCGTGATGATGCTTGATGAGATTGATAAGCTCGGCCGCGGCATCCAGGGCGATCCATCCTCGGCGATGCTCGAAGTGCTTGATCCCGAGCAGAATGCGACCTTCCGCGACAACTACCTTGGGGTGCCGTTCGATCTGTCGCGGGTGCTGTTCATCACCACCGCGAATGTCCTCGACAACATTCCCGGGCCCTTGCGTGACCGCATGGAGGTCATCGACCTGCCCGGCTACATCGAGGACGAGAAATTCGAGATTGCGCGGCGTTATCTCGTTGGCCGCCAGCTCACTGCCAATGGCCTGAAGCCCGAGCAGGCCGAGATCAGCGACGAGGCGTTGCACGCGATCATCCGCGACTACACGCGTGAAGCCGGCGTTCGCAATCTCGAACGCGAGATCGGCACCGCCCTGCGCAGTGCCGCGATGAAAGTTGCCGAGGGCAGCACCACCCACGTGCAGATCGCCGCGGACGACCTGCACGCGGTGCTCGGGCCGTGCCGTTTTGAGGGCGAGATTGCAATGCGCACCAGCGTCCCGGGCGTGGCGACCGGGCTCGCTTGGACCCCGGTCGGCGGCGACATATTATTCATCGAGGCGGCGCGGGTCCCCGGGAAGGCCGGCCTGATCCTGACTGGCCAGCTTGGTGAGGTGATGCGGGAAAGCGCGCAGGCCGCATTGTCTCTCGTCAAGGGCCGGGCGGCGAGCCTTGGTGTCGAAAGCCGGCTGTTCGAGACCAGCGACATCCACATTCACGTGCCGGCGGGCGCCATCCCCAAAGACGGGCCGAGCGCGGGGGTGGCCATGTTCACCGCGCTCGTCTCCCTGCTCACCCAACGCACCGTGCGCAACGACACGGCGATGACCGGCGAGATCAGCCTGCGCGGTCTAGTATTGCCGGTGGGCGGCATCAAGGAAAAGGTGATTGCCGCCGCTCGGGCCGGGCTCACTACGGTTATATTGCCCGCCCGCAATCGCAAGGATTACGAGGATATTCCCGAAGCCGCACGCAATGCGCTGCGCTTTGTCTGGGCCGACAAGGTCGAGGGCGTGATCGAAGCAGCGCTCGAAGACGAGGTCCCGGCAGCGGCGGAGGATCTGCAGCCAGCCGCGGACTGAGATACTTCCCCGGCGGGCACTTGCGCGGCCTAGCTCATCAGTCAATCCCCGGGCGGTCGGGAAGGTCCGCAGTGGGGGGCAAGAACGGCAGTCCCCTCCTGCGTCGAGATGCGGCAGACCTTCCTTGACGCACTTCCTCTGGCGAAGGAGAAACTCGTAGCGGCAGCATGACAACAGGCGACAGCCTCATCGGCTCAGATAGCCTACATCGCCTGATCGCGGTAGGGACGCCCGTTACCGAGCGCCCCCGCACAGATCCGTACGTGCGGAATTCCCGCATACGGCTCCCACCTTGGGTATTTGACGGCGAACCGCTGGTGCGGCCAGGGGTGAAGGATTTGCGGTTTCGGCAGCCAGTCGTCGGCCAGCCTCGCTACCCGCGACCACGTAGCCCCATCCCTCTGGCTGCGCCGCCGAAGGCTGCGTCGCCACAGATTGGTGACGTGAAAGCGGAAGGCGCTCAGCGCCGCGCTATTGGTTGGCACGGCGTGATAGGCAAAAATCCCGGTAACGACCTGCCTCAGCCATTGTCCCTGCACCGGGATCGGCTGATGCATTCGCCGTCGCAGCTCTTCCTTAACTGCCTGGAGCGTCGCGCGTATGCGGTCCCGCCGGCTCTCCGCTTGAGCTGGAAATAGCCCTGGCGAGACTTGCCGCAGATGAACGTGAAGCCCAGAAAGTTGAAGGTCTCCGGCTTGCCGAGCCCACGCTGATCGCGTGCGACCGCAGCAAAACGGCCAAACTCGATCAGGCGGGCCTCTTCCGGATGCAGCGACAGCGTAAACGCTGCCAAACGTAGGCGCATTAGCGTCGCCATCGTCGGATCGAGACTCCGAAGGCAAACGACACCGCCGAGACGAGGATCACCCCAGGAAGAAGCACCCAGATCAGCAGAGGCATGAAAGGGAACAAAAAGTGGAGCGCTCCCAATAAGATCGCCATGCCGCCCCAGAGAACTAAGATGAAACCCGGCAAGGTGATGTTGCCGCCCTGATCGATAAGCCGCCATCGTTGCAGGGGCAGCTTAAACCGCCGCGCTTTTTGTATTGATCGCTGCGGTTCCGGGGACATGGCGACCGAAATTTAACACGCCACCCCACTTCCCCCAATCGAAACATCGAGTCGGCAGGACGTTGAGCGGAGCGATTTTCGCCGCCGGATTATCACGAAGAAAAGCTCAATCGGCTGGCTGCGCTGCCGTCGGGGAGGCGCAGTACGTCGTAGTAAAAACCGTCTTCCTCATCCCACATACCGTCGGGGCCGACCGTGTTCATAGCCCGCGCGATCAGGGCGAATTGCATCGCGTAGGTTGAGGCAAGGTCCTCGTATATCGGGTCGTGGGCCGGCCAGTTCGATCGCGATCTCGACCATATTCTGGGCAAAGAGCGCGACCCAAGCGGTGCCATCAGCCTGCTCGAGATGGCCGCCGGTGGGTAGGGGTGCGCTGCGGTCGAACACCCCGATATTTATCGAGGCCGAGGAAGCCGCCCTCAAACAGGCTCTTGCTGAGCCGGTCTTTGCGGTTGGGCTCAGCGGTTGTCAATTAGTTGTCGCGATGGTCTTAATGAATACCATGCCTCCGCACCCAGGAGATTCGCAAACCTTGCCATCCCTATCACCCCGTTTGACGCGTGCCGAATTGGGCATCGCGGCCGACCGCCGATGGGCGCGGGCATCGCCGGTCCTCGGTCGTCGCGCTGATCAACTATATTGTCAACCGCTGAGCATGCCGATCAAGGCGTTCATCAACGCGAAGGTGGGGTCGCTGGCGTAGGCCACCCTCGGCGAACTGCCAACTCGGCCACGGTAGGAGTTGCCGGTCGAGGCCGTCTCCATTGGCATTTTTTTACTGCGGCCCCTGAGCGCCCCGCAATCGGCTAATGCGTTCTTCGTACTCGGGTATCCAGGCAACCCATTGTTTGGTCTTTTCTGCGCCGAGCCGAGGCGTGACGCTGGTCTCGACATATTTGACGAACTCCTGGCTAACCCGCATCAGACCGTCCCACCAGACTTCACCCGGCGCGGTGTGATACATCATAATTTGCGTCGGACGCACGCCCATCGCGCCGATATTGCGGATCATAATCGTGTCCTCGGGCGTATAGACGCCGGCTTCCATCAGCGCCTTTTCGATATCGAAGGTCATCTCTCGAATGTGGTCGAGCATATAGATTGAGCTATCGGCGACAGCAAAGAAATTGCCAGTCCATTGCTTGGAATGACATTGATTGCACACGGCCATCGAGCGCTTTCGGTTCTCGATCCCGTCGCTCGGGTAGCTGATCTCTACTTTACGCGCACCCCCAGTATTTTGGTCGACCAGACGGACCCCATAATTGGAGTCGACCTTAATCCACACTTCACCGACGTCCGGGTGCAACATGCCTTTCTTGCGGATGAACGTCGTGCGCCAGGAGCCGAACTTCCACATCGAAATAGAAGCCGGATCGTGCGTCGGCGGATAGATCATCTTACCGCCATTATACACCGCGCCCATGTGGCAGGTGGCGCAGGTCGGGCCGAAATAATCCGTGCCAGGGATCGCCTTGGCTTTGCCGTAGTTGGCTTTTGCTTGCGTCGCATAATAAATGCCGCCGTGCAGCGAGCGCAAATAAGCCTCAAGATTGGGATGGTCTTCCAACTCGTGGCAACGGCCGCAGGTGTGTGGGCTGCGCGCAACTGATAAATCGGTGCTGTGTGCTGTATGGCAGGCAGCGCAGCTGCCGAGCGAGCCGTCTGGATTGACGCGACCAGCGCCATTTGTGGGGTAGGTTTCTGGAAAGAACGTGACCGAGTTACTTGTCTTTTGCTTTATCTTGACGGTCGACCCGTGGCACCAGAGGCAGCCCCAATCAGCGAAGACTTGGATGGAGTCTTTCACCGTTTTTTGCGCCTGATCGAGACCTTTCGGATAGCTGCCCCAGCGTAGAGCTGGATTGTTCTTTAGATCAGGCCAAAACTTATCCGCGACCGGTTTGTCCTGATAGGTGATCGGCCGATCGCCAAGCGTGACCACCTCACCTGGCTTTTTCAGCATGCCGTGAGCGAAGTCCCAGGGAATCCATCCCAATACAGAGGCGGCGACGTTCCAGTAGGAGCCACCGCCCAATGACGTTCCGGCCTGAGCGATCAGTCCGGATTTTGCGTGGATCGATCCTTCGTACTCTTGCACCACATCGGCATGGCAACGCGCGCACTGATTGGGGCTTACCAGCGCTGAAATAGTTTGACCGTGATGTTCATATGCTGCCGGATTCGATGCATCGCTGCCGTGGCAATCAAAGCATCCGACGCTGTTTTCATAGTGCTTAGAACGTTGCCACTCGGAAACCACGTAGCTCGTCGCCGTGCGATGGCATTTGAGGCATGTTGAATTGACGCGGGTGGCTTGTGCCGCAGTGGCTCTTTCTGTAGGTGATCTGACCCGTTGCTCTTCAGCATCTGTCTCCATTGAAAGCAAGAGGATTATCAGTAAAGCAATAACAATACCACCCACCTTCACTACAGTGCCCGACATTAGAAGCCGAAGAATAGTTCCAATCGGCATTTTAATGCGTCCGCCTCCGGGGCGACAAAGCAATTCGCGATATTCGCCAGGCTCAAGCTGGTTCTGAGTGAGAATCCTCCCTTCGGGCTCCCTGAGCAAGCGGTTCTCAAAGAACCCGCTGACGAGCCAATCCAATCCATATGCACGGTTCCGCGAAAAATTCGGCGCGCCGTCTGCGCTCGGATCGTAGGCGCGGCGACCGCGGCGACTGGCGCGGTGGGCGGGCTTGCCAGCTTATTCGCAGCGCGTCTTACCCTGGGCATCGGCGAGGGCGCGACCCCGTCCGGCCGCGACGCGCGCCATGGCGGTGTGGACGCCCGAGCATCCCTGGGCTTCGCCCAGGTCGTCACCCTGACGTTCCGTTGTAGATACCTGACGTTCCGTTGTAGATAACAGTCCATTCGCCATTCGGCGCGCGCCTTATCCTTGGGGTATTGGCTGGACTTACGGAACTACACCACTACTTGCTCGTTTCCGGCTCCGCAGCTTGCTCGAGCGCGACGACCAAGCGACGTGCCGCCTCGAGCAGCGGCTCGCGGTGTGTCGATCGGCGCGTGCTCGGCAATCGATCCCGCCAGCTCCTCCAGGATTCCCGCCAGCAGAAAATGGTGGAGATGGATCGCCACCGCACGTTTGTCGCTGCCGCTGCGCACTAAACGGATCAGTGCGCCATCGTCTTCGGCACGCGCCTCAAAGCTACAATCGCGACCAAAGCCGCCGCTGTAGTACTTGTCCGGAAAGTCGATGGCGACTTCCCCTTTGTCGATGATCGGATGCATCGGCATCGCCGTTCCTTTCAATGCGTCGGGCTGTCGCCTTTGCTCATCATCGAGTGGATGGCCGTCCGCTCGAGTCTTCAAACACGGGACGCCTCGTGCTACCAGCGCCGCGCGATAGAGGGTGCTGTGCTGAAGTTCCCGATCTGTCTCAATCCTTGGTCGAGCTCGTGCTGCGCTCAGCGGAACGTCTCGATATAGCCGACGAGGTCGTCGATCTCAGCGCGGCTCAGCGTCAATGGCGGCATGGCGCCATGCGGGTTCAAGAGGAAGAGACGAAGCTGTTCGGGTGTCTTTTCGCCGTGAGCGATGTCACGAAAGCTCGGCGGGCCTTGCGGCACGGTCTGGGCCGGGTGGCCGGGCAGGACGTGGCAGTCCATACACCATTGCTGAGCGAGCTGCGCGCCGCGCACCGTGTCCGCCGCACATGCAGATGCGGCGATCGCGGCAAATCCGGCCGAGACTAACAAAGCCCCTACGGTTTGCAGCGCGAACCCGCGCCGCGTGGTGTTAGAACGCAAGAGACACCTCCTTTCAGGCTGACCCAAACAGCACCGCACACTGACACTCGACCGCCGAAGCCGCGAAGACATCCTCCTACGCGTGAGGGCATTCCGCGCCGTAACAAGTCATCTCCAACCGAAAAACTCGCTACGCTAAACCCGATGGCTCCAAGGGCTTTGCAAAACAGAATTGCTATTGGTTGAAAGGGGAGTGCTCGTAACGTGACGCAGGAATTGGCGTACCCGTGGGATGCCGACAGCCCTGCGATGGCTGCGCTCCCTCGGTGCAAGGACCAAGACCACTGGTGTAAGGGTGCAAAGCAACTGCGGCATCGTAACCTGGCGGCACCTTGAAATGCTGGAAGAGGATGTTGTTTAGCGAGCTAGGCCTCTGAGTCCGGCCGCTGGTATAGGGGTTGTAGTACCAGCGAGACTGGGGCAATGGGCGAACAATAACTTCAGGCAATGCAGTGGTGGCGAGGGCCTCGCCTGTTTGTGCGACTTGTACCGATTGATCCATCGCGTCTGCATTAGCGTTAGCCGCTGCGGCGAAGATCACCGTTGCGAGAGCAATCGCCCAACGATGACAAGATTTCATTTTTTTGCCCTTCGACTGAGGCCATACCACAATGGCGCGAGCGGGGCAGCCTAAGTGTGATCGGAGGGGATAACGTTGATTTAGATCAGAATTAGTGCGCAACGCAGGTGTTAATGCGGGGGGACCTATGAGTGCCTGTGAGAGTTTCGTGAAAATTGTCAAAACAGTGCGGTCAATAATGTTTTTCCAGTAGCAAGTGCGGCGCCTGAGGCACCGCAGCTGTCTACATGGATCCACATATTTCGTTGCGCCCTATATCGGCTTGATCTGCATCAATGAACGAATGTCGGCGATCGTAACGATTCGGGCCGTTGGCGAGTTCCGCCTCTAACACGCTGCCCGCTGACGGCAGGACGAGGAAATCATGCCGAGCACCGATTACGATAGCAGCGTTTGGCCTCCAGAAGCGGCGCTTGCCAGACGCGGTCCGCATATCTTTTTCGTCCTTGCGTCATTCTACGCCGCGCTTGTGCTCGTTCTTTGGGTGGGCGCCTATCAGTTTTCTTGGCTTGGCGTCGTCCCAGCCGTCATCTGGCACGCGCACGAAATGCTTTACGGATTCGCGGCTGCGGGCACCATCGGCTTGCTAGCGGCGGTCGTTCCTCGCTGGTCGGGCGCCCTGCCTTTTCCGGACACAACCCTGGCCTTTCTCGCGATCGTTTGGTTTCTAGGACGTGTTGCGATGCTCCTGACCGGCCTGCTGCCGGCATGGTTAATAGCGATTTTCGACCTAAGCTTCCTGCCGCTGTCCGTATGGGTCATCGTCGTCCCGCATCTTGCTACACGGCTCGCAAGGAACCTGCCATTCCTTGTGGTTTTAACGGCTCTTTGGCTCGGCGATCTGCTTATGCACGGCAAGGTGATCGACATGCCTTATGCGGTTGCCGAACGTGGCGCGCGGTTGGGTCTGGACACCTACTTGCTGCTGATCGCCGCGATCGGCGGTCAGGCGATCCCCGACGCGACCAACCGATTTCTCGCATCACAAGGCCTACAAACTAGCGCCCATACGGTATCACTGCTCGATCGGCTCGCTGTTGTCGCAGTCCTTGTCTACCTCATCAGCGATGCGGTGGCCGGCCCCAGCGTCGGTACCAGCATTGTCGCGCTGCTGGCAGGGTGCCTCAACGGAACACGTCTGATCCTTTGGCGGGGTTATTTGACGGTCAAGGCGCCGACGATCTTGGCTCTGCATCTTGGCTTCCTGTGGATGGTGTTAGGGCTGCTGCTTGAAGCGATTGTCCCAGTGTGGGGCGGAGTTGCGGATATGGCAGCAATCCACGTGCTGACTGTGGGCGCAATTGGCATGATGCTCTTCGCGCTGATTTCCTGCGAAAGCGGCATCCATGGTGGCCATGGGCTCACGGCTGGGCCTGTGATCATTACGGTTTACGCGCTGGTCACTCTCGCGGCTGTTTTGCGGGTCGCCGCGCTCTTTGTCCCCGGCGGCTTTGTCGACCTGATCATTGCTTCAGGAGCGATCTGGGCGCTTGGCGCACTCGCCGTCTGCACTACCTATCTGCCGATCGGTGGCCCATTCGCACCGCGGAAGCGGAAGAACCCATCGTAACGGCGCGATGAGCACGCTGAAAAACCTGCGCCACAGCCGCACACGCGAGGCATCACTATGCGAAGAATGGGCGATATCATCAGGAATCAGAAACCTTTAACTTTGGTACCGTCAACCACCGTGCACGAAGCTGCCCGGCACATGCGCGAACGTGAAGTCGGCGCGGTGTTGGTGGTTGGCGACGACAGCCGTCTCACCGGGATCTTTACCGGACGGGATGCGATTAGCCGTGTTCTTGCGGAAGGGAAGAATCCGAGACGAACCACGCTGGCCGAGGTGATGACCATTAATCCTGACACAATGCCGTCGACGCATCGAGCCATCGAGGCGCTGCGCTTGATGCAAGATGCCCACTACCGGCATCTACCAATCGTGGACGACGGGAGGGTGGTGGGTATCGTTTCACGGGGCGATTTCCGGGGTAGCGAATTGGATCGCCTCGACGAGGAAACTGGCCTCTGGGAACGGCTCTGATTACTCATGTACACTATTTCTATTTTCAAACATGTGATTTGAAATATCTTATGTTGCCGTTATTCAAATAACAAATAATACAAAATAAATTGGCGGTGGGAAAAGGCCATAACTTTCCATGTCTTTGAGCTAGCGCCTATTGTCGTTCGATTAATCTGCAGGAGATTTTTAAAAGAGCGCCATAGGCGATAAAAAGGAGTCCCGAGCCCGCTGACGATTTTCAAAAGAGGCCCCAGTCATGAAACGCATTCTCGTCGCCGATGACGGCTCAGAACCTGCCTTAATGGCGGTTGAAATCGCGGCGCATATCGCCGCAAAAACGGGGGCGGAATTGGTGGCGCTCGCGGTGATTGATCCGGGTCGGATCAAAGATGCGGATGTCGCCGCGCTGAACTCGATCGGAAAGAATCGGAGATGCCGAGGCACTTGAGCGTCTGGTTGAAGCGTCGGCTGGATATCTTCAGCGTTGCCAAAATGAGGCGAGCCGTGCCGGTGTCGCTCTCTTTCGTCAGACCTACCGCTCTGCCAGCGATGTTGCGCTCGAAATAGCGGAATTCGCGCGCGCTGAGGAAGCCGATTTAATCGTCCTCGGCTGTCGCGGACGAGGCCATCTCCCCGGGCTTCTTTTGGGAAGCGTGTCGCAAAAACTGGCATCTCTGGCGCCGTGCTCGGTCCTGGTTGCCCGTTAGAGCGGATTTTGGGCTGGTGGAATTGGCGGGATTGAACTAACCCGCTCGCGCGGGAGGTAGGGCGGACCGTCCGGAGGTCTCCGGTCTGACAGGATTGTGGTTGTCGAAGCCCAATCCACAGACAGGAGCCCCCGATGGCCGAGATGAGCCCTCTGCGCCGCCGCATGATCGAGGACATGACGGTCCGCAATCTGTCGCCGGCGACGCAACGATCCTACGTGTATGCGGTCTCCAAGTTCAGCCGGTATTTTGGCCGCTCGCCGGATCGCCTGGATCTGGAGGACGTGCGTGCCTTTCAGGTCCATCTTGTCGCGAATGGCATCTCGTGGCCGGCGCTGAACCAGACGGTCTGCGCGCTGCGGTTCTTCTATGGCGTCACGCTCGGTCATGGCGAGATCCCGGAGCGCATTCCCTATGCCCGCGAGCCGCGCAAGCTGCCGGTGGTGCTCAGCGCTGACGAGGTCGTCCGTTTTCTCGAAGCCGTTCCGAGCCTGAAGCCCCGCGCCGCGCTGACCACCGCCTACGCCGCGGGGCTGCGCGCGTCCGAGGCGGTCGGGCTCAAGGTCGGCGATGTCGACAGCGGCCGGATGGTGATCCGCGTCGAGCACGGCAAAGGCGGCAAGGACCGCTACGTCATGCTGTCGGCGCAACTGCTCGGTATCCTGCGCACTTACTGGCGGCTCGCCCGACCGCAGCACTGGCTCTTTCCCGGTCGCGATGAGACAAAGCCGATCGACGTCCAGGTACTGCACGCCGCCTGCCGATCGGCCCGCGCCGCGGCCGGCCTGGCCAAGCACGTGACGGTGCACACGCTGCGGCACAGCTTTGCCACGCACCTGCTGGAAGGCGGCACCGATATCCGGATCATTCAGGTCCTCTTGGGGCACGCCAACCTGTCGAGCACGGCGCGCTACACGCGGGTCTCGAACGGCCTTATCCGGCGGACCGAGAGCCCGCTCGACCGGCTGACGCTGGAGGTCGTGCCGCCAGCGTGATCCGGCGGCACCATGCCGACTGGTCTGGAAGTGGCGGATATCTTCCGCCACCACGGCGACGCCTATCGCCGCGCCCATGACCGCCACCTGGACCGCGTCGAGCGGCGGGTGATGAGCGCCATCGAGCTGTGCCGAACGGCGGCGCTGGGCGGTCACACAGAGGCCTGCGCCGATTGCGGCCTCGTCCGCTGCGCCTACAACTCGTGCCGCAACCGGCATTGCCCGAAGTGCCAGGGGCAGGCGCGAGCCGAGTGGCTCACCGCCCGACAAGGCGAACTGCTGCCGGTTCAATACTTCCACGCCGTGTTCACCCTGCCGGCGCCGGTGAGGGCGGCGGGCTGTCGCGCCATGCGGCGGCAGCGCGGTTTGAGGTGAGCGTCGCCTTTGTGGTGAAGTTACTGCAGCGTTGGCGGGATCGGGGAACGATCGAGCCGGATCAGTCTGGCGGCTGGAACAAGCCGAGCCTGGCGCCGCACGTGGCGATCATTCGCGAACTGGTTAGCAAACGGAACGACATCACGTTGGAGGAGTTGCGCTTGCAGCTGGTCGAGCGAGGCATCCGGACCTCTTGTCCCACGCTGTGCCGTTTCCTCAAATCCGAGGCGCTGACGCGGAAAGAAAGACGCAACACGCCAGCGAGCAAGAGCGGCCGGACATTGCCGAAGCGCGCACCGCCTGGCGCGAGTACCAGCCCGGCTTGAGCCCGCGGCACCTGGTCTTCCTCGACGAGACGTGGGCCACGACCAACATGGCGCGGCGCTATGCCCGAGGTCTGCGGGGCGAGCGCGCGGTGGCCAGCGCGCCCTACGGCCACTGGAAGACCACCACCTTCCTGGCCGCGCTGCGACATGACCGTATCGAGGCGCCGTGCGTCTTCGATGGTCCGATCAACGGCGAGCGCTTCCGCGCTTGGTTCGAGCAGTTCTTGGTGCCGACCCTGACACCCGGCGACATTGTCGTCATGGACAATCTCAGCTCGCACAAGGTCGCCGGCATCAGCGAGGCGATCGAAAAGCCGGGGGCCGTGCTGCTGTACCTGCCCCCTACAGTCCCGACCTCAACCCGATCGAGCAAGTCTTCGCCAAACTCAAAGCTCTGCTCAGAACCGCCGCCGCGCGAACCCGCGACGACCTCTGAGACGCCATCGGCCGCGCTCTCGACGCCTTCCACCCAGACGAATGCGCCAACTACCTCAAAAACGCCGGCTATTCCGTCTAAGTGAAAACTGCTCTAGCTCAGCTTCGAGCGAGAGGTTCAGCAAAGCCCCGGTGCACGCGGCTGATCTCCGCGACGCAGTTCGGGAGGTTGGATACGCGTCGCGCCGGGGCGAGGTTCTTCGCTGAGCGCGGCCTCCAGATTGCCTTCGACGAACCGGCGTTTAGTCCGGTACACCGTCGATCCGCCGACGGTGATGCTGGCGGCAATGTCTTCATCACCAACGCCGGCGTCGGCAGCCAGCAGGATCTGCGCTCGTTTGAGCTTACGCGCGGCGTGCACGCCGCCGGTCAGCAACGCGGTGAGTTGGTCGCGCTCGGCTTGGCTCAGTTCGAACTCGGTAACATACATTCATCGACGCCCCCCGGCGGTTGAGGGCTCAACAGATGAATCACGTGCCCGAGGAATGTCTCGCCGCTTCCGCACCGGGCTTCACGCCCAAGCAGGGGCAGTATTTAGCGTTCATCCACGCCTACACGCTGGTGATCGGCCGACCGCCAGCCGAAGCCGATTTGCAACGATTCTTCCGGGTGACGCCACCGTCAGTCCACCAGATGGTAATCACGCTGGAACGCAACGGGCTCATCCGACGCCGCCCCGGGACCGCCCGAAGCATCCAGGTGCTGGTCGATCCCGAGACGCTACCGCCTCTCCGGGCCAGTCACGATCAACCCGTCAATTCTTCTGTGCAGAGGTACTAGTCGTCGTCCATTTCTGCACGCAGAAAGCAATCGTGTGGCTTTGTGGCTGTTCAGCCCAATCGGGTGCTGGCGCATCTGCGTCGCTGTCACATGGCACGGGTAGATTGCTGAAAACCCGCCGGCGAGCAGCATCGGGAAGGCCGGCAATCCATGGCTAGTCGGCCGAGTCGTTCATAGTGCGGGGTACAACCTGCTCAGTTTGACCCGCGCGTCGGCGGTGGTGAACTGCCAATTCGCCTTGGCGTGCTTCCTGTTGCGGTCAGCTTCCCATGCCTCGACTTCGTCCTTCAACACCCGCTGATCGGGGATGCGGCGGTCGAGGCATTGGGAGGAGAGAACGCTGAGTTCAGATTCCGCCATGTCGAGCCAACTCCCGTGTTTTGGTGTGTAGTGCCACTCGAACCGTTCGACGAGCCGGCGGGCTTCGGCGGGGGGAAAGGCTTCGTACAGCGAAGCTGGCTTGTGCGTGTTCAGGTTGTCCTGGACGAGCACGATTTTTGCTGAACCGGGGAAGTGCGTGTCAGACAATTCCTTGAGCACCTGGGCATAATCCACCGCCGTGTGACGGTCGGTGACCTTGACATGCCGCCAGCCTTCCAGTGGCGCGAACATCATGAACAGATTGGCCGTCCCATGGCGTCGGTATTCGTAATCGTACCGGCCGGGCCGGCCTGGTTTCGCCGCGATCGGCACGCGCGTTTCGGCAATGAGTTGTTTTGAGGTCTCGTCGAGGCAGACCAGGGGACGTTGCCGATCATAGGGCCGTTGATAAACCTCCAAGACGTCTTCCATGGCGGCAACAAAGGCGGCGTTGGCGTCCGGCGGGATGACCCATTGCTGCTTCAGATGCGGCTTGAGAGTGTTTTTTTCAGCGTCCGCCCGATCGTGTTGTCGCTGGCCCGTTCGACGATCTTCAGTTCGACGACCGCCTCTTCCAACAGTTGCAATGTCCAGCGTGCGCGGCCGGCCGGCGGTTTGGAACAGGCCAACGCGATTAACCTGGCCTCGGCCGCCCCATCGAAGATCCGCCGCCTCGCCGAATTCGCCGAATGCTTGCGAATCAGGGCCGCCTCCAACCCCTCTTCGACCAGCCGCTGGCGCGTCCTGGCAACCGTGGCGACACTGGTCTCGAGCGCCGCTGCAATCTCGCTGTCGCTCCAGCCTTCACCACCGTCCGAGGTATCGGCTTTCAACAGAATGCGGGCCTTCAGCAGCTTTTGTGCCGGATGTTTCCCGCTATGGATAAGGGCGTTGAGCTTCTCCCGCTCCGTATCGCTGAGTGTCACAATGTATTTCTTTACTGCGCTCTCTTTGCTGCCCACGTCTCCGCTCCGTCGCTGGTGACGCGGACATCGATTCAGAGAACCCTCACAAAATCAATGACGGAAGCGACTAGTATGATGAAGACTGGCCGGATGTCGGATGTTCACCTCCTCGGCTGACGTTCGGCTCGGGCGAAGGCGGGAGACGCGGTATTGATGACGTGCTCGCGACCCGCTTGCTCGTACCTTAGGAGCGTACCGGAGAACTCTACGACGGAGCAATTATGGTGGTCGGTGACCATGCCGCCATCCTTGTTTCCTTGCCAAGTCGAAATTGTATAAATCGAGCCCACGTCGAACATCCCAAATCTCCTTAAAGTATGAACCGACATTCCCCGGATTCCGGGTCGTTGTGAGGCCATGCTCGTCCCATCGGGTGTCTTGAGCAACGGCAAATCGCGTGCCGCGTGCGCGGCAGGTGGTCAAAATCGCCAGTTGACCGCGCCGACGCGCCGAGAGGTGTTGCTCTGCCCGCAACCCCATTTGCGTCATGAACCCGAGGATTGTCGGCGCCAAATTGGTGGCTAGCGAGCGATCAATACCGAACAGGGTGCATAAGCAGTCAACTTCTGGGAGACGCTGCCCAATAACAGCCCGGGAAGACGGCTTCGCCCGCGGCAGCCGACGACGATCAAGTCAATATTCTGAGCGCGGGCAAAGTCGATAATTTCAAGTACTATGTCGCTGCCATCCCGGCGCACACTGCGGAAGCGGCCTACACCGGCACGCGTTGCCGCCTCCTGGCAGCGGTCGAGATATCTTGCAGACTCGGCGACCTGACATTCGAGTGCTTGACCGTAGTCGACCTTCGCTGATCCAGCGAGGGCCATAACATCCAGGGGGTCGATCGAGTACGGATCGATGACAGCGAGGGCAATCAACTCGGCGCCTGTTTTTGCGGCCAACTCCGAGGCGATACCAACTGCCTTTAAAGCATTCTCTGAGCCGTCGTCGGCGAGCAGAATGCGCTCCACGGTGTCGATCCTTTCTGGCTCAAGCTAAGCGCGTCTCGTTTTGCGTATGCCTTCTGCGATCGGGGGCGCGGCGGCAGATCAAACTTTCATAAGGTAACTCATCCTTTGGGCCTCCCGTTGTCCGTTTCGCACCGTCATTGAGATCGATTGCTCTTTATGAGACGCTAGGGGAGTTGCACATTGATCTGCATCAAATGGCCCGCTGGACGCAGTCCGCCGCCAGGACCGCGGGCGTCCCACAGACATCCGCGCACTGGCCGTTTGCGATAGCACGCTAGAAACCGGGGGCTCAGCGCCCGGAAGGACGCGCCGCTCACGCGGTCCGCGAGCACCGAGCGCGGCGATGCGGCATGCAAAATTCGGCAAGCCACACCTTACCTTAGGACCTGTCCGCAATCTAACGCTCGGCTTTAGTTTGAGTTTGGCGCGATAGTGTAGTTCCATTCGCCGTGGAAATCGTGTCGGATGATGTTGATGGCCGCCATCTCGGCGTCGGAGACAGTGATGCCCTTCTGGTAGAGGGTCTCGTCGATCTCGCAGCGCACGGTGAGGCCGGTCTTTGTGGTCGTCGCCGAGATCAGGTCGACGATGATACGATAGCTGACGAGCGGTTGAGCGCGCCAGTTTTGGCTGATGTACGAGAAGAGGCGGTGCTCGATCTTGTTCCACTTGCTGGGTCCGGTGGCAGGTGGTGGACGGCGATGTTGATGTCGAGTTCGTTGGCGAGCTTCTGCAACTCATGCTTCGACAAACGCACGCGTGAACCGTTGCTGCCGCCGCCATCGGCGGTAATCAGCAGTGGCGTGGCATTGGGATAGCGCGTTCGACCGATCTCCTGCCATCAGCGGCGAATGCTCTGGACGGCGAAGGCCGCTGTGTCGTGGTCGATCCCGAGATTTATCCAGCCTGCATTGGCGGCCAGATCATAGACGCCGTACGGCACCGCCCGGCCGAGTTCCTTGATCAGGAAGTCGTGCACCCGGACTTTTTCGGGATCGCCCGCCGGACGATATTCACGACCGCTGTTCTTGAAATCGCCAACCAATTCCTTCTTTTTCGTATCGACTGAGATCACCGGCTGACGCTCGGCCAGCGCCGCGCCCACCGCGCCGTTGATGTATTCGAACTGCGCATTCCGGTCCGGGTGACTATCACCCTCACGCGTCTTGCGATTGCCTTGCAGGCTGTAGCCCATGCTATCAAGCAGGGTGCTAACCAGCGTGCGACCAACCCGATGGCCTTGCGCCTGAAGCTCTTCTGCCAGCCGCCGGACGCTCTTGCACGTCCAGCGCAGCGGCGACTGCGGATCGCCGCGACAGGTTGGCTCGACCAAGGCGCCGAGGTCGCTCAGCAACGTCGCATCCTGCGCCACCGCCGTCTTGCGGCCATCACCGCGGCGCCGTATCCGGCCCAATTCCTCAGGCGCAGACAACTCCCGCAAGCCGCGACCAATCGTACTCGCCGCAAGCCCCGTCGCGGCTGATACCGCTGCGATCCCACCGTATCCTGCCGCCGATGCTTCGGCCGCCGCGACAACACGCCGACCGCGCTCGTTGAGAAACGGCGCTACCGCCGAAAACCGCTGCCGGATCGCCGCAACGTCAACCATCTATACAAGATAGGTATTCTCGCCTGCCTGAGAATCCCACATCTACAAAAACCAAATGACCGATTCGCTTATTTGTGGACGGGCCCTTAGCATCAACGGCACGCTGCCAAACGACGAGCAGTTGGCCGCCGCGAACTTGCGATGCAGTTCTGTTAACCGATGCAGGCTGCCGATTGCGGCACGGTTGTCCCGGCCGACCTCCTGCAAAAAGGGGCGGGCAAATCCTATGCGCTGGATTACCGTTCCAGCGATTCCAGATAGGAGATCAGGTCGAGGATCTGCCGTTCGCCCAGTTCAAACTCGGGCATCGCTGGATGGGCGGTCCTGATACCCTCAGCGAGTGACTCCGCCAGATCCTCGACCGGATACCCCTCATGAAGCGTTCGGAAAGGCGGCGCTTTTGGTAGCGGACTTTCTCCCGAGGGGCCGACCGCATGGCATTGTGCACAGTTAGCCTGTGCAAAGGCCTGCCCCCGCTGACTCGACGAGTCCTGGGCTTCAATTGTGCCTGCCGAGATGAGGAAAACAGCCGTTGTTGCTGCTCCGAGTGCACCCTTCAACATGTCACCGAACTTTACGCAAGTTGGCGCCCGCTTCAGATCCGACGATAATCGACCATGGATTTCGGATAGGGGACGCAATGAGCGGGCCGAGAACGATCTGTGCGGTTTTCATTGCTATGGTCCTGGTCGTGCTCGATGCCACGAGCCACGCAAAGGCAGACGGCGCGAGAGGACGGGTCTTAGCGGAACAATGGTGCTCCCAATGCCACGGCGTCCACCCGAATGAGGCATCAGCGAACCCGAAATCGCCTACCTTTCCGGCCATCGCCGCCGAAGCCTCGATAACTGAAAACTCCTTGCGGGTGTTCCTGCAAACTCCGCATTCGACCATGCCAAACATCATGCTGAAACCTGACGATACGGACGACATCGTCGAATACCTGCTGTTCCTGAAACCGACAAGGTAACGACCCTGGATCTTAGCTCATCGGCCGTGAAGAACGCCCGCGGGGGCTGTTTCCTGCGGGTTTTTTGGGCGTTGGGAATATTCGCTTTTGCCATGTTGGGCGAGTTCAGGTGTCAAAACTTGCGATTTGTCATTATCCGCAGAAATCCTCGGTAAATTTGCCATTAGGCGGGTTTTACTAGCAGCTCACATAGTTTGCGGTCCCATCCGGCGCGCAACCGAATGGAGAACTCCCAACACTCGCTCCTGTTCGTGTCAGCTGACTCGGCTCTCTTGAAGGTCGCGGCGATGGTCTGCTCTCTAGTCACACAGCGAATGTTCAGTCTACGCAGCGGGGACTGGTCTTGCTGCCCCCATTCCAACCATTGCTGATGTCAGGCCCAGCTGTCTCAGTTGGTTCGCACGGCTGCTTAGCTGCAGCGCGTCCTGGCATCAAAGCCGAGGCCACCTAAATCCGCCGCCGGGGAGGTTGCGTCGTACAGCATCCGTAGGGTAGTCGCGTGGCTAAAATTAAGATGCGACTATGGTCGATCTGGGGACTGTCGCTCCCACCTTCGGCTGCATCCCTGCGCCAGGATCGTCGCCGACCAATGTCTGTTTCAACTTCTCGATATCCAGCTCATCAAGTGTCTCGGTCTCAAGGAGCGCAGCTGCGGCGCGATCAAGTAACGGGCGGTTTCGTTCCAGGATCGCGGTAGCATGATCCAGGGCGCTATCGATTAGTGCGCGCACTGCGGCGTCCACGGCATGCGCGGTATCTTCGCCGTAGCTACGTTCCTGCGGCATCGGTAAGTTTGGCGCCAAGAAAGGCGAGCGATCGCGATCATAGGCAACGCTGCCCAAGGCCTCGCTCATGCCATAACGTAGAACCATCGCCCGAGCGATATCGGTCGCGCGCGCGAGATCGTCCGCCGCACCAGTTGATATTTCGCCGAACACGACTTGCTCGGCTCCCCGGCCACCAAGCAGCACAGCCATCTTGTTGCTCAGCTCCGCCCGAGTCATCAGGTAACGATCCTCGGTCGGACGCTGGATCGTGTAGCCAAGCGCGCCGACCCCGCGCGGAATGATCGATACCTTGTGCACCGTATCGGTCCCCGGTAACGCCAGCGCGACGAGGGTATGACCGAGCTCGTGGTAGGCGACAACACGCCGCTCCATTGGATTGAGCAGGCGGTTGCGCTTCTCCAAACCGGCGACGATACGCTCGATCGCGTTGGTAAAGTCGGCCATCGTGACAGCCTCGCCGTTGCGCCGGGTGGCGTGCAGCGCTGCCTCGTTGACTAAATTGGCTAAATCGGCGCCGGTGAAGCCTGGGGTCAGCGCCGCAATGTCCTCCGGCAGCACATCGCCCCCGAGTTTTGCCTTCTTAAGGTGGACGACAAGGATTTGCTCCCGGCCCTTCTTATCCGGCCGATCGACCAGCACCTGGCGGTCGAAGCGCCCAGCACGGAGCAATGCCGGATCGAGAATCTCCGGCCGGTTCGTCGCGGCAAGTAGCACGAGACCGCTTGAAGGATCGAAGCCGTCAAGCTCACCTAAGAGCTGGTTGAGCGTTTGTTCCTTCTCATCCTGCCCGCCCATCGCGAAGGGGCCGCGGGCGCGGCCGAGTGCATCAAGCTCGTCAATAAAGATGATCGCTGGCGCATGCTTGCGTGCCTGTTCAAACAGATCGCGCACACGAGCCGCGCCGACGCCGACGAACATCTCGACAAACTCCGATCCGGAAATCGAGAAGAATGGCACCCCTGCCTCACCGGCAACGGCGCGAGCCAGCAGCGTCTTCCCGGTGCCGGGGGGGCCGACCAACAGCACGCCCTTGGGTGAACGACCGCCGAGGCGCCCGTAGCGCTGCGGGTCCTTCAAAAAGTTAACGATCTCGACCAACTCCTCCTTCGCCTCGTCAACGCCAGCGACGTCAGCGAAGGTGACCTTGGTTTCCTTCTCGACGTAGACCTTGGCGTGGCTCTTGCCGATCGCCATCAGCCCGCCGAGCCCGCCGCCTTGCCCCATTCGACGGATGGCGAACATCCAGATACCGACAAAAAAAATCGCTGGTAAAATCCATGACAGCACATCGCGCAACCAGGTGCTCTCGATCACCCCGGTATAGACGACGCCGTGTTTGTCGAGATTTTGGGCAAGGTCGGGCTCGACCCGTGTGGTGACGAAATCCTTTAGCCCGTCGGATTGCGCCTCTTTCAGTCTCCCGCGGATCGAATTCTGGGTGATCCCGATTTCGGCGACTTGGCCGTCGTTCAGCAAGGCCTGAAAGCGACTATAGGGGATCGGCGTCGATTGGATGCTTGTCAGATAGACGCTTTGAATCCACATCATCAGAAGTATCGCGCCGGTCACATACCAGAAGTTGATGTGGAGTTTTTTGTCCATCTGTTTCCCCGGTTGACTTTGCATCTTCGGTGACGAGATTCAGTTTATCGTAGTATCTCGCGGCGCTCCAATACATCACCGGGTGGCGGCAAAGCAGACCGACCAGCGTAAAAACGAGCCGGACTAAGTGGCGGTTTTGACCGGTCCGAATTCGGTCGGCAAGCTATCCCACCGCCGAGGCTGGGTGCCCGCTGTCCGCTCGGTCAGCAGACCGTCGCCGCGACCTCAGGCAGCGGGGGAGAAGCGGCGATACGAGTTATCCGGTTGTGATCGGAAGCTTGAAGTTCCGCTGTAGATCGCGTCGTTTGCGCAACGAGCAACCGGCCGTCACCGGAGCCGTTTCGGCGCCCCGACGATTGTGATCGCGCCGCACATCCGCTCCGCCGGCTCATTTCGTCCATCCGACCGGTGCGGTGTGCTGACCCCGCGCGTCATCGACCGCTACTGCCCGCTGGGCACCGTGTCCTTACCTGACACAAATCAATGCGCCGCGTCTCCCGGGGCGTCATACAAGGCGATCAAAGGGAAAGACCGAAGCGATGGGATATCTTGTATGGGGCAGCCTAGCCCTCCTCGGCGGGACCGGAGGGGTTGTTTCAACCGGCAACGCCAGCTGGAAACTTGCGGCGATCACGGCCGGGGTGGCCCTCATCACCTTGGCCGGGGCTTGTATCTGGCGTCTTAGCCACTCCGGTTCCGACAACCATTTGCACAGGCATTAGAGAAGATCGGCGGCAGGCTTTCGGTGAACCAGTTCGCGCTAAATTCTCGAAGCTAGTCAATCCCCGCGTCCCGACAACGGCGAGACGCGGGGATTGAGGCCCCGATCTGGCAGTACGAGGTGAGAGGTTAGAAATCCATTCCGCCCATGCCACCCATACCCTCCATACCGCCGCCCGGCGGCATACCGGACGCACGCTTGGGCTCCGGCTTGTCGCTCACCATAGCCTCGGTGGTAATCAGCAACCCGGCGATGGAGGCGGCATCCTGCAGCGCTACCCGTACCACCTTCGTGGGGTCAATGATGCCAGCGCTGACCATGTCCTTGTACTCTTCAGCCTGCGCGTCATAACCGTAATTGGCGTCGTTCTTGTCGGTGAGCTTGCCGACAACGATCGACCCGTCGACGCCTGCGTTCTCGGCGATTTGCCGTATCGGTGATTGGATCGCCTTGCGGACAATCTCGATGCCGACCTTCTGGTCATTGTTCGCCGGGGTCAGGCCCGCCAGAATTTTGCTTGCGAAGAGCAACGCCACACCGCCGCCGGCGACAATGCCCTCCTCGACAGCAGCCTTGGTTGCATGCATCGCATCGTCGACCCGGTCCCTGCGTTCCTTGACTTCAACTTCGGTGCTACCGCCGACCCGGATGATCGCGACACCGCCGGCCAACTTGGCCAGACGCTCCTGCAACTTCTCCTTGTCGTAGTCGGAGGTTGCGTCCTCGATCTGGGCCTTGATCTGATCGACGCGGGCGAGAATGGCTTCTTTCTTGCCGGCGCCATCAATAATTGTCGTATTCTCCTTATCGAGACGCACACGCTTGGCGCGACCGAGCATATCTAGCGTCACGCTCTCGAGCTTTATGCCAAGTTCCTCGGAGATCACCTCGCCGCCCGTCAGCGCGGCAATATCCTCGAGCATCGCCTTCCGGCGGTCGCCAAAGCCCGGCGCCTTGACCGCGGCAACTTTGAGCCCGCCGCGCAACTTGTTAACGACCAGCGTGGCAAGCGCCTCGCCTTCAATGTCCTCGGCGACGATCAGCAAGGGCCGAGCGCTCTGCACCACCGCTTCGAGAAGCGGCAGCAATGTTTGAAGACCCGACAGCTTTTTCTCGTGCAGCAGGATGTATGGGTCATCGAGTTCGGCGAACATCTTCTCCGCGTTGGTGACGAAGTAAGGGCTCAGATAGCCGCGGTCGAACTGCATGCCCTCGACGATGTCCAACTCGGTGTCGAGCGATTTTGCCTCTTCGACGGTGATGACGCCCTCGTTGCCGACCTTTTTCATCGCATCGGCCAGCATGCGACCAATCTCGGTGTCGCCATTCGCCGAGATGGTGCCGACCTGGGCAATCTCGTCGTTGGTCGAGACCTTCTTCGACCGCTTCTTGATCTCGCCGACGACGGCCTCGACTGCCAAGTCGATGCCCCGCTTCAGATCCATCGGGTTCATCCCCGCGGCCACCGCGCGAATACCTTCTCGGACAATTGCATGAGCGAGAATCGTCGCTGTTGTCGTGCCGTCACCGGCCTCGTTGCTGGTTTTGTTGGCGACCTCCTTGATCATCTGGGCGCCCATGTTCTCGAACTTGTCCGAAAGCTCGATCTCCTTGGCGACGGTGACACCGTCCTTGGTAACGCGCGGCGCCCCGTAGCTCTTGTCGAGGACGACGTTGCGTCCCTTTGGGCCCAAAGTCACCCTAACCGCGTGAGCGAGAATGTCGATACCATGCAGCATCCGTTCGCGTGCATCCGTGCCTGTCCGAATATCTTTGGCTGCCATGACCGTTTCCTTTTCAGCTCGCGATGATGCCCATGATGTCGGCTTCCTTCATGATGATCAGCTCGTCACCGTCGAGCTTGACCTCGGTCCCGGACCATTTGCCGAACAGCACCCGGTCGCCGGCCTTAACGTCGAGCGGATGGATTTTGCCGTCCTCGCCTCGCGCGCCTGGCCCGACGGCGATAACGTTACCTTCCATCGGCTTTTCCTTGGCAGTATCGGGGATGATGATCCCGCCCTTGGTCTTCTCTTCCTCATCCACGCGCTGGATCACCACACGATCGTGCAGGGGTCTGAATTTCATGAAAATCTCCTCGGTTAAATGTTCGACGCTGATCGCTTCTCGCAGGAAAATACGAGAAGCTCAGCAGACCGGAGGCAATTGGCACTCTTTGTGTAGGAGTGCTTTCGATATGCGGCACCGCGGTTCCTGTTACAAGGTGTGAGCGCGGTTGGGTTCCTCTTTCCCGTAAGCTGTGGCGTAGGCCCGCGTAAGGCATGCCGCGGCCGACAAGAGACGTCCCAGTAACCTTCTCTCCACGCCACGGCAGTATCGTCTTCGCGCCGCTCAATGCGCCATCAGTACCGGCAATGTCATGCTGCCGAGCACGGTTCGCGTGGCACCGCCGAGCAGCAGCTCATGCACCCGCGAGTGCCCGTAAGCGCCCATTACGAGGAGATCGGCTTCCAGATCGCTCGCACAAGACAGCAGCGTATTGCCGATGCCGATACCAGCGGAAACGGTGCGCTCGACTTTCGCCGAGACGCCGTGACGTGCCAGATGGAGCGCGATGTCCGCCCCCGGCACCTCACCGTGCCGTTCTCGACTTTGCTCGGGATCGATTGCGATCACCGTGACCGATGAGGCGCCCGCCAACAGCGGCATCGCGTCGTTGACGGCACGCGTTGCCTCTCGGCTTGCGTCCCACCCGACGAGCACCTTGCGGCCTACATTGGCGAAGGTGCCAGCATAGGGAACAACAAGGATCGGTCGTCCGGCCAGTAAAGCTACTTCCTCGGGGCGAGGCCGAACCAGGGGCGACCGTGCGTCATCGTGGTTGATTTGGCCAAGAATGATCAAATCGGCACAGCGGCCGTGAACGGCGACCACCTCTGAGGGGTATCCCGACGCAGCCCGCCACTCCGAGGACAGTGAGTGTCGGCCAATGATGTCCTCGAAAAGGAGACGCGTCCTTTCGGCCTGGGCGCGAATTTGCACCTCTGTATCCCGGTACAGCGAGCCGAATAACGGGGCGTCGCTGTTAAAATAATCGAGGCGTCCCGGCGGCTCAGAAATGGCTGCCACGTACAGCCCCAGCAAATGGGCACCGAAGCGCTCGGCAAGCTCAGCGGCCAGCAGGATTCGATCCTGAATCCGCGGGTCGGCATCGAGCACCACCAGCAAATCCTTGTAAACCATGCACATCTCCCGGTTCACCAACAAGATCACGATCCAGTTTCCGCGATGTTCCGTCAGTTCCAGAAGCCAGGCCTTGATCCACATCAACGGCGCCAGCGTAAAATGGTGACGGCATGAGATATCAGGCCGAGGCTTGACACGAGCCGCGATAGAGAAGCGGACGCTCAGCCGTCGTTACTGGAATTGGTCATTCTCGATCCAGGCGGGATCGATTGCGCTGGATCAATGCGGCGAAGGACGGAAGGGATAAACAAACAGCGGCGATGGGCACCCTCCCGGTAGGAAGCACTAATGTTTGCGCTCACTTACCTGATTGTCGTCTTTTTGGCCGCTTTGCCGCTGATGCAGACGATTTTGCGGCAGCGCGGCAAACCGCAATCGATCGCTTTTATTCATCGTATCTACCGGGACCTCGCCTACATCGCGGTGGCCGTGATCGCGATCCTCGGCCTTGAGGCGATTTTCGAGGTCACGCTGCAGAACTATTGGTTCGCCGAGTTAGGTCAGAAATACCGCTATTGGTTTGCGCTCGGGCTGCGGGCGGCGATCTTTGCTGCAGTCTTTGTCTTTGGCGGATTGTTCATTGGGCTCAACCTGCGGGCGGCGTGCCGGCCGGTGGCAATCATGCCACGAAGCGCGCCATGGCTCAGCGGCCTTATCATTTCAGCCGTCGTTGCCTTTGGCGCCACGGGTCTGTGGACGCCGCTAATGGGCTTTCTCGGAGCGACGCCGTCAGGCGCGACCGACCCGGTGTTTGGCAAGGACCTGTCCTTCTATTTGCTCTCGCTGCCGCTTTACGAGGAGATCGTCTATCTCGGCATTTGGGTTCTTGTCCTGACGATCGCGGCCGCGATCGGGATCGGTTTTCTGTTTTATCCGCGGCAGGGACAACCTTGGCGGTACCATAGCCATTACCCCACGCTAATCGACATCGCCTCGCCCCGTGACGGGCACGAAGGCGATGTGCATTTCCTCGCCATTCCTCGCAACGCTTGGGACAGCTGGGCTCGCCAAGCGATAGCGCTTGGGGCGATGCTCTGCCTGTGCTTCGGCTTCGGCCGCTTCCTCGGGCGGTATCACCTGATTATCGACGGGCACTCGGGTGTCGTCGCCGGCGCGTCTTTTGTCGACATCCATTTTGGCCTGCCCGCCTACGCGGCGATCATCGCCGGTTGGCTCTTCGCCGCGACCGCCTTGGCACTTGCCGCTTGCATACCGAACTTCCGCCGCTGGTTGCTCGCCGCGCCGTCGCATTGGGCGGTGCCGTGCGGCGTGTTTGCCGCTGTCTACCTCGGCGGGGCGATCGTCCCCATCGCGGTCGAGCATCTCTATGTTGGGCCCAACCAGATCACCCTCGAACAGCCCTACCTGGTCCGCAGCATTGCGGGCACGCGGCAGGCTTATGGGGTCGTCGGGCCCAATGTCGAAGAACAGGAATTCGCGGTTTCGACGACACCGCTCACTCGCGACGATCTCGACAAGAACGCGGCAACCTTGCGGGACGCGCGCATCTGGGATTGGCGCGCGCTCGAACCCCAGCTGCAGCAGACCCAGGGCCTGCGCCCCTATTACACATTTGGCAGTGTCGACATCGACCGCTACCTGATCGACGGTGTCGAGCGCCAGGTGATGATCACCGCGCGCGAACTGGACGTCGAGAAGCTGCCGGCTGCGGCACAGGTCTGGGTTAATCTTGCGCTCAAATACACGCACGGCTACGGCGCCGTCGCCGTTCCGGTCAACGAGATGGACGGCCGCGGCAACCCGGTGCTGTGGGCGCACGACATTCCGATCCAGGCCAAAAGCGATCTCGCGGTTACGCATGGCGAAATCTACTACGGGATACTGACCCGGGACCGAGTGTACGTGCATACCACCGAAAAGGAGTTCGACTTCCCCCAGGGCGATGCCAACGCTGAGACTGTTTACGGCGGCGAGCGGCGGTATTGCCCTGTCCAACTTCTGGCGCAAGCTGGTTATCGCCCATGAATTTGACGGCTTGCGGCTGTTCATCTCGGGATACTTCACGCCCGCGAGCCGGGTCCTGATCCGCCGCAATGTCATCGAACGGGTTGAACGCCTGGCGCCGTTTCTCACTTTCGATCACGACCCGTACATCGTCGCCGACGGCGACCATTACTCTTACATCGTCGATGGCTATACCAGTTCGGCGAACTATCCCTACAGCGCCGCTTATCAGGGTTCAGTCGCCAATTTTCGCGACCGCAACTACCTACGCAATTCGGTGAAGGCAGTCGTTGACGCCTATAACGGGTCCGTCACGTTCTACGTCTTCGGCGCCGACGATCCGATCATCAAGGCCTACCGGAAAATGCTGCCGGGGCTGTTCCGCGACCGCGGCGAGATGCCCGAAAATCTCCGCCGCCATATCCGCTATCCGGAAGACTTGTTCACCGTTCAAGCGGAGATGTACGGCACCTACCACATGACCAACCCGACCACCTTCTACAACCGGGAGGACCGCTGGGAGGTGCCGCACGAACTCTATCGCGACCGCGAGATCGAAGTTCAGCCCTATTACGTGATGGCCCAGTTGCCGCACGCGGCAAGCCCCGAATTCATGCTGATGCTGCCGCTGTCGGTCGCAGGGAAAAATCAGATGGCCGGATGGCTGGCCGGCCTGTCGGATGGCGACAATTACGGCAAGCTCGTCGCGTTCCGCTTTCCCAAAGGGCGATTTGTCGATGGCCCGGCGCAGATCGAATTGCGGATCAATTCGGACAGCCGGTTCTCCGGCGACCTTACCCTTTGGGACCAGCACGGTTCTCGCGTGATCCGCGGCAATCTGATCGTCCTGCCGCTCAACGACAACCAGCTGGTGGCGATCGAGCCCGTTTATATCGAGGCCGAGCAGACCAAAATCCCAACGCTCGCGCGCGTTGTTTTCGGCCAGTTGCTGCCCGACGATCGCAAGATCGAGTGGGCCGGCACTCTCGGCGAGGCCGAGGCCCTCCTCGTTGGGGTTCATCCAGGGCCAACCTTCGGACGGGCATCCGCTACCACCGATATCGAACGCCTGGAGCGAGCCCGGTCGATCTTTCACGAAATGCAGCAGGCATACGCTGCGGGAAACTTTATGCGTTACGGAGAACTGCTCGGACAGCTGGAAAAAATCCTGGCGGTCCCGCTAACCCATTAAGTCTGCGCTGCCGTTGGGAGATTAGGGATGTCGCCATTGACGGTTTTTCTAGCGCGATCTATCGGACTTTTCATCCTCTTCACCGTGCTCGGCGTTTTCATTCGCGGCGGCGGACTAGTACCCCTGCACAGGAATTATGACTTTTTGGCGGGGTCGGGATACGCATTGGTCGCCGATTAATTCGACGTTCGGCGTGGTCAAGCTTTTGACCCATCAAGGTGCGGGCGAGTATCGCCAGCCCAGTGTGGTGCCCGGATCGAGAGCCTGATCGCCTGTTCGGACAAGGACGCCACGACCGGCTGCCATTGTCTCAAACCCAATACCGAGATGGCTGTCACGTCGGGGCCGGTTCGCCAGTCATCGCGGCATTGTCGCCTGGAGTGATCGCGAACGCTGCCGGCTGCTGCTGTCGATGCTGAATTGGAATGTCGAGGTCGTGGTTTCAGTCGCTGATATCGCCGTGGTCTAAGCACCCGGCGCAGCCGTGAAATGGGGCCCAACAGACCTAAACGGGACCCGGAAACACCAGCATTGCCACGACGTGATTGCCTTGGTAGGGCGTTGGCAGGGTCATTGGGTCACGGGCAAGAACGGGGGAAGCATTGCCGCGCCGTCGAGCCATAATAGCACTTGATACACGTCTATCAGGCGTCGCCGCAGTACCTATGCCGGCGGATTTGGGCCAGCGGGTCGCCGCCGCACGCGGCGAGCTTGTCGCGGCCCAGCGGCGCGCCACCGCTGCCCTGGAGAGGCTGGCGGATGCCGTTGTCGCCGATAGCCAGACCGAGGCCGACGTCAGCATGCGGCTCTACCGCCTCCAGACCGAGATCGAGCTGGGGCTAAAGCACCTCGCGGCGGCGGCGACCGACGCCGGGAAGCTGGCGACGCTGCTCGGTCGATAGAGCTGGTTACTCACGAATGATTTGGAAGTAACAGCGCCCCTGCCGCAGCCGCGCCCGGCGGTTACTTGCACCTCGTGTAAGTAACTTTCCCCTCCAGGGGAAAGTATCGGCGGCGAGCCGGCACGGCTTACTTTCCGGGTCCCGGTAAGTATCACTGCCCGATCATCGGGAAGTATGACCGGGTTGGCTCTGACGCAACGACGGCATGGCCCGTCATTTCAGTTGCGCACGGGTTATGAGGCCTTTTGCAACGCTCGTTGCGGTACGTCCGCAACGCATTTGCAACAGTCGCGCGCCGCCGCAGCGTCCGCCTAGTCACGGCGACGCACACTCGCGTGACATTCACCCCGAGGCACCCGCCGGGGCCATGAACGGGGTAGAATCCTCTTTATCGGATGTCGATATCGTATTTCGATAAGATATGGACAATCGGCTCCTCTATGCCGGGTTCGTTCGGTTGCATGTGCTTCACCACGCGGTCAAAGAGCCCGTTTACGGACTGGCAATGATCGAGGAGCTGGCGCGGCACGGCTACAAGCTGAGCGCCGGGACGCTTTATCCCATCCTGCACGGGCTTGAGGAGCGAGGCTATCTGACCCTCGCGGGAGGAACGCAACGGCAGCACCGCGCGGCGTGTTTATCGAGCAACGCCCTATGGCCGAAAGGCACTCGCCGCCGCCAAGCTCAAAGTGCGCGAACTCTTCGGCGAGCTGTTTGAGGACGAGGTTCATCGGTGAGCGCGGGCGACCGGGCAACAGGCGCTAAAGCGGCACACGCGCCACTCCTCGAAGTGCTGCTCGTCTTTTTCCGGCTGGGTCTCACGAGCTTTGGCGGCCCGGTCGCCCATTTGGGATATTTCCGCGCGGAGTTTGTCGAGCGGCGCAAGTGGCTCGCCGAAGCGGCTTATGTAGACATCGTCGCGCTTTGTCAGTTCCTGCCGGGGCCAGCGAGCAGTCAGGTCGCGGTGACCCTCGGTATCTTGCGCGCTGGCATCCCCGGCGGTCTGGCCGCTTGGCTCGGCTTCACCACCCCTTCAGCCGTTGCGCTGATCCTCTTTGCCTACGGCGTCGGAACGCTCGGCGACATCAGCCATGTGCCGTGGCTGCATGGCCTCAAGATCGTAGCCGTGGCCGTCGTCGCTCAAGCTGTCTGGGGCATGGCGCGCAATCTATGCCCGGATCGCGAGCGTGCGACAGTGGCCGTAGGAGCGGCGCTGTTGGCGCTTTTCATGCCGTCCGCCGCTGGTCAGATCGGCGCTATTGTCGCCGGCGGGCTGATCGGGTGGGTTTTCTTTGCCGGCGTCGCGGTCGCCGAGGCGGAAGCACTCTCGGTGCGTATCGCTCGCCCGCTCGCGGTCGCCGCACTCGCACTATTTTTCGTGCTGCTTTTCGGCCTGCCGCTGATCGCTGCTTCGACCGCCGATCACGGTGTCGCGCTGTTCAGCAGCTTCTACCGTTCAGGGGCGCTCGTCTTTGGCGGCGGCCATGTCGTGTTGCCGCTTCTGCAACAGGCAGTCGTGCCGCCCGGATGGGTTGGCAACGATGCTTTTCTTGCGGGGTATGGCGCGGCGCAGGCGGTGCCGGGGCCGCTTTTCACCTTCGCTGCCTATCTCGGCACGGTCATGGCGACGACGCCGAACGGCTGGGCTGGCGGCCTTATTTGCTTGGCGGCGATTTATCTTCCCTCATTTCTGCTGCTGCTGGGCGTGTTGCCGTTCTGGGATGCGCTGCGCCATCGCGCGACCGTGCAAGCGGCGCTCAGAGGGATCAACGCCGCTGTGGCGGGGTTATTGCTCGCCGCGCTCTACACGCCCGTATGGACGAGCGCCATTTTTGCACCGGCGGATTTCGCCCTCGGAATCGTCGCTTTCCTGCTGCTCGTCATGTGGCGCGCGCCGCCTTGGCTCGTTGTCATTCTGGGCGCGGTAGCGACAGAAATTCTCGCTTATGTCCTTTGAGAGGAGCCCGCCGCCATGAAGAGTTCACGTCTATCGATCATCGCAATTGCGGCGTCGATGATCGCCCTGCCCGGTCTCGCAGCCGCACAGAAAGCGCCATTTCACCCCGGTCTCGGCGATCTGATGACGGCGTTCGTCCAGCCACGGCATACCAAGCTCGGCCTCGCCGGGAATGAGCAAAATTGGGCGTATGCCACCTATGAGCTGAGCGAGCTGCGCGAAGCTTTCGACGATGTCGCCGAAATGGTGCCAAAATACCGGAACCTCTCGGTTCCCGAGATGCTTGGGGCGACGGTCAAGCCAGCGTTCGTAGCCCTCGACGCGGCGGTAAAGGCCAAGGATTCCGCCCAATTCAATACGGCTTACGGTCAGTTGACGGCGGCATGCAACGCCTGCCATCAGAGCACCGATCACCCTGTCATCGTCATTCAGGCACCGACCGCCTCACCGTTTCCCGATCAGGATTTTCGGTCGCAGGCAAAATAGCTGATTTCGAGGGACGGATAGGCGGATAGATAGAACGCCGCCCGCGCCTCCACTCTGCACCGACGCGCTCGAAAGCGTCGCCGGGCCGCTTTGACCGGCCCCCGTTTGGTGGTCCGATTGGAATGTTAGTTTAGGGTTGGCCGTGGCACCAGCGGGAGCATGGCCGGCGGAGCTGGTCGGGGTTGCGCAGCCGGCCATGCGGCGAGTGCTGGCACGAACACCTCCGGGGCAGGAGCGCGGTAACCGATCGAGGCATGCGGCCGGATCGTATTGTAGTGCCGGCGCCAGCTCTCGATGACGATCTGGGCCTCGCGCAGGGTGTAGAAGATCTCGCCGTCGAGAAGCTCGTCGCGCAGGCGCGCGTTGAAACTCTCGATGAAGCCGTTCTCCCAGGGACTGCCTGGTGTGATGTAGGCGGTCTGTGCCCCGACAGCGCCGATCCACTCTTGCACCGCCTTGGCGACAAACTCGGGGCCATTGTCGGAACGAATGTGCCCGGGTACGCCGCGCAGGATGAACAGATCCGAGAGCAGATCGATGACGTCGATCGACTTGAGCCGGCGCGATACCCGAATGGCCAGGCACTCGTGGGTGAACTCGTCGATGATGTTGAGCATGCGCATCTTGCGTCGATCATGGGTGCGCTCCTCGACAAAGTCGTAAGACCAGACGTGGTTGGGGCGCTCGGCTCGCAGCCGGATGCACGATCCATCCGAAAGCCATAGACGAGCGCGCTTCGGCTGCCGGGTGGGGACCTTCAGCCCCTCGCGTCGCCAGATTCGCTCGACCCGCTTGTCATTGACCAGCCAACCGGCCCGGCGCAGCAGCTCGGCAATCTTGCGATAGCCGTAGCGACCATACTGCCGAGCCAGCTCGACGATATCGGCGGTCAGCCGTTCTTCATCGTCACGGCCCCGCGGGATCTTGCGCTGCGTCGAGCGGTGCTGCCCAAGCGCCGCACAGGCGCGGCGCTCGGAAACCGACAGCACGTCTCGAACGTGCTCGATGCAGGCGCGGCGACGCGCGGGGCTCAGTAGTTTCCCCGGGCTGCCTCCTGCAGGATCAGCTTGTCCAGCGTCAGGTCCGACACCGCGCGACGAAGCCGCGTGTTCTCGGCCTCCAGCTCCCGCAAGCGCTTTACCTGATCGTTCTTCAACCCGCCAAACTCCTGGCGCCAACGGTAATACGTCACCTCGCTGACACCGATCGGACGGATCGCATCGGCGGCGCTCTGCCCCTGCGAGGTTAAAACATCAACCTGCCGCAGCTTGGCGACAATCTCTTCCGGCTTGTAGCTCTTCCTCGGCATCGCGGTCCTCCTTCGAGCAAAAAACATAGCTCACGGTGGACCACTTCAACGGGGGCGGATCAGCCGCCTCAATGACTAATATAAGTGTTTCGCGCAAAGTCGCAGGGATGATGGCAACACTTACTGTGCGGCTTGCCGTGAGTAAAGGTGAACTTGGCCCCGAGTACCAGATCGGTGGTCTGGTGACCTTATGGGGTCGCGGCACCAAGGTTTGGCGATCCGCTCAAGTCAGGGCGGCGCGGGGGCATCAAGATCGGTGTTATCGGAAGGTGGGATACGTCGACGACGCCGCGCACTTCCGATGACGGTGCAGACGGGAGGAACGCCTTCCATGATCGTTCCAACAAGAGCCAGGGTAAGCCCCCATTTGGCATATATTCTGTAGCGCCGTTCCTGTTCTTGCCAGTCGCAGAGGAAGCCACGTCAGTGGTGAGAGTCAAACGGCCTTCCCGGCACCTAATTGGGCAATGCAAACCAGAACAGCAAAAGCAAGCCAGTTAAGCTGAATAGAAGTCCCACGACGTTGCACAGTGAAATCCAAAACGCGCGGGGCCGGGTGATGTTCATCACCGCCCCCGCAGCGCCCAGCGCAGCCGCCGGGGGAGCCCCCATGGTCCGCTGCTGGTCAACCGCCGCCTGGAGGCCTTTAATATAAGCTCATCAGCAGCCTTCCGCTGGGCTGCCAGGGCCTCGTCTAGCCGGCGCTCGGCACTGTCGAGCTTCGGTGATCACCGCATCCTTATCGGCAAGGCGCTCGCGCAGCATGGCAACCTCGACCGCCCCGTTCACAGGCGGATCATCCGGCGAATCGCCCGACGGTGCACCGTCGCGCCATCCGTTCGCACCGTCGCGCTGCCCCCGGTCAACCGCGTTCGCGGCACCGGTCGCACTGTCGGTGCGATCCGGTCGTGCATGCATGCCGGTGCAGCCCAGTCGGCACGCGCACCCGCTCCACGCCGCCGATCTCTGGTCGGGCGGAGCATTACCCGTCATCGTCACCTTAGTCGGATGGTTGATCTTCGCAGGGACTGGTGCTCTTACTGTTGCACACCAGAGGCGCTAACCGGGTTCTTCGCGCAGATGCATTATGCCGAGCATCTGTACCTCTACCTCGCGCCCGCCTTCTTGATTGGCCTTTGTCTAACCTGGGCTGGCTTCACCGTAACCCTTCCGCGCGAGCTTCAGCGAGGCCCCGGTGAACGCGTCTGATCGCCGCGCGCGGTTTGGGAGGTGCACATGTACCCCGACTTGCCGGGTTGACGAGACCACGCCTGCTCCGGCTCTACTTCGGAAACCAACAACGACCGTCAGATCGAGTTTCGAGATAATACAGGTAATGCCGTGTCCGCGGCCTCCTCACCGGGCAAAGTGAACCTGAATATTGTCCCACCTTCGGGGTTCGCTTCGGCGATCAGCTCGCCGCCGTGGCTTTCAATGATCGTCCGGCAAATCGACAAACCAATTCCCATCCCCTCAGCCTTCGTCGTGACGAAGGGCTGGAACAGCCGATCGGCGATTTCGGGAGCGATCCCCGGCCCCGTATCGACAACCTGGACAGCGACGCGCGTCCGATCCACGCAATCGATGACAATCGTTAGCTCGCGGCGCGCGCTCGACCGCATCGCCTGTATGGCGTTCCTGACCAAGTTGATAATCACTTGCTGGATTTGCAGTCTGTCGAGCCGGATCGAAGGCAGCTCGGGTGACGAACGCAGCTCTACTTTCACACCACTGTCGCGGGTGCCGATCAGCGCGAATTGCACCGCCTCCTCGATTACCCTAACAATGTTTTCCAGGCGACGCTCCGGGGCGTCTTTTTTGCCAAACCCCCGCAACCGCCCCATGATCTCGACGGCTCTGGTAATTTGTGCGCTGACGTTTTGCACCAAGCCGGGCAGTCGGTCGGCGGGTAAATTGCCAGCAGTGCCTTCAAGCAACATCTGGATAACCGCCAGATACGTGGTCGCGGCCGTCAGAGGCTGATTGACTTCGTGAGCGATCGCTGAGGCCATCTGCCCCATCTCCGTATGCCGCGATACATGCGACAGCTCGGCCTCAAGTTGACGCAGCCGGCTTTCGGCTGCTCGACGCTCGGTCAAGTCTCGAACGATTTTTGACGCGCCAATTATCTCGCCGCTGGCGTCCCGAATGGGCGAAACTGTCAGCGAAATGTCGATGATCCGGCCGTCCTTACGCCGGCGCGCCGTCTCGTAATGATCAACCTTCTCGCCTGCGCGCAGGCGAGCAAGGATCATCGCCATCTCCTCAGGGTTTGCCGGGTTTGCGAGCTTAAAGATCGGCTCGCCGATTATCTCCTCGGCGGTGTAGCCGAAAATAAGCTCGGCCGCTCTGTTCCAGCTCGTGACGATGCCATCGAGGGTCTTACTGATGATGGCGTCATCAGAGGCCGTGACGATCGCCGCCAAGAGGGCCACGGCGTCGTCACGCTGAGCCTTGTTTTGGCTAGCCAATTTTGCCAACACCACTCGGCCGGAAGGTTTCACCCCAAAATGCTGATCTGCCGTTAAAGGCGAGGCTACGCTAGTTTCGTGGCTGATCCAAATCAAAGCGCCGCCGGTGGGAACGAGAGAGACTGCATTTTTGTTTAGGGCACCGGAATGATTTTTGTCATCGACGACGACGGCGCAACCTGTGACTCCCTGTGCCTCTTATTTGAGACAGCAGGTTTGGAAGCGCAGGTCTTCCCTTCCTCCGAAGCCTTTCTTGAAAACGCGGCATTTACCGGCCACGACTGCCTCATCCTTGACATGCATTTGCCGGGGATGACCGGTGTTGAACTTCTCGAACAATTGCGCCGCATGGGAAACGACGTGCCTGTCATCATAATTACCGGCGCGCCTAGTGCAACAATCAGCGCGCGGGCAAAGACCGCGGGAGCACTTGCGGTTTTGCAGAAGCCATTCAATGCCTCGCAGTTGCTCTCGCTAGGTGCAGCTGCATCCTCGTAACAAGCCGCGCCCCGGGCGTCAGCGAAGGCGCAAAATCGTCCACCCGCTAGCGTCGTAGTCGTCCGTGAAGAACGGATAGGCTGTTTCAGTGATTTTGGTTTCCTGGCGTGGCGATGAACGCCCGGATGTGGCGCGCAAAAGCTTCGCCGGCCGCGCCAGGAGGAGGCTGAAATTGTAGCCGGTGGCGGTGAGCACGGCGTTGACGCGCCCGCCGTCGCAAGATAATTGCGCCCCAAGTGGTGCTCGGCGTTTGGCTCCGCCCTCATCTAAATCGATGAGGCGATAACCCATGCTCCCGGCGCAGCTTCTGCAAGGCACTGACTAGGAACCCGCTAGGTGCGCGACCAAATCGCTCAATTAAAAGGCGGGCGTTTACTGTGTGCGCTCTCGCCGCAATGTCTTCTAACCGCGATGCCGCGGTCCCCGCCCCAAGCTCCCGCGGGCGTGTTGGGGAACCGGACGGGCGTGCACGAGCGCCCGCAATAAATCAGCGCGGCTCACGATGCCAACCACATGGTCATCATGAACCACTGGCACCCGTTTAATGCGATGCGTTTCCAGGAGATCGGCGATTTCCGGAAGTACCGTATTCTCCGTCACAACGACGACGTTTCGGGTCATAACATCTTGGGCACGCAAACCGTGGTTTTGCAGATAGTTCAGGAATTCGCGTCGATGGCGTGTATCGAGATCGAACAGGTCGAGCCACCACGACCGCCGATCCCCTCCGCCCGCCGAGCGACGGCGCACAAGATCGCCTTCGCTGACAATGCCGATGAGATGTCCCGACTGATCGAGTACGGGCACCGCGCTGATGTTGTCGCGCAACAGGACCTTCGCGATTTCATCGAGGGGCGTGTCGGCCATCACATACGCGAGCGGGTGCGTCATCACGTCAGCTGCCGTGATTTCTTCAAGCTTTGCTTTGCCATGATCCATAACCATGATGACCTCGCCTTCAACGTCAACGGAGGTAGGCCTCGGTCGCGTAGCGGCGCATCATGCGATGCGTGTTGAAGTAGGACGCGATGTTGCCGATGGACTGTTTCATCATTGCCCGCCAAGCGGCGGTGTCGGCGTAGTAGAGCGGCAGGATCGTCTCTTCGAGCTTGCGGTAGAGGTCGGCGGCCGTTTCGGTCTCGTTCGTGATCGCGGTCGTTTTGGGACCGATCGACCAACCTGTAACGCCCTCGACGCAGGCCTCGATCCACCATCCGTCCAAGACGCTGCAGTTCAAGACCCCGTTGAGCGCGGCTTTCATGCCGCTTGTTCCCGATGCTTCGAGAGGCGGCAACGGCGTGTTGAGCCAAAGATCGACGCCGGCAACAAGCCGCGCCGCCAATTGCATCTCGTAATTGGGCAGAAAGACGCATTCAAGCTTGCCGGAAAGATCGCGGGCGAGTTCATGAATACGCCGAATCGCCTCCTTGCCCTCGTTGTCGCGGGGATGTGCCTTGCCGGCGATGACCACCTGTACCGGCTGTTTGTCGGCGATGGCGAGCAACCGGTCGAGATCGGCGAACAATAGTAGCGGGCGCTTGTAGCTTGTCATGCGACGGGCAAAGCCGATGGTCAGGACATCCGGCGAAAGCGCAGTCCCGGTTGCGGTATGGATCAACTCGATCAAATCGGCTTTTGCGGCGCGATGGCACTCTTCGAGGGCATCGTCCGGCAGCTGTAAAGCACGGATCAACACCTCCGGCTCATGCCGCCAGTGTGGAAAATGCGCGTCGAAAAGCGAGGCGAATTTCGGATGTGCCCAGGTGGGGAGATGCACGCCGTTGGTGATGGCGTGGACGCGGTACCCGGGAAACATCCGTCCCGTCGTCTCGGCGTGGCGTTCGGCAACGCCGTTGACATAGTCAGATAGGTTCAGTGCCAGCCGTGTCATGTTGAGATCGTCGGCGCCGGCGAGCTTCTTCAGAACCGCCGGATCGACAAAGCCGGGAAGCATCCGCTCGAAGAGGTCATAGGAAAAGCGGTCGTACCCGGCTTCGACAGGCGTGTGGGTGGTGAAAACGCAATGCGAGCGGACCTCGGGGATATCGTAGAGCTCTTCGCTCGGAGCGAGGTCTTCGGGCGCCACGCGAGCGCGATTGAGCAGTTCCAGCGTCAGCAAGGCCGCATGGCCTTCGTTCAGATGATAGGTCCGAATAGTGAAGCCCAGCGCTTGCAACAGACGCATCCCGCCGATCCCGAGGATGATCTCCTGCTTCAGCCGGTAGGCATCGTCGCCGCCGTAAAGATAATGGGTGAGGGTGCGATCTTCTTGGCTGTTCTGATCAAGGTCGGTGTCGAGCAGCAAGATCGGGACCTGGTGACCGTCACACCCGGCACCGAGACAGAGCCAGGGCCTGACCCATACCGGCTTTCCTTCGATCTCGATCGGCGATCATCGCATTGAGCGGCGTGCACCAATGCTCAACCTCCCACCAGTCTGGCCGCTCGACCTGGCTCCCTTCTGCGTCGATTTCCTGGCGGAAGTAGCCGGCCCTGCTGACGAGGCTGACAAAGACCATCGGTAAGTCGAGATTGGCGCAGGAGCGCGCCGTATCGCCAGCCAAGATGCCGAGGCCGCCGGAATAACCATGCATCTCCGGACGGATGGCAATCTCCATTGTGAAGTAGGCGATGCGTGTCCGGCCAAGAAACGGTTCGATCGACATCGATGACTCCGCAGCGCTGCAAGCGATGGTTGCTGGGCTTCCCGGCAGCTCGGCATTCTCGCTGACAAGAGATCACTGGGTCATGAACATTGTGTCAGCTGGGCGGATTGATTAGCGATGAACCAGCTCGATCCCACTGATCCAGATCAATGCTGCATGGTTCATTCCGCCCGATTGTTCGTCGAGTTTTTGCAGGAGACCGGCGATGAAAGTGGCAGATGTAATGTCGCGGGGCGTGCTTTCGGTCAACCCGCAAGACCCGCTGCGCAAGGCTGCTGAGCTGATGTTGCGTTACGGCGTCAACGGCTTTCCCGTGCTCGATGAAGGAAAGCTTGTCGGCATGATCACGCAAGGCGATTTCCTGCGCCGGACCGAAACCGGTACCGAGCGCCATCATTCCAGACTGGCGGAGTTGTTCGCCGATGCAGGACGACTTGCCGACGAATACGTGCGTTCCCATGCGCGCACTGTCGCCGACATCATGACGCGCGATGTCGTTACTGTTCCGGCCGACGCTCCGCTGAGCGATGCGGTCGATCTGATGTTGCGGCATCACGTCAAACGTCTCCCCGTCGTGGGCGCGAACGCCGTGATCGGCATGATCAGCCGGGTCGACCTGCTGCACGCGTTCCTCGTGGCTACGCCCAAAGAGGCGCCGGTGCCGCTCGATGATGCCGCGATCTCAAGTCAACTGAAGGCCGAGTTCGACCGGCTGCCTTGGATTGCCAAAGGCTCGGTTGAGCCGTCGGTAGAAAACGGCGTGGTCGTGCTGAACGGGACGGTCCGGGAGGTGCGCCAGCGAAACGCATTGCGGGTCGCCGCCGAGAACGTCCCGGGGGTCAAGCGGGTCGTCGACGATCTGCGCGAGATCGATCTGGCTCTCTTGAGCTGAACCTCGGGGTCGATCGCGGGGGCCGCGATCATCTCGTCGCCGACGCGCACCACACCCGGCATGGCAATCAGCGCATTGGCGCCCGGGTCGGTCGCGGCCACCTGGCCGCCAATCATAGAGGCTCAGCCAGCCGCCGAGGACGATGAGGCCGGCGGTGACCCGCAGCAGGTGCGCCGTGTCAGGCCGGAAAGAACGAGGGGGAAGCTGCGCACGCCGCACGCGCCACGCATGCCGGCTTTGCGCGTTGAAATCCTCGAAGGCCGTCACAGGCGGCCTCGACGGAGATGCTTCATCCCATGTTCAATGCGACATGAAGACTGGCAACGTCATGCTTTTGAGCATGGTGCGGGTCGCACCACCGAGGACCAACTCGCGCAGCCTGGAGTGGCCATAGGCCCCCATCACGAGGAGATCGGCGTCGAGATCGCTGGCGCGCGATAACAGAAGATCGCCGATGCCGATGCCGCCCGAGACCGTCTGTTCGACCCGTACATTCACGCCGTGTCGGGCGAGGTGAAGCGCGATGTCCGCACCGGGAACGTCGCCGTGTTCGGTGCGACCGATTGCCGGATCGACCGACAAGACCGTCACCGTCGTGGCGGACGCCAACAGCGGTATTGCATCGTTGACCGCGCGGGTTGCCTCGCGGCTGGCATCCCAGGCCACCAGAACGCGTTGCCCAATCGGTTTGTAGCTACCGACGTAGGGAATGACGAGAGCGGGCCGCCCGGCGGAAAGCGCGATGTCCTCCGGTCGCGGGTTATCGACAGGCGCCTGAGCGTTCGCGGGGTCGAGCTGACCGAGGACGATAAGATCTGCGTAACGTGACTGGACCACCGCGACATCGGCGGGAAAGTCCATGGCCGAGCGCCATTCCGTCGATATGCCGCGCCGGCCGATCTCGTCGTCGAAAAGTTCGCGGGCGCGCCTGACTTCGTGTGCTGCCTCAGCCGCCCCTGTCAGTGACACGCAGAGACCCACCAGATGAGCATCGAAACGCTCGGCGAGATCGGCGGCATGCGAAATCCGCTCGCGTGCATGGGGATCGTCGTCGACGATCACCAGTAGATCCTTGTACGTCAAGGTCGCTCTCCCGTTCGATTCCTGTGCAACCGTTGCCGAGGCGGTGCTGGCTTGCCTTGATCCAGGTCAACAGGATCAAGGGCATGCTGCGATACGTAGTTCCCCTTACGCAAACTTCCTTAGGAGCATTCCTAATTTCGAGACCCGCCGAGCCGGATCATCCTCCGTGCAATCCCGAACGGGATGGAGGAAGAGATGTTCAAGCAATTCGGCGTCGGTTCTTCTGGGGAGCTCTTCGGCCAGCCGCATTCCGCCAGCTTTTCGGTCGCACGGTCCGGTCAGCTCGACGAACTGGTCGCCCTCGAACAACTGGGCAGCCGGCGCAGCTTTGCGCGTGACGAGGAGATCTACGCCGAGGGCGATTGCGCGGATTGCTGGTTCAAGGTGGTCTCCGGCACCGTGCGCATCTGCAAGCTGATGGCGGATGGCCGTCGGCACATTGCCGAGTTTTTCCATGCCAGCGACTGCTTCGGGCTCGACGGCGCGGGCGAGCGGGCCTTCGCCGCAGAAGCGGTTGGCGATGTCATCGTGATGCGCTTCAACCGAGCCGCGACCGAGCGGCTGATCGACGCGCGGCCCGAGCTCGCCCGGCGCATGTGTAACATGACGCTGCGGAATCTCGCGCATGCGCAAACACGTTTGTTGCTGCTGGGCCGGATGACGGCACCGGAGCGCGTTGCGAGCTTTCTGATCGAGCTGGCTGAGCGCCGCGATGTGCGGCGGGTGCTCGACGTCCCGATGTCACGCAACGACATTGCCGACTATCTCGGCCTCACCACCGAGACAGTATGCCGGGTGCTGTCTGCGATGAAACGCGACGGCGCAATCGCCATCCCCCATCCGCACCGCATCGAAATCTGCGACCGCGATGCCCTCGAAGCGCTTGTCGAGGCCTGATGACCTCGGCGACAGAACCAGACGAGGGCATGCCAATGGCCGATCGCCCGTTGGCGGGTCGCGCGATGCCCGGCGAGGCAAAGGTCTCGCCGGCCGGCGAATTCCCGAAAGCGGCCGACAGCAGCGCTGTCGGTGCGCTGGTCTGCGTGGTCGACGATGACAAGCCGGTGCGGGATTCGTTCCGCACGCTACTGGAGTCATTGGGTTTCGCGGTGACGACCTACGCTTCCGGCCGAGACATCCTGGTCGACGAGCGGCGCCGCCAGGCCAGCTGCTTGATCGTCGATCAGCACATGCCGGAGATGGACGGGCTGACAACCCTCGACGCCCTGCGCCGTGAGGGATTGGGCGTGCTGACGATACTGATGACCGGGCGCCTCGATCCGCAGATCGCCGCACGGGCCGCGGCGCTCGAAGTCGACGCCATTCTCGAAAAGCCGTTTTCTGCAACACGGCTCATCGAGCTGATCCGTACACACCGCGAGCCGACACGATGACGGCCGTGGACAAGGCGGATTTCGCGCTTGCGCGGTTGCCGGACACCGATGGGCAAACGCTGCCGGGCGGGCTCCTTCGTTATGTCGCGGCGACGAGCTGGGCGCATCAGCTTCCCTTGCTTGCGCTGACCGTGGCGGTCTTTCTGATCGAAGTGATCCCGCTGGAGCTGCAACGGCGCGTCGTCAATGACACCGTCAAACAGCGCCATTACGGCGCTGTGCTGCTGCTTTGCGCCATCTATGCCGGCACGGTGATCCTACAAGGATCAATGAAGCTCGGCCTCAATATCTATCGCGCCTGGGTTGGTGAACGCGCCAAGCGCCACCTGCGCCGGTGCGTCTGCGACACGGCGACAGATTCGAGTACGGCAGATTCAAAAGGGGCCGCGGTCTCAATGGTGGTCGCCGAGGTCGACCCGGTAGGCAATTTCATCGGCGGTGCCGTGTCGGAACCGTTGTTGCAGGCCGGGATTCTGGCCACCGTGGTCGCCTACATCCTGCACGTAGATACCTGGATGGGGGTAGCGGCGATTTCCTTGTTCATCCCGCAAATGATCTTTGTCCCGCTGATGCAGCACGCAATGAACCGTCGCACCGGCGCACTGGTCTGGCTGCTGCGCCAGATTGGCGGTGAACTCGTCACAGCTGATTCCCACAGCGGGGCGATCGATGCCACGCGCATCGACCGCGTCTTTCGCATCGATATGCATATTTTCGAGCTGAAGTTCACGATGAACTTCCTGATGAATTTATGCGCGCATGCGCAAATCATCATCGCGTTATTGTTGGGAAGCTGGCGCGTGCTGCAGGGCGATCTCGAAATCGGCGGCGTGGTGGCTTTTATTTCGGGCATCGGCCGTCTGACCGACCCCTGGGGCGATCTCGTCAACTATTTTCGTGACCTCAGTCTTAACGAGGTCAAGTTCAAGCTCCTCGCCGACGCAGTCAATGACCCGGGCGGTGCCGGTCTGCAACTCCGAACGCCTAACGGGCTGTGCGATTGAGCTGAATCAACGCGCCGGCGCCGCGCGCCGCCAAAATACCACGCGAAATCGCTCCCGACTGGCCTACGAAGGAATGCTGCGATGATCAAAACCATCCTGGTGCGTGCGACTGACGACGCAAGCGGCACATCGGCTTATGCCGCAGCGCTTTGCGCGGCGCAGCGCTTCGGTGCCCATATCGGCGCGTTGCATGTGCGTCTCGACCCGGTTGAGGTCGCGGTCGCGATGTCGACCGAGGGTGCCGGCGGGATGTTGCTACAGGGGATGGTCGACAGCCTTGAGCGGGATGCCGATACAGGTGAGGCAAAGGCGCGCGCCCAATTCACCACATTCTGCTCGGACGCAGGTCTTGCGCTCATCGAGGACCCAGCCATCAGTGCCGAACGGCCGTCCGCCATGTTTCACGTCGAAACCGGGCAGGAAGCGCGCTGGATGTCGACCTATGGGCTGACTTCCGACCTGGCCGTGGTCGCGCGCGGTATTGCCGGCAAGGATGCGGTGGCGCGGTCGACGCTCGAAGCGCTCCTGCTGGAGAGCGGCCGGCCGCTGTTGATCCCCGCTGCGGCACCGCCGCCCCCCGCTATTGCCGACCGCATTGCGATCGCCTGGAAAGCGACCCCACAGGCGGCGCGCGCGGTCGCCTTTGCGATGCCCTTCCTTACGCAAGCGTCCGCGATCACAATCCTATCCGTCGACGAGGAAGACGGGCGGCGCGACGATGTGGCGCGGCTCGTCCGCTATCTCGGCTGGCACGGCATCACCGCTCGGGCGGAGCGGCTGACGCCCGGATCGGATGGCGCCGCCGCAACACTGCTGACCGCGGCGAAAGACAAAGGCGGATTGCTGGTGATGGGCGGCTACGGCCATACCCGGCTGCGCGAATGGGTGTTTGGCGGCTTCACGCAGTTTGTACTGGATCATGCCGACGTGCCGGTGCTGATGGCTCACTGAAGTGTGGTGACGAATGCGGTTTGTGGCACCGCGACCATACCGTTTCGGGAGTCGGGCGGCAGCTCAAACGTGACGATGGGATCGACCGCGTCACAGCGGCCTGCCCTGGCTGCGCTTCGTTCCGGGTCCCAAGAGGTTGACGATGCGTGCCCAGATTTTGACCGCGCCCCATCGCCCGCTGACGATCGCCACGCTGCCGCCACTGCGGCCGGCCGCAGGCGACGTACTGATCGCCGTCAAGGCCTGCGCGGTTTGCCGCACTGATTTGCATATCGTCGATGGCGAGCTTCCCCAGCCAAAACTTCCGCTGGTGCTTGGCCATGAAATCGTCGGCACAGTGCTTGAGCGCGGGGCTGACGTGGACCGTTTTCAGATCGGCGACCGCGTTGGTGTGCCGTGGCTCGGCTGGACCTGCGGCGTCTGCGACTACTGCCGCAAAGGGCAGGAAAATCTCTGCGACCGGGCACGGTTCACGGGCTACCAGATCGATGGCGGGTATGCCGAGCTGACCGTCGCCGATCAGCGCTTCTGCTTTTCCGTTCCCGCCGAATTCGACGACGTCTCCGCGGCGCCGTTGCTGTGCGCCGGGTTGATCGGCTTTCGCAGCTTGCGGCTCGCCGGCGATGGCGAGCGGCTCGGCATCTATGGGTTCGGAGCGGCGGCACACATCGTCGCCCAAGTGGCTCGCTTCCAGGGGCGGAAGGTTTTCGCCTTCACCAAACCCGGCGATCTTGCGGGGCAGGACTTCGCCCGGAAGGTGGGCGCCGTTTGGGCCGGTGGGTCGGACGCCGCCGCACCCGAACCGCTCGACGCGGCGTTGATCTTCGCTCCGGTGGGTACGCTGGTGCCGGCGGCGCTGGCAGCCACGAGGAAAGGCGGAACGGTGGTCTGCGGAGGCATCCATATGAGCGACATACCCGCGTTTCCCTACCGTCTCCTATGGGAAGAGCGAAGCGTGCGCTCGACCGCCAACCTGACCCGCCGCGACGCTGAGGAGTTCTTGGCGCTGGCACCGAAGGCGGGCATCGCGACCGTGACCAGGCAATACGCGCTGAGCGATGCCAATCAGGCGCTCAGTGATTTGCGCGCCGGCAACCTCGAAGGTGCTGCCGTTCTCGTCCCTTAGGCTACGCGATTCGCGCGTTCGTGAACGCAGGCTCGGCAGTACCACCCGCACCGAGGCCGTCGCTGGTCTCCGACCGAGCCCGGTGCAGCCTGACTCCGGCCGATCCCGTGGATCGCGGACTGACGCTCAATCCGGCCTCAGGCCGGCCGCGAGCGCTAGGCGTATCAGTTCGGACAGACTGCGCGCCCCCATTTTATCCATGACCCGCGCACGGTGAATCTCGACCGTGCGGGGGCTGATCGCCAGGTCGTAGGCGATTGTCTTGTTGGGCAATCCGGCGAGCAGGCCTTCGAGGACTTCGCGTTCGCGGGGCGACAGCAGCTCAAGTTTCGCGAGAGCCGCCTGCGTGATGGGATCGAGTTGTCCCGCGGATTCAACGCGTGACAGCGCCATCGCGACGCTCGCCAGGATGGTCGGCGCCGCGAACGGCTTTTCGATGAAATCGAGCGCGCCGGCTTTCATCGCCCGCACCGCGAGCGGCACGTCGCCATGACCGGTAATGACGATCATCGGAAAGTGCAGCGCCTGCTCGTTGAGAGCACGCTGTAGCTCCAACCCGTCCATTTCGGGCATGCGGATATCCGCGATCAGGCAGCCCACGGGTAGCGTCGGCGCCGCGTCGAGAAAATCCTTCGCCAGGCCGAACGTCCGGACGCGGTGCCCGATGGCCTCAAGCAGCACCGAAAGAGAGTCGCGCACCGCATCATCGTCGTCGACGATGTAGACGTGTCGGTCATCCGGCATCGGCGGGCTCGTCCTGGCGCGTCATGGGCAACGTCAGGCGAAACACGGTCCCGCCACCCCCACGGGTGGCGGACGCCAGGTGCCCGTGATGCGCCTCGATGATCTCGCGGCAGATCGAAAGCCCGAGGCCCATGCCTGTCTTTTTGGTGGTCACGAAGGGTTGGAACAGCCGATCGGCAAGTTCGGGCGCAATTCCCGGGCCGGTGTCGGACACAGTGGCTTCAATCTCGTCGCCAGTCGCCCGGGTCGCGACCGTCAGCTCGCGTCGTTCGACTGCTTCCATGGCTTCGACCGCGTTGCGCACCAGATTCAGGATCACTTGCTGGATCTGCACCGGGTCGACGACCACCGGCGGCAAATCGTGGTCCAGTTCGAGCAGAACCCGTACTCCGAGCTGGCGGGCACCGACAAGACCGAGGGCCAGCGCTTCCTCGACCAGCTGGTTGAGATTTTGCGTCCGCCGCTCGGTCTCGCCCTTGCTGACGAATTGGCGCAACTGGCGGATGACCTCGCCGGCCCGCTGCGCTTGAGCGACGGCTTTTTCCATCAGATCGGCAATGCGTTCGCCTGGCGCCGCGCCGGTCGAAATCAGATGCCGACCCGCTTCGAGATAATTGGTGACGGCCGTGAGCGGCTGGTTCAGCTCGTGCGCCATGGTCGAGGCCATCTGTCCCATGACGCTGAGACGAGAGGCGTGCAGCAACTCGGTCTGCAAATCCTCGATCCGCCGCTCCGCCTCCTGCCGATCGGTCAGATCGCGGACGAAGCCGGTGAAGAAATTGCCGCTCGGCGAAGCGAACTCGCCAACCGCCAGCTCCATGGGAAAAGTCTCACCGTTCTTGCGCTGGCCGACGACGATGCGCCCGATGCCGATGATGCGGCGTTCCCCGGTACGCAGGTAGCGCTCCAAATATCCGTCATGCGCGTTGCGATAGGGCTGCGGCATCAATAGCTTGACGTTCTTCCCTATGACCTCATCTGCGCTGTAGCCGAACAGACGCTCGGCCGCATGGCTGAATGACTCAACGATTCCTGCGGCATCAATGAGGATGATCGCATCCGGCACGGTATCGACGATCGAGCGCCAGCGCAGCTCGCTTTCCCTGAGCGCAGCCTCCGCGGCTTTGCGTTCGGTGATATCGCGGATGATGCCGACAAAGATCGGCTCGCCGCCGTCACGCGCCTCTCCAACCGACAGCTCCATCGGAAAGACCGAGCCGTCCTTGCGTTTGCCCGACACCTCGCGGCCGATGCCGATGATTTTCTTCGTGCCGGTTTGCAGGTAATTCGCGAGGTAACCGTCATGCTCGCCGGCATAGGGCCGCGGCATCAGCATGTTCACATTGTTGCCGATTAAGTCGATCGCTGCGTAGCCGAAGAGCCGCTCGGTCGCCTGGTTGACTGAGCGGATGGTGCCGATATGGTCAATGACGACGATCGAATCGACCGCCGTATCGACCACCGCGCGATAGAGCGAATCGCGATCGGGCCGATCGCTCTCGAGTGACGTCTTTTCTGCCAATGTCGCCACGTCCCGCTGCCGTCCGACCACTGGCCGGACTGTCGCGTCTCCTGAGCGACTCTTGCACGCCTTCAGATCAGATGCGAATCCTTGAGGCGCCCGCGGTGCAGCCGCGCCCCCTCAATCCTCGTCGGCCACCCGCGCTACGCCAGGAATATCCTCGGCGAGCGCGATCAGTGCGGCATGCGAAACACCCTTCTCAGTGGCTCATCAGAAGCGGGACGGGCGCGTGCGCCAGCAGATGCTTCGTGACCCCGCCGAGAAAAGCCTCGCGCATCCGGCTATGTGTGTAGGCACCCATGACGATCAGCGTTGCGTTCTGGCTTTCAGCCGCGTCGACAAGCGCGGCGCCGGTCGGGCGCTCCCTCGGCGGGAACGTGACTTCCGGACTGAGGTTAGCGCCACGCTCGCGCAGCGCCACCGCCAGATCGTTGAGATCGACGGCCTCGGCCCCGTAGTCGAGCGCCGTGAAAATCGTGATTCGCTTGGCGAGGCGAAGCAGCGGCGCCGCACCGAAGACGGCGCGGCTTGCTTCGAGACTCCCGTTCCACGCAATGAGAATGTGATCCGTCAGGTTAGCGGGCAGCGTCTTGCCGACAAGCAATGTCGGTCGACCTGTGCCGAAGATCGCTGCGTCAGCGCAGCGTTGCGCCACGATTTCGTCCGCGGTCGGGCGAGGCAGAACGATGAAATCGCTCAACCGGCCATAACGGGTGACGATTGGCTCGAACTCGCCGACATGCTCGGACCATGTCACGCTCCAGCCTGCCCCGCCCTCAGCCTTTGCGCGACCGCCGTTGCGGTCGCGCCATTCGTCGAACCGCATCTCCGCGGCCGCGGCGGCCCGGCGAGTTTCCCGCTCGATTACGTCGCGCGTCACGCCGCTTGCCATGATCACTTCCGGAATCATGGCTGCGGCGGCGTTGGCATCCGGGCGGATGTACGCCGCCTGCACCCGCGCGTTCAGATCCCGGGCAAGTTTGAGAGCGGCATCGAAAACCTGGGAGGTCGGCAGCTCTTCGGCGAGCGGCATCAGAATTGAAGTAGTCATCGCTATTCCCTTTCCGTCGATAGGGTTCAATGCGTTTTCAGTTCTCGCTGTCGATGAGGCTGGCGCCGGCCTCCTTTCGCCTAGCGGTCAGTGAGCCTCGTCGGGGCCGACAACGAGCCCCGAGGTCGGCTCGACCCAGACGAGGTGGTCGTTCACTGCCTTGACCCCAGCCACACCTTCCGCCGCCACGATAAGGGCCAAGCGCTCACGGTCATCGGTGATGGTGCCATGAAGATCGACAACCCCCGCTTTCACCCTCACGTCGACACTGAACCGGGGTCCCCACGGCTCTTTGTCGATGATCTCGACAATACGGTCGTGGATCGCCTCGTCGGCTACCGGCTCATGCGCCCGTGACTTCGCTTCTCGCGTCAGGCTTTGAACCAGCGCCCCGACCAGATCGGCTCGGCTGACGATGCCGACGAGCTTGCCGTTCTCGACGACCGGTATTCGTTTGATGCGGCGCTTCTCCATCAGACCCACGACGACGGCGAGGTCATCCGATGGAGCGACAACCGCGACATCGGTTGTCATCGCCTCGGCGACCTTGCGGGCGTTGGCGCTGGCATAGTCGTGCGCCAATCGCCCCGGTGCGACCAGGAAAGTCAGCCAAGGTGAGCGGTGACGTTCGGTGCCGGTTTCCGCCCGGCGCAGCAGATCGCCCTCCGTGATGAGCCCGACGACCGCGCCCTTGCCGTCGGTTACCGGCAAACCGCTGATCCGATGTTGCAGCATCAGCCGCGCCGCCTCGACAATCGGCGTCTGCGGGCTGACGCTCATCGGCTCGCGGGTCATGACGTCAGCTGCGTTCATGGCATCCTCCTACGATCACCAGGTTCAGGCGGCAGCGCCGATAGCCCGCGCCCATAGATGCCGCGACCGCTCTTGACGAAGCGCCTCAAGCCGCTCGGAACGTTGCCGAAGCGCATCGCGGTCGGCGGCGCTGCCGGAAGCATGGGTCGGCGCGGCGCAGGCCGTCGGGCAGCGGGTAATCCCCCTGGTGCGGATAAAAGCGGCGATCTCGGCCTCACAATTTTTTGTCGACATGATGCGCTCCTCGTGACGCGATCAATCAGCAACAGCGTCATCATCGCGATCACACCGCGATGCCGAAATCCGGTTTGTCCCTAAGGAAAACTGCGTAAGGGACATTACGTAGTCGGCAGCCGTGTACCGTTGATCCGTATCAATTGACGACTTCCCGCGTTGATGCAGAGTGCGAGACCCAAAGGGATTCCCCCGATGTCCGTCCGCAACCTCGACCAACTGTTCGCGCCCGCTTCGGTCGCGCTGATCGGCGCCACGGATCGTGCCGGCTCGGTCGGTTCGGTGGTCATGCGCAACCTGCAACGCGCAGGATTCCATGGCGCGCTGATGCTGGTGAGCCCGCACCACCGCGAGCTCGACGGAATGCGGGTCTACCCCGACGTCGCCAGCCTGCCGCAATCGCCTGACCTGGCGGTGATCGCCACGCCTCCCGACACCGTGCCGAGGCTCATCGCCGAACTCGGCGAGCGCGGCACCAAGGCTGCCATCGTTATCACTGCCGGTTTCGGCGAGCTCGGCGAAAACGGAAAGGCCTTGCAGCAAGCCACGCTAGACGCGGCGCGCCCCTATCTTCTTCGGCTGGTGGGGCCGAATTGCGTCGGCGTCATGGTGCCGGGGATTGGCCTCGACGCCAGCTTCTCGCATCTCGCACCGCCGCCGGGCGAGGTCGCCTTTGTCAGTCAGTCCGGCGCGATGATCACGGCGATGCTCGACTGGGCAGCCCCGCGCAAGATCGGTTTTTCTCACGTGGTCTCGTTGGGCGACATGGCGGATGTGGATTTCGGCGACATGCTCGACTTTCTCGCCGCCGACGCGCACACGCAGGCAATCTTGCTCTACGTCGAGGGCATAACCCACGGCCGCAAGTTCATGTCGGCAGCACGCGCAGCCGCCCGCGCGAAGCCGGTTCTGGTGTTGAAGGCGGGACATTCCGCCGCCGGCGCCAAGGCCGCACATTCGCATACCGGGGCACTCGCCGGCAGCGATGCGGTTTATGACGCGGCCTTCGCCCGCGCCGGCATGTTGCGCGTTGGGACGATGGCCGAGCTGTTCGATGCGGCCGAAACGCTGGCGCTGACCCGCGAGCAGACCGGCGATCGGCTGGCGATTGTCAGCAATGGCGGCGGCGCCGGCGTGCTGGCGACTGATGCGCTTGCCGCGGCGGGCGGGCGACTTGCCGAGTTGGCACCGGACACGATCGCCCGCCTCGACCAGGTGCTGCCGCCGACCTGGAGCCACGGCAACCCGGTCGACATCATCGGCGACGCGCCCGGCACACGCTACGCCGCGGCGATCCAGGCGCTCGTCGCCGACCATGGTGTTGACGGGCTTCTGGTGCTGAATTGCCCTACGGCGCTGGCCGATCCCGACACGGCCGCGCAGGCGGTGATCGATACGCTCGCCGCATTACCGCCGGCGACGCTCCGCGGCCGCAATATTTTTACCGCCTGGCTCGGCGAGCATATGGCGGCCCCGGCGCGCCGACGCTTCGAGAGCGCGGGCATTCCGAGCTATGACACGCCGGAGGCGGCGGTCTCAGCTTTTTTGCACCGGGTCCGCTATCAGCAAAACCAGACCCTCTTGCTGGAAACGCCACCGGCGCGGCCCGATCCGTTCGAGCCCGATACCAAGGCCGTTCGCACACTGATGGCCGAGGCCATAAAAACCGGAAAATCATGGCTGGACGCCGAGGACGTAGCGATCGTGCTCAGCGCCTATGGCATCCCCCAGCCGCTATCCCGAAACGCCGCCACCGCGGATGAAGCTGCCGCTATCGCAGGTGAAATCGGGTTTCCGGTCGCGCTCAAAATCCGCTCTCCCCAGATCACCCACAAATCGGATGCCGGCGGCGTCGCGCTCGGTCTCCGCGACAAAGCAGCCGTTCGCGAGGCGACGGAGGCGATGCTGCGACGGGTGCGGATCGGGTGCCCGGAGGCGCGGATCGACGGTGTTCTCGTCCAGCAGATGATCGAGCGCCCCGGCGCGGTCGAGCTGCTCGCCGGGCTCAGCGAGGATGCGGTGTTCGGGCCGGTTGTCGTGTTCGGTCAGGGCGGCACCGCCGTCGAAATCGTCAATGACAGCGCCATTGCCTTACCGCCGCTCAATCTGCCGTTGGCACGCTGGCAAATGGAACACACGCGGGTTTGGCGGCTGCTTCAGGCCTATCGCGGCAAGCCCGCCGCCGCGATCGACGCAATCGCCGAAGTCCTGATCCGCCTCGGTCAGATGGCCGCAGATCACCCGGAGATCCAGGAGCTCGACATCAACCCGCTGCTCGCCGACGCCGATAGCGTCGTCGCCGTCGACGCACGCATCCGCATCGCCGGAGCGGAGACAATGGGCGCCGCACGGCTGGCGATCGCGCCTTACCCAAAGCACCTCGAAAGCGTCGGCGTCACGCGCGACGGCACGTCAATCACGCTTCGGCCCGTGCGGCCCGAGGACGAGCCGCTGCTGCAGGATCTCTTCGCTCATATGAGTTCTGAGGATATCCGCTTGCGGTTTTTCGCCCCGATGCGCGAGTTAAGCCACAGCTTCGCCGCTCGTATGTCGCAGATCGATTACGATCGCGAGATGGCATTGCTCGCCCAGCACGATAGAACCACGCTCGGCGTGGCGCGCTATTTCGCCGACCCCGATCGGTTGCGCGCCGAGTATGCGATCGCGGTGCGCACCGACTGGAAAGCGCGCGGAGTCGGCTACGCACTGATGACAAGATTGATCGAAGCGGCTCGCCAGGCGGGCATTGGCGAACTGTTTGGCGACGTTCTGTACGAGAACCAGCCGATGCTCGACATGTGCCGCGCGCTCGGTTTCAAGATCGCGCCAAATCCAGACGATTCAGCCCTAACCATCGTGCGCAAGCGATTGGACGAAAACAGCTAGCGCCGCTGGTCAGGCGGGAAATCAAAACCCTCGGCGATTGCTGCGCGATTGAGGCAGATCAAAGCGCTTCGGCGAAACGCGCCTATTCTGACGACACGATGCCAACAAGGCCGCCGGAAAGGCCGGCTGCGGCCACCCTAACGGAGAAGCCTCCCATGTCCTTGCATCCGATCCTCGATAAGGCGGAAGTTGGGATCGATTTTCCCGACAAATACTATAGCGGCGGCTTCGGCCGCGATTGCAGCTTCGAGGCACGGGCGGAGGATGACGGCGTGCTGATCCGCCTGGTGCGCGCCGGCAGCGACAAACGCGTCGTCGCAATCCACCTTCATCATTACTTGCTGGCAGGCATCCTTGAGGAGCTAGCCCAATCGCTCGGCGAGCGGAGCCGATCGACACCTCGCACCGCGAGCCGTTACTCGCCGCCGCGCGCAGCTTAACGGCAGCGCTGGAGAAGGCCGCTACGTAGCTTCACAGGAGGAGCACAAAATGAATTTTGGTATTGCGCTTCCAACGTCTGCGGATTCCTGGAAGACCGTAAAGCGCGCCGAGGACGCAGGGTTCAGCACCGCGTGGTTTCATGACACTCAGCTCGTGAGTGCCGATATTTTTGTTGCGATGGGTGCCGCCGCGGTGAAAACCGATCGAATTCGGCTTGGCACCGGTGTGTTGATCCCCTCCAACCGTATTGCGCCCGTAGCAGCCAATGGACTCGCCACGCTGAACGCGCTGGCCCCGGGGCGGATCGATGCCGGCTTCGGGACGGGTTTCACCAGTAGGATGAGTATGGGTCTCGGGCCACACAAGCTTTCCGATATGGACGAATACATCCGCGTGATCATGGCGCTGTTGCGAGGCGAGAAGACAGAACTGCGTATTGAGGGCAAAACGCGCAAAGTCGGATTTCTCAACCCGGAGACAAAGCTTATCAACATCGAGGAGCCGGTTCCGGTTTATGTTTCGGCTCTCGGTTCAAAGTCTCGCCGCATGACGGCGGTGCTCGACGCCCATTGGATCAATGTCAATTTTTCCGAGGAATTCGCGGCCATCACGGCTAGAAACATGGAGGCGGAGTATCGCGCCTGCGGGAGGGATCCGGCCGGCAAGCGGAAAACGATCTTCTTCTTCGGCTCCGTGCTGAAAGAGGGCGAGGGTTATGACAGCCCGCGCGTCAAGGCCGAAAGCGGGCCCGCCGCCATGATGTTTCTGCACAATGCGATGGAGCAGCTAAATCACGGCAGGCTCATGGGGGAGGCCGAGGCTTCGATGCCGCCCAATCCGGCATTGTATCAAATCGTGCTCGAATACCTCACTGTCTATAATTCCTACACGCCGGCGGACGCCCGCTATCTGACGTTGCACAAGGGGCACCTAATGTTTGTGCGACCGGAGGAAGACCGTTTCGCCACAGGCGATATGATACGCGCTATGACCGTTACCGGTGCGGCGTCCGAATTGCGAGACCGGATGCGGCGCCTGAAGGAAGCGGGCTACGACGAAGTAGTCGTGCAAATCACCCCCGGCTGCGAAACCATGATCGACGACTGGGCGCGTGTGTTCGATAGCATTTGAAAGAGCGCCCTAGGCCCGGCTCCGCCGATAAGAAGCGTCAGGGACGCTATGGCGCCTAATATGCTTTTCGGCATCATTCCGCCTCCCCGTTTTTTATGCACCGGTTAGGCACATACTATAGCTCCTCCCCGCGCGCCTCGTTGAAATGTTTTTTATTACCATGCGCCTGCCGCGCGGCGGAGGGATACGGTAATGAACTTTGTACGCCCGCTCTCGGCGCATCCCGGTCCTTGCCGGGCGTTCCGGCGAAGGTCTCAGATTGCGGACTTTCGGCGAGCTTCGGCGCCATCTGACCCACAGCGCGGGCTTTTGGGTCAGGCTCTGAGTGAACCGACGTCCGGGGATCGTCACCGCTGCAGTATGGCGGACGGGACCACATTGCAGCGGGAGCCAGTGAAACCGGCCGGCGGCACTTCCATAGCGTCCGCCTGAACGAAAGGAAGCACCGCCAGCCGATCTATCGAACCCCCAATCCAGACGCGGCAACGGCCGATCAGAATCTACACCAACCTTGCTACGGCGACGCGTAGCTTGCCTCCGCCGCTGGGCGCCGGCTCAATTTCAACTTCCACGCCGCTTCCGATCGGCGGCGCCCAACCCATCGGCCGATTGCGCGCGGGTCCGAATGCGCTGACATGCAGAAACGCTTCGGTGCCGTCAGACAGCTTTACAAACCCGAAGCCACGAGAAGTGGATAATCCTGCCGATCATGCCGCCTCCAGCGCAAGAACTTGCCGATCGCCGAGGGACCACTGGTAGTCGCATCCCAGACAATGAACAGCGTCGACAACAGCGACACCAAAATCTTGACCGCGCCGTGGGCGCATTGTGCGAAGCGCGGGATGCGTCGCGCAGCTTCTGCACTGCGGGCATCTCGGGACGTGTAGCTTCAAAGCGATGTTCGTGCATGTGATCTCTCAGCGCGTCGCAGCGGTGTATTCAGCCTCGGCGGCCGCCATCCTGTCGGCGTATCTCCAAGCAGCGGCGAGCCGTTTGATCCGCGCATACGTCTCATCGATGCGCCGCTGACACTCGGCAGCTCGGGCGGGCTGACAACGCGCCACAATCGTCCAGGTCGCGAGCGCCTGACGCTCGACTTCATCCCGGCCCATCAGGTCGCCTTCGCTGATCATTCCGATTGGCGCACCGAACCCATCGACTACCGGCGCCGCACTTATTCCTCTCGCGCTCAGAAGCCTGGCGACGGTCCGAATCGGCGTACCCGGCCCGACGGAGAGGACATCGGTGGTCAATGATCTCGGCTGCTTTCATGGTCTCCTCCGACCGACGAAGTGCAGGGAACCAGGTCACGCGGTCATTACATTCGCCGGATGCCTGTCCGTTCGGAAGCGAGGTAGCACGGTCGCGCATCGCCGACGCTGACCCAGATCAACGGGCCCGAACCTGACGCTCGCCCCTCTTGTCGACAACTATCCAACGCCCTCCGCGCCCAGGACACTGGGGGATCGATACGTAGCTTCCCTTAGGGGCAATCCGGATTCCGCTTGCGGCGCGTCTGGCCCATCGTCGCATCGGTCCCTAAAAGCCGGGGACCGGGAGTAGCGGGGCAGGTCGGTCATGACGCTACAAGACGAGCGCCACGTTGATAACCGGATGCTTCCGGTCGTTCGCGAGCCGAAGCCGGCTCAGCTTCCGATGCCAATGCCACCGGCGCGAAAGCCCCGCCGGTGGCCGCGCCGCATCAGCGCGGCGCTGATCATCTTGGTCGCAGCCGGCGGCTATTGGTGGTGGGCCCACTCCGGGCCGGCCTTGCCGCCGGGCTTCGCGATCGGCAACGGACGGGTTGAGGCTGACGCCGTCGACATCGACACCAAATTCGCCGGCCGCATTCTTCAACTCAATGTCGACGAGGGTGATCTGGTGAAGCCGGGGCAGGTCGTCGCGGTGATGGATACGCGCGACCTGCAAGCGTCGCTGAAGCAATACCAGGAGTTGGCCAAGCAAGCTGAGCATTCGCTGGATGAGGCCCGGGCCAATTACGCCCAGCAACAGGCCGTCGTGAAGTTCGCCCGGCAGGAGGTCGATCGCTCCACCTATCTCGTCTCGCGCGGCTACGCCGCCCGAGAGTCCCTGGATCTGAAGCAACAGCAGCGCGACAGCGCGACCGCCACGCTCCAGGCCGCCGAGGCCCATGTCGCTGCCACAGAGCGCGCCGTCAACGCCGCTCAGCGCCAGGTCGAGCTTTACGAAGTGAATATCGCTGACAACTCGCTCGTTGCCCCCAAGGAGGGGCCGATCGAATACCGCGTCGCCAATGTCGGCGAGGTGCTGCCGGCCGGCGGCAAGGTCCTCACGATGCTCGACGGGTCCTATGTCTATATGGACATCTATTTGCCGACCGGGCAGGCGGGTCGCGTTCGGATCGGGTCGGACGCCCGCATCGTCCTCGACGCCTATCCGGCGCACGTGATCCCGGCCAGGGTCGTTTTCATCGCCAACCAGGCTCAGTTCACACCCAAAACCGTCGAGACCCGCGATGAGCGTGACAAGCTGATGTTCCGCATCCGGGTGCGCATCGACCCCGACCGTCTCGAAGGCCGCGCGGCGCTAGTCAGAAGCGGGCTGCCCGGCGAGGCTTATGTGCGGACTGACGAGAAGGCTGTCTGGCCGGCGAAGCTGCAACCGAGCCCGCCGCCTCCGGTTTCGCCCGCAGTTTCACAATGACTGCACAAACCGGCCTGATTGCCTATCTGGCCGGCGTTACCCAGCGTTACGGCAAGGTCGCCGCGCTCGACGGTGTCACGCTCGAAATCCCTTCGGGATGTACGGTCGGCTTGATCGGCCCCGACGGCGTCGGCAAGTCGACGCTGCTTTCGCTGATCGCCGGCGCTCGACGGCTTCAGTCCGGCACCGTCAACGTTCTCGGCGGCGACATGGCTGACGCGGCACACCGCGCCGCGATCTGCCCGCGCATCGCTTATATGCCGCAGGGATTAGGCAAGAACCTCTATCCCGACCTCAGCGTCCGCGAAAACATCCAGTTCTTTGGCCGGCTCTTCGGACAGGCCGCCGAAGAGCGCCGGCGGCGCACCGCCGAGTTGCTCGACGCGACCGGGCTCACACGATTTGGCGATCGGCCGGCGAAAAAGCTGTCGGGCGGCATGAAGCAGAAGCTCGGCTTGTGCTGCTCGCTGATCCACGACCCCGATTTGCTGATCCTCGACGAGCCGACCACTGGGGTCGATCCGCTATCGCGCCGGCAATTTTGGGAATTGATCGACCGCATCCGGGCGCGCCGCGCCGGTATGAGCGTCATCGTGGCCACCGCCTATATGGAGGAGGCTGAGCGGTTCGACGTGCTGGTCGCCATGGACCGCGGCCGGGTCATCGCCGCAGGGACGCCTGCCGAACTCAAGACCGCCGCAAGCGAAAGCAGCATCGAAGCCGCCTTTGTTCACCTACTGCCCGAGGCTGAACGCGCCAGCTATCACACGCTGCAAATCCCCCCGCGCCGCGCTGACAAGGACGGGCCCGTGATCGAGGCGCACGGCTTGACCCGCCGGTTCGGCGACTTCACCGCGGTCGACCACGTCAGCTTCGCAATCGAGCGGGGCGAAATCTTTGGCTTCGTCGGCTCGAACGGTTGCGGCAAGACCACGACGATGAAGATGCTGACCGGCCTGTTGCCGGCGAGCGAGGGCAAGGTGCTGCTGTTCGGTCGGCCGATTGACGGGCGCGACCACAACGCCCGCACGCGGGTCGGTTACATGTCGCAGTCATTCTCGCTCTATACCGAGCTGACCGTGCGGCAGAACCTCGATCTGCATGCTCGCTTGTTCCATCTCCCGCCCGGAAAGGCGAAAGCGCGCATTACCTTTTTGATCGACCATTTCGGGCTTGGAGACTACATCGATCAGCGCGCGGACGATTTGCCACTCGGTATTCGCCAACGCTTGTCATTAGCGGTCGCGATCGTCCACGAGCCCGAAATATTGATCCTCGACGAGCCGACCTCGGGCGTCGATCCTGTCGCGCGAGACCGGTTCTGGGAGCTGCTGATCGGCCTATCGCGCGCCAACGGCGTGACGATCTTCGTCTCGACCCATTTTATGAATGAGGCCGAACGCTGCGATCGGATCTCGCTCATGGATTTCGGTCGGGTGCTGGCTACCGACACTGCGGGAGGCCTCATCGCCGCGCGCGGGGCGGCAACACTGGAAGATGCCTTTGTCAGCTACCTGGAAGAAGCATCTCCGGCACAAGCAGCTGTCGGGGACGCGCTTCGGGCGCCGGCGCCCGCTGCGACCGCAACGGCGCAGTCGGGCTTCAGCCCGCGTCGCCTCGCTGCCTGCACGATCCGCGAAGCGCTCGAGTTGCTGCGCGATCCGATCCGGCTCGGCTTCGCGATATTCGGTACCACCTTCCTGATGCTGGTGCTCGGCTTTGGCATCTCGACCGACGTCAATTCGCTGAGCTTCGCGGTCCTTGATCACGACGGGACGCATGAAAGCCGCGCCTATCTCGAACAGCTGCGCGGCTCGGCTTATTTTGTCGAAAAACTGCCGCTGGCGGATTACCGCGATCTCGAAACCCGGCTGGCGGCGGGAGACATCGACACTGGCATCGAGATTCCGCCCGGCTTCGGCCGCGACGTCGCGCGCCGGCGGCCGGTCCAGGTCGCCGCCTGGATCGACGGCGCCCGGCCATTCATCGCTCAGACGATTCGCGGCTATCTGCAGGCGATGCATCAGCTCTACCTCTCCGACGCGGCACCGGCGGCGCCCGCACCCGCAGCGGATATCGAGGTGCGGCTCAAATACAATCAGAACTTTGAAAGCGTCTACGCGATGGTGCCGGCGCAGTTCGCGCTGCAGCTCGCGCTGTTCCCCGCCATCCTGATGGCGCTGGCGATCGTGCGTGAGAAGGAGCTCGGCTCGATCACCAATCTCTACGTGACACCGGTCACGCGCGTCGAGTTCCTGGTGGGAAAGCAGCTGCCGTACATCGCGCTGGCGCTCATCAATTTCGGGCTGATGCTGCTGATGGCCTTTTTCGTTTTCCGGGTTCCGCTGCGGGGCAGCTTCATGACGCTGTTGCTTGGCGTGACGATCTACGTCGCCGCGACGACTGCCTATGGCATGGCGATCTCGAGTTTTGCGCGCACCCAGATCGCGGCGCTGTTCGGCACCGCGATCCTGACGGTGCTGCCGGCAACAATGTTCGCGGGAATGATGGTGCCGGTGTCGTCCCTGACGGGAATGGGCCGGATCATGGGCCGGCTGTTTCCGATGACCTATTTTCTGCCGGTCAGCATCGGCACGTTCACCAAGGGGCTCGGTTTCACCGACCTCGTACCGCAACTCGGCGCACTGGCGATCTTCGTACCAGCCCTGATTCTGTTGAGCCTCATGCTGCTCCGCAAGCAGGAGCGGTAAGGGTGCGGACGCTTGCCAACATCTATTGGCTTGGCACCAAGGAACTCCGCAGTTTTCTGCGCGACTATGCACTGCTTGGCCTCGTCATCTACGCGTTTTCGCTGGCGATCATCGCGCAGGCGCAAAGCAGCTCGCAGGAAGTGCGCAATGCCTCCATCGGGATCGTCGACGAGGATCGCTCGGCGCTTGTCACGCCGGATCGCCCAGGCCTTTCTACCACCCTATTTTCAGACGCCGCGGCCAGTGGCCGAGCGCGACACCGTTCCGTTGATGAATGCCGGGAAATACACCTTCATCATCGACATCCCGCCCAATTTCGAGCGCGATGTGGTCGGTGGGCACAAGCCGGGGCTGCAGCTCGATGTCGATGCGACGGCGATGGTGCAGGCCGGCCTCGGCGCCGCCTACGCGGCCCAGATCATCAACACCGAGATTGCCGACTTCGTGTCGCGGGCCGAAGGCGCGCCGGGGTCGGCGGTCGATCTCGTCGCGCGGATCGCGTTCAACCCGAATGTAGAGACCAGCTGGTTCACCAGTGTCATGGGCATCATCAACAGCATCACGATGTTGGCGATCATCCTCGCCGGCGCGGCCATCGTGCGCGAGCGCGAGCACGGCACAATGGACCACTTGCTGGTTATGCCGGTGACGCCATTCGAGATCGGCGCCGCGAAAATATGGGCAAACAGCCTTGTCATCATCGTCGCGGCCGGCTTGTCGCTGTATTTCGTCGTGCGCGGGATGCTTCACATTCCGATCGCCGGCTCGGTGCCGTTGTTTCTTGCCGGAACGGCCGTCTATCTGTTCTTTGCCACGGCGATCGGCGTTTTCCTCGGCACGGTCGCTCGCTCGATGCCGCAGCTTGGCCTTTTGTACCTGCTGGTCTATGTGCCCCTCGCGTTGCTCTCGGGCAGCAACACGCCGCTGGAAAGCATGCCGCGCTGGATGGCGGACATCGCGCAGTTTTCGCCGACGGCGCATTTCGTGTCGTTTGCGCAGGCTGTCCTTTACCGCGACGCCGGCTTTGCGGTCGTGTGGGCGCAATTCGTCGAGGTCGCGCTGTTTGGCGCCTTGTTCTTCGTGCTGGCGCTGCTGGCGCTTCCGAAAGGTCGCGAGCGCCGCTAACTGAGCTGTCGGATCGCGTCATCTCGCGACGGTTGATGTGGGTCAATGAGCGCCACAGCTGCTCGCCTGATCCTCTGTCGGCACACTAAGCGCGACGTCTGCAAGAGGAACGAGAGTCGGCGACGCCCGACCTCGAAACCGTTCGCCATCCGCGACCGCGTTGCCAGGAAACTGCGGGGCGGCACGCCGCGCGGGAGCTCCTGAGTGACGGCGACCCCTGGGTGCGCGATTATCTGAGCAACCCGCGCTAGCGCGCGGCGCGCGATGCTGCCCGCCAGCAGCACGAGGCTTGGGAGCATGGCGGCTGAGCCAGACGCCGCTCGGATGATGCGCGAAGGCGGCTCCCAGGAAAGCGGAAGCTCAGCTTTGGTCCTTGAGGCGCTGCTTTCAGCAGCCGACCGCCGGATCGCCCGCGCGGTCTTTAGGCGCGATGTCATTTTTAAGTTTCTTGGTAAGAGCCGCGAGTTCGACTTCGTCCTGCCAGATCAGCCAGAGGTAAGCTCTCGCCATATCACCGTCGGCGCCCTCCTTCAGGCAGCGACGGTAGATGGCGATCCTGGCGTGCAAGAGTTCGAGGCGTTCCATGTCTCGGATGATGCGGCCGACGCGGCGGCGCAGCACTGATTTAGGTCAACGCAACTTCGTTCAACTGAGCTCTGCGCGCCGCCTTGCGGCTCCGCACCCGACGGCCGCGTTTCCGATCCCATTAACCTTGGATGGACAACCTGAACGAGCCGGATATGTGATGCGGCGCTGTCTACCATCGTGCCGACGGTGATGGCCGGTCGACCGCCGCCGCAAGAACGACGTCATCGGTGCAGTTCAGATATGGAATCGAGCGGGAAATGCCGCATGCGCTTCACCGCATCAGCATCATCGCGGAGACCGGCGACTGATGGGGGAATTTAGTAGGGTCGATACCCCATTGGCGGCAGCGGCCGGGGCGAGGCCCCGAAGCGCGCCTTCAGGGCGAGCCATGAATTGCGGTCCCGTCGGCAAAACCCGCCGGCACGAGCGGCATTAGCGAGTGGGGCGCCCGCTTTCCGGCCCCCACTCGGCGGCTCGGAAAGACGCGCTCCCCAATGAACCGCTAAACTGCCTCGACGCCCAATGGGGTGAGTTATGATGAACACCGGTTCCGAGACCACAGCACCGCCACGAGCATCGTGCTCGCCGCCACCACAATCATTGGTCTCGGCAAATGGGCACAATCATGCGGCGGTCTTCCGCGAAATCTCCACCCACGATCTCGGGTATTCGTAGTTGATTTCCCTTTCGGCTATGAACCAATGCTCGAGGTCTTTTCCGGTCGGGCGACCCTCTTCTTCCCAAATAAGGTGCGCCCTCTCCCGGATCGCCTGCTCGTGAAAGGCATTGGGGCTATGTTCGATCGACATGATGGGTCCTCCTTGAAACGGCAGTCGGAAAGTTTCGCTGCCCGTTGCACTTGATCGTTCAGGCAGTTCGATGTGCGTGATCCTGCCCTCGACCTTACGGGCCGGACCGGCTGCCGCTTTGACCTGGGTCAATCCGTCGTGGATTAGCCATCATTAGGAATTTAAACGGCACGACCAAGGCGCCCCCTCGCGCGCCGCAAGCGGGTTCCGCCAAAAAAGACAGAATTGTTGCACGCCGGTGCAGACGATCTTGCTTTTGATCGGTCTCCCGAGAACCCGCCGGGCCGCCTATTCCCCACGCGTTAAACGTGCGCCCCCCGCAAAGATTGGCGAGCGAGTATGCGGTCGCTAGGAGCGGGACATCGAAACGGCGGCTCTAATCGTCGTCGGTGATCAGATCGCCACCGGTGGAATAGCCATAATCGCGATGACCGCGCCGCTGCATCGGCCGCTTGCGCTTGTCGCCGCAGCACCAGGTGAGAAAGCCGAGCACGCCACTGAACGTACCGAACGCGCCGACGATCACCGACAGGATCACGATGTCATGAACAGGCATTTCGAAGCACTCCAATCTTTGACGGCCGGAGCTAACAATGACTTGATTGATCAGCGCCTGATCTAGATCAACTCCGTGCCATTATACTCCCAACGGCAGGACGCCGACTCCGCGCCCAACTGGGCGGGGCCGCGTCGACCGTCCGAGGTCGATCTCCTCTGCCATGAAATATTAGGTTTCCACCCAACCATATCGAAGACGCACCGACAGCGACGCCTTCCATGGCCTTGTATTTTAATCAACGGAATTCTTCCGCTCGATGTTGATGCAAATCAATCCCTACCACCGAAGGACGGGACAATTATCAGTCGCTGCCCTTTTATTGCGTAAAGGGAGCATCACGTAGAGTTCCTCGGGGCCAAATCGGCTTCTGTTTTCGAACACCATCATCCTTTCAGAGATCTAACCGTCACCATGCTGTGGCCTTTGAAGTGAAGTGGAGGAGAACATGCTCGATGAGGCGAAGTTCTTAGCAAGCGACATCATGACCCGCGATGTCGTGGTGGTCCACCCCGACACTACGCTACTAGCCGCGGTGAAGCTGATGGCCTCACATGGGTTCAGTGGGCTGCCCGTGGTAGACGGGCACGGTACCCTGGTGGGGATGATGAGTGAGGCCGACCTGCTCCGCTGGCACGAAGGGTTCAGCAAACGGGAGAGGCGTTGGCTCGACCTGCTGGCCGAAGGCTTCGAGCTTGCGCCTGACTTCCTGCGAGAGATCCAAGAGCAGCACCGCAAGATCAAGGCGCTAATGTCGCCAGAGCCCATCACGGTGACCGAAGACACACCAGCGCGCGAGATAGCGTCGTTGATGCAGGCGCACGGCATCAAGCGCGTGCCGGTGCTACGACACGGGAAACTGGTCGGCATCGTCACCCGTGCCGACTTGGTTCGTGCGCTGGCGCTGAAGCTCAGCGAAATCGAGCCCAAACCACCGTCCGGCCGCATCAGCGTGGACGAGGCGTTGCGGCGCGCCAGGGACGAGACAATTGCCGATGTGAGGGCCCGAGGCCGCCGCAAGTAAGCCGCGCACCCGTGCGGCTCGCAAGGGTCAATCGCGAATTCACCCTTTGGCGTCCCGACCTGGGGTGCCGTCCACGTGGACCGGCAAGTCGCGAAACATGACCAACCCTCCGCTCGGCGGCGCCTGATATCGGAACGGCGGCAAAAAGAGACCATAGGGACGTAGCATTCGACACCGAAATCGGCGCCTTGGTGCCAGGCTCGTTTACCTTTGACGTTCTGACGTATTTGTTGGGGTGACGCCGTCTTGAGCAATGCGCCGCCGGCGGCGCCAGAGATCGAAGGGATTGCCAATGCCGTCGGAGATGGGGCCGATCGGAAATTCTGGCAGATCGCGCTCGCCGATCTCGAGAAGCAGCTTGGAGCTGATCGAACCGGCCTGAGTTCTGCCGAGGCCGCGACTACGTTACGGCCCCAACACCTTGGAAGGGCGGCGGCGCCTGTCCCTGCCGCTCAAATTCCTCGGCCGGTTCCGCAACCCGCTCGTGATCATTGATAGCCAGCATCCAGCGACGCTAGTCGTCGGCGACCAATCCATCAACAATTTGGCCTTAGACCGCGATCAGGGCATGGCGATCGCTGATCGCAACCCTGCGTTCGGAACCCCTCGGCCTGCGCCAGATCGCCGTGACGAACGAGCTGCTGGCAGCGGTGGCAGCTCAGCGGCTTGCGAGGACTTGATCTGGATCATACCGCCGATGAGACCCGTCATGAGATAAACCCGGATATCCCTCCTCGCAAGGAAGCAACGTATGAGCGGTCACTATCACGCCGTCATTTGGATCGATCATCTTGAGGCTCGCATATTTCAATTTGGGCGCGACGAGGTCGATCGGCTAGTGCTGCATCCTCACGACCCGACCCGACATGTCCATCACAAAGCGAATACCCTCGGCAGCGGGCACGCCGCTGAGGACCAGGACTTTTTTCATCAGGTCGTCGAGTTGGTGACGGGCGCGGGCGCCGTTCTCATCACAGGCCCGGCGAACACGAAGACTGAACTGCTGAAACACATCCACCATCATGACCCCCGGCTGATCGACATCATCGCGGATGTCGAGACGGTCGATCACCCGAGCGACGGCGCCCTGGTCGCTTACGCTAAGCGTTACTTCAAGACGGCCGATCACATGACGCCGCAGATTCCCTAGTCGATACAATCAGAGGCCGACTTAGTAATTTGGCCCGGAAACTCATCTGTCCGACTTGCGTCATTCGGGCTTTGGATTGCGGAGACCAACATGGACGACCAACACTATCATCGCAGTGCCAAACCCCATGCGTCAGGAGGTTTATCGAACGAGACCTCGGGGGATATGCCGAGCAAAAACTCGGCAAATCCCGCCGCGATTTGCTGGCGCTGGGCCGCCAGAACCCGGACGACCCGGCGGGAGATTGCAACATGGCCTATCTTGCGATCCGCGGCAGCGGCGTCGCCAATGGCGTGAGCCGCCAGTATGGTAAGGTGAGCCGGAGTCTCTTTCAGCCGCTCTTTCCACGTTGGCCGGCGGACGACATACCGGTCGGCTAAAGTAACCAACGGCGTTCACGTGCGGCCGCCGACGATCTGTCGACCGGCGCCTGCGGCAAGGATCGTTGGCGGGGACGACGGAGACCTTGGAGAGGGACATTCGCGCTGTCTCCGACGCCAGCCTATGGCGGTTCCGCACCGCGGCGAGAAAGACGCTTGTCGAGTATGCTCGCGACCGATTGTCAAAGCAGCTTGCTGCCGCTGGGGCAACGCCCGAGGCGGTTGGCGGCGATCGCCGAGCCACTGCCAGGGTCATGCGCACACAAGATTGTACTTGACACAGTCCGCGGCGACCCGGTGTGCCGACGACTAATGACCGCCCTCGGGGTCGGCGCGGTCGTAGCGTTGACCTACCGTGCGACGGTCGACCAGCCGCAGCGCTTGTCCATTCCCGGGCAGTCGGCGCGCATGTCGGCCTGACGCCGAAGCGCTACCAGTCCGGCGAGGTCGACTATGACGGCGGGGTGTCCAAATGCGGCGACGCCCTGCTGCGCACCATGCTCTACGAGGCCGCACAGATACTGCTCACCCACGGCAGTAAATGGTCTTGGCTAAAGGCGTTAGGCATGCGGGTGGCTCAGCGGCGCGGGATACGTCGAGCCATCGTCGCGGTCGCCAGGCGCCTGGCTGTGGTTCTGCACCGGATGTGGGTCGATGGCAGCGAGTTCCGCTGGAGCAAGGACAGCGCCGCGGTTCCTGCGGTTGCCTGAACCCGCAGACGCGGGAATATTCAGCAAGGAGATAACGGGTTCTGCTTCGGCAGAAAAATGTCCTCACGGGGACGACGGGTGGGGTGAGTTCGTAGCGGCCGCCGATCCTGCCGCCGATCAGCGGCAAGGGCGCCCGAAAGATTGAACCTCCCCATCCTTCTCATCCCATCATGAGGCGGCTTGACGCCGACCTCGAAGAGAAGCGAGAGCCCCGTGTGGCATCATTAGCCGGAGCGCAAAAGGGTGACGGCATGAAGTGATCAGGGCGAGCTTGACACGGGAAGCGAGCGCTCAGGCCTAGCGGCAGCACTGGTCTTCATGCCCCTTGCCGCCCCTGCTTCCGGGGAAGAAGCGCCCCTGTCAGGTGGCGAGCAGTCTTTGTCCGCCGCCAGGATGTTCCGCGGATTGACAAACTTTGATTTAGATCAATGACGCGTTAACGAGCAGACCAAGGATGTCATCGATAAGCCGAGCCCAGCTGAATTTCCCCGAAACGACTGGCTTTTGGTGACCAATGGGCCTCAAAAAGCGACTCTGCTCTGCCGATCATCCGACAACCACGCTCAAGAGAATGGACCATGGCCATGCTGTCCCCCGACGCTTTTGGCACCTTTCTCCAGTTCCAGCAGGCTCTAGATGCGTTGCGCTCTAGCAGATGGCTGGAGCCGAGCATCAGCGGCAGCGGTGCTTTTCCGCCGCTCAATGTCTTTCGCAAGGGCGATGACATCGTCATCCTCATCGAACTACCCGGCATCCGAAAGGCCGACTTGCAGATTCAGGTCAAGGGCAGAACGATCCATCTTGCCGGCGCCAAACCGGTAGAATATGGCGAAAAGGCCAGCGTCCATCGCTGCGAGCGACTGTCAGGAAGTTTCGATGGCGCGGTGACCCTCCCAGTCGAAATCGGCGCGGACCGCGTCAAGGCTGAATACCACGACGGGATGCTAGCGCTGTATCTCCCGCGCGCGGAGAGGGACAAGCCGAAAGCGATCACCGTGGCATAGCGCCTGCGTCGAACATAAGAGGTGGAGAGCAAAATGGCAAAGGCACGAGTTACAAAATCGCAAGAGCTTGCGGTACAGGAGAAGAAAGAACTGGTTTCCAAGGACGAGAGCACAGTTCCTGTGCGCTACTACGTGCAGAATACAGACATCTATGAAACCGACGATGCTTTGACCGTCGTGATGGAAATGCCGGGGGTCGAAAAGGAAGCCCTTGAGGTGAATATCGAAAACGATGTTCTCCGGGTGGAAGGACGGATCGACCCTGCCAAATACGAGGGGCTGGAGCCGCTTTACACCGAGTACAATGTCGGCCATTTCGCCCGCTCGTTCACGCTGTCAAACAAGATCGATCAGCAACAGATCGCCGCGCAGCTCGCTGACGGTGTCCTGACCTTGACCCTGAAGAAGGCAAAGGAAGCGATGCCGCGAAAGATTGCGATGAATTAGGCGCCGCCGCGAGGTTCGCGCCGCTGCACGAAAAAGCGATGGTCGAGGCGTCGACACAGTATTGGTCAAAACAAACGTCGGATTGGGAAAAAGCGAGCCGAAGCCAATTCGGCCGCAGCCGCCCACCATGGCCGATGCGGTGAAGCCGCTGCTCAACGACAGCCGGCTGATGACGCGCGGTCTTAACACGCTGCCCGCGCAATACGGATTGATCCGGACGCTCAGCCAGTGGGTGCAGGCAATCGGGCGGAACCGCCCGCGCTACTGCGGCGTCGAAACCGGATGACATCCGGAATTGGTTAATCGGCAAGCATCCAACGGGGCAAAGCGCGAGCGAGGAACGGGTTAGGGCCAATGCACCTCTTGTTCCGCTGGCGGATGTAGAAACCACGCCGATCGCCTCGCCGTTATCGTTGATGATCGGCGATCCCGACATGCCGCCCCAGCCCTCGGTGGCGTCCTGGAACCAAAGGAATTCCGATCCGGAGCGGCTCGCGATAAGCTCGATGAGGGCGGGGATAGGGCGACGGCCTGAACCCGCGGTCCGCAGCCGCGATTTCCCCGCCTCTTCTCCCTCTTTGGCTGCGGTCACCTGCGGGGCCGCATGGCGTTTTCGAAAGCTCGTTGGTGTACTCTCCCTGAGTTCGCAACGATGCTTGCCGCGGCCGCCGGGCGCAGCCTGGAGCTGTCTTTGCGCAGATCACCGCCTCGGCGGCGGCCCGTTCCGCGATGCGCTCGAGTTTCAGGCCCATCTTTGACAGGCTCATCGACGGCAAGTTCCCCGGGCGGCTGCGTCGGGAGCCAAATCCCGGTTGGTCCCCGCCATCCCCAAGCGAATATTGGGAGGAGGTCACGGCCGAACCAACCGGGATAGTGCTCGACGATTTTGCACTCATAGAGTGGGAGAACTCAATGATAATGCGCGGCGGCATGCCCCGCCTCCACCGCCTGCCGAGTGGCGAACGCTGTTGTTCGAGCGCCCGGCGTGCGTGGCCGTCTGCGCGGCGCTTCGGCTGGCCCGCGAGAAGCCGGCGCCCAAGGCTCCGACACCGCCGCGGGGGGCCAAAGTCAAGGCCATCCTTAAAACTTACGGGAAACATCTGCCGGATCTCCCCATCGCGGATATCAGACAAGCTATCAAAGCAGAAACCGGCGTGGACGTAAGCGACCGCACCTTGCGCCGCTTTCGTGCCGGCAAATAAGCCCGGGCCAAATCGGCCAAATCTCCGGCCAAAACCGGGATAAGCCGGCCAAAGACGCGTGAGCTGAATCGGCTCGAGATCCTTCTGGCGCAGTTGAAGAGCGTCGAGGCGGAACGGGACGCCTTGCTCAAGCCGGCGCTGACGAGGCGACCTCGCCGGCGGCGATGCTGGCGCGGTTGAAGGGCATTGGCCCCGAGACCGCCGCCGTTCTCTGGTCGGAGGGCCTGTTCCGCCAGTTCGGCAACCGAAGGCAGGTGGCCGCCTACGCCGGTCTGGCGCCGACGCCATGGCAGAGCGGCTCGATCGATCATGAGAAGGGTGTGTCCAAGGCGGGCAACCCGCGGCTGAAGACAACAATGGTTGAACTGGCCTGTTGGCTGCAGAACCAACCGACCTCGGCGCTCAGCCTGTTGGTTCCAGGAGCGGGTCCGGCGCCTTGGCGGGCGGATGCGCAAGACGACCATCGTCGCCCTGGCGCGCAAGCTACTCATCGCCCTATGGCGCGACACCACCACCGGCCTCGTCATTGAGGGGGCCGTGATGAAGGCGGCTCCAGCGACGATCTGACCCCATCCGCCAGGACCTGATCAGTCCTCCCGGATCGAGGTGGCCGAACCGAAATGACCGTTGGCCTCAACAGCCGACCGAAAGAATGGTCCCGGCCTCTTGAGCCCCACCCGCCGGACGCGGGATGTTGGTGCAGCCGCAATCAGCGGCGACCATATGTGAGCTTGATCTGGTGCAGCACGCTATCAGGTCATCGAAACAGGCTCAGACCTTGGATCCGAAACAACGGCCGGAGAACGCCCATGAACCCCTGAACTGACTCTTGACCTCGAACATGCCCATGTGAGCGGCCATTGACAGGCAGACGATACGCTCGCTCGGAGCGCCCGCGCGCATTCGGCCAGTTCCATCAGCCGCGTGCGAAACGGCACCGATCGAAGGTAGGCTCGCCAGCGGGTTCTTCGAGAACCGCTTGCACACGGTGCCCGAAGGGACGATTCTCACCTCAGAATCAGCTTGAGCCGGGCGCATATTGGGGATTGTTTTGTCGACCGATTTTAGCTGTGCGTTGTCCCGGAGGCGGACGCATTAAAATGCCGATCGGACCTATTCTTCGGCATCTAATGTCGGGAAGTGTAGTGAAGGTGAGTGGTAGCGGTATTGCTTTACTAATAATCCTCTTGCTTTCAATGGAGACAGATGCTGAAGAGCAACGGGTCAGATCACCTACAGAAAGAGCCACTGCGGCACAAGCCACCCGCGTCAATTCAACATGCCTCAAATGCCATCGCACGGCGACGAGCTACGTGGTTTCCGAGTGGCAACGTTCTAAGCACTATGAAAACAGCGTCGGATGTTTTGATTGCCACGGCAGCGATGCATCGAATCCGGCAGCATATGAACATCACGGTCAAACTATTTCAGCGCTGGTAAGCCCCAATCAGTGCGCGCGTTGCCATGCCGATGTGGTGAAAGAGTACGAAGGATCGATCCACGCAAAATCCGGACTGATCGCTCAGGCCGGAACGTCATTGGGCGGTGGCTCCTACTGGAACGTCGCCGCCTCTGTGTTGGGATGGATTCCCTGGGACTTCGCTCACGGCATGCTGAAAAAGCCAGGTGAGGTGGTCACGCTTGGCGATCGGCCGATCACCTATCAGGACAAACCGGTCGCGGATAAGTTTTGGCCTGATCTAAAGAACAATCCAGCTCTACGCTGGGGCAGCTATCCGAAAGGCCTCGATCAGGCGCAAAAAACGGTGAAAAACTCCATCCAAGTCTTCGCGGATTGGGGCTGCCTCTGGTGCCACGGCTCGACCGTCAAGATAAAGCAAAAGACAAGTAACTCGGTCACGTTCTTTCCAGAAACCTACCCCACAAATGGGGCCGGTCGCGTCAATCCAGATGGCTCGCTCGGCAGTTGTGCCGCCTGCCACACAGCACACAGCACCGATTTATCTGTTGCGCGCAGCCCACACACCTGCGGCCGTTGCCACGAGTCGGAAGACCATCCCAATCTTGAGGCCTATTTGCGCTCGCTGCACGGCGGCATTTATTACGCGACGCAAGCAAAAGCCGACTACGGCAAAGCCAAGGCTATTCCTGGCACGGATTATTTCGGCCCGACCTGCGCCACCTGCCACATGGGCGCGGTGTATAATGGCGGTAAGATGATCTATCCGCCGACGCACGATCCGGCTTCTATTTCGATGTGGAAGTTCGGCTCCTGGCGCACGACGTTCATCCGCAAGAAAGGCATGTTGCACCCGGACGTCGGTGAAGTGTGGATTAAGGTCAACTCCAATTATGGGGTCCGTCTGGTCGACCAAAATACTGGGGGTGCGAGTAAAGTAGAGATCAGCTACCCGAGCGACGGGATCGAGAACCGAAAGCGCTCGATGGCCGTGTGCAATCAATGTCATTCCAAGCAATGGACTGGCAATTTCTTTGCTGTCGCCGATAGCTCAATCTATATGCTCGACCACATCCGAGAGATGACCTTCGATATCGAAAAGGCGCTGATGGAAGCCGGCGTCTATACGCCCGAGGACACGATTATGATCCGCAATATCGGCGCGATGGGCGTGCGTCCGACGCAAATTATGATGTATCACACCGCGCCGGGTGAAGTCTGGTGGGACGGTCTGATGCGGGTTAGCCAGCAGTTCGTCGAATACGTTGAGCGTAGCGTTACGCCTCGGCTCGGGGCAGAAAAGACCAAACAATGGGTTGCCTGGATACCCGAGTACGAAGAACGCATTAGCCGACTGCGGGGCGCTCAGGGGCTGCAGTAAAAAAAATGCCAATGGAGACGGCCTCGACCGGCAACTCATACCGTGGCCGAGTGCAGTTCGCCGAAGATGGCCGATGAACCGCTGCCGCTTAGCGATGCGCCGCAGCAGGGCGTCTTCGAGATGGCTGGCCTGGCTTTCCACCGCAATATGCTCGTCTCAGAGCTGGCGGGGCATCGTGACGGTCTCGGCGAGCCGTTCACGGCCGGGTTGCGTTCAACCACTCGCGTCGGCATGATCGTGACATAGTCGCGACCAGGCGCGCATCGATGCGGTCATTTTTCGCCAGAGCGCCGGCAGCGCGAGCGAGCTGCCGCATTTTTCAATCCCGACATTATTGGGTTCGCTCACCATCGTACCCCTTCCTTGCTGATGCGGGTTCGTGCCCTGGCGACTGTTCGGGCATGGAAGATAGGGCTGGAGCGCCAAGCTCACCCGCGGTCTGACAACCGAGTTGCGCACGGCCTCCAGCCATGGCAGGGGGCGGTAACCGAGCCCGCGTCACCCCTGAGAATAACTCTGTCCCAACATACAAGATGCGCCGAGAGCGGGCATTTACCGGGAGGCAGGAGAGCCCTGCGCCGATTGCGGTCGTCGACGCTGCCGGAGGGCCTCAGGCTACCGCCAGGTCACACGCCCGCCGGCCAGCCGGCGAGCGGAATGTGCGCCCAGGTTGCGGCGAGCCACAGAATAAGGCCACCGGCCAGCGCGTGCATGCTGAAGCCGCCGATCCGCGCCTTACCGGAGACGATCGCGCCAAACGGCCAATAGCTGGTCTTCCTTTCCCAATCAGGCCAAGTGTCGGGCTGGAGCGCCTCTTTCTTGCGGTCCTGCAGTGCCGCTCCGACCAGCGCCAGAATGATGATCGCGGCCGCGACGATGATGTTCGCTGCCACCGGATAGACGGCGATGTGGCAGATACCCCAAAGCGCGAATGCCCACATCATCGGATGCCGAGTGACGGCGAAGACACCGCGCGCTTCGGCGGGCACCGCGGCTGGCGACCCCGGATTGGGAAGCGCCGGATTGCGAACGATCGAGCCCATCAGCAGGACCGACGCCACCAGCATCACGACCGTCGCCGCCGCCCATAGGCCATCGCCGACCGGCCACAACGGCGTACCCGCAGGCGCGGCACGATAGGCCAGCAGCCATCCGAGCGTTGCCGCTGCAACAGCCGAGTAGATGCCGAGGAACGCGGCATTGCCGACAGTGTCGACGATCGGCTTGCGCAGCGGGTGCGATAAGAGGAAGTGCGTTCCCACCAAAGCGGCGGCAGCCGTTGCGATCGGTCCGAGACCTTCCACGCTGGTTAAACTCCTTGATCGGCGCCGCTGTGGCCGCGGCATTGCCAGCGGAGTGCGGGAAGGATAACTCGCCCCCACACGATGTAAACGTTCTGGATCACGCACATTTCGATCATCGAGAGTGGCGGGCACGAAAAGATGAAATCTCACCATTCTCCTGCCGCGCCGATTGTTCGCTCCGGTGCGTCGAGTGTTGCTCGGGTCGGGGCATGCACGCATCGGTTCGGCTGACGTCGGCGGCCTTGGCCAGTAGCGGTGCTTCATGGATGCTACCGGCTGGAGCCGGTTGTTTAGTCCGGGGCAAATAGCTCCTGGTCTTCTGAGCCGATCGGAGGTCGCAATGGGCAAGCTGGACGGGAAGGTTGCGATCGTGACGGGCGCAGCACGTGGTCTTGGACGGGCCTATGCGAAGCGGCTCGCCGGATTAGGGGCGAAGGTTGCAGTCGCCGACCTGAACCTGCGCTCGTATGAGGAATTCGAGGCCGAGGCGAAAGACATGACCGGCGACAGCACCGTCGCCGAGATCGAGGCTTCGGGCGGTACGGCTTTAGGGATCGAGGTCGATGTCACCTGATCACGAGGCTGTCGAGGCGATGGTCGCGCGGGTCGTCCAGGCATGGGGGCGGGTCGATGTCCTGGTCGCGAATGCGGGAGGCGGTCGTGGTCGGCCCATGGACACAAAGGCCAGCAACCTCGATCCGGCGCTTTGCAGCTTGTCGTCGGATGAATCTGTTCGGGACCGTCTACACGTGCAACGCGGTCGCCCCGATCATGAAGCAGCAGCGTTCCGGCAAGATCATCACGGTTAGTTCGGTCGCCGGGACCGCACCGTCCGTGATGGCGGCTATGCCCATTACGGGGCGGCAAAAGCGGCTATCGCTCACTACACCCGGTATCTGGCGCAGGATCTCGGGCCTTTCGGGATCACTGCGAACTGTATCGCCCCCGGCGTGATTGCGACCGGGCGGATCATGGCGACGGTTATTCCGGGCAGCACCCAGAGCAACCGGGATCGGGCCGAATTGGTGGCTTTACGGCGGCTCGGGACGGTCGAGGATTGCGCCAAGGTCGTCGAGTTCCTGGCGACCGACCTGTCCGACTATGTGACCGGTGCGGTGATCCCGATCGATGGCGGGTTGGTGCGGGGGGTAGTCCGTAGGGCCGCTCGCAGCGCCGCGGCAGGCGCGATGCTGAAGAATGCCCATTTCGCACCCTGAGCAAGCAGCAGATAGCTCACCGTTAGCCCGGCAATTGCAAAGAGAAAGGCAGCCGAGGGCGGTTCACCCGGCGAAGTTTTCTGGGTCGAAAGAATGGCGGCTATCGGCGCAACCCGGTCGCCCAAGGCCATCTCGGCGAAGGACGGGTATCCCTTCCTTTGCAGACCTCGACCCATAAGCCTAATTTCAAATAGGCGCCTCCGCGGCGCTACTTCAGTTAGGAGCGTCTATCCGCTTGCAATGCGTCTCTCTCAGCGTGCACGCTGGCCTGAGCGGCTCTCAGCTCCGGCTGAATGGGGGGCGTGTGATGAGGCATACTGGCGGTTCTGGCTGTTGTTTTGGTTCATGGTTGAGTAAATAAATGGCGTACTACTCATGGATGCGGGCGGACGCGCATTGCTCCCTGGGGGCTCTAGCTTCTCCAGACAGCAACACGCGACAACCAGAGTCTGACGGGTCACTCACAATACGGCAGCGTGGTCAGGTCCGCGCTCCCTTATTATGCCCGACGGCGAGTGGCGCGGACCTGTGGCATGGTCGATGCCGAGCGCATCGGCATCGGGACGCTGCTAGATCAGACTGCCCCCTTTTGCTTGTTTGATACGGCTATTCGGCCGCCGCTACCTGGGCCTCGCCCTCGCCGATCACCACGCCGAGCGGGCTGGCGGTCACCCTGACGGTCGCGTTGTCAGAGATGCGGCCTTCGAGGATGCGCTGCGCCAGCGGGTTCTGCAGCTCGCGCTGGATGACCCGCTTCAGCGGCCGCGCGCCGTAGACCGGGTCGTAGCCGGCATTGGCGAGCCAGGCGAGCGCCTTGTCGTCGATGTCGAGATTGATCTTGCGATCTTCCAGCAATTTGCGCAGCCGGGCGAGCTGGATCTCGACGATCCCGGTCATGTCGTCACGCGATAGCCGACGGAACAACAGTATCTCGTCGAGCCGATTGAGGAATTCCGGCCGGAACGCGTGACGCACCGCCTCCATAACCGCCGGGCGCGCCTTCTCGATATCGGCGTCGTCCGGCAGATTGGCGATCGCCTCGCTGCCGAGGTTCGAGGTCAGCACGATCAGCGCGTTGCGGAAATCGACCGTGCGGCCCTGGCCGTCGGTCAGGCGGCCGTCGTCGAGCACCTGGAGCAGCACGTTGAACACGTCCGGGTGCGCCTTCTCGACCTCGTCGAAGAGGATCACCTGGTAGGGCCGGCGGCGCACCGCCTCGGTCAGCGAGCCGCCCTCGTCATAGCCGACATAGCCCGGCGGCGCGCCGATCAGCCGCGAGACGGTGTGCTTCTCCATGTATTCCGACATGTCGATACGCACCATCGCGCTCTCGTCGTCGAACAGGAATTCGGCGAGCGCCTTGGTGAGCTCGGTCTTGCCGACGCCGGTGGGACCGAGGAACAGGAATGAGCCGATCGGTCGGTTCGGGTCCTGCAACCCGGCGCGGGCGCGGCGGATCGCGTTCGACACCGCGACGACAGCCTCCTCCTGGCCGATCACGCGATGGCGCAGATTCTGCTCCATCTGCAGCAGCTTCTTGCGCTCGCCTTCGAGCATTTTGTCGACCGGGATGCCAGTCCAGCGCGAGACGATCCCGGCAATGTGCTCGGGCGTCACCGCCTCTTCAAGCATGCCCTTGCTGGAGGCTTCGGCGTCGGCGATCTTGCGTTCGAAGTCGGGGATGACGCCGTACGTCAGCTCTCCGGCGCGACTCCAATTCCCCGCGCGCTGGACAATGTCGAGTTCGGCGCGCGCCTGGTCGAGCTGCTCCTTGAGCTTCTGGGCTCCGGCGAGCTTGTTCTTCTCGGCCTGCCACTCGGCGGTCAGCGCCTCGGACTCCTCTTCTAGGTCCTCCAGCTCCTTGACCAGCTTGGTGAGGCGGTCCTTCGACGCCGCGTCGTTTTCCTTCTTCAACGCCTCGCGCTCGATCTTGAGCTGCATAATGCGGCGGTCGAGCTCGTCGATCTCCTCGGGCTTCGAATCAACGACCATGCGCAGCCGCGACCCCGCCTCGTCCATCAGATCGATCGCCTTGTCCGGCAGGAAGCGGTCGGTAATGTAGCGGTTCGACAGCGTGGCCGCCGCGACGATCGCCGCGTCGGTGATCCGCACGCCGTGGTGCAGCTCGTATTTCTCCTTGATGCCGCGCAGGATCGAGATCGTGTCCTCGACCGACGGCTCGCTGACGAAAACCGGCTGGAAGCGCCGCGCCAGCGCCGCATCCTTTTCGATATGCTTGCGGTATTCGTCGAGCGTGGTAGCGCCGACGCAATGCAGCTCGCCGCGCGCCAGCGCCGGCTTCAGCATGTTGGAGGCGTCCATCGCGCCTTCCGCCTTGCCGGCGCCGACCAGCGTGTGCAATTCGTCGATGAAGACGATGATCTCGCCCGCCGCCGCAGTGATCTCCTGCAGCACGGCCTTCAGGCGTTCCTCGAATTCGCCGCGATATTTGGCGCCGGCGACCATTGCGCCCAGGTCCAGCGACAACAGGCTCTTGTCCTTGAGGCTCTCCGGCACGTCGCCGTTGACGATGCGCAGCGCCAGCCCCTCGACGATCGCGGTCTTGCCGACACCCGGCTCGCCGATGAGTACCGGGTTGTTCTTGGTGCGGCGCGACAGTACCTGAATCGTGCGGCGGATTTCCTCGTCGCGGCCGATCACCGGATCGAGCTTACCCTCGCGCGCCACCGCCGTCAGGTCGCGCGCATACTTCTTCAGCGCCTCGTAGCTGTCCTCGGCCGAGGCGCTGTCGGCCTTGCGGCCCTTGCGCACCTGCTCGATCGCCGCATTGAGGCTCTGCGGTGTCACCCCGGCGGCGGCGAGGGCCTTGCCCGACGGGGTGTTCTGGTCCATCGCCAGCGCGAGCAGCATCCGCTCGACGGTGACAAAACTGTCGCCGGCCTTCTCAGCGATCGTCTCGGCCTGTTCGAAGATTCGCGCCAGCTCCGGGCTCATATAGACCTGGCCGGCGCCGCTGCCTTCGACCTTGGGCTGGCGGTTGAGCTCGGCTCCGACCGCCTGCAGCGCCGCCTTGGCATCGCCCCCGGCGGCGTTGATCAGGTTGGCGCAGAGGCCTTCCTTGTCGTCGAGCAGTGTTTTGAGCAGATGTTCTGGCGTCAGGCGCTGGTGGCCGCTGCGCAGCGCCAGATTTTGTGCGGCCTGGACGAACCCCTTCGACCGCTCGGTATATTTTTCGAGTTCCACGCTCGGCCTCCATCTTCGCGGCACTGTGATGATTGGTCATCGCATTAGAGGGAGCCAATTCTCGCCCGCCTTGATACATGTCAAATTCGCTCGGCTCTGAACCGCCAAATTGGCAAGTTGGCGTGAACCAAGGCGGCGTCGGCCCTCGATCCAACATCGAGCATCCTTTCCGCACCGGCGTTGTCGGCATACGGCTTCGATCCCGACGGGCGTGCGATCGAACCCAGGATACGGTCCCTTGAGTGTCTATGGAGCCACCACAGGCCGCCAGGATTTTTCATCTCGGCGGTGGCGGGCGCCGGCGCCATTCCCTTTGGGGGCCCGGGTAAATTGGGGAGCGGTCACGGGCGACAGGAATTCTGCGCCACCTACGAGGAAGCGATCGACCGCCCGCAATACCGGAGGCTGTTGGGCCCCAGGTATTTGATCCCGGGCTTTGATGGGTTCACTTTTCTTCGGTATGGCGGGAGGCACTGTGGGCCAGACTCTTCATGGCGGGCCACGACGACAACGGCGATCCGTCTAGCGATACAATATAGTCAAGAGAGCCTGAAGCATTGGCTCGACCGTTGCGCAGGTAGCTGCGATTGTGAAAATTGGCGACCGAACCTCGAGGTGAGTTTGCGGTCGCGCACGGCGATCCGGCACCGCGGACGTCGCTTTCAGTGCGATGGACCGCGATGCAGGTGCGCCGAAGGGCTAGAACCTCGATCAACCGGCAAGCCAGATGGGTTTGGGAGGAACGATCATATTTTTGAACGCCGTCCGCTTAAGAATTTCTCCGGTGACGATGTAGGTCGGTTCGACGGCGCGTCGGGGAGCCCGTTTGTTGCCTTTGACGAAGTGCAACCGTTTAGCCAACCCCTATCGAACGCTGCGTCTCGGAGCGGAAAAGCAGAGGACACCTCGCAGGCCAGGTCGCATAGCAAAGGTGCAGCGCGAGGGGTACTTACTCTTTGAGGAGGAATGGCGATGAAAGTAGCGGATGTTATGACGCGTGGCGTAATCTCGATCGCGCCAGGTGACACGCTGCGCAAAGCCGCTGAATTGATGTTGCGCTATGATCTGAGCGGCTTTCCGGTGCTCCACCAAGGTAAGCTTGTCGGCATCATCACCGAGGGTGATTTTCTCAGGCGCGCCGAAACCGGCACCGAGCGAAGCCGGTCGCACTGGTTAGAGCTGTTTGTCGCGCCGGAACGGCTCGCGGGGGAGTATACGCACTCCCATGCCCGCCAGGTGGGCGAGGTGATGACGCGTAATCTGGTAACGATCGACGAGAATGCCTCCCTTGCGGACGCCGTGCAGTTGATGGAGAAGCATCGGGTAAAGCGGATTCCCGTCGTCAAAAACGAGGCTGTTGTCGGCATTCTTAGCCGCCGCAATCTGGTCCATGCATTTGTCGCCGCGACGCCAAAGGATCCCCCGGCGCCGTTGAGCGACGAAGCGATTCGCGTCCAGCTCACCACCGAACTCGATCGGCAACCCTGGATCAGCCACGGCGCCATCGAGGCAACCGTCGAACAGGGCGTCGTGGTCCTGGAAGGCTCTGTCCGTGACGAACGCCAGCGTGAGGCGCTGCGGGTCGCGGCAGAGAACATTCCAGGCGTCAACCAAGTGATCGATCGCCTGCAAGAGATTGATCTGGTCACGCCGACCTGAGCAATTGACGGGTCAATCACGCACCGCTCCGTAAACTAGTGGATGAGAAACCATCCGTCACCTGACCCATCGGGTCATGCCCCCGGCGCGCCTGGTATATCCCCGACCTGGACAAGCAGCGCCAAGGACATGGTTGGCTGTGCTCTCGGCCCGGCGCGGCTGTGGTTCACGATCGGCTTTGGCATCATCAACGAGGTCTACTATCCGCGGGTCGATCTGCCGCAAATTCGCGATCTCGGCTTCATTGTTGCCGGTTCGGGTGGCTTCTGGTCAGAGGTCAAGCGTGAAGCTCGCCACAAAGTGCACACTGTGGCCCCCGGCGTGCCAGCGGTGGAGATCGTGCACGAGCACGCGCACTACACGCTGCGATTACGGGTCACTCCCGATCCGCGCCGCGATGTCCTGTTGATCGAATGCAGGCTCGAAGGTGAAGGCGAACTCTCGCTTTATGCGCTACTCGCACCGCACCTCGGTGCGACCGGTCGCGGCAACGTCGCGGCGGTTGACCGCTATCGTGGCCGCCGCGTGCTATGGGCCGAGCAAGGTCCGTTCGGTCTGGCGCTCGCCGCGATCGACGCCGGCGCCCGAGACGCGTTCCGCCGCACCAGTGCGGGCTATGTCGGCGCGAGCGACGGCTGGCAGGATTTCAACCGCAACGGCGCGATGACTTGGCAATTCGCGGCCGCCGGCCCCGGCAACGTCGCGATGATTGGCGAGTTGCCGCGCCAGGCCGTCCTGGGGCTCGGGTTCGGTAGCAGCCGCGAAGCGGCGGCAACGCTCGCAGTGTCGAGCCTAATGCAGCCATTCGAGGATATTGTACAGCACCAAATCGTGGATTGGACCGGCTGGCAGGCCCGTTGCAACGAGCACAGCTCTGTGCCGCTCGATGTTCCCGCCCCGATTCGCGAGCAGTTCGCCGCTTCGGCGATCGTGTTGCGTGCGCATCTCGACAAGACTTATCCCGGTGCCATGGTCGCTAGCCTAAGTGTGCCGTGGGGAGATCACGGCGACGAACGCGGCGGCTATCATCTCGTGTGGCCTCGCGATCTGGTCGAGTGCGCCGGCGCGCTGCTTGCGCTTGGGGCTGAGATCGAAGCCGGCGACACGTTGCGTTATCTCATCGCCACGCAGAACGACGATGGACATTGGCACCAGAACCAATGGCTCGGCGGTGCTCCGTATTGGCAGGGCATACAGTTGGACGAGAGTGCATTTCCGGTGCTGCTCGCCAACGCCCTGGATGAGCGTGGCCAGCTTGGTAGCATCGCGGTCAACGACATGGTGCGCCGGGCGCTTGGCTTTATCGCCCGCACCGGACCTTCGACGGCTCAGGACCGGTGGGAGGAGAACGAGGGAATCAACCCGTTCACCCTCGCCGTATCGATTGCCGCATTGGTGACGGGTGCGGAATTCCTGACCTCACCGGCGCGTGACTGGGCCCTTGCCCTGGCGGATTTCTGGAACGCGCAGATCGAGGTCTGGTCGACGGTCAGGGGGGGATCCCTGGCCGAACGCCTCAGGGTCCCAGGGTATTACGCTCGGGTCGCGCCGCGCCAGGTCCTGACCGATCCTAGTGCCAGCCACGCGCCAATTCCGATCCGCAACCGCGGCGGCGATCTCGGCGAAATCGCGGCGGAAGAACAGGTTGGCACCGAATTTCTGCAACTCGTGCGATTTGGCTTGCGCCGCGCCGATGACCTGCTGATCCGAGCCTCGGTAAAGGTTGCCGACGCGCTGCTGAAAACCGACACCCCGCGTGGCCCGGTGTGGCACCGCTACAATGGCGACGGCTACGGCGAGCACGAAGACGGGAGCGCATTTGACGGCACTGGCATCGGCCGAGGCTGGACCCTGTTGATCGGCGAACGGGGACACTACGAACTCTGCGCCGGCAACGATCCGCTGCCCTATCTGGAGGCGATGGCGGCGATGGCCAGCCCCGGGGGCATGCTGCCCGAACAAGTCTGGGATTCTGATCCGATTCCGCGGCGCTGGTTATACCCCGGTAGCGCGACAGGTTCGGCGATGCCGCTCGCCTGGGCTCATGCCGAGTTCATTAAGCTCTTAGAGTCACGCCAGCGTGGCCGCCCATTTGACCGGCCGCGCGCGGTCTGGGAGCGCTATGGGGGACGGAAATTACCGTCGCAGCATGCTTTTTGGTGGCGACATGCGCCCATCGCCACGATGGTGGCCGGGTCTAGGTTGGTCGTCGGGCTGACCAAGCCGGCAATTGTCCATTGGGGCCATAGCGGATGGAACGACGTGCAAGATGTTCCGGCACGTGACACTGAGCTGGGCTTTCACGCCGCGGAACTCGATACTCCGCGCCTCGCGCCGGGCATACGAATTGACTTCACGTGGCACGACACCGACGGGTGGCAGGGCAGCGATTATGCGATCCGTGTAATCGCTGACTAGGAACGTGCTGTTCTGCCGATAGCATGATTTCCGGTACGATGACGCACCGCTCGCGCTCGACTATTTGCTGTGCTTGGAGCACACGTCAGCTAAATCGCCGCCGGGGTGCCCGATTAGCAATTGAACTGAAACTGGCCGCTCGCCGCGAAGGACGCAAATGCAGGCTCCATCGGAGGCGCTTTTCCTCGCGCAGATCGTCCTGCTGCTCCTCGTGGGACGTCTGATGGGCGAGGCGATGCAGCGGATCGGGCAACCGGCCGTGATGGGGCAGTTGATCGCCGGAATTCTGCTTGGGCCTTCCGTATTCGGGGCGATCTGGCCCGTGGCGCAACACGCGATCTTCGCCGCAAATCCGCAACAAAAAGCCATGATCGAGGCCGTCTCGCAGCTTGGCATCCTGTTGCTGTTGCTGCTAACCGGGATGGAGACCGACCTCAGATTGGTGAAACAGGCGCGCCGTGCCGCCATCAGTGTGTCAGCCGCGGGGATCGTGGTGCCCTTCGCTTGCGGGTTCGCGCTCGGCGAGTTGTTGCCCGCCGCAACGCTGCCGAAACCCGACCAGCGGATCGTCACCTCACTGTTTCTCGGCACGGCCTTGTCGATCGCCTCGGTGAAGATCGTGGCAATGGTCGTGCGCGAGATGGGTTTCATGCGCCGAAACGTCGGGATGACGCTGATCGCCTCGGCCATCATCGACGACACTGTTGGATGGGTGATCGTCGCGATCACCCTTGGCCTCGCGGTTCACGGACATGTGGACGCGCTCGCGTTGGGTCAGAGCGTGCTCGGAACGGCAATCTTTCTTGTGGCGAGCTTTACGCTCGGGCGGCGGCTTGTGTTCAGCATCATTCGGTGGACCAACGACAGCTTTGTCAGCGAAGTGCCGGTGGTCACCGCGATCCTCGTCATCATGGGCACGATGGCGCTTACCACCTATCTGATTGGCGTACATACCGTGCTGGGTGCGTTCGTCGCCGGGATTCTCGTCGGCGAGTCGCCGATCCTGACCCGCCACATCGACGAGCAACTGCGCGGCCTCGTCGTTGCCCTGTTCATGCCGATCTTCTTTTCGCTTGCCGGCCTGCACGCCGACTTGACCATCCTCAGAGACCCCACCCTGTTCTTTTTGACCATCGGTCTAATCTTGATAGCGAGCCTCGGCAAGTTCGCCGGGGCGTTTTGCGGGGGCGCTCTCGGCGGCGTCAACCCGCGAGAATCGCTGGCGCTCGGTTGCGGCATGAACGCCCGCGGCTCGACCGAGGTGATCGTCGCGTCGATCGGCTTGTCGATGGGCGCGTTCAGCCAGGATCTGTTCACCATGATCGTCGCCATGGCGGTGGTCACCACGATGGCGATGCCGCCGACCTTGCGCTGGGCTTTGTCGCGGCTGCCGCTGCGTGACGACGAGCGCATCCGCCTCGAACGCGAGGAGTTTGAGGCGACCGGATTCGTCACCAAGATCGAGCGCCTGCTTCTCGCCGTGGACGACAGTGCGAACGGCAGGCTCGCCTGGCACCTTGCCGACATGTTGGCACGATCGCGCAGCATCCCGATGACTGTGCTTCAATTGGAGCAGCGCCAAGCGCTTCACGGCACCGAGACGATGCGGGGGCGACTGACCGAAGCGGCCGTGGGCGGCGTCGATGAAACCGGCGAGAGGGGGCGGAGGGGGTTGAGGGGGGCCAGGGCGCGGCGGTTGGATGTAGCCTTGCACGTCGGGTCTCTCGCGCCCGAGGCAGCGGTGACCAAAGAGGCGCGCAAGGGATACGATCTCCTGATTATCGGAGTCGAGAGGACGATTGCTGCCGACGGCAGCTTCCACGAGCAGATCGCCCGGATCGCCGCCGGGTTCGGGGGCCCCCTCGCGGTGGCCGTGGCGCGGGGTGCGCATCTGCAGCAAAGACCAGAGCGCCTCTTGAACATCCTGGTGGCGGTCCGCGGCAACAAAGTCTCGCGGCGGGGCGCCGAGGTGGCACTCGCTCTGGCGCGCGCCGGCAGCAGCGCAGTGACCGCTCTTTATGTCATGGGCACGGTCGGGCTCGGTGCCGCACAGCGCCGCCTGCGACGACCAACCGGGAACCGGCGCCACGAGGAAGCCATCCTCAAGGACATCGTCGAGTTGGCGGACCGCTATGACACGCCGATCCGCACGGCCCTGCGAGTCGATATCGCCCCGGAAGATGCTATCCTGCGGCAGGCGCGCCTCGGGCACTATGATCTGGTCGTGATGGGGGTTGGCCGCCCGGCCGGCGAGACGCTGTATTTCGGCAAGATCGCGGCCGGGGTGCTGGAGAACTCCCAACACTCGCTCCTGTTCGTGTCAAGCTGACGCGGCGCTTGATTTGATTATTGGCCGTAGGTCGCGGCGACGGCCTGCTCTCTAGTCACGGAGCGGCCGTTCAGTCTGCGCGGCGGGAACTGGGCTTCCTGCCCTTTCGGTCCTTGCCGCACGTTCGAGGTCAGAACGCGGGATAATACGCCGCGCGCATGACATGCTCCTGGACGCCGCGGACACCCGAGATCGTTTCCGCGGCAACACGTAGGGCTTGTCGCTTTTCGCTCGGCTCATCCTCGGCAAACCAGAAATGCACAACACCTTCGCGGACAATAACGTCCTCCGGCCAAACCGAGCTTGCCCACTGCTCACGGCTCAGCTCCGTAAGCAGCTGCACGCGGATCGTGCGATCGTCGTCTTCGCCTGCTCGCGGTGGTGCGCCCTTTGTTGCGCCAACTGCGCGGACGATATTGGCCCGGCTAATAATCCCGACTACCTTGCCGTCGCGCATTACCGGCACACGCTTGACCCGCTTCGCCTCGAGCACCGCCGCGACATCAGCGAGGTCGGTATCTTCGGTAACCACAGAGACATCACGCGTCATGATGTCCTTAACGGTGCGCCCGTGGTCCTCAACGTATTCGCGGGCATTCTCGGAAGCATAATGGTCCAGCCACCATGAGCGGCGACGCACGCGGTGTCGACGCGCGGCGCCGATTTCCGCCCGGTGCAGCAAGTCGCCCTCACTAACGATGCCAACAAGCTGTCCTGTCGAATCGGTCACGGGCGCACCGCTGATACCGCGCTCCGCCAGCAGCGTTGCGAAATCCTGGACCGTCACATCAGGGCCAACCGTAATCACATCGGTCGTCATCACGTCCTTTGCGCGCATCAGCCGCCTCCTCGTAATCGAAATTCCCCACCTGTTCGGGGTGGGGGAATTTATAGAAGTGGGGCAGGCGTTGGCTTTGACATAGATCAGCATCTTTCGTGCGTTAGTCCGAGCCTCATTTTAGTTCGATCAATCACCGAGCCCGGCCGGAAGGCCTTCTCGATGATCGTCGCAACCGGCTTGACGGCCGGGAACACGCGATCCCCGTTGTTGGCCCAAGACGGCCGGCACTTCGTTTCCTCGTAGCGTGGCTGCTCGATCATCCGGGGGTCGGTGAGATCGGGCGCATGAGAGCGATGCGACAACTGCTATCGGCACACTGGGGCCGAGAGCCGGACGGATCGGGAACGCCCGTTATTTTATTCCATCAAGGGTATCGGCCGAACGATCTTGCTCATCGAGCGCTTCGCCTGCCGTGCCCATGTCTACGCATCAGCCGGATGAAAAGATACGGCAGCGCCACCTACGCGATCTCCTCCGTTGCTCGACACGAATTGCACCGCCAATGCGCCGCACTGGGCGGATCGGCCTGAGCAGCGGCGAAATCCACCCGCTGTAGGATAGGCGCGGCGCCCGAACGCTCGCCGCGTCGGTTGCACATCAGGCCTACCCTATGATGATGTCTAGTTGGGATGAACAGCCGTCGCTCGGCGTTTTTTCCAAACTAGCTTTCCTAACGCCAGTCGGGGAGGTTCGGGTTATGGTGCGTCGAATTACTGGAGCTGCCCGCGCCACCGCCGTGTTGCTTACCACCCAGATAAGCGCCGTGTCCGCGAGCGCTGCGCCCCTGAACAGGCCGCTAGCCGACGAGCTGACGCGTCAGTTCAACCAGCAAGAGTTGGAACAGTTACAATCGGGGGACGCCGGGGCTTATTCGCAACCCGGGGCCAATCAGTTGAATAGGCAACAGCTGGACCAACCTGGGACCACGAGCCCGCCGGCGGGAATATTTCGGGTCGTTATTCCGCCGCCGCCGGAATGGCCCCAGCTGCCACACTAAACGCAGCGTTTACCTAAGCTACTACCCTCACGCCTACGCTCCTCATTCGCGGCATCATCCTAAGCCGCTGGCACGAACACGGTTTCCCGCCTCCGTCGGCGAGCGAGCCGCCATTCTTCGAACCAAAGGGTTAGCGGTCACCCCGTGGGCGATGACGCTCAACAAGACCGTCCAGCCGGCCGCCAGTATGATCGTGTAGTTGCCCGGCAGCTTTTCGTCGAGCACCAGAACCGCGAAAACGATCGTGGCCAGCCCGCGCGGGCCAAACCAGCCGATAAAGAACTTGTCGGCGGTGCTCGTTTGCGTCCCGATCAGGCACAGAAAAACCGGCAGCATCCGGATCACGGTCAGGCTCAGTATCGCATAGAGCAACGCCGGCCAGGTGAAGCGGTCGATCATGCGGGCCACGACGATGCCGCCGAACGCGACCCAGGTTAGCAACGCCAGCGCTTCCCCCATGTGCTCGGCGCCGCGGAGCAGCTCCTCTTTGTGGCGCGCTCGAAGCCCACTCAGCAAAAGGCCGCCGACGAAACACGCGATAAAGCCACTGCCACCTAATGCCTGCGCCGCGGCAAAGCAAGCCGCTGCGAGCGCGACGATCGGGATCTCCACCCAATGCTCGCTAATCCAGCCTTGCCGCTCAACAAAGCGCAGCATCAAGATGCTCAGCCAGGTCAACCCCACGCCGACGATCAGGCCTATACCGATTGCCTCGGCAACCACCCGGGCGACGTGCCCGACCGTTCCGCCCTGAATCTCGGTGCCGGCCGCCAGTCCAAGCAACAGCACGACAATTGGCACGCAGATGCCGTCGTTGAGACCGCTTTCCAGATTGATCGCTTCGCGTATCGCCGCCGGCACTGCCGGATTGGTCACGACCGGTTTGCCCAGCGCCGCGTCGGTCGGCGCCAATATCGCGGCAAGCAAAGCCATCTCCAAGAATTCGAGCCGGGGGAAGACGACTGCGGCGACTAAAAAACCGAGCACGATTGTCAGTGGCAGACCGATTGCCAGCAACCGTTCCGGCAGACCAAGGTTCCGTTTGACGATGCTGAAGTCGGCGTTGGCGGCATCGGTGAACAAAACCATCGCGAGCGTCAGTTCCGCCAGAACCCGTAACCCCTCGCCGTCGATGTGGATGCGCAGAATGCCCAAGCCATCCGTGCCGAGGATAAACCCAACCGCGGTGAACACAATCGGGCCGCTGATCAGCGAGCGCTCGATCCGGCCCGCGACCGCGCTATAGATCAGCAGAAATATGGCCAGCATAGCGCCATTCTCGTACATCGGACGCCTGTCGCTCCTAAAGGCGTTGCAAGTTTTCTAACTGGAGCCGATTGCGACCTCACGCCTTGATCTGGATCAGCTTGGCTTGGCTGATGGGGTTACCGGAAGTGCTGCGCTAAGCAGCTTGTCCGAGTAAGTTTCCTGGACAGGGGAGCGGGCTTCTGCTTCAGGAAAGAGACCAGCTATGCCCCTCTCGGCGGGCCCTGCCTCCACCGCACAACGCCTGCTGCCGGTCCTCGGATGGCTTCCAGCCTACCGTCGCGATTGGCTGTTGCCGGATGTCCTCGCCGGCCTCGCGGTCTGGGCTGTCATGGTGCCGGAGGGCATGGCCTATGCCGGGATCGTCGGCGTGCCACCGATCATGGGCCTCTACACAATCGTCCCGCCATTGATCGCCTACGCGCTGCTCGGTACCTCGCGCCTGTTAGTCGTCGGCCCGGACACTGCGACGGGACTGATCTCGGCGCTGACTATCGGTGCTATCGCGGTACAGGGAACGGCAGACTTCAATGCGCTGACCTCCACCCTTGCAATCTTGATCGGCGCCATCTTTCTGCTCTTCGGCGTACTGCGCATGGGCTGGGTCGCCGCCTTTATCCCCACGCCGGTGATGCGCGGGTTCATTGAAGGCCTAGTGTGCGTCACCATCATCGGCCAGGTACCGCATCTGCTGGGCATCGAAGGCACGTCCGGCAATTTCTTCGAGAAAATCAGCTTCGTGCTGCGGCATATGGCGGACGCCACACTGGCCCCTTTGCTGACCGGCCTGCTCAGCCTCTCGGCGATGCTATTGCTGCGGCGCTTTGTGCCCCGCCTACCCGCCGCCCTGGCCGTCGCCGTCGTGGCCACGATCCTCGTCGGCCTGTTTGGCGGCGAAGCCGCTGGTATAAGCGTCGTCGGCGACCTTCCGTCCGGCCTGCCTCGCTTCGTACTGCCTGACCTCGATCCTGCAAGACTGTGGGAACTTGTACCGGGAGCGCTCGCCATCGTTCTGGTCGGCTATGCCGAGGCGCTCGGTGCGGCAAAAGCCGCGGCCATGCAGGGCGGCGGGAACATTGATCCCAACCAGGAGCTTGTTGCCCACGGGCCCGCCAATATCCTGAGCGGTCTTTTTGGCGGCTTCCTCGTCGTCGGCAGCCTGTCCAAGACCTCCGTTGCGATGGCTGCTGGCGCTCGCACCCAGCTCGCCAACATTGTCGCCGCAGCCTTTTGCTTCCTCACTCTGGTTTTATTGACGCCATTGTTCCGGGACATGTCGCACCCGGCGCTCGCCGCCATCGTCATCGCCGCAATGCTTCATCTCTCCAAGCCCGGTTACCTGGGTGAGCTGTTTGCCCGCAGTCGTTGGGAGTTCGCCATAGCCGCCTCTGTCGTCGCCGGAGAACTGACGTTGGGGGTCCTGCACGGCATCGCCCTCGGGGTTGCGGTGTCGCTGCTGTTGTTGATCTATCGGACCAGCCACCCGAAGGGAGCAGTGCTAGGCCAGTTGCAGGGGGAGGAGGCCTATCGCGATGTCCGGCTTCACCCCGAGGCGCGCACATTCCCGGGGCTGCTGATCTGGCGCCCGGGTGGCGACCTGTTCTTTGCCAGCATCGGTCGGCTCGACGAGGAGCTGAAGACTGCGCTGGCCGCGAGCCGCCCGCCGGCGAAACATGTGCTCGTGGATGCAGAAGCCGTGAATTTCATCGACACCACCGCCGGCGACGCGCTGCTGAACGCCGTCGAGGAGTTGCAAGGCCGAGGCATCACCCTGGCTTTCGCCCGCGTGCGCGACGAGGTGCGAGAGCGGATGCGGCTCGGAGGCATAGAGACAGCAGTCGGTCAGGGCAATTTTTTCGAACGCGTGACCGACGGCGTACGCACCTGGCAAGAGAGCCTAGACGCTGGGTGACCGCGATCGCGTCGGCAATAAAAGCACGCGTTCCGCTTGTCGGTAACGCTGGCCAGCCGGTGATCGACCCCCGTTGAAGGCCTCTAATCGTGGTCGTCGTGCGCGCTTCGCCCGACCCAGTGTCGCGGCGACGGTGTGCCCGTCGTAAGGGCTACCGGCAAAGGCCTTAAATCAAGCCGATATAGCTCCTCTTCGAGCAGCTGTCAGGAATGCGGCTCCTTCGGCGGTTGCTGGGCCGGACCGGTCAGCAGCGGCGCGCGCTCATGATCGCGGCACTTCGTCCGTCACGATGCCGCCTCGACCTGGGCTTCCCGTCGCCGGCGCAGCGGCACCACCTCGCCGCTATTGGCCGCGACGGCACAATAACCGCCCCACGCGTCCATCAGTTTTCGCCGTTTGTCGAACAGGTCGCTGCGCCGATAGGCGCGCTCGACCGCAGTGCCGACGGTGTGGGCGAGGCTCAATTCGGCGATCTCAGCCGGAAAGACGGTGCGTTCCGCGGCGAAGTCGCGAAAGCTCGACCGAAACCCGTGCGCAGTCACGCCGTCCCGACGCATCCGCCGCAGGACCTGCTTTAGCGCGCTCGACCCGACCGGGCGCTGGGGCCGCGTGCCGGGGAACACAAAACCGTTGTGTCTGAGCGGCGCCACCGCTGTCAGGATCGCCAGCGCCGGGTCGGAAAGCGGCACCTTGTGCTCGCGGTGCGCCTTCATCCTCTCCTTTGGCACCGTCCATACCCGCTCAGTGAGGTCGATCTCTGCCCACCGGGCGCCGATTGCCTCATTGGTCCGGGCCGCGGTCAGGATGGCAAATTCGAGAACACGTGCCGGCATGCCGGCCTGTTGTCGCAGTTCCGCCATAAAGGCGCCGACCTCGCCATGGACCAGGGCCGGGTGGTTTTCGATTGTGTGCACCTTGGCGGGCTTTGGCAGCAGGTTTTCGAGATGCCCTTTCCACCGCGCCGGGCTCTCGCCCTGACGGTAGCCGCGCGTCGCCGCCCAGTTGAGGATGGCATCGATCCGGCCGCGCACGCGGGTGGCAGTCTGGGTCTTGGTCGCCCAGATCGGCTCCAGCACCTTGAGGACGAGTGTCGTGTCGATCGCCGCAACGGAGAGCCCGCCAATGACCGGTAGCACATAGGCAGCCAGGGTTTGCCGCCACTGCTCCTCGCTCCGGTGATTGCGCCAGCCGGCGCGGTTGGCGGTGATGAATTGCTCGGCCGCCTGGGCAAAGGTGATCGCCCGGGCGATCTCAAGCTTCTCCTGTTGTCGCCGTTCCCGGCGTTCATTAATCGGATCGATACCAGCAAGGCGAGCGCGCCGGCAGTCGAGCGATTTCGCCCGCGCCATTGCCAGGGTGACGTCGCGCAGCGGACCAAGACCGTAATCGTGCAGCCGGCCATGCACCCGGTATCGGAAGATCCAGGAGCGCGATCCGCTTGCGCCGACCACGAGATAGAGGCCAGCGCCATCAGCGTGGCGGCCCGGCCCCAGTCGTCTGAGCATGCCGTCCTTCAACCGGTGATACGGTCGTGCCACCAGCCCTACTCCTTACCATACTAAATTCGTCGCAGTATGGTGCAATGTGGCGCAACGTGGCAACGAGCACAAGAGGTACAACGAACTGAAATTTAAGGCGATTTGTCGTCGCCTAGTTGCGCCACGTTGCAATGAACGAGGATGCGCCGGAAGCGGTCACTGCCAAGGCGGCGGGCCGCCACAACTTGGACACTCTTGAGATTGGGATTGCCTAATTTCGGATGAGATTTTTCGCCAACGGCGCCATATCCTGACACAAAGCTTACAAAAGACATGTTTCAGGGAGCGTTTAATGGTGATTTTTAGTCGCCGCGCTGCGGGGCGCGGCTCGTCCGCTGACATGCACACTCGCCGTGATGTGCTGGCGCTTACCGCGATGGGGGCGGCGCAGGCGGCTCTTCCGTGGCCAGCGGTTGCCGCCGCCGCTCCACAAGACCAATTGACTTGGGCCATCCACGTCTCGCTCGCGCCGACCTGGTTCGATCCCGCCGACACGCAGGCGCTGATCACCCCCTTCATGGTGCTTTATGCGCTGCACGACGCCATGGTGAAGCCGATGCCAGGCAACTTGCAGGCGCCATGCCTCGCGGAGTCGTGGTCCACGTCCGAGGACGGCCTCAGCCTACGAATTCGTGCTGCGTGATGGCGTCAGATTCCACAATGGCGAGACGGTGACCGCGGAGGACGTCAAGTTCTCGTTCGAGCGCTATCGCGGCGCCGTCCTAGCAAACTGATCAAGGATCAGGTGGCGACGATCGAGGCCCTGATGCTCGACGCGTCCGCTTCAAGCTCAAAAAGCCGTGGCCGGACTTTCTGACCTTCTATTCGACCGCCAGCGGCGCCGGATGGGTCGTTCCCAAGAAATATGTCGAAAAAGTCGGTGACGACGGCTTCCTGAAGCACCCGATCGGCGCCGGTCCCTATAAATTCGTGTCGTTCAGCGCCCGGGATCGAGCTGGTGCTCGAGGCGTTCGAGGGGTATTGGCGCAAGAGCGCCGGCCGTCAAGCGGGTGGTGATGAAGTCGATCCCCGACGAGTCGACCCGGCTCGCCGGGTTGAAGGCGCGGCGAGTTCGACATCGCCTATTCGATCCGAGGCGAGCTTGCCGAGGACCTGCAGACGCATGCCCGGGCTCGGCATCAAGTCGATCGTCCTGCAGGCACCGAACTGGATCTACTTCCCCGAGCAGTGGGACCCGAAATCGCCATGGCATGATCTGCGCGTGCGGCAGGCCGCCAACCTCGCACTCGATCGCGAGGGGATGAACCAGGCGCTGTTCCTCGGCGGCTGCAAGATCACCAACAGCATCATTCCCGACTAGCTTCGAATATTACTGGCAGCCGCCGGCCGCGGTTTACGATCCGGCACAAGGCGAAGAAACTGTTGGCCGAAGCCGGGTTTTCCCAATGGCTTCGACGCAGGACTGTTCTACTGCGACAGCTCGTACTCCAACATCGGCGAAGTGGCGGTGAACAATTTGCAGGAGGTCGGCATTCGCTGCAAGCTGCAGCCGATCGAGCGCGCCGGTTTTGCCGCGGCTTATGCCAGCAAGAAGTATACACGCGGGCATCCTGCGCGCGGCGAGCGGCGCGTTCGGCAACGCCGCGACGCGGCTTGCCTCGTTCGTTGTCTCGGGCGGCGCCAACGTCTATGGCAGCTATCCCGACATCGACGCACTCTTCCCGCTGCAGGCCGACGAACTCGACCCGAAGAAGCGGGCCGCGATCCTCGAAAAGATGCAGCGGCTGGTGCACGAGAAGGCGATCTTCGCGCCGATCTGGCAGCTCGCGTTCCTCAACGGCGTCGGCCCGCGGGTCGGCGAAGTCGTCCTTCGGCCGGATCGCCGGCTTCCCCTATACGGCGCCGTTCGAGGACATCACGATCAGGAGCAGCTAGCAGACCTATACGGTCGGAAGGCAACGGCAGAGTTTGCTGGGAATCAGAGAGATCAATGTCTGTTCTCGGTGAAAGGCGGCTCGCTGAGGACTTACGGCAGGTCCCCTGAGCGCCGATAGATGGTGTTGCTCGCGTCAAACCACCGTAGGGTTGGACGCCCACTCGGGGGCAACTAACTGCACATACGCTGGATGGCGGAGGCCGGCGCTGGCCTCTTGGAACGCCAGCGCCGGTTCCGTTATCTAGCTGGCCGTGCCGTGCAGCACAGTGACGGTGTAGAAGTCCAGCTGTCCATGCAGGGTCTGCGGGGCGATCGAGGTATGATGGTTCGCTGTGACGCCCTCAGTGGTAACCGGCACCGCAACGGGCAAGGCCGGCGGGTCTGGCAGGTTCACGCGCGGCAGAAAGAGCGTGAATGTGCTCGAACCGCTATCGGGAACAATAGAGAGCGTGACGCTCGCCAGCGTCCCGAGGGCCGGCACTTCGTTTACAGTGATCTGGTGCCCGAGAAATCGCGGATCACCGTACCGTGCTGAAAATGCATGTGCGGACCGGCGACCGAGTACCGCACAAAGATTCCTGAGCCTGCAAGGCTCCAGTTCGTGGGTTGGGCCATGACCGTGCTCCTTGGAAGTAACGCTCGACGCACTAGTTCGTCGAGTTCCGGCCCCTGATACGGGCCTGAACAAAGTCGAGTTGCGACAAAGCGCGATATTATCGATGGCCTTTGTCCAAACTAATGCGAGCATGCTGGCCGGGTCACGTCGCTGACGCACGCCGGCCTCAGTATGGCGCGCGCACAACCGGGAGGAAGACGATGAGACGGCCTCGCGCGGCTGACGATTTCGCCGCAATCCGAGCACGCATGGAGGAACTGAAACGCGAGCGCGAACAGCGCGAGCCTCCCAAGGACGAGAAGCGGCTCGATGAGAGGCGTTGGCAGATTTCGGATGAGCTGCGGCGGCCTTCCCCAAGACGCGGGCCGGACTGAAGCGAAAACGCCCGGCCCCAACTGTCGGAAAGGGCCGGGCGCTGCCGTGACGGGATGCTGCTCGCTGCGTTCAATGCGAGCGTGCGAAGTGTAGCAGCTTCGGAGCGGGCGGACCAAAACTCGGGCAGAAAGGCTGGGACAATTAGGACCTTAGCGAGTGGCTGGCCTGTCTACCGCCAGGTGATCTGATTCGCCCCCGCAGTCACCTCGTCCCAGCGTGCCGCCGCCGCTTCCGCCCGGTCGATGTCGCTGATCGGGTCAGCCCAGGCCCCGCTCGCCGCGTCGGCCATCAGGGCTCGGCCGCGGCGGGGCGCTCATTCCTCCGGTAGCCCGGCCTTGCGTAAGCCGGGGACCATCGTGGCCTCAAGCAATTCGCGGTATTTCGGCGATGCGCCGATGGTCGCAGCACTGGTGCGAATGTGGGCGATGTCCCGAAAGGACCAACCTAGCCTGCGCGCCTCGGCGAGCGCGCCAGCGCCGCGTTCGGTCTCGCCCCTGAGGCCGTAGGCGGCGGCGAGCCAAGCGTGAATGTATGGTAGTCCCGGGACGTCGCCTTGGGCCTTTTCGAGCCAAACGATCGCATCTTCGGTGCGCGATTGCATCAGATGAACCCGCCCGATCTGTGCATACACGGATCCCAGCAGGCGATCGCGCGGGCTAAGACGGATCACTTGCTTTTCAAGCGGGATCGTCTCGTCGATCGCTCCAGCGAAAAGCTTAGCAATGCCGAGGGCAAACAGCGCGTCGGTGGAGTTGCGATCAAGCGAGAGCACCGTCTCGTATTCCCCAATGGCCTCCGCAAATCGTCCTTGCGCGCGCCGCAATTGGCCTTTGGCGTAGTGCGCAATTGCGCTGCGCGGCGATGCCGCCAAGGCTTGCGTAACGAGATCCTCCGCGCGCGCGTAGTCCGCCGCATCCGTCTCGCCGATGTTAGCCAGCGCGCGGTTCATCAACGTCGTGGCCAAATAGGCCTGCGCTCCGGCGGAATGCACGTCCAGCGTCAGGGCGCGCTCGAACAGGTCGATCTTCTCGGCAAAGGGTTCGCGCGGCGCCGGCTTTATCCCGATGGCGCGCCCCCGGAAAATGTAGTCCTGCGCATCGGGGTTGGCGGTCGGCCGAGTCGCCTCAACGCGCACTATCGCGCGGTCAAGCGCGACGGCGATGCGGCTGGCGATCTCGTTCTGCACAGTGAAGAGATCGGCTATATCGCCTTCAAACCGATCAGCCCAGAGATGCGCACCGGTTTGCACGTCGATCAACTGGGCATTGATAACAACCTGCTTACCCGACCGACGGACACTACCCTCTAGCAAATAGCACACGCCGAGTTCTCGGCCGATCTGCTTTGCGTTGATCGCCTTGTCCTTGTAGGTGAACGCAGTATTGCGCGAAATTACAAAACTGCCCGAGATCCGAGTCAGATCGGTCGTCAGATCATCGGTGACACCATCAGCAAAATATTGTTGGTCCCGGTCGTCGCTAAGATTTGTGAAGGGCAGCACGACAAACGAAAGGCGCGGCGGGGGAGCCGGCGCTTCGCTGTACGACCGAAGCTTCTCTGTCCAAAAGAACGATACTCCGCCGGCGAGCAGGAGGACCGCTATCAACAAGATCTGGGGACCGTGCCTTGGACGGCGTAGCGTAACTGACGACGGTACGACGAGATCCATAGGCCGTACAGAAGCGACAGGTGTGCCGGCGGGGTCATGACCGTTTTCGAAAGGCATTGGCGGAAGGAGGGCTGGTCTGGGCTCGTTCGCCGTTGCACTCCCCACGAAACGGTAGCCCCGGCCGGGAACGGTCTGGATGACGCTGCCCTCCGACCCGTCATTATCGAGGGCGCGCCGCAGCGCCGCGATCTGGACAGTCAGGTTGCTGTCGTCAACCGTCGTGCGCGGCCAGACCGCTTTCAAGATCTCGTCCTTTAAGACGAGATCGCCGGCATGCTGGATCAATACTTCGAGAACATCGAGCGCCCGTGACCCGATGGCCACCCGAGCACCGCTGCAGAGATCGAAGAGGCCGCCACCGCGCCGGTCGAACCGGAATTTTCCAAGCAGCGTTGTACCGGCCGATGTGCCCGGATCCATGGCTGAGCCTCCGATCGGCTGAAAACAGCCTGGATCCTCGTCGGCATTAGCTTAACGGCTTTAGTCGCTAGCGTCACTCGTATGGATTTGGAACTTTTCCGAACATTTTAGGACGGTTTCCTAGCTTCCTACACCGCCAGTGGCCCTTAGTTGCCGAGGTCCGGCCATCGAAAGGCACTTGCTTGATCCGACCTAGAGTGGGGAACGCAGGTAAGCGAACGGATATTAGGGCCGCCTTATAGCGCGACCGCGGTCGACAGTTTCATGACGGTCGGGCCGGAGCTGGCGAACTCGTTCGAAGGAGGGAGGCGAACATGAAGCGGATAGGACTAGGGGTCTTCAGTATTGGGATGCTCGCGAGTGTCGGACTGGTCACCATGCAGCAAGGCTTTGCCGACGACGGCGCGCCAAAGTGCACACTGGCAACGCTCAAGGGGCGGTATCTCTTTGCCGCAACAGGAATGTTGTTTCCCCCCGCGCTTGGGTTAAAGGAGGCGGCGGTAAGCAACGTCGCCGGAGTTCATATCTTTGATGGCAGAGGACACGGCCACGACTATGTGACAGTAAG
>CAVZUA010000052.1:0-81243 GCA_963778385.1 uncultured Alphaproteobacteria bacterium | reverse complement strand
ACCGCGAGGTCGCACGCCATCTGGAGCTCGTTGCCGCCGCCCACCGCGATCCCGTTCACGCGCGCGACGGTCGGCTTGCCGATCTCGCGCAGCCGGTCGTGCATGTCCTTGAAGGCGCCGAACCACTTCCAGTACTCCTTCGGCTTGCCGACGAGCTCCTCGCCCCACTTGCGGAGGTCGGCGCCGACGCAGAACGCGCGGCCCGTGCCGGTGACGACGACGACGCGGATGTCGTCGTCCCACGATGCGTCCTCGAACGCGCGCGCCAGCTCGCGGAGCATGAGGAAGTCGAACGCGTTCAGCACCTCCGGCCGGTTGAGCGTGACCGTGGCGCGCGGGCCGTTCTTCTCGTAGACGATGTGCTCGAACCCGAGCTCGGCGGATCGACCGGGCGGGGGGCGGAGGCTCAGCTCACGCGACGTCGGCGAAGAGCACCGTGAATCGCCGCCCTTCTCCATCGCGTCCTTGCCGGTCGCCATGAACTCGGCCGAGCCGCGCCGCGGCCTTGAACGCGTCCATGTCGGCGAACTCCCACTCGGCGTAGTAGCGGTAGGCCGGATCGCCCATCGGCGAGCCGAAGACCCGGCCGTGGCGGAACGCCTCGCGCCCGGCACCGCCTGGCACAGCTCGACGTGGCTGGCGTACCGCTCGCCTCGGGCTCCTCGTCGTACAGCACGAACGCTCTGATCACGGCTCTCCTGTCGGTTGAGACAGTCTCGGAGCCTAACCGTGCGGCCGCCGCGGCCTGCCGAGGGCGATCCGATCCTGGCCCGGTCGAATGCCGGCCGGCGCGAGAAACTCGGTATGGGTCCGACCATTCGATGTTGCTCCGGCGCGCGCCTGTGGTAAGAACGCCTCGCGGACAGGTAGCGAATGCGGCTCGTTACCCGTTTCCGCGTCCGTAAGCTGGCTACAAGGGGGATACATGCACCGCTTTTGCAGCGTGCGTGCCGGGCAGGAGCTGCGCTGGCTCTCCTCGCGGCGTTCGCAGTACTCGCTCTGGCCTTGCCGTCGACCGGCCTGGCCATCGTCTACATCGAGGGTGTAACAACGACCAGTTGCCCGACTACGACGCCAGCGCGGAGCTCCAGCCGCCCGAACAGCGCGCAGTCGGCGGCCGCGGAATCGCTGAGGCGAACGTGACCTGGAGCAACCGGGCACCCCGAGCACGATCTTCAACAACAAGGGCTACGTGGCCACCGGCGATCAAGGGCGCCGACCGCCGCCGCGGCCGCCCGGAGTGGCTCGCTCGCAACAGCCGGCTCTTCGGCATCGTCGACCTGCGGAACCTCACGCTCGTGACCGCGGCGCCGCTGCGCGGCACGCGGACCGACCATGCCGTCATCTTCCGGCAGACCTTCGGCGGCGTCCTCTCCGACCAGCGAGGTCGCCATCAACATCGTCGGCTCGGAGAAGGCCGGCTGGAAGATCACGTACGTCTCGTCGACCATCGCGCGGGGCACTGCGAACCTCCACGGCGCTGAACAGGCTCACGCCGCTGGCCGCCTGGCGGGCCGCGGGCTACGCCAGCCACTCGATCTCCAGCGCGGCAGGTCACCGCGTTCGGCCGCACGTCGAGCGGCTCGACCAACGTGATCGCCACCGGCTTCATGGGCGACCAGTCGGTGCACCCGATCGCGTACCCGACCGCGCTCGGCGCGGTCCGCGCCTACTCGACGGTCGTCACCAAGAGCACCGAGGGGAACCAGAGCCAGTACGCCGTCGTGGTGGACGCGGCCACCGGCAAGCTGCTCTCCCGGACGAACCAGGTCTTCAACTCGGCCGCCGACCCGACGTGGCTGGCCCCGAGCACTCGATGCCGTACAACGACATGAACGCCTACCCGTGGAACTACCCGACCACGGACGGCCGCTCGCTCTTCTGCTGGACGGCCGGCGCCGACTGCGTCTCGCTCGACGGGATGACGCGAAACACGGTGATCAAGGGCGACAACCCGGCGACGAACACGTACCCGGGCGGCGTCGCATCGAAGATGCCGTGGGACGACCAGGCCACCGACCTCCCCGGGCTGGACGGCGTGCACAACAGCACCTGGGCAACAACGTCGACGACGCCCGCGTGTGGTCGGGCGGTCACACGTACGGGCAGGCCCCTCCGGCCGCGCCCAACGACGTGGGCTTCCGCGGTACGAGCGCGACCCGCGACTACCAGTCCCCCTTCACGGACGCCTGGTACACGTCGCAGTGCAACCCGAACAACGTCCTCACCTCGGTGAACCCGCAGGGCAACGACATCAACGCCTCGACGACGAGCCTCTTCGTCGGGCACAACGTGATGCACGACTGGGCGTACTACCTCGGCTTCGACGAGGGCCACTGGAACGCGCAGCAGTACAACAACGGCGTCACGGCCAACGACACGACGCCGACGCCGGGCGGCCCCACGATCGCGGCGCCGCTCGCCAACGACGGCCTGATCGGGAACGCCGAGGACGGCGCGGCAACCGGTCAGCGCGACAACGCGAACATGAGCACCGGCGCCGACGGTGCGCACCCGACGACGAACCAGTTCGTCTGGCAGCCGCTGGCCGGCTCGTTCTACGCCCCGTGCGTGGACGGCGCCTACGACTTCTCGGTCTTCGGCCACGAGTTCGGCCACCTGATCGAGAACCGCCTGATCGGCAAGGGCGTCGGCGCACGGCAGGGCAACGCCACCGGCGGGATGGGCGAGGCGTTCGGCGACTTCGACGCGCTGGCCGCCTTCAACGAGCTGCACCTGCCGGTCCCGGCGGGCGCGGACAAGTACACCGAGGGCGCGTACGCCACCGGCAACGGCTACAACGGCATCCGCGACTTCCTCGCGGGCCGGCCGATGGGCGGCGAGTTCCCGGCGCCGAGCAACAACCCGGACACGGATCCGCTGAACTACGGCGACTACGGGTTCGACATCGTCGGGCCCGAGGTGCACGCCGACGGCGAGATCTGGGTCGCCGTGCAGATCGGCCTCCGCGAGCTGTTCCTGACGAACGCGGCGAGCCACGGGTTCCCGGCTCCGAGCACGGCGCTCGATGTCTCCTGCGCGCACGGTCAGACCGCCCGACCGCGTGCCCCGGTGACCGCCGCTGGATCCAGGACTACTACGACGCGATGGTGATCATGCCGCGCGGTGCGACGATGGCCCAGGCCCGCGATGCGATGCTCGCCGCCGATCTCGCGCGGTTCACCGCGAATCCCGCCTGGGGCAACAACCGCGACATCCTCTGGCAGGGCTTCGCGATGTACGGCTTCGGCAACACGCAGAACACGGTCAGCAACGCCGACACCGACCCGGTGCCCGCGTTCGACGCACCTTCCGGGGTCGGCATCACCAACGCCACGCTCAACTTCTCCGCAGTCTCGAAGGAGGGGAGCGCGGTCCCGGTGAACGCGAAGATCTACGTGGGCGACTACTCGGCCCGCGCGACGCAGATCGCCGACACGGACCCGGCCACGGTGGCGCCGGCACCAACGCCACCGGCAACCTCGACAACACGGCGCAGTTCGTGCCCAACGGCGCGGGCTCGCTCGCGGGCGGCTCGGCGGCCGCGAACGCACGCTGGGGCTACTACAACTTCGTCGCAGTGGCACCGGGCTACGGCCACCTCCGGTTCAAGGTGAAGAACCTCAAGGCGGGCGAGGCCCGGAACATCACGCTCCACTTCCCGACCAACTACGCGTCGGCGGCGCAGGGCGCGACGGTCACGACCGACGCTCCCGCGACCGGGACGAACCTGACCCCGGACAACCTGATCGACGACAACGAGGCGACCAGCAACACGCAGAGCTGCACGCCGACCGCCACGTGCAACATGCCGGTGAACGGTCGCTGGGTCGTCATCAAGCTCGGGAACGCCGGCACCGGCGTCTCGATCAACCGGCTCGGCGTCTCGGCGTTCTTCAGCAGCCGCTTCGTGGGGCTCCGCTCGTTCGACGCGTACTCGTGCCGCTCGGACGCGACGCCGACCGCGTCGAACCTGAACCCGACCTGCGACGGCAACATCGCCGCAGGCTGGACGAAGATCGTCACGGGTCCGGTCGACTCGTTCCCGGGCGCGAACCCGCGGCCGGGGACGCAGGACGAGAGCCTCCGCTACTTCGATGCGTCGCCGCAGCCGATCGCGACGCATCTGAAGTTCGTGGCCACGAACAACCAGTGCACCGGCCAGCCCTCGTTCCACGGCGACCAGGACCTGGATCCGGGCAACAACTCCGAGTGCCGGTCGGCATCCGCCGCAGCGAGGTCCACACGGCCGAGATCGAGGTCTTCAAGACCATGCCGTCGGTCGACGGCACGCTCGTCACCACCGGCTGATCCACTTGCACCAGCGCTACGCGGAGGGCCGGGCGAGCCGGCCCTCCACGCCCGCTCTGCTCGGACCCGTACCCGACGAGAGGAGATGGACATGCCGCGGAAGATCGTGTGGATCGAGGTGGCAACCGCCGACGGGGCGCGCGGCCAGCGTTCTGCTCGTTCCTCGACGGGCTGATCCAGGAGTTCTCCGACTCCGACCACCACATGTCGAGCGCGAGCCGCGCGCCCGGTTCTCCGAGAACCAGGAGCAGGCGGGCAAGGGGCCGCTCGTGTACTTCGGGAGCGACGACATCGAGGCCGACATCGCGAAGACCCAGGGGCTCGGCGGCACCGCCGGCGAGAAGCAGCCGATCCCGGGAATGGGCTGGTTCGCCCATTGCAGCGACACCGAGGCAACGCCCTCCGCCTATTCTAGGGCGCGAGTCGGCGCCGACGCCCGGCGGTGAACTCGTTCCCGGCGACCCTCGCGGCCGTGGCGGGCGTCGCGGGGTCGGTCCAGGTGGCGGTGATGGCGCGCCTCGGCGACCGGGTCGGCGTGTTCGGCGCGCTCGCGTTCGCCACGGCGCTGACCGCGCTCGCCGCGGGTGTCCTGCTGCTCGCCACGCGGCAGAGCTTCGCCGGCTACGCGGCCGCGGCCCGGCAGCCGGTGTGGCTGTGGAGCGGCGCGCTCATGGGCCTCCTCATCGTGCTCACGATCACCTACTCGGGCAGCCGGATCGGGACGACGGCGACGATCGGCCTCCTCATCGCGGGACAGCTCGCGATGGGCGCCGTGATCGACCGCTTCGGGCTGTTCGGCGTCGAGCACATCGCGCTCGGGTGGCCGCGCCTGCTCGGGATCGCGCTGCTCGGGGCGGGCGCGGCGCTCTCCTGCGGCGCTTGATCTAGTAGCCCTCGATCACCTCCGGGCCCGGCGATCGTCTCACGGACCGCGAGCGGCGAGTGCTGGAGCGCCCAGAAGCCCGCCTCGACGACCGGGCCGACCGCCACGGCGAATGCGATCGTGCCGACGCCGAAGTCGCCGCCGAGGCCGATCCCCACGGCGAGCGCGCAGACCTCGATCGCCGCCCGCACGATCCCCACCCGGACGCCGCTGCGCCGAGCCCGACGAGCATCAGCGTGTCGCGCGGCCCGGCGCCGAGGTTCGCGCCGATGTAGAGCGCCGACCCCGGCCCGGCGAGCGCGATGCCGACGGCGAGGAGCACGATGCGGACGCCGAGCCCCTGGTCGGCCAGCGACTGCGATCCAGCCGATCGAGGTGAGGCCCTGGATGAAGAGCCCGATCAGCGTCGCGTTGGCGACGGTGCCGATCCCGGGCCGCCCGCCGAGCGCCCAAGCGACGAGCAGCACGAGGAGGCCGACGGCGATGTTCGCCTCGCCGAACGTGAGCGGCGTGTGCTGTGTCGCATAATATATATTATGGAAAATATTGAGCCAATCACGCGAGGCGCTTGGCCATGAAGACGCGGTCGTAGCCGCCGTCGCGACCGCGGCCAGTCTCGGCAAAGCCGAGCCGCGTATAGAGCGCGATATTCTCGACCATCGTGACATGCGTGTAGAGGCGGATTTCCCCGAAGCCCAGCCGGCGGGCCTCGTCCTCGGCGAAGGCGATCAGTTGCCTTCCGAGCCCTTGGCCCTGACAGTCGCGGCGCACCGCGATATTGTCGAGCAATAGATGATCGGCTTTTTTCAGCAGCACGATGATCGCCGCGATGGGCCCGTCGTCCGGCTCCAACACGTACACAGCGCCAGCGGCGATCAGAGCGCCGTAATCGTCGAGCATCGGTCCCGGCGGCTTGCCGATGCGATCGATGTAGACCGTGTACGCCTCGTGAACAATGCTTTCGACGGCGCCGCGGTCGGCTGGGCTGGCGCGGCGGATCATGGATCGGGCAACTCGAAGACGAGCCCGTCCTGGCCCGGCTCGACGCCCGGGGGCAGCTTGGCGGCGAGTTCGCGATAATCGAGCTGGCGGTCCATATGGGTCAGCACAGCCCGCTTTGGCTTGATGCGCGCGATCCACGACAGCGTCTTTGCCAGATGGCTGTGCGTCGGGTGCGGCTCGTATTTGAGGCAATCGACAATCCACAGCTCGATGCCGGCGAGTGCCGTAAAGGCGGTGTCGTCGAGCTCGGTGACGTCGGTGGAATAGCCGAGGGCGCCGATGCGAAAGCCGAGTGTTCGGCTATAGCCGTGGTCCTGGGTGAACGGGATAATCGGCAGCCCCGCGGCTTCAAACGGGCCGTCGATCTCGTGCGGCGCTACGGTCGGCTTGAAGTAGAAGCCGCCCGGCCCGACCGGCTCGAAAGCATAGCCGAAACGCTGCTCGATCTGGCCCAACGTCGTGCGGTCGGCGTAAAGCGGGATCACCTGCTGCATCAGCCGGTTCACCGAGCGCAGATCGTCCAGCCCATGCAGATGGTCGGCGTGCGCGTGGGTCATGATGGCGGCATCGAGCCAACCGACATTGGCATCGAGCAATTGCTCGCGCATGTCGGGCGACGTGTCGATGAGCACCGTCTTGCCGCGGCTTTGCACCAGCAGCGATGCGCGCCGCCGGCGGTTGCGCGGATCGGCCGGGTCGCAGTCGCCCCAATCCGGACCGATTGCCGGCACCCCGGTTGACGGCCCGCAGCCGAGCATCGTGACCTTCATCGCGGCGGCTGCGCTTTGCCGAACAGGCGGAAGAAATTCGCCGTCGTCGCGGCGGCAAGTTCGGCTTCGTCAATGCCCTTGAGATTGGCGACAAACGCCGCGGTTGCGGCGACAAAGGCGGGCTCGTTGCGCTTGCCGCGGTATGGGATCGGCGCGAGATACGGCGCGTCGGTCTCGACGAGCAGTCGATCGAGCGGCAGATCGCGAACGATGGCGCGCAGATCCTCGGCATTGCGAAACGTCACGATGCCCGATATCGAAATGTAGAAGCCGAGATCGAGCGCCGCCTCCGCAAGCGCACGGCCGGCGGTAAAGCAATGCAGCACGCCGGGCGGCGGATTTTCGCCGCGGAGAATCGCCGCCATCGCGTCATCCGCCTCGCGGGCATGGATGATGAGCGGCAGACCGGTCTTCTTCGAAGCCGCGATATGGGCACGGAAAACCCGCTCCTGCACATCGCGCGCGCTCAAATCGTAGTGAAAATCGAGGCCGGTTTCGCCGATACCGACGACGCGCGGCTGCGCCGCGAGCGTGACCAAGCGATCGGCAATCACGTCGGCGTATTGCTCGGCTTCGTGCGGGTGGACACCGACCGAGCACCAGATGCGCGGGTGGGCCTCGGCGATCGCACGCACGCCGTCGAACTGGTCGAGCCGCGTACAGATCGTCAGGATCGTGCCGATCCCCGCGGCGAAGGCGCGCGCGATCACCGCGTCGCGCTCCAGCGTGAAATCGGGAAAATCGAGATGGCAGTGGCTGTCGACCAGCATGGTCCTTGTCGCTTGCAATTATGATGCTGTTGGCTGTTTTGGCTGTTTTCTGCAGGAGATTTACAGCCAGGCCCAGAACCGCCGTTCGCATGCTCCTCGATTTGTAGAACACGAGTGCGGCGAAATTAGCGTCGGAGCGCTGAGAATGAAAACTGCCTCGTCACCCCCGCGTAGGCGGGGGTCTAGGGCAAGCGATCCGACGACTGTCCCTGGATTCCCGCCTTCGCGGGAATGACGATCATCAGAGGTCGAGCGCCGACGCGGCGCGTTCGATCGCGAAGAACGCGCCCATTATGGTCTGTTTGCGGTCGAGGTTGAGGCCGTCGGCGCGGGCGAAGTCCTCCCCGATCGCGTCGCGCGCCCTCGCCCACCGCGCCGCCTCACCGGTACGCCCGGCGCGTGCGGCGGTCACGGCCTGCCGCGCCAGATGCTGGCGCAGCAATTCCTCGACCGCGCGGTAGGAGTCCTCGGCATCCGGCCGCGCCAGCCGATCGGCAAAGCCGTGCAATGCCGACAGCTCGAGCGCCGGGTGCGCCGCCAGCATCGCCATGATCGCGCGATAAAGCTCGACGCCGCCCGAACCGGCGAGTTCGAGCGCGCGGCCGATGCTGCCTTCGGCGAGATCGGCGATCGTCGCCGCCTCGGCATCGTCGAGGCCGGGGCAATACCGGTCGAGCAGCGCCCGGACTTCGACCGGCGGCACGGGTGACAGCTTGAGCTGCCGGCAGCGCGAACGGATCGTCGGCAGCAGTTTTCCCGCGCTGTGCGCGACGAGGAGCAGCAGCGCGTGGCGTGGCGGTTCTTCGAGGATTTTGAGCAGCGCGTTCGCCGCGTTGCGATTCATCACATCGGCGCCGTCGACCACGACGACGCGCCAACCGCCCTCGGCTGCGGTCAGATGGAGGAAGGCGCTGATTTCGCGGATATCGTCGACGACGATTTCGCTGCGCAGACGCTTGCGGCGCGGGTCGAAGGCGCGCTCCACGGTCAGCAGGTCGGCGTGACCGCCAGCGGCGACGCGGCGGAACGTGCCGCTCTCCGGCGATACGGCGAGGCCCGGCTCCATAGGGGCGCCGAAGATATCGAGCCCGGTCCCCTCACCCGCACCCGACAGCACGAAGCGCGCCAGGCGAAACGCCAGCGTCGCCTTGCCGATGCCGCGCGGGCCGCTGAGCAACAAAGCGTACGGCAGGCGGCGGCCGTCAACGAGCTGCCGCAGCATGGCCTCGGCCGCTTCGTGGCCGACGAGTTCGGGATTGGCGCGCGGCTGCGGTGCGATCGGTTCGGCGCTCATGTGATTGCCACATCGAGCCTTTCGGCGACCGTGGCGACGATCGCGTGGTGCACGGCGTCGACATCGCCTGAAGCATCGATGACCGCGCAGCGCTTCGGCGTGGCGGCGGCGATGGCGAGAAATCCGTCGCGCAGCCGCTGATGGAAGGACGGGTCGAGCCGTTCGAACCGATCCGCGGCGCCGGGCCGGCGTGCGGCGCGCGCGAGACCTTCTTCGACCGACAGGTCGAGGATCAGCGTCAGGTCCGGCCCGAAATCACCGAGCGTGAAACGGCGCAGCGCGTCGAGTTCGTCGAGCGGCAGGCCGCGGCCATAGCCTTGATAGGCCAGTGTCGAATCGGTGAAGCGGTCGCAGACCACCCACCTGCCCTCCGCCAGCGCCGGGCGGATCGTCCGGGCGACATGATCGCGGCGCGCGGCAAAGAACAGCAAGGTCTCGCTCACCGCGTCCCAGCGTTCATTGTCGCCGCGCAGCAGAAGGTCACGGATCGCCTCGGCGCCGGGCGAGCCGCCGGGTTCGCGCGTCGCATCGGCCGCGATCCCGGCGCGGACGAGCGCCGCGACGAGGCGGGCGGCCTGGGTCGATTTGCCGGCCCCCTCCCCGCCTTCGACGGTGATGAATCGGCCGGCCGTCAGTGCCGCGAGCCCCAGATCAGATAGCCCGCGAGCGTCGCCATGCGGCCGATCATGCCGATCTGCTTGACGCTTGCAGCGGCAAAGAGCGGCCGTTCGACGCGCTCGGCATCGGGTGCGATGACGACGATCTTGCCGATCTGATCGCCCTTGTTGATCGGCGCCGGCACCGGCTTGTCATAGCTGATCGACACCTTCATGTCGCGGCGCGAGCGGCGCGGCAGCGTGACGGTGAGATCGTCGGCGACGGTCATCCCGACCTTGGGTTCCGCGCCCAGCCAGATTTCGGCATCGTCGACCTTGTCGCCGGCGGTGAACAGCTTGTAGTTGCTGTACTCCCGGAACGCCCATTCGATGAGCCGCTCGCTCTCGGCGGCGCGATCCTTCATCGTCGACAGCCCTGACACGACAACAATGATCCGCCGGTCGCCGCGAACGACCGAGGCCGTCAGGCTGTAGCCCGCTTCGTCGGTATGGCCGGTCTTCAGGCCGTCCGCGCCGATGTTCTTATACAGCAGCGGGTTGCGATTTCCCTGGTCTATATTGTTGAAATTGAAGTCCTTCTCCGAGAAGTAGTGATAGTACTCCGGGAAGTCCTTGATGATGTGCCGCGACAGGCTCACGAGGTCGCGGGCTGTCATCCATTCGTTCGGGTCGGGCAGCCCCGTGGTGTTGGCGAAGTGGCTGTCCTTGAGGCCCAGTTCCTTGGCCTTCTGGTTCATCTTGTCGACAAAGGCGTCCTCGCTGCCCGCCAGGCCTTCGGCGAGCACGACGCAAGCATCGTTGCCCGACTGGATCAGCATTCCCTTGACGAGATCCTCGATCTTGATGCGGGCGCCGATGCCGACAAACATCTTGGAGCCGCCGAGCCGCCAGGCGTGCTCGGTCACCGGCAATTCGTCGCCGAGGCTCGCCCGGCCCTCCTTGAGCATCCCGAAGACGATATAGGCGGTCATGATCTTGCTCATCGACGCCGGCGGCATGCGCTCTTCGGCGCGCTTGTCGAACAGAACCGTGTTGGTATCGACCTCGTAAATCATCGCGTGACGCGCCAGCGTGTCGATGCCGGCACTGGGCGGCGGCGGGGTCGTCGGCGCCGGCCCCTTCTTACCTGGCGGGACGGATTTCGGCGCGGTGGCCGGCCTGGTCTGCGCGGCGACATCGACCGCGACGGCCGAGCTGGACAGGAGCAGCGCCGCCGCGACAACAGCCGCGATCCTATGCCGCCAATGAGCTTGCATCGATGCCTCCGCCCCGCCGATCGCCGCCCGGGAGCCGACCGCGGACGATTGACGGGATCGGCTCAATCTAATCGAAAACGATCCGCGCGTCGCGGTAGCCGCTGTCGATCATTTGCGTCAACAACCGGCGTGCCTCTTCCTCCGATGCGACCGGCCCGACTTCGACATGATAACGCGCCAATTCGACAAGGAGCCGCGGCTCGGGCGCGGCCGCCATCTGGGTCGGCGGCTTGTCGTCCTCGCTGATGCGGCCGCGTTGGGCCATGGCGGCGGCGCGCAGGCTTTCGTCCTTGAGCACCCTCACCCGCACCGGTGCCGTGCCTGGGCCTTCAACGCCCAGCAGCTGCGCGGCGCGGCGCGACAGATCGATGATCCGTCCCTTGACGAAGGGGCCGCGGTCGTTGACGCGGATGCGCAGCGCGCGGTTGTTCTGCAGGTTGACGACCTCGACGATGGTCGGCAGCGGCAGTGTGGTATGCGCGGCGGTCAACTCGTTGAGATCGAAGATTTCGCCGTTCGCCGTGTACTGGCCTTGGAACGCCTGGCCGTACCACGAGGCCATGCCGGTCTCGTCGTAATCATAGTCGACGCGCGGGTGGTAGGTGACGCCCTTCACCGTGTAGGGCGCGCCGACCTTGTAGGTCGGATGCGGCGTCAGCGCCTGATGCCCGCCGCCGCCGACAAACGGAATCCCACCGCACCCGCCGAGCGCGAATCCCACCGTGGCGAGCAGCGCGGCCCGCCGAAAACCTTTCCCCCAGTGTCCCACAATGTGCCCCCCAGCACATTAAAACGCCCGCCCCCCGGCGGGCGGCCCCCTACCCCGCGCCGATGCCGTCGGCGAGCATGCCGACGGCAGCGGCGAAATACGTCGATTTGTTCCACTTCATGATGGTGCGGAAATTGTCGTAGACGAGCAGCGCCGGGCCGGTGCTGCCGTCGGGCATCACCAGCGAGGCGTCGACACCGGGCAGCGGCGAGGCGTCGGCGGCCCGCACCCCCATGCGGTTCCAATCCGCTGTCGGCCTGCGGATGTCGAGCCCGGTCATCTTTGGATCGAAATTGGGCGGCACCACCACCGAGCGACCCCAGCCCTGGTCGCCGCGCCAGCCGAGCTGGCCGATATAATTGGCGATCGAGCCGAGCACATCGGCGCGGTCGCCCCAGATGTCGCGCCTGCCGTCGCCGTCAAAATCGACCGCGTAAGTGAGGAAGGTCGACGGCATGAACTGGCATTGCCCCATGGCGCCGGCCCAGGAGCCGAGCATCGCCTCGGTGCGGATGTTGCCCTGGTCGATGATGCGCAGCGCGGCGATCAGTTCGGGGCGGAAATAAGCGGCGCGCCGGCCCTCGAAAGCCAGCGTCGCCAACGCCGAGACGACCGAGTAATTGCCCATCACCCGGCCGAAATCGCTTTCCACCGCCCAGAGCGCGACGATGAAGCGCGGCTGCACGTTGAAGCGTTGCTGGACGCGGCTCAGCAGCGCCGCGTTCTCGGACAGCGCCGCGCGGCCGTCATTGATCTTCTGCTGGGTGACGATTTTTTCGAGAAAGCCGCCCAGCGTCATCGTGTGCTCGGGCTGCTTGCGGTCGAGTTCGATGACGCGCGGCAGGAACTCGGCGCGGCGCAGTACTGTGTCGACCGTGCCGGCGCGGACACCCTGCGCCAGCGCGTCGCGGCGCACGGCGGCGATAAAGCCGGCGAAATCCGCGTCGGCCGCGAGCGCCCGCAGCGGATGTTGCGCCGCCATCACTAACGGCGCGGCAAACAATGCCCGCCGAGTAAGCCAAAACGGCCTCATCGCGACAATTCCGCGAACCCCACACCCGCTGCCCTTGTCTCATAACGGGCAGAGACGGGCAATGGCCGCGGCAAGTTGTGCTCGTGAAATCGCAGCATTTCAGGCCCGCGGAAACTGTCGCGCTAAAGCTTCAGCAAACGCGGCAACCAAAGCGATATCGCAGGGACGTAAGTGACCAGCATCAGCACCAAGAACATCACGCCGTAAAACGGCCAGATCTGCTTCATGACGTCTTCCATGCGCACGCGGCCGACGGCGCAGCCGACGAAGAGCGTCGCCCCGACCGGCGGATGGCACAGCCCGATGCCGAGGTTCATCAGCATGATCATGCCGAAATGCACTGGATCGACGCCGAATTTCATGACCACCGGCAGCAGGATCGGTGTTGTGATCAGAATCGACGGTGCCATGTCGACAACGCAGCCGAGCACCAGCAGCAGCACGTTGATCATGATCAGGATGACGTATTTGTTGCTCGACAGCGTGAGGAAGAAGGCGGTGATCTTCGCCGGCATCTGCATCAGCGCCATCATGTAGCCGACGCTGGCGGCGCAGGCGATCAGCATCATCACCATCGAGACGGTGCGCAGCGTGCGGTAGACGAGCAGCGGCAGGTCCCGCCAGCGATAATCGCGGTAGATGAACATCGTCACGACGAAGGCATAGACGCAGGCGACGGCTCCCGCCTCGATCGCGGTGAACACGCCGCCGAGAATGCCGCCCAGGATGATGACGAGCGTCACGAGCCCCCAGATCGCCTCACCCGCGATCTTGAGCGCGTCGCGCAAGGGCACGGCCTCGCCGGTGGGATGGCCGTTGCGGTAGGCGAGCACAAGGCAGAGCAGCATCAGCGTCGCGCCGAGCAATAGGCCCGGCATGACGCCGGCCATGAAAAGGCTGGCGATCGAGATCGTCCCACCGGTCGCCAGCGAATAAATGACGGCGTTGTGGCTCGGCGGCACCAGCAGGCCCTGCACCGACGCGGCGATCGTCACATTGGTGGCGAAGACCCGCGGGTATCCCGACCGCTCCATCTGCGGGATCATCACCGAGCCGATCGCCGACACGTCGGCGACCGATGACCCGGAAATCCCGCTCATAAAGGTCGTGGCGACAATATTGACCAGCGACAGCCCGCCACGCAGCCGCGCGAAGCCGACAATGACATTGGCCAGCGCCACCAGCCGCCGCGCCATGCCGCCCTCGGCCATGATCGCGCCGGCGAGCACGAAGAACGGGATTGTCAGCATCGCGAATTTGCTGACGCCGCTCGAAATCTGCAGCATCACCGCTTCGACTGGGATGCCGATCCACAGCGCACCCGCCAACGCCGCCATCGCCAGCGCATAGGCGATCGGGAGACCGAGCGCGATCCCGGCGAACAGCACGCCGAGAACGATGAGAATGTCCATGGCTAGAGCCGTGCTCGATTGAACGGCATCGCGGGTTCGGTGCCAGCCCCCTCCCCGGCCCTCCCCCGTGTCCACGGGGGAGGGAGACTTGCAGCGTGAGCTGCAAGTAGGTGGGGGCCGGCACCAACGCCTCGATCGAAATGCATCATCAACTCGGTCTCAATCCGGTGCCGAAGTGCGCCAGTCCGCTTCCTGCGGCGGCGGGCCGATCGCGGCGCGCTCGGCGATGAAGAGCAAGGTGATCGCGCCGCCGATCGGGATCGGCAGGTAGGTGATCCCGACCGACAGCGCTGGGAATTCGGCGATCGCCTGGAACCACGTCGCCTGCACGAGGCGTCCGCCCCACACCACCATGAACAGCGCGATCGCCGCGAGCAGCGCTTCGGCAAGGATGTCGACGACGATTTGCGGACCGCGCGGCAGCAGGTCGCGCACCACCGTCACGCGCATATGCTGGCCCGCCCGCACGCCCATCGCCGCGCCGAAAAACGTCAGCACGATCGATAGCAGGACCGCCATCGGCTCGGGCCATGAGGCGGCGCTGTGCAGCACATAGCGGGTGAAGACGCCCCACGGCACGACGACGGTAATCGCCACCAGCGCCATACCGGCGATCACCGCGCACAGCCAGTAGAGCGCATCCATGGCGCGGCGGATGGTCTGGATCATTGGACCGGCATCAATAATTTGCGTCCGTCGAGACGCGCCTTCTGGCGCTCCTCACGGTGGCGGAGGTCGGTGCATGGCATGAAGAACATCGTCATCCTGAGGAGGCGCGAAGCGCCGGCTCGAAGGGCGCATTGACGCCGGTCGAGCCTCACATCACCGCATCGATCTTTTTGACCATGTCGGCGTATTTGGCGCCGTATTTATCCCAGACCGGCTTCACCGCGTCACGGAATGGCTTCTTGTCGGCGATGTGGTCGACCTCGATGCCGGCCGCCTTCATGCGTTCGAACGCGTCGGCCTCTTTCTTGTCCCACAATTCGCGGGCGTCGGCCTGCGCCTCGCGCGAGAATTTCTTGATCAACGCCTGGTCGTCGGCCGACAGCTTGTTCCAAGACAGCTTCGAATAGACCAGCATCTCCGGAATGATCAGGTGCTGGCTGTCGGTGTAGAACTTGGCGGCCTGGTAGTGGTTGTCGAACACGAAGCTCGGCGGGTTGTTTTCGGCGCCGTCGATGACCCCGGTCTGCAGTGCGCTGAACACCTGATCGTAGCCCATCGCGACACCGTTGGCGCCGATTGCGTTCGCCATATCGACAAACATCGGGTTGCCGATAACGCGGATCTTGAGCCCCTTTAGATCCTCGATGCCGTGCACCGGCTTCTTGATCGTGTAGAAGCTGCGCGCGCCGGCGTCCATCCAGCACAGACCGATCAGGTTCGCGGTCGGATGATTGGTCACCTTGTCGAGCAGTTCCTGGCCGACCGCGCCGTCGACGACCTTGCGCATATGCGCGACATCGCGGAACACGAACGGCAAATTGAAGATGTTGATGTCGTCGACGACGGGCCCGAGCGTCCCGACGCTGCAACGGACGATCTGGATCGCGCCGAGCTGAGTCTGCTCGATAGTCTCCTTTTCGCCACCCAGTTGCATCGAGGCGTAGACCTGTATGCTGAGCCGGCCCTTTGTCGCGTCCTCGAGCTTCTTGCCGATATTCTGCATGGCGACGACGGTCGGGTAGCCGTCCGGATGCACGTCGGAAGCCTTGAGCACGGTCTTGTCGTCGGCAAAAGAATATCGCGAAGCCGCGCTCGCGCTCAGCGCCAGCGCCCCGGCGCCGGCCAGCAAATCTCGTCTGCGCATGTTCCCTCCCCTTCCCTTCGCGGCCGCGGCGGGTTTGATTGACCTCGCCGCTGCCGCGTGTTAGCGGATTTATATGATAACATGATAAGTGTCGAGACCCGCGTTTGCCTAGACGCAGCTCCCAGGGCGCGATGCTCCGTCCCGTACGACCGCCGCCACGGTTGACGCGCGAGATCGCCGAACGCATCGCCGACGAGATCGCCACCGCGCGGCTACCGCCCGGCGCGAAACTACCGACCGAGCAGGAAATGGTCGCGGCCATGGGGGTAAGCCGCACCGTCATCCGCGAGGCGGTCGCGGCGCTGCGGGCTCAGGGGCTGATCGTCACACGTCAGGGGGCCGGCGCCTTTGTCGCCGCCGATGCCGATCGCCGCCCGTTCCAGCTCGCGATCGACGGGCTCCCGTCGATCGCCGAGGTGCTGGATGTCATGGAATTGCGCGCCAGCGTCGAGGTCGAGGCCGCTGGATTAGCGGCGGAGCGCGGCTCGCCAACGGCGCGGCAGCGGGTGGCATCGGCACTGAAAGCGATCGATGCCGCGCTCGACCGCGGCGAGAGCGCCATCGCCGAGGATTTCGCCTTTCATCGCGCGATCGCGGCGGCGACCGGCAACCCGCAATTCGCGCATTTCCTCGAGTATCTCGGCCGCTTCATCATCCCGCGGCAAAGCATCCGCGTCGGCGCCCATCGCCCCGAGGGCCAAAGCAGCTATCTCGAAACCTTTCAGCGGGAGCACGTGGCGATCGCCACCGCGATCGCCGATCGCGAGGTCGATGCCGCGCGCGAGGCGATGCGTAGCCATTTGGCGAATAGCCAAGTACGCTATCGCCGCCTTGCCGCCGAGGCAAAGACTCCCAGATGAGCTGAAGATTAGTAGGGCGACATTTTTAGGAGAGTATTCGTTCGGCGACGTCCCCGCTGGTCGAATTGCTATATTTTTCAGATCACTTATTACCTAATCCTCGCCGGCGGCGGCGGGAGCCGAGCGCGCCGGTGTCGGCGCAATAACCGCGGCCCGCCGCGGGGGCCGAATCAGCAGCACCAACGGCAACGCACAAAGAATCACCAGCATCATCAGCTTGAAATCGTCGATATAGCTGATCATCGCCGCCTGCCGGGTGACCTCGGCATTGAGCGCGGCGATGCCGGCAGGCGCGGTCAGGCTGAAATGCGGCGCCAAAGAATGCAGCAACGGGTTGTCGGGCCGCAGCCCTTCCACCAGCTGCGAGTGCACGATCTGGGTATTCTGCGCCAGCTTCGCCTCGAGGATGCTGATCCCGACGCTGCCGCCGAGCATCCGCATCAGGGCGCGCAGTGCGGTCCCCTGAGTCAGGATGTGCCTAGGCAAATCCGACAGCGCGAGGATGTTCAGCGGCACAAAGGTCAGGCCGAGGCCAAAGCCTTGCGCGACGCCGGCGAAGAGGATCGGCCAGGAATCCATGTGGAGCGAATAGCCGGTCATCTGCCATAACGAGGCGGCGGTCAGCAGGAAGCCGACCAGGATGAACAGGCGGCCGTCGACCTTGTTGATCAGCCGGCCGACGATCATCATCGCCACCATCGTGCCAAAGCCGCGCGGCGCCATCATCCAGCCGCTGGTAAAGACCGGGTAGTTGAACAGGTCCTGCATCATCGACGGCATCAGCGCCAGCGTGCCGCTCAGGATCCAACCGACGGCAAACATCAACAGGCTGCCGGCGATGAAATTCGGGCTTTTCAGCAATTCGCGGCTGACGAAGGAGCGTTCCTCCGCGGTCACGGTATGGACCACGAACAGATAGAAGCACAGCGCGGCGATGATCGCCTCGATCCAGATTTCGGTGGAATGAAACCAGTCCTTGAGCTGGCCGCGGTCGAGCATCATCTGCAGCGCGCCGATCGCCAGGCTCAACGTGCCGAAGCCGAAGACGTCGAACGATTCCCGCCGCACCGCGCGGTTCTGCCGGATGAAGATCAGAATGCCCAAGGCGCACAGCGCGCCCACCGGCAGGTTGATGTAGAAGCACCACCGCCAGTTCATGTTGTCGGTGATCCAGCCGCCCAGCGTCGGGCCGAGGATCGGTCCCATCATCGCCCCGGTGCTGAAGATGGCCATCGCCTGGCCGTGCTTTTCCTGCGGGTAGATGGTCAGCAGCGTCGCCTGGCCGAGCGGTACCAATCCGGCGCCGAACACCCCTTGCAGCAACCGGTAGACGACAAGCTGCGGCAAGGTCTCGGCGGCGCCGCACAGGGCCGAGGTGACCGTGAAGCCGATCACCGAGGCGATGAAGATGAATTTGATGCCGAACCGGCCCGCGAGCCAGCCGGTCAGCGGCATGGTGATCGCCGAGGCGACGATGTACGAGGTCAGCACCCAGGAAATCTGGTCCTGCGCCGCCGACATGCTGCCCTGGATATGCGGCAGCGCGACATTGGCGATCGTCGTGTCGATGCCTTGCAGCACGCAGGCGCAAATCACCGTCGCGGTGATCATGCCGCGATTGATCGGCGCGGCGGGCGCCGTGGCGCGTTCCGAAATCATCGCCGAGGCCTAGTCATCGGCGGCGGCCGTGGCGGCGGCAGGCGCCACCGGCGCGGCGGTCTTCATCGGCGTCGAGTCGCGCAGCAGCAGGAGGAATGGGATCGACGCCAGGCACACCAGCATCAGCAGCTTGAAATCGTCGATATAGGCGATCATCGCAGCCTGACGCGTCACCACGGCGTTGAGTGCCGCGATGCCGCTTGGCGCGGTCAGGCTGTACGGCGTACCCAACAGCGGGAAATGGATCAGCGGATTGTCCGGCCGCAAGCTCTCGACGAGTCGCGAGTGGATGGTCTGGGTGTTTTCCGCGAGCATCGCCACCAGGATACTGATGCCGACGCTGCCGCCGAGATTGCGCATCAGGCTGCGGATCGCGGTGCCCTGGGTCAGGATATGGCGCGGCAAGGTCGACAGCGCGGTGATGTTGAGCGGCACGAATGTGCAGCCGAGCCCGAACCCCTGAATGAAGCCAGAGGTGATAATGGGCGTCGCGTCCATATCGAGCGAGAACTGCGTCATCTGCCACATCGCGAACGCTGTCAGCACCAGGCCGAACAGGATGATCAGGCGATTGTCGATCCGGTTGATCACCCGGGCGACAAAGAACATTGCAAGCATCGATCCAAAGGCGCGCGGCGACACGACGAGGCCGGTGGTGAAGACCGGGTAGTTCATCAGCTGCTGCAGCATCGTCGGCAGCAACGCGATGGTTCCGGTCATGATCCCGCCGATCGAGAACATCAGCACCGTGCCGGCGAGGAAATTGACGTTTTTCAGCAAGTCGCGGTTGATGAACGAGCTGCCGGTGCTGGTCGCCGTGTGCACGATGAACAGATAGAAGCCGAGGACGGCGATGGTCCCTTCGGTCCAGATCTCGGTCGAGTGGAACCAGTCCTTCAATTCGCCGCGGTCGAGCATCAGCTGCATCGCGCCGATGGCGACGCTCAAGCTCAGGAAGCCGAAGACGTCGAAGGCCTCGCGGTGGACGTTCCGGGTGTGGCGGATAAAGGTCAGAACGCCGACGATGCACAGCAGCCCGACCGGCAGGTTGACGTAAAAAATCCAGCGCCAGCTGAAATTCTCGGTCAGATAGCCGCCCAGCAGCGGACCGCTGATCGGCCCGATGATCGTGCCGATGCCGTAGACCGCCATCGCATGGCCGTGGCGCTCCGGCGGGTTGATCGACAGCAATGTCGCCTGCGACAGCGGAATAAGCCCGGCGCCGCACACGCCCTGCAGCGCCCGGTACAACACCAGCTGCTCGAGGCTCGTCGCCGCACCGCACAACGCTGAGGCGATCGTGAAACCGGCGACCGAGAACAGGAACACGTATTTGATGCCGAGCCGGCCCGCCATCCAGCCGGTCAGCGGCATGGTGATCGCCGCGGCGACAATGTACGAGGTCAGCACCCACGCGATCTGGTCCTGCGAGGCCGAGAGGCTCCCCTGAATATGCGGCAGGGCGACATTGGCGATCGTGTTGTCGACGCCCTGCATGATGTTCGCCAACATGATCGAGGCGGTGATCCAGCCCCGATTGGGCACCGCGGCCGGCGTGTCTCCGCGCAAATTTTCCTACCCCGATGGGCCGGTTCCCCTTTTATCGGCGGGAAAACCGGCGCTTTTATTCTCTTAGGCGGCAACCTGTTCCGCGGTCGGCGCGTCGCCGGCCACGGTGGTCCGGCGCATGTCGCGCACCTTGGTCTCGTCGAAGCGGCGCACCCGATGCATGGTCTGGCGGTTGTCCCACATTACCAGGTCGAACTGCCGCCATCTGTGGACATAGACGTTTTCGGGGCGCGTCGCCTCCTCGTTGAGGTGGCGCAGAAAGGCGCGCGCCTCCGAGGTAGAGCGACCTGCGCCCGCTCTTCGGGTGGGTCCGCACCAGCGCCTGGCGCACCGGGCGGAACATCGCGCACTCTTCCTCGGTGAACTCGGGAAAGCCCATGCTGCCGCGCGAGTACATCAGCGAATGTTCACAGACGAGCCCTTCGCACAGCGCTTTGGTCGCGTCGTCGAGCGCGTCGTAGGCGGCGCGCATATCGGCGAATTCGGTGTTGCCGCCCGTGTCGACGACGATGCGGCCGGAGAGGATCGAGTATTTCGCCGGTATCGCGCGGAACGAGCTGTCCGAGTGCCAGAGCTGGTTGCCGAGATTGAACAGCCTGGTGCGATCGTCACGCCCAAGCGGCTTATGGTCCTTGCCGAGGTTCGACACGTCGTTCATCAGCGGGTGCAGCCGCTTGTCAGGCGTCTTGGTGACCGTGCCGCCCGCGGAATTCTCGATCCCGCCAAAATCGCGGCTGAACGCGATCTGCTGCTCGTCGGTGATGTTCTGGTCATGGAAGACGAGAACAGCGTAGCGGTCCATGCCCGCTTCGATCGCCGCCACCTCATCCGGCGTCAGTGGGCGGCGCAGATTGACGCCGCTGACCTCGCCGACAAAGACCGGGTGGATCTGGCGGATCGCGATCGCCATCGAACGTGCCTTGCTGCCTGAACGACACGGGAACGATACGCCCGCGTCACCCTTCTGTCATGCGCCCCAAGGGCTTCCCTGCTATGCCGGCCTGCCCGATGCTGTCCTTGCGAGCCGCCGTACGGGATTTCGGACACGGTAGAATTTGGCTTCGGTGCCGGCCCCCACCCCAACCCTCCCCCGTGGACACGGGGGAGGGAGACCCGTAGCGTCAGCTAAGGGTGGGTGGGGGCCGGCACGAAAGCTTCCACGGCGAGCGGCACCATGCGGCGTCCGTATGGTTGCGAGGATGGGCATGAGCAAACTTCTGCGTTTCGACCTGGCCGCGATCGGCGGCGGTTTTGCCGGGCTGTGCGCGGCGTTGCGCGGCGCCGAACTGGGGCTGCGCACGGCGGTCATCGAAGCCGGCGCCGACGACAATTATCTGTGCAGTTCGCGCTGGGCCGGCGGCATCTTTCACGTCTCCTACCACGACGTGAAGCTCGGCCGCGATGCGTTGCTTGAAGAGATCAACCGGCAGACCAGCGGTGAGGCCGCCCCCGAGCTCGCCGCCGCGATCGCCGACGATGCGGGGCGCACGGTGATTGGCTGGCGGGCCAGGGCGCGGTCTTTACCCAAGGCAGCCCGATCAACTGGCACCGCTTCACGCTGGCGCCGCCGCGCGCGCCGGTCGCCGGCCAGGATTGGCGACGCCGCGGCCCCGATCGCATGATCGATCAGCTCCGTCGGCGGTTGGAGGAGCGGCAGGGCCGCGTGCTGATGCGCCATGCCGGGACCGCGCGCGGCGATGGGCTCAAGATGGCGGAGGCGTCGGGCGCGGCGCTGGTCCATCTCGAACGTTTCTATGGCCATCTGCTGAGCCGCGAGGCGATGGAGAATGAGGGTCTGTGGCCCTACCCGCAGATCGACGCCGTCGCTGTGGCGGGCATCGTCGTGGACGGCGTCGGCCGGCGCATCCTCGACGAGGGCCTCGGCGGGATTTCGATCAGCAACAACCTCGCCCGGCTCGACGATCCGCTCTGCGGCACGGTGATCTGCGACGCGGCGATGTGGGAGACCGCCGGCAAGGCGGCGCAAATCCCGCCCAACCCGCAGCTCCTCGCCGGCGGCGGCACGCTCCACCATGCCGACACGCTGGGAGCGCTGGCCGAAGCGGCATCCCTGCTGCCCGAGGCGCTGACCGAGACCGTTGCGACCTACAACGCCGCCGTGTGCGACGGCACGATCGCCGCCTTGTCCCCGCCGCGCTCGACGCGCGGCGGTCAGCCAAAGCCGATCGATACACCGCCGTTCTTCGCGATCCCGATCTGCACCGGCATTACCAACACGATGGGCGGCATCGCGATCGACAACCACGGCCGTGTCAAGCGCCCCGACGGTTCGGTGATCGCGGGACTCTACGCGGCGGGTGGCGCGACCGGCGGTCTCGAAGGCGGCGGCGCGCTCGGCTATGTCGGCGGGTTGATCAAGGCCTGCGTGTTCGGCCTGCGGGTCGCCGAGGACGCGGGTCGCCGGCGGTAGGCGCGGGCGCGGCAAATGCGCTAGCATTCCCTCCCCCATTCGCCTCACCCCACTCACGGAGCACTCACGATGCCCAAGATTCTTGTGATCCACGGCGCCGGCATGAACATGCGCGGCAAGGTCCAGCTCGAAATCTTCGGGCCGATGCAACTCCCCGAATACGACGAGCGCATCCGCGGCTTTGCTGCCGAGCTGGGGCTGGAAGTCGAGATCTTCCATTCGAATATCGAGGGCGAGATCGTCAACAAGATCTACGAGGCGAACGACGAGGGCTTCGACGCGGCGATCTTCAACCCGGCGGCGTTCGGCACCGGCTATCCGGCACTGGTCGCGGCGCTGTCGCAGGTCAAGTTCCCGACCATCGAGGTGCATATCTCCAACCCGATCCGGCGCGGCCCGGCCTCACAGACCGCCGCGGTCAGCCAGGGCGTCGTCGCCGGATTCGGCATCAACGGTTACGCGCTGGCGCTTAAGGGTCTCAAGGACCTGCTCGCGGCGAAGAAATAGGGACAGACGACACCGCTGCGGAGCGGTCGTTGCGTCCTTCGAGACGCGCCCGATGGCGCTCCTCAGGATGAGGGGATGCCTTTGATGGCATTAAGAAAACCCTCATCCTGAGGAGGCGCGGAGCGCCGTCTCGAAGACGCACGATGCCTTTCCAGCCTCCCAAATCTATAAGCGGCTACTGCGCCTAGTACGATAAGACTGCGTCGCTGCCGTATATTGTGCCCGGTCACCGCGGACGGGCACAGCAAACGATGCACGCGTCATCCCTGGAGAACATGCAGCGCTGCTACGACTTCTATGTCGCGGCGCGGCGTGTCGCGCCTGGCGAGACGTTGACCGTCGTCGAGATCGGTTCCGAGGAGTTCAACGGCGCCTACCGGCATATCTTCGCCGACGAGCGGTTTGCCTATGTCGGCTGCGACCGGGCGCGCGGGCCGGGCGTCGATATAGTCCTCGCCGATCCCTACAAGCTGCCCTTTCCCGACGCCTCGGCCGATTACGTCGTTTCCGGCCAAATGCTGGAGCATTGCGAATTCTTCTGGCTGTCCTTCGCCGAAATGATGCGGGTCCTCAAGCCGGACGGGTATCTCTTCCTGATCGCGCCGTCGGGAGGGCCGATCCACAATTACCCGGTCGATTGCTATCGCTTCTATCCCGATTCGTTCCGGGCGCTGGCCCGCTACAACGGCTGCCAGCTGCTCGATTTGTGGCATGACGATCGCGGGCCGTGGAACGATCTCGTCGGCATCTTTCGCCACAACGCCGCGGCGGCGCCGGTGGTCGACGAGATCGTCGCCAACCTGACCGCGGCACAGGAGGAGGTACAAAGACGGCTGGTGTCGTCCGGCATGGTCGGGCAATCGGCTTTCGACGCACCGCCGGAAGCCGACCGCACGCAAGGCGCCGCATCCTATCTGGCGACGCTCCAGCAACTGCACCAGACTGTGGCGCCGCAGCTCTATTTCGAAATCGGCGTGCGGCACGGCCGCAGCCTGACGCTGGCCGCGGGCACGGCGGTCGCGGTCGATCCGGCGCCGGAGCTGCAAGTCGCGACGCCGGCCGGCGCGACCATTTTCCGCGAGACCAGCGACCGCTTCTTCGAGGCCCACGCCGCCAAGGCCCTGGCGCGCGGTATCGACGTCGCCTTTATCGACGGGATGCACCGTTCGGAATACGTGCTGCGCGACATCATGAACGTCGAGCGCTACGCCCGGCCGACGCTGGTCGCGGCGATCGACGACGTGTTCCCCTCGCACCCACTGCAGGCCGAGCGCGACCGCCGCTCGCGGGTGTGGTGCGGCGATGTCTGGAAGATCCCCTATGTGCTCGCGCGCTACCGCCCTGACCTGCTGGTGCTCCGGCTCGATGTCGAGCCGGCGGGGCTGCTGCTGGTCGCCGGGTTCGGCCCCGGCAGCCGGGCGCTGCGCGAGAATTACAATACGATCGCCCGCGAGCTGGTCTATCTGACACCGCCCCAGCTGCCGGTCGAGGTGCTGAACCGCCAGGGCGCGCTCGCGCCCGACGATCCGCGCATCGCCAGCCTGCTGGCCTTGCTGCGCCAGCTTGCACTGGCGGGCGCGACGCATGGCACGGTGCGCGCGCAGCTTCAGGCTTGGGTGGCGCGAATTGGGCGGGCTCGACGAGCGGTTCCAGAGTCCCGGCGGCGGTTACGTCAACCTCGACGCCTACCGCCGGGCCTGCGAGCTGCCGAACACGCGGCTGATCATGATGCTCGGCGAAGGCACGTTTCATCAGGTGCATGGCGGGGTAGCGACAAACGCAGCCGTACCCGACAAGCATCTCGATTATCACGAGGAATATGTCCGGCTGCGCGGCCAGCCCTTTGCCTTCCCACGCCGGGAGACGACCTATCTCGGCCAGGCGCCGACCCCGGCGCTGCGTGTGCTGGAACATTCGGCGCGGCTGGCGCTGCGCGGCCGGCCGCCGCGCGACCGGCTGCCGCCCGGGTTCGACGCCGCCTGGTATCTCGGCAAGCACCCCGACGTCGCCGCCGCCGGCTACGAGGCCGGCGAGCATTTCCTCAAATACGGTCAGTTCGAAGGCCGCGCCTGGCGACCCTAACGCCCTCCCATTCTCACCGCTTCCCGGCGAAAGCCGGGATCGATTGATCAACCGTCTCGGGCGCCGAATAGTGGGCCGCGGCTTTCGCCGGGGAGCGGCTGTGAAGAGAGCATCGATGCGCGCTCGGCGAAGTCGCCGCCGGCGTCAAATCGCCAGCAGTTCGGCGATCTTGTCGGCGGCCTTGAGACCATGTCCCGTGATTACGGCGACCGTCGTTTCGCCGGGGCTGATGGTTCCGTCGGCGAGCAGGCGGCTCAGCGCGGCGCCGACGGTTGCCGAGGTAGGCTCGACATAGAGTCCGAGCCGGCCGAGCCGGCGCAGTGCCGGGGCGATCGCGTCCTCGGGCACCGCGACCACGCCACCCCGCGCGCGGCGCAGCGCGGCGAGAACCTCGGCGGTGCGCACCGGCTTCGCCGTAGCGATGCCATCGGCCATGGTCGGTTGTGGCGAAAACGCTGCATCGCCACACCAGGCGGCAGCAAAGGCGGCACAATTCGCCGCCTGCACGGCGAACAGCCGCGGCATGCGCGCGATCTCGCCGCGCCGCATCAGCTCGTCGAAGCCACGCTCCAGGCCGAGGATATTGCTGCCGTAGCCGGTCGGCACCAGCACATTGTCTGGCACCGCGAAGCCAAGCTGCTCCCACAGCTCGTAGGCCAGGGTCTTGGTGCCCTCGATAAAGAACGGCTGCCAATTATGGCTGGCGTAGAAGCTGTCGCCGGTCGCGGCGAGCGCCGCGTCGGTGACCGCCTGCCGCGTGCCGAGGATCGCTTCGACCGCAGCGCCCGACGCCGCGATCTGCACCACCTTGCCGCGCGGGGCGGTCGCCGGGACGAAGATACGGCACGGGATGCCGGCCGCCGTTGCATAAGTGGCGATCGACGAACCGGCGTTGCCCGACGAATCCTCATGGATCGGGCCGACGCCGACCTCCAATAGGTGGTTCAGCATCACCGCCGTGCCCCGGTCCTTGAACGATCCGGTCGGCATCTGGCTTTCGAGCTTGAAGCCGATCGCCGCGCCGTCCCAGTCGCACGTTACCAGCGGCGTCCAACCTTCGCCGAGCGACACGCGGGGCGGCCCGCCGAGTGCCAGCGCCGCGCGATAGCGCCACAGCGAAGCGTCGGCCGTGTCGATCTGGTCGCGGCTCATCCCCTGCCCCGGCGCCAGGTTGAGGTGGCTGCCGCAATCGCAGCGCCACACTGGCCGGTCCGCCAGTATCGACGCGCCGCAGGCGGGACAGAGGTAACGGGCTTGCGTCATCGTGCGACCTTATCGTCCGCGCCGGGCTTGCGCTAGGATCGCGCGTCACTGAGCGGACGCTTGCGATGGACGAAACCAAGCTGATTGGCGGAACGCCGACGGATCGCCGCCGCCTGATCGAACGCATGGAGCAATATCTCGACGTCAACGGCCGTTTCGATTGGGACGGACTGCAGGACATCTGGAGCGGCGCGCCGGAAGCCGTGTTCTACAACTTGAACGGTCACAGCTATAAGGGCCGCGAGCATTGGACGCGGTTGTGGCAGTACTACAAGGAGAATGTCGCAAGCGGCTATTGGGCGCCGTTCGATGTCGGCGGTGTGGTAAACGACACGCTCGCGGTGATCTGGTGCGAGCGCCATACGCGCTCCGAATGGGTGGGCAAAGACCCGGTGCCTTCACGGCCTTATGGCAAGGATTTCGTGTCGCGCTCGACCATGGTATTCCGCAAGGAGGACGGCGACTGGCGCGTCGTCCATGTCCATTTCTCGCCGGCGAGCGAAGCGCCGCGGCCCGGTGGCGTCTGATCGGTGGCGATGGCGGTGGGGCTTCCCGAGATCGGCATCCGGCTGTCGGGCGCGCTCGCCCCACGCCGATGCGTCGCGCTGACAAAAGCGGCGGAAGCGGCCGGGCTGGCCTCGGTATGGTTCGCGGAGAACCCCTTTCAGCGCGGGGTGATGGCGACAGCCGGCGCCTGCGCCGCCGCGACCGAGCGGGTGCGGATCGGCGTCGGCGTGGCCAACCCGTATGGCCGCCACCCGACGCTGATCGCGATGGATTTCGCAGCCCTTGACGAGCTTTCCGGCGGGCGGGCGATCCTCGGCATCGGCTCGGGGATCGCGGCGGCCGTGCGGCGCATGGGGTTCATCGACAACCGACCGGTCACCGCGGTGCGCGAGGCGATCGCCGTGATCCGCGCCATGCTGGCAGGCGACCCGGCGACCGTTGATGGAAAGGTCTTTGCCATCGACGGTGCGCGGCTTGGTTTCCCGCCCCCTCGGCGCGATCCGCCGATCTACATGGCGGCGGCGGGGGAGCCGGCGCTGCGGGTCTGCGGCCTGGTCGCCGACGGGCTCATCGTCTCGAACCTGACGCCACCGCGCACGACCGCGCGGTTGGCGCGAACGCTGCGTGCGGCGGCGGAGCACGCCGGCCGGCCGATGCCGCGGGTCGTGCAGTATGTCCCCTGCGCGGTCGGCGCTGATGGCGACGCCGCGCGGGTCGAAGTTACGCACGTCCTGGGCGACTTGCTGACCGCGCTGTGGCCTAGCGCGGCGAACTGGCCGGCGACGAAAGAGGCAATCGTCGCCGATAGCGGGATCCCGCGCGAGGAATTCGCGGCAGCGCTTGATCGGCTTCGGCGCGGGGAAAACCCAAGCACGGTGCTCGACGCGCGGTACGTCAGCGCCTTCGCCATTGCCGGGACCTCCCGAGAATGCCTGCGCCAGATTGCAGCCTATCGTGGCGCGGGGGTCGACGAACTGGCCCTGACCTTTGCCGGCCCCGATCCCGAGGCCGGCATTGCAGCTCTCGCACGGGTGGCGTCGTGAGCGGCCGATCGGTCGTGGCGGCGTTGCTGCCGCTGTTGCTGATCGCGGCGGGAGCGCGTGCCGAGGATCCGGGCGCCGCCGAGCTGCAGCGCTGCAAGATCTGCCATTCGCTCGACAAGGGCGGCGCCAACCGGGTCGGACCGAATCTGTTTGGCGTCTTCGGGCGGAAGGCCGGTGCGGCGGCCGGGTTCAACTACTCGGCGGAGATGAAGCAGAGCGACATCGTCTGGAGTGACGAGACGATGGCGAGCTTCCTGCGCGACCCGCGGGCGGCGATTCCCGGCAACCACATGTCGTTTCCCGGAATCAAGGACGAGGCGATGCTCGGCGATCTGCTGTCCCGGCTGAAGCAGGCGACGCAATAGTGCCGGGGCGGGCATAATGCGGCATGGCTGAAGCGACGCTCATCGACGGACAGGCTGTTGCCGCGCAATTGCGCGAGCGGGTTGCGGCGGCGGCCGCCGAACTCCGCGCTCGTCGCGGCATCGTCCCCGGTCTGGCGACGGTCATCGTCGGCGACGATCCGGCGAGCCATATCTATGTCCGCAGCAAGGCGCGCGCCTGCATGGCGACCGGCCTCGCCTCCTTCGAGCATCGCCTCGCGGCCGACGCGAAGGCAGGCGAACTCATCGAGCTGGTCGAACAGCTCAATGCCGACGAGCAGATCGATGGCATTCTGGTGCAGCTTCCCCTGCCCGGCTCGATCGCCGCGCAGACCGTGCTGAACGCGGTCGACCCGGTGAAGGATGTCGACGGATTTCACCCGCTCAATGTCGGGCGGTTGTGGAGCCGCCAGCAAAGCCTCATCCCCTGCACGCCGCAAGGCTGCCTGATGCTGTTGCGAACCGTGCACAGCGACCTCGCCGGCGCCGAGGCCGTGGTCCTCGGCCGCTCGCATATCGTCGGACGCCCCCTGGCGGCGCTGCTCGTGGCCGCCGACTGCACGGTGACCGTGGCGCATTCGAAAACGCACGACATCGCCGGGATCGCCCGGCGCGCCGATATCGTGATCGCCGCCCTCGGGCAGCCGGCGATGGTCAAAGCCGACTGGATCAAGCCGGGCGCGACGCTGATCGATGTCGGCACCAATCGCGTGACTGACGCCGCGGGGGCCAGCAAACTGGTCGGCGATGTCGATTTCGCGGCGGTGCGGAAGATCGCCGGCGCGATCACGCCGGTGCCCGGCGGGGTCGGGCCGATGACCATCGCCTGCCTGCTGGCGAATACGGTGACCGCTGCCTGCCGCCGCCGAGGCCTCCCCGATCCCAAGCTCGGCTGAGCCGAGCGGAACTCCGCCGTAACCGCGCCCGTTGATCCCGTAACCCTTTGCATCACCGAGGAACGGGTCATGCGGAACATGAAACTGACGGGTTTGGCTGCCGCGGCCGCCTTGCTGGCGGTGACTGGCATTGCCGTGCCGGCACAGGCGCAGATCGCACCGCCCGCGCGCGTCGAGGTCTACACGAATATGCCGCAGGTCGACCCGGGCGATAATCCGGCCAATTGGTCAGCCCGGCAGAACGTGGTCGAGAGCAATCGCTACGAGCGCTTGACGCACACCAGCCCGGGCTTCCGCGCCGCGCGCATTCGCAAGGAATGCGGCCCGATCACCGAGCCCGGCCTCTACCAGCAGTGCGTCGCGACGTTCGGCGAGTAAGCGGAGGTCGTGCGTCCTTGAGAAGGCCGATAGTCCTCAGGCGCTAAGGATGTAGCGCTCGACCGCGCCGGCCCAGCCTTCCTCGTCGTTGGTGCCGGGGGCGATGCCCTTCGCCTTGGCCTTGACGTGATCGGGTGCGTTACCCATCGCGATCGGGAAGCCGGCGGCGGTGAACATCTCGAGGTCGTTGGTCATGTCGCCGAGCACGGCGATCTCGTCGCGTTCGAGGCCGAGGCGCTGCGCCAGCACCTCGACGATGCGCCCCTTGTCGATGCCCGGCGCGATCACGTCACAGTAATAAGCCTGCGAGCGCGCGGCGTGCGCCGAATGGCCGAGCGTCTCCTGCATGATGTGCTCGACCTGGGCGATCAGGTCGTGGTTGTTGCTGGCGCCGACGATCTTGCCGACCGCGCTGAAGTGATAATCGGTGTAATGGTCGACGACGGTCGGCGGCACGTCGATCGTGTGGATCTCGTGATCGACATGGTCGCCCTGCCGGTCGAGGATCACCCATTCATTGCCGACAAACACCCAGGTGCTGACGCCGTTGGCGTGAAATGTGTCGACTGCCTTGCGCGCGACATCGGGCGGAATGCAGACCTGCTCGATGACCGTAAGGTCGGGCTCGACGATCGAGCCGCCATTGTAGCCGCCAAACGGCAGCGTAATCTGCAGCGCGTCGCGCATCGTCGTCAGCCCGAACGGCGGCCGGCTGCTGCAGATCGTGAAGCCGATGCCGGCGTCGTGCAGCTTGCGCACGGCCGCGACCGCCGACGGGCGCAACGCCTTTTCGGTGGTAACCAGCGTGCCGTCGACATCGGTGATGACGAGTTTGATTTTGCTCAATTTCTTCCCCTGTTTCAGCCCGGTCTCAGGGCACGTTCATGACCTGGACGCCGTCGGCCGCGGCGACGATGACGGCGGACGCGCGGCCGATAAAGAGGCCGCAATCGACCACGCCGACAATCGAGATGATCCGCTGTTCGAGCGCCTTGGCGTCGGCGATGCGCCCAAAGCGGCAATCGAGCGTGTAGTTGCCGCCATCGGTGATGAACGGATGGTCCTCATGCGCATGGCGCAGCACCGGCTCGGCACCGAGCTCGGTCAGTCGCGCGGCGGTCGCCTGCCAGCCGAACTGCACCGCCTCGACCGGCACCGCCGTATGGTCGCCGAGCTGGTCCACCAGCTTTTCCTCGTCGACGACGATGACCAGCCGCTTGCTGGAGGCCGCGACAATCTTCTCCCGCAGCAACGCGCCGCCCAAGCCCTTGATGAGGTTCAGCGAACCGCGTTCGACCTCGTCCGCGCCGTCGATCGTCAGGTCGATATGCTGGTGCTCGGCGAATGTCGCGAGCGGGATACCGAGGCTGCGGGCTTGCGTTGCGGTGCGCTCCGAGGTCGGGATGCCGGTGATTTTCAGGCCCTGCTTGACGCGTTCGCCCAGTCCTTCGACGACAAAATAGGCGGTCGAGCCGGTGCCAAGCCCGACCACCATGCCGTCTTCGACATATTCGATCGCGCGATAGGCCGCGGCGCGCTTGAGTTCGTCGCGTTGGGACAACGCCATCGCTCACCCCTCCCCGCGTGCTGCCCGATCGATAAACCAGACCAGCTCGCCGACAGGCGCGACCCGCGCCGAGGGCAAAGCCTGCTCGCCGGACAGAACGCGACGCATCATCGCCGTCTTGTCGGCACCGGCGGCGACAAAGGCGACCGATCGCGCGCTGTGCAACGCCGGGTAGGTCAGCGTGACGCGCGGCACAAACGGGGTCAGCCCCGGCTCCGGCACTTCGACCGCCCAGCGCTGTTTTTCGTCCAGCGCCGGCTTGCCGGGAAACAACGAAGCGGTGTGGCCGTCCGGTCCCATGCCGAGCAGCACGACATCAAACAACGGCCGCGCCGGGTCGAGCCGGTCGGCGCCGTAGAATTGCTTGAGCGTCGCCTCATACTGCCGCGCGCCATCGGCCGGTGTACCGTTGGTCGGGATGCCGTGCACGTTTTCCGGCGGGACCGGCACATGGGCGATCATCGCCTCGCGCGCCATACCGAAATTGCTGTTCGGGTCATCGGCCGCGACAAAGCGGTCATCGCCAAAGAACAGATGCACCCGCTCCCACGGCATCGCCTCGCGCAACGGCGCGGCGGCGAGCAGCTGGTAGAGCCGCTTCGGGGTCGAGCCGCCGGACAGCGCGACGGAAAAGCGACCCGGCGTCGCGCAGGCGAGATCGGTGAGCCAGAGCGCGACGCGATGCGCCAAGCTCTCGAAATCGGCGGAGACATCGATGCGCGGTCGCTCGGTCATCGCCTAGCGTCCCGGCGCGGTCGAGCTGCGGATCGCGGCGATCGCCTGCGCATAATCCGGTGCGTGGAACACCGCCGACCCCGCGACGATCGCCCTCGCACCGGCATCGATCACCCGCCAGGCGTTGTCGCCGCTCAACCCGCCATCGACCTCGATCGTCACGTCGAGCCCACGCCTCTCGCACGTCTCATGCAGCGCGGCGATCTTCGGCACCATCGAGGCAATGAATTTCTGCCCGCCAAAGCCGGGATTGACCGTCATGATCAGCACGATATCGACGAGATCGAGCACGTATTCGATCTGGCTGAGCGAGGTGCCGGGGTTGAGCACCACGCCGGGCCGCTTGCCCAGCGTGCGGATGTGCGACAGCGTGCGGTGGAGATGGATTGTCGCGCTCGCCTCGCAATGGACCAGCAGATGATCCGCGCCGGCCTCGGCGAAATCGTCGAGGTAGCGCTCCGGCTCGACCATCATCAGATGCACGTCGAGCGGCTTTTGCGTCGCCTTGCGCAGGCATGAGACGACGATCGGGCCGATCGTCAGATTGGGCACGAAGCGCCCGTCCATCACATCGACATGGATCCAGTCGCCGCCCGCCGCATCGGCCGCGCGCACCTCGTCGCCGAGGCGCGCGAAATCGGCGGAGAGGATCGACGGCGCGACGAAGATCGAGCGGACCATGGGCAGCCGGCTCAGTCGATCGGCCGCCAGGCACGGCCGCTGCGCCACAGCAGCTGGTCGGCGCCTTCCGGACCGGCGCTGCCGGCGGGGTAGAATTCGAGCGGCGCGCTCCGGTCGTTCTTCCACAGGTCGAAGATCGGTTGCACCACGCTCCACCCCGCCTCGACCGAATCGGCGCGCTGGAACAGCGTCGGGTCGCCGATCATGCAGTCATAGACCAGCGTCTCATAGCCGGTCGCCGGCGCCGTGTTGAAGTAGTCGCGGTAATGGAAATCCATCTTCACGCCGCCGAGGCGGATTTCCGGCCCCGGCTGCTTGGCGCTGAATTGCAGCGAAACGCCCTCGTCCGGCTGAATCTGCAAAGCGAGGACATTGGGCGCGATAGCGTCGACCGGCGTGTCGCGGAACAGCGCCAGCGGCGCGCCCTTGAACTGGATCGCGATCTCGGTGGTACGCCGCGCCATCGACTTCCCGGTGCGGAGATAGAACGGCACGCCAGCCCAGCGCCAGGTGTCGATGCTGAGGCGCATCGCGATAAACGTCTCGGTCATGCTGTCGGGCGCGACGCCCTCGGCATTGCGGTAGGCGGCAATCTGCTGCCCCTTGACGGAGCCCGCGCCGTACTGACCGCGTACCACGTTGCGGATCAGGTCGCCGTCGTCGAACGGCGCGATCGCTTGCAGAGCCTTGGTCTTTTCGGTCCGTACCGCGTCTGGATCGAACGAGTTGGGCGGCTCCATCGCGGTCAGGCTGACGAGCTGGAAGACATGGTTTGGAACCATGTCGCGCATCGCACCGGTCTGCTCATAGAACGCCGCGCGGTGCTCGACGCTGACGGTCTCGGCGACTGTGATCTGCACGTGGTCGATATGGTCGCGGTTCCACAACGGCTCGAAGATGCCGTTGGCGAAGCGCAGCGCCATGATGTTCTGGACCGTTTCCTTGCCGAGGAAATGATCCATCCGATAGACCTGCGACTCGTCGAGTACCTTGAGCACGCGTTCGTTCAGCGCCTTCGCCGACGGCAGATCGGTGCCGAACGGCTTCTCGATGATGACCCGGCGCCACGAACCGTTCTCCTCCTTGGCGAGGCCGGAGGCGCCGAGCTGGTCGATGATCGGACCAAACAGGCTGGACGCGACCGCGAGATAGAACAGCACATTGCCCTGCGTGCCATGGCTCTGGCCGATCTCGGCAAGCTTCTTCTTCAGATCCCCATAGAGTTCAGGCTTGGTCACGTCGCCCGACATGTAGCTCATGCGGCTGGCGATAAAGTCCCAGGCCTTGGCGTCAAACGCGTTGTTCGATGAGCCCTCGCCGCCGCCGGTGGCGAAATGCTGGATGTCCTTGGTGAGGTCATCGCGGAAGGTATCGTCGGTCTCCGGCGAGCGGCCGACGCCGATCACCGCGAAGTTTTCGCTCAGCAGCCCAGTGCGCGACAGATTGTAGATTGCCGGCATCAACAGGCGCGCCGTCAGATCGCCGGTCGCGCCAAAGATGACGACGGTGCAGGGCGGCGCCTTGCCGCCGCGCACCGGTGCTCCGTTCGGGTCAACCATTAGTCGGCCTCGTCAATTGCGCCTCGGGAACGTGCCGGTCTCAGTGATGCTCGCTTCCGTGCGCCTCGTGCGCCATCTGCTCGGTGTGTCCACCAAACTGCTTGCGCATCGCCGACAGGATCTTCTCGGCGTAGGTGTGTTCCTGGCGCGAGCGGAACCGAGTGTAGAGCGACGCCGTCAATACATCGGCGGGCACCGCTTCCTCGATAGCCGCTTCGATCGTCCAGCGGCCCTCACCCGAATCCTGGACGTAACCCGAAAACTCCGAGAGCGACTCGTCTTCGGCCAGTGCGATCGCGGTCAGGTCGAGCAACCATGAGGCGATGACGCTGCCGCGACGCCAGACCTCGGCGAGGTCGGCCAGGTTGAACTTATAGCGCCGGTTCTCTGGGATGAATGACTGCGATGCTCCCTTCAGGATGTCAAAGCCCTCGGCATAGGCCTGCATGATCCCGTATTCCATGCCGTTGTGGACCATCTTTGCGAAATGGCCCGCGCCGGCCGGGCCGGCATGAATGTAGCCGTTCGCGACCCGCGGGTCGCGGCCCTCGCGGCCTGGGGTCTTTTCGATCGTGCCCGCGCCCGGCGCCAGGCAGCCCAAGATCGGGTCGAGATGGCGGACGGCCTCGTCAGTGCCGCCGATCATCATGCAATAGCCCCGCTCCAGACCCCAGACGCCGCCGCTGGTGCCGACATCGACAAAGGTGATGCCCTTGGGCGCCAGCAATTCGGCGTGCGCGATGTCGTCGAGGAACTTGGAGTTGCCGCCGTCGATCAGGATGTCGCCCTTGCCGAGCAGACCGCTCAGCTCGACGATCGTGTCGTGCGTGATCTTGCCGGAAGGCAGCATCACCCACACCACTTTTGGCGCGCTCAGTTTGCCGACGAAGTCCGCAAGACCGGAGCTGCCGGTTGCGCCCTCGCCGGTCAGCGCGCTGACCGCCTCGGTGCTGCGGTCGTAGACGACGCAGGTGTGGCCGTTCCGCATCAACCGGCGGACGATGTTGCCGCCCATGCGGCCAAGTCCGATCATTCCTAGCTGCATCGCTGATCTCTCCTATTTTTCCTGTCGGCCGCTATTTCAAAGCCTGTTCCAACGCGGCGGCGAGAGCGGGCAGGCCCTTCTCGACGCCATTTGCGAGATGCACCCGCAGCGCACGCCGGCCGCGATCGGCAAGTACGTCGAAATCGCCGCGTGCCTGCGCTGCCTTGACGACGCCAAAGGTGTATTTGGCGCCCGGCACCGGCAGATCGGCGGGGTCGCTGCAGGTGATCTGCAGGAATACGCCGCTGTTCGGTCCGCCCTTGTAGGCCTGGCCGGTCGAGTGCAGGAAGCGCGGGCCAAAGCCGAGGCAGGTTGCCAGCTTCTTGGTGTCGCGCACCTGGTGCCGCATCTTCTTCATCGCCTCGATATGCGCCGGCGTGCGGTCGATATAAGCGAGCATCGCGGCATAGTCGCCTGCCTTGCCGCGATCCAGATGGGCCTTGAGCGCAGCCACGAGGCTGGTCGCCTTGGGTTTCAGCTCACCCTCGTTGCGCGGATCGGCGAACAATTCGATCCCGTCGAACGACGCGAACGGTGTCTCCGGCGGCAACTTGCCGGTCTGATCGTAGGCCGTCGTCAGCTCGCGGGTCTTGAGCTTGCTGGCTTCGACATCGGGTTGATCAAACGGGTTGATGCCGATGATCGAGCCGGCGACGGCGGTGGCCATCTCCCAGCGGAAGAATTCCTGCCCGAGCTGCATCGGGTCGTGAACGATGATGCGAACAACGGGCTGGCCGGCCGCTTCCAGGGCGGCAACCGCCTTGTCCTGCTCCTCGTCCTTGTCCGAGGCGAGACGCGTGTAGGCGAAGAGCCGGTCATTGCCATAGGCCGACGGTGGCCCGGCGGTCTCGGCGTCGACCGGGACGATGCCCTTGCCGATCTTGCCGGTCGACTCGGCGAGCAGCTGTTCGAGCCACGCACCAAAATCAGCGATGCCCTTCGAGGCCAGAATGGTGACCTTGTCGCGGCCCTTGCGCTGGCAGACGCCCATGATCGCACCGAGGATTACGCCCGGGTTTTCTGCCGGGGGCGAGCTCGGTGCGCAGGAGCGCACCATCTCCATCGTCGTGTCGAAGAACTGCTTGGGCGGGATGCCGGTCGCGGTCGCCGGCACCATGCCGAAATTCGACAGCACGGAATAACGCCCGCCGATGGTCTTCAGCCCGTGGAAGACGTGCCGGAAGCCGGTCTCGCGCGCCATCTTCTCGACCGTCGAGCCGGGGTCGGTGACCGCCAGGAAGCGCTTTGGCGCTTCCGCCTCGCCGACGGCCTCCTTGGCCTTTTCATAGAAATAGGCCTTGAAGATGTTGGGCTCCAAGGTGCTGCCCGACTTGCTCGACACGAGGAAGAGGCAGCTCTTGAGGTCGACGGCGTTTTCGAAGCGCTTGACCTGCGCCGGATCGGTCGAATCGAGCACATGCAACTTCGGAAAGCCCGGCTTCGACCCGAAGGTCTCCGCGAACACCTCGGGGCCGAGGCTCGAGCCGCCCATGCCGAGCAGCAGCATGTCCTTGAACTTGCCGTCCTGCACGTCTTTGGCAAGCGCGTCGTGGTGCGCGACTTCCTTCAACTGGTCGCTGACAATGTTGAGCCAGCCCACCCAATTGGCTTCGTCGGCCTCGGTCCACAGCGAGGCGTCGCCCGCCCACAGCCGGCGAACCTTGCCGTTTTTGCGCCAATCCTCGACCGCCGCCTTGAAATCGGCGTCGATATCGGCCGGCAGCTTGCAGCTCATCGTGTTGAGCTTGTTGCCGAGCACCATCTGACGCTTCTTCTGCACCGACGCGTAAAGCTGGTCGGCGGCATCGGCAAAGAGGCCAACCGCGTCGACGACGAGTTGCTTGGTGACATCCGCCATCGACACGCCAGCCGACGGCAACGCCGCCATCACCGCCTTCGCCTCGTCCACGCCTTCCTCAAGGCTGGCGCGCGCCTTGCCGTGGTCGCGGAACGCGTCCATCGTCCCCGGCGGCATCGTGTTGACCGTGTCGGCGCCGATCAGCTCCTCGACATAGAGCACGTCGCTGTATTTCGGGTTCTTGGTGCCGGTGCTGGCCCATAGCAGGCGCTGGGTCTGCGCGCCCTTCTGCGCGAGGCGCTGCCAGCGCGGGCTCGAATAGATCTCTTTGTAGAGCTGGTAGGTGATCTTGGCATTGGCGATCGCCGCCTTGCCCTTCATCCCGTCGAGCCGCGACTTTTCGGCTGCGTCGCTCGTCGCCGCGATCTTCTTGTCGATTTGGCTGTCGATCAGCGAGTCGATGCGGCTGATGAAGAAGCTGGCGACGCTGGCCACGCGGTGCGGATCACCGCCCTTGGCGACGAACTCTTCGAGGCCGGAGATATAGGCCTCGGCGACCTCGGCATAGACATCGGCCGAGAACAGCAGCGTCACGTTGATGTTGACGCCCTCACTGATCATCTGGCGGATCGCCGGGATACCCGGTTTAGTGCCCGGGATCTTGACCATCAGGTTCGGTCGGTTGACCTCGCGCCACAGGCGGCGGGCCTCCTCGATCGTCTCATGCGTCTGCATCGCCAGGTAGGGCGACACTTCGAGGCTGATATAGCCGTCGCGGCCCTGGGTCTGCTGGTAGACCGAGCGCATCTGGTCGGCGCCTTCCTGGATGTCGTGGACCGCGAGGCCCTCGAACAGGGCGCCGGGGTCGACATCGCCCGCGGCTTCCGCCTGGCGGATCAGCTCGTCGTAATCCTCGCCGTGGCCGATCGCCTTTTCAAAGATCGACGGGTTCGAGGTGACGCCCTTCAGCGCGTCATCCCGGATCATCTGGGTCAGCTGGCCGGAGCGCAGCAGATCCCGGCTGACAAAATCGAACCAGGCCGATTGTCCATAGTCGTTGAGTGACGCCAGACGACTAGCCATCGCTTTTTACTCCTTGCGGGCAAGCTGCGCCTTGGCAGCCGCGTATACGTTGTCTGGGGTAAAGCCGAACTTCACAACCAGCTCCTTGAGCGGCGCCGAGGCGCCGAAGGTGTGCATGCCGATGATCGCGCCGTCGAAGCCGGTGTAGCGCGCCCAGCCCATTGTCGACGCCTGCTCGACCGCGACGCGGCCGCGACAATTCGGCGGCAGCACCGAATCACGATAGGCCTGGTCCTGCTGCTCGAACACTTCCCAGGACGGCATGCTGACGACTCGGGCTCTGGCCCCCTCGGCAACCAGTTTTTCGTAGACCTCGACGACAAGTTGTACTTCGCTGCCGGTCGCCATCAGGACCACATCGGGCTTGCCGTCGGGCGCGGCGCAGGCCAGCACATAAGCGCCCTTCGCCAGTCCGCTGGCCGCGGCGTATTTGCCGCGGTCGAGCGTCGCCAGGTTCTGGCGGCTGCAGATGATGCAGACCGGCTGGTGCTTGTGGGTGAGCGCGTAGCGCCAGGCCTCAGCGACCTCGTTGGCGTCGCCCGGGCGGAAGGTGATGAGGCCGGGGATCGCGCGCAGGCCGATCAACTGTTCGATCGGCTGGTGCGTCGGGCCGTCCTCTCCGACGCCGATCGAATCGTGGGTGAACACGTAGACGATCGGCAACTCCATGATCGCACTGAGCCGGAGCGCCGGCTTGCAGTAATCGGAGAAGATCATGAAGCCGGAGCCGTATGAGCGGATCTTGCTGAGTGCGAGGCCGTTGCAGACCGCGGCCATCGCGAATTCGCGAATGCCGAAATGCATATTGCGGCCGGCATGGTTCTCGGCCTGCATGTCGCCCGCGCCGTCGAATGTCAGGCGCGTTTTGGTCGACGGCGCCAAATCGGCCGCGCCGCCCACGAGCCAGGGCAAGTTCGGCGCGATCTTGTTGAGCACCTGGCCCGACGAATCACGGCTCGCGATGCCTTTCGGATCGGCCGGGAACACCGGGATGTCCTTGTCCCAGCCTTGGGGCAGTTCGCGTGCCTGCATCGCCTCGCATTGCTTGGCCAGGTCGGGATGCGCTGCCTTGTATTGGCCGAACAGCACCTCCCAGTCGCCGCGGAGCTTTGCCCCGCGCTCGCCGATGCCACCAGCAAAATGTTGGTAAACAACGTCCGGCACGAGGAATTGTGCGTCTTCGGGCCAGCCATAGGCGCGCTTGGTGAGCTTGACCTCCTCGGCGCCGAGCGGCTCGCCATGCACACCGGAGGTGTCCTGCTTGTGCGGCGCGCCGTAGCCGATATGGCTCTCGACGATGATCAGCGTCGGCCGATCGGTCGTCTTCTTGGCGGTCTCGAACGCATGGGCAATGCGCTCGCGGTCGTTCGCGTCGCTGACCCGCACCACGTTCCAGCCATAGGCCATGAACCGGCCGCCCACGTCCTCGGTAAAGGCGAGCGAGGTGTTGCCTTCGATCGTGATGTGATTGCTGTCGTAGATCCAACAGAGGTTGCCGAGTTTGAGGTGGCCGGCGAGTGACGCCGCCTCGCTCGCCACGCCTTCCATCATGCAGCCGTCGCCGCACAGCGCGTAGATCCGGTAGTCGAAAAGGTTGAAATCCGGCCGGTTGAAATGGCTAGCGAGCCAATTTGCGCCGATCGCCATGCCGACACTGGTCGCGATCCCCTGCCCCAGCGGCCCGGTCGTGGTTTCGACCCCCGAGGTCCAGTGATATTCGGGGTGGCCCGGACATTTGCTGTCGAGCTGACGGAATTTCTTCAGGTCGTCGAGCGTGACGGTCGGCGTGCCGAGCCGCTCGTATTTCTCGTCGACCGAAGTGACGCCGGTCAGATGAAGAATCGAATAGAGCAAGGTCGAGGCATGGCCCGACGACAGCACAAAGCGGTCACGGTTCGGCCAGATCGGGTCCTTGGGGTCGAAGCGCAGGAGATCCTGCCACAGCGTGTAGACCACCGGCGCCATCGCCATCGGCGTGCCGGGGTGGCCTGAATTCGCCTGCTGCACCGCGTCGATGCAGAGCGTACGAATCGTGTTGACACAAATCTCGTCGATCGTCCCGGTCGGCATGTTCATGGGTTGCCTCTCCGCGGCATGGCAACGGCGCGGCCCTTACGCCGCCCGCGCTATGCTCGCCCGCTGCGATGACACGTCGGTGACACTAATACGCGGCCTTGAGCCTAGCTGCTCTTTCAGATCGCAAGGCAAATCGGTTCGATCTCCTCCCACGGGGTCGGAGGTGTCAGCGCGCCAGACCGATCGGACACCGGTCAGCGCGCCTTCAGAAGGTTCGCCAGAACGTGGGCTTGGCTGAATATACTGGCGTTTTCCCAGCCCGCGCGCAACGGCTTCGCTACGAGCGGCGCGGGTCGAGGGCATCGCGCAGCCCATCACCGAACAGGTTGAGCGACAGCACCAGCAAAAAGATCGCGGCGCCCGGCCACAACGCCATCCACGGTGCCTGCGACATGAAATTTTTTGCGGTGTTGAGCATGCTGCCCCAGGACGGATCGGGCGGCTGTTCGCCGAGCCCGAGAAAGGAAAGGCTCGCCTCGGCGATGATCGCGGCCGCGGCGGCCAGCGTCGCCTGCACCAGAAGCGGCGGGATGATGTTCGGCAGGATGTGGCGCAGGACGATCCGGTAATGCGGGTTGCCGACCGCGCGCGCCGCCTCGATGTACTCCTCGTGCTTGACCGCCAGCACCTGCCCGCGCGTCAACCGGGCGAAGATCGGCGTCTGCGACACGCCGATCGCGATCATCGCATTGACCAGGCTCGGGCCGAGAAACGCCGCCAGCGCGATCGCCAGGATCAGAAACGGCACCGCCAGCATGGCGTCGATCATCCGCATCAGCGTGCCGTCGACGATGCCGCCGAGATAACCCGAGACGAGCCCGATCGGCACCCCCGCCGCCAGCGCCAGCGACACCGACACCAGCCCCGCCAGCAGCGAGGCGCGCGCCCCCCAGATCACCCGTGCCAGCACGTCGCGGCCGATCTCGTCGGTGCCGAACGGGTGCAGCAGCGACGGCGCCTTGCGCACCGCCGACCAGCTTGTGGCGAGCGGGTCGTAGGGCGAGATCAACGGCGCGAGGATCGCCACGACGACGAAGAACAGCACCACGCCGAGACCGAACAAGGCCATCTTCCGCTTGGCCAGCACGCGGATCGCCCGCTGCCACGGCCGTTCTCCGACCTCTTCGGCGATCGGGGCGGCGATGCCGCGCGGCTCCAAGGTCCCGGCGGCGGTCACGTGCGCAGCCTCGGATCGATCAGCACATAGGCGATATCGGCGACCAGATTGAGCATGATGTAGGCGAAGGCGGTGCAGAGCACGACGCCCTGCACGACGGCATAGTCGCGGTTGAATACCGCGTCGACGATCAGCTTGCCAAAGCCGGGAATGGTGAACACCTGCTCGGTCAGCACCGCGCCCGACAGCAGCGCCCCGAATTCCAGTGCGCCGAGCGTCACCACCGGGATCAGCGCGTTGCGCAGCGCGTGACGCAGGACGACCCGCATCTGGCTGAGCCCCTTGGCGCGCGCGGTCCGCACATAATCCGCGCTGAGCACCTGGAGCATCGCGCTGCGGGTGTGGCGCATCATCACGGCGGCGATCGCATTACCGAGCACGAAAGCCGGCATGATCAGCGTCAGCAGGTTCTGCCTGAGGCTCTCGGCCGGGGTAACGAACCCCGACGCCGGGAGCCAGCCCAACGTCACCGAGAACAGCAGAATCAGCAGAATCCCCAGCCAGAAATTGGGGGTCGAAATCCCCCACAACGCCACCATCGTCGCGCCGTAATCGAGCAGCGTATCATGCTTTACGGCGGCGAAGATGCCAGCCGGGACCCCGATCGCCACCGCCACCAACATCGCCAGCCCGGCCAGCTCGCCGGTGACCGGCAGTTTTTCGAGAATGAGGTCGCGCACCGGCCGCTTGATGCGGATCGACTCGCCGAAATCGCCATGCGCGATATCCTTGATCCACAATCCGTAGCGCACCGGCAGCGGCTCGTTGAGGTGATACTTCGCGCGCAGGAAGGCAATCACCGCCGGGTCCTGGTCCTCACCCGCCATCACCAGCGCCGGATCGCCCGGCAAAAGCTGCTGCAGCCCGAAGATCAGCACCGACACAAAGAACAGCGTCGGCACGATCAGCGCGATGCGGCGGACGAGAAAAGCGGTCATCGCTTACTTCTCAGGATGCCGTCGAGGCCTAATATGGTAAAGTTATTCTGGACCATAAATCTGGAGTGGTGGATGGCCGAGGACGAACAGGCAATTGGTGTGACCGATTTCAAAGCGCGCTGCCTGGCGCTGATCGACGATGTCGCCAAGGGCAAGACGCGCCGGGTGGTATTGCTGAAGCACAAGCGTCCCGTTGCAGCGATCGTGCCGATCGGCGACGAGAGCACCGATTTGTGGGGAGCGCTTCGCGGCACCGTGACGATTTTGCCGGGCACTGATCTGACCGCGCCGACCGGTGAGGTCTGGGAGGCGGAAAGCTGAGCTCCGCGCCGGCCGTCCTGCTCGATACGTGCGCGGTAATCTGGCTGATGAACGGCCAATCGATGTCTCCTGACAGCCGCGAATCGATTAAGGCGGCTAGCGCCGACAATACCGGGGTCTTTGTGTCGCCGATCAGTGCGTGGGAGTTGGCGACGTTGGTCGGGCGCAATCGCATCCGCCTCGCGATTACGCCTGCGGCATGGTTCGATGCCCTGCTGCGGCTGCCCGCCGTTCGGCTTGCGCCGATGCCGCCCAATGTCCTTATTGACTCGGTCAGCTTGCCGGGCTCTCCACCGAAGGACCCGGCCGACCGGATCATCGCCGCGACTGCGCGCGCTTACGGCTATGCCGTGATCACGCGGGACGGCGAGCTGACCCATTACGCGAGGGCTGGACATATCCGATTAATCGCTTGTTGATGATTTACTGCAGCCGCAATCCCTGCGGCCGGATCAGTCCATCGGGATACGGCGTGAACCCGGCGAGCTTGGTTGTCGCGGCGTAGAGCCATTTCTGATGCCACAAATAGATGAGTGGCCGATCGTCGAGCGAGTGCGCGGCGACCTTGGCGTAATGCGCCAGCCGCTCCGGTTGCGTCGGCGCGGTACGCGCCGCATCGAGTTCGGCATCGACATCCTGGCTGCAATAGCGGCCGGCGTTCAGCGCCGGCGGCGCCTTGCAGCTGATGAAGTTATAGATATTGCCGTCGGGATCGGTGCGGCCGCTCCAGCCGATCAGATAAGCCTCGAAATCGCCCTTGCTGGCGAGATCGAGGGACGATGCGAATTCCGTCGCCTGGATCTTGATGTCGAACCCGGCTTCCGCGGCCATCGCCTGTATCACCTCGGCGGCGCGCAGCGTCTCCGACGTTGTCGGCGTCATCAAGGAGATGGTCGGGTGCGGCACCCCGGCGGCGGCGAGCAGCGACTTCGCCTTGGCGACATCGCGCGCCGGGATCGACCTCGACTTGACGTACCACGGGCTCGACGGCGCCTCCCATTGATTGCCGGGGGCGAACTCGCCGTTGAACACGACCTGATTGAGCGCGTCACGGTCGATCGACAGTTCGAGCGCCTCGCGCACCCGCTTGTCCTGGCCGAGCGGGTTCTTCGCCCGCTCGCCGTTGTGCTGATTGATGGTGATGCCGTTGTAGGCGAGGCTGGTGATCGTCGAGAGCTTGAGCCGGCTGTCTTTTTTGACGGCGTCGAGATCGGTCGCCGCGACGCGCTCGATCAGATCGAGCTGGCCGGATTGCACATTCGATAGGCGAACGGTCGCATCGACGATCGGCAGAAAGACGATGCGGTCGAAATGCACCTTGTCCTTGTCCCAATAATTGGCGAAGCGATCGACGACGATGCGGTCCTGGGCGATGCGTTCAGCGAATTTGTAGGGCCCGGCGCAGACCGGGTGCTCGCCGAATTTGTCGCCCGCCGCCTGCGCCGCCTTGGGCGAGACGATCATCCCGGCGCGGTCGGAAAGCTGCGCCAGCAGCGGTGCGAACGGCTTGTCGAGGACCAATTTGACCGTGTGATCGTCGACGATCTCGATCGACTTCACCGCGCTGATCTCGGCCTTGCGGTTGGAGCCGGCCATCGTCAGGTGGCGCTCGAGGCTGAACTTGACCGCGGCGGCATCCATCGGCTCGCCGTCATGAAACGTCACGCCTTGGCGCAGCTTCATGACGAGGCCCTTGTTGTCGTCGACCCACTGCCAGCTGGTGGCGAGTTGCGGGACGATCTCGAGTTCCGGGCTGATATCAACCAGCTTGTCGCAGAGCGAGGCAAAGACGATGCGGCCGACATAGGTGCGCGCCAGCGTCGGGTCGAGCACGTCGGGATCGTCGGCCAATCCGATGCGCAGCGCCGTCTGCGCCCCGGCAACGCCGCTCAGCAAGCAGACGCATAGCAGCGCCGCCGCGGCTAGAAGATGCTTCCTGCTCATACCCCTCCCCGTGACGCCGTCGTCTTCTTACGCACAAGCGACGCCAAGCTCACGCGGCGCAAGTAAACCCACCGTGAAGCGGCCTGCTCTCACGGCGCCCCTCCAGATCGCCGGCGTCCCGCTCGCAGGCGGCCGAGACCGCCGCGGCCCGCGGTCAGCGTCCGGCGGCGTAGCTCTGCATGCCGCGCGGGTTGGCGCCGGCCTTGAGGATGCGGCCCTCGGCGGTTTCCTCCCGCGCGCAGGCGGCGAGGCGGCCGCCCGACCATTCCTCGCCGACATGCACGCGATGACCGCGCGCCGCGAGTTCCCGCTTGATGGCCTCGGGCATCCGTCCTTCGACCGCGAGATGACCGGGATTGGCCGCGCGCGGGTAGAAGGAACTCGGTGCGTGCTCGGTGTTGAATTCCGGGCAATCGATCGCTTCCTGCAGGTTCATCCCGTGATGCACGTGGTGCAGGAAAAGCTGCAGCGACCACTGGTCCTGCCCGTCGCCACCGGGGGTGCCGAAGGCCATGTACGGCACGCCGTCCTTGAGGGCGAGGGTCGGCGACAGGGTGCTGCGCGGCCGCTTGCCGGGCTGGAGGCTCGACGGCGAGCTTTCGTCGAGCCAGGAGATCTGCAGACGGGTGCCGAGGCAGAAGCCGAGTTCCGGGATCACCGGCGAGGACTGCAGCCAGCCGCCGCTCGGCGTCGCCGACACCATGTTGCCCCAGCGGTCGATGACGTCGACATGGCAGGTGTCGCCGGCGACGGCGCCCAGCGGGCTCGTCGTCGGCTCGCCGATCCCAGCGGCGAAGGCGCCGACCGTCGGCTCGCCAATGCCTGCGACCGCCGGGACCAGCTCGGCGCCGCCGACCATGTAGGACGGCGCGCGCCCATCCGGGCTGCCGGGGCGCAGTTCGACCGAGGCGCGGTCGCCGACCAGCTTGCGCCGGGCGTCGTTATAGGCCGGGCTCAGCAGCGTCTGCATCGGCACGTCGACAAAATCGGGGTCGCCGTACCAGGCCTCTCGGTCGAGATAGGCGAGCTTGGCGCATTCGGTGACGGTATGGACAAAATCGGCACCGGTCGGGTCGGTATCGTCGAGGTCGAAGCCGGCGAGCAGCGCCAATTGCTGGAGCAGCACCGGACCCTGGCTCCACGGCCCGCCCTTGACGACGGTGTAGCCGCGGTAATCGTAGGTCAGCGGCGGCTCGACCGGCGCCTGCCAGCGCGCCATGTCGTCGGCGGTCAGCACGCCGTTATGGCGGCGGCCGGACGAGTTCGAGCACCTTCTCACCGCGGCAGAAGCGGTCGATCGCCTCGGCGACAAAGCCGCGATACCAGGCGTCGCGCGCCCGGTCGATGCGGCGCTCGCGGTCGCCGCCGCCCGCCTCGGCCTCCGCCAGCAAGCGCTTGTAGGTCGCCGCCAGCTGTGTGTTGCGGAAAAGCTGCCCGGCTTTCGGCGGCTGCCCGTTCTTGAGATAGACTGCGGCTGAAGTCGGCCAGGCGGTGCGGAACATCTCGGCGACCGTGCCGATCGTCACCGGGATGCGCCAGGCGAGCGGATAGCCGTTCTCGGCATAGGAGATCGCCGGCCCGAGAATGTCCGCGAGCGGCAGCGTGCCGTAGTCGCGCAGCAGCCGCATCCAGCCGTCAAACGCGCCCGGCACGGTCGCGGCGAGCAACCCGGTGCCGGGCACCAGGTCGAGGCCCAGCCCCCGGTAATGCGCGATTGTGGCGCCCTGCGGCGCAACGCCCTGGCCGCAAATCATATCGCAACGGCGGTTCTGCTCGCTCCACACCAGGATCGGCACCTCGCCGAGCGGGCCGTTGAGATGCGGCTCCACCACCTGCAGGGTGAGCCCCGCCGCGGCCGCCGCATCAAAGGCATTGCCGCCCTTCTCCAGCGTCGCCATCGCGACCGCCGACGCCAGCCAATGGGTCGAGGCAACCACCCCGAACGTGCCGCGGATCTCGGGCCTGGTGGTGAAAGCGGGCATGCGGCGACCTCCTCGGGGGTTATTCGATTGAAATTAGACCAGCTTTGCCATCGATGAAATGACCGTGCCTCAGGCACGCCGACAGACCTCTAGCGCGACGGCCATCTCTAGGCGCTGTGGAGCACGCGATCGATCACCACGGCCGCATCGTTCTCAATATGGTAGATCACCATATACGGCGTACGGACGATCACGAGTTCGCGGGTACCTTCCACGCGTCCAGGGCGGCCGATGCGTGGCAAGCTGGCAAGTCGTTCGACCCTGCGCGAGATAGCGTCACCGATCCGTCGCGCCGCTGCCGGATTTTGATCTTCCAGTCTTTCGATGATGTTTCGGTAATCTCTCGCTCCGGATACGGTCCAGCGGATTTCGCTCAACGCTTGCGGGCCAGCAGCTCTTCGATCTCCCGCATAACCTGCTCGTGCGGAATGGTATGTCCCGCCCGAGCATCGGCTAGGCCCTCCTCCACCGCGGCCCGGAACGCTTCATCGGTAATGACGAACTCTGACAGGGCCTCACGGACCAAGGCCGACTTGGTCTGACCTCGGGCAGAGGCGAGCCGGTCGAGGGCCTCATCCAAATCCGCGGGGATGTTCGCCTCGATGCGAATTTCGTCGGGCATCGGTCTCTCCAGCTGCGCTTACGGCATGCACTCAAACACAATATCCTGCGCACCGTGCCATAGCGTCAATTCGCCGAGCGGCCGAAGGCTTTCCAGCCCCTCGACGATAGTGAGGAACGGATTGCCGGCGAGTTGCCCCGCCTTGCTGGCGAAGCGGCAGGCACCGTAGGCGAGCAGGATCTCGGTCTCGCTGACGCCCGCCGGGTAAAACAGGATTTGCCCCGGCGCCGGGTAGCTCGTCGGGTTCTCGTGCCCGAGCCCGGGACTGAGGTCACCGAGCGGAATCCAGCACGCCTCACCGCTCCAGCGCACATGGATGATCCGCTCGCGATAGGGCAGGACGCTCTCGAACCAGGCGCAGGTCCGAGGCGCGGTGGCGCGGTCGAAGCGGGCGGTGAAGGTGAACGGCCCGGCGGTGATGCGAATATCCGACACGCGGCCCCTGCCCTTCGCGATAGCGGCTTGCGAAGCCACTCTAGGCGGGGACAATGGGCGCGACAATCAACTCGCCGGGAGCGCTTCGATGCCGGTCACCATCTACCACAACCCGCGCTGCAACACCTCGCGGAAAACCCTGGCGCTACTGCGCGACAAGGGGGTCGAGCCGGAAATCGTGGAGTATCTGAAGACGCCCTATACCGCGGCGCAGCTCAAGACGCTGCTCAGGCAGCTTGGCCTGCCGGCGAAGGCAATCGTCCGCAAGAAGGAGGCTGCGGCCGCCGGGGTGGAGCCGGCGGCGCTGTCCGAGGATCAGCTGATCGCGGCGATGGCCAGGCAGGCGATCATCGTCGAGCGGCCGATCGTCGTCTCGGGCGGCAAGGCCGCGTTGGGCCGGCCGCCCGAGGCGGTGCTGAAGGTGCTTTAGGCGGCGTTGGCCTTCGGCTCTTTCGGCTTGATGTAGGCCAAGGCCGAGTGGCCCTCGCAATACGGCTTGCCGGGCATCGGCCGGCCGCCGCAGAAATGGAAGTCGTCGTCACCGGGATGACCGTGCGGCCACATGCAAACGGGGCCGGTGAATTCGAAGACGTTGCGCCGCGGCGCCGGCTTCTGGGTGATGACCCGTGGCACCAGGCCGAGGCGATGGACCTTGCCGATCACCGCGTTCTTGGTGACGCCGATCCGCCGGCCGATCTCTGCGGTCGTGACGCCTTCGTCCCAAAGAAGGGTCAGTTGTTCGATGCGCTCGGGCGTCCAGGTGCCTAAGTCGATCATATCCCCCACCGTATGCTGTAGGACGGGCTGTTTGCCCCACAACATACAGTAGCACCCTTGTGGGTCGCGGCCAATAGGGAACTAGATATGGTGTTAAAAAACGACACGCCGGTAGCTCTGCACCTTTGATAGATAGGCGGGCGTTTCGTCAAGTTTTTGGAAAGCCGGGCCGACCAGGCGGGCCAAATCCTCCCGCAAGTAACTGGCGTAGTAGGGTTCATGAAACGCCAGCGGGAACCAGTCGAGCATCGCGTCGTAATCGGGCTCGTCGCCGGTCTGCAGCGAATTGACCAGAATCAGCCGGCCGCCGGGTTTGAGCACGCGGGCGAATTCGGCGGCGGCGGCACGCCGCGCGCGGCGCGGCAGCTCATGAAACAGATAGATGCAGGTCACGATATCGACGCTCGATTCGGCGAGCGGCAGGCGTTCGGCATTGGCCTCGACAAGCGTTGCGCGCGACCACGCGCCGAGCCGCCGACGCGCCACATCGAGGTAGGGCGGCGAGAGGTCGATCCCGGTGACCGCGAGGCGCGGATGGTTGCGCTTGACATCGGCGAGGAAGGCGCCGGTGCCGCAGGCGACATCCAGCAGCCGCGCCGAGCGCGCGCCGCCGGGTATCTCCAACAGTGCGTGGCGTAGCGGCACCAGCGCCTGCCGGCGCATCGCCGCCGCGCCGCCGCCAAACAGCACCTCGACCTGATGGTCGTAACGCTCGGCCGAGGCGGCGCTCAGGTAGCCGTCGCTCTGGAAATGGAAGTGGCGGCGGTAATAGGCCGGGTAGCGCGCGGCGTCGGGGTGCTGCAGCAGGCTGTCGCCCGGATCGCCGTGGCGGCGCGCTTCGACGGCACCGAGATCGGCGAAGAAATCGTTGGCCTCGCGCAGTCCGGCCAGCGGGTTGCCGCGCCATTCCTCGGGCGCCGCGTAAACTCCGGCGGCGATGTTGCGCCAGTCCTGCTCCAACAGCTTGCGCAGATCGGCGAGGATGCGGCGCCGGTCCGGCATCGGCCGGTCCTTGAGGTGTTCGGGCAGCGGCAGCGGTTTCGAGAAACGCGCCGCCAGCAGCTTCTGGCCGAAAAACCACGACACGCGCGCTGCTTGCGTGGCGTCGTAGACAAGTTTGTCGAGCGCGGTCGGCATGATGCCCAGCAATTAGGTCGCGCCGCCGGGTTTGCAAAGTCCCGTGCGGCTTCGCTTTAATCGGCCGCGACGAATTTCCCCAGGAGGCCAGAAAGCCATGCCACGGTTCCACACGATCGATGATCTCGCCGTCGCCGGCAAACGCGTGCTGCTGCGCGCCGACCTCAATGTGCCGGTCAAGGACGGCAAGGTCACCGACGCGACGCGCATCGAACGCCTGGCACCGACCATCGAGGCGCTGATCGCCAAGGGTGCCAAGACCATCGTGCTGTCGCATTTCGGCCGTCCGAAGGGCGTCGACCCATCGCAATCGTTGAAACCGCTGGTCGGACCGCTGAGCCAGGCGATCGGCGGCAAGACGGTCCATTTCGCGACCGATTGCGTCGGGCCGGAGGCGAAGAAGGTGGTCGATGCGCTGCAGCCCGGCGAAGTGGCGCTGCTGGAAAACCTGCGGTTCCACCCGGAAGAGGAGAAGAACGATCCGGCCTTCGCCAAGCAACTCGCGGAGCTCGGCGATGTGTATGTCGACGACGCGTTTTCCGCGGCGCATCGCGCGCATGCCTCGATCGAGGCGCTGGCGCATCTGCTGCCGAACGCGGCCGGTAAGCTGATGCAGGCCGAATTGGAGGCACTCGGCGCGGCGCTCGAACACCCGCAAAAGCCGGTCATGGCGCTGGTCGGCGGCTCCAAGGTCTCGACCAAGCTCGACCTCTTGAAATTCATCATCTCCAAGGTCGACCGGCTGGCGATCGGCGGGGCGATGGCGAATACCTTCCTCTTCGCCCAAGGCCGCGGCGTCGGCCGCTCGCTGTGCGAAAAGGAGATGGCCGACACGGCGCGGGAGATCCTGGCTGCCGCGGAAAAATCCGGCTGCACGATCATCCTGCCGGACGACGCGGTGACCGCTGGCAAGCTCGAAGCCGGGGTGATGACCCGCACCGTCGGGGTCAACGCGGTGCCGTCGGACGCAATGATGCTCGATATCGGGCCGGACAGCGTCGCACAGATCTCGGCCGCGCTCGGCGAGTGCAAGACGCTGGTGTGGAACGGGCCGGTCGGCGCGTTCGAGGTCAAGCCGTTCGACCGCGCCACGGTGGCGCTGGCAAAGACCGTCGCCGAGCTGACCGCGTCGGGGAAGCTGCTGAGCGTCGCCGGCGGCGGCGACACGGTCGCGGCGCTGGCGGCGGCGGGGGTCGAGGACAAGCTCACCTATGTCTCGACCGCGGGCGGTGCCTTTCTCGAATGGCTCGAAGGCAAGGAACTGCCGGGGGTGGCGGCGCTGGCGGTGGGATAAGCGGCTGGCTGTTTTCGCTGATATCTGCAGGAAATTTACAGCCACTGCCGGTTTCCACCATCGCTTCGACGACGCATGCCATACGCCCTGATTTTGGCGATTTTAGCGTCGTTGTTGCGCCGCCTTCCGGCGAAAGCTGCGATATCCTGCGTCCTTCGAGACGCGGGCTCCGCTCGCTCCTGTGAGCCTGACCCGAAATGCCGTAGAGGACCCTTTCCCGGCGCCCATTTTCCGGCGTCATTCCGGGGCATCGCGTAGCGATGAACCCGGAACCCATGAACACAGGCCTCGAAAAACGTGTCTCGGCGTTGCAGCGACGACGGACAAGGCCGTGTTCATGGGTTCCGGGTTCGGCCCGGTGGGCCGCCCCGGAATGACGAGAACAATTTTAAGTCAGGCTCTCAGGATGACGTAGCCTCAGTGTATATACCGACGTCATCCTGAGGAGCCCGCAAGCGGGCGTCTCGAAGGACGCAATGACGGCGGCGGTCCTTCCCTCAGGAGACAAATTCGGTGGCTCGGCCTGTCGAGGCGATGACATTCGACGCTTCGGCGCACACCTAAGCGCCCTCCCGCAAACTGAATGGCGGCTTCGGCTCAAGCGGACGAGACAGCTTGCGCACCGCGCTGCGTGCCGAGCTGAAGGAGCAGGGTTACGGACGCTCCGTCCGGATTATCGAGACGCGTTGCCCGGACGTTTGCCCCAAAAAGGCGGTGACGACGATCGATGCCAGCCATCCGGGAAGAGTTTTCGTGGTGCCGAAAGGAACGACGGAGGAGGATATCCTCATTGAGCTCGAACGGTTGGCCGGGGCCTCGGCGGCGCCCGCGTCAACACCGACGAGCGAGGTCGCGACTGCCGTAGGGGAATAGCCCGCATGACCGACATCACGCTGTTCGAGGCGATGTATTCGGCGCGATCGATCCGCCGTCTAAGCGCCGACCCGGTGTCCGGCGAATTGATCACGCGGGTACTGGAGGCGGCGACGCAGGCGCCGTCGGGCGGCAACGCGCAGGACTGGGTATTTCTCGTCGTGCGCGACCCCGAGCTGCGCCGGCAGGTCGGGGCGGTCTACCGCAAGGGGTCGGACATTGCGGTCAAGGTCTACGCGGCGCGTGGACGTCCGGCGCATCTCAGCGAGGCGCAGTACCGGCGCATGATGCAGGGCGGCGGCTGGCTATGGGATCACCTCGCCGAGGTGCCGGTGATCCTCGTGGTGTGCGCGAAGCAGCGGGCGCAGCCGGCGCGCGAGGCGCTGCCGCCGGAGATCGATTACGACGCCGAACTCGCTTATGCCGACCGCATCCGCGGCGCCAGCATCTACCCGGCGGTGCAGAACATCCTCCTCGCCTGCCGCGCGCTCGGGCTCGGCACGGTGCTGACCACCAACCATCTGCGCTGCGAGGACGATCTCAAGACGCTGCTCGGCATCCCGGCCGAGGTCGCCACCTTCGCGCTGATGCCGATCGGCTGGCCTCTGCAGAATTTCGGCCCCCTCACCCGCAAGCCGGTGCGCGATGTGGCGTATGCGGACCGTTGGGGCGAGGTGTGGCGGGATTAAGATCTCAAAAATGAAAGTATTTATTAAAAATAATGTGCATAATTGTTTTTCTAATAATAATTTAACGTTTTGGGAATAATATGCCCCAATATTCTCTGAAATAACGACTTTGCAACCCTCTATCTATATTGTCTAATCCTCGGATTATGACGTACATTCCTCCTACAAACGTTACAAAGGTTGCCAAAGAATCCCCATTTATATTTGTTATAGCCACAAACATCGAAAGCAGGCCCGCCAATATTTCCAAAATTCCATACAGTACGGGGCGTATTCCTCTAAATCTATATAATAAGACGGCTATTACTAATCCCCACACTAGAGAGTGTGGTCCGGAAGAGATGAGTTGCGCAACGTCGTTTGCGTTCGGGATTTGGCGTGGAAAATCGAAAAATTGCGACACTGAAAAGAGCGTGCCCAAAACTCCTACGACAACGCATAGAACGATGACGGCGGTTTGTATTTTTGGACGTAGATTCAAATGATTAGTAATGAATGCAATCCAACACAGACATGTGACAAATGCCGCAAATATAATACTGTTTACCATAGGAAAAGAGGCAAGATGTGAAAGCATTAACTGTTATCGGTCTGTAATTTGAAAAAATTATATTATTTATGATTTTTGATCCATTCGACCGCGATAATAATCGATCGTCCTTTTACAAATCGATTCCGCTGAAACGAGCTCCTTCTGCATGAGAATCTGACCTTCTTGTTTTTCATCAAGGGTTTCCGCCAAGCGATAATACACAATTACGCCTGCACTCCAATCTGCGCCACATTGCGCACGTTCTTTCGCCTTCTTAAAACAACCCAGGACGACATTGAAATCAGGGTTTTTTCGCGTTGCCTCCGTCCAGCCATATCCAACAGGGTCCCTTTCTTCGGGGCATTTTGCCGGGTCGGCTCGTCTAAAGAACTCGATCGATTGAATGGGCACGGATTTTACTGGCCGAAAAGGAACGTCTCTCTCGGAGAGAGGCATAAGCGTCGCCACGACGCGGGCAACCACCACGCCGCCGCTAACCAAGCTGCAGCAGAAGAGCGAGGCGATAAGACACCTAATGAGGCGGCTTCGTCGATGCATTGGGGCACCGTATGGGGCGCTTCTGTGGCAACTTTATCCGTCAACCGAACCGCGAACAAGGTGGGGACCAGTAGGTAAAGAAGTTTTTTGAGGAAGGGGATTAAAAGCCGTCGTCTCGACGGTGAGCGACTTGCGGCGTGGGTGGATCAGGGGCACGGCATACGATCAGCGGTCGAGCCAGACATCCTCCATGCGCCAGCCGTTGAACAGGCTGTTGACCATGATGGTCAGCCCCTTGACCTGCGGCTGGCGGCAGGTCGCGAAGCGGTTGTGGTAGAGGATCGGGCGGGCGTTGTCCTCCTGCAGTTTGCGGTCGATATCCCAGACAAGACGGCGGCGCTTGTTCTGGTCTCGTTCTTCTGATTGCTGATCGAACAGCTTGTCGATGTCGGGATTGCAGTAGCCGGTGTAGTTGCGGTCGGAGCCGCAGACGTAATTCTCGTAGAATTGCGCGTCCGGGTCGTCGACGCCGACCCCCGTCAGGTTGAGCCCGAGCTTGTAGTCCTTGCGGTAGACCTTGGGAAACCAGTTGGCGGTTTCGACCACGTCCAGTTCTCCGTCGATATAGATTTCCCGCAGTTGGTCGATGAGGATTACGGCGGGGTCGCGAAACGGCGGCGTGTTGCGCACCGACACCTTGACCGCGAGCCGGTTGTTGGGGCCGTAGCCGGCGGCCTCCATGAGCTTGCGGGCCGCGATGCGGTTCTTGCCGACATTCGGATCGTAGCCGGGCAATGTGCTCAGCATCTCCGCCGGCATCCCCCAGACGCCTTGCGGCGCCGGCTGCATCGCGCCGCCGATGTCGCCCTGCCCGTCGGCGAGGATCTCGATAAAGCTCTTGCGGTCGAGCGTCAGCGCCATCGCCCGGCGGATGTCCGGGTTGTCAAAGGGCGGGGCGTCGCGGTTGACGATCAGGTTGGTGCTTTGGTCGGCGGGCTCGACCTCACAGACTGCTCCCGGTGCCTCGGCCTGGAGGTTTTTCATCAGCGGCACGGTCAGCCCGAACGGAAACGTCATGTCGAACTGGCCGGCGATGAACGCCAGCATGGCCGTCGAGCGGTTGGGGATGATGGTCCACTCGATGCCGTCGAGGTAAGGCCGCCCCTCGCGCCAGTACCGGTCGTTGCGCGCGAGCTTGATGAATTCGTTCGGCTGGTAGGCGACGAACTTAAACGGCCCGGTGCCGATCGGATGCTGGCGCATGCTCTGCGGCGTGACGTGGCAGGGGTAGACGGGCGAATAGCCGGAGGCGAGCAAGGCGATAAAGGCGGGCTGCGGCCGTTTCAGGTGGAAGGTCGCGCTGTCGCCGTCGGTGCTGACCGACTCCAGATTGCGGTACCAGGCCTTGCGCGGGTTGGCGCGCAGCCTGTCGGCGGCATTGCCGAGCAGCAGGTCCCAAGTGCATTTGACATCGGCGGCGGTAAAGGGCACGCCGTCGTGCCAACTCACGCCGGGCCGGAGCTGGAAGGTGAGCGCGGTCATATCGGCGTTCCACGACCAGCCGGTGGCCAGCTCCGGGACGATCGTGTCCAGCCGGTTTTGCGGCTCATCCTGCTCGTAGACGACGAGGTTGTTGAAGACGGCCATCATCGGGTTCTGGGCCGAATTCAGCGCCTCTTCGTGGATCGACATGCTCGCCGGGCTGTCGTACTGGAAAAGCCGCAGCACCCCGCCCTTCTGCGCCGCCGACGCCGGCGCGGCCGAAAGCATCGCGGCGAACCCGATCGGCGCCCATCGCGCCACAAAATTCCGCACGGCCTCGCCCTCTTTTTTTGCGACCTTGGCCGGCATGACGTCGCCGGCCGCTCGCAACTACAGCGGATTGGGGCCGAGGATTTCCCAGCGGTAGCGCTCGCAGAATGCGGCGCGCTCGGCGGCGTCCTTCGGCGTGCCGCCATCGGCCATGGCCTCGATCCACCCGCCGGCGCCGGCCGGGGTGTAGAGGAAAAGGACCCGGGCGGGCGCGCTGCCGGTGTTCTTCCAGGCGTGCGGGACGTTGCGCGGCATGAAGGCGCAGGTACCGGGACCGCCGGAGGTGATCTCATCGCCGATCTTGAAGGCGAGTTCACCCTCAAGCACCCAGGCAACCTCGTCGCTGTCATAGTGCAGGTGGTGAAGGCTGGTGGTGCCGGCGGGCAGCGTCTCCTCGAACAGCATGATGCTGCTGTCGGTTTCGCCGCTCAGCAGCTTCAGGTCGAAGAAGCGGCCGGGGGTCGGCGAGGCGTGATGCTTGCCGCCGCCCGGCGGTACGACAAAACCTTTAGCTGTCATGTCCATGCCCTCCTGGAGATCGATCGACCTCTTATCGTCACTCCCGCGAAAGCGGGGTCCAGAAACCTCGGCAATGCCCCCTCCACCATGCTGCGCATGGTCCCCCTCCCCCGCTTTGCGGAGGAGGATCACCTCTAGGTTCCTCCCCTGCTTGCGGGGGAGGTGGCGAGCCCAGCGAGCCGGAGGGGGCTGCGTAACGGACGATCCGTTAGAAGCCGGCGGTTTCCTTCGCGGCGTGAAAGTAGATGTTCGGTTTGCGATAGACCGCGAACAACACGGCGCCGTCGGGAGAATGGTTCTCGTGCAAGGAGCCGGGGATGCGCCAGATATAGTCGCCCGCCTTCGCCACCCCGTCGTGATCCTCGACGCTGCCTTCCAGCACCAGCGACTGCTCGACCTCGGGGTGTTTGTGAAACGGAATATGGGCGCCGGGTTCGAGCTTTAGCAGGCACGTCATCTCGCCGCGCTCGGGATCCTCGTACAGCACCTTGATCGAGACCTTGTCGAAGCGGGTCGGCTTCCACTCCATTTCGGATGGCTTAACGTAGGTCGAGCCGCCGATCGTGGGAAGCAGGGCGTGCGGTTTATCGAGAACGATGCTCATGGCTGCTCCTTCGCCTGGCTGGAGGCTGCGGGCATCATAGCGGTCATGGCGCCGCGAGGTGACCACCGCTGTGACGCTCCCCGGCGAAAGCCGGGGTCCACCTTTCGGCGCCAGGGACGGCCGAAACGTGGGTCCCGGCTTTCGCCGGGAAGCACCATACGAGCGTTTCTATGCCCCCGCCTCATTCGTCATGATCACCGTGCCGCTGGCGGCGAACATACCGCCGACGCCATGGCAGACGGAGATTTTCGCGCCCGGCACCTGCGCCGGGGCGATGCCGCGCATCTGGCGCACGCTCTCCTGCAGCGCGTACATGCCGTACATGCCCGAGTGCATATAGCTGAGGCCGCCGCCATTGGTGTTGAGCGGCAGCTTGGCCCCCGGCGCGGTGTTGCGCTCGCCGATAAAGCCGGCCGCCTCGCCCTTTTTGCAGAAGCCGAGGTCTTCGAGACCGTAGATCGGCAGATGCGCGAAGGCGTCGTAGATCATCAGGTGGTCGACATCGCCGTGCGTGATGCCGGCTTCCTCGAAGGCGGTCGGGCCGGCGACGCGGAAGGCGCGCGACGAGGTGAAATCCTCCATCTGCGACACCATCGGCGTCTCGACGCTCTCCCCGGTGCCGAGCAGGTAGACCGGCTTTTGCGGGAAATCCTTGGCGCGGTCGGCCGAGACCAGGATCAGCGCGCCGCCGCCATCGGTCACCAGGCAGCACATCAACAGGCGGAACGGATAGGCGATCATCCGCGAGCCCAGCACATCGTCGACCGTCACGGGATCGCGGAACGTGGCGCGCGGGTTCTTCGCCGCCCATTCGCGCTGTACGACCGCGACCGTCGCGAGTTGTTCCTCGGTGATGCCGTAGGTCTTCATGTAGCGCAGCACCGGGATGGTGAAGAGCGTCGGTGGGCCCATCGGGCCGTAGGGCAGCTCGAACTGGCCCTGCAGGCTGCCGGGCGACACCGCCGCCCGGCTGCGCGCGACGCCGGAGCGGCCGCTTTCGCCATGGGTGATGAGGACGGTCTTGCACAGACCTGCCTCGATCGCCGCCGCGGCGTGGCGGACATGGATCATAAACGAGCAGCCGCCGACCGCGGTGCCGTCAACCCATTTCGGGGTGATGCCGAGGTAATGCGCGATCGTGGTCGGCGTTTCGCCGGCGGTGGCGATGCCGTCGATGTCCTTCGGGGTGAGGCCGGCGTCCTGCATCGCGTTGAGCGCGGCGTCGGCATGCAGGCCGATCTGCGACAAGCCGGGGATGCGGCCCAGCTCGGTGGTCTCGGCGGCGCCGACAATGGCGACATCGTTGCGTTTTGGCATGGTGGCTATCCTGAAATTTTCACGAAGAAGGTCGGGGCCGCTAAGCAGCGGCATCGGTGCCGGCCCCCACCCGAGCGCGGCGCGCTCTTCCCTCCCCCGTGGTCACGGGGGAGGGTTAGGGAGGGGGCCGGCATTGGCGGTTCCAACGGCTACGCTTTCGCCGGACGAAACAGGGGAAGCGTGATGTCGTCGTCGAGCTTCTCGAAAGCGACCTCGACCGGCATGTCGAGCACCAGCGCCTCGGGCGTCTGCGGGCACTCGACGATGTTGGTCATCATCCGCGGCCCCTCGTCGAGTTCGACGACGGCGATCGCGTAAGGCGGCGTGAAGCCCGGCACCGGACGGTGGTGGATCACATAGCTGTAGAGCCGGCCCTTGCCGCTCGCGGCAAAGACGCTGACCTCGCGCGACGCGCAACCCGGGCAGAACGGACGAGGCGGGAAATAGACCTTGGCGCAGGAGTTGCAGCGCTGCAGGCGCAGTTCGCCGGATTTGGTGCCGTCCCAGAAATGCTGCGTCTCGGGTGTCGGCTGCGGTTTCGGTCGCTGTCCTTCAGGCATCGTCATCTCCCTTTAGCGTCGCCCCGGGGCCATCGCCTTGGTTGACCCGAATCAAGATTGCCGCCTGACGCGCCTTCGGGCAAACCAAACGATGTCATTCCGGGGCCGAGCGCAGCGAGGAACCCGGAACCCATGCACACGGACCGCTGGAAGCGCGTTTCCGGCCTTTGAAATAGCCTTCAGAAGTCCGTGCGCATGAGTTCCGGGTCTCGCCCTCCGGCGATCCCGGAATGACAGCCAAAGATCGCGATAGGGAGTTTCCCCATGATCACCCCATCTTATGTCCGCACCATGGCGGCCTATAACAGCGAGATGAACCGGCGGCTGTACGCCGCCGCGTCGCGGCTTTCCGATGCCGAGCGACGGCGCGACCGCGCCGCGTTCTGGGGCTCGCTGCACAACACCCTCGTCCACATTCTGTGGGGCGACCAGCAATGGATGAGCCGGTTTGACGGCTGGGAGCGGCCGCCGACGCCGATCAAGGAAAGCGGCGGCATGCTCATCGATTATGGCGAGCTGTGTGCAAAGCGCGTCGACGCCGATGCCAGGATCGAGGGCTGGGCGCAGCGGGTCGACGAGGCGTATCTGGCGCGGGACATGACCTGGTTCAGCGGCGCGGCCCAGCGCGAGGTGAGTGCGCCCTACCGGCTGCTGGTGACGCATTTCTTCAATCACCAGACGCATCACCGCGGCCAGGCGCACGCGCTGATCACCGCGGCCGGGGAGAAGACCGAGGACACCGACCTGTTCCTGATCGTGCCGCGGATGGTGGAGTGATTTGGGCTTGGAGAGCGGCGCCGCGTCCCTTCGAGACGCTGGCTTCGCCGGTTCCTCGGAATCCGGCTGGAAATTACTTGTGTCATTCCGGGGCGGCCCGCAGGGGCGAACCCAGAACCCATGAACACGGTCTTATTCGATAGGATTGCAGCGTCGGAACCCCCTTTTTGAGGTCCCTGTTCATGGGTTCCGGGTTCATCGCTGCGCGATGCCCCGGAATGACGCAGGAAATTGCTCAGACGCTAAGCCTCCTGCTCGATCGTCGAGGCGTCGCCGGCGAGGGTGGTGCGGCGCACGTCGCGCACCTCGTTGCGGTCGTCGAAGCGGCGGGCGCGGTGCATGGTCTGGCGGTTGTCCCACATCACGAGGTCGCCGACGCGCCACGCGTGCGAATAGACGAACTCGCGCTGCGTCGCGTGCTCCATGAGGTCGCGCAGAAACATCCGGGATTCGGGGATGGTCCAGCCTTCGACGGCGCCCGCATGCGCGGCGAGGAACAGCGATTTGCGGCCGGTTACCGCGTGCGCGCGGACGAGACACTGGCGGACCGGGCGGAACGCGGCGCGTTCCTCCTCGCTCAGCGCGGTAAAGCCGATCGCTTCGCGCGAGTAGGCCAGCGAATGGAGGCAGACGAGCGGCTCGATTTCGGTCTTGGTGCGGTCGTCGAGCGCGTCGTAGGCAGCGCGCATGTCGGCGAATTCGGTGTTGGCGCCCCAGGAAGGGATCACCCGGCCCGACAGCAGCGAATATTTCGCCGGGACCGGGCGGAACGAGCTGTCGGAATGCCAAAGCCGATCAGCGAGTTTGAAGAACCAGACACGGTCGTCGGCCGCCATGATGTTGCCGGTCTTGTCGAGGTTGGAGAAATCGGCGATGCCCTGGCCGAGACGCTGCTCGTCGCGGCGGCGGACATGGCCCGGCGTGCGGTACGCCTCCAGCTCGCCGAAATGCCGGGTAAAGGCGATCTGCTGCTCGTCGGTGAGGTGTTGGTCGCGGAATACCAGCACCGCGCAGCGGTCCATCCCGGCTTCGATCGCCGCGACTTCGTCGAGCGACAACGGCTTGGCGCAATCGATGCCCGCGACCTCGCCGACAAATACCGGATGCAGCGGACGGATCGTTACCGGCATGCCTGCCTCCCCACCCAAACATTGAAGCCGCCAAGTTGGTGTGCGATTTTGCGGCATTCCGCTGTGCTGCGCAAAGGTTCGGCCATGTCAGAGCACGACCATGACCATTCCGAGCTGTCCGACATCCAGCTGCGGGTGCGGGCGCTGGAGACGATTCTGACCGAAAAGGGCTATATCGACCCGGCGGTGATCGACCAGCTGGTCGAGAGCTATGAGACCAAGATCGGGCCGAAGAACGGCGCGCGGATCGTCGCGCGCGCCTGGGCCGATCCGGGCTTCAAGGCGGCGCTGCTCAAGGATGCGACCGAGGCGGCGAATTCGCTCGGCCATGTGAGCCCGGTCGGCAGCCATCTGATCGCGGTCGAGAACACGCCGCAGACGCACAACCTTGTCGTCTGCACGCTGTGCTCGTGCTATCCGTGGGAGGTGCTGGGGCTGCCGCCGGTCTGGTACAAATCGGCGCCCTACCGCTCGCGCGCGGTGATCGACCCGCGCGGCGTGCTCGGCGATTTTGGCGTCAGCCTGCCGGGCGAGACCGAAATCCGCATCTGGGACTCGACCGCCGAGACGCGGTTTATCGTCGTGCCGCTGCGCCCGGCCTGCACCGAGAACTGGAGCGAGGACCAACTCGCCGAGATCGTCACTCGCGACTGCATGATCGGTACGGGAGTGCCGCAGGCCAAGGGTGCTTAGATGAGCAACACGATCCACGACATGGGCGGGATGCACGGCTTTGGACCGGTCGTGCCGGAGCCCAACGAGCCGGTGTTCCACGCTGCGTGGGAAGGCCGCGTCCACGCCCTGCAGCGCGCGGTCGGCGTCGCCGGGCTGTGGTCGATCGATGGCGGGCGCGCCTCGCTGGAACGGCTGCCGCCGGTTACCTACCTTTCGTCGTCCTATTACCAGCGCTGGTTTCTCGGCCTCGAAAAGCGGGTCGTTGCCCACGGCCTCGTCGGCGAGGACGAACTGGCGGCGGGCCATTCGCTGCGCACCGCGACGCCCCTGCCCCATCCGATGACGCCGGCCGACGCGCAAAAGCCGCCGATCCGCGGCAATTTCGAACGGCCGACGAATAGCGCCGCCAAATTCAAGCCCGGCGACCGGGTGCGCACGACCAACATCAACCCGACGACGCATACCCGCCTGCCGCGCTACGCCCGCGACAAGGAGGGCGTGATCGAGGCGGTCCGCGGCTGCCACGTCTATCCCGACACCGCGGCGCTCGACGTCCACGACGAAAGCCCGCAATGGCTCTACACGGTGGTGTTTACCGGAAAAGAGCTGTGGGGCGACGAAGCCGATCCGTCGATCAAGGTATCGATCGAGGCGTTCGAGCCCTACCTGCTGCCGGCGTGAGGGCCGCGGTGGATCGCAACGCGGTCGCCCGTGCCGCCTTAGAGGTCCCAGGCTTGCCGCAGGGCGAGGACGGTCCGGTATTCCGCGAACCGTGGGAGGCGCAGGCTTTTGCGATGGCGGTGGCGCTGCACCAGAAGGGACTCTTCACCTGGCCCGAATGGGCCGCGACGCTCGCCGACGAGATCAAGCGCGCACAGGCCGCCGGGGATGCCGATACCGGCGATACGTATTACCGGCATTGGCTCAACGCGCTGGAGCGGCTGGTCGCCGAGAAGGGGGTCGCCGACCGCAACACCCAAAGCCGCTACCGCGACGCCTGGGAACGCGCCGCCGATGCAACGCCGCACGGGAACCCGATCGAGCTCAAACCCGAATACTTCACCGAAGAAGGTTCGGTCGGCAAGTGACGCCCGGCGGGCCGTTTGCCGGTCCGCATTAGAGAAAAAGTCACACCATAGGGATTTGATTAAATCGCGGTTCCAGGAACGAAATTCGTGACGTTGGTGTTGTCACCCACGCGAATCAATCCGGAGATGATCACGGGTGAGCTTGAATAACGGCTGGCCCGAGACGCCGCTTCCCCCCTGGACTGACGCTGGAGCGGAAGACAGCAATTCCGGCGGCGGCAATCCCACCGTGCCGGTGGTCGCGGCGGAGGACGACGCCTCACCCATATCGCGCGCCGACGCCTTCGGCCAGGACGGGCGTGGATCCCAGGACGGGCGTGGATCACTGCCGGCCCCGGAAGCGGGTACGCCTGGCAGCGATCAAGACGACTCATCGTCGTTCAGCGGGTTCATCGATGGCGACGACGATGACGGCGGTGGCGGCCTCGACACGAGCATGGCCGGCAACGGCGGCAGTGGCGCGGCGAGCGGCAACGCGTCGGTGTCATTTACCGTCAGCGTCGGCGGCAGCGGGCTGGTTTTCCACAACACGATCACCGCGGGTTTCAGTCAGGCGTTCGAGAACTGCATCATCGCCGCCGAGCAGATCCTGGCATCGAACTGGACCAATTCGATCACGCTCAACGTCAGCTTCTCCGCCAGCAACCAGGGCAATAACGGCGGCTTGGCGAGCAACAGCTTCTACGTCCAGGATGTGAGCTATTCGGCGCTGAGGGCCGCGCTTGTCGCGCATGATGGAAGCAGTAGCTACGGGCAGGCGGCCGCCGCGTCGCTGCCGCTGACGGACCCCAACCCGGCCGGCGGCGCCGACTGGATGCTGCCGGAAGCCTATGCCCGCCTGCTCGGGCTCAGCAGCGCCACCGCCTCGGTCGACGACTACGTCAGCCTCAATACCTCTTACAACTGGAACTACGGACAGGACGTTACAAACACGCTGATACACGAGATCACTGAAGGCGCCATGGGACGCATCGGCGGCCTCGGTGATCAAAATTCGACGTGGAGCACGATGGACCTGTTCCGCTTCAACGGATCGGGGAACCGCGACTACACGGACGGCCGAGACGGCCAGGCAGCGTATTTCTCGTACAACGGCGGACAGTGGCTCTCATCCGCTGTCGGACTGTCGTTCAACAATGAATACGCGCCTGGGAGGAATGGCGCGGTCCAGGTGAACGGTGGTGATACCGCCGATTGGAACCAGCTCGATGTCTTCGGCACGGGCTCGCCGGGCGAGACGAACACGCTGTCGCAGACCGATCTCGCGGTCATGGACGTGTTGGGATGGGTCCCGGCGGGATCGTCATCCGCGGTCCCGGGCGGGACAACGGCGGACATGCTGACCGAGAATACCGGCGGGAACACCCAGATTTACGACATCGGCAACAACCAAATCCTGCATTCAGTCGCGCTGACTCAACTCGTATCGAACTACCAGGCCGCGGGGCTCGGGAGCTTCAACGGCTCGGACACCAGCGACCTGATGCTGCGTGATACGACCAACGGCAATCTGGAGGTCTACGACATCAGCAACAATGCGGTCACGGGCACCGCGGCGCTCGGCGCGGTCGGGCTCGACTGGCAGGTCGGCGGGTTTGGCCAGTTCAGCGGCACACCCGGCGAGACCGACATGATCATGCGGAATACTAATACCGGAAACTTCGAAGCCTATGATATTCGTAACAATACGGTTGTCGGCGCGAGTGCCATGGGCGCTGTCGGTCTTGAATGGCAGGTGCTGGGTTTCGGCCGCTTCGCCGGCAACGCCAATGAGAGCGACATGCTCATGCGCGACAGCGCCAACGGCAATCTGCAATTCTACAACATCATCAACAATCAGGTGGTCGGCGCCGGCTTCGCGGGGAGTATCGGCACCGACTGGCAGATCGCCGGCGTCGGCGATTTCAGCACCCTCCCCAACGAGACCGACCTGCTGATGCGGGCCGGCAACGGCGACTTCGAGATCTTCGATGTCGGACACGACCAAATCACCGGCGGCTTCGCGCTCGGCGCTGTCGGCACCGACTGGCAGCCCGTCGGGTTCAGCAACTTCACCGGCAACGCCAACGAAACCGATATGCTGATGCGCCAGAACTCGACCGGCGCGCTCGAATATTACGACATCCGCAACAACGCCGTCGTCGCGGCCGGCCCGCTCGGCAGTATCGGCAGCAGCACCGAGGTGATCGGCGTCGGTGTCCTCAACCCGATGACCTCCTGAGGCCCTGTCTTTCCGGGACGGCTGGATTATCATCCGCGCGACCGCCCTGATGAGGCCGCGATGGAATTCGGCATCTTCCACGAGTTTTTGACGACGCAGACCGGCTCCCAGCAGGAGGCGTTCCGCAATTCCTTCGCGCAGATCGCGGCGGCCGAGGAATGGGGGCTCGATGTCGTCTGGCTCGCCGAAATCCACATGAACCCGACGCGCTCGCTGCTCTCGGCGCCGCTGACGGTGGCGGCCGCGATCGCCGCGCGCACGCAGCGCATCAAGATCGGCACGGCGGTGCAGATCTTGCCGCTCGGCCACCCGCTGCGTCTGGCTGAAGAGACTGCGACGATCGACCAGATCAGCAACGGACGGCTGATCTTCGGCGTCGGCCGCAGCGCCTTCCCGCGGGCCTACAACGCCTACGGCATCTCCTACGAGGAAAGCCCGCAACGCTTCGCGGAAAGCCTGGCGATCATCAAGAAAGCCTGGACCGAGCCCGAGGCGTCGTATCAGGGGCGCTGGCACAGCTTCGAGAATTTCACGCTCGTGCCGCGTCCGGTGCAGCAGCCGCACCCGGAAATCCGCATCGCCGCGAGCCAGCACGATACCTACGGCGCGATCGGCGCGCTGGGCTATCCGCTGTTCTCGGCGGTGCGGGCGACGCCGCTTTCGGAGTTGCCGTACCACACGCGGGCCTATCGCGAGGCTTGGGCCTCGGCGGGCCATCCCGGCGAGCCGCGCGCCTATCTGCAGGTCCCGATCTATGTCGCGGCGACGCGCGAGGCGGCGCTCGCCACGGCCGAGGCCGGGATGATGCGCTTCTCGACCTATCGCGCCGATTTGATCCGCGGCCCGATGAACTACGAGACCGTGCGCCGCGAGAAGGGCATCGTCGGCACGCCCGAGATGGTCACCGAACGGCTCATGGAACTGCGCGACAAGGCGCATCTCGCCGGCGTCTCCGCCGAGATCAACCCCGGCAGCCTGCTCTCCCACGAGCAGGTGATGGAATCGCTGCGGCTCTACATCCAAGAAGTGATGCCGCGTTTCAAATGACTGAGCGCTTGAATTGGTAGCTGTGTCGATTATAGTAGTGAAAATTACTACTTACTTGCCGGACATCGGATGGACGAGACAATCACAGCGGCTGAAGCCAATCGCTCATTCTCACGCCTGCTTCGCGGCGTGCGAGAGGGACGAAGCTACGTCGTGACTTCACATGGTCGACCGGTGGCCAAGCTCGTACCGACCGACGAGAATGATGAGAGCATGCAGCGCTTCAGAAAGGCCGCGAAGCGAGCATTGTTAGAACGCTTGGCAAAACAGCCGGCCCTCAATGCGGGTTCTTGGACCCGGGACGAGTTATACGATTGCTGAGGGTTGGGCTGGACACCAACGTCTTGGCGTATGCCGAGGGTATTGACGACCCTCGCCGGCAAATGATGGCGTGTGCCTTAATCACACAGCTAGTCGAGAAGGACACGGTTATCCCGGCGCAAGCGTTGGGCGAACTTTACAACGTGCTGCTGCGGAAAGGTAACTGGTCACGGGATGATGCACGAGGCGCAATCACGATCTGGCGCGATATATTCACGGTGGGCGCCACGACTGAAACTGCTTTTCTTGCGGCTGTTGACTTGGCAACGGACCACCGTCTGAAGATTTGGGACTGCGTCATTATATCGGTGGCCGCCGAAAACGAATGCCGCCTGTTGCTATCAGAAGACATGCAAGACGGCTTCACTTGGCGGGGCGTCACTGTCGTCAACCCGTTCGCCTCCGCGCCGCACCCACTGCTGGCGGCTCTGCTAGCCAGCGACGAAGAGAACTGAGCAGGAGAGAACCGATGTCCACCAACGGCAAGCGCTACAATGTCGGCGGGGTGATGCTGGAGCGGCCGTTCAAGATCCGGCGGCTCGGGCATTTCGGGTTCAACCTGGAGAAGATCGAGGAGGGGCGCGAGTTCTACGGCGACCTGCTCGGCTTCAAGGTCTCCGATCTCGCGGATTTCTCGCGGGCGCCGTGGTTCCCCAAGGATTTCGCCGGGCCGCAGGGCTATTTCATGCGCTACGGCACCGACCATCACGCGATGGTGCTGTTCTCGAAACAGGTCATGGACCAGCGCGCCGACCGCAAGTTCCAGCCCGGCGTCACCATCAACCAGATTACCTGGCAATGCGGCAGCCTCAAGGAGATCGGCGACGCGCACGGCTATTTCGAGGAGCACCAGGTGCGCATCCAGCGTGTCGGCCGCGACATGCCGGGGAGCAACTGGCACACCTATGTCTATGACCCGGACGGTCACACCAACGAGCTCTATTACGGCATCGAGCAGATCGGCTGGAACCAGCTGTCGAAGCCGAAATCGCTTTATTACCGCGGCTTTCAGGAGAAGCCACCGTTGCCGCAAATGTCGGAAGCCACCGAACTGAAAGAGGCCGCGGCCAAGGGCATCGACGTGCTCGCGGGCCACAAGCCGAACGGCAACCTGGCCGAGACCTACGATGTCGAGGGCGTGCTGCTGGCGCGGCCGTTCAAGATCACCAAGATCGGCCCGGTCAGCCTGTTCGTCGACGATGTCGGCACGGCGGAGCGGTTCTATGTCGAGCGACTGGGCTTTCTGCGCAGCGAGGAGGCGACCTATCGCGGCGCGCGCTGCGTGTTCCTACGCTGCGGCGCCGAGCACCATACGCTGGGGCTGTTTCCCAAGGAGCTGCGCAAGACGCTGGGGCTGTCGGAGCGCAGCTCTTGCATGTCGTTCGGCGTCGAGCTGGGGAGCTACGTCCAGCTGCGCGAGGCGGTGGCGTTCCTCAAATCGCGCGGCGTCGAGATCATCGACGCGATCCCGCCCGAGCTTTACCCCGGCATCGACTATTCCGCCTTCGCGCTCGACCCCGACGGCCACTGCATCCAGCTCTATTACTACATGGAGCAGATCGGCTGGGACGGCCGGGTGCGGTCGGCCTCCGAGCGCCGCCAGGTCACGATGCCCTGGCCCGAGGCACTGGAGCCGCTCGCCGACACCTACCAGGACCAGGTGTTCCAGGGGCCGTTGGGATAGCCCTTCATCTCCAAACGGAGGTCGGAGATGGAGCGCTCGGTGGCGCGGTGCCTTTGCGGTGCGGTCGAGCTCGAGATCGATGTTCCCGCCCGCTGGGCCTGGCACGACCATTCCGCCGCAACCCGGCACGCGCACGGCTCCGCCTATGCCACCTATGTCGGCAGCTGGCGCCGCCGCTTTCGGGTGACCAAGGGCGAGGCAGATATCACCCGCTTTCAGGACGACGCCACCGGCACGGTCAGGAGCTTTTGCTCTCGGTGCGGCACACCGCTCATTTACGAGCGAGCCCGCTCCGCGCACATGGTCAACATACCGCGCGCACTCTTCATCGACCCCACCGGCCGGGAGCCGCGTTACGACGTCGCGATCGAAGAGCTGCAGGACTGGACGTACCTGGGCGAACCGCTGGCGCCGCTCAACGGCTTTCCCGGGATCGTGTGGGAACGCCCCGGCAGAAAGAAGCGGCGTCGAGCGGATCACTTCCGATAGGCGTCGGCGGCCCGCTCGAACGGGGACGCTTGGCACATGGCATCCCCACCGCCAGCGTGGGCGAGCCATGTCTGCACGCCCGCCTCAATATCCGGAATACGCACCGTAGGCGTTTCGTTTTAGGCGCATCGCAACCTCCAACTGGGAGTGAAGCCATGCGCCGCCTGATCCTTTCCCTCGCCGTTGCGGCCGTTATCGGTACCGGTCTCGCCGCGGCCCCCCCGACGCCCGCCCACGCCCAATGGGGTGGGGGCTATTATGGTTATAACCATGACGGCTGGCGCGAGCGCGCTTGGCGCGAACATCGCTGGCGCGAATGGATGTGGCGCCGCCACATGTGGCACGAGGGGCGCGAACACCATTACGACCGGTACTGAGCCGAATTGCGGTCGTCCGTGATTGCCGCTACGCGCTGGACGCCGCCGCCGGGTGGCGGCCGGCGCGCTGCGGCAACACCAGCAGGCCGATCAGGATCAACGTTGCGATGACCGCCGAGGCGAGCGGCCGGCTCAGCGCGAGACCGCCGTCAGGCACAGGTTTGTCGAGGAAATCGCCGACCGTCGCGCCGAGCGGCCGGGTCAGGATGAACGCCGCCCAGAACAGCAGCACCCGCGACACCCCCGTCCACAGATAGAGCGCCAGGATCACCGCGAGGCCGGCGGCGAACACCAGCGCGCCATAGCCGTAGCCGAGACCGCCGGTATCGGCCATCCAGTCGCCGAGCGCGGTGCCGAGGGTTTGCGAAAAGGTGATGGCCGCCCAGTAAAACGCCTCGACCTTGGGCGTGCTGACCGTGTTGACTGAGATCGTGCCCTCGGACGCGTACCACACGGTCAACACCACGATCAGGCTGCCGAGCAGCAGCGCCGATCCTCCGGTGTAGCCGATCCCGAGCGAACGGTCGGCGAAATCGGCCATGGTCGTGCCGAATGTCGTCGAGGCGACGATCGTTGCCCAATACAAAAACGGGTTGAACGCCTTGGCGCGGATTTGCGCGACGACGAGCACGATCAGCGCGCCGAGAAACAGCGCCGTGCCGGCGAGATAGCCCCAGTCGAGGGTCATCGTCACCGTGTCGCCGCCGGTCTCGCCCAAAGTCGTCGCGGCGATCTTGATGATCCAGAAGGTGAGCGTGACTTCCGGGACCTTGCTCAGCGTCTTCCGTACCGATTGATCGCTCATGAGCGCGCCGCCTTTGCCTCTGCCGGTGGCACGACAGCTAGGATTGGCAACGCCGATCGCAAAGAAAGCTCACCGTCGCGCGGCGATATGCCGCGTTAGGGCCGTCTACGTCCCGGCGACTCCGCATCGCGCACCGCTCCCCGGCGGAAGCCGGGGTCCACCCTTCAGACTTCTCGTGCGGCGGATCGATAGATCCCGGGCTGCGCCGGGAAGGTAGCGGCTTTGGCCGCTACCACTTGTTCCGCAGTTCGCGCAGCTTGAGGAACACCGTCTTCTGGTCGGGGTGGTCCGGCAGGTCTGGGAAAGCTTCACGCAGGCGCTTGATGACCGACGGGCTGGTCAGCCGGAAGAAGGTATTGATCTCCATCTCCAGGCCGAGTGTCGTCACCAGCGGCTGGTTGGTGTCCTGCTTTTCCATCGACGGCAACATGGAGGCAGCTTTGGCGTTGTCCGGCTCGCGGTCGAGCGTGAAGCGCAGATTGTTCACGATGTAGTCGTGGCCGGGATAGACCAGCGTCGAGGCGGGCAGCTTCGATAGCTGGGTCGCGAAGGTGCCGTACAGCTCGTTCGGGTGGCCGCCATTGTGGCAATTTCCGGCGCCGGCGTTGAACAGCGTGTCGCCGCAGAACAGCGCCGGCATGGCGCCATGCGCCAGGATGCAGATATGCGACATCGTGTGACCGGGCGTGTCGAGGCATTGCAGTTCGACGGTGCGGCCGACTTTGATCACGTTGCCGGCGTCGAGACCGACATCCATCTCGGGGATTCGCGGCTTGGCGTTCTTGTGCGCCAGCACCTTGGCGCCGGTGGCCTTGACCATCTCGTCATTGCCGCCGGTGTGGTCGCGGTGCTCGTGGGTGTTGAGGATCTGGGTGATGATCCAGCCCTTGGCCTTCGCGGCGGCGAGGCATTTCTGGTAGTCAAGCGGGTCAACCGCCAGCGCTTCTCCGGTTTCGCCGCAAGCGATCAGGTAGTTGAAGTTGCGGCCGGAATTTCCGGTCCAAATCTGTTCGACGATCATCGCTGACCTCTGCTCAGCTGGGATTGCCGGGAGTGTAGAGCGCCCGCTCCCGCTCCGCCATCCTCTCCGGGCCGGCGCCCGTCTCTCGCGCTTGACGGGAACCGGCGGCGCCGCCCTTATGATGCCGCGACAGCAACAGCTTGGGTGACAAGGCATGAAGGCGATCCTCGCCGGGTTAGGGTTGGTGGCAATGCTGGCAGGATGCGTACCGCCGCCTCAGGGGATGGCGCCCTCCCCGCCCGCGCAACAGGCGGAAAAGAGCGGGACGGGCTTGCCCGACGAACCCGACTTCAAGGCGATGCCGCCAACGGATGTGCGGCTGATGAAATGCGCGATGCTCAACTCCGCATCCGACGACGACAAGGCCTACGCCTCGACCTTCATGCTCGGCTATCGCTCGGCGATGGTTCACTCGCACATCCTCGACACCAAGCAGGTCGACGCCATCGTGCAGGCGGCGGTCGCCGATTGCGCCGCCAAACCGGAAGCTAGTGTCTACAGGGTCTTCTCGACGGCGCAGGTGAAAGCCGCCATGGCCGAACATCCACCGGCGCACCACCTGCCGCATCACCGGTTGCCGACGAGTCCGGCCGCCGCCCCCGCGACGACCCCGGCGCAGCCGTCTCTGTCTCCGCCGCTGCAATACGCCCCGTCGCCGGCGACGCCGATGGAACAGGGCCCCTCGAACAGGCCCGCGGAAGACAAGGCGGCTACCGCGCCGGAGAAGAGCGCACAACCAGCGCCTCCCTGGGCCAACACCGCGCCGGCGGTATCAAGGCCTGCTGAGAGTAACCCCGACGCCGCCAAGCCGGCCGCGGCCGATAGCCCGCTGAATCAGCCGCCGTCCGGCGAGCCCGCTCCGGCTCAGCCGAAGCCTTCCGACAGCGCGGCGCCCGCGCCTTCGTCCGAGGGCTCGCGCCAATAGGTTTGGAGGCCGCCAATGTCGCTCAGCCGCGAATTCGCCGCGTTTGTCGCCGGGCTGCGCTACGAGGATTTGCCGGCAGCGGTCGTCGACCGCGCCAAGGGCGTGACGCTGCAGGCGCTGAGTTCGGCAGTGGTGGCGCACGACATGCCGGCGAGCCGTCAGGCGCTGGCCCTGATGCAGGAAGAGGAAGCGGGCGGCGGCGGCATAGCGACGGCGCTGTGCTCCGGCGCGAAGCTCACCAAGGCGGGCGCCGCTTTCGTCAATGCCGAGACGATCTTCGCCGGCGGCAAATGGGACACGTTCCGCATGCTGACCCATCCCGGCACCGCGATCCTGCCGGCGGCGCTGGTCGCGGCGGAGGCGGCGGGCGCGTCGGGCAAGGAGCTGCTCGTCGCGGTCGCCGCGGCCTACGAGGTCATGGAGCGCATGGCGGCCGAGTTCATCCCGACGGTGATGTCACGCGGCTTTCATGCCGGGCCGGTGTTCGGAATTTTCGGCGCCGCGGTGGCTGCGGCCAAGCTTGGCGGGCTCAATGCCGAGCAGATCCACGGCGCGATCGCCCAATGCGTCAACCTCGCGTCAGGTAATCTCGAAGGCATCCGCAGCGGCGGGCGCAGCCTGCGCGAAGGCGGCGCGGTGCGCAACGCTCTCCTCGCGGTCGCTTTGGCGCGGCACGGCACGCCGGGCGGCGAGACGACGCTCGAAGGCGAGGCTGGTTTCTATCATGCCTATGCCGGAAGCCATCGCGGCGAGTTGCGCTACAGCTTCACCGGCGACAACCGCGCCGATCTCGCCAAGATCACCGCCGGTCTCGGCAAGGAATGGATCTTCCTCGAGACGCTGTACCGCGTCTATTCGACCGCCGGGTACAACATCGCACATGTCGACGTGACCGCCGCGCTGTGCCGCGAGCACAACCTGGCCTACGCCGAAATCGACCGCATTGAGGCGGTGGTCAACTGGTTCGAGACCGAATATCCAAGCCCATTGTTCCCGATCACGACCCGTGGCCTGGGGACGGCGCCAAGCGTCGGCAGCACGCCGTATTTTACCGCCTACGGCGCGGTGACCGGCGGGTATCCGATGCTGCGCGGCGACCGGCCCGGCCCCAGCGAAACCGACTCGCCCGAGGTGCTCGACCTGATGCGCCGGGTGACGATCATCCCGACGGTGCGCCGCACCTTGTTCGGCCCGCGCATCACGGTCTTCACAAAAGACGGCAGGAGCGTCACCAGGGAAGGCACTGGCCGCGAGTTCATCTTCGATTTCGAAACGCTGGTCGGCCGCCTTAAGCCGCTCGCCACCGGCGTCGCGATCGGCGCGGTGCGGTATGGCGAGCTGATCGACGCCTGCCGCCGGCTCGACGCGATCGACGATGCGGCGAAGCGGCTGGTTGCGCTGACGGTTCCGGGTTAAGCGCTGACTGCAGCGGCCTTGTGCGTCCTTCGAGACGCGCCTATCGGCGCTCACGGGGGCAGGAAGAAAACTATCATCCTGAGAGCCTGACTGGAAATGTGCTTGAGGCATTCCCGGAGCAGCATTTTCTCGCGTCATTCCGGGGCATCGCCCAGCGATGAACCCGGAACCCATGAACACGGCCCTCAGAAAGCATGCCCTGACGCCGGAGACACTTGGACAAGCCCGTGTTCATGGGTTCCGGGTTCGGCCCTGCGGGCCGCCCCGGAATGACAAAGGTAGTTTCAAGTCAGAACTCTGAGGAGCCTGCGAAGCGGGCGTCACGAAGGACGCACCGAACAGCGACAACACTTAATCAGCTCGGTATACGCTCCGCTTCAGGCCGCGCCGCGGATGCTGGCGAAGGCATCCTTGATCCGCATCGGCGCCGCCGGGCGATCGTACATCCGCAGCATATAGCCTTCCAGGCGCGGGAATTCCACGAGCAAGTCGACGAGCTGCGCCCAGTCGAGCGTGTAGGCGAGCACGAAATCCGCAACGGTGACGCTGTCGCCGACGACGAATTCCCGGTCGACCATGTGCTGGTCGAGCACCTTGGCCATCGCCAGGAAGTCCTCGCGCGCCAACGCGATGTCGGCGGGCAGCCGCCTGTCCTCGGGGTAGAGCGCGGTGTGGCGGCTGATCCGCCAGAGCGGCTGCTCCAGCTCCGTCACGGTAAAAAGCAGCCAGCGGGCGAGCTCCGCGCGGGCGCCAAGTGTTCCCGGCGCAAAGTCCTTTTCGGGATATTTCTCCGCCAGATAAAGCACGATGGCGACCGACTCGGTCAGCACCATGTCGCCGTCTTCCAATACTGGCACCTTGCCGGCGGGGTTGAGCGCGAGAAACGGGCTCTGCCGATGCTCGCCGGTGACCAGATTGACGGAAACAGCCTCGAAAGGAACCCCAAGTTCCTGCAGCGTCCAGCGCGCCCGGATCGAACGCGTCGGTGCGAACTCGTAGAGCCTCATGGCATCCTCGGATTTTAAATGCAGGGTCGCCGGCGGCCGCGAACGACGTCGACGACCCCGCTCGGAGTTGAACTCAGTTTTTCCCCGACGCCTTCATCCGCTCGGGGAAATCGCCGGCGGCCTTCTGCACGTCTTCGGGAAATTCCTCCATTTCAAAGACCTGGCGGATTTCGATGATGTCGTCGGGCTGCGCCACCGGACAGCGCGACGCCCATGCGATCGCCTCTTCTTGCGAGTTGACCCGGATCATCCAGTAGCCGCCGAGCGCCTCGCGAGTTTCGGAAAAGGGTCCGTGCCGCACCACCGGCTTGCCGCCGGCAAAGCTGACCCGTGCCCCTTTGGTCGGCGGGTGCAACCCGTCGAGCGACAGCAGCACCCCGGCGTCCTTCAAGGCCTCGTTGTATTTCATCATCGCCTCGACGGCCTTGGGGTCCGGCATCTTGTCGGGGCCTGCCCGTTCGTAGCCGGCCGGGATCATCAGCATCATGAAACGCATGGCACAAACTCCGTGATGGCGACGCCGACTTTCCGCTAGCTGGGGCGATGAGCTTCCTTCGGCTGGACATAGATCATCCAACCGACGCCGAACTTGTCTTGGAGCATCCCGAAGCTGGGCGAGAAGAACGTATTGGTGAGCGGCATCTGCACCACCCCGCCATCGGCCAGCGCCTTGAACCGGCGCTCGGCTTCGGTCTCGTCGGGCACTGTATACGATAAGGCGATCCCCTCGAATTTTGTCGAACCGGTGCACATGCCGTCGGACATCAGGATCACCCCGTCGCCGATCTTGAGGTCGGCGTGCATGACCTTCTCGGCATTGTCCGGACTGATCATGCTCTGGTCCGGGCTCTGCTTGAAACGCAGCATCATGTTCACCTCGGCACCGAGCGCCTTGCGGTAGAACTCGATCGCCTCCTCGCAGCGGCCGTTGAATGCGAGATACGGTTGGATCGGCATATCACTCTCCTACAGTCGTTCCGGCGCGGCCGGCGCCGCTTCGGTCTTGACAATTGAGTTGATATCAACCTAAATAGGCCATGTCAAACGCAAATGAAGCACCTTTCGACATCGTCTTCCCGCCGCGGAATGCCTGCATCTGTCTCCATCTGCAGCGGGCGGCGCGCGCGGTGGCGCGGCGTTTCGATGCCGCGTTTCGCCCGCTCGACCTGACCAACGGCCAGTTTTCGCTGCTCTTGGCGCTGCGCTGGGGCGGCCCCAACACGATGAGCCGCCTGGCGGCGCTGCTGGCGATGGACCGCACCACCCTGACCGCGGCACTGAAGCCGCTGGAGCGCCGCGGCCTCGTCGACGTAGCGGTCAACGCCGCCGATCGCCGGAGCCGACGCCTCAGCCTGACGTCAAAGGGACAGGCGCTGCTGGCGGCCGCTATACCGATCTGGGATCGCGAGCATAGCGCAATCGACGCGCTGTTCGGCGCCGACGGACCGCAGCGGTTGCACGCCGACCTGCGGGCGCTGCTCTAGAGGCGCGGTTCGTCAGAGGCGCGGTTCGTCCTCGGGTTCGGTGCGGCGCATAATCTCGACAAGCTCGGCATCGGCCGCCGCGATCTGGTCTTGCATTGCAAGAAAGCTCGGCCAATCCGACGCCGCCTCGGCGTCGCTCTGGCGGCGGCTGAGTTCGGCGAGCCGATGCTTTACCTCAAGCAGTTTGGCGTGGTCGTCGGTGGTCATACGGAAACTCCCGGCCTCGGTCGCTGCCGCTTAACGTGCGACAAATTACCCGCGTGCCGGGCGCGAAGCAACCTCTGCGCGCCGCATCCCCATGCTGCCCTGCGACAGTTCCGCGCGCGCGTTTCGGTATGGGGCCGCACAAGAAATCGCAAACCACAAACCGCGCGTGAGGCGCAGAATACGATGTGCTTTTAGCGAGCGGACCCATGATTCTCGACATTCAACGATCGCCACGCGCGATGCATCTCGTGCTGCCGCAATGGTCGGCCGCCGAGGTTTTGGACACCCCATTCTCCGACAACCTGACGTTGCGCGCATTGGTTTGCCGGCTGGCTGCCGCGCAGTGGCAGTGGAGCATCCTGTCGATCGACGGCGAGCGCGGTGAACTGATCTCGATCGGCGTCGCACCGAGCCTGAGCGCGGCGCGCATCGCAGCAGCATCTGAAATCGCCAAGTGCGTCGAGAGCGCGATCGAGTAATTCTAGATCCCGCCTCGGGCCACGAACCGCCGAGCGTCAGGGCAGCAGGATTTCCGGCAAATCCACCGGCCTAGCTTTCGCGGGTGTCCCTGAGAGTCATGGCACGTAGCCGATCACGCCTTCGACGGCGCCTTGGTCGCGGCCGCGTAGCTCGATGACGTTGCGATCCGGATCGCGGACGAAGACTGATACCTGACCGCTGTCATCGAAACTAACCGGCCCCTGAGTTATCGCAATGTCGTTCGCCTTCAAGGCGGCGATCGTCGCCGGGACCGATGCGACCCGTAGCGCCATGTGGGTGTAGCCCGGGTATTTCTCTGGAGCATCCATCAGCACGTTCGCCGCCGGATCGCCGGCATTGGCGTTGAAGATCAGGTTGAGCTCCACGCCGTTTTCGTTACGGATGATCGCCACGTCATCGTTCGCGGCGCGGTGCAAGAGACCGAACCCCAAGACGCGATAAAAATTGAGCGCACGATCGATATCGCGCACCCGGATGCCGATGTGATCGACCCGCTCGATCGAGATCGTCTGGTCCATAGGCATCTCCATAAATCGAGACCCGCGCCCGATCTTGAGAGGAGCGCAGTGGATCGGTCGCCCGGGCCCGGCCATTCTAAAGGACCGCACCTTCCGCGACGAGGATTTGCACCCGGTCGCCGGCGAAGACCGTTGTCGAGCGCTGGATCGGCACGCCCTCGGCGTCGACGTTCATCGCCTCGGTCTGCAGCACCGGCCGCGAGGCCGGTTGTTCCAAATGGCGCGCCTCGCGCTCGGTCGGCAGCCGTGCGAGGAGGCGCGTCGCTTGCCGGGTGTAATCGGCGACGCCGCAGGCCGCGAGCGCAGCGGTGATCGACCCGCTGGCGGCAAAGGCATCGGGCAGCGCCGCGAAGCGCACCGCCGGAAAGCGATGGACCGCGAAGCTGACCGGCACCCCGTCGGCATGGCCGAGCGCCTCGATTTCGATGATCTCGTCGCCGGCGGCAAGCCGTAAGTCGCGCTGCGTCGCGGCGTCGGGCGAGATGCGCGTCGCCGAAACGAGCCGATGGCTCGGCTCATGGCCCGCGCGCTGCAGATTGGTGCTGAACCGCGTGCGACGGCCCAGCAGATAGTCGATATGGCCGCTCGCGACAAACGTGCCGCGGCCCTGCTCGACCCGCACCAAGCCCTGGTCGGCCAGCGCGCCGATCGCCCGGCGGATGGTGTGGCGGTTGACCTGAAAGCGCGCCGCGAGGTCCGGCTCGGTCGGCAGGCGGCCATCATCCCATACTTGGCCCCCATCACTATCCGCTGTACCCTGAGGCTGCGCATTAGCAGATAAGTAATGCGCATCAGGCTGACCGTGTCGCAACACGGTTGCAACATGGATTGCTACCTATTGAATAGATATAAGGAAACGCATGACTGACGGACATAAGTTCCGTTAGTCGAGGCCGTTTAAACGTATCGGCCGAGCCTGGCCGAGCGGCCGCGGCGCCGGCCGGCGGCGCCGGGTCAGCCACAGGCTGCCAATAGGCAAAACCGATCCCCCCTGGCCGGCGCGCGAAAGGGTCATAAGGGATCAACGGCTTGCGGCGGCGGATCGAGGGGATGACCGGCTCGATGGCCTTGGCGGGCACGGCCCCGTGGTTATGATGTAACCTCGTCGTCCTGGTCATCCGTGGCGGATGGCGGCTCGATCCGCGGATCACCGCTGGTGACCGATAGCGGCGACCCACGTTCGCCGCGACGATATCGTCTTACCCAGTGGTTCAAAGCTGCCACACGGGCGTGATCCTGATCTTGCCAGCGCGACGTTTCACGCAGCCACGCGTCCTTGGCGGGCAGTTCGGGGTCATCGCAAACGGCACTGCGATAAGCATCGGCTAGGTCTCTCAATGTTGGCGTAAGGTGCGTTACCTTTAGCTTCCAGGCCGTTTTGGAGAGCGTCGCTCCTATGCGCTGAAATGCTTCTTCGGGAGTGAGATCACAGGTGATGTTCTGCTCAAGCCACTGTTGGACCTCCTCCTCCTTCCTGGCATCGCGCTTATCGCGCCGAACCATCGCTGCAACCTGACGGCTCCTGCGCGACCGGCGCTCGCGCACTATGCGGTCGCGCTCAATCTCTATCCGCTTACGGGCTACGGGGAGCATTCTGCTAATCGTTGCTTCTGATACTGTGATGCCGCGTTCGGCCAAGGCCAGGGCAACGCGATGCCGCCCCCATAGATCAGGATAATCGCGGATCAGCTTTATGACGGCGTCGATCACCTCGCCGTCCCAGCGCGGCGCTTTCGGACCTCGCTTCTGCGGGCGCAGCGAGTCCTTGGTTTATCTGGGTCAAAGGCATTGAGCCAGCGGTACAAGGTGGGGCGACTGATGCCCGCGCGGCGCGCTGTCTCGGTGATTGACGCGCCGGCGTGTACCGCTTGAACCGCTGAGGCTCGTTGTAGTAAATTTGAAGCAGGACGTTTCATAATTTTTGTTACGACATGCAGCCCGGAATATCAAGCCCGTACATGTAATTGTGATCGGCGCCGCGGGTCAGGCGGCGGTGTGGGGCGCGTTCTTGGTGCTGCCACGGTAGCTTTTGCGGCTTGAAGCTGCCGCCCTCGGCAGCGCAGCGGCGTTCGACGTAGGCCTCCAGCGAAGCGGCGAGAACGAGCCGGCGGCGGCCGATGGTGAATGTGTCCACCTCGCCGGCGTCGATCAGGCCGTACTGGTGGACACCCCGACGCCAAGCTTCTTATGCCCTGAATCTCTGGCCCCAGGCGGAGCGGCCCCCTCTTGTGCGGAGGCCGACGCCGTGTAGAGGAAACAAAGACCTAAGGCCCGCCAGGGCAGAGACCAAGGCGGGCCTGATACGGTTTTACTCAGCGCCGCCGAGTGTCGGCGGGATCGGCGGTCACGGCAAGCGCGGCCTCTACTTGGGGCAGGGAAACGCCCCGTGCAAAGCGTATTCGACCAGCTGAAATGCTCCATCTTGCCGCATTCCGGGGGTAGCCTGCAGGAACTGGACTGTGATGTCCCTTAGCTGGTTGTCCGTTACACCTGCAGGAACACACGCCAAAATAGGAACGAGGCTGCCGGGGGGCAGGGGGAGCGGCTCAATCGGCACTACCTTTGTTCCTTGGATACCGAAGTATCTGTGGTTAGTCGTGTCAGTGACCGCCTCAGCAACCGCCTCTAGGTACCGAAAACACTCCGCCATTGCTGCGGCCTTCGCCGAGGTGCACAGCGCGAGGAGGCTATTGCCGCTCTGGAACCTGAGGTAGTTATACGCTTGCGGTCTGTCAGCCCAGGCAGGCGCACCAGCCAAAGTTCCTGCAATTGCCCCCGTAACGAAGATGAGCTTCAGCGCGAGGATCAGCTTCATAGCTTGACCGTCGCCGCCACGGCAAGACCGTAGTAGGAGGCATACTCAAAAGAACACAAGTCGGCGCAGTGAAGGCCCGCCGCGTCGCAGATTTGGACTTTCTGAGGTGCGGATGATTGAGCCTGCGACTGGTGGATCGCATTCTGGGCGACAAGAGCGAGCAGTGCCGCGGCGATGATCGAGAGAACCGTTTTGGTGTAGAGGTTGTTCATGGGCTTCCTCCCAAATAGACCCGCCAACAACGCGCCGACCGCGCGGCGCTCCCGCTTCCTTCCTGCTCCAGCGGATCGAGGATGTTAGCGCTTTGGCGCTAGACGCGCCCTAGCAACCGCACGAGCAGCAAGCTGAAGGCGATTTGCGCAAGCGGGGCGGCTGCCTGTCGGACACCGGCCCGAGCGCCCCCGAGAAAGGCGAGGTTTCTATGGCTTTCGCCGATGGCCCGTGCTGATAGCTACTCCGACAAAACCATTTTTCGGCTATGATGCGGGACGCCGCTGGTGCGTGAAACCGAGCGGCGTCCCTAACCACCAATCGAGAGGGAACCTCGATCAATGGCTATCCACAACTCTACACCGTCACCCTCGCGCCCGGCGCTGTCCGATGCGCTGGCCCGCCAGCTTCACCCACTGCCAAAGCGCATCGTCTACGACGGCGGCCCCGATCGCCTGCGCGGTTTCGGGCTGCGCCTGTCACCGACCGCACGCACCTGGATCTTGAACTACGTCACGACTGGCGGGCGCGAGCGCCAACTCGTGATCGGTGCTTTTCCCACATGGTCAGCGAAGCAGGCGCGCACCCGCGCCGCCGAACTGCGTCGCCTGATTGACCAGGGGCGCGACCCGCTCGCCGACCGGCAGGCCGAGCGCAGCGCGCCGACGATCGCCGAGTTGCTCGACGAGTACGAAGAGACCGCCAGCGGCAAGCGCTCCTGGCGCGACGACAAGGCGATGATCGCCGCCTACATCCGGCCACGCTGGGCCGCCCGCAAGGTCTCCGAGGTCACCGCCGACGACATCGAGGCGCTGCACCGCGAGATCACCCGGCGCGCACCGATCCGCGCGAACCGCGTCATCGCCGTGGTGTCGGCCATGTTCAAGCTCGCGATCAAGCGCCGCTTCGTGACCGACAATCCATGTCGCGGCATCGAGCGCAACGCCGAGACCAAGCGGACGCGCTACCTCACCGCGCCCGAGCTTGCGCGACTGGTCGCCACGCTCGACGGCTGGGCCGATCAGGTGTCGGCGGCAGCGATCCAACTCTTGCTCCTGACCGGGTGTCGCAAATCCGAATTACTGGGCGCGACCTGGGACGAGTTCGACCTCGACGCCGGGGTGTGGGTGAAGCCCGCAGCCCGCGTCAAAGCGAACCGCGAGCATCGCTTGCCGCTGTCGCCGCAAGCCGTCGCCGAACTGCACCGCCTGCCGCGCACCGGGCCGCTGGTGTTCACCAACAGCCGTGGCAAGCCGTGGACAGAGGTCGCCGCATGGCCCGCGATCCGCGAGGCCGCCGGAATTGCCGATGTCCGCTTGCACGATCTGCGGCACAGCGCCGCTTCGCTGCTGATTTCGCGCGGCCTCAGCCTGCCGGTGATCGGGCGCATTCTCGGCCATTCCCAGGCGAGCACGACGGAGCGCTATGCGCATCTGCATGACGCCCCGGTGATCGCCGCCGTCGCCGATCTCGGCCACGCCATCGGCGGCCCGCCGCTGCGGCTGGTGCGCTGATCCCGATGACTGATCACCCGCTCGCCCCGCGCTGGGACGCCGTACTAGAAAAGCGCGGCCTCACCGCAGTGAAGCTCTATCTCGCCCCGGACAACATCGGCACCGGTCAAAACGCTGAGGTCCGCCTATTCGTGTCCGGCCTGCAGGACCCGCAGCGCGACTATGTCGAAGGTTGGATCGCGCGCAAGGAGGCCGAAGCCGCCCGGCTGGTTGAAGATCGCCATCGGGAGACGCTCAGGGAAGCCGTGCGCTGGGCGCGGGGCTTTTGTCGCGAGCCTCGTCGTCGGCACGGTTGGCGTCCTCGTCGAAATCGGCGAGATCGTGGTTGGTCTGTTCAGCACCTATTAGCGTGAAGGGATTGCGGCGGCCAAGGCCGAAGGTAAATACAAAGGCCGCAAACCGACGGTGCGCGTCCAGGTGGCTGAGATCCGCCGTCTCAAAGCTGACGGGCTCACCAATGCCGAGATCGCCCGCCGCCTCGGCGTCCATCGCGCCAATATCGGGCGAGTTCTTGCGGCGGAAGCGGCATAACATCATCGCCCGCCTCGCTGGCGTTTGATGCTGACGCTATCCGGCAGACGCCACCGGCCCCCAGGTGAGATGCGCGTCAGCGGCCACGAGAGAGGCCCAGAAAGCGGCATACCTCGCGAGCCCAAGCAGCGCGATCAATGCAGGCTTGGCGCGACTGTCTTGCTTGGCGAGGCGCTAATACCGGGCTGCATCCGGTAGGTTTCGAGACCGTCCGCCAACTCACTTTTTCATCTAAGCTGCTTGGTGGGCGCGGGTAGGAATTGAACCTCCAGCCTCCGCCGTGTAACAGCGGCGCTCTACCATTGAGCTACACGCCCGCTCGCAACTAAACATCCTGGCCACCGAGGGAAGAGGCAGTCATGGACATCTGACTATGCATCGTACTACGACGTCGCGG
>CAVZUA010000051.1:0-88841 GCA_963778385.1 uncultured Alphaproteobacteria bacterium | reverse complement strand
GCTTCGTAAGCGGTAGGTCGTCAGTTCGAATCCGACTCGGGGCACCACATCTTCAAATTTCGAGGCGTGTGGTCCGGGAAAAATCACCTGGGCCAGCAAATGGGCTAGGGGGCGATGCAGCTCGCGCCTGAGACGAGCTGCTGAACGCGCTTCGCCTCCGTCCGCGCCCGCCCGCTTTGTCGCTATGGTCTGATTTTCTGTTTCGATACTAAAATCCCAACCGCGCTCTTTCGCGTGATGGGCTTCGCAGTCGGAAAGCCCGGAAACCCTATCGGTGCGCCCTTGGCGTTTTTCGGAAGCCGCACTGGCCTGGCCGTCGTTCTCGCGTTTCTGCTCGCGGCGCAGAACACTTACGCCTCGACGCTGGCCGCCTCGGCGTTTCTCGCCCGGGTCGGCGCGCACGGCATCCCGCTCTATTACATCCTGTTCGCGACGGTTTCGATCCCGCTCGCGGCCTTGTTTTCGAGCGTTATCGACCGGTTTCCGCGGCGGCAATTATTTGTCGGCGCGCTGGGCGTGTTCATCGGCCTCACAGTGCTGCTCGCCGCGCTGTCGACGATGGGCGCCGGGCTGCTCTTCGGGGATTATTTGCCCTATGGCGGCTATTTGCTCGTGCGAGTGTACGAGCACTTGCTCTACAGCATCTACTTCATCCTGATCGCCGATTACCTGACCGTCCTCGACAACAAGCGATATGCCGCCCGCATCGCGTTGGGTATGGCGATCGGCGGTCTTTTCGGCGGCGGGCTGCTGACCGCGATGACGTCGTCGGTTGGCGCGGGAGCGGCGGCGTGGGTGACGCCGTTCCTGGTCGCTGCCGTGCTGGCCTACGCGGCGTGGATCACCAAGCGGCAGCAGCCGCTCGACGCCGCGGCGCCGGCCTCCCCCGAGGGGTTGGCGGAGAGCCTGCGGGTGATCCCGCGGCTGTTGGGGCGCTACCCGCTGGTGGCGCTGATGTCGGCGGCGATGCTGCTCAACATCCTGCTGCAGTGCCTGGCGGAGTTTTCCGCCTTTTCGATCTATACGGCGCATTTTCCGCACATCGACCAGCTGGCGGTGTTTCTCGGCGTCGTCAATGCGGGGCTAAGCTTGGTGGGGTTTCTCGTCATCGTGCTGTTTACGGGGCGGCAATTGCCGCGTCTCGGCGTGCCGAAGATGAACCTCGTCTACCCCGTGCTCGACGTGCTGACCTTTGGGACGTTGGCGCTGAGCCCGTCGCTGCCGGCCGGCATTCTTGCCAATGTCTCCTACGACCCGTTCGAGCACGGCATCGACGTGCCGGTGACAACGATGAACTATAACGCGATCCGGCACCGCTTTGTCGGCCGGGTGCGCGTCTTTGTCGATGGTGCCGTCTTTCCCTTGGGCCTGGCCTTTGCCGGGCTGTTGCTGCTCGGTTTGGCGGAGCGCGTCGACCTGCGCGCGATCGCCTTGTTTGGGCTGGCCCTGAGTTTCGTGCTGCTGGTGCTCCATTGGAACATCGGCAAGCACTATGCCCGCGGGCTGGTCGAAATGCTGCGCGACGGCGCCGTGGAGCTCGACCAGGTCGAAAGCGGCCTACGTCTGCCGCCGGAGAAGTCTTGGCGAAATTCGCGCGCTGTTGGCCGGCGACGCGCGCATGGTGCTGATCGGGCTGGAAATGGCGATGCGCTGCAGCGGCGGCATTGCGGCGGAGGAGCTCGCCGCGGCGTTGGCGACGCTGTCGGAAGCGCAGGCACGGCGCATTTTGCCGCGGCTGGCGGCCAGCGCGAATAACGGCAAGCTTGTCGAGCAGCTGGCCGAGATCGGTTCGCCGGCGGTCAGACAGATTGCACTGGAACATCTGCTGAGCGCCGGCGGGATGGGCGCCGAACGGGCACGGCCGCTGCTGAGCGATGCGGACGAACGGGTGCGCTGCGTCGCGGCCGCCGCGGTGCTGCTCGCCGCGCCTGACGACACGCCAGCGCGGGAGATCCTCACCGGAGCAATGTCGTCTGCCGCGGCGATCGGGGCGCTCGAGGTGCTGCGTCGCGCCGGAAGCGCCGAGATCGCGCCGATCCTGATGGCGATCGACGCACACCAGGACGCGGCCGTGCGTGCTGCGGCTTTGGCGGCGGCACAGAGTTGCGCCGTAGAAGACCCTCGTTTGGTGGACTGGGCCTATCGTGCCGCAGCCGATCCGGAACCGGAAGTTCGCCGGGCGGCGCTGGCGCTGCTGGCGCGACTGCTGCGGGGCGATGGGCTGAACGAGATCGCCGAGCGGTTTTTCACCGACCCGGAACCCGATGTTCGTCATGCCGGCGCCCAGGTGCTCGGCAGCCTCGGCAGCCCGGCGGCGAGCGCGATTTGCCGCCAGTTGCACAGCGAGCGCGAAGACGCGCAGATAGCGGCGATCGATGCGCTCGGTTTGGCATTGGGGCCGGCCGCGGGCGAGCGGCTGTTCGAGGAATTGCACGACAGCGTCTTCACGCCGATTGCCTTCAACCGGCGTCTCGACCGCTCGCACCCAGCCGATCCGGTGATCCGGGCGGCACTCGACAACGCGGCGCGGCGGCATTTGCGGCTGGTGATGCACGCGCTCGACGCGCTCGGGCATCGCCACACGCTCAATCTCGTCCGGACGATGATCCATAGCCGCGACGAACGGGGCCGGGCCAATGCGATCGAGAGCTTGGCATCGCTGCCGCAACGCCGTTTCGTTATTCCCATCCTGCCCCTGATCGAGGGGCGGGACGCGGTTGACGCACACCGCATGGCGGGACGATCCGACCCGGCGCTCATCGAGGAAGCACTGTCGTCGCGCGACCCGTGGGTCCGCGCCGCCGCCGCCGTTGTACGGCATCGCGAAACCGGGCACATACCAGAGAGCCTTCTTCACGATGGATCGCCGATCGTGGCCGAGACCGTTCGGCAGCTTGCGCGGCGGTCGGCCGGCAACCCTCCTTACCCACAGGAACCTTTGATGAGCCGCCTCGCTTTCCTCCATAGCGTCCGGTTGTTCGCCGAAACAAATTTTGACGATCTGGTCGCGGTCGACCACGCGCTTGTCTCGCGGGTGTATCTGGCGGGGGAGGCGATCATCCGCGAGGGCGAAGCCGGCGACCGGCTCTGCATCATCTATTCCGGCAAGGTCAGCGTGACCAAAGCCGGACATATGCTGGCCGAGCTCACCGCCGGCGACTTCTTTGGCGAGATGGCGCTGTTTGATGCGGGGCCGCGATCGGCGACCGTCACCGCGCTCGATGATGTCGAAGTGCTGGTCCTGGAACGCGACCGGTTCGACAGCCTGGTACGGCAGCGGCCAACGGTGCTGATGGAAGTGTGCTCGACATTGGTGCGCCGCTTGCGCCAGGCCGAACAGCAGGTCTTTCACACCGCCAGCTAGGTCGACGCCGCTAGGATTCGGATCAGCAGGGTCCTCGGCCCGCCTCTGCGAACTCGATCATTCGACCGGCGTGAGAAGGTTGTCGTCTTCTCGTATTCTGGTATACCATCTGCACATCGCGAGCATGTGCAAGGGCCGATGCAGTTACCTCCCTACCTGGAAAACGTGTTGGCTTCTTACACAGGCCGGGAGGGGCGCGCCGCCGTGATGCGCTGGCTGCGCCACCCGGACGAGTGCATGACAGCGCCCCGGCTGAGCGCGATGAAGTCGACGCGCCTCAGCTTTGCGCCCGTCCTGGCACGCCACATGATCCAGCAGCGCTGGGTCATCAAGCGCGAGCGGTTCGCGTGCGACGCGGAGGGCGACGGCCACGGCGTCTACTCGATCCAGGCCGGCGACACCGCGCTCACCTACATCGCGCGATCCTTTCGCTGGGACGGCGTCGAGAAGGTCGGGCGCCGCTCGGACGGCGCCAATCGCGACATGTTCGGCGCGATCTTCCTTGGCGAGCCGGAGGCGGCGCGAATTGCGCGCGAATTCGCGGTCTTCGACCTGCGCGACGCAGACCGCATGCGTACCGATTCCTCGGTCACCGGCTGGACGCCGGCGAATTGCAGCGCCCGCTTTTTCGACCACGTCGTCGATTTGCTGACCGCCGGGCGGCAGCCCGACCCGGCCTTTCTCGGCAGCAGCGCCGGCTATCTGCTGCGCAACGGAGGATACCTGGGCAGCGGCCGCAACGGCTCGCTGTCGTTCGAGGGCTTCCCTAGAAGCCACGCGTTGCGGCATCCGTTCTTCGGCGATCTCTTCGGCCTCTTCTTGGTGCGCCAGGTCTCGATCGACCTCGTCAACGCCATCGCGGCGGCGCGCAATCCGAATGCCAGCCGGCTCGCACCGGACATCGCCCGCTATATCGGCGTCGGCAATTCCTCGGGCCAGGGCATGTGTGTCGCGCTGCAGCGCTGGCCGCATTGGGTGTCGACCTGGATCACGGTACGGGAACTGGCGCTCGCCTTTGCCAAGTCGCGGCCCGCGGACGAGGAGAGCTGGCGTGCCGAGCGGCTGCAAGCGCTGATCGCGCGGGCGGCCGAGTACTATCGGTCGACCAAGCTGCAGTCTGAGGACTACGTGGTCCCGACCGAGATCCTCGCCGCAAATCTCGACGCGATGCAGCCTTGGGTGGCCGAGACGGTGCGGGCCCATGCACCATGGGGCGTGCTCGCGCGGCGTGCCGAGGCGCAGTTCGACGCCGAGAGCGCCGAACAACTCAACGCGGTGCTCATCGAGACCTATCCCGAATTCGCCGATGCCTGCGCCGGGTATCTGCCGATCGGCGCTGAGCGGGAGCGCGACCTCGTTCCCGAGATGACCGTTGGCGCGCTCAAAGCGCTGTTGCGCCGCCGGTACGATTGGGCGCTGCGTTATGACACGCGGCTATCCAGCACGCGGCAGCATTTCTGGTACCACTCGGCCGACAACGGCGAGCAGCGGCGCGGCGACCGCATCGTCGATCCCCACGAGGAGTTCGAATCCTTCATCGACCATGTCGGCCTGATGCAGCGGCTGGCCAGCGTGCTCATGCTCTACGACGACGATGAGCGGGTAGCCGAAGTCGTCGCCGACACGCCGGACCTCGCCTTCGCCGCGTCGCGGGCGCAATACCTCGCCGACCTGCCCTATGCGGAAATTCGCGACAACCTGATCCACAAGGACTTCATCCCGGCTCATCTGATCCGGTTTTTCCTGGCGTCGCTCGGCATCGAAGGCGCCAGCCCGCTCAGCATCCGCTATGTCCGCGGCGTGTTCTTTCAGGGCATGCCGCTGCCGGAAGAGATCGCCCGGGGAGCGAGCGAGGACTGGATCTTCCCGGTGCTGCCGGGCGCTGCCCGGAGAGCCGGCGGGGATGCCCGCCCGCTGGCAAGCGCCACGGCATGAGCACCGTAGTCTCGTCGATGTCGGAAATCTTGCGGGTGGCGCCTTGGTCGCTGCGGGCGCTGGGATACTCCTTCGGGATTGCCGAACGGGCGGCGCGCTTTCTGATTTGGGCCGAGGCGGTGCATGGGCAGATGCTGGAAACGCTGCGGACGCGCGAGACCGAGATCAGTCGCACAGCCGCGCTGCCGGTCGGCGGCCGAACGCGCGAGGGACGCTGCGGCTGGCGCGTCGATGCCGGCGGGAAGCATCTCTTCGAGGCCGGCCCGCCGGCGATCGACTTGCTCACCTGCGATGTGCGTTCGCGGGGTTTCGGCCATGTCGCGCTCGCCAACGCGGCCGGTATCGGGCTCCTCGCCGCGTTGTGTGATCTTGCCGCCCGGCGGGGGATCGGCTGCGTCGCCGTCTATCGAGCCGAGATCGATGATGAGCCGCCGGACAACGTCCCGCGCTCGGGATGGCTCGCGGCGCTGCCGTCAGCCGGGGAAACGGTGTTTTTTCGCGGCACGGAATCCGAAATCGAAGTCATCCCGTCCCTCCGCCAGGCGTGGGTCGCGCCGCCGGACGGCGGCTGCCAGGCCCGGATCGATGCGGATGTAGAGCGGCTTCTCGACGGCGCCCCGGCCGGCCATATCGGCCTTTCCGGTTTCCCGGCGGCCGGCGCGCAGATAGCCTCGGAGGCATTAGCGGCAGCCGGTTTGCAACTCGTCGACTACGCCGAACGCGTCGCGGCGGCCTATCGAAATGGCGTGATCGTCGACCTGGACGACCTTGCCCATCTCTACGAGCTCGAGAAAAGAACCTGGGCGCCAACCTCGGAGAGGTCGCGGGCGCAGGCCGGATTTGGCAAGTTCTGAGAAGCGGTCCGCGGAGGGAGAATGTCCAAGGAGCCCCGGTTCGACTTCCATCCCGACATGCGGGATTTGCTCGCGGCGAAGGAAGGGGTGTCGCAAACGACGGACGCCGATAGCTTGCGATCCGGTTGGGTGAATTACGCCGCGGCCATGCAGCGGCCCTATCCCGAAGGCATGCGGGTGCACGATACCGTGCTCGGTTGCGCCGGCGCGGCGTCGGCCGGGGAGATCGCGGTGCGCCTCTATCGGCCGAGGCAGGCACCGCCCACCTCGCCGTGCGTCCTCTATGTGCATGGCGGCGCCTTTATCAAAGGCAATCTCGACAGCGGTGACCCGGTGGCCTGGGGTATTGCCGATAATATCGGCTGCGTGGTCGATGGACCGCGCCTGGTCGCTCTACCTGGGCGACCGGCGGCCGACCGACGATCCCTATGCCGCGCCGCTGAAGGCGGCTGATCTGACCCGCCTGCCGCCGGCGCATGTCCATTTCGCCGAGATCGACTGCCTCGCCGACGACAGCCGCCGCTATGCCGAGCGACTCGCCGCCGCCGGCAATCGCGTCGTTCTGCGTTCGGCCGACGGGATGATCCATGGCTTTTTGCGCGCCCGCTTCAGCGGCCCCGGCGCGGCGGCGGAATTCGCCGCACCCTGCGCGTTCCTGCGCGACAGCCTGTTCGACCGCGCTACGCGCCAGCCGCGAACCGGAACGGCGGGATGATCGCGGTCATCGGACGCCGCTTGCTGTGGGCGATTCCGAGCGGCCTGCTGATCACCGCGCTCCTCTTCTTTAGCGTGGCGGGATTGCTCGGCAGCCCGGCCGCGCTGATGCTGGGCCAGGACGCGACGCCGCAGCGCGTCGCCGAGCTCAATGCGCGGCTGGGGTTCGACCGGCCGCTGATCGTGCAATATTTCGACTGGATGCACGGCGCGCTGACCGGTGATCTCGGTCGATCATACTCGACGAACCAGACGGTCGCGGAGGCGATCCTGCCGCGGCTGCCCGTGACCCTCGAAATCGGCTTCGCGGCGGTGCTGCTCGCGGTGGTCATGGCCGTCGGCATCAACAGCATCAGCACCGGGCGCGCCGTCGTCCGGCCGATCGCCACCGCGCTCGCCGTGGCCGGGATCACGCTGCCGAATTTCGCCCTCGGCCTCTGTCTGATCTTTCTGTTTTCAGTGGAGCTCGGCTGGCTGCCCTCGATCGGCTGGGCGCCCTGGTCGGCGGGCCTGGGAACGCATCTGAAGCATATCCTGCTGCCGGTGGTGACCCTCTCAGCCTACTACTACGGCTCGTTCACCCTCGTGTACCGGGCGGAATACGACACGATCGGCCAGCGCCTCTTCGTGCGCGTCGCCCGGGCCAAGGGGTTGTCCGAGCGGCAGGTATCGTTTCGCCATGTCATGCCGAATTCGATCCTGCCGGTGATTACCTATGTCGGGCTCAGCCTCGGCCAGCTCATGGGCGGCGCGGTGGTCACCGAGTTGATGTTCTCGATCCCCGGCATCGGCAGCCTGCTGGTCGATTCGATCCTGTCGCGCGACTACTGGGTCATGCTGGCGATCGGGATGATCACGATCGCCTCGGTCGTCATCATGAACTCGCTCGCCGATGCGCTTTATGCGGTCGCAAACCCGCAAATTCGCCTGCGGTGACGGGCCGTCAAAACGCTGCAGGGGGAGGACATTTATGTTGGTAGGGCACCTGGCCAAAACGGTCCTCGCGGCGTCGGCCTTGGCCACGCTGTTGGGTGCTGCGCCGGCGGCCGCGGCCGAGCAGCCGCAGCACGGCGGCACCCTGGCCGTGTCGCTGCCAAACGACGCCAAGTCGCTCGACCCGACCTTTCAGATCAACTTCACCGAGCGCCAGCCGCTCTACCTGATCTTCAACACGTTGGTCGGACTGGCGCCCGATTTCGGCATCGTGCCCGAGCTCGCCGAGCGTTGGGAGATGCAAGACAACGGGCGGCTCCTGGTGCTGCATTTGCGGAGCGGCGTGAGATTCCACGACGGCACGGCCTTTGATGCGAAGGCGGTGAAATGGAACCTCGAACATCGCATGGACGACGCGGTGAACTCGCCGTCCCGCGCCCAATTGACCGAGCTGATCGACGCAATCGATGCGCCGGACGACAGCACCGTCGCCATCAAGCTGAAAGGCCCCGCGCCGAGCCTGCTCGGCATGCTGGCGCAGCGCGAAGGCTTTATGATGTCGCCGACGGCAGCCGAAGCGTCGGGCGCAAGCTTCGGCCAGAAGCCGGTCGGCACCGGCCCTTTCGTCTTCAAGGAATGGAGCCAGGGCAACCGCATCGTTGTCGAGAAGAACCCGAATTACTGGGAGCCGGGGAAGCCCTATCTCGACCGCATAATATTCATCCAGACGCAGAACCCGGCGATCGGCATCCCGCGGCTGCTGACCGGCGAGCTGGACTTTGTCGGAGCGCTGACCCCGATCGAGGTCAGGCCGCTGGAAAAACAAAAGGGGATCAGGCTCGAACAGAGCCCCGGCAGCCGCTGGCAGGCGCTGCAGATGCGCGTCGACCGCCCGCCGTTTGACAATCTCAAGCTGCGGCAGGCGATCGCCCATGCGCTCGACCGCAAGCGCATGGTCGACATCATGATGGACGGCAAGGCGGCGCTCGCCGAAGGCTTTACCCAGCCGGGGTTGTGGTGGTTCGACGCGGAGCTCAAATCCTATCCCTACGATCCCGACAAGGCGAAAGCCTTGCTCGCCGAGATCGGTCCGCTATCCGGTCTGCAGCTGCATTTGTCGACCCAGCCGGTGACCCTCTATCAGCAGATCAGCCAGCTGACGCAGGAGCAACTCAAGGCGGTCGGGCTCGACGTGCAGATCGAGCCGGTTTCGGTCAGCGACTGGTACCCGCTGCTGATCCAGGGGGCGATCAACTTCCTGCCGATCCGGTGGACGCAGCGTCCCGATCCCGATGGCCTCTTCACCTACCTCTTCCACAGCAAGTCGAAGGCGAACACCAGCCATTACCTCAATCCGGAGGTGGACGCGCTGCTCGACAAGGCGCGCAGCCTGCAGGACGAGGCCGAGCGCGCGCGACTTTATCGCGAGGCCCAAAGGCTCATGGTCCATGACCTGCCCTATATCCCGCTCTTCTTCTCGGTCGAATACGCCGCGATGCGCGACAATGTGCATGGCTTCGAGTGGATCCCGGACGAGATCCCCCGCTTCCGCTCGGTATGGAAGGCTGTCCCCTGATGGAGGGCGTGAAGGCGACATCCGACTCAGTGCTCCGGGTCGACCGGCAGGTCGAGCCGCTCCGGGAGAAGACCGTCAAGGTCCTGCGGGAGGCCATCCTCTCGGAACATCTCAAACCGGGGCACCAGCTCATCGAACGCGATCTCTGCCGGCAGACAGGGGTCAGCCGCAGCAGCCTCCGCGAGGCGCTGCGCTACCTCGAATTGGAGGGGCTGGTCGAAAGCCGGGCGACAAAGGGTATGTTCGTCACCCTGCCGACGGTACAGCGGGCGCTCGAAATCTACGAAGTGCGCGCAGCGCTCGAAGCCGAGGCGGCACGCCATTTTGCCGGACGCGCCGACGACGACGAGATCGCGGCGCTGCGCGAGTGCCTTCTGGAAATCAAGAAGGTCGCGCGAAACGACCCCGATGCCTACGGCCGGGAGATCGATCGCTTTTTCGAGATCCTCTTCGCCGGGGCGCGCAACAGCACGGCGCAGGCCATCATGCGGTCGCTCAAGGCGCGCATCAATTTCCTGCGGCGAAAATCGATCCGCATCGCGCCGCGTAGCAGGATTCCCGGCTCGCTCGCCCAGATGGACCTGATCTACGAGGCCTTGGTCAAGCGCGACGGCGAAGCGGCGGCTTCGGCCTGTCGCGCCTATGTCGCTCGCTCCGCCGAATTCGCCGAGCGCAATATCGCCAAGGTGCTGGCGGAAGCCGAAGCGCAGGTAGGCTGACCCCGTGCTGAGCCTCGTTACCGAGCCGAGAAGCATGGTTGGCCTGGCGATCGTGCTTGCGATCGTGCTGACCGTGGCCTGTGCGCCGGTGCTCGCGCCTTACAGCCCGACGCAGAGCAGTGTCTTCTTCCTCGCACCGCCCGATGCGGCGCACTGGATGGGCACCGACGATCTTGGCCGCGACACGTTTTCGCGGCTGCTTTATGGCGGACGCTCATCGCTGATTGTCGGCATTGGCGCCGCCGTCATTGCCACCGTTCTCGGGGTACCGGTCGGACTTTCCGCCGGCTATCTCGGCGGAAAGCTCGACCTTGCCGCGAGTCAGGTCATCGACCTGTTTGTTGCGCTGCCGGGTCTGGTGCTGGGGCTGATCCTGACGGCCATGGTCGGTCCGACGCTGCTCAACCTGGTGCTGGTGCTCGGCTTTGTGAACTGGCCCCGCATGGCGCGGCTGACGCGCGGACAGGCCCTGGCCATTCGCGAGTTGGTCTTTGTCGAGGCCTCCCGCGCAGTGGGCGCCGGGCCTTGCTGGATCATCTGGGCGCATGTCTGGCCCAACACGGCACGGATCGTCGCCGCGCAGTTCGCGCTGACCGTGGCGTATTCGATCTTCACCTCGGCCAGCCTGAGTTTCCTCGGATTGGGCGTACCGCCCCCGACCCCCGATTGGGGCGCCATGGTGCGCACCGGCTTCGACTATCTCGCCCTCAATCCGGGCATGAGCCTGGGGCCGAGCGCGGCCGTCGCCCTCACCGTGTTCGGCTTCTATCTGGTCGGCACGAGCATCGAATGACGATCGCCGGCGATAGCGCGCCGCTCGTCGCCGTGCGCAATCTCGCCGTCGCCTTCGGCCGCGCGCCGAACCTCACGCCCGCCGTGCGGGGTATTTCCTTCGAGATGCGCCGACACGAAGTCGTGGCGTTGGTCGGCGAGTTCTGGTTCGGGGAAGTCGACCACCGGTCTGGCGCTGCTTGGGCTGCTCGATCCGGCCGCCGCAACGGTCAGTGGGTCGATCAAGCTCGCGCGAAAGGACGGCACGGGCGTCGACATCGCCACGCTGCCGAAACGGCACCTGCGCCGAATCCGTGGCAACGACGTTGCGATGATCTTTCAGGAGCCGATGTCGTCGCTCGACCCGATCTACCGGATCGGGACGCAAATCTCAGAGGCGCTGCGCGTCCACCGCGACATGTCGTCCCGCGAAGCGCGCGCCGAGAGCTTGCGGCTGCTCGCGTTGCTCGACATTCCGAGCCCCGACAAATGCCTGACCAGCTACCCCCACCAGCTGTCCGGCGGGATGCGTCAGCGGGTGATGATCGCGATGGCGCTCAGCGGCCGGCCGAGCCTTCTCGTCGCCGACGAGCCGACGACGGCGCTCGACGTTACGATCCAGGCGCAGATCGTCGATCACCTCAAATCGCTGCAGCGCGAAACCGGCATGGCCATTCTCTTCGTGACGCACGATTTGGGCTTGGTTCGTGAGATCGCGTCGCGCGTGATGGTCATGTATGCGGGCCAGATTGTCGAGGAGGGGTCGGTCGAGGAGGTGTTCAGGCACCCCCGCATGCCCTACACCCAGGCGCTAATGCGCTCACGGCCACGCCTCGGCGCAGAAACCAAGGACGGCGTGAAGAAGAAGATCGAGCCGATCCCCGGCGCGGTGCCGAATGCCGCCGATCTGCCGCGCGGCTGCAGCTTCCATCCGCGCTGCCCGGCGTTTTTGCCCGGTCTGTGCGATGCAGCCGACCCGCCGCTCGAATTCGTCGAGCTGGGCTGGGGCGTGCGCTGCCTGCGGTGGCGGGAACGCGAAGAACCCGCATCATGAGCGCAGAGCCGCTGCTCAAGGTCGAGAGGCTGCGCAAATTCTACGACATCCGCCGAGGCATCTTCTCGCGATTGGTGAGCCAGGTGCAGGCGGTCAACGATGTCTCTTTCGAGATCGGGTCGCACGAAGTGCTGGGTCTCGCCGGCGAATCCGGTTCCGGCAAGACGACCATCGGCCGGGCGGTGCTGCGCCTCGTCGAGCCGACTTCCGGCAGCGTCAGCTTTGCGGGGCGCGAGGTCACCGCCTTCGACCGCACCGAGCTCCGGGCCTTTCGCCGCGAGGCGCAGATCGTCTTTCAGGACCCCTATGCCTCTATCGACCCCGCGATGACAGTCGGGAAGGCCATCGCCGAGCCGTTGCGCGTGCAAAAGCTCGTGCCTCGTTCCGAGATCGCCGACCGCGTGGAAAAGCTTCTCGCCGACGTCTCGCTGCCGAGCGACTTCGCCCGCCGCCGCCCCGGCGAACTGTCGGGCGGGCAGCGCCAGCGCGTCGTCATCGCCCGCGCGCTTGCCGTCGAGCCGCGCTTCATCGTGGCCGACGAACCCGTCTCGGCGCTCGACGTCTCGATCCAGGCGCAGGTCATCGGCCTGCTCGAAGAGCTCAAGGCGCGGCTCGGGCTCGCGATGCTGTTCATCTCGCACGACCTGGCCGTGATGGAATACCTGTCCGACCGCATCGCGGTCGTCTATCTGGGCCGGCTGATGGAAATCGGCCCGAGCCGCGAGATCGTCGCCGCACCCGGGCACCCGTACACGGAAGCGCTCGTTTCGGCCGTCCCGGACCCACTCAGCAGACGCAAGCGCATTATTCTGAAAGGGGACGTGCCGAGTCCGATTTCGCCACCCTCCGGCTGCGTCTTCCGGACGCGCTGTCCCTATGCTTTACCCCTCTGTGCGGCGGAACTGCCGCTGCCGCGAGAGACAAGCCCCGGTCATTGGGTCGCCTGCCACCGCGACGACGTTTTATAGGGTCCGCGGATTTACCGGATCAGTTCGATGACCTGGCGCAGCCGAGGATCCGCGGCGGTGCCGAGCCATTCGAAAATAACCATCTCAGTCGTCACGATCTCGGCGCCGGCGTGCTCCATCCGGCGCAAGGCGGTCTCTTTGCTTTCGGCCCGCCGCGACCCCATCGCGTCGCGAACGGCATAGACCCGGCGCCCGGCCTCGATCAGACCGAGGACAGTCTGCAGAACGCAGACATGCGTCTCGCATCCGCTGACGATCAGGCTCGCACGGTCGGGAAGCGCCTCGAGAAAGCCGGGCATCCGGCACGCGTCGAACGTCATCTTGTGGAAGAGTTGCGCCGTGTCTCTGTGCAGCGCCGGTAAAGTAGGGCCGAGCCCGCCGGCGTTCTGTTCGGTGACCACCGTGGGCACCGAAAGCAACGCGGCCGCATCGAGCAGCCGGCGCGCATTCACGGTAACGGCTGCGCCGTCGTCGATGGCCGGCATCAGGCGGGTCTGGAAATCGACGATCAGCAGCGCCGAGTTTTCACGATCGATCGCGGGCATCCGCTTATCATTTGTCCGTTGCTGCCCGCCTGTCCACTCCCGCCAGGACAAACGGCGCCCAGGCAAGCGGGTGGGCAAATTCCGCCGGGTTGTCGGGGTCGAGCATCGCCATCTCGGCGCGGCGCAGCGCCTCGGCGCGATCGATCGCCGGCTCCCTCTTCTGTTCGTTGAAGATGGCGGTGACGAGCCTGACGGTGGCTTTCGACCAAACCGGCCAATGCGACACCAACAGCGATCGGGCGCCGGCATAAAAGAACGCGCGTGTCAGCTCCGACCAGCCGCCGGCATCGGGCGTCCCATCGCCGGCGGCGGTATTGCAGGCGGACAGCACGACCCAGTCGGCGTTGAGCCTGAGCATCGCGATGTCCGAGGCGCGCAACAGACCGTCATCGCCGGGGGTCGGCTGTTCCGGCGGGGTCAGCACGAGCGCCGGTTCGGTGAGCCCTTCAAGATCGCCGGACAGCAGCCCGTGCGTCGCGAACTCGATGATACGGTAACGGTCGAGGGGCATCTGCCGCAAGGCGGTGACGGACGCTCGCCGGCCCAGCAGCAGATCGTCCGTCGTCGCGCCGAGGGTCGTGGCGATGGCGCGCAACTCGCCGGCGGTCTCCGGCAACGCCGGGAGTTCGCGGATATCGGCGGCGCTCGCGCCGCGGAACAGCGAGGCGAGCTGGGGGCCCGGCCGTGCTCCCGGATCGCCCTTCAGCAGCGGGTCGCCGATGCCGAGAAAGGCCGCGCTCGCGGTCTTGATCGCACCGGGCTGACGGAGCGCCGCCAGCGAGGAGATGGAGGGCAACACGCCGACCGCATATTGCCGGGCAAGCCAGGCGATACCGCGGTGATCTGCCGGCATCTTCGGATCATTCTGCGGCGGCGCCGTCACCAGTATCGCGAACGGCAGGCTCTGCAGAGCCCCATCCGGGATCACGATCAGGCGACGAACGCCGGCCAATTGCGGCAATGCGGGCCCGAGTATCTTTTCGTAAAGCTCGAACGCCCGGGTCGCCGGATAGGGCGGCAGGTCCGGGGTCAAACTCGAACGCAGCGCTTCCACCGCGGCGGTCAAGGCGCCGGCGCCCAGATCGGCTCGGTACAGCACCGCGGAATCGCGGCGTACAACCCATGACCAGACTTCCTTGTTTGTGACCAGGTACACCAGCAGCGCTTCGTCCGCGGCCAGCAGCGGCTGCGTCGCCGCGAGCGCGGCGGGTTGCGAGACCGTCAGATCGGCATAGCCTGGGGCTCGCGTCGTAAGGTCACGATCGGCGTCACCCAAGGCCCGGCGCGTCTCGTCGCGCCGGGTGCGCAGCGTTGCGTCCTCGTCCGGCGCGCGCTGGGTTTCCGGCCGCATCGCCGCGGCGACCAACTGCGCGTCGAGCTTTAGCAGGTTCGCCGCCAGGTCCTGGCGCGTGCGTACCGCTTTGGCCAATTCATCGTTCCCGGCCGCAAAACGGGCGGTCATCGCCGCGATGGCTTGCGCCGCACCGGACGCTTGCGCCAGCTGCACGACCCGAAACGTATCGGCGGCCAACGCCGCCTGCCGTTCGGGGTGGCCCGAAGCGGCGCCGTAAGCGATGCCGATGTAATTGGCGAAGTAGATGCGGCTGTTGCGAATTTCGGTGATGGCAGCGGCAGACGCCTCGCCCGCATTGGCGGCGATATGTGCCTCCAGGGCGGCGATCGCGTTGCGGCTCACGGCCAACGCGTCGTCGCGCCGTCCCTGCGCCCAGTAGAGCGCCGCCAGATTGTTGAGTGCGGTGACGATTTCGGGATGGTCGGGCGGCAGCGTCTTTTTGCGGATGCTGAGGGCGCGCTGCAGCGGCGGCTCCGCCGCGTCGAAGCGGCCGGCGGCCAGGTCGATCCCAGCCAGATTGTTGAGGCTCTGCGCGACATCGGGGTGGTTCGCGCCGAGCGCGGCTTCGCGCAGCGCCAGCGCCTTCTGGTAAAGCGGCCTAGCCGCCTCGTACTTGCCCTCCGCGTCGTAGACCGACGCGAGGTTGTTGAGGCTGGCGGCGAGATCGAGCGGTGCGGTTTGCCCGGCCTCGCGCGCTTGCAGCACGCTGGCGTAAAGCGGCTCCGCTTCCGAGTAGCGCCCTTCCTCCTTGTAGAGGCCGGCGAGGTTGTTGCGGATTACCGGGGTCAGCAGGCGGTCGGTCTCGGGCGTCGATCCAGCGACCTCGATTGCCCGGCGATAGAGCGGTTCGGCATCGTCCTGCCGTCCCTGCTTCTGGTAGATCAGCGCCAGGTTGTTGAGAATGATGGTCAGGCCGACCGCCGGTGGCGACGGCGCGGCCTCGACAATATCGAGCGTCCGGCGGTAGAGCTTCTCGGCGTCGGCGTAATGCCCCTCCAGCTTGTAGAGACCGGCCAGGCCGTTGAGCGCGGCCGCGAGATCGAGCCTCGCCTCCCCGGGCACCTTCTCCCGGATCGCAATGACCCGGCGATAAAGCGGCTCGGCCTCGCCAAGCCGGCCTTGTGTTGCATAAAGATCGGCGAGCAAGTTGAGGCCGTCGGCCAATTTCGGGGCGTCCTGATCGGCGCTCCGTTCGAGCAGCTGGACGGCGCGTTCGAGCAGCGGCGCCCCCGCGGCGTAGTCACCCTTTTGGACGAGCGTCGCCGCTTGGCGCTGCAGCGCCGCAGCTTCCGCCGCCGGGTCGGTATCTGCCCGCGTCGAGCCGACGACCCCGGTCATAACGACGACCGCGATAACGGCCGCTATCCGCCGGATCAGCATCTCAATCGAGACGCAGGATGATGAGCGGCTGCGGTTGCTTTGGTGCGCTCCCCACAAAGATCAGCTCGCTCGCCTTTGACTTGTCGGACGGGATCAGTCGCAGGACGTAGCGCCGATTTGGCAACAGCGGCAGTGCACCGGGCGAGGCGACGACTTTGCCGTCGGCGATTACGAAGGCGGTGGGCTGGCTGTCCGGCCGGTCTGCCGCGGACACGGCGGCGGTGTGAAATTCGCCGGCGCGCGGCCCGGTAAGCAGCAATTGAGCATTGACCGGCCAATGCGGCGGCCCGGCCATGCCGCGCATGACCAGGCCGGCCGTTGTCGGGGCGCTCGTTCCCGGCCCTGACGACGCCAACGAATAGGTCTGCGGGCAAGGGCTGTCCTCTTCGCCCTCGACATGGCCGTCGGTGTTGTAGCCGGCTTGGGTGAGGGTGAGCACGCCCCCGGCCACCGTCACCAGCTTGCAGCGGCCATAATCCAGAAAGGTCAATTTACTCCCGGCTTCGAGCCGGATCGGCGTGTTGGCGGTGAGCTCCGTCATCGGCGACAGCGGCGGCTCGGTCCGGCCATTCACCGCCACGACGATGCCCGCCGGCGCCTCGGCCGCGGACGCGGGCAGCACAATTCCAGCCTGCAAGAGCGCGAGGCCGATAAACCTGCAACGCAGTGCCGTCAGCATCCATCCCCTCGGCGAGGATCAGTCGGCCAATCTGTTGGCCTCGGATGCGGCACGCCGTCAATTGCTATCTGCGGCGCCGGACCGAAATGCACTCGCCATGAAAGCCCATGCCGGCCGACGGCGAGCCACTAATCGGCGGACGCCAGAACCGTCTCCGCCAAGGCGTCGTACTTCTCGGCGAGGTCCAGAAGATCTTGCTGCAGCCGGTCGTTCTCGCCGTTCTCCGCCATCTGGCGAAATTCGGCCGCTTGTTCCCGATAGTGCACCGCGCGGGCCTGCGCGGCATTGGTTATGCGGTCGAGTATCGAAACGACGCCCAGGTGATGGCGCATTGTTCGCCCCCGTACAAAACTATCCCCTGATGGCAGACGCGGCGACGTAGGGCTAAGTTCCAATGGCAAGCGAAATTCAGACCTGCGCAGTCGATTGGGAACTGATTCACGAAGCGATTGTTTAGCCATGGCCGGGGGAACGATCGTGCTCGAACAAGACATCCTGATCGTGGATGATGAGGCCGCTGTGCGCGACACGCTCGCCGCGATCTTGCGCGACAGCGGCTACGCGGTGGATCTGGCCGCCACGGCGGCCGAGGCGCGAAAGCTGCTGAGCGAGCATCGCTACGGCATGGTGCTGGCCGACTGGCGGCTGCCGGACGGCGATGGTTCGCAGATTGCCAATCTGGCGAGCGAGGCCGGCTCCTACGCCTTTGTCATGAGCGGCTACATGGCGCACATGCTGCCCGGCAACATCGACCCGCGGCACGCGCTGATGAAACCGATTCGCGTTGCCGAGCTGCTGGCTGCAGTGCGCGCCTGTATCGGCACGGCCGCCGCTTCCTGATTCATCGCGCCCTTCGTTGCAGGAAGGACTTGAGCGGCTGATGCGGCGCCCCGTCAGCGGTGTCCGCCGCCACCGCCATGCCAGCCGCCGCCACCGCCGTGCCAGCCGCCACCGCCATGCCAGCCGCCGCCGTGCCAGCCGCCGCCGTGCCAACCGCCATGCCAGCCGCCCCAGCCGCGGTTCCAGCCGCCCCAACCGAACCCGACACCGACCGGCCAGTAATAGGGGTAGCCATAGCCGCCGCCGTAATCGTCATAGGGATACGGCGGGTAGGCGTACCCGTAAGACGGGTAGGGATAGCCGCCGTAGGCCGCGGGATAAGCTGCCTGCGGATAGGCGGCCGGCGCTGCGGCATAAGGCTGAGCCGCCCCGGCGTAGGGCTGAGCCGCCCCGGCATAGGGCTGAGCCGCCCCGGCATAGGGCTGAGCCGCCCCGGCATAGGGCTGAGCCGCACCGGGATAGAGCTGTGCGGCGCCGGCATAAGGCTGCGCGGCGCCGGCGTAAGGTTGCCCGGCCGGCATCGTCGCGGCGATCGGCGCGGAGGGTTGCTGCATCGGAGCCGCTGGCGCCAACCGGTTCAGCTCCTGGCGGTTCAAATCCTCGGCCGACTGAGCCCAGGCCGGACCCGCGATCGCGACGGCGGCGGCCACTGCGGCCACCTTCAATAGATAGCTCATCAACTCTTCCTTCCAGGACTGAGCGCGCAGCCGGTATTGCCTGAGCACAACATCTGGGGAGGCGCCAGCCGCAAGTCAAACGCGCGCATTGAGACGCCTATTCCTGGGCATTCCGTCGCTGGCATCGATTTCGCTATGCTTGCGCCGAGCAGCGGGAGCAACGCGATGAAATCAGCCTATGGCCGGCAGACGCCGCCACCCGATTACGAGCTGACTTGCGTCGAGGCCGGGAGCCCGATGGGCGAGCTGCTGCGCCGCTATTGGCAGCCAGTCTGTCCTTCCGACGAGCTGAAGGACCTGCCAAAAAAGGTCAAGCTGCTCGGCGAGGAGATTGTCGTCTTCCGCGACAAAAAGGGCCGCGTCGGTGCACTTGAGCCACATTGCGCGCATCGCGGCGCCTCGCTCGAATGGGGTCGCGTCGAGGAGGAGGGGCTGCGCTGCTGCTATCACGGCTGGCTCTACGACACGCAAGGCCAATGCATCGACATGCCCTGCGAGACCAAGGAATTCCGCAAGAAGATGGATGTGTGGCAGGAGGCCTACCCGACGCTCGAATACGGCGGGCTGGTCTTCGCCTTTATGGGCCCGCCGGGCAGCGAGCCGCTGTTTCCAATGTTCGACATCGTCGATACCCGCTACCGCGACGATGTCGAGCTGCGCGGCATCCGGGTGTGGGGCGAGTACTCCGCCGGCTACGTCAAGGACTGCAACTGGCTGCAGCATTACGAAAACATCGTCGACCCGTTCCACCTGCTGCAACTGCATAAGGCGATCAGCGGCGACCAGTTCGTCGGCGCGATGATGCAGGGGAAGCCGCAGATCAGCCTTGAGAAGACTACGCTCGGCGTGCGCTACAAATTCATCAACGACCTGCCCAACGGCAACCGGCTGGTGCGCTTCGCCGAATGTGTCGTGCCGAACGCATTTCTGATTCCGGACATCCATGTGCCGCCCGACGAAACGCGGCGCCAGACGCGCGCCACCGAGCTGAGTTGGGTGGTGCCGATCGACAACGAAACCTTCCGCGGCCTCAGCATCGTGTGCTGGCCGCTCGATGTCGACGGTCAGCCGCTAGCTGGCTGGACGCCACGCACCGCGGCGGAAATCCCCGAGCGCGTCGGCTCGCGCGCCGGCCTGCGCAGCTACGAGGAACGCCAGCGGAATCCCGACGACATGGAGGCGCAGGAAGGCCAGCGGCGGATCGCCATCCATGCGCTGGAAAACCTCGCCCCGTCGGATATCGGCGTTGTCTGGCTGCGGCAGATGCTGCGCGAGCAGGTCCGCCGCGTACAGGACGGCCAGGACCCGATGAACACCTGGCGCGACCCCGCCGCCAATCACAACATCACGACGCATGCCTGGAACACCGTGCTCTCGCCCGAGGAGGCAAGCACCCATCGCGGCGAAGAGATTTAGGACGCAGTCTGGCAAGGTCGAACTTCTTTTACCGCTTCCCCCGGGCTTGACCCGGGGGTCCACGTCTCAAGTCTCCGGCGCCCGAACACGAAGACGTGGATGGCCGGATCAAGTCCGGCCAAGGCGACTGAAAGGTAACTTCCTTATCGCGAATACCGGTCAGGGCAATCCCGCGGGATGGAGACCGCCGCCACGGCACTGGTCATCCAATATTACTTTTTTGCCTCAAAAATGTCACGATTGCCTAATACGCAATAGTCCGTTGGCTCATCCGAGCCCAGGGGCAGTCATTTTGCGAGTTATCTGAGTGCTGAGACCATAAGGCCATCAGCATAGCCGCGACTTGCGCGGCTATGACCTACCGAACACTTGGGAGTTGTTTAATACGTCCGGCTCCGCCGGCCGCGATGCTCTCGTTCGGCTTTTCTTTAACAACCAAAGGGGGCGGTGCATGACGGCACCGGCGTTGATCGCGTTATTGATCGGGGCAGGATTTGCCCAACCGCAGGCCGAGGCGATCGCGGCCTATTCACTAACCCAGGCGCGGGTCGATCAGGAGGAGATGGACCCGTGCGCCCGATCCTGGATGGGGGACGGGCTTTTCGGTCTGACCCAGCAATTGCGCCGCGACCTGCATTCTGAGGCCGGCACCAGAGGCTGCGTCCCGCCGGAGCAGCAGGTGGCGTTTGTCGCCCGCGTCTGGCCGCAATACTACCCGCGTTGCGCGGCGCGTTTCGCCGCCGGCGACCTCCGCGCCTTCCGCAAGTGCTTCGGGCTCGGCGAGGGGGATTGATCCTCTTCGTCACCCCCGCTTTCGCGGGAATGACGATGGTGTTTCTTAAAACAGCCGATCGGTCACGATCTTGGCGCCGTCCGCCATCGCCTGGAGCTTGGCCCAGACAACGTCTTCCGGCACCCGGCCCATCCCGGCGGAGGTGTCGAAGCCGCAATCGGTTGCCGCCATCACCCGCTTGGGGTCGCCCACGGCTTGCGCGACGCGCTCCAGCCGGTCGGCGACGACTTCGGGATGCTCGACAAAATTGGTCAGGTCGTCGATCACCCCGGCGCAGATGATCTGGTCGTCGGCAAGGCGGTGTTTCGCCAGCACCTTGTATTCGTGCTGGTGGCGCGGGTTGCCGAACGGCAGCACCAGCCCGCCGACATTGGCCTTCAGCAGGATCGGCAGGATGTCGTCGAGCGGCACGTCGCGGTCGTGCGGGCCCTCGTAATTGCCCCAGCAGACATGCAGCCGCACCTTGTCGCGCGGCACGTTGACGATCGCCTGGTTGATCGCCGCGATGACGCGCTCGACAAAGCCTAGGAAATCCGCGAGCGGCCGGTCGTTGTAGGAAAGATGCCGCTCCAGCGCCAGATCGGGGCAATCGAGCTGCAGCAGGAAGCCGCTCTTGACGATCGCCTCGTACTCGACCTGCAGCGCCGCGGCCACCGCCGCCAGATAGGCCTCTTCGCTGTCGTAATATTCGTTCTTCATCGCGCCGACGATGATCCCCGGCGAGGGCGCGGTGTAGAACGGCTCGACAAACCCGTCCGCGCGCGCATCGAGCGCCTGGCGGAAATCCGCCAGTTCCGTCTTGAGCTCGGTATCGTCGGCATAGGTAATCGCACCGACCGTCCGCGGCGGCTCGTAGTTGCCGACCGCCTCGCGCGCCGCGAGCATCTGGCTCATCTGCTCCTTGAGCAGCGGGTAGCGCTCGACATCGCCGCGCGGCCAGCGTTTCCAGGAACCGCCGAACCCGGTCATGCGATGCCGGACGTAAAGGAAGAACGCCTCGCGCTGCTGCTCGCCGTTATTGCCGATATCGACGCCGGCGGCGCGCTGCTTGTCGATGATTTGCGTCACCGCATCCCGGCCGCGCCGCACGATCTCCGCGGCGTCGACCGCGTCCCCCCGCGCGCGGCGGACATAGAGCCGGGTCAGCTCCGGCGGCCGCGGCAGGCTGCCGGTATGGGTGGTCAGGATGCGCTCGGTGCTCCATTGCATGGCGGCCTCCCCGCAGCAGGGTTCTCAGAAGAGTGTCGGCGGCCGGCTCAGTTCGAGCTCGCCGTCGCCGGACCAGCTTAGCCACAGTTCGACCGTGCGTTCCAACCGGACGTGATCCGGCGCGAAACGCCAGGCCAGCGGCACGCGGGTTGGGCCGCTCGCGCCGGCGAGGGCAACGCTGGTCAGCGTGGTTTCCTCGCTCATCACCGGCTCGCGCACACGCACGACATACTGCACGTGCAACGTTCCGGTCGCCGGCTGCGCCAGCGCGAGGTCGATGCCGTCGATCTCGGCGCCGGCAAATTTCCGCGGACCGTCGGTGCACGGTCGCGGCCCGATCATCTGTCGCACCGGCGCGCGGATCACGCACATATCGGTGCCGGTGATCGTGCTGCGCGCTAGGTCGAAGGCGACGGCGGTCCCGGCGGCTTCCAGGCAATGCCCGCATTCGCGCCAGGCCGGGTTGGCCCGCAGGAAGTCGCGCGCGGCGAAAAACGGCCCGGTCTGGCTGACATTGTCGATCGCGACAAACCCGCCCGGCCGCACCAGCCGCGCCGCGCTCTGGATGTCGAACAACGCGTATTCGTAATCGTGATTGCCGTCGACAAAGATCAGCTCGCTGGTCAGCCCGCGAAACATCGCCAGGTTGAAGAAGTCCATCGACGAGCCGGGATAGAAGCACAGCCGCTCGCGCAACCTCGCCGGCCAGCGCCGGATCAGCCGCAGGATCGGCCAGCTATTGGCCGGATCGACAGTGTGGATCAAGCCGCGATCGTTGGCGTGGAGCGCGCGGCAGATCGCCTTGCTGGTCGCCGCGCGATAGGTGCCGATCTCGATCACATTGTCCGGGCGAACGTTGCGAACCAGTGCGTAAAGCACTCCCTGGGTGATCGCCGAGACCAGCGCCCGCTCGGCCTGGTCGAGCGTCGCGAAGAAATCCGCAAGTGGTGCAAACTCGGGCGCCGCGGTGATCGCGGTGATCGGATCGTCGACGTCAAGGTCGACCATCGGGCTGGCCGGCGGCGCCTCGATCACTTCCGACCCGCCGCGCCATTTCTGCATCAGCGGCGCGACCCAGCCGTCGCACGCGGTCAGCAACCCGACGCTGCCGTTCGCCGCGCCGCGCAGCCCTGATTTCAGCAGCACGAAGCTCTGCTGGTCGGGCGAGACTGCCGCGACGGCACGGTTGACGAATTCCCTGAACAAAACCCCTCCCCGCTCGCGGCGCCGCGGTCGCTGCTTGCATCCGCGCCCCGCTCGGCTAGCTTGCCCTCGGCAGAGGGGGATCGTCGCATTGCGCACCACGCGAGGCAATCAGCGCGCACGTCCAGCCGCGGCGCCGCGCGGCGCTGGCGAGCGCTGGCTTTACGGCCGGCACGCGGTCGCCGCGGCGCTGGCCAATCCCGCCCGGCGCTGGCGACGGCTGACCGTGCTCGCGGCGCAACACGACGAGGCGGTGGCGCTGGTCGCGGCGGCGGGGGCGAGCCGGCGCGGCGATGGCGAGCCGATCCGCGTCGTCGAGCGCGGCGCGCTCGACGCGCTGCTCGGCGAAGATGCAGTGCACCAAGGGCTGGCGTTGGAGGTCGAGCCGCTCGATCCCTCCGATCTCGATGATGTGCTGCGCGGGGCGGAAGTTGCCGCGCGCAGTATCGTCGTGGTGCTCGACCAGGTCGGCGACCCGCATAATGTCGGCGCGATCCTGCGCGCGGCGGCGGCCTTTGGCGCCGCCGCCGTCATCGTCGCCGCGCATGGCGCGCCGCCGGCGACCGGGGCGCTCGCCAAGGCGGCGTCAGGTGCGCTGGAACTGGTGCCGCTGATCGCCGAGGTGAACCTCGCACGCACGCTGGAGCGGCTGAAGCAGGCCGGGTTCTGGTGCTGCGGCCTCGACGAGAACGCGCCGCAGCAATTGTCGGCGCTCGATCTCGGCGCGCGCGTGGCGCTGGTGCTCGGCGGTGAGGGCGCCGGGCTGCGCCGGCTGGTGCGCGAGCGCTGCGACTACCTAGCGCGGCTGCCGACCAGCGCCGCAATGCCGAGCCTTAACGTCTCGACCGCCGCCGCGGTCGCGCTCTACGCAGTGAGCCAGCAGGGGTAATTCGCCTATCAGATATAAAAATGATGGCCCGACAGCGGAGCTGCTGCGACACTTCTACGACAACGATAAGCACTTTCGGGAGGCCCACCATGCGTCAGCTATGCCTGATCGGCGCCCTTGTCCTGTCGCTTGCCGCGGCGCCCGCGTTCGCGCAAAAGCGGGGCGGCACCCTGCATATGCCGCACCCCGACAGCCCCGGCAGCATGTCGATCTTCGAGGAATCGACGATCAACACGCTCGCGCCGATGATGGCGGTATTCAACAACCTAGTGATATTCGACCAGCACGTCGCGCAGAACAGCCTCGACTCGATCGTCCCCGACCTTGCCAATGAATGGGCGTGGGACGAGGGCAAGACGACCCTCACGTTTAAGCTGCGCCAGGGCGTGAAATGGCATGACGGCAAGCCGTTTACAGCGGCCGACGTCAAATGTACCTGGGACCTCCTGCTTGGCACCGGCAGCGACAAATTGCGGCTCAATCCGCGCAAATCGTGGTGGGGCAATCTCGACAAGATCGTCACCAACGGCGATTTCGAGGTCGCCTTTCAGCTGAAGCGGCCGCAGCCGTCGTTTATCGCGCTGCTCGCCTCGGGCTGGTCGCCGATCTATCCCTGCCATGTGCCGGCGGCGCAGATGCGCTCGCACCCGATCGGCACCGGCCCGTTCAAGTTCGTCGAGTTCAAGCCCAACGAATACATCAAGGTCGCGCGCAACCCGGATTACTGGAAGCCCGGCCGGCCCTATCTCGACGCGATCGAGTACACGATCATCAAGAATACCTCGACCTGGGTGCTGGCGCTCGGCACGGGCCAGTTCGACCGCACCCCGGTCGGCATTGTGTCGATTCCGGTGATGAAAGAGGTGCAGCAAGCGGCGCCGACAATCAAATGCGAGACCGTGCCGTGGAACATCAGCCGGCACATGATCGTCAACCGCTCCGCGCCGCCTTTCGATAATGCCGAGTTGCGCCGCGCGCTGGTCCTGACGATCGACCGCAAGGCCTTTATCGACATCCTCGGCGACGGCCAGGGTGTAATCGGCGGCGCGATGATGCCGCCGCCCGACGGGGTGTGGGGCGTGCCGGTGGAGATGCTCAAGACGTTTCCGAGCTATGGCGGTGATGTCGTCAAGAACCGTGCCGCGGCGCGAGAGATCATGAAGAAGCTCGGCTACGGCCCCGACAAGCACCTCGCGGTGACGATGACGACCCGCAATGTGCCGGCCTACCGCGACCCGGCGGTGCTGCTGATCGACCAGCTCAAGGAAATCTGGATCGACGGCACGCTCGACGCCGTCGACACCGCGCAATGGTACCCGAAGGTCATGCGCAAGGATTATGCGATCGGCCTGACGGTCAGCGAAAACGGGCTCGATGACCCCGACCAGCAGTACTACGAGAACTATTATTGCGGTTCAGACCGCAACTACACCGGCTATTGCAACAAGGAGGTCGACGCGCTGGTCGACCGGCAATCGGCCGAGGCCGACCCGCAAAAGCGCAAGCAGCTGGTCTGGGAGATCGAGCGCAAGCTGGTCGAGGACGATGCGCGGCCGAGCATCTTCTTCCCACGCTCCGCGATCTGCCGCTTCCCGTACATGAAGGACCAGGTCGCGACGGTCAACGGCAACTACAACGCCTGGCGCATGGAAGACGTCTGGTTCGACAAGTAACCGGCGCGCGGCCGGCTTAAGGCAGGATCGCGGTTTCCTCGGTCCGCGCAAGGCTCGCCCAGAGAAAGACGCCGACCCAGCCGATCAGCGTCCAGCCGAGCAGCAGATTGACCACCAGCACATCCTGGCAGTGCGGATGCTCACGGCCGAACGCGATGATGGTCGGCAGAATGTAGATGATGATGACCGCCATCAGCATGAGGATCGTGCTGGTGCTGCCGAGCATGTCGTCTCCCATACCGTCGGACGCGGCGATGATACTCCCGGCGGAGGGCGAACGCCAAACTGTGGCCGCAGCGCCGACGGGAACGTTTGCCGTTCGAGCATCGTATATCCGCAAATAGGGGACCCGACGCGTCGGCCCGAAATATGCGCGCCGGGCCCATCGATGGGGAATCGATGCGGATCGAGCTTTATCGCGTCATTCACTGGCTGGCGATTGTCGCCCTCGTCGTCTGGACGGTTTATTCCGCCTTTTCGGCAATCGCGTTCTCCTAAGCCGCGGGCCGCGCCGATTTTTCCTGCCGGCTTTAGGCCGCACAGCCTATGATGCGCGCCTGCTTTGATCAGCAAGCGGGCGCGGAATCATGAGCGATATCACCCACTACATCGACGGCAAGCGCGTCGCCGGCACCAGCGGCCGCGGCGGCGACATCTACAACCCGGCGACCGGCGAGAAGATCCGCCGCGTCGATTTCGCGACGCCAGCCGAGCTTGACGCCGCCGTCCAGTCGGCGACCAAGGCCTTCCCCGGCTGGGCCGCGACCCCGCCGCTGACCCGCGCGCGCATCCTCTTCAAATTCCTCGAAATCCTCGCGCGCGAGCACGACAACATCGCTCGCGTCGTCTCCGAAGAGCACGGCAAGGTCTTCTCCGATGCGCAGGGCGAGATCACCCGCGGCGTCGAGGTCGTCGAGTTCGCCTGCGGCATCCCGCATCTGATGAAGGGCGAGTTCAGCGAGCAGGTCGGGCGCGGCATCGACAGTTGGTCGGTGCGCCAGCCGCTGGGCGTCTGCGCCGGCATCACCCCGTTCAATTTTCCGGTAATGGTGCCGATGTGGATGTTCCCGATGGCGATCGCCACCGGCAATTGCTTCATTCTCAAGCCGTCGGAGCGCGACCCCTTGGCCGGGCTGCGCATCGCCGAATTGCTGACCGAAGCCGGCCTGCCGCCGGGCGTGTTCAACGTCGTCCACGGCGACAAGGAGGCGGTCGACGCGATCCTGCGCCATCCGGGGATCGCCGCGGTGAGCTTTGTCGGCTCGACCGCGATCGCCGAGTACATCTACACCAACGCCGCGGCGGCCGGGAAACGCGTGCAGGCGCTGGGCGGCGCCAAGAACCACATGGTGGTGATGCCCGACGCCGATCTCGATCAGGCGACCGACGCGCTGATGGGCGCGGCCTACGGCGCGGCGGGCGAGCGCTGCATGGCGGTGTCGGTCGCGGTCGCGGTCGGCGGCGTCGGCGATAAGCTGATGGACAAGCTGGTGCCGCGGGTGCGCGCGCTGAAGATCGGCCCCGGCACCGACCCCGAGGCGGAGATGGGTCCGCTCGTCACCAAGCAGCACTACGACAAGGTCCGCTCCTACGTCGATCTCGGTGTCAAGGAGGGCGCGAAGCTCGTCGTCGACGGCCGCGGCTTGAGGCTCCAGGGCTATGAGAACGGCTACTTCCTCGGCGGTTGCGTGTTCGACGAGGTCAAGCCCGAGATGCGCATCTACAAGGAGGAGATTTTCGGGCCGGTGCTGTCGGTCGTGCGCGCACCGGATTTCGAGGCCGCGACCAAGCTCGTCAACGACCACGAATACGGCAACGGCACCGCGATCTTCACCCGCGACGGCGATGCCGCGCGCGAGTTCTGCAATCGCGTGCAGATCGGCATGGTCGGCGTCAACGTGCCGATCCCGGTGCCGATGGCCTTCCACAGCTTCGGCGGCTGGAAGCGCTCGCTGTTCGGCGACATGTCGGTCTACGGCAGCGAGGGCGTGCGCTTTTATACCAGGCTCAAGACCATAACCTCGCGCTGGCCCACCGGCATCCGCGCCGGCGCCGAATACGTCATGCCGACCATGCGGTAGGCGGCGCGGCGCGAATGAAGGTTCCTCCCCCGCGATGCGGGGGAGGGGGACCATGCGGAGCATGGTGGAGGGGGCATGCGGGCGCCCGAGAAAACATTCGATCGCGCTCGCCGCTTGCGCGGTGAAATGACCCTACCCGAGGTCGTGCTCTGGCAAGCCTTGCGGAAAGGACGGCTGGCGCGGTTGCGTTTCCGCCGCCAACACCCGATCGGCCCGTACATTCTCGACTTCTACTGCGCGCATGCTCGTCTCGCGGTCGAGGTTGACGGCTTCGCGCACGATACGGTTGCGCAGGCCCGTCATGACGAGCGTCGCGAGGCCTGGCTCGCGGCACAGGGGATAACAGTTCTTCGGGTTCGCGCCGCTGACGTGCTGCGCGACGAGGCGTTGGAGGGGATTCTGCTCGCGATCCAAGAGGCCGCCGCCGCCCCCTCCGGCGCGCAAAGCGCGCCACCTCCCCCGCCTGGCGGGGGAGGATCCTAGTTTTCCCCTAAGCCACGAAATCGTCGGCGCCGTGTAAGAGGCAGTCGCCGCGCCCGACGCAGCCGGTGACGCGCTCGCAGATCACCGTGCCGGCGCGTGTCGGTAGTTGCGGATCGGCCTCTCCGAGGATAGTGCGCGCCTGATTATTCCTTCTCCCCAGCCGGGCTTTGGCGCAGCAGACCGACGAGCGGGTTCGGCGCGGGTGGCGCGATCCTCCGTAAGGTATTGGTGTCGTGGTGGTTGAACGGCGGCAACCTGCCCCGGACTGCCAGATCGGTGCGCGTCACATAGGTCCAGCTGCCGTCACCATTAAAGGTGATGTCGATGCGGTAGTAGTCGGTGCGAAACGCCTCTTCGAGGAACGTGGTCGAGCAAATCCCGAAGCGCGTATCACCGCGCCGCGCCTCCACCATAAGGCGTTCGTCGTCCGGCTTCGCCGTTCCGCCCGCCAGCACCACTTGCCCACGCGGAATGGCGATGGTCTGCATGATCAGCCCAGTGGCCGGTTCCCAAAGCCAATAGCCGACCTGATCGTGAAAGGTGATGGCTTCCTCGGGCGTGTTGATGTGGATGTGGTAGCGCAGCCCGTAGAGCAGTTGAGGGCCGTTGGTTTGCGGATCGATCGGCTCCATCAGGATATGTTCGCGGAACACGCGCCGTTCGGGGCCTTCGGCCTTGGGGTTGACGTCTACCCCCTGATCGGATTCCCACTCGCCGGCCAGGCGACGCAGCGGTCCAAGATTGGCCAGCGTATCCGGTGAGAAATCAGGCTCGGTGAAAACGTCGTCGGGGATGTTCGGCATGGAGTTTCGCCTCTCTGGCGTGAACTCGTCGAGAGTGCGTGCTCGCCCCTCCGATGACAAGCTGCGGCGGAGTTACTCGGTCTCGAAGGTCAAGGCGCAAAGTCGTCGGCGAGGTGGTAGAGGCAGTCGCCGCGCTCGACGCGGCCGGGGACGCGCTTGCAGATCACCATGCCGGCGCGCTCGAAGGCGGCGGTGGCCGGCTCGCGCCACGGTGTGTCGTGCGGGTGGATGAGCGCCGCCGGGGCGCCGGCCTGGACTTCGTCGCCGAGCTCGACGAGCGGTTCGAACAGGCCGGGATCGGGCGCGTAGACATAATATGACGGCCCGCGAACCTGCATGATGCGCGTGGTGTGCAGCGGTGGCGGCGCCTCGCCGGCGATCGCACCGATCAGCTTCAGCACGCGGCGGATGCCGCCTTCCAGGATACGCAGCGCAGCGGGCGTCACCTGGCCGCCACCGGCGAGTTCGGTGCTCATATGGCGCACCCCGGCCCGTGCCGCGGCGGCGGTCAGCGTGTGTTCGCCCCAGCCGCCGTCGACAAGATAGCCGCACGGCGCACCGAACGTCCGGATCATTTCGAGGCCACGGGCCAGCCCCTCCGATGTCGTCGGACGGCGCATCAAGGTACTCGGCACATAGGTCAGCGAACTGCCGCCCGAGTGGAAATCGAAGACGAAGTCGCATTGCGGCAGCAGGACGGTTTCGATGTAGTCGGCGATCTGCGCGGTCGGCCCGCCATAGGGGTCGCCCGGGAAGCTGCGGTTGAGGTTGCCGTCGTCGAGCGGCGAGGTCCGCATCCCGACCATCGCCGCCGGGAAATTCGCCGACGGCAGGATGATGACGCGGCCCCGCACCTCCTCCGGCTGGAGGCTGCGGATCAGCTTGCCGAGCGCCACCTGGCCCTCGTACTCGTCGCCATGATTGCCGGCCATCAGCAGCACACGCGGGCCGTCGCCGTTCTTGACGCAGGCCACCGGGATCGGGATCCAGCCATAGGCGGAGCGATGAACCGAATGCGGCAGTCGAATAAACCCGGTCTGCTTGCCGTCACGCGTGAAATCGATTTCGGCGCTGAGACGGCTTTGACTGGGCGCCATCGATCGTCCTTTCCGTGGGGTGTTTACCCGTTGGCTATGCGTCAGTCGGGGGCAGTGGCGATCTTATCCATTCCCAATACACGCCGGCAAAATCGTAGCTCGACCGAGGCAAACCCGGACAGGGTCGCACGGTAAGCCGGTTCGCAGGGATTCTCATTGCGCGATCTGATTGAGGTCATGGGCTGGAAGCGACCAGGGTTGAACGAAATCTGCTGGGGGCCTATCTGTGCTGGCGCATGGCAATGGCCCTGAGACGATTTCTGACCCTCTGCTTGGTGGCGGCGTTCTTCGTCGGCGCGACGGTGCAGATTCTCCCGTGGAATGCCGCGATGGCCGACCCGATGGGCCACAGCGACGAGATGGCTGGCTGCGCCGATCATGCGCCGGCTCCGGTCAAGCACATGCCGAACTGTATCGACCACTACGGCTGTTTGGCGGTACAGGCATTGCCGACCTCGCCGACTTTGCTGGCGGTACCATTCCAGTGGATATCGGTCGCCTACAGCGTCCGCGCTGCCCCGCTGCTGGGCCTTTCGGTAAAGCCCGAACTCACCCCTCCTATCCTCGCCTCCTAAATCTCTGGGCGCTTTGCGCCCACGGCGCGAAGACCCTCTAGCCAACGGCTAGAGACGCGAGTGCCGTGAGCCGGCATGACTCCCGCAGTGCGGGAGCGCGACCACTACGGCGCAGCCGCCGACCCGCCCAAACCTCACCTTGGAGCCCGTCGCCCTACAGGTCGGCCGGCGCTCCGGCTATGACCGCTTCGTCTCGCAAAGCGCGAGCGGTGCACGAATAGGGGATACCGACGATGGGTAGAACACAAGATACCCAGGATTTGCGCACCCGAACTGACAGGAACTCGCGGCGCGACTACATCGAGATCGGCGCGGCGTTCGTGATCCTCGCGGGCATCGTTCTGGCGCTAGATCGGCTCAATCTGCTTCCGCAACGGCTGAGCTTGTCGGACGAGATGAGCTACGGGCTCGTCTTCGGGATCGGTCTGGTGGCCTCAGTTTCATCCTGCATGGCCGTCACGGGCGGGCTGCTCGTGGCGGTATCGGCCAAGTACAACGACGTGACCGGAAAGCTCACCAGCCTTCAGCGGCTCCGCCCGCACCTCTACTTCAACGCCGGGCGGATCGTGTCCTACACGCTGCTCGGTGGCGCAATTGGCGCGCTCGGGTCAACGCTGACCCTGTCGGCCGGCATCAATGGCATTCTGACCATCCTGGCGAGCGCGGTGATGATCCTGTTGGGTCTGCAAATGCTGCGGCTGTTCCCGGTGCTTACCCGGTTCATGCCGACCATGCCGAAAGCCTTGTCGCACCGCATCCATGATCTGGCTGAGCGCGAAACGAAGGGTGGCGCGTTCCTGCTGGGAGCGGCGACCTTTTTCCTCCCCTGTGGGTTCACCCAGGCACTCCAGCTTTATGTGCTGTCGAAGGGTAGTTTCACCATCGGTGCCTTGACGATGCTGGCGTTCTCGGTCGGCACATTGCCGGCACTGCTGTCGCTGTCGGCGGTATCGAGCTTCGCTACCGGGACATTTCAGCAGCGGTTCCTGAAACTGGCCGGTGTCGCCGTCATCGTTCTGGGCGTCGTCAACCTCCAGTACGGATTGGTGCTTGCCGGCGGCGACCTCGGTGCCGCGCCGACTGCCAGCGCAACGCCGACCACGGTGGCGATGCCGCAATCGACCCCAACGGGCGCGAAGCAGATCGCGGTCATGCGAGTAGACGGATATCAGTACATCCCCAACCGGTTCACAGTCACGCAGGGGGTGCCGGTCGAATGGCGGATCGATGGGCGCGACGCAGCCGGTTGCGGCCGCATTCTGATCTCCCCCGGCCTCGGCATCCGCAAATATCTCTCGGCCGACAATACGACGATCATTGCCTTCACTCCCGAGAAGACGGGCGATTTCGGCTTCAACTGCGGCATGGGGATGATGACGCCAGGATCAAAATTTACCGTCGTTTCCAAGACATCCGGCTAACGGAGCACATGCCATGACGACAATAACCTTCGCTATCGGCGGCATGCATTGCGCAGCCTGCGCCGTGCGCAACGAACGCACCCTGTTGAAGACCCCCGGTGTTCGGGGGGCCAACGTCAATCTCGGTACCCGGCGAGCGCGGGTCGAGTTTGACGAGATCGCCGTGTCGGAGGCGACGCTTCGCGAGGTGGTCATCGACAACGGCTATGAAGTCCTTGACGACGATGCGGCCGACCATCGGCAACTGCTTCGCCAGGAGGTGCGAACTGCTCGCTGGCGGGCCTTGGCCGCGATCATCCTGGCTATTCCCGTCATGACATTGGCGATGCTCGATGTCGGATTGTCGTGGAACTACCACGGCCGCAATGCGAGCGCGTGGATCGAGGCAATTCTGAGCACCATTGTCATCCTCGGGCTCGGGCGAGATTTCCATCGCGGGATGCTGATGCAGACCCGCAACCTCGCCGCCAACATGGACACTTTGATCTCGCTCGGGACGTTGGCCGCGCTGTTGTACAGCCTGTGGGGCATGTACCTCGGCAGTCCGAACCTTTACTTCGAGACGGGTGCCGTCATCGCGGCGCTGATCCTGCTGGGTCGCTACTTCGAGGCGCGCAGCCGGGGTCAGGCCGGTGACGCCATCGAGAAACTGATGGAGCTAGGGGCGAAGACCGCGCGGGTGATCCGCGACGGCCAGGAGCAGGACATCCCGATAGAACAGGTACGGGTTGCCGACCTCGTCCAAGTGAGACCCGGCGAGAGGGTGCCGGTTGACGGGAAAGTCGCAACCGGATCGTCCCGCGTGGACGAGTCGATGCTGACCGGGGAGAGCATGCCGGTCGCCAAGGCAGCGGGCGACGATGTGTTCGGCGCGACCATCAATGTCTCAGGCTCCTTTCAGATGACCGCGACGAACATCGGCGAGGACACCGTACTGGCGCAGATCGTCCGAATGGTATCGGACGCGCAGGGCAGCAAGGCTCCGATCCAGAAGCTCGCCGATACAGTCTCGGGGATTTTCGTGCCCATCGTCATCGGGATCGCGCTGGCGACGGCTATCGGCTGGTATCTCGGAACAGGTGACATCGCGCGAAGTTTCGTGCCGGCAGTCGCGGTGCTGCTGATCGCCTGCCCGTGCTCGCTCGGATTGGCGACCCCGACCGCGATCATGGTCGGTACTGGCCTCGGCGCACGACGCGGCATCCTCATCAAGAACGGCGAGGCGCTGGAGCGCGGACGCAAGATTGACGTCGTGGTGCTCGACAAGACCGGGACGCTGACCGAGGGCCGACCGGCCGTCACCGACATCATCGTGGTCAAGGATGGCATGGACGAGGACGAGGTTCTGCGCATCGCCGCCAGCCTGGAGCGACTATCGGAACACCCGCTGGGTCAGGCAATCGTCCGAGCGGCGAACGAACGACAAATCGTACTCGCGGAGGCGCTGGATTTTGAGAGCACGGCCGGCATGGGCATCGTGGCTCGACTTGGCAACATGCCGGCGGTTGTCGGAAACGTCCGTCTGATGCGTGAGTACGGCGTAGACATCGGCGAAGCAGCACCGCTGATCGAAGCTCGTGAATCCCGCGCAGAAACAGCCATCATGGTCGCGGTTGACCATGAACTGATCGGCATCATCTCGGTCGCGGACGCACTGAAAGGTGACGCCAAGGCCGCGATTGAGGCATTGCACGCCGAGGGCATCACCACCGCCATGATAACTGGCGACAACGCTAGGACGGCGCGCGCCATAGCCGATCAGATCGGCATCGAAGAGGTGGTCGCCGAAGTGCTCCCGCAGGACAAGGCGGGACATGTGAAAGCACTGCAAGGCCAGGGACGCCGCGTCGCCTTTGTCGGCGACGGCATCAACGACGCACCAGCGCTGGCGCAGGCAGACCTCGGGATCGCAATCGGAACCGGGACGGATATCGCCATCGAGGCCGGGAATATCGTGCTCGTGAAGGGTAGTCCCTTGAAGATTATCGAGGCGTTGAGGCTGTCTCGGATCACCTTCAGGACGATCAAGCAAAACCTGTTCTGGGCGTTCTTCTATAACATCGCCGCCATTCCGCTCGCCGCATTGGGTTTCCTCAACCCGATAATTGCGGCCGGCGCGATGGCGATTTCGAGCGTCAGCGTGGTCGGCAACAGCTTGCGGATCAGGCGGCAGAAACTCGTGTAGGGAGGGTTGCTCATGATGCAGAACATGGGGTCGATGATGGTCGGGATGGGCATCGTCCGGCTCCTGGTCGCCATCGTGCTCCTCCTCGGGATCGCGGCGCTCGTCAAATATCTGTTCTTCCGATGAGCCAAGCGCCGCGATCCGACCTTATCCAGCGGGCATTCCGGCTCGAATGGCTAACAGCCGCGTGGATGGTGATCGAGGCGGTCGTTGCCATCGGCTCGGGTATCGCAGCGAATAGCCTATCGCTGATCGCATTTGGTGCCGACAGCCTCATCGAGCTTGCGTCGGCCAGCGTACTGTTGTGGCGGTTGAAGGTCGAAATCCGAGACGGCGCGGAATTTTCGGAGACCATCGAACATCGCGCGAGCCGGATGGGTGGGGGGCTGCTATTCGCCCTGGCCGTCTACGTCATTGCGAGTGCCGCCTATGGTCTATGGCGGCATGAGGGGCAGAAGTTCTCCGCGCCGGGTCTTGTCCTAACCGTACTGGCGATCCCGATCATGTGGCTGCTCGCAAAAGCGAAAATCAATATCGCTGAGCAGATCGGCAGTCGGGCGCTCCGCGCGGATGCAGTCGAGTCGATCACATGCGGCTACTTATCAGGTGTCGTGGTGATCGGACTTCTGGTTCAGCTTGTCATGCCTGGATGGTGGTGGGTGGACAGCCTTGCTTCGTTGGGGATTGTCGTCTTGCTGGTCAAGGAGGGCCGGGAGGCTTGGCAGGGTGAGGATTGTGATTGACGGGAGCACATCCAGTCGAACGATCCCGTTATGCACGAGATACCATATCGGGCCTGTCCCGCCCCTGTGATTGATTAGGCGAGCCCAACGTCGAGGCTCGCCGTGCCCGATATGACTCCCCGCAATGACCGCTCGATCCTCCAGGAAGCGAGTGGCGCGTGCGGCGATCTTGGCACCTTCATCCCGCACGTGATCGGCGCGATGACCGTGGCGGGTTTAGCTCCAGCCGGCGTCCTCTTCGGCTTCGGTGCCTTCCTGATCTCGACCGGCCTCTTCTATGGCCTGCCGTTGCCGGTACAGCCGATGAAGGCCGTATCGGCGGTCATCCTGACCGATGGACTCAAACCCGGTGAGGTCGCTGCTGCCGGGATGATGCTCGGCGGCGTCCTACTCGTCCTCGGGGTAACGGGCTGGATCGGCCGTCTTGCACGCGCGATACCGCAGTCGGTCAGCGCCGGCCTTCAACTCGGCCTCGGGCTCCTGATGGGTGTGCTCGGGGTCAAGCTGATGCTCGAAACACCGTGGATTGGGTTTCCGGCACTGGCGGCGCTGTTTCTGTTGATCCGTATCCCGCGTTGCCCGGCCGCGCCCATTGTGCTCGGAGCTGCCGCCATCGTGGGATGGGCGACCAGCGGTGGCACGACTTCGCCCGAGATGACCTTTTCGACCAGTCTTCCGCACCTCGTCATTCCGACCTGGATGGAGGTCTGGCGGAGTCTCGAAATCGCAGTAGTACCGCAGCTATCGCTTACCTTGACGAACGCGGTCATCGTCACGGCCAGCTTGTCGCGTGAACTTTTCCCGGCCACCGGATCAATCGCCAACGAGCGCAATCTGGCGCTGTCGTCGGGTCTGGCCAATGTGCTGCTGAGTCCGTTTGGCGCGATGCCGATGTGCCACGGAGCGGGCGGCTTACAGGCTCAATACCGCTTTGGTGCGCGAACCGGGCTGGCCCCGATCATCTTCGGCGTCGTGGTGCTGGTACTCGCGGTGGGGTTTGCCGATCACGCCGCCACGCTGTTCGCAGTCATCCCAATAGGTGCGGTCGGGGCGCTGCTGATCCTAGCTGGAACCGACTTGGCGATATCGCGTCGGCTGTTTGATGGCAAGCCGTCATGCTGGCCTGTGATCGGGGTTACCGCGCTTGTCACCCTCACAATCAATCCGGCGCTCGGCCTGATCCTCGGATGGATCACCGAACTCATCCGGGCGGCAATCGTCCGTAGGCTCATCTCCGGCAGAATTTAGATCATGAAGCCTCGGAAGGGACGTTGTCGCCGAGAGCACGTCGATGAGCGGACACTGCGGGCATTCCATGGATCCCCGGGTCAAGCCCGGGGATGACGATCAAAAATCCGTTGTCATGCGCACTCCTAGCCGAGCGACCGCGCCAGCGCCCAGGCCTGCTCGCCAAAGGGCTGGGCCAGCCGCCCGATCTTGTCTGCTTCGGTGCTGGCGGCGGTGCCGTCGATGGCGCGTTTGGCGATCCCCTGACAGATCGCCGCGAAACGGAACAGGCTGTAGGCGAGGTAGAATTCCCACCCGTCAATCGCGACGCGGCCGGTGCTGCGGCAATAGGCGGCGACGTACTCGGCCTCGTCGGGAATGCCGAGCGCGGCGACATCGACACCGGCGAGCCCCTGGTAGAGGTTCGGGTCGATCCGCCAGCTCATCGTGTGATAGCCGAAATCGGCGAGCGGGTCGCCGATCGTCGACAGCTCCCAATCGAGCACGCCGATCACCCGCGGCTCGGTCTTGTGAAACACGAGATTGTCCATGCGATAGTCGCCATGGACGATCGACGCCGCGCCCTCGGGCGGCAGATGCGCCGGCAGCCAATCGATCAGCGCGTCCATCGCCGGCTGCTGCACGGTCTCGGACGCGCGGTACTGCCGACTCCAACGCGCGATCTGCCGGCCCATGTAGTTGCCCGGCCGGCCGAAATCCTCCAGGCCCAACGCGGCGTAGTCGACCGAATGCAGATCGGCGATGACATGGTTCATCGACAGGAACATCGCCCGCCGCTCGTCGCGGTCGAGGCCGGGCAGCCGCTGGTCCCAGAAGATGCGGCCGTCGAGATGCTCCATCACGTAGAAAGCGCTGCCGATGACGCTGTCGTCCTCGCACAGCGCATGGACTCGCGGCACCGGCACCGGGGTTTGCGCCAGTGCGCGCATGACGCGAAACTCGCGATCGACGGCATGCGCGCTCGGCAACAGCGGGCCCGGCGGCTTGCGGCGCAGCACGTAGTCGCCCGAGCCGGCGCGCAAACGGTAGGTCGGGTTCGACTGACCGCCGGCGAAACGCTCGGCGATCAGCGGGCCGCGAAACCCGGCAACGTTCTCCGCTAGAAAGCGCTCGACCCGGTCGAGCGCGAGATCGCCCTCACCCTGCATGTCGCGACCTTGGCGCGTGTTTTGCGGCTGGTATGATAGGGCGTGAACCCGCCGCTCGCGACTCGGGATCGAGGCGGAAGATGGCGAAAATGCTAATTCGACGCTTAGTGGTCGCGGCATTGTGCCTCGCGGCGGCGATCCTCGGCCTTGCCGCCGTGGACCCCGGCCCCGCGGCGCCGGACACCGACCTTCCTTCGGCCGATCCGTCGCGCGGACAGCTGCTGATCGCCTCGGCCCGCATCCAGGATCCGCGCTTCTATCACGCGGTCGTGCTGCTGCTACGGCACGACAAGGCTGGCGCGTTCGGTATCGTCGTCAATCACCCGGTCGCGGACGAGGCGATCGCGACGCTCCTCGCCGCCACCGGCGATGACGATAAGTCGGTCGAGGGGACGATCCCGGTAATCGTCGGCGGACCGGTGCAGCCGGAACGCGGATTTCTCGTGCACAGCGCCGAATACCACCGCGCTGAAACGATGGCGGTCGACGGCAAGGTGGCGATGACCGCGAGCCGCGAGGCACTGCGCGATATCGGCCACCACCAGGGCCCGAAGAAATGCTTCTTTGCGTTCGGCTATACCGGCTGGGGGCCGGGCCAACTCGAAGGCGAGATGGCACGGCGCGACTGGTTTACGGTCCCGGAGGAAGCCGACCTGGTGTTCGACGACGACCGCGACCAGGTGTGGGACCACGCACTCGCCCGCAGGGGGCAGGAGCTCTAAACCCGCGGCGTTTCTACCAGCACGTTGTAGCCGCGCGCGGCCTCGGCGATCTCGCGCCAGGTCTCGTCATCGATCGGCACACCCTCGGCGATGCGCTTGGCGCGCGACAGACGTTCGGGATCGCCGGGGATCAGCACCGGCTCGGCCGGATTGCGCGCCGGCGAGGCGGTGACGTAATCGGTCATCGCGGTAATCTCGTCGATCAGCCAAGAACGGTCGACGATCCGGCCGGGGTCGATGACGATCAGCAGAAACCCGTTAGTCACCGATTCGGCGTCCTGCCGTTCGGGGCGCATCGTGCCGCTGCCGGTGACCGCGCCGGCCAGCATCTCGCAGATAAAGGCCAGCGCGTAGCCCTTGTGCTCGCCAAAGGTGAACAGCGCACCGCGCGGCCGGCGGTACATCACGCCGGGGTCGGTGGTCGGCTGCCCGGTGTTGTCGAGCAGCGTATCGGGAGCGATGTGCTCGCCTTTGTTGCGCGCGACGCGCACCTTGCCCATCGCGATCTTGCTGGTCGCCATATCGGCGATGATCGGCCGGTCCGGCGTCGGGCCGGGGATCGCGACAGTCACCGGGTTGGTGCCAAACCGGCCATCGCCGCCGCGCCACGGCGCGACCGCCGGCTTCTGGTCGGTAAGGTTGACAAAGGAGATCGAGACCAGCCCTTCGGCCGCGCACATCTCGCCATAGGTACCGACCCGGCCGATATGATGCGCGTTGCGCAGCGCGACGACCGCGACGCCGTTTTCCTTGGCCCGCGCGATGCCGAGCAGCGTCGCCTCACGGGCGGTGACCTGGCCGTACCCGCGCGCGCCGTCATAGACGATAAAGGCGCCGCTATCGCTGATAACTTGGCCCTTTTCGTTGGTCTTGGCCTTGCCGCCGCCGAGATTGCGCAGGTAGTTGGGGATCATCCCGACGCCATGGCTGTCATGGCCTTTGAGATTGGCCTCGACGAGATGATCGACGACGGTAGCGGCTTCGTCCTCGCTGCTGCCGGCGGCGACAAAGACCCGTCGCCCGATGCGGCGCAATTCGTTGTGATCGACGACGACGGACATCGCGACTCCTTCAGACTTTGGCGCGCTCGGGCGCGGCCGGGTATACGCCGAGGATCTTGACCTCGGTCGAGAAGAATTCGAGCTCTTCGAGCGCGAATTTCAGCGGCCGATCGTCGGGGTGCGCCTCGACATCGGCGTAGAACTGGGTCGCGGTGAAATTGCCGCCGACCATGTAGCTTTCGAGCTTGGTCATGTTGATCGCGTTGGTCGCGAACCCGCCCAACGCCTTGTAGAGCGCCGCCGGTACGTTGCGCACGTTAAAGACGAAGGTGGTGACCGTCGGCTGGCCGGCCGGCGCGCGCTTCGGCTCACGCGACATCACCATGAAGCGCGTGGTGTTGTGGGCGGCGTCCTCGATGTTCTGCGCCAGCGAGACGAGCCCGTAAATCTTGCCGGCGAGCTCGGAGGCGATCGCCGCCACCGTCGGATCGGGATGGGCCGCGAGCTCGGCGGCGGCGCCGGCGGTGTCGGCGGCGACGACTGGCATCAGCCGGTGGGAGCGCTGGAAATTGCGGGTCTGGCCGAGCGCGTGGACATGGCTGCGCACCGTCTTGATCGTGTCGAGCGTCGCGCCGGGGATCGCCAGCAGATGGTGGTGCACCGGCTCGAAATGCTCGCCGATGATGAAAAGGCCGGAACTCGGCATCAGGTGATGAATATCGGCAACGCGGCCGGCGACCGAGTTCTCGATCGGGATCATGCCGAGCGCCGCCTTGCCGTCATGCACCGCGGCAAAGGCGTCCTCGAACTGCGTGCAGGGCAGCGTGTCCATCGCGGGAAACGCGTGGCGGGCAGCCAAGTCGGAATAGGCGCCGGGGGAGCCTTGGAAGGCGATAAGCTTGGAGGGGTTCGTATTCACGGGCGTCCGCTAGCCTCGTCGTCCCGGCGCAGGCCGGGACCCAGGGTTCAGCCGCTTATGCGGCGGATAGCTGGATACCGGCCTTCGCCGGTATGGCGAAGTAAAAAATTGTTCTTAGGGCGGCCCAGCCACCAACGCCCGGGCGCGTTCGAGATCGGCCGGGGTGTCGACCTGCACCCCCATGCGCGCCGGATCGATCAGGCTGACCGACATCGTCATGCCGTTCTCCAGGGCGCGCAGCTGTTCGAGGCGCTCGCGCAATTCGAGCACGCCCTGCGGCAGCTTCACAAAGCGTTCGAGCGCTTCGCGGCGGTAGGCGTAAAGCCCGATATGCTCGTAATGCGGCCCGTCGCCCCAGGGTACGATCGCCTTCGAGAAATAGAGCGCGCGGGCCGGCCGGTTCGGCTCGGCAAAGCCGGCGACGACCTTGTTGACGCTGGTGTCGTGCAGTGCTGCGTCATCGGTGATGACCGCGCCGAGTGTCGCGATATCGATGTCGGGATCGTTGAGCGCGAAGCGCGCGACCTGCACCGCGGCGGGGTCGAGCAGCGGCAGGTCGCCCTGGACGTTGATCACCGCGTCGTGCTCGCGGTTCGGGTCGAGCCGGGCAATGGCTTCGGCGATGCGGTCGGAGCCGGTCGGGTGCCGTGGGTCGGTCATCACCGCCCGGCCGCCTGCCGCCTCGACCGCCTGTAGAATTGAGTGGTCACCGCAGGCGACGACGACCGGCCCCACCCCCGCCGCCACCGCGCGCCGCCACACGTGTACAATCATCGGCGTGCCGGCGATGTCGGCGAGCGGTTTGTCGGGCAGCCGGGTCGAGGCCAGACGCGACGGGATCAGCACGATCGGATTTGTCGGTGCGGCTCGCGTCATGGTTTCATTGGTCACGGTCGGGGAGCGACAAGATGCCCGGTTCGTGCCAACCTCGGAAGCGTGATAATTGAGTTGAGCCGCCGGGCGGAATCCGGTTTGCTGCCGCCAAACCCTGGCGCGGCACGGTAACCGCGCCGAAAAAGGGGAGCGGAAGAGCGCCGATGTCATCCTTCGAGTGGAACAAGATCATTGCCTCGGTGCTAACGGCGATGATCATCGCCATGGTCACCGGCATTGTGGCGCAAAACATCGTTCACCCGGTGCATCTGGAAAAGCAGGCCTATCTCCCGCCTGGCGCGGGCGAAGGCGAAGCCGCGGCAGCCGCACCCGCCGGAGGTGGCGCCGCGCCCGCGAAACCCGATCCGATCGACATGTCGCAGGCCGATGCGAAGCACGGCGAGCAGGTCGCCAAGGTCTGCCTGCAATGCCACACCTTCGAGAAGGGCGGTGCCAACAAGATCGGGCCCAACTTGTACGGTGTGCTGGAAGAGAACATCGCCAGCGTGCCGGGTTATACGTTTTCCGGCGCGCTGCTCGCCGACAAGGACAAGAAGTGGGACCCGGACGAGCTGAACGTCTGGTTGTGGAAGCCGCAGGAATTCGCGCGCGGCACCAAGATGACCTTTGTCGGCTTGCCCAAGGCGCAGGACCGCGCCGACATCATCGCCTACTTGCAGTCGCTGAAGTAAGCCCTCCCTGGATCGGCCGGGACACTGCTGCCCCTCACCCTCCCATCGCTGCGCGATGGGTCCCTCCCTCTCCCCGCGTGCGGGGAGAGGGGATAAGGTGAAGCCGAACTCCCTCTCCCCGCACGCGGGGAGAGGGTTGGGGTGAGGGGCAGCGACCGGCACGAACATGAGCGATCAACTCAACTCCTATCTCTCCCTCGCCGCCGAACTGGCGGATGCCGCCGGGGCGGCGATCCGGCCTTATTTCCGCACCGCGCTGGCGGTCGACGAAAAGGCCGATCTGAGCCCGGTGACCGCGGCCGACCGTGCCGCCGAAGCGGCGATGCGCCGGCTGATCGCCGCGCGCTTTCCCGCGCACGGCATCATTGGCGAGGAATACGGCCCGGAACGCGCGGATGCCGAGTTCGTCTGGGTGCTCGACCCGATCGACGGCACCAAATCCTTTATCAGCGGCGTGCCGCTGTTCGGCACGCTGATCGCGCTGGCGCGCCGCGGCCGGCCGATCCTCGGCATCATCGACCAGCCGATCTCGCGCGAACGCTGGATCGGCGCCGAGGGGCGCGCGACGACGCATAACCTCCAGCTTACCCACTGTCGCGCCTGTCCGGGTATCGGTGCGGCGACCGTCTTTGCGACGACCCCCGACATGTTCCGCGGCGACGATGCCGAGGCCTTCGGCCGCGTTGCGCGCACCGCGAAGCTGGTACGTTTCGGCGCCGATTGCTACGCCTACGGGCTTGTCGCGCTCGGCTTTGTCGATGTCGTGATCGAAGCGAGCCTCAAGCCCTATGATTTCGGCGCGATGCTGCCGATCATTGAAGGCGCCGGTGGCGTCGCCACCGACTGGCAGGGCCAGCCGCTTGGGCTTTCGTCGGATGGGCGGGTGCTGATTGCCGGCGACAAGCGTACGCATAGCGACGCGCTCGACTTGCTGCGAGGATGACCGCCGCCGCCCGCTGACGGGAAAGCCGCTCATGCGCAAGATCAAAGCAATTTCTCTCGCCGCGTTGTTCGTGCTGGCCGCGATCGGCGCAGCGCAAGCCGTCGTCACCTACGGCATGTCGCTCTATGGCGATTTCAAATATCCGCCGAATTTCGACCATTTCGACTACGCCAACCCCGACGCCCCCAAGGGCGGCACGATGCGGCTGTCGTCGATCGGCACCTATGACACGCTGAACCCGTTTGTCGTGAAGGGGGTCCCCGCCGCCGGCGTCGGCCAGGTTTTCGATACGCTGATGACGCGCAGCGAGGACGAGGCGGCGACCGATTACCCGCTGATCGCCGAAAGCGCCGATCTGGCGCCCGACCGCAGCTCGGTGGTCTACACGCTGAACCCGAAAGCCAAATTCCACGACGGTTCGCCGATCACCCCGGCCGATGTGGTGTGGAGCTTCGAGACACTGCGCGACAAGGGTGCGCCACTCTATCGCTTCTATTACGGCGATGTGACCAAGGTCGAGGTCCAGGGCGACCACGCGGTCAAGTTCCAGTTCAAAAACGGCGACAATCGCGAATTGCCGGCGATCTTGAGCGAGATGCCGGTGCTGTCGAAGGCCTATTGGTCGAGCCGCGACTTCGAGAAGACGACGCTGGAGCCGCCGCTCGGCAGCGGCCCCTACAAGATCGAAGCGGTCGATCCCGGCCGCTCGATCACCTATCGCCGCGTCGCCGATTATTGGGCGAAGGACCTGCCGGTCAACAAGGGCCGCTTCAATGTCGACGCGATCCGCTACGATTATTACCGCGACGGCACCGTCGCGCTCGAAGCCTTCAAGGCCGGCGCCTACGACATCCGCCGCGAGAACTCCTCCAAGTCCTGGGCGACCGGCTACGACGGGCCGGCGCTACGCGACGGACTGATCAAGCGGATCACCATCCCCAACAACAATCCGGCCGCCATGCAGGGGTTCATCTACAACCTCAGGCGACCGCTGTTTCAGGACCCGCTGGTGCGTCAGGCGCTGATCTACGCCTTCGACTTCGAGTGGTCGAACGCGAACCTGTTCTATGGTGCCTACACCCGCACCCGCAGCTACTACGACAATTCCGAGCTCGCGGCGACCGGCGTGCCGCAAGGCGAGGAGCTGAAAATCCTCGAACCGTTCCGCGGTCAGATCCCCGACGAGGTCTTCACCAAGGAATACAACCCGCCGAAATACGACGACAAATTCACCATCCGCGACGGGTTGCGCCAGGCGCTGACCTTGCTGAAGCAGGCCGGCTGGACCTTCAAGGGCGAGCAACTCGTCAACGACAAGACCGGCCAGCCCTTCCAGTTCGAGTTCCTCAACGACGACCCGCAGATCGAGCGCGTCGCGCTGCCCTTTATCCAGAATTTGAAGCGGCTCGGCATCACGGTGAACCTGCGCACGGTCGACGTCTCGCAATACGAGCAGCGGATGCAAAATTTCGATTACGACATGACTGTCTCGGTCATTGGCCAATCGCTGTCGCCGGGCAACGAGCAGCGCGAGTTCTTCGGCTCCGACGCCGCCGACCATCCGGGCAGCCAGAACCTGATCGGCATCAAGAGCAAGGTCATCGACCAGCTGATCGAAGAGCTGATCGCCTCGCCGACCCGCGCCGACCTGGTCGCACACGTCCATGACCTCGATCGGGTGCTGCAATACGGCTACTACCTGGTGCCGCAATATCATCTCGGCGCCTATTGGGTGGCCTATTGGGACAAGTTCCGCCGTCCGGAGACCGCGCCCAGATACGCCCCGGGCCTCGAAACCTGGTGGGTCGACACCGGCGCCGAGCAGACGATCGAAACCAGAAAGCCGGAGGAAGCAAAGAAGAGCGGGCAGACGAAGTGACCGTCATCGCCGTGATTACCCCCACCCCAACCCTCCCCCGCCAGCGGGGGAGGGGGCGCGTCCAGAGCGCCGGCGATTATCTACCCCCTCCCCCGCCAGCGGGGGAGGGTTGGGGTGGGGGGCCCCCTCGATGATCGCCTACACTATCCGCCGCATCGCGCTGATGATCCCGACGCTGCTCGCGATCATGGTGGTGAATTTCGTCATCGTACAGGCGGCGCCCGGCGGGCCGGTGCAGCAGATGATCGCCAAGCTCAAGGGCAACATGGTCAGCGCCACCGAACGGGTCAGCGGCGGCAGCAACGAAACCGCGCCGCAGCAGGCGAGCGGCGACAGCGTCTATCGCGGCGCGCGCGGCATCGACCCGGCGCTGATCAAGCAGCTCGTCCACCAATACGGCTTCGACAAGCCACCGCTCGAACGCTTTGAGCTGATGATGAAAAACTATGTCCGCTTCGATTTCGGGGACAGCTTCTTCCAGGACCGCAGCGTCGTCAGCCTGATCAAGGACAAACTGCCGGTATCGATCTCGATCGGCCTGTGGACGACGCTGATCACTTATCTGATCTGTATCCCGCTCGGCGTTCGCAAGGCGGTGCGCGACGGTAGCAGTTTTGACGTATGGACCTCGACGGTGATCATCGTCGGCTACGCGGTGCCGAGTTTTCTGTTCGCGGTGCTGCTGATCGTGCTGTTCGCCGGCGGCAGCTATCTGTCGCTGTTCCCGTTGCGCGGCCTGGTCAGCGACAACTGGGCCAGTTTCTCCTGGCCGATGCGGATCGTCGATTATTTCTGGCACATCGCGCTGCCGATCATCGCGCTGGTCATCGGCAGCTTCGCGACGCTGACGATGCTGACCAAGAATTGCTTTCTCGACGAGATCAACAAGCAATACGTGCTGACCGCTCGCGCCAAGGGATTGACCGAGCGCCGCGTGCTCTACGGCCACATCTTCCGCAACGCGATGCTGCTGGTGGTGGCGAGCTTCCCGGCGGCGTTCGTCTCGATCCTGTTCACCGGCTCGCTCTTGATCGAGGTGATCTTTTCGCTGGACGGACTCGGCCTTCTCGGCTTCGAGGCGGCGATCAACCGCGACTACCCGATCATGTTCGGCACGCTCTACGTCTTCACCCTGATCGGCCTCGTGCTCAAGCTGATCAGCGACATCACCTACATGTTCATCGACCCGCGCATCGATTTCGGCACGCGCGGCGGGTGACCGCCGCGGTGCGCGAGGGCCGATTTGGCGGCTCCGTCGAGGATGTGACGGTGCGGCGACGTCAACTCCTTGCGGCGCGCGGTCGGTTGCGGCCTTCTCGTTTTGGTCGGTCTGCGGGCCCTACGATGACGACGACATCGCCGCATCGTGGAGGCAATGATGGCTCGCGAAGACGTCCGGACGCGTTACGCGGAATTACGCGCGATCAGCAACAAGCACCACAACGCCGCGCTGCAATTCGTCTCGCGCCAGAGCATCAACCGCAATGCGCGCAGCCTGGGCATGATGGTGGACGGCAGTATTGCGGCCGAGAGCGACGAAGAGATGGCGCTCCTCTTCGACCTCTGTGTGTATCACGCCGAGCGAGGTCGATCGCGGGCGCTGGACCGCTACACACAGGCGGCTCGCGCCGCCGACGGGTCGAGCGATGCCTGCATGCTGAAAGCGATGGCGAACGCGCGATTCTCGCTTTGGCAGGTCGTCCGTCCGCACGAGGTTGCCGGCACCGTCGTCTTTGACATGCTGCGCGAGCGCGAGGCATGGCTGATCGATAATGGGCTGGAGGCAAGCGGGCCGGAGGGAATGGTCTTTGCCGCGCGACTGACCGAACCGGAAGAGTTCGCGCTGACATGCGGCGTCATTGCCCCGATCGACGAGCTGACACTGTTGGATGTGGCCGGGGTGGAAATCCACCGCCGCTCCACTGGGACACCCGAAGCCATGGCTGATGACCCGCGCTTCGCGGTCGCGGTGTACCGGGCCGTCTTGGAAAACGGGATGATGGACATCGTCCGTTTCAAATAGCGGGGCTCCCGCATATCCTGTGACTCCGCCGATGTCGAACTGAGATGCGAGGGTAACCCATGACGAGCTTCCGCATCGCCGTCGTCCAGCCAATTACCGTGCCGCCGCCTGATGACGAGCAAAACGTCGCCGCGGCGGCCGACTGGATCGCACGCGCGGCGCGCGAGGGCGCGGATTTTGTCTGCTTCCCCGAAAACTACCCCGGTCCTTGGCGCATGCCGGCGAGCTTCGACCCGTCGCCGGCGATCGCCGAGGCGGCGTCGAAACACGACATCCATGCCGTGTTCAGCACACTGGAGCCGATCGATACGGCAAAGGCCACCGCCTACAACTTGACCTGCATGGCGTTCCCGGACGGGCGCCCGGTGGCACGCTACCGCCGCTCGCACCCGAACGGGCCGTGGATCTACACCGGCGGCAAGTATTGGGAATTCCAGTATGTCGCGGGCAGCGACTACCCGGTCTTCGACACGCGCCACGGCAAGGTCGGGCTCGCGATGTGCAGCGAGGTCTACATGCCCGAGGTGACGCGGGCCCTGGCGCTGCGCGGCGCCGAGTTGATTTTTATGCCGGCGGGGCTCGACAAGCGGCGGCTCTGGGATACGTGGCGCACGCTGCTCTGGGCGCGGGCGATCGAAAATCTTGCGATCGTCGTCTCGACCCAGAACCTGCTGTCGCATGCCAATCGTGGGCTGGCGATCGTCACCTCGCCCGAATCGATCCTTTACGAGAGCACCCTCGCCGGTATTGGGGTCGTCGAGGTGAGCCTCGATCGGGTTCGCGACTTGCGCAACAGCCGTGACGGCGGCAGTTCTTCCGAATCCTGCGGAACCAAACAGGGCGTCCTGTCCGAGCAATGGCAGCGCCCGGAACTCTACGACAGCTTCTACCCCAAGCCGCTCAAGGAGGCGGCGGAGTAATTGATCTCGGGTTAGAGTCTCGCCATATTCTGGTCAGATAGGTTTCCCGGACGAGGGCCGACAATGTGGCAGGTTCAACAAGCAAAGGCGCATTTCAGCGAGGTGATGGTAAAAGCCGAGCAGGAAGGCCCGCAGATTATCACTCGCCATGGCACTGAGCGTGCCGTCGTGCTTTCGATCGCCGACTACCGCGCATTAACGGCGCAGGAGAAGGATTTTCATGCCTTCCTGTTGAGCGGTCCGAAATTCGACGATTTCGAGATCGAACGGGATAAGGACACCGGTCGCGATATAGACCTGGAATAATGCCAACCGGATATCTCTTCGATACGAATTTTGTGTCCGAAGTGCGAAAGCGGCGGCCAAACCCGGGCGTCGTTACCTTTCTGCGCGAGACAAAACCGGACCACTCATTTGTCAGCGCGATGACGATCGGCGAACTGCGCAAGGGTGTGGCTGCGCGTCGCGTTCGGGACGTTCAGGCTGCCGACGAGATCGCTCAATGGATTGATCGGCTGGAAGCCGATTTCGCGGGGAGAATCCTCCCGGTGGATCGGGCCGTCGCCCGAATATGGGGTGAATTGTCAGCCGCCCGCCCACTCCCCGTCGTCGACACGCTGATCGCGGCGACGGCGCTCGCACACGACCTTACCCTCGTGACGCGAAACGTACGGGACATGGCGATCGGCGGAATCGATCTGATGAACCCCTGGGATACCAATTGATTCGTACGGCTACTTCCTCATATCAGCCAACAGCTTCGCGCCGGGTGCGGTTGGTTGACACTATGGGGGGCCGGGTCTAAGTCAAAGTGCGCAAGAAAGACAGGCGTACATTCCGCCGGGACAAATCGATGATATCCGACCCGCGGCCCCTTTCGCCCCATCTACAGATCTATCGCTGGCAGCTCACTTCGGTGCTGTCGATCCTGCACCGGATGACCGGCATCGCGCTCGCCATCGGGGCCATCCTGCTGGTGTCATGGATCGGCTCCGCGTCGGACGGCCCCGAATCCTATAGCAAGATGCAGTGGTTTCTCGGCTCCTGGATCGGGCTGCTGCTGCTGTTCGGCTGGAGCATCGCGCTGTTTTACCACCTCTGTAACGGAATCCGGCATTTGTGGTGGGATACCGGACACGGCCTCGAACTGAAGAGCGTCTATGCCAGCGGCTGGGCCGTGCTCGCGGCAACCGCGATGCTGACGATCATCGCCTGGATCGCCGGGCTTTCGGCGTGGAGCCACTGACATGGCGCTGACCCGGCAGATGCGTTCTCCCTTGGGCCGGGTATTGGGCCTCGGCTCGGCGAAGGAAGGCGTCGAGCATTGGTGGCATCAGCGCACCACGGCGCTGCTGCTCGTACCGCTGACCCTGTGGTTCGTCATCGCGGTGATCGGCCTTGTCGGCGCCGATCGCGCGGCGATCGTCGCCTGGATGCACAACCCGATGGCGGCGATGCTGATGATCCTGTTGATCGCCGCCAGCTTTTATCACGCCGCGCTCGGTCTGCAGGTCGTCATCGAGGACTACATCCATGGCGAGGTGGCCAAGCTTGTCACCCTGCTGGCGATGCGCCTGTTGTGCATTTTGTTCGTGCTGCGCGGCGTGCTTGCCGTGCTCAAGCTGGCGTTTCTCGGCTAGTCAGAAAGCGGAGCCAACCATGCCTGCCGCCTATCCGATCATCGATCACGCCTACGATGTCGTCGTCGTCGGCGCCGGCGGCGCGGGGTTGCGTGCGACGCTCGGCTGCACCGTCGAGGGCCTGAAGACCGCCTGCATCTCCAAGGTTTTTCCGACCCGCAGCCACACCGTCGCCGCGCAAGGCGGCATTGCCGCCGCCCTCGGCAACATGAGCGAGGATGACTGGCGCTGGCATATGTATGACACGGTCAAGGGGTCGGACTGGCTCGGCGACCAGGACGCGATCGAATATATGTGCCGCAACGCGATTCCGGCGGTGATCGAACTCGAGCATTTCGGCGTGCCGTTTTCGCGCACCGCCTTGGGGCAAATCTATCAGCGCCCGTTTGGCGGCCACATGCAGGATTACGGCGACGGTGCCCCCGCCAACCGCGCCTGCGCCGCCGCCGACCGCACCGGCCACGCGATCCTCCACACGCTCTACCAGCAATCGCTGCGCAACAATGCCGAGTTCTTTGTCGAGTATTTCGCGCTCGACCTGATCATGGACGATGAGGGGGCCTGCCGCGGCGTTGTCGCCTGGAACCTGATGGACGGCACGATCCATCGCTTCCGCGCGCATATGGTGATCCTCGCGACGGGCGGTTACGGGCGCGTCTATCGCACCTGCACCTCGGCGCATACCTGCACCGGCGACGGCAATGCGATGGTGCTGCGCGCCGGCCTGCCGCTGCAGGACATGGAGTTCATCCAGTTCCACCCGACCGGGATTTACGGCGCCGGCTGCCTCATCACCGAAGGCGCGCGCGGCGAGGGCGGCTACGTCACCAACAGCGAGGGCGAGCGCTTTATGGAGCGCTACGCCCCGCATGCCAAGGACCTCGCCTCGCGCGACGTGGTGAGCCGCGCCATGACCATCGAGATTCGCGAAGGGCGCGGCTGCGGCCCGCAGAAGGACCACATCCTGCTGCACCTCGAACATCTCGACCCGAAGGTGCTGCATTTGCGCCTGCCGGGAATTTCCGAGACCGCGAAGATCTTCACCGGCGTCGATGTGACGCGCGAGCCGATCCCGATCCTGCCGACCGTGCATTATGACATGGGCGGCGTGCCGACCAATTATCACGGCGAGGTGCTGCGCCCGACCGAAGACGCCCCGGACGCGGTATGCCCGGGCCTCATGGCGGTTGGTGAGGGCGCGTCCGTGTCGGTCCATGGCGCGAACCGGCTAGGTTGCAACTCGCTGCTCGACATCGTCGTGTTCGGCCGCGCCGCGGCGTTGCGCGCGGTCGAACTGGTACGTCCCAGCGCGCCGCACCCACCGCTCGTCAATGGCGTCGAAGCCTCGCTCGATCGGTTTGACGCGGTGCGTCATGCAAAAGGGCCGCGCAACACCGGCTCCATCCGCGACGAGATGCAACTCGTCATGGAGCAGAATTGCGCCGTGTTCCGCACCGGCGAGGTTCTTCACGAAGGTGTCAGGAAGATCGACGCCGCCGCGCGCGCCTATACTGATCTCGGTATCGCCGACAGGTCGCTGATCTGGAACAGCGATCTCGTCGAGGCGCTCGAACTGAAGAACCTGATGGAACAGGCGGTCGTCACGCTGCATTCGGCCGAGGCGCGCGAGGAGAGCCGCGGCGCGCATGCCCGCGAGGATTTTCCAGACCGCGACGACGTGAATTGGCTGAAGCACACGCTGGGCTGGCTCAAGGGCGATTGCGACGTGATGCTCGGCTATCGGCCGGTGCACATGAACACACTGTCGAACGAGGTTCAGCCTTTCCCGCCCAAGGCGCGGGTGTACTGAGGCATGGAGACGCTATCTTCTCTTTCGTCACTCCCGCGCAGGCGGGGGTCCAGGGGTAGGAGCTTTGTCGCTTGCCCTGGCATTCCCGCTTTCGCGGGAATGACGAGTCGATAACCGGAAATCCTAAATGGCCGAATTCGCCCTTCCCGCCAATTCCAAGATCGGCACCGGCAGGACTCACGCGCCGCCGCCGAGCCCGAAGCAGCCGCGGCGGTTCAATATCTATCGCTGGAACCCGGAGGACGGGAAGAACCCGGTCATCGACACCTATACGGTCGATCTCGCCGAGATCGCGCCGATGGTGTTGGATGCGCTGATCAAGATCAAAAACGACATCGACACGACGCTGACCTTCCGGCGCTCATGCCGCGAAGGGATTTGCGGCTCCTGCGCGATGAATATCGACGGCACCAACACGCTCGCCTGCCTCAAGCCGATCGACGAGATCAAGGGCGACGTCAACATCTACCCGTTGCCGCATATGCCGGTAGTGAAGGACCTCGTGCCGGACCTCACCCAGGTCTACGCTCAGTACCAGTCGATACAACCCTGGCTGCAGGCCGAGAGCCCGCCGCCGCCCGATAAGGAACGGCTCCAATCCGAAGAGGAGCGCGCCAAGATCGACGGGCTGTGGGAATGCATCCTGTGCTTCTGCTGCACCACCTCCTGCCCGAGCTATTGGTGGAACGGCGACCGCTACCTCGGTCCGGCGATCCTGTTGCAGGCCTATCGCTGGCTCGCCGACAGCCGCGACGAGAAGACCGGCGACCGTCTCGACGCGCTGGAAGACCCGTTCCGGCTCTACCGCTGCCACACGATCATGAACTGCACCCGCACCTGCCCGAAGAACTTGAACCCGGCGAAGGCCATCGCCGAAATCAAGAAAATGATGGTGCATCGGCGGTAAGGGCCCGTGGCCCATCATACCGGTATCCGGTATGATGTTTCGTGATCAAGCCGTTCGGCGATCGCAAACTGAAGAATTGTTGCGCGACAAGTTCGTTCGAGAATTCCAGGGTTTTGCGCGGACGGCAAAGCGAAAGCTCGAAATGCCGAATGCCGCGAGCCGTCTCGACGACTTGCTTGTACCTCCGTCAAACCGGCTTGAACGCCTAAAGGGCGATTTGGCGCGGTTCCACTCGATCAGAATTAATGACCAGTGGCGGGTGATTTTTCAATGGATTGACGGCCACGCCCACGAGGTTCAGATCGTCGACTATCACTAGAGGCGAAAATGAATGACGAGTTCGGTCCGGTAACGCCTGGCGAAGTTCTCCGGGATGAATTCCTCGCCGATTACGGCATGTCACAGGCGAAATTGGCGCGCGCGGTGGGCATCTCACCAAACCGCATCGCCGAAATCGTCAACAACAGGCGCCGCATTAGTGCCGACACGGCGGTGCGCCTGGCGCTCTACTTTGGCAACAGCGCGGAATTCTGGATGAATCTGCAAGCCAATTACGACCTTAAGATCGCCCGGAACAACCTGCCGCCCCGGGAAGCCGAGCGTATCAAAGCGCAACGCGCGGCGTGACCGCTAGGTAGGGGGCTTGCATGCTCGCCGTCTGGGGACGACGCAGTTCGTTCAATCTGCAGAAGGTGATGTGGCTCGTCGGCGAGCTTGAGCTGCCGCATCGCCACATTCCAGCGGGCGGCGATTTCGGCATCAAGGACACGCCGGAATTCCTTGCGATGAACCCACATGGGCGGGTGCCCGTGATCGACGATGACGGAGTCATCGTCTGGGAATCGCAGACGATCCTGCGCTATCTCGCGGCGAAATACGGGCGCGGCCGGTTCTGGTCCGACGAACCCGCCGAGCGGTCCCATGCCGAGCGCTGGATGGACTGGTCGCAGGCGAGCTTGCAGCCGGACTTCCTCAATGGCGTCTTCTGGGGCTTTTACCGCATGCCCGAGGCAAAGCGGAACCTGGCCGCCATCGCCCGCAAGGTGGCGACCTGCGCGCAGCATTTCGCGCTGCTCGACCGCATCCTCGCCGACCGCCCGTTCCTGTGCGGCGATGATCTGACGCTCGCCGATATTCCGGCGGGAACGTCGCTCTATCGCTACTTCGAGATCGACATCGACCGGCCCAAGGTGCCGAATGTCGAAGCATGGTATCGCCGCTTGCAGGCGCGGCCGGCCTATCGCGAGCACGTCATGGTTCCGTTCGCCGAACTTTATGGGCGCCTGGATTTCTGACGCGCCGCCGTCCGCGTTCGCCGCCGCTCTGAGGGAGTGGCAATGCCCCTATCGCCCGCGTAGCATGTCCGGAAGAGTTTCGCGGGGGCGGAGAAAACGATGGCGGGCAAGGATCTGACCGGCAGGGTCGCGGTGGTGACCGGGGCGTCGAGCGGCATCGGCCGGGAGAGCGCCAAGCTCTTCGCCGAGGCCGGGGCGCGCGTCGTCGTCGGCTACAACCGCGGTGTGGAGCGCGCCAACGAGGTAGCCGCCGGTCTTGCGGGCGCCGGCCACAAGGCGATGCAGTTGCCGCTCGAAGACACGGCGCAAATCCGCAAGGTCGCGGCCGCTGTCGGCGAAGAATTCGGCCGCTGCGACATCCTCGTCAATTCCGCCGGCTTCACCCGCATGGTGCCGCATGGCGATCTCGAAGGGTTGACCGACGAGTTGATCGACGCGGTGTTGACCGCAAACGTCCGCGGTCCCTTCGCGACAATCCGCGCCTTCGCGCCGTTGCTCAAAGCGAGCGGTGACGGCGTCATCGTCAACATTTCGTCCGGCGCGGCGCAGCGCGGTTCGGGCAGCAGCATCATCTACGGTGCCTCTAAGGCGGCGCTCGATACTATGAGCATGGCTCTCGCCCGCGCCCTCGCCCCCGAGATTCGCGTTGTCGTCGTCGCACCCGGCATGGTCCATACCGGCTTCGTCCCCGGCCGCAGCGAGGAGGCAATGCTCAAGGCGGCGATGGCGACCCCGTTGAAGCGGCAGATCGAGGCCACGGACGTCGCCCTGGCGGTGCTGTCCTGCGTGACCCATCTACACTTCACCACCGGATCGATCGTCAACGTCAACGGCGGCGGCCACCTCTAGGATTCGGCATTCATGCCTCTCACCGCGATCACCCGGCAGCGGGAGATTATCGACCGTCGCGCGCTCAGCGAGGCGCTGTCCAGGGTTGCCGCCGACACGACAACGCCCGACCGTGCCGCGGTCGTCGCCCTGCTGCGCGACGCGCTGCAAGCTGGCCGAGCGACGATCCGGGTGCGGTTCGAGGCCGCCGGCAGCGCCGCGCATACCATCGCCGAGCAATGTTTCCTCATCGACCAGCTGATCCGCGTGCTGTTCGATTTTGTCGCGGAGCATGTCTATCCGCTCGCCAACCCGACCGAGGGTGAAAAGCTCGCGGTGGTCGCGGTCGGCGGTTATGGGCGCGGCGAGATGGCGCCCTATTCCGATGTCGATCTGCTGTTCCTGCTGCCCTACAAGCGCACGCCGCATACCGAGCAGGTGGTCGAATACCTGCTCTATCTGCTGTGGGATTTGCGGCTCAAGGTCGGGTATTCGGTGCGCTCGGTCGATGAGAGCCTGCGCTATGCCAAGACCGATCTGACGATCCGCACCGCGTTGCTCGAAGCGCGCTATATCTGGGGCGAACAATCGCTGTTCGCCGCGCTGAAATCGCGCTTCGACAGCGAGATCGCCCGCGGCACCGCGGCGCAATTTGTCGAGCAGAAGCTCGCCGAGCGCGACGCGCGGCACAAGCGGGTCGGCGACAGCCGCTATACGCTCGAGCCCAACGTCAAGGAAGGCAAAGGCGGGCTCAGGGACCTGCACACGCTCTATTGGCTGGCGAAATACATCTACCGCATCGAGGATGTCGCCAAGCTCGTCGAGTTCAAGGTGCTCGCCGAAGACGAGTTCCAGCGTTTCGCCCGTGCCCAGGATTTTCTGTGGACGGTGCGTTGCCACTTGCACTATTTCGCCGGCCGTGCGGAAGAGCATCTGACCTTCGATATGCAGACCCGCATCGGCGAGCGCATGGGCTACCGCGAGAATGCCGGCAGCCGCGGCGTCGAGCGCTTCATGAAGCACTATTTCCTCGTCGCCAAGGATGTCGGCGACCTGACGCGCATCTTCTGCGCGGTGCTGGAGGTCGACCAGAAAGGCCGGCGCCGGCTCGGCTGGCTGCGCTGGCCGCGCCTGCGCAGCCTGTCCGGCTTCACGCTGGACGGCGACCGGCTGACCATCCCGTCGGAGACGTTCTTCAAGGACGACCCGGTCGCGTTGCTCCGCCTCTTCCACGTCGCGCAGGAGCAGGAACTCGACATCCACCCGCGCGCGTTGCAGGCCGTCACCCGCTCGCTGCGTCTGGTCAATGCCGAGTTGCGCGACAATCCCGAGGCTAACCGCATCTTCCTCGAAATCCTGACTTCTAAAAAGGACCCGGAGACCGCGCTGCGGCGAATGAACGAGGCGGGGCTGTTCGGCCGCTTCATCCCCGATTTCGGCCGCGTCGTCGCGCAGATGCAGTACGACATGTACCATGTCTACACGGTCGACGAGCACACGCTGTTCGCGATCGGCATCCTGCACCAGATCGAACAAGGCGCGCTCAAGGATGAGCTGCCGCTTGCCACCGCGATCGCGCCGACGATCTGCTCACGCCGGGCGCTCTATCTCGCGACCATGCTGCACGACATTGCCAAGGGGCGTGGCGGCGACCATTCCGAGCTCGGCGAGAAGATCGCGCTGAAGCTGGGGCCGAAGCTCGGGCTGACATCGGAGGAAACCGAGACCGTCGCCTGGCTGGTGCGCTGGCACCTGCTGATGAGCAACATTGCCTTCAAGCGCGACCTCAGCGACCCGGAAACCATCCGCGGCTTCGCCGAGCGCGTGCAATCACCCGAGCGGCTCAAGCTGCTGCTGGTGCTGACCGTCGCCGATATCCGCGCCGTCGGCCCCAAGGTGTGGAACGGCTGGAAGGCGGCGCTGCTGCGCGAATTGTTCCACAGCGCGCACGAGCTGATCTCCGGCGGCGCCAATGCCGGTGCGCGCGACGCACGCGTCGCCGAGGCGCAGGAGGAAGCGCGCAAGCTTCTCCCGGAATTCAGCGACACGGATTTCGCCGCCTTTGTCGGGCGCGGCTATCCGTTCTACTGGCTCTCGCTCGACGCCGAGACGCATGCCCGCCAGGCCCGCCTGATGCGCGAGGCCGACCGCAGCGGCGCGCCGCTGCGCGTCGAGACCCGCATCGAGCCGCAGCGCGCGGTGACCGAGGTGACGGTCTATACCGCCGACCATGCCGGACTGTTCTCGCGCCTCGCGGGGGCGCTCGCCGTCAACGGCTGCAACATCGTCGACGCCAAGATCATGACGATGACCAACGGCATGGCCTTGGACACATTCTGGATCCAGGACCAGAACGGCGAGCCGGTCGACCGGCCGGACAAGCTCGCCCGGCTCTCGGTCGCGTTCGAGAATGTGCTGACCGGCGACTTGAAACCGCACCGCGAATTCGCCCGTCCGCCGGCGATCCAGAGCCGCACCAATGTGTTTACCGTGGCGCCGCGCGTACTGTTCGACAATCAAGCGAGCCTGTCGTACACCGTCATCGAGGTGAACGGCCGCGACCGCCCCGGCCTCCTGCACGAGCTGACCCGCGAGCTGACCCGCCTCAGCCTGCAAGTGTCGAGCGCCAAGATCTCGACCTACGGCGAAAAGGTCGTCGATGTGTTCTACGTCAAGAACCTGTTCGGCCATAAGGTCGAGCAGGATGAAAAACTCGCCGAGATTCGCACCGCTCTGAGCGAAGTGCTCGCCAAAGGCAACCAGCCCCAACCCGCGCCCGCTCGCCGCGCGAGGGAGCCGGTAGCGGCGAAATAGCCGCATCCCTCAACCGCCTTGGCCGGGCTTGACCCGGCCATCCACGAACCGGTAGCCGTCCAATGATGGGCGCCTGGCTTTACATCATGACCAACCGCCCAAACGGCATCCTCTATGTCGGAACGACGGTTGATCTTCCTCGACGCATTTGGGAGCACAGGGAAGGCTTAGTTGAAGGCTTCACCAATCGTTACGGCCTCCACCGGCTGGTTTATGCCGAATGGCTTGAGACGCTGCTCGCCGCGCGGCAGCGCGAGCAGAACGTGAAGCATTGGCCTCGGGCCTGAAAAATACAGCTGATCCTGAAGGAAAATCTCGACTGGGACGACCTTTACGACAAACTGGTCTGACTATTCGTGGATGGCCGGGTCAAGCCCGGCCAAGGCGAATTTTCGGGCTATATCCTGGACCCACTGCGACATGAGCGGGGCTGCCGCCGCCATCGTATATCTGCGATACTTGCGGACCGAGGGTGCCTTGGGGGCATTGGATGTTTGACGAGATCGGGCATTTCGCCCTGGTACTCGCGCTGTGCGTCGCGGCGATCCAGGCGGTCGTGCCGCTTTACGGCGCGGCGAAAGGCGATGGGGCGCTGATCGCGCTGGCGCGGCCGGCGGCGCTGGCGCAGTTCGTCTTTGTCAGCGCCGCATTTGCCGCGCTGATGCACGCCTACATGGTGTCGGATTTCTCGCTGCTCAACGTCGCCGCCAATTCGTCGAGCGCCAAGCCGTTGCTCTACAAAATCACCGGCGTGTGGAGCAATCACGAAGGCTCGATGATCCTCTGGGTCTTCATGCTGGCGCTGTTCGGCGCCGGGGTCGCGGTGTTCAGCGGCAACCTGCCGCCGGCGTTGCGGGCGCGGGTGCTGGCGGTCCAGGCGATGATCGGCGTCGGGTTCCTGCTGTTCATCCTGTTCACCTCGAACCCGTTTCTGCGCCTCTTCCCGGTGCCGCTCGACGGCAACGGGCTTAACCCGATTCTCGAGGATCGGGGGCTGGCGTTTCATCCCCCCTGCCTTTACGCCGGCTATGTCGGCTTTTCGATCTCGTTCTGCTTCGCGATCGCCGCGCTGATCGAGGGCCGCGTCGACCCGGCCTGGGCGCGCTGGGTGCGGCCATGGACCTTGGCGGCTTGGTGCGCGCTGACCGTCGGCATCGCGATGGGCAGCTGGTGGTCGTACTACACGCTCGGCTGGGGCGGCTGGTGGTACTGGGACCCGGTCGAGAACGCCTCGTTCATGCCGTGGATCATCGGCACGGCGCTGTTGCATTCGGCGATCGTCGTCGAGAAGCGCGATACGCTGAAGGCCTGGACCATCCTCTTGGCGATCCTCACCTTCTCGTTGTCGCTGATCGGCACATTCCTGGTGCGCTCGGGGGTGCTGACGTCGGTGCACGCCTTCGCCTCCGACCCACGGCGCGGCGTCTTTATCCTGCTGCTGTTGGGGATCGCGACCGGCGGGGCGCTGCTGCTGTTCGCGATTCGCGCCCCGAGCCTGCAGGGCGGCGGGCTCTTTGCGCCGATCTCGCGCGAAGGCGGGCTGCTGCTCAACAATCTGCTGCTGACCACCGCCGCGGCGACGGTGCTGATCGGCACGCTCTACCCACTGTTTCTCGATGTTGTCGCCAAGGAAAAGGTCTCAGTCGGCCCGCCCTTCTTCAACATGACCTTTGTGCCGATCATGATCCCGCTGCTCATGGCGATGGCGGTCGGGCCGATGATGGCCTGGAAACGCGGAGATCTCTGGGCCGCGTTGCAGCGCCTCAAGCTCGCCTTCGCGCTCGCCGGCGCAGCGGCGGTGCTGACGATGATCGTGATGGGATTTTCGTCGGTCGGCGCGGCCTGCGGGCTGGCGCTCGCCGCCTGGCTGCTTGTCGCCAGCATCGTCGAATGGGCCGAGCGCATCCGCCTCTTCTCCGAGCCGCTCGCCGGCAGCTTTCGCCGTGCGCTGCGCCTGCCGCGCGCCGCCTGGGGGATGACCTTCGCCCATGCCGGGATGGCGATCGTCGTCGCCGGGATCACCGGCTCCTCGGCCTGGACCGTCGAGAAGATCGAGAACGTCAAACCCGGCGGCCGGGTCGACCTCGCCGGCTACACGATCGCGCTCGACGCGGTCGGCGACGCGAAGGGGCCTGACTACACCGCGACCCGCGCCGATATCCGGCTGCTCAAGGGCGACGCGCTTCTCGCCGAGATGCATCCCGAAAAGCGCTTCTACCCGCTCGAAAACGGCAACCAGACCGATGTCGCGATCCGCACCAACCTGATCGCCGATGTCTACGCGGTAGTCGGCGACGCCGACGGCAAGGGCGGCTATACGCTGCGGCTCTATTACAACCCGCTGGTGCCGTTGATCTGGCTCGGCGCCGCGGCGATGGCTTTCGGCGGCCTCGTCTCGCTCTCCGACCGGCGGCACCGCGTAGGCGCTCCCTCGCGCCGCGCCCGCCGCCTCGCCGCAGCCGTCCAGCCGGCAGAGTAATTGAACCAATGCTAAAGAAATTCGCCTCCCCCGGGCTTGACCCGGGGGTCCACGTCTTCATTGCCGGCCGCAGGCGCGGAAGACGTGGATGGCCGGGTCAAGCCCGGCCAAGGGGCTTCAAAACACTCAGCTGATGAAGCGCTGGCTCTACATACTGCCGATTGTGGTCTTTGTGCTGATGGCGGCGGGGTTTTATGTCGGGCTCGGCATCGACAGCAATGTGCTGCCCTCGGCGCTGATCAACGAGCCGGCGCCGCAATTCGAGCTGCCGCCGCTGCCCGGCCGCGACAACGGCTTTTCGACCGCCGACCTGAAGGGCCATGTCAGCCTCGTCAACACCTTCGCGTCGTGGTGCGGGCCGTGCCGCCTGGAGCATCCGGTGCTGAACGCGCTCGCCAAGACCAAACAGGTACCGATCTACGGCATCAACTACAAGGACACCGGCGACGCCGCGCTGTCGTGGATCGCCGCGCTGGGCGACCCCTATACGCGGATCGGCGCCGATGACGGCAAGGTCGGCATCGAATGGGGCGTCTACGGCGTGCCCGAGACCTTCGTCGTCGATGCGACCGGGCATATCCGCTACAAGCATGTCGGCCCGCTGAGCGCGGACGATCTCAAGACCAAGATCCTGCCGTTGGTGGCAAAGCTGCAGAAATGACCTGGCTGTTACCGTCAGTGCCGGCCCCCTCCCAGCCGCTGCGCGGCTCTCCCTCCCCCGTGGACACGGGGGAGAGTTGGGGTGGGGGCCGCCCCAAACGGTTTAACTTTATCGTCCCTGGTTCCGTGCTCTTCATGGTCGTTGTTGTCTTCCTCGGTCTTGCCTCCCCAGCCCAGGCCGTGCGGCCGGACGAGGTGCTGGCCGATCCGGCGCTGGAAGCGCGGGCGCGCGACATCAGCAAGGATTTGCGCTGTCTGGTGTGCCGCAACCAGTCGATCGACGATTCCGAGGCCGATCTGGCACACGATCTGCGCGTGCTGGTGCGCCAGCGGCTATCGGCCGGCGACAGCGACCGCCAAGTGGTCGACTACATCGTCTCGCGCTACGGCGATTTCGTGCTGCTGAGACCGCCCTTCGAGGCCTCGACCTGGCTGCTCTGGGGCGGACCGCTGCTGGTACTGGTGATCGGCGGGATCGGCGTGCGCCGTTTCGTCCGTCGCCAGGCCACGGCGACCGCGCCGCCGCCGCTCAGTCCCGACGAAGAACGCCGGCTCGCGGCGATGCTCGACGAAAAGGCCGACTGATGAGCATGGGGCTTGCCCTCGGGCTGCTCGGGCTGACGACGTTCGCCGTCGCGCTGTTGCTGGCGCCGCTGATCCTGCGCGGTCGCAGCGCGGCGGCGCGCGACGCCTACAACCTCGCGGTCTATCGCGACCAACTCGCCGAGCTGGAGCGCGATGTCGAGCGCGGCATCCTTTCCACGGCTGAGGCGGTGGCGGCGAAAAGCGAGATCGGCCGCCGCATCCTGGCGCTGACGCCGGGCGCCGCGCCGGCCGAGCGCTCGGCGATGCCGCTCGCCGTCGCCGCGGTGGCGATCATCCTGCTGCCTTTCGCCGCGTGGACGCTGTACTGGCAACTCGGCTCGCCAAGCCTTGCCGACCAGCCGCTCGCCTCGCGCAGCGCCGACAGCGTCAAAACCGCCGACAAAGCCAACCCGCATCTCGACATGGCCGAGGCAGTGCGCCAGCTCACCGCACGCCTCCAGGCGCATCCCGACGATCTGCAAGGCTGGCTGCTGCTTGCCCACTCCGACCTCGACCTCAGCCGCTATCAGGAGGCGGCCGACGCCTATCGCCGCGCCGCCGAGCTGTCCGGGCAAAAGCCCGAGATCGTCGGCGACTGGGGCGAGGCGCAGGTGCTCGCCGCCGGCGGCATGGTCACCGCGCAGGCGCAGCAGGCCTTCCGTACCGCGCTCTCGGACCCGGAAAGCGCGCCGCGCTCGCGCTATTACCTCGCGCTCGCCAAGGCGCAAGCCGGCGACGCCAAAGGCGCCTTGCAGGATTGGACCGATCTCGAAGCCGATGCGCCGGCCGATGCGGAATGGCTGCCCCTCCTGCAGCGCCGCATCGCCGAGACCGCGCAGGCGGCGGGGATTGACCCGGCGACCCTGAAGACATCCGCCGGTGCGGCACGCAAGCCGCCCGCAGCCCAGGCCGCCAACCCGCCGGTATCGCCTTCCGCCGAAGCCAATATGCCGTCCGCCGCCCAGGTCAACGAGACCGCGAAAGCCACTGCCGATACCTCGCCGGCGGAAAAAGAGGCGATGATCAACGCGATGGTTGAGCGTCTTGCCGACAGGCTCAAACAGAACCCCGACGATGCCGAGGGTTGGAGCCGGCTCGGCCGCTCCTACATGGTGCTCAACCAACCCGACAAGGCGGTCGATGCCTACGCGCGTGCGGCGGTACTGAAGCCCGCCGATCTCGCCTTTAAACAACAATATGCCGAGGCGCTGATCGAGGCGCGGCCGACCGACGATCTGCCGCCGCAAGCGACCGCCTTGCTCAAGGATGTGCTCGCCGCCGACCCGAAAAACCCCGAAGCGCTATGGTATGTCGGCCTCGCCGAGGCGGACGCCGGACACGCGCAGACCGCGCGCGACCTGTGGACCCGCCTGCTCGCGCAACTGCCCGCCGACGCTCCGGTTCGCAAGCAGGTCGAAGATCGCATCGCCACGCTGGGACCGGACAAAAAATAGCCGTTGCATGGGGCTGCGGCTTAGCGCGAAGGCTGAGGCCGGCGCACGGTGAGGTCGGCAATCGTGTAGCCCCAGCGCTGCAGCAGCGCGGCGAGGTTGTCGCGCCGCACCATCATGCCGTCGCCCGATGCGTGAATCACACGGCCGTGGCCGGTCGCGATCATCACATGGCCAGGGATGAAGATCAGGTCGTTGCGTTGCAGATCGGCGATGCGGCCGATCGTGACGCCGGCGCCGATCGTCTCGCGCTGCATGTCGGTATCGCGCCGCACGGCGACGGCAAGGTCGCGAAACGCTTCCTGAACCAGCCCTGAGCAGTCGATGCCGAGAAAACTGCGGCCCGCCCACAGATAGGGGCAGCCGAGATAAAGCATCGCGGCCGCCGCGAGGTCCGGCGATCGCGGCGGCTCCGGCGACAGGCAGGACTCGGGCACAAACCCGCCATCGAGTCCAGCGTAGGGGGTGCCGCGGCACAGCAGACCCGACTGCGTCGCACGGACCGGGCTGTGGCGCGGCAGGAAATCAACGATAGCCGACCGCAGATCGGGCTCGGCATAGCGATAGGCGCCGAGATTCGCGATGTAATGGGTCGCTGCCGGCGTCACGCCCGAAATCAGCGTGGTCGCCTCGACATAGCCGACATAGCGGTCGCGGTTTGATTGGCACCACGCGAAGCCATCGCGCTCGTCGAACACGCGCACTGACTCACCGTAGTGAAAGAACGTGTCGATCGGGGCATCCGGCTGCGGCGCGTGCCGCACCGGGACCAGCCCGACCGCCGCCCGCGCCGGGCATCCTTCCGTGAACTGCGACGCCTCGACTTGCCCGCGCAGCCGCACATCGGCAAGGTCGGCGCGGTAGGCGTGGAGCCGCGGGTCGAGGGTCATTCTCGCGGGGATGGGCGGGGGACTACGAGCTGCGTCTGGATCACCTGCGCCGCGAGCTTGCCGTCGGCGCCGAAGATTTGCGTTTGCACGACAATCGTCCGCCGTCCGACATGCAGCGGCACCGCGACCGCCCGCAGGCGCCCCGGCTGCGAGGCGCGGAAGAAATTGCTCTTCGATTCGATCGTCGTCGTGCTCATTTCGGCAGGCTTGTTGAGGCCGGCGAGCGTGCCGCCGAGATCGTCGGCGAACGCCATATAGGCGCCGCCATGCACCACGCCGTTATTGTTGAGATGCCGCTCGTCGGCGTCGATCTCGCCGACGACCTTGTCTTTCTCCGCGCTGACGACGCGGATGCCGAAATGCTCGGGCATGTTCTTGCGGGCGGGAACCGGGGCCATCCTTCTTCCTTCTTGGGATCAACTGGTGCGCGGCTGCGCCTTCCATATCTCATAGCCGCGCATCAGATCGGCGAACAGCAGGTCAGCCATCGCCTGGTAGCCCGGCGCGCTGAGATGCACATGGTCGGGCATTGCCAGCGGCGGGTTGGCGCCGGTCATGCGGTCGATGCTGCAGGTGCCGCCCATCGCGCCGAACCAGTCCCAGTAGGCCCAGCCCTGTTGCGCCGCGACGCGGCGCTGGATGTCGCGGACCACGGGGAGCTTGGGCGGCGCGCGCCACACGCAGGTCTCGTTGGGCGTGCCGCACGGGTCCGTCGGGCAGCCACGCTCGGCGCGGTTGCCGTCGGGCGGGCCGAGGATCAGCACGGGCACGCCGTGCCCGCGCTGCCGCAGGCCTTCGATGGCCGCGCGGAACCGACCGGTGTAGCGGTCGGGGTCGAGTTCGTTGTCGAACCCTTCATTGGTGCCGAACGCGACGACCAGCAGCGCCGGGCGACGCACATCGAGCTCGAACGACACGGCCTCCGGCGTGATCTGATCGAGCAGCCCGACCGTCGCGCCGATCGTGCCGTGGTTTTCGTAGATGATCCCCGCGCTCCGCCGCTCGACCGCCCAACCGAGCAGCACGACCGGCGGCCGGTCGGCCGCGCGCAACTCGGCGCGGCGCCCGGGATGGTCGAGCGCCAGCTCGACGCGCTTGATCGCAGCGGCGGCGGCATCGGTCGGAACGCGTGTCGGCGCCCCGCCGTCGATCGAAACGGTGAACGCCGCACCACTCGGCTGCGTCAGGAATTCGATGGCGAGCCGGTCGAAACCCAGTGGTTCGGTGCCCTCGACGGTCATCGTCGCATCGGGCGGCTGGCTGATCGCGGCGCTCGCGTCGAGACCGAGCGCGACGCCGGCGTGGTCGCTCGGCTTGACGTGCTGCCAGCCGCTCTCAGTGACGCTGACGAGATGCGGCCGGTAGTACCTGAACGGGACGCCGGCCGGCAGCCAGCCGCGCCCCGCCGAGCCGAACCGCGCCTGCAGCCGGTCGCGCAGCCGGCCGCTCAGCGAATCGTTGGCTGTGTGGCTGTCGCCGATCTGCAGCACGCGAACCGGCTGCCGTGCCGCATTGCCGTCGAGCGCGTAAAGCGCCTCGAAGAACGGCGCCAGGGCATCGGACGACGACAGATGGGCCGGCGCCGCGAGCGACGGCGTTGTCGTTTCGCGCGTCGTAAAGCACGCCTGGAGGAGCAGCACGATACCGAGGACGATCCCGGCCAGCGATAGCCATGCAGCGCGGCCGAAGGGCCGGCGCGGCTCAGCGTCCATACGCCTGGAGCTGGGGGAGAACGCTGATGACCCGCTCGGCGATCAGTTCGTAGCCGGCCGCGGTGAAATGGATGCCGTCGTCGTTGCGCAGTCGCTCGGTGACGCCGCTGCGATCGGGGCCGTAGGCGATGAACTGGCCCTGATTGTCGGCGATTACCGTCCACAGCGGCAGGAACTCGCCGCCGAAATGCGCCACCTCGCCGGCGTAGATGTCGTTGATGTAGCTCATATCCGCCGAATACTGGGCACTGCGGGCGATCGGGTTGCCGCACCAGACGATCTTGAGACGCGCGCCGGACAATGCGGTCAGGATGCGGTCGACGCGCTTGGTATAAGCCTCGCGCCAATCATCGGTGCGGAAACGAACGTATTTGCCTTCTTCGCTCCGCAAGTCGAGCCGGTCGTTGGCACCGAACATGACGACGGCGACCTTGGCCTTGTCCTTGTCGATAAAGCTCTGGATCGGCGCCATCCATTCGCTGTCGGAATGGACCAGCGCGGCGCCGGGATGGGTGCGGTTCACCACCTTGTAACGGGGGTCGTCAATCAGCACCCGCTGCAGCCCGCCGGCAACGCCCTGCGCCTGGCTGTCGCCGAACACGACGACCCGTTTGATGGACGGGTCGTCGTCAGCGCGTGCCGCCGCGACGCTCATGCAGATGAACACCAGCGCCGCGATCCCACACCACCGGGTACGGCGCCCGACACCACTCAGCCAGCCGAATTCACGCACGGCGACCCTGTCCCCCGGCCCCCCACAACATCAGGCCGCAGCCAAATACTGCGAGCGTTCGGCGGCGGATGCAAATGCAATTCCCGCGCTTCCGAGGGATGCGACGCGCTGTCGCCGCCGCAAACCGGCGTGCGGCTTGCCGGCGGTGGCCGCGCCCGATAGAACCGCTCGCCCGCCGCTCTCCAGCGACAATCCGACATGCTGTTCCCGACGCTCGATTTTCTGTTGTTTTTTCTCGTCGTGGCGGCGGCGGTGGTGCTGCTCGACCGGCATTTCGCGCAAAAGAAGGCGATGCTGGTGGTCGCCAGCTATTTCTTTTACGCGCAATGGGATTGGCGCTTCTGCCTGCTGCTCGCCGGCAGCACGACGGTCAGCTATGTCGCCGGGCTGCTGATCGGCAGCAGCGACGATCCGGGCCGCCGGCGGTTCGTGCTGGCGGTGGGCGTGACGCTGCACCTGGTGATTCTCGGCGTCTTCAAGTACCTCGATTTCCTGGTGTCGTCGGCAAACCAGCTCGCGCGCATGCTGGGCCTGCAGCACGAATTGCCGTTTGTCGAGATCCTGCTGCCGGTCGGCATCTCGTTCTTCACATTTCACGGGATTTCCTACATCACCGACGTCTATCGCCGCGATGTCGCGGTGTGCCGGGCGCCGCTCGACATGGCGCTCTACATGTCGTTCTTCCCGCAACTGGTGGCGGGACCGATCGTGCGCGCCGCCTATTTCCTGCCGCAGCTGGCGCGGCCGTCCGACGAGCCGATCCCGGTCGCGGCGGCGCTCCTGCTGATCTTTGGCGGCATGGTGAAAAAGGTGATCATCGCCAATTACCTGGCGACCGGTCTGGTCGACCCGGTCTTCGCCGCGCCGGAAAATTACGGCGGTCCCGACCTGCTGCTCGCGACCTATGCCTATGCGGTGCAGATCTATTGCGATTTCAGCGCCTATACCGACATCGCGATCGCTGTCGCGGCGCTGTGCGGGTTCCGCTTTCCGCGCAATTTCAACCAGCCCTACCGGTCGCTTCGCCTGCGTGAATTCTGGCAGCGCTGGCATATCTCGCTCAGCACCTGGCTGCGCGACTACCTCTACAAGCCGCTGGGCGGCAACCGCCATGGCCGGCTCAACACCTACCGCAACCTGCTGATCACGATGCTGCTCGGCGGCATCTGGCACGGCGCGGCGTGGAAATTTGTGATGTGGGGCGCGCTGCACGGCGGCGGGCTGGCGGTTGAACGGATGTGTCAGTCGTGGGTCGGCCAGCGGCCGGCAAGCCGGCTTGGCGTGCTTGTATCATGGGTCGTGGTCTTTCACTTTGTCTGCTTGGCGTGGATCTTCTTTCGCGCCGAGGATTTCACCGTCGCCAGCCGGTTCATCGCCGGCCTGGGTGCCGGCTGGCACGCGCCAATTCAGCAGGGGCAGCCGGCGATGGTAGCGCTGATCGCGATCGGCATGGCCGGCCAGTTTTTGCCGCCCGGCTCGTTCGAGCGCGCAGGGGAACTCGTCGCGCGAGTTCCTTATTGGGGCCTGGGCGTGGCCGCCGGTCTGGTGCTCGCGATCGTCAATGCGCTGGGCCCCGAGGGGATCGCACCGTTCATCTATTTCCGGTTCTGACCCAATGAGCCAGACATCGCCGAGCCGCAATGAGCGCGCGCCGCTTGTCACCGACGCCATACCGCCGCGCTTGCGGCGCGGCGGCGCCAGCCAGCGTCAGGTTTTGGCGATCTGTTTGATCGGCGCGCTGGTGCTGGCGTTCTTCGCCTCGCGCGACACCCCGGGCTGGGCGGAGCGGCTCGGCGATCCGCCGATCGATCACCAGCTGCGCACCATCGCCGGGACCTGGGACAGCGCAATGGAGCAGTTGCACCTGACCGACCCGCACGAAGCACTCCGCGCCGCGATGAGCCGTGCGCTCGACTGGCGCTGGTCGGCGGACGACTGAGTGCGGCGTCAGGGATGTCGAAGTGCGGCCGCGGTGGCGAGGAGTTGCTGCCAATGCGCCACCTCCGGCTCGTATTGGGCGTTGTTGTGTTCTATGAAGAACCGTATCGGCAGATCGGCGGCATCCAGCCCTGAGTTGAGATTGCAGCCGCCGGCCACCAGCCATTTGATATTGGGCAGCTGCTCCTCCAGATGGTCGATGACGTTGCGGTACCACACCGAGGGAACCGGCATATCGCCGTCGATCATCTTGTGCAGCGCCGCGTCGTAGGCGGCGCATAGTTCAGGCGTCACCGCCAGGTCGAGCCGCCACAAAAATGAAAGCCGCAGGATGCGGCCCTCATTCAGCAGCGCTGCGGTATCGTTTTGCCGGCTTTTCACGAGGCGCATGCGGGCGATCATGTTTTCGTCGTCGTCGTAGTTGGCGTAGCGCAGGTAGTCATGCAGCGGCGAATTGGCGGTAAGGTTCTGATACCGAATCCGAGCCTCGGCCATGTCCCGTTGCAGCTCGGCGGCCTCCTTGGATCGAACGGCGTCGCCTTGCGCTTCGAGACGCGCGGCGTTGCGCGGCGCCTCGACCCGATCGAGCAGCGACAGCGGCACCGAGCGAGCGTGGGAAACCATCGCATCGGTCGAGCCTCGAAACCCGCAGCGAGGCCGGATTCCTAGATCACTTGCGATTAATTTGCAATTTCATGATATGTCGGCCTGCGGTCAGAATTTGCTCTGATGAACCTTCTGGCGGTGGCTTCATCACGGCATACTCGGCCGGCAGTATGAAGGAGAGACCGCCTTGTTCCCGACACTGACCGACGAGCAGCGCCAGTTCATCGCGACGATCCGCGAGCTGGCGCAAAGCGAATTTCGCGAGCGCGCGCCGCGCTACCAGGACGGTACCTTCCCCTGGGAGAACATGAAGGCGCTCGCGAAGCTGGGGGTGCTCGGCATGGCAGTGCCCGAGGAGTATGGCGGGCTGGGGCTGCCGGTGTTCGACACCGCGCTGGTGCTCGAGGAGATCGCGAAGGTCTGTTACGTGACGGCGATGGCGGTGCTCGGCGAGGTCGGCGCGCAGACCCGCATCATCTCGACCTACGCGCCCGACGCGATCAAGCAACGCGTGCTGCCGCAGGTATGCAGCGGCGAATGCCTGCTGGCGATCTGCATGACGGAGCCCGACGCCGGCACCGATGTCGCCAACTACAAGACCAATGTCGACCATGTCGGCAACAAGCTGCGGCTCAACGGGGTCAAGACCTTGATCAGCCGCGCCGAGGAGGCCGGCTGGTTCGTCGTCTTCACCCGCGTCGACAAGAAGCCGGGGCGCGAGGGCATCGGCTGCGTGCTGGTCGAGAAGGGGACGCCGGGTTTTTCGGTGACCGGGACCTATCACACGATGGGCGGCGAGAACCTGGCCGAGATCCGCTTCGAGGATGTCGAGTTGCCGCCCGAGAACCTCGTGCTCGAAGACGGTTTCCGCAAGCTGCTCGGCGCGTTCAACACCCAGCGCTGCCTGAACCCGTCGATTTCGCTGGGGCTCGCCGAAGGGGCGCTCGAAGAGGCGATCAAATACGCCAAGGAGCGTCACGTGTTCGGCCGGGCCGTCGCCGATTTCCAGGGGATGCGCTGGAAGCTCGCCGAGATGTACCGCGACATCGAAGCGAGCCGTTCGATCCTCTACCGCGCCTGCGCCTCGGCCAACCCGTTTCCCGACCCGCTGCTCGCCGCCGCCGCCAAGATCACCGTCAACGAGATGTCGCTGCGCGTCACCAGCGAGGCGATCCAGGTGCATGGCGGCTATGGCTTTACCGACGAGTTCCCGGTGTCGCGCTTCTATCGTGGTGCCCGCTACGGCACGCTCGGCGGCGGCACCACCGAGACGCTCAAAGACCTGATCGGCCGCCGCGTGCTGGCCGGCGTCGACCCGATCGACGGCATTCTCGGGCTCGGCGCGTTCTGAGACTTTCGCTTCGCCGAGGTCCCCGTGAAAAATTCGCCTTTTATGGGTCGTGACGGTGACCTAACATAACCAAATGCGACATCTTGCCCGCTTCCCGGTAATAGCGGCGGCGGTCCTGCCGGCGGCGGCGATCTTTTTCGTCGCCGCGGTGGAAGTCTGGGCGCAGCAGACGCCGAGCCCTTCTCCTCCGGCGACGGCCTCCTGGTCTTCGGAGTTCTTCAGTGAGCTCGGTAAGCTCCTTAATTACGAGACCCTCGGGCGGGACGGCATGTCCTATCTGGTGTTTGCGGGGGCAAGCGGGGCGATCAGCCTACTGGTTTTCCTGTTGGACCTTTTGGTCTGTGCTGCCGGTTCTACGCGGAAGGGATTTCTGGGGATCAATCACGGCTTTGTAAGCATACCGCTGGCGGTGGTATGGTTCGCCGGAGGTGCGATCGCCGGCATCCTCGGCTACCTCGTCCGCCTGTTCGAGGCAACCCCGACAGCTGCGGTGATTGCCGGCGTCACCTGGAGAACCTTTTTGACGAGACTTACATCCTTCGCACAGAAACAGACGGAAGATGTGCAACGACCCCCGGGTACTTGACCGATGAGCTTCGTCCAATCGATCCTCGGCCTTCGTTCGTTTGCCAGCGAAGACGAAATTAAGCGGTTCGTTGCGCAAAGCAAAGAATTCGCTCCACAAATCGAAGACATCGCCGCCGCCAAAACCCTGCTGATCTTTACGACCTCTCGTCAGCAAACCTGGCTGGTGGCGACCGCAGCTCGCCTCTATTGCGTGCTCGACGATGTGCAGGAGAAGCCGACGATTTGGTGGGTCTTGAATATCGTCGGCCCGGCCGAAGAACCGCGACTCACAACTCTGACCGGCGAGCCGGTGCGGTTGAGCTACGGCGACCGAAGCGACGAAAGCGGCGTAATCAGCGTCGACACACTCGGTGATTGGCTGTACTCGAAAAAACTGTTCACGACATTTTCGCTCGAAGAAAGCATTTCGCGCCTGATCAGGGACACGCGGGGATAGCGCAACCTGGGTTCGACGTGTTGTGGCGAAAACCGGCGGATTGCCGCACTCCGCCGGCGCATCTGGCCGCGTTTCATAACAATGGGCTCTGGCACCCCTCGTCAGGATTTCCCGCCGTGCCCTGCCTTGACACTGCCGTCGCCGAGATAATGGTGCTCTAATTTTTCTCGGGCTCGGCGCGTTCTGACGGAGGCGAGGATGAAGATCACCGGCGGCTGCCATTGCGGCCATATCAGCTACGAGGCCGAAGTCGACCCGGCGACGGTTCGGGTGTGCCATTGCACCGATTGCCAGAAACTGACCGGCACCGCGTTTCGCGCCAATATCGCCAGCCTGCCGGAGACATTCCGGCTGAAGAGCGGCACGCCGAAGATCTACCTCAAGACCGCGGAAAGCGGGAACAGGCGCGCCCACGCGTTCTGCCCGGAATGCGGCACCCCGATTTATGCCGCCGCGCCGGAGCCCAACCCGTCGAGCTATGGGCTGCGGGTCGGCGGCATCGACCAGCGGGCGCAGTTCGCGCCGCCTGCGCGGCAAATCTGGTGCGGATCCGCCTTGCCGTGGTCGATGGATATCAGCGGCGTGGAGCGTGCCGAGCGGCAGTAGGTGGGGGCAGCGACGCGCTGGGGACCAGATCCACTTCGCGAAACCCGATCGGTCCCCGCGATACCCCCACCCCGACCCTCCCCCGCTTGCAGGGGAGGGAGATTACGAGTGCCGGCGCGCCCCTTCCCCCGCAAGCGGGGGAAGGTTGGGATGGGGGTTGGTCCGCGCGCATCGACTTTTCGTGTGCTTTACGCTGCTGCTAGCAGGCTGCACGGCGGCGAAGGCGCCGCCACTGGCCTCGGGCACGGTCGTCGCGGGACGAGCGCCGATGGTGCCGGAGCACACCCTGACCGCCGGCGACGAGTTCGAGATCCGCTTTCCGTTTGCGCCGGAATTCAACGACAAGGTCGCGGTGGGGCTGGACGGCACTGTCGCGCCCAAGCTCATCGGCGGCGTGGTGGTCGGCGGGTTGACCGTGCCCGAGGCGACGGGGCGGCTCGGCGCGCTCTACGCCAAGAAAATCCGCTCGACGGATTTGTCGCTGACCATCCGGCAATACGCGCCGGAAGTGTTCTATGTCGATGGCGCGGTCAAGAAGCCGGGGCTGATCCGCAGCGCGCTGCCGTTGACCGTGGAGCGCGCGCTCGCCGAGGCGGGCGGCGCCAAGGCGGGGGCGCAGACCGGGGGCATCCTGATCATCCGGCGCGACGCCGCCGGCAACGTGCAGGCCTATAAGAGCCCGCTTGCCCCGGCGGAAGGCGGCACCGACCCGATCCTCAAATCGTTCGATGTGGTCTACGTGCCGCAATCGGTCATCGGTTCGGTCAACGAGTTCATGGCGAGCTATGTCAAAAGCCTGCCGTTCGCGGCGACCTACAATGTGGTGCCGGTCGCCCCGGCGCTGCAGCTGAGCCCCGGGGTGACCACGACACCGCGTTAGCCGACTGCGGCTATTCCGCCGCGTCGGGGAGCAGGATGGCCTCGGCCGAATTGTCGGTGACGCAAGCGGTGTTGAAGAACTTGATCTGCGGGGCCATGCCGTAGCGCTCGCGGATGCCGTCGAGCCACGGCCCGGAATAGAACGCGTCGGCGTCGGCGCGAGTCTTCCACAGATAGACCCCGCCGGCCCAGCCATCCTCGGCATAGATGAACTGCTTGCGGATCAGCCCCGGCACCGTGCGGAACCCGGCTGCGATCTTGCGGAAATGCGCGGCGCAATCGGCCTGGCTGATGCTCGCCGGCAGACGGTACTGGACGATCGCGGTGATCATGAGCGGAAGCCTCCTCAAGCGGCATGACCGCAATCATCACACCATCGTGACGCGCTGCCAAGCACAGCCGGGGCGCGTGACGGTTGCGCGGCCCGCTCGCCCTTCGCATCAATTCGGCTAAGATGACAACGACACGACAGGGGGGAGGGGGTGATGCGGCGAGGTTTGTTGTACTTGGGGATCATGGCTTTTTTGGTGATGGCGGCAGCGAGTGCGCCGGCGCAGACGCCGGCGGGCCAACCGACCTCGGAAGGTCATCCGCACAAATGGCAGACCACCGACAAGAGCCTCTACGACCTCGTCGCCGACGGCTACCGGCTGATCACCGCGGTCTACGACAGCGCGCCGACGGGCCCGACCAGCACCCCCGATGTCCACTACTTCCTCGAAAAGGGCACCAGCCTCGCCAAATGCGAATTCCGTAAGCGCGGCGACACGTCGTTCTACTGGTGCTACCTCCTCGCCAAGGCCGGCGGGCCATGACCGCGGCGGCAGGGACGGCGGGACGGCCGCGCGCGGCGGACCGTCCCCGTGAATGTTCGCAACTGCCTTAGTTCGCTTTCAAAACGCCCGGCCGGGAGTAGGGGAAATTGGCGGGGTTTTGGTCATAGCCGGGCGGCTTGACGAAGTGGTCCGATTGGGTCGTCGCGCCACCGCTGGCCTTTGGCCCGAAGCCGGGCGCGGAATATCCGCTTGGCGCGGACGACGCCACCTGATTGGCCGGCTGCGGATCCGCCGCGTCGGCGGCGGCGGCAAACCCGGCAAGCAGAACGGCACTCAAGATGGTCGATGTCACGAACTTGATCATAAGAGACCCCTGATGGTTGCGTCGTGTGTCGTTCACGTCCCACACCGCAAGCCACCCGGTGTCGCCGCCGTCCGATCGTACTGAGGGTCGCCGGATCAACGAACACGACAATTCCGAGTAGGCAGCTTTAGTTCGTCGCAGCCCCGCGTTTTCGGCATTGCCGTTTCGCGTAATCGCCCGCGTGACACAAAGTCGCTCCCAAGTCCTCCCTTAATATTCGATGACAGTTTGATGACGATCTTGTCGCATTGACTTTCCGGCTACTCCATCGGCAGCCCGGAATGCGTGTTGCGCGAGTCGAGCGAGGTGAAGCCGCTTTGCAGCGACGGCATCGCGACTTCGGCGATCAGCTCCGGCGTCCAGCCGCCATTGTGATGCACCATCCGCACCGGGCGCATATGGCCGTAGAGCGACAGCTCGGCGGCGCGCTGGTGGAACACCTGGCCGTTGACGTAGCCCGCCTGCTCCGACGCCAGAAACGTGCAGAGCGGGGCGATCGCGTCGGCCCGGCTGCGGCGCAGCCGCTCTTCGCGCGCGGCGGCGGCGGCCGGGTCCTTCGGCGTCGGCACCGAGCGGGTCATCCGCGTGTCGGCCGAGGGCGCGATGACATTGGCGGTGATGCCGCGCGTCTGGTTCTCCATCGCGATGATCCGCGCCAGCGCGACGACGCCGAGCTTGGCCGAACCGTAATTGGTCTGGCCGACATTGCCGAGCAGCCCCGAGGTCGACGACACCAGGATCAGCCGCCCGTAATTCTGCTCGCGCATCACCCCGATCGCGGCGCGGTTGACGTTGAAATGCCCGGTCAGGTGGACATCGATGACCGCCTGCCAATCCTCCGGGAACATGTTGTGGAACATCTTGTCGCGCAGGATGCCGGCGGCGTTGAAGACGATGTGGATCCCGCCGAACACGTCACGCGCCTGCTGCACCATCTTGAGGCAATCGTCAAAGCTGGTGACCGAACCGAAATTGGCGACCGCCTCGCCGCCCTCGGCCTTGATCTCGTCGGCCATCGCCTGCGCCGGCGCCTCGCCGCCGCCCTCGCCGGCCCCGCCGACGCCGGGATCGACGATCACCACTTTGGCGCCTTCCCTGGCCATCAATTTGGCGACTTCCGCGCCCACCCCGCGCGCCGCCCCGGTGCAGATCGCCACGCGCCCGTCGAGCATGCCCATCTCTAAGCTCCTCCCCAAAACCTCGGCCTATCGCTCGGGCCAGTTGACCCGGCACGGCGCGGGTTTGTCAATTCGCCCGCTTCGCTGTTTCCGCTGATATCTGCAGGGAATTGACAGCCAGCACGTCGCCCGCGATGCCGCCCGTTCCGCCTGTTATTTGCGGCGGATTATCAGGCAGAACAGGCGCCGCGTCCGGCTGACGCGCCTGCACATGGCCTCGGGACGAGTGATCCACACGGTTGCCGAATATCACGCGATTTCGGCAAAATTGCGGTTGTTGGACACGACCCTGCCGGACCCCCGTGCCCGGACTTGATCCGCGCATCCAGTCTTCTTGGGATGGCGCAAGAACATGAAGACGTGGATGCCCACGGATCAAGTCCGGGCATGACGATTTCAAAATCCAGCAATTCTGCGCGATTCCACGACCCCATCGGGACGTATGTGTCCCGCGAAATGTCCCGCGACGAGGTGGGTTGCGCAATACGGAAAAGCGTTGAGATCGTCGAGAATGGCGTGCGATCGGAGGTGTCGACAATGCGGCCGGTCGGCGTCCGTACCGTTTAGAGGTTTTGGCAGATGATCGTCGCCACTGCCGGTGGCCCCTCCACCGGAGAAGCATTCGGGTTGCGCTCCCGCCAAGCCCGCACCGCCGAGTCAAACGCTTTCCGCTCATCGCGCATGACGGCCATGCCCATCGTATAAGCGTTGATGACCATCTGCGCGAGGTTGCTCTTCTCTAACTCCGCATCCGGCAATTCACTCGGGCTGATCGGAGTACCTTGTGTCATCGCTTTCTCCATCCCAACCTCTGGCGCGGTGTTTAGCCAGGGTCGTCGTCGCGGATCAACTTTCTGCCGAAGATGAGGGCAACTCTTGAGTGCGCGGCAAATACACCTCGATCGACGTGCCTTGTCCGGGCCGGCTTGTGATCCGAACGTCACCCCCTGACTGCTTCGCCACACCGAGCACCATGCTGAGACCGAGGCCCGACCCCTTGCCTTCCCCTTTGGTCGTGAAGAAAGGCTCGAACGCCTTCGCGCGTACTTCGTCGCTCATGCCGGTTCCGGTGTCGGCCACCGACACGACCACATATTCGCCCATTGGAAGATCGACCGGACGATTGATCGTGCTGAACGTCACATTGGCCGTCTCGATGGTTAAGGTGCCACCATCGGGCATGGCGTCTCGTGCGTTGATGACGAGGTTGAGCACGACGAGTTCGATCTGATTTGGATCGACCAGGGCATGCCACAAATCCGGCTGCTTGCGCATTTCAACGGGGATGATGCTGCCGACCGAGGTGCGCAGCAGATTGCTCATTCCGATGAGCACCTGATTGAGATCGACAGGTTTGGGCAAAAGCACCTGTTTGCGCGCGAACGCGAGAAGCTGCTGGGTGAGCCCTTCACCGCGCTCTACCGACCGAGTAGCGTTACGCAACAGCACCAGCAGGCGGGCTTCATTCGTCCGACTTGTGAGCAATTCAAGATTGCCATGAACGGCTGCAAGTAGATTGTCGAAGTCGTGAACGATACCGGCGGCGAGTTGGCCGATCGCCTCCACCTTCCTGGCTTGATGCAGTTCGTCCGACAGCCGAACCCTCTCTCGTTCTGCCAGCTTGATCGCGGAAAGGTCTTGGAAGCAGTTGACGGCACCGACGAGGTTTCTGTCTTCGCCGAAAAGGGGGGCGATATTGACTAGAGCGGTAATTCGCGAGCGATCCGGTCGCTCGATCACAACCTCCATATCCCGAGCCGGTTTTGCCGTTCGGAGCACGGCCTCCATCGGCGTTTCATGATGCGGCAGTGGCATGCCATCCGGATGGAACAGCTTATGGGCACCACAATATTTCTCGTCGCTGTCGCCCGCCGAGGGAGAGCGGCCCCATAGCTCGGTGGCTCGACGGTTGTAGGCGACAACGGTACCCACTGCATCGCACACGTAGACCGCCGCTGGCAGGGTTTCGAGGAGGTCTCCGGAAAACCAATCGGCGGAAAGCTGCGAAACGGTATTGGAGGGTTCTGCGCCGTTCGTAAATTCAACAGGGTCGAGCCGTTCGACGCGGACGCTGAGAAGGCTTTCGAGCGCCATTTAACGCTCCTTTAAGGCCATCCGGCGGGAGCGCGAATATCTCTCAGGCAGCGTCATGTCGGGGACGAAAGACGCCGATAGACTACCTTACCTTATGTCCAGGGTTGGACAAAGGGCTATTAAATCACCTTTAGAAAACCCGATTAGTTGAGGAGACGATCGTGGTCTCGGTAGCATTCACAGGCTATCGCGGACAAACCCTGATGATCGATGATCCTGACGACGCCTCTGGCGTAGCGGATCAGGCCCGCTCGTTGCAATTCACCCGCCGCCTCGGTGACGCGGGTGCGGCGGGTGCCGAGCATCGTCGATAGGAACTCGTGGGTGAGCGGCATCTCGTCCGATTGCAGACGGTCGTGCATCATCAGGAGCCAGCGGGCGGTGCGTTGCTGTAGAGAATGCAGATTGTTGCAGGCGGCGGTTCGCATTCCGACGCTGAGCAGCGCACCCATGTAGCGCATAAGCACGCCGCGAACCTCAGTGCTCTGATCGAACGCGGCGAGACAGTCGATGGCTGTCATGCGCAACGCGGTGCCGGGAGCCTGGACGAGTAGGTGTTGACCAGATTTTTCGTCGCCGAACAGCGCGGGAAGGCCGACCATGCCCTCCAGCCCGATCATCCCGGCCTCGATGGTTTCGCCGGTTGTCATCTTCGTGATGATCGAGACGACGCCGTGCTCGACGAAATAGACGTGTTCGAGCGGTGCGCCGACCTCGTAAACGATTTCCCCGAATGCCAAAGAGACGGGTTGCAGGTCGGAGAAGAATTGATTGGCGTCCGGCTCGGACATCGCACCGAGTAGACGGTTCTTATGTTCTGAAGATTCTGTTTGAGACATGCGGCGCACCCGTCTCTTGAAGAGCGGGAGCGCGCGTGCGTGTCTCTCAGGCACCGCCTAAGCCCGAAGGTAGATGGCGGCGATGTCTGAAGACGCACACAACGATGGTGTGGTTCCATAAAGTGACGAAACGCGATCCCTAATTGTCCGAGCCCGGCTAAGACGGAGGGAGCCTCGACTTGACTACCCGGCCGAAGAAATCGGTGAGTTCGTTCGATATCAGTCGCCCGGTAAATACCTTCACTGCACCTGGAGGAATGAATGTGCCGAAGAAGCCCCGGCTGATCTCGATCCATGATGTGTTGACGAACCGACAAGCTCGGTCTGATCCCACCGCGTCGAGCGGCGACGTGAGGATCAATCGCTCCCGAAGGCGATCCGGCATGGCCGATCCGGATGTCGTATAATAGGTCCGGCGGGTTGAGCCGGCCCAGCTCCCTCGCCGTCTCGGCAAGCGCAATGGCCGCGGTGGTCTTAACCTCGGTAAACCGACAGGAAACCGACAGGCGCTTGAGGTTTGTTGCCGCGAGGACGAGCCACCACGGCGTCCGCGGCCTGTCGCGTGCCCGCATAGCAGCGCTGCATCGTGGCGTCGGTGCATCGGCTTCGCGGCGGCCGTGTCGCGTGCCAAGGTTGCCGGGAAAGAGGCGGCATGCCCGTCGATGGCGGCCGCATCGGGAGGGACGTACCGATGACGCGACGCCGGTTCTGGGTCTACTTCCTGTTGTTCCTGTTCAACATGATCGCCTACACCGACCGGGTGAACATCTCGGTCGCGGGCAAGCCGATCGCCGACGAGCTGCATTTGTCGCCGGTCGCCCTCGGCTATCTGTTCTCGTCGTTTCTGTGGGCGTACGTGCTGATGATGCTGCCAGGCGGCCGGCTCATCGACCGTTTCGGCCCGCACAATGTCGCCGCGGTGGCGACCGCGGTGTGGTCGGTGGCCCAGATGCTCACCGGCGCGGCGGTCAATTTTGCGACGATGCTGCTGACCCGGCTGGGGCTCGGTATCGGCGAGGCGCCGTTCGCGCCGGTGACCTACCGCAGCGTCGGGCTGTGGGGGCCGATCCGGGAGCGCGGCACGGCGATCGCCGCGATCTCGGCCGGGTCGAGCCTGGGGGCGGCGGTGGGCGCGCCGTTTGTCGCGTGGATCATCTCGGTCAGCTCATGGCGCTGGTCGTTTGTCGTGACCGGGAGCCTCGGGCTTGTCTGGGTGGCGGGGTGGCGGCTGCTGGTCTCGACGCCGGAGAAGACCAGCTGGATCCCGGAGCCGGAGCGGCAACGCATCCTCGCCGAGCGCGACGGCGGGCTGAAGGAACCGGAGCACGGCGGCGTCGGCTATCTCGGGCTCATCCGGGCGCCGGCGATGTGGGGGCTCTTCATCTCGCAAGGCTGCATGGTCTACACGGTCTATCTGTACCTGAGCTGGCTGCCCAACTACCTGCAGACGCAGCGGCACATGTCGGTGATGGGCTCGGGCATCTACACCGCGCTGCCGTTTCTCATCGCCTCCGCCGTCAACATCATCGCCAATTGGCTCGGCGACCGGGCGATGAGCATCGATGCCGTGCATGCCGGCAAGCGCCGCTATCTGGTCGCGATCTGCCTGCTGCTGACGGCGTCGGGGCTGCTGATACCTTATGTGGAGTTGCTGACCGCGATGATCGTCCTCGTGACCTTCGCGGTGTCGTTCGCCAATTGCGGGCCGGCGACCAACGGCGCGCTGACCAACGACCTCCTGCGCTCGCCGGCCGATGCCGGCCGGGCGCTGGCGTTTCTGGTGCTGGGCGGGAACAGTTTCGGGCTGTGCGCGCCGATCGTCACCGGCTATCTGGTCGAGGCGACCGGCAGCTTCGACAGCGCCTTTATGGCCGCCGGCGCGCTGGCGCTGGTCGGCGCGACGGCGGCGCTGACCCTATCCCGCGGGCCGATCGGCGAAATGAAGGTCGTCGCGAAGCCTGCACTCGCGGGTTAGCGCGTCTGTCCCTACCGAAAGTTGCGCAGAGTCGCACAGATTTTGCGATTTCCATCCCGGCGAAGGCCGGGACCCATTCCTCGGCTGCCCGAGCCGTTGACGGATGGGCCCCGACCTTCGTCGGGGTGGGACTTCCCGGACAGCCGGGCGAACGCAGCGGCAACTTCTTCAGCGCCGGCAATGCCGCTTCGGCTGGCTTCGTCAATTGCCTTCAACTCCGCGAGAGTCGCGAAGTAAGGGCGCATACGCGGGTACCGGCGCTGCGTCACCCGCGCGCCATGGCGGCGGCGCGGAGGTCGAAGGCGGGGTCGGCGGCTTGGGCCGGGGTGACGGGGCGGCCGGCGGCCAGCAGGCGGCGGGCGAAGGCGTGGTCGGCCGGCTTGTTGATCGATTCGATGCCGAGCAGCTGGTCGCCGGCGTAGCAGAAGGCGGAATACTCGCCTTTCTGGTAATCGCCGCGCAGCACGACCTGCTGGTAGCCGGTGGTGAGACCGGCGATCTGCAGGCGCAGATCGCCCTGCTCGCTCCAGAACCAGGGCAGCGCCTCATAGGGATAGGGCTTGCCGACGATGCGGCTGGCGACGCAGCGCGCATGGTCGGTGGCGTTCTGCACCGCTTCCAGCCGCACCGGGTTCCTGAGCGAATGGCGCGACGGGAACGAGGCGCAATCGCCGATCGCCGAGATGTTGGGGTCGGCGGTCAGCAGCATCTCGTCGACCGCGACACCGTTCTCGACCTTGAGCCCGGCGGCGGCGGCGAGACCTTCGTTGGGGATGACGCCAATGCTGATCATCACCAGATCGGCGGGCAACGTGCGGCCGTCATCGAGCACGACATGGTCGACCTTGCCGCCCTCGCCGCCGAGCCGCTCGACGCGCACCCCAAAACTGAACTCAACCCCGGCATCCTGGTGCGCCTTGGCGAAAAAGGCCGAGGTCTCGGGGCAGACGACGCGGCCCATCACCCGCTCGGTCAGCTCGACGATATGCACCGGGATGCCCTTGCCGCGGGCGATCGCGGCGAATTCGAGGCCGATAAAGCCGGCGCCGATAATCACGACATGCCTTGTGTGCGGCAGGCGTTGCTGGAGCATCTCGGTCTCGGCGAGATCGCGCAGATAGCAGACGCCGTCCAATTCGATGCCGGGGAGCGGCGGCACCCGGTTGCGCGCGCCGGTAGCGAGCACGAGATGGTCGTAGGCAAGACGCTTGCCGTCGGAGAGCGCCACGGTCTTGGCGGCGCGGTCGATCGCGGAGACCGCGACGCCCATCATCAGCTCGACGCGCTGGTCGGCGAAAAACGCCGCCGGGCGCATCAGCAACAGGTCGAGGCCGATCTTGCCACTGAGATAGTCCTTCGACAGCGGCGGGCGCTGGTAAGGCAGCTGCGGCTCGTCGCCGATCAGCGTGACCGGGCCGTCATACCCGTTCTGGCGCAGCGACGCGGCGAGCTGAAACCCGCCGTGACCGGCGCCGACGACAACGACCCCGGCGGTTGTCCCGCCGTTCGCACCGCCGCCTGGGGCCATCAGGTCTGCGTCTCCGGCATGTTGACGACGAGCCCCTCCATCGCCGGCGTCATCACCAGCTGACAGGAGAGCCGGCTGTTGGGTTTGCGCGGGCTGGCGGTGCCGTCGAGCATCGCGTCCTCGCCGAGCTCCATCTCGGGCAGCTTCGAGAGCTGGTCTTCTTTGACATAGACGTGGCAGGTGGCGCACATGCACGAGCCGCCGCATTCGGCGACGATGCCGTCGATCCCGTGCAGCGTGGCGGCCTGCATCACGCTGGTGCCGAGCGGAACATCGAGCGTGGTGTTCTTGCCGTCATGGCTCACATAGGTCACTTGCGGCATGGCCCTGGTCATCCCCTGCTGAAAATCGATCGAGGCGACCTTACCCAATCGCCAGCCAGGGTCGAGCATTTTTGCGAGGCGGTCGCCATGCCCCTGGCGCTTGTGTATAGAATTCCGGCGCAACCGCGAACGGGAGGCGGATCATGAAAAACGGCTTCAAGGTCTGGGATTCCGACACGCATGTCGAGCCGTCGGCCGAGGTGATCGACCGATACCTCGATCCCGGCTTTCGCAACCGCCTGCCGGAGATGGCGCAGTTCCGCACGCCGATCGCGGCGACGACGCCGGGCAGCTCGCCGGGGCGGCACGTCTATCGCTATGGGCAGATCTCGTTCAAGCGCATCCTCGGCGAGGCCGAGCCGCGAGCCGAGCATACCGGCCGCGCCTCGGTGTGGATGGGCAGCCAGCAGCCGCGCCATGGCGTCCAGGACGACGCCTCGGAGAGCCGCATCGCCGACATGGACGAGGAAGGCGTCGATGCGCATTTCCTGATCCCAACGGCGTGGACCAGCCTGGTCGGGCATGACGACCCGGCCTTCGAGACCAATGTGATCCGCGCCTATCACCGGCACATGGAGGATTTCTGCTTCAATTATCCGGGCCGGCTGACCAGCATGATCGTCGCCTCGGCGCGCGACGTCGACGCCGCGGTGCAGGAGATCAAGGCCTGGGGCAAGTCGAAATGGGCGGTGGCGGTGATGCCGCTCGTCACCAAGGATATCCCCGCCGACCACCCCTCGCTGGAGCCGATCTGGCAGGCCTGCGTCGAGCACGACCTGCCGATCACGCATCACAGCTTCACGTGGACGCCGCCCTATTTTCCCGGTTGCTTCGACCTGTGGGACAACATCTTCCTTGGCCGGCTTGCCTCGCACCCGTGGGGCGCAATGCGGTTTATCGCCTCGGTGATCGGCGGCGGGCTGATGGACCGCTACCCGACGATGCGAGTCGGCATCCTCGAATGCGGCTTTGGCTGGCTGCCGTTCTGGGGAAGGCGGATGAACGAGCAATACGAATATGTCGGCAGCACCGCCAAGCTGAAGCATCACCCCGAGGAGTACCTCAAGAGCGGCCGCTTCTTCTGCTCGATCGAGCGGCACGAGGGTGAGGACATGTTCAACATGGTCACCCAGTTCCTCGGCGACGACGCGCTGATGTACGCCTCCGACTACCCGCATTCGGAATGCCAGTTCCCCAACACGGTGTCGAACATCCTGGCGTGGCAGAGCATCAAGCCGGAGACGCAGAAGAAACTGCTGTGGGACAACGCCAGCCGGTTCTTCCGGGCGGCGTAAAAAGCATCGTCATTCCGGGGCGTCGCGGAGCGACGAACCCGGAACCCAGGAACACGAGCGCCGCCAAGCTATCTCGAACGCCGGTGCTTACCTGGCTGGGTCGGTGTTCATGGGTTCCGGGTTCGCACCTCCGGTGCGCCCCGGAATGACGGAGGGAGAAGCGGGCGGGGCCCGCACCCGGCTGCGGCGCGTCTCGCGCCACAGCAGATAGAGACCGGAGGCGACGACCACCGCGGCGCCGGCCAGCAGGTGCGGTGTCGGGATGTCGCCCCAGATTGCGAAGCCGAGCAGCGTCGCCCAGACCAGCGACAGATAGTTGAACGGCACCACCGCCGAGGGCGGCGCGAGGCTGAGGGATCGCGTCCACCAATATTGCGCGACGCCGTTGCCGACCCCGGCAAGCGCCATCGCGCCGGCGTCGAGCCAGCTCGGCGCCTTGAAGCCGAGGGGCAGTAGGAACAGCGTGCAGCAGGTGATGACGATCATCTGGTAGAGGGTCAGCGTCTCGGTCGATTCGGTGAGGCTCATGCGCCGGATGGCGACCGCGACCGAGGAGATCAGCACCGCATTGGCCAGCGCGAAAAACGCGCCGAGCTGGATCGTCCCGGCGCCCGGCTCGGTGACGATCAGCACGCCGACAAAGCCGATCGCCAGCGCCGACCAGCGATGCGCCCCGACCCGCTCCTTGAGGACCAGCGCCGAGAGCAGCGTCGTGAACAGCGGCGCGGCGAAGCTGATCGCCACCGCCGAGCCCAGCGACATCAGGCTGAACGCGACGAACATGCAGGTCATCGAGCCGAATTGTGAGACGCCACGCTGCAGATGCGCGAGGTAACGCCGGGTGCGGAACACCGCGAGCCCGGTACGCGGTAGGATCAGCACCGCCACGGCGACCAGCGCGAACAGCGCGCGGTAGAACGCGACCTCGCCGATCGGGTAGCGCGCGACCTCGATCTTGACGAGCGCGTTGACCCCGGCGAACACCACGGTCGAGATCACCATGAAGAAGATGCCGCGCGGGATCTGATTGCGCCGCGCCACGGCGGCGTCGGCCGTGCTCATCGCCAGCGACAGTCAAAAGCTTCGATCAACGCACGGCTCTCCCCGCCCGCGCCGGCGGCTCTCGCAAAAGTGACGGCGCCGCGCGCCATGGCTAATGTCCTGTCGCGAATTTCGCCGTATCTCTTCCGATCATCCCAGCACAGGCCGGCGGCGAAACCGGCGGTATGACGAGACGAGAGATTTCAATCAAGCCCGTGAAGCGCGAATGGAGGCTGACATGAATTGCGTTCAATGGCGTGGCGCGACGCTGCTCGCGTTCGGTTTCTCGCTGGTGGCCGGCGCGGCGCTGGCAGCGGGCAGCAGTCCGCCCGACACGCCGACCTGCCAGCGCGGCGAGGCCTATAATTCCAGCACCAAGAAATGCGAGAAGCGGCAGGCCGGGGCGCTGCCCGACCAGGACCTTGCCAACTACGCCTACGCGCTCGCCAAGGCCAAGCGCTATGACGAGGCGCTGGAAGTCCTCGACCTGATGAAAAATCCCAACACCGCGCAGGCGCTCAACTATCGCGGCTATGCGACGCGGCATGCGGGCAAGCTCGACGAGGGCATTCAGTTCTATCTCCGCTCGGTCAAGCTCGACCCGCATTACGCGCAGGTCCGCGAGTATCTCGGCGAGGCCTATGTCCTGAAGGGCGACCTGGCGAGCGCGCGCTACCAGCTGCGCAAGATCAAGGGCATCTGCGGCAACACCGAATGCGAGGAGTACGAGGACCTCGAAAAGGCCATCGGCGGCCACCCCGAGGAGGGTTGAGCGCCGCGCCGGCCGCGCTGCCGCAATACGTTTCCTCGTCGTGCAGCTCCATCGGAAAGGGAGGCGGATCATGCGATACGGCAACGATCGTCACCGAGGGATGGCCGCGCTTGTCGTTGCCGGCGGCCTGTGCCTGCTGGCCCCGGCGCCGCTTTTCGCTGATGGCGGCGGCGGGGGTGGCGGTGGCGCGGACACCAGCAACCAGCGCTGCGGCAAGGGCGAATATTGGAGCGACGCCAAGAGCAAGTGCGAGAAGCTGCGCGCCGGCGCGCTGACCGACAAGGAATTGGCGCAGCACGCGGTCGTGCTCTCCCGCGCCAAACGGTACGACGAGGCGATGGACGCGCTGCAGCTGATGCAAAACCGAGACGATATCGTCCGGCTGCTCCCCGATGCCGATCTCGCCGAGTACGCGATCGTTCTGGCCAAAGCCAAGCGCTACGACGATGCGCTCGCCGTGCTCAACCGGATGAAAAATCCCAACACCGCCGTCGCGCTCAACTATCGCGGCTACGTCACCCGGCATCTCGGGCAGGTCGACGAAGGGATCCAGTACTACCTGCGCTCGGTCAAGCTCGACCCGCGTTACGCCCAGGTCCGCGAATATCTCGGAGAGGCCTACGTCATCAAGGGCGACTTGGCGAGCGCGCGCTATCAGCTGCGCAAGATCAAGGGCATCTGCGGCAATGCCGAATGCGAGGAATACGAGGACCTCGAAAAGGCCATCGCCGGCCATCCCGAGGATGAGGGGTAAGGCGAGAGCTGCGGGCAACGAGCCGGTTGAGACGGCTGTGCCGGCCCCCACCCATTTGCAGCTTGCGCCGCAAATCTCCCTCCCCGGTGGCCACGGGGGAGGGTCAGGGAGGGGGCCGGCACGCATGCCGGTTCAACCCGTTGCGGTGCCGGTTCGGAATACGCTCAGCGTCGGCCGAACAGGCGCTCGATATCGGCGAGGGCGAGGGTGACGTAGGTCGGGCGGCCGTGATTGCACTGGCCGCTGTTTGGCGTCGCCTCCATCTGGCGGAGCAGCGCGTCCATCTCGGCCGGCGATAGGCGGCGGCCGGCGCGCACGCTGGTGTGGCAGGCGAGCGTACCGCAGACGCTGTCGATGCGCTCCTTGAGCGACAGCGCGGCGTCCCACTCGGCGAGTTCTTCGGCGAGGTCGCGGACCAAGGCGGCGATCTCGAGCCCCGGCAGCAGCGCCGGCACCTCGCGCACGACCACGGCGCCGGCGCCAAAGCCTTCGAGCACCAGGCCGAATTCGCCGAGTTCGTCGGCGCGGGCGACCAGCCGCGCGGCAAGCGTCTCGTCGAGCTCGACGACCTCGGGCAATAGTAAGACCTGGCGCGCGACGCCGCGGGTCGCCAGCGCCTCCTTCATCCGCTCGTGGACGATCCGCTCATGCGCGGCGTGCTGGTCGACCAGCACGATCCCCGAGGGCGTCTCGGCGAGGATGTAGGTGCCGTGCAGCTGGGCGCGGGCGCTGCCCAACGGCGCGTCGCCGTCTTCCGCCGGCACTGCGGCGACTTCAGCGGCGGCGCCGGGAGCGTAGAAGGCGTTGCCGGTCTCGTAGAGGCCGCGCGGCGGCGCGGTATAGCTCGGCTGCCCCAGCGCGAGGCGCGGCATCGCCGGCTGCAGGCCGCCGTCGCCGGGGCGGAATGCGGCGAGCGTGGCGTCGGCGACAGTGGTCGAGGCGCGGTGGCCGGCGGCGTCGAGCGCGTGGCGCAGCGCGCCGACGATCAGGCCGCGCACCAAGGCGGCGTCGCGGAAGCGGATTTCCGCCTTCGCCGGATGGACATTGACGTCGATCTCGTCCGCCGGACCGTCGACAAACAGCACGACCACCGGGTGGCGGTCGCGCGCCAGCACATCCTGGTAGGCGGCACGCACCGCGCCGACCAGCAGCCGGTCGCGCACCGGGCGGCCGTTGACGACAAGATACTGGTCGCGCGGCAGACCGCGGTTGAGGGTCGGCAGGCCGATGCGGCCGGTCAGCCGGAAACCGGCGCGCTCGGCGTCGAGCGGCACCGAATTCTCGGCGAAGTCGCGGCCGAGCAGTGCCGCGAGCCGCGCCCGGCGCGGGTCGTCGCCGGCCAGTCCGGTCTCGCCCGGCAGCCGCAGGAGCACCCGCTCGTCGTCGCCGATGACCGTGAAGCCGATGCCGGGATAGGCCATCGCCAGACGCTTGACGGCGTCGACCGCCTGGTCGCGCTCGCTGCGCGGCGTCTTCAAGAATTTGAGCCGCGCCGGAGTCGCGAAAAACAGGTCGCGCACCTCGACGCGGGTACCCGGCGAGTGCGCCGCGGGGGCCGGCGCGTGCTTGGCGCCGCCCTCGACGCGAATCTCCCAAGCCGAATCGGCCTCGACCGGACGCGACACGATGCGCAGCCGGCTGACCGCGCCGATCGACGGCAGCGCCTCGCCGCGGAAGCCGAGCGCGGCGATCTCCAAGAGGTTGTCGTCCGGCAGTTTCGAGGTGCAGTGGCGTTCGACCGCCAGCGACAGCTCGTCGGCGGTCATCCCGCAGCCGTTATCGGCCACCGCGATAAGGCTTTGCCCGCCGTCGCGCAGCGCGATCTCGATGCGGTCGGCGCCGGCGTCGATCGCGTTCTCGACGAGTTCCTTGACGGCGGCCGCCGGGCGCTCGATGACCTCGCCCGCGGCGATGCGGTTGACAAGGACCGGCGGCAATTGGCGGATCGGCATTAACGCCCATTTTACGCGAATGCTCCGCCGCCCGATGAACTTTTTCCCGGCGAGCGGGTTCATCCAATGGCGCGCTAACGCGATCAACCATGCGTTAACCGTTGCGTCGGCATCGTGGCGTGCTTGTCGGAGGTCGCCCCGTGTTGAAAAGGCAGGAACAACTTCGTCGGCATTGGCCGACCGTGCAGATCCCGCTGCTCGGTATCGCGATCGGCATGACGCTGTTTCTCGGCGTGCACGCGATCAGCCCGCACCCGGGGCAAGCCTGCGGCCGGCTGGGACAGGTCACCGAAGAATGGGAGCTCGGCGCCTCGACGCGGCCGCTGATCTGCAGCGCCACGGTGGACGGCGACCTGCTCTATGAGCGGGCGATCACCGCGGCAAAAAAGACGGCGATGCGCTAGCGCGGCGGATCGCGACCGCCAACAGCAGCACCAGCACGATCGCGCCGGCCTGGAGGCCGGTCAGCTTGTAGATCGGCACCATCAGCAGCGGTGCGATCCACGCCGCGAACAGCAACTCGCGCTCGCCTTTGAGGAAGCCGCCTGGAAACCCTGCCGGGGAGCCGGTCGCGCCGACGGACAAGGCCAGCCAGCCGACCGCGAGACCGGCCCAGGTCATGTCGTAGTAGAACACGTAAGGCGACATCAGCAGCGCGCCGGTCAGCAGCGTCGCCGCTCTCGCCGGGAAGGATGCGCGCGGGTCGCGCCACACGCGCCACACCGCGAATGCGGCGGCGATTGCCACGACCGCCTGCAGCGCCATCGCCAGCACCTTCGGCAGGCCGAGGCCGACGGCGAAGACATAAGGGCTCGGCATCATCCCCCAGGGCAGGATGCCCGCGTCGATCAGCATGCCGGCGCTCCGCATGTCGTGGATAAAGGCCATCACCGTCGGCCAGCCGAAGGCTCCGATGCTGACTGCGGTAAACAACACCGTCGTCGCCGCGGCGGCGGCGAAGGCGCGCCAGTTGCGCGAGGCCACCAGAGCAATCGGGAACAGGATCGCCAGATGCGGCTTGATCGCCAACAGGCCGATCAGCACTCCGGCGGCGATCGGTTGCGCGTCGAGCAGCAGCAGCGCAAAGCCGGCGAGCGCCGCGGTGAGAAGCCCGTTCTGCCCGTGAAAGAAATTGATCAGCCCGGCCGGCATCGCGGCGGCGACGATCCAGTACCGCGGGTTCGGGACGATCCGGCGCACCAGCCCGGCCCACAGCGCGACACTGCCGGCGCTGAAAGCGGCGAAGGCCGCGACATAGGGCATGAGGCCGAGCGGCAGCACCGCGAGCAGGAAGGTTGGCGGGTAGTGCCACAGAAACAGTTTCTCGGTCGCCGGCACCGCGACGTGCTGGGCGGCGGCGATCGCTTGCCAATTGAAGACAGCCTCGGGCTGGCCGTGCAGCGCCAGCCAGGCGGCACTCCAGAAGGTGATGAAATCGTAGCCGAACGGCTTGCCGCGCGGATCGACGCAATCGGGCAGCGACATCGCGGTCAAGGCTAGATACGCGACCACAAAAATGCCGAAGACGATGCCGCTATAGACGCGGATGCGCTCTTCGGTGAGCCAATGGGCAGTGCGGGGAAGGGCGGAAACGCTCATGGCCGGCGAGCCTAGCCGGACAGTCTTTATCCGGGATTAACCATCCCCGCTTTATCCGGGATTAACCATCCCCGGAGCAGTGAAGCCGCGGCGCGGGGTCTCCGCGCAACACCGTCATCTGCCTGCAGAGGTGGATTGAGCGGACATCGCCGGCGGGGTCAATTTGTCTTGCCATTGCGCCGATGGCGCAAGGGGCGCCTCGCCGACGATGCTCGGTGCAGCGACAGTCCGGGATTTCTCGCCGCGCGGCGCCGGACCGGATGGGTTGTGGCGTCAAACGCCTCTCGCGCCCCGGCCCCGGTGCCAAACGAGCAGTGCCGCAAAGCAGCGAACCCGGCGGTTCATTCGCGGCTCCGGGAGTGGCCGCTCACATGGGCATGTTCGCAGTCAAGGGTGAAGTTTAGGGGTTCATGGGCAGTTCTCCGGTCGTTATTTCGAATCCAAGGTCTGAGCCCGCTTTCATGACCTGATGGTGTGCTGCACCAGATCAAGCTCACATACGGTCGCCGCCTGGTTTGCGGCTGCACCAACATCCCGCGTTCGGCGGGTGGGGCTCAGGAGGCCGGGACCATTCTATCGGTCGGCTGTCGAGGCCAACGGTCACTTCGGTTCGGCCACCTGGATCCGGCAGGACTGATCAGGTCCTTGCGGATGGGGTCAGATCGTCGCTGGCGCCGCCTTCATCACGGCCCCCTCGATTACGACGCCGGCGGTAGTGTACCGCCACAGGGCGATCAGGAGCTTGCGCGCCAGGGCGACGATGGTCGTCTTGCGCATCCGCCCGCCAAGGCGCCGGACCCGCTCGTGGAACCACAGGCTGAGCGCCGAGGTCGGCTGGTTC
>CAVZUA010000050.1:0-94248 GCA_963778385.1 uncultured Alphaproteobacteria bacterium | reverse complement strand
GCAAGAGCACGTTCTTCAAAATGCTGACCTGCGAGCTGCCGCCGACCTCCGGCCATATAATCTTCCACGGCCGCGACATCACCGGCATGGATGTCGCCAAGGTTTGCCAGCTCGGTCTGACCAAGAGCTACCAGGTCAACCAGCTCTTCGCACGGCTGACCTTGCGCGAGAATATCGTCATCGCCGCGCTCGCCGAGCGGCGCGGCACCTTTTCGCTCGACGTGTTGCGGCGCATCGACAAGGTGCCAGGGCTGGTCCACCCAGGTCGAGGCACATTGGGGCTGGTCGGGCTTGACGGCACGCGCCGACGTGCCGGTCGCCGAGTTGGCCTATGGCGAGAAGCGCCGGCTAGAAATCGGCTTCGCGCTCGCCTCCGCGCCCTCGGTGCTGCTGCTCGACGAACCGCTCGCCGGCCTGAGCCCGCGCGACGCGTCGAAACGTGCGGCTTCTGATCAGAAATCTCGGCAGCGGCCGCACCATCGATCGTCGGTCGACCACGACATGGACGCGGTTTTCGAGCTGGCCGAGCGCATCACCGTGCTGCATGAAGGCGCGCAAGCTCGCCGAGGGCACGCCGGCGGAGATTCCAGCGAACGGCATGGTGCAGGACGCCTACCTCGGCGGGGTCGCCGGCGGCATGACGCGCGCTGCTCGAAGTCGACAAGATCAACAGCTCTTACGGCGACAGCCACATCCTGTTCGACGTGTCGCTGCAGGTCGCGAAGAACGAGGTCGTCGCGCTGCTCGGCCGCAACGGCGCCGGCAAGAGCACGACCCTTGAAGACCCTGATCGGCGTGCTGCGGCCGCGTTCCGGCGCCATCACGCTTCGACGGCGAGCGATCCCATGGCCGCGCCGATGCGATCGCCGCGCTCGGCCTGCAATTGGTGCCCGAGGACCGGCGCATCTTCGGCAGCCTCAATGTCGAGGAAAACCTGGTGCTCGCCGGGATGACGGCGCAAGGCGCGCTGGCCGCTGGACGAGCCTGGGACATCTTCCCGCGCCTCAAAGAGCGGCGGCGCAGCCGGGGCACCGATCTCTCCGGCGGCGAGCAGCAGATGCTGGCGATAGCCCGCGCGCTGGTGCGCGCCCCGCATGCTATCCTGCTCGACGAGCCGTTCGAGGGGCTCGGCGTGATCATCGTGCGCGACCTGTTCGAATCTGCCGCGAGCTCTGCCGAGGCGGTCAGACCATCGTCGTCGTCGAGCAGAACATCTCGGCCGCTATGAGCCTCGCCGACCGGGTCTACTCCTCAACAACGGCCATATGGTCGAGGAATCTGAGCGCCCATGCGGTGCGCGAGCAGCCCGATTTGCTGCATCGACATCTAGGTGTTTAGTTCCGGTCATTTGATGAGGGCACGGTTCTTATGTCCGAGTGCCGTTCAGCCGTCGATTGGCTAACCGATCGCATCAACGCAGCACTACGTTGCCGAGACTATAGCGCCATGCCCTTTGAACCTCTTGAGATCTCTTCACCACCGGCTTGTTTTGCTGGTCTCGCCCTGGTGCTGACCTAGCACATGTACGCGGCGAGCGAATTGCATCCTTTTATATGGCTTGGCACTGCTCGTCGCGATTTTCTGCCTTGGGGTGCGCTTGTGAACCTTCAGTCCTCAATCATGACGTGTGCGTGGGCTAACCCATCGTAGAAGCGAAGGTCGTCTCACGGCTCAAGACCGGTTCCCGCCACCAAGGCCGAGTAGCCGCTTCTCTATCGGCGGCCCGTGTCAAGCCTCGCCCTGATCACTTCCTGCTGTCACCCTTTTGCGCTCCGGGCTGATGACGCCACACGGGGCTCTTGTTTCCCTTCGAGGTCGGCGTTCACGCCGCCCATGCGGCTTCGACCCGCGCATCAGAGTATGATCAACCGTCGTTTCGACGACCGCGCCTACTGCCCTACCCGGAAGAGCCCGAAACGGACGCTTGCACGCAAGCCACGTGAGAGCGTCCACTGACGCTCTGTTGTGGGTATATTGGTAGCTCAGATTGGACTGACGGAACATAGACGCTGAAAAGATTAGAAGTTTTGGCATTGGGCGGAGGAAGTCGCCGGAACGGCTGATCGCCCTGCCGCGCGCGTAAAACGATCGCAGCGCGGCATAAGGCTCGCGCCGCACAACCGCCATATTTGTTTTTCCATATTTTCGGCTAGGTTTCCTCGGCGTGCGCGGCCGGAAGTTTAAGGGCGCGCAACAGGGGAGGGACAAAGCCGATGGCAGCAGTGGCACACGCCAGCGGGCCTAGCGCGACGGTCAGACAGAACCTGCCGTTCATCATCGCGGCGTCGTCGGGGCACGCTGATCGAGTGGTACGATTTCTATCTCTATGGCGTGCTCGCCGCGGTTTTCGCGACGCATTTTTTCCCGCCCGGAAGCCGGTTTTCTTGGCCTACTCGGAAGCCTGGGCGGTGTTCTGGTTCGGGTTTATCCTGCGACCGTTCGGCGCCATCCTGTTCGGCCATCTGGGCGATCTGATCGGCCGCAAATTCACGTTCATGCTGACGCTCATCATCATGGGCGTCGCGACGTTCCTCGTCGGCTGTATTCCGAGCTATGAGACCGGGGGCGTCCTCGCTCCGGTCTTGATCGTCGCCGATGCGCGCGATCCAAGGTCTGGCATTGGGTGGTGAATATGGCGGCGCGGCGACCTACATCGCCGAACATGCTCCCGATGGCAACGCGGTTTTTTTACGTCTGGATTCAGACCACGGCGACGATGGGGATCGTCGCCGCGCTGCTGGTCATCCTGTGCTTCCGGCTTGGCTTTGGCGACCAGGCGTTTGGCGATTGGGCCTGGCGTGTGCCGTTCTGCTTTCCGCCATACTTGTCGGGCTTTCGATCTACATCCGGCTGAAACTCGAGGAGTTGCCGCTTTACGCGCGGCTCAAGGAACAAGGAAAGGCCTCGACCAATCCGATCAAGGAAACCTACAGCAGCGGCAAAAATTGGGGCCTGATGGCTGGTCGCGCTGTTCGGTGCCACCGCCCCCGAGGGCGTCGTCTGGTACACGGGCCAGTTTTATGCGCTGGCCGATATTGACCAGCGTGCTCGGCGCGGCGAACTACGTGACTGTATACACGATCATGATGGTGGCGCTAACGATCGGCTCGCTCGGCTTCATCTTCTTTGGCTGGCTGTCCGACAAGATCGGCCGCCGCTACATCATGTGCGCCGGCTTCGCCCTTGCCGTGGTCACCTATTGGCCGGTGTTCACTGCTTTCACCACCTACAAGGACAACCCGGTCATCCTGACCTTGCTGGTCCTCTATCTGGTGAGCCTAGTGACCATGGTATACGGGCCGATTGCCGCGTTTTTGGTCGAGTTATTCCCGGCGCGCATCCGCTATAGCTCGATGTCGATGCCCTATCATATCGGCAATGGCGGTTTGGCGGTGGCGTGCCGTTCATCGGTACGCTAATCAGCGGCGCCACCGGGCTCGCGTTGGGCGGTCTGTTCTATCCGATGGCGGTCGCCGCAGTTGGGGTGGTGGTCAGCCTCGGCTTCTTACGTGAACCGACGCACCGTGTCAGGATCTGGGACGAGGTCGACAGCGAGCCGCCTTTAGTCCCCGACCAGCCTTAGGCTTTACCGCCCGCCGCAACGGGCCGGAGGAACCTGCGGCCGTTTGCTTCACGAACGCTGCAGCAGTCGCGCGCCAAGGTCGCGGCCCGCCGAACAGACGCAGGCGGAAATGCGGCACCGCCCGGTGCGCCGCGAATGGCCGCAGTCGGGCATAAAGCCGCCAACACCGACCGCCAGCAAGACAGCGTCCAACGATCGACGCCTGATCGAGTCGGTCGATCCGGGTTGACCCCGTCCTGGCGGTCAAGCAGCGGGCCGCGCCCGAACTACCCGAGAGGACGGCTTGTCCGCACGTTCGCCGAGGTAGACGACGTGCCGATGCAGCCCGCCCCGCGCCCATACGACGTAACTCACCTCGATCACCATCTCCGCTGTACCCGACGACAACGAATTCCTCGCGCCCGAGGCACTTGGTCCTGATCCAAAGCCCGCGACTGCCCGGAAAGTAAGGTGCATCGATCCGCTTCGATACGATCCCCTTCACCACCAGCTTGCGCGCTTGTTCAGGAAGGCGGGGCCGTCGCCGACGTGGTGATCGGCGTAGCGAAGGCAGTTCGGCGCGCCGGGCAACAAGCGCTGGAGGCGGCGCTTTCGCTCCAACAGCGGCAGCGCAATCAGCGATTTGCCGTCGAGACAGAGCCAGTCAAACAGGAAAAACACCAGTGCGTCCGCGTTACCGCCGTCACTGGCGTTCTGGACCAGATTGAATGCTGTGCGGCCATCGGGAGCGCGCCGCACAGCTCCCCGTCCAGATAGGCGGTCTTAGCACGCAGCGTAGCTAAGGCATCGGCGACGGCGCGGTATTTCGTTGTCCAATCCCTACCGAGACTGGTTCGGGTGAGCAGCCGGACGCGCCCATGATCGACACGAGCGGCCATCCTGTATCCGTCGTACTTGATCTCATGTGCCCAGCATGGCCGTCCGGGACCTTTGTGAGCGCGCTAAGGAGCGACGAGGGCGCGATGGCGCCCGCGCAATCTCCGCCGTCTTTAATCAGCCGAACTATTAGCCGACCGAAGCGGAACCACCGTCACCGTCGGTACCGCCGCGGTATCGAGAAGGGTGACGCGGGCGAGCGCGTCAGAGTGATCGCCGATATACCGCGAGTAAGTCCGCTCCAGCATCGTGACGCTGGTGTCGTGGTTCACAGCCACGACCCGGATCGGTACGTTGCCCAAGAGCTGCCGCACGATACTCGAATGGCGCAGGGCGTACATGGTCACCTCCGCGGGGTCCAACCCGACGGTTTTGACGACGCGCTTAAACGGCCGGGAATGGTCTGACCTCTTCCAAGGCTCGCCGCTTTTCCTGGCAAGAAGGGGAGCAGTGTCGCTCCTGGCGGCCGCCGCATGGTTCAGCCGTTGTGCGAGCGACGAGGGAGGGGCACGGGGCGTCTCAGGACCTTCCGCTTGCCGCGCCCCTTGCGGGACGTTGGCATCATCAGACGAGGATCAGAACGGTACGCCTGAAGATCCTGAGCCTCAATTCGGGCGAGTTGACTTGTCCGAGCACCGGTCACAGCGGCCACTTCGACCAATAACCCGAACTCCTCGCTGTCCTGGTAGGCGCCGGTGATAATCGATCGCACGGTATCGTCAGACAGGATGACATTGCGCGACTCCTCGGCGTCGGGGAGCGATGCCAAGCCGGCTTGCCACACCCGTCGGTTGGAGATGCGCGCATCGCCCTCGGCGGCGAGGTTAAGCGCGGCTTTGAATGCGCCCGATGTTCGATTGACAGTTGCCGGCTTTCGGTTTGCCAACAAGCCATCCCGCCATCCGCGCAGATCGCTGACCGTCAGCGCAGCAACCTGCTTATCGCCGAGAGCCGATGGGAGGTGAGCCCGCAGACGCGCTACATTGCCGAGGTCGCCGCCGCGCGTCCTCACATCTACCCCGTAGGCGTCGATTGCCTTGGCGACCGTCGCCGGTTCGGCCCCGTGATTCTCGTCGCCGTCGGCGACGCGGGCGATCGAGCGCGCCCGTTCCTGGGCCTGCCAGTAGTCAAGCACGGTGGCGCCGTTGGCGTCGTCGTAATCGTCGGCGACCGCAAACGCCTTGGTCGAATTGCCGCCCCTCCCATCGGCCATCCGAACGATCCAGGTCCCCGCCCACCGGTTGCGACGATACCCCAGGCCGATGCCGTCGCCGGCCCTCGCGAAAATCGGCTTCTTGGCGACCGGAAGGGCCAGTCGCGTCGTGCGCTTTTCGAGAACGGCGGAATGAATTCTGCGAGCCATAGGACCTCATCTACGGGATACGAGTGTCCCGGAGTGTCCCGGGGACGTGTGCATACACACATGGTCGCTGACGGACGCCATTTCAATAACATTTGTGTTATATCAATATATTACAGACGTCGGCAGACATCAGCGGACAATCGGAATGCCGGGTAGATGCCCTACCATGTCGGCAACGGCGTCTTCGGCGGGTTGGTGCCGCTCGCCGGCGCCTCGATCGCGGCCGCGTTCGGCGGACCTCTTTACGGGCTGTTCTACCCGATCGGCATCGCCGCGCTAGGTGTCGTCGTCAGCATTGCCGGGCTGCCCGCGCGCAGTGATGAGGTGCAAATCTGGGAGGAGGTCGGCGGCGCCCCGCCGCTGGTCCCCGACCAGCCATAGTCCGACGGCTTGCCGCAACGGCCGGAACCGGCAAGGTGATTTTCAATAGTCTCGATTTTTCCGCGGCGCTCCTCGAATTTTACCGCGGCACGCACCTGGCGCGCGCCTCTTAGCCCTGCCGGCGCAGCATCGGGCCGAGGTCGCGGCCGCCGACGATGTGCATGTGAAAATGCGGCACCTCCTGGTGCCCGTGCACGCCGGCATTGGCAATGAGGCGAAAGCCGCTTTCGGCGACGCCCTCTGCCGCCGCGATCGTGGCGATTGCGCGCATGAACGAGGCGAGCTCGGCGTCGCTGGCCTTGGCCGAGAAATCGTCGGCCGACAGGTATTCGCCCTTCGCGATCAGCACCACGTGACTCGGCGCTTGCGGGTGGATGTCGCGAAACGCCAGCACATGCGCGTCCTCGTGCACCTTTGTGCACGGCAGCTCGCCGCGCAGGATGCGGGCAAATACGTTGTTGCGATCGTAGGCCATCGAGCTCACTGCGATTGGGACATCCGGACAGCAGATTGCTGCGTCGGCTCGCTTGCCGCAATCTCGCGATGTCCTAGGCGCGTTCGGCCCGGATCTGCTGGCGGAATGCGTCGATCGGCACCGGTTGCCCGTGCCGCTCGACATACCAGAAGGCCCAGCCGTTCCACGCCGGCGCGCCCTGCAGCTGGGCGGCGACCGCATGGATCGAGCCGCGATGCTCCGCCGACACCAGGCTGCCGTCCGCCCGGACGCGCGCCCGGTAACGCCGGCTCTGGTCGAACAGCACCTCGCCGGGCTGAATCATGCCGCGCTCGACGAGGTTGCCGAACGGTACGCGCGGCGCTTCGCGTTTGGAGTCGATCGCCAGCAGCTCGCCATCCGCCGGCACGATGCCGGCGATGCGCTCGCGCGCCAGCGCCGCGTAGCCGGCATCGCGTTCGATGCCGACAAACCGGCGGCCGAGCCGTCGCGCCACGGCGCCGGTCGTGCCGGTGCCGCAAAACGGGTCGAGCACCACTTCGCCCGGCCGGGTCGAGGCGAGCAGCACGCGATGCAGCAGCGCCTCGGGCTTTTGCGTCGGGTGCGCCTTCTTGCCGTCCGCGCCGCGCAGCCGCTCCGGTCCGCCGCAGATCGGGATCAGCCAGTCGCTGCGCATCTGCAGCTCGTCGTTGAGCGCCTTCATCGCCTCGTAATTGAAGGTGTAGCGCGCCTCGCGATCCCGCGTGCACCACAGCAGCGTCTCATGCGCGTTGGTAAAGCGCCGGCCGCGAAAATTCGGCATCGGGTTGGCCTTGCGCCAAACCACGTCGTTGAGGATCCAGAATCCCAGATCCTGCAGCGCAGCGCCGATGCGAAAAATATTGTGATAGGTGCCGATCACCCATAGTGCACCCGACGGCTTCAACAGCCGCCGCGCCCCGGCAAGCCAGGCGTGGGTGAAGCGGTCGTACTCGGCGAAATCGGCGAACTTGTCCCAGTCGTCCTCGACCCCGTCGACCCGGCTGTTGTCCGGCCGGTGCAACTCGCCGCTCAGCTGCAGGTTATAGGGCGGATCGGCGAAGACGAGGTCGACCGAAGCCTCGGGCAATCCGGCCATCACCGCGACGCAATCGCCGTCGGTCACCCCGTCTTCGAGCACAAGATCACCGACAGCCATCCGCGCAATCTGCGCGTTTGTGCGGAATCCGTCAATGAATCGATCAGGTTATAACTCAAGCTCGAAATTGGCCGGCCCTTCGACCGCCAGCCGGACCGGCTCGAACGAGCGGCGATGGTGCACCGTGACCCCGAAATTGGCGATGCCGGTGAAGTGGGCGCGGGTGCTGTACCCGACATTGCTGTCCCAGGCGTAATGCGGATGGCGGCGCGCCAGTGCCCGCATGATGCGGTCGCGGGTGACCTTGGCGACGACCGAGGCGGCGGCGATCGAAAAGCTCAGCCCATCGCCGCCGACCACCGTCCTCGCCGGACACGGCAGCGCCGGCGGCGCCATGTTGCCGTCGATCAAGGCGATATCCGGGCGCACGCCAAGCGCGGCCACGGCGCGCGACATCGCCAGCAGGCTCGCCCGCAGGATGTTGATGCGGTCGATCTCGCGGACGCTCGCGGCGCCGATGCCGACCCGCGCGCAGCCGAGGATCGTGCGGTGACAGATCTCGCGCACCTCCCGCCGTAACAGTTTGGAATCGTCGAGGCTCTCGTGCAGCTCGGCCGGAAAGCAGACGCGGTCGATGATCACCGCGGCGGCGACCACCGGACCGGCAAGCGGCCCTCGCCCGGCCTCGTCGACACCGCACACCAGCCCGGCGCAGCCATCCTCGATGGCGAAATCCGGCATCTCTCACCCCAGCAGCCCCATCGCGCTTGTGCCATGACGCGCAGCGGGCGGCAACCCGCCAGAACGTGCGCCGGCGATCCGACGGCCGTCCACCTCCTGTCCCGGAAGTATTGCGAAGCTACGAATTAACCATAAATACGTGGCGAATTCCAAAAAAAGAACAAAAGCGGAATTTTCCGTTGACTCCGCAGGTTAGCCGGATAGTGTATGCGCGATGTCCATGGTTTGTTCCGAAAAGGGAGAAGCTCGATGAATGCGATCGTGCGCCGCGCCTTGGCCAGCACCCTCCTTGCCGCGGCCAGCTATCTGCCCGCGCAGGCGGCGCCGAACGGCGCCGCTGATGCCGCTTTGGCAGAGACGATAAACTTCGAGCAGTACCGCGACTGGCGGATGCATTTTATCGAGGAACGACAGATCCAGGTTGGCGCCGAGCTCACCGTGAAGGATCTGACGGTACAGCGCCGCGCCGCGCTCGAACGGCAGAAGGCCTATTACGACTTCTTCGCCGCGATGCCGGCGGCGGAACGCGACCGGCTGTTCCGTGAGCGCTTCGATGAGATCGACACCAACCATGACGGCATCATCGACCACGACGAGCGCGCCGCCTGGCACGAAAAGCAACGCGCCTTCTACGACCGGTCGAACTCCAGCCGCCGCCAGACGGCCGCGACTGCCGGCGCGGGGCGCTGAGCTGGCTGTATATTTCCTGCAAAAAACAGCGGAAACAGCCAATAGGGTGGCGCTACGGGCGCTACGCCCCAGCGGCCGTCACGGTCGCGCCGGCGCCGGGTTGACATTCGCATCGCCCTCCCCTCGGATCGGCCCGACCGGGATAGGACGCGATGCGGAGAAGCGGGGATGGATAGCGGGCTTGAGGGATTGGTCGCCGCCGAGACGGTGCTCAGCCACAGCGACGGCGCGCAGGGCATCCTCTTGGTGCGGGGCCACACCCTCGCGGAGCTTGTCGCGCGGTTCGGTTATGAGGGCGCGGTCGGCCTGCTTTGGGAAGAGTTTGTCGCGGAGGATACCGATCGCGCCACGATCCAAGCACGTCTCGGCGCGGCGCGCGAGGCGGCCTTCGCCGCTCTCGGCGAATGGCTCGACCGTGCCGGCTCGCGGACGGTCGTTGCCGGCGTGCGGCTGGCGCTTGCCAACCTGCCGGATACGGCCGACCCGCCGGCCATTCTCGCGACGCTGCCGGTGGCGATCGGCGCATTGTTGCGCCGGCGCCAAGGCGCGGCGCCGCTGGCGCCCGATCCGACGCTGACCACCGCCGCCGACCTGTTGCGGATGGCGCATGGCCATCCGGTCGACGCGGCGATGGCCGAGGCGCTCGACACCTACTGGACGGCGCTGATCGACAACGGGCTCAATACCTCGGCGTTCACCGCCCGGGTCATCGCCTCGAGCCGCGCCTCGCTGGCCTCGGCGGCGCTCGGCGCCTATTGCGCCTTTACCGGACCGCTGCATGGCGGCGCACCGGGACCGACGCTCGACATGCTCGACGAGGCCGAGGCCAGCGGCGATGTCGCTGCGTGGGCGGAACGCAAGCTCGCGGCGGGCGAACGGCTGATGGGCTTTGGCCACCGCGTCTTCAAGGGCGGTGACCCGCGCGCCTTGATCTTGCGTGACGCGCTACGGCGGCTGGGCGACCGGCTCGGTCCGGGCGCCGGTCGGCTGGCCTTTGCCGCCGAGGTCGAGCGCAGCGTCGGGGCGGCTTTCGCGCGGCTCAAACCGGGCCGGCCGACGCTGCAGCCGAATGTCGAGATCAACGCCGCGCTGCTGCTCGACGCGGTCGGGCTGCCGCGCGACGCTTTTATGCCGGTCTTTGCGGTGGCGCGCTGCGCCGGATGGCTGGCGCATGCCATGGAGCAGCAACGTGAAGGTCGGCTGGTGCGGCCGTCCTCGGCCTATGTCGGCCCCCTCCCAGCGGACGAAGCGGCTGGAGCCTAGTCGAGTGTCCAGTGAAAGCCGACGGTCGGGACCGGCCTGACTCCGGGATCGGGTTTCGTCAGGCCAAGGCGCGGGCCGTCGTAGGGGGTCGATGGGGGGCCTTCATAGGTTCGCGGCTTTACCACTGGCGCCGGTTCGCCGGCAACGACCTGCGCCGAGATTTGCGGCACGGCGCCGAGGTTGACGCACGGCGCGTTCGCGTTCGATTTCTTGGTCTGCTGGGTTTGTGGCGGAATGTCCGGGCATGCCGCCACGGCGCTGCCGGCGCCGGTTAGCATGACGCCGATGAGTACGGCGAGTGCGACGCGACCCATCGGCATCCTCCACCGTTATGACACGGTGGCGTAAATTTAGCACGGTCCCCATGATTCCGCTGCGGGATTCTGCGGTCGCTGAAACTAACCGCCGCCATGCTCGTATAAGTGTCGGATGAACCCGAGGCGGCGGCACATGCAGGACGCGCAGAACTGGCCAGCGCAACAAGACATGGTGAAGCGGTTTAATCAAAGCGACATGGATAATGGCAATAAACTATAAACCGGTATCCCATAAGTTGACGCGATCGGGCGAACCCGATCAAGGTCGCCGTTCGCTTCTGGGGATGTTGTTTCGGAGAAGGGGGCTTCGCCGCGCCGTGATGAACCAAATCGTCATGCGCTTGCCTGTCGTCACGACGGTGGCTCTCGCTGCCGCGCTGTTGCTCGGGCCGCTCGCGGCGGCCCGTGCGTCGACCGACGCGGCGCCGCTGAGCGACCCGACGACGATGCTCCCAATCACGGCATCGCCCACCGGACCGGCCGGCGACAGCGAGATCAAGACGCGCCTTTCGGGCGTCGGGCCTTTGAGCATCGCCGGCGAGCCGCTGCACGTCGCGCTGTTGCGCCGGTTCTACGCCGGCCACGGCGATCAGCCGGTCTGGGCGACACATCCGGCCCAGGCCAATGCCCTGTGGCACGCCGTCCTCAAGGCCGGCGATCAGGGGCTCGACCCGGACAGCTTCCACGTCGCGGCTTTCGCCAAGACGGCATTGTCGCCGACCGACCGCGAGCTGTTGCTGTCGGATGCGCTTCTCGGCTTTGCCGAAGCGCTCGGCCGCGGTGCGGTGCCCAGCGAGGCGCGCAGCGAGGACGAGGACCTGTCCGCGGACCCGGCTGATGTCGTCGCGGTGCTTGATGGTGCGCTGACCAGCCCCGATCCAGAGGCGGCGATTGTCGGCCTCGCGCCGAAATCGCGCGATTACGCCACGCTGCGCCGCGCCTACGAGACCTACAAGGCGATCGCCAAGGCCGGCGGGTGGCCGCGCGTTCCCGACATGGAGATACCCGACCGGACGCGTTTGCTGCAGCGCCGCCTCGCGGCTGAGAATTACCTGCCCGCAGGTTACGCCACCGGCGCGATGGACGCGTCGACGCTGGAGGCCCTGAAAAAATTCCAGGACCGCCACGGTCTCCTAACCGATGGCCGGCTGGGCAACGCGACACTGATCGAGCTCAACATCCCGGCCGAACTGCGCGCCCGGCAGATCGCGGTCAACCTGGAGCGGCTGCGCTGGCTGCCGCGGCAGATCCCGGGCGACCGGCTGTGGGTCAACACCGCCAATGCGCAATTGCAGCTCTACCGAAACAATGAGCCGGTCTTCACGACGCGCGTCGTGGTCGGCGAGACCGACAAGCAGACGCCGGAGTTCCACACCAACGTCGTCAGCGTTCTGTACAATCCGCCCTGGTACATCCCCTATGGGATCGCCCAGAAGGAGATCATGCCGCTGATCGAGGCCGACCCGAGCTATCTCGAGCGGCATCACATGACGTATCGCGCGAACGGCGCGATCCAGCAGGAGGCGGGGCCGTACAGCGCGCTCGGCCGGCTTAAGTTCGAGATGCCGAACAAGTTCGACGTGTACCTGCACGACACGCCGCTGCGGCAGTATTTCGCGCGCGAGAACCGCCGGCTCAGCCACGGTTGCGTGCGGGTGCAGAACCCGCGGCAGCTCGCCTCGCTGCTGCTCGGCATCTCCGAGGACGACATCACCAAGAACATCAATCTCGGCACTACCAACCGGCGCGGCCTGGCGCAGCCGATGCCGGTCTTCATCGTCTACCAGACCGCGTTCGTCGACAGCGACGGCACGCTCGAATTCCGCCCGGACGTGTATCAGCGCGACAGCGATATCGCGCAGCGCTTGATTCGCGCGCCGCAGCCGCCGCTGGCGCAACAAAACCCAAGCAACCAACGCGGCGGCTGAGCTCGCTTTAGACGCGATCAACCATCACGGCAAATATCGATCCCTGAGGTGCGTTTTCTGCATCTCGGGGGTTGTCCGCTGGCATTTCTGATGCTACGCCTCTCCCCAGCTTGTCGGGGAGACTAGTGCTTTGTTGTCATCGCTACTGAGCCGGCGCCGTGTTCTCGGCGTCGCCGCGGTCGCCACAGGCGTTGCTTTTATCAGACCAGCGCCGGCGATCTCTTTCGCGCCACGCTCCATCTCGCTCTACAACATGCACACGGGCGAAGGCCTGCGTGAGGTGTACTGGGCCGACGGCCACTACATCCGCGAGGTGGTGCGCGACATCAACTGGATCCTGCGGGACCACCACTCGGACGAGGTCCGACCGATGAATGCCGGCGTGCTCGACGTGCTCGGCCGCCTGCGTGATCGGCTGGAAGTTCGTGATCCGATTCAAGTGGTTTGCGGCTATCGCTCGCCGGAAACCAACCATCGCATGTGGATGCGCGGCGACGGCGTCGCGGCCAACAGCTACCACATGTACGGCATGGCCGTGGACATGCGCTGCGAAGGACGCAACCTCAACCAGGTCCACCGGGCCGCACTAAGCCTCGCCGATCAATGTCGGCTGGGCGGGGTCGGCTATTATCCGGAATCGGACTTCGTCCACGTCGACTGCGGCCCGCAGCGCACCTGGTAGGCGCACTCCGGGTCGCTGCGCGAGGCGGCGTCGCGCATTCCATCGGGACAGTTCGCGGATGCTTGTCGGGGGCCGCGCCTGTCGTGCCTGGTATACGAGCGGCGGGGGCGCATGGTTCCACAGCTGCGCCTTGGCCGCGATCAACTCCTCGCCGAGACGCGCTTTAGCACGTCCAGCCGCAACGGCAGCTTCTCGCCCAGCCACATCGCATAGGCCGTGTGGTCGTCGAAGGCGTTGCCGGCGAGCGGGTGCACCAGGACATCGAGCCCTTGGCGGTTGAGCATCAGCCACGGGACGAGCCGCGCGAAATCCGCGATTGGAAACGCGACCTGGTACATCGCCACGGTATGCGGCCCGACGGCCTCGTCATGCCAGCTGCCGAGCGTCGCATCCGGGAACGCGGCACCGATCCCCTCGCGGACGCGTGCCGCGATGCTGCGGGTCGTCGCCGGCTGGTAATACACGTGTGCATGGTAGCCGGTGATCGCCGCGGGATTGGCAAGCGGTTCAGCCATGCGTGATCTCCTGCGGCAGGCTCGTCTCGCCCGGCCCGAGCGGGCGCTGCATGTAGACGGAATCGATCCAGCGGCCGAATTTGAAGCCGATCCCAGTGAACAATCCAATCTGGGTAAAGCCCAGGGCGGCGTGCAGGCGGATTGACGGCAGCGTCTCGCTGCCGCCGATCACCGCGATCATCTGGCGATAGCCCTGCTCGGCGACCCGGTCGATCACTTGCGACAGCAGCATCCGGCCGATGCCGCGCCCGACCTCGGTCGGGTCGAGATAGATCGAGTCCTCGACCGTGAAGCGGTAGCCGATGCGCGCGCGATACGGTCCGGCATAGCAATAGCCGACGACCCTGCCGCCGCGCTCCGCCACCAGATACGGGAAGCCGCCAGCCAGGATATCGCCGCGACGGCGGGCCATCTCGGCCTCGCTCGGCGGCACTTCCTCGAACGAAGCGACGCCGTGCAGCACATGATGGCCGTAGATCGCGGTAATTGCTGCCACGTCATCATCGCGCGAAGGACGGATCAGTGGTTCACCGGCGCTCATCCTTACCCGCCGATCACCCGCTGCGGCTTGCCGTCGAGAAAGCCGACGATGTTCTCGACGACCTGCGGATAGGAGCTGCGGTAGTTCTCGTCGGTCACGTAGCCGATATGCGGCGTCAGGATTACGTTGGGGCAGCTGCGCAGCGGGTGGTCGATCCGCAGCGGCTCCTTGTCGTAGACATCGAGCCCGGCGTAGGCGAGCCGGCCTTCCTTGAGCGCGGCGATCATCGCATCGGTGTCGACGATCGGTCCGCGCGAGGTGTTGACCAGTACCGCGCTCTTTTTCATCAGCCCGATTTCGCGCGCGCCGACCAGGCCGCGGCTGCGCGCGCTCAACACCAGATGCACCGACAGCACGTCCGACCGGCGGAACAACTCGTCCTTCTCGACATATTCGACGCCCTGCGCGGCGGCCTTCTCGGCGGTCAGGTTCTGGCTCCAGGCGATTGCCTTCATGTCGAAAGCGAGTCCGACTCGCGCCACGGCGCTGCCCAGCCGGCCGAGGCCGAGCAGGCCGATCGTCTTGCCGGCGACGCGATGGCCGACACGGGTCTGCCAGCCACCCTGACGCATAAAGGCGTGATCCTCGGCAATGCGGCGCATCGCACCGAGGATGAGGCCCCAGGCGAGCTCGGCGGTGTCCTCGTTGCCGCCACCCGGCCCACCGGTGCCGCAAATGGTGACGCCGCGCGCCTTCAGCGCTTCCATGTCGAATGAGGCGTTGCGCATGCCGGTGGTGATCAGCAGCTTCAATTTGGGCAGGCGGTCGACGATGTGCTTCGGAAACGCGGTGCGCTCGCGCATCGCGCAGACGATCTCGCTGTCGGCGAGCGACCGCACGACATCCGCCTCGTCGGCGAATGGAAAGCGTTCGACGGCGATTTCGATCCCGCGATCGCGCAGCGGCGACCAATCGGCCATGTCGAGGGCGACGCCCTGGTAATCATCGAGGATGCTGACGCGCATTATTGTTCTCCGTTCCCTCCATTTCGAGCGCCAACGCTAGAGCAAATCCGGCGTGGAGGGAATTGGCGCGGCGCTGCAAGGCCGCCGCGTCTGGCTCTCCTGGAATTTGTCCGGCGAAAGAGTGTTTACCTATAGCGACAAGCGGGTTCGGGCGGGGAGGTGCTTATAAGTTCGAGGGATCGGTGGCTGGCTGAGACATGCGACGATAACCGCGGGTGCGGCACTCTGCCTTATCGTGGCGACGGGCACGCAGCCCGCCAAGGCGCAAATTTCGATCCAAGTGCCGTTTGTCAGTCTTGGAATTGGCGCCCCTGCCTATTACCCTTATTATTATCCCTATTATGGCTACCCCTATTATCACCGGACCTATTACGGGGGTGGTTACCGCCGCTGTCATTGGTGGCATCACCGCTGCCACTATTACTAGACACGGCAGGATAGCGCCGCGCCCCACTGCTATTTGAGCAGCGGGGCGTAGCCGTCGAGCACCTTCAAGATCTCATCGCGGCTGCGGTCCGGGATTTCCAGCACCGCTTCCTGGATACCGGCCTCGCGATAGTCGGCGAGGACACCGGCATCGGCCGGCGCGCGGAACACCGAAATGAACAGCTCCGCGAAGTCGCGGCCGTGCTGGTCGGCCATCTTCCGCAGCCGGTCGCGCTCGTGGCGGATGTCCCAGCCGCGTTGCGGGCGCGGGAACCAGCCGTCGCAATACTCGACGACCCGGCGCAGCGTGTAGTCGGTTTCACCGCCCAAGAGGATCGGCGGGTGCGGCTTTTGCGCCGGCTTTGGCCATGACCAGATCGGGTCGAAGCCCACCATGTCGCCGTGATAGGCGGCTTCCTCGGCGGTCCAGATCGCCTTGATCGCCAGCATGCGTTCGCGCATCAGCTTGAACCGGGTCTTGTACTGCGCGCCGTGGTTTTCCATCTCCTCGACGTTCCAGCCGCCACCGATGCCGAACACAAAGCGCCCACCCGACAGCCGGTCGAGGCTCGCGACAGCTTTGGCGGTAACGATCGGGTCGCGCTCGGGAATAAGGCAGATGCCGGTGCCGAGGATCAGCTTTTTGGTCACCGCCGCCGCGAAACTCAACGCGACGAACGGGTCATGGGTATGCGAATAGCGCTTCGGCAACTCGCCGCCGCCGCCAAATGGCGTCTTGCGGCTGGTCGGGATATGCGTGTGCTCGGGCACGTAGAGTGAATCAAATCCGCGCGCTTCGAGTTCGGTCGCCAGTTCGCCGATGTTGATGCCGTAATCGACCGGAAAATAGAACACGCCGATCCGCATCGGATGCACTCCTTGAAATGTTCGGGGAAACGTTCGGGGCGGTTAGGCGTCGGTAGGTGCAGACTGTCCCAGCTCTGCCATTTCCATCACCGCCGCGACGCCGAGCGCGGCGGTCGCCGCCGTGGCGACCGCCGCGCCGGTCGAAGTCGGCGGAGGGCGGTACGGGTTGTGTCGCCGGCTGCGCCGCCCCGGCATCGACCGGCGGGACCTGTTGCAGGAACACCGCGCCGGTGGCGAAGCGGATGTTCCTTTCCGCGAAGTCCCTATACATGCGCTTCAGGTACTCGCGTTGCACCCAGCTTGGCTTGACCGGGCGCGAAGTGAACTTGAAGCGCAGCACCAGCGCGTTGTCGACGACCTCGGCGATGCCCTGCAGTTTCAGCGGCTGCATGATCTCGGCGGCGAGTTCGGCATTATCGTCCTGCATCGCCAGACCGATCTGCTTGGTCGCCTTCCGCACCAGCTCGACATCGGTGCGCGGGTCGAAGCGCAGATTGAACTTGATCGTCGAGAAGTCGCGACTGAGATTGGTCACCGCGCCGAGCTGGCCGTACGGGATCGTGTGCAGCGGCCCGTTCTGATGGCGCAGCCTGACGGAACGCACGCCGAGATTCTCGACCGTGCCCTTCAAGCGGCCGGTGTCGATGTATTCGCCGACGCGAAAGGCGTCGTCCCACATATAGAACAGCCCCGAGATCACGTCGCGAACCAGCGATTGCGAGCCGAACGAGATCGCCAGACCGAAGACGCCAGCGCCGGCGATCAGCGGCGCCGTATTGACGCCCAATCCCGATAGCACCGTGAGCACGGCCACCACGCCGATCAACACCGCAAAGGCCGCGCGCATCAGCGGCAGGATGGTCTGCAGCCGCGTCGCCGGGGTGATCTCCTCGTCATCGTCCGCCTGACCCGGCAAGCCGACGCCGCCGGCGCCTTGCAGCTGACGATCGATTGCCAGCCGCACCAGTTGCCACAGGACATAAGCCCCGAACAGCGTCCACACCGCTGCCGAGACCGACCCCATCGCCGTGCGTGCGCTCTCGCGCGTCATCTCGATCGCTTCGCTCCAAATCCGGGTCAAGAACAGCGCCGCGACGACCATGCCCACCGCAACCACGACGTGATGAACCGTGCGCGCCCGCATCTCGGCAAAGTCGACCGTACGGCCGGGAAGCGGTTTGGCGGGAAGCCATGCCCGCTCGGTCAGCCGCTCGAGCACGAGGACGACAAACAGCACCCCCAACGTCGAACTGACCGCGCGGTAATACGACAGCAAACCGAGCGACAGCCCGGCGACAAAAGTCAGGAAGAGACCGGCAAGCATCAGCAGGGCGAGCGGCAGCCAGGCACGCGCCACCCCGCCGCGGATCGCCCCGACGACGCCCTCGGTGGATCGGCCGTGGATCAGGGACTCGAAGGCGGCGCGGGAACGGACGAGCATCGTCGCGTAACACCCGCAGACCACGACCGCGACGAGCAGCCCCATGACATGCGCCGCGCCGCTATCCTCGTCGGTCAAGCCGTAACGCGCGAAACCGATCAGCACGCTGATGATGAAGATGGCGCCCGACAGGAAGACGCTCAGCCGGCGTGCCTCGTCGTCCGGAACTTCGATCAGGCGGGCGGCGGGTTCGCGCGGGCGCAGCACGGTGCGGAAGATCAACGCGATCACCCGCCAGCGCACCAGCACGTCTATTGCCAGACTGTGCAGCCCCGGGGAGATGCTGGTGTTCACCAGTACATGCCGTTTCGCGACCGTGTAGAGGGCGAGGAACACCGCCAACCCGACCAGATCGCAGGCGAGCAGACCGACGAGGCCGAGCAAACCGGGCTCGCCCGTCTCCCGCATTTTGCGGCGCAACGGTTTGCTCAGCGCGCGCACACTCGCCCGCTCGGCCGACAGCGCCACAAGCGTCGCGATGACGATCCAGCCGATGTCGACCAGGACACGCGACGCCGATCCCTCTCGGTCGAATGAGCGCCATTCGCGCGAGAATGCTTCGGGAATATCCGATACCGCGGCGGCGTCCGCGACAATCTCCGCTTCCATCTGGGCGATTGCTTTTTCCAGCCACCCAGGGCCCGGCTCGGCGGCAGGGGTCTCGGCGGCGCCGGCGCGACCCCATAGGGTGAGCAAAATGACGGCGGCGGCAAGGTACGAACGCAGCTGCATCAGACCGATCTCCAGCGCGGGACCTCGGCCATGTTACCGCAAGTCGGGCGTTTCAGTTACCGCTGCGCGCGCAGGGGCGATTCCCGCCCCTGCGCGCGCATCCTGACCGCATGATCTGGCAAGCGGTTGTCCCAACTGGAGAAGTCGCCCCGGCGTCCAGGGCGGCTCCGCCTGACGCCGCGTCAAAGAGCGGCGAGGTCAGCGTTCAGCGTCGCACTCGGCCGCATCGCCGCCGATGTCTTAGCCTGATCGGGCAGATAATAACCGCCGGTATCCACCGGCTTACCCTGCGCGGCGATCAGCTCGGCATCAATCTTGGCCTCGTGGGCCGCCAGCGCCTCCGCCACCGGTTTGAAGCGGGCTGCCATTGCCGAGCTGTTGTCCCGCCGGGCCAGCGCCTTTGCCCAATACAGCGCCAGGTAGAAATGGCTGCCCCGATTATCCAGTTCGCCAACCTTCCGCGCCGGCGAACGGTTGTGTTCAAGGATCTCGCCGTTGGCCTCATCGAGCGTCTCGGCCAGAACCTGCACGTCCTTATTCCCGCTTGTCTGCGCCAGATGTTCCAGCGAAGCGCCAAGCGCCAGGAACTCGCCCAGCGAATCCCAGCGCAGATAGCCTTCGTGCTGGAACTGCTCCACATGCTTGGGCGCCGAACCACCGGCCCCGGTCTCGAACAACCCGCCGCCCGCCAGCAGCGGAACGACCGACAGCATCTTGGCCGACGTGCCCAGCTCCATGATCGGGAAAAGATCGGTCAAGTAGTCGCGCAGCACGTTGCCCGTGACGGAGATGGTGTCGAGCCCCTTGCGGATGCGATCGAGCGAGAACCTGGTTGCCTCGACCGGCGCCATGATGCGGATGTCGAGACCCGATGTGTCCTCGTTCTTCAGGTATCTCTCGACCTTGGCGATCAGCTGCGCGTCGTGCGCGCGCTTGGCGTCGAGCCAGAACACCGCCGGGGTGCTGGTCAGGCGCGCGCGGCGCACCCCAAGCTTGACCCAGTCCTGGATCGGCTCGTCCTTGACCTGGCACATCCGGAAGACGTCACCGGTCTCGACCGGCTGCGACAGCAGAACCGTGCCGTCATCGGCGACCACGCGGACGGTTCCGCCGATGGCGACCTCAAACGTCTTGTCGTGCGAGCCATACTCCTCGGCTTGCTGCGCCATCAAGCCGACGTTCGGCACGGAGCCCATCGTCTTCGGGTCGAAGGCGCCATGCGCCTTGCAGTCGTCGATGACGGCCTGGAACAGCGTCGAATAGCAGCGGTCGGGGATCGCGGCGATCACGTCGTGCAATTTGCCGTCAGGGCCCCACATGTGCCCGGATTCGCGAATCATCGCCGGCATCGATGCATCGATGATCGTGTCGCTCGGCACGTGCAGATTGGTGATGCCCCGGTCGGAATTGACCATCGCCAGCGCGGGCCGCTTCGCGTAGGTGGCCTCGATATCGGCCTTGATTGCCGCCTTTTCAGCCTCCGGCAACGTCTCGATCCGGGTCAGCATGTCGCCCACGCCGTCATCGGGATCGACGCCCAGGCGCGCCAGCGTGGCGCCATGCTTCTCAAACACATCGGCGAAGAACACGGAAACGCAATGACCAAACAGGATGGGATCGGAGATCTTCATCATGGTCGTCTTGACGTGCAACGAGAACAGGATGCCGTCCCTCTTCGCGGCGTCGATCTGCGCGGCGTAAAAGGCGCGCAGCGCCTTACGGTTCATCACCGACGAGTTGATGATCTCGCCGGCCTTGAGCGGGATCTTCGGCTTCAGCACCGTGACCGCGTCATCGCCGGCGACCAGCTCGATGCGGGCATTGGTCGGCGCCGCAATGGTCGTCGCGACCTCCGAACCGTAGAAATCATGGTCGGACATGTGCGCCACGCGGGTTTTCGAGTCCTTGATCCAGGCGCCCATCTTATGCGGATTGTTGCGCGCGTACTGCTTCACGGCGCCGGCGGCGCGGCGGTCGGAATTGCCCTCGCGCAGCACCGGATTGACGGCGCTGCCGAGCACCTTGCCGTAGCGGGCGCGGATTTCCTTATCCGCTGGCGTCGCGTCGCTGTCCGGATAGTCCGGCACGTCGTACCCCTTACTCTGCAACTCCTTGATTGCTTCCTTCAGCTGCGGGATCGAGGCGGAGATGTTGGGCAGCTTGATGATGTTGGCCTCGGGGCGCATCGCCAGTCGGCCGAGGTCGGCGAGGTCGTCGTTAATCTTTTGCGCTGGCGTCAGTTTGTCGGGGAAGTTGGCGATGATGCGGCCAGTCAGCGAAATGTCCTTAAGCTTCATCTTCACGCCGGCCGCCCCGACGAAGGCTTCGACGATCGGCAGAAGGGAAAACGTCGCTAGCCCAGGCGCTTCATCAACCTTCGTCCAAACGATTTCGAGATCTGACATGCTTGCACCTCCGCGCGCCGCTTTCAGATGATCCGCGTCATTTCGTCGCCGTCGAACTCGACGACGGGGGCTTCACCTTGATTTTCGGCATCGACATCATCCTCAAAGGCCGCGCCTCGCGCGCCGGCCGGGCTCAAGCAGGGGCCGCACGATAAATGCCGGGCAAAGTCGAGGCAAGCCGACGGCGCGAGAAACGCGGCAATGCAACGCTACAATGCGTCAGGTTATTAACAGCGGCCGGAAATCCCCGCGAGAACCGCGATTTTTGTCTGGTTTGCAACGGCTCACGCGCAGTTTACCAAAAGTTTACAATGCCGCGAAACCTCCTGGATCGGCCAAGTGAGATGAAACAATGGGTTAGATAAATTGCCTATTTTATAGGCAATATCTTGTTGCACTTGGCTTACTTGACGAAGGAGCGTCAACTCGGCGCTTCTCCACCAACTTATCCACCGATTTCGTGGAAATCTCCCGTCAGCGGCCGAGCGCCGCGAAAAGCGCAGCGATATCGGGCACGAACGACACCAGCGCCGGAACCAGGGGTGCCGCAAAGCGCGCCGCGACGATATGCGCGAACAGTTCGGCGAGCGGCGACCAGTAGCCGGCGATATCGACCACGACGACCGGCTTGTCGTGCAGCCCGAGCTGCCGCCACGAGAGGATTTCGATCGTCTCGTCGAGCGTGCCGACCCCGCCCGGCAGCGCGGCGAACGCATCGGCCCGCTCCGCCATGGCGCGCTTGCGCTGGTGCATATCGGCGACGACGACGAGATCGCTGAGGCCGCGATGGGCGACCTCGCGATGCTCCAGATGCACCGGAATGATGCCGGTCACCCGTCCACCGCCGGCCAACGCCGCGTCGGCGGCGACACCCATCAGTCCGTTGCGGCCGCCGCCATAGATCAGCTCGATGCCGCGCGCCGCGAGACCCGCGCCCAGTTCACGCGCTGCCTCGCGATAGCGCGGATCGGCGCCGTCGGAGGAGCCGCAATAGACGCAAAGACGCTGGATCTGCTGCGCTGGCTGCTGCACCGGGTAGGGCCGGCCGGATGTTGCCATGGCCTTCCTCATCCCACCGAACAGGGCGCGATTGCAAGCCGCACGGGCGCGGCCTAAAGTCTCCACGCATCCGAACAGGACGGGGAATCGGTGCAACGGTATTTATGGGGACTTGGCGGCCTCGCGGTGATTATTGCCGCCGCGGCCTTTGCGCTGTGGCCCAGCCGGGTGCCGCCGAAACCCGTGCCGCCAGCCGCCGTTACTTCGTCACCCCAGGCCAGCGCACCGCAAACTCCGGCGACCGCGTCCGTATCACCGGCGCCGAGCTTTGACATCGTCAAGGTCGATCCGAGCGGCCATGCGGTCATCGCCGGCCGTGCCGCGCCGGGCTCAAAGGTCACCGTCCTCGACAGCAACCAGAAGCTCGGTGAGGTAACCGCCGACGAGCGCGGCGAATGGGTGTTGGTACCGGCTGCCCCGATGACGCCAGGCGAGCGCCAGCTGACGCTCGAGGCGACCAATCCCGCGACCGGCACCAAGTCCAAATCGACCGACACCGTCGCGCTCGCGGTCGCCACGCCGTCGACGAACGGCGCGGGCTCCGGCACCGTCGCCGTGCTGCTGCCGGGCAACGCCAACGAGCCGGCCCACGCGCTGCAGACCCCGAACGCGCGCGGCGGCGAATTGTCGCTCGACACCGCCGAGTACAACGAGAAGGGCGAGCTGATGCTGTCCGGCCACGCCACGCCCAACACGACCCTGCGGCTCTACGCCGACAATCAGCCGGTCGGCACCGCGACGACAGACGCGCAGGGGAAATGGTCGCTGGTTTCGCCACGCCCGCGCAGCTCCGGCAAGGCCGAGCTGCGGGTCGATCAGCTGGCGGCGGACGGCTCGGTCGCGCACCGGATCGAAACGCCGTTCGAGCCGCCGGCGGCGGGGATAACCACCGGCCGCTACACCGTGGAGGCGGGAAACTCGCTATGGGTGATCGCCCGCAAGGCCTATGGCACCGGCCAGCAATATACGGTGATCTTCGGGGCCAACCGCGAGCACATCCGCGATCCCAACCTGATCTACCCCGGCCAGGTCATCACCCTGCCGAAGTCGTAGCCTCTTCCACAACGTCGTCCTACGCGTACAGCTCCGGCGGCAGGATCGGGGCGGCACGCTTGCGCGCGTGCAGGTAGGACTGCCAGAAGAGGCAGGCGGCGACGGTGCGCCACGGCCGCCAGCGCTCGCCGATCTCGCGCAATTCGCGCTCGCCAAGCCGATCGCCGAGGCCGAGCTCGGCGGCAACACCGAATTGCAGTCCGAGATCGGCGGCCGGCCAGACATCGTCGCGGCCGAGCGCGAAGATCAGGTAGATTTCCGCGGTCCAGCGCCCGATGCCCTTCAGCGCGACCAGCGTCGCCAGCGCCTCGTCATCGCTCATCTGAGCCAGCCGGGCGAAATCGAGCGCACCACTCGTGACCGCTTCGCACAAACCGCGGCCATAGGCGGCCTTTTGCCGGCTGAAGCCGCAGCGGCGCAAGGTCGGCTCGTCGAGGGTCAGAAACCCCGCGGGCGTCAGTGGCCGGCATTCCTCGCTCAGCCGGCGGAACATCGCCGCCGCCGCGTCGATCGACACCTGCTGCTCGAGGATGATGTGCAGCAGCGTCTCAAACCCGTTGCGCCGGCGGCGAAAGCGCGGCGTGCCGGCACGATCGAGGATGGCGGCAAAGACGGGCTCGTCGCGCAGCGCGGCGATGCCCGTCTCCAGCCCGAGTGGCGCGTAGTTCAGGGCATCAACCCCATAATTTCGGGTCCGGCGGATGGACGAGGCTGCCCTCGTAGCGTAGACCCTGGTTGCGGTCGGCGGCGAGCAGCAGCGGCCCGTCGAGGTCGACGACGCTGGCCTGCTGCGCGACCAGCAGCGCCGGCGCCATGGAAAGCGATGTGCCGATCATGCAGCCGACCATGATGCCGAACCCGCGCTCCTGCGCCGCGGCCGCCAGCTTCAGCGCCTCGGTCAGCCCGCCGGTCTTGTCGAGCTTGATGTTGACGGCGTCGTATTTGCCGACAAGCCGGTCGAGATCCGCCGCGACATGGCAGGATTCGTCGGCGCAGACCGGGATCGGGTGCGGCAGTTCGGCGAGCGCGCCGTCAGCGTCGGCGGGCAGCGGCTGTTCGATGAGCTCGACGCCGAGCGTCGCCAGAACCGGGGCCAGCGTCTCGAACTGTGCCGGTGTCCAGCCCTCATTGGCGTCGACGATCAGCCGCGAGGCCGGAGCATTCTCGCGCACCGCCCGCACCCGCTCGACATCGCCGTCCCCGGTCAGCTTGAGCTTGAGCAACGGGCGGGTGCGCTGCGCCGCCGCAGCAGCGCCCATCCGCTCGGGCGTGTCGAGCGACAGCGTATAGGCGGTGGTGACGGGCTTTAGCGGCGCCATGCCGAGAAGCTCGGCGACGCTGCAATAGGCGCGTTTTGCTTCGATGTCCCAAAATGCGGCGTCGAGGGCGTTGCGCGCCGCACCGGGCGGCATCGCCTGTTGCAAACTCTCGCGATTGAGCCCCGAGAAGACCGCGCCCTTCATCTTTTCGAGCGCCTCGAAGACGCTGTCGACGCTTTCGCCGTAATGCGGGTACGGCACGCATTCGCCGCGGCCCTGTGAATCGCCGTCATGCAACTCCGCGACGACGACATCGGCGGTCGTCTTGCTGCCGCGCGAGATCACGAACGGTTGGGCGAGCGGCCAAGACCGCCGGGCGACGTGCAATCGCTGCGGGTGCGGTGCCATGGCCGGTCAGATCCCGAGGTTGTCGACGATCGCGCCGACGCCGGTGCGCACCGGATCGACGCAAGGCAGGCCCAGCCGGCCTTCGGTGCCGCGCAGGTAATCGCGCGCGGCGGCCTCGTCGAGCCCGGCGGTGTTGATGCTGAGGCCAACGCAGCGCACGTCGGGATTGGTCAGCTGCGCCGCTTCGATATTGCGGTCGATGCATAATTTCAGGTCGGGCAGCTTGTAGCCGGGCAGGCCGCGCATATGCGGTCGGGTCGGCTCATGGCAGACGACCAGCGCGTCGGGCTGCGAACCGTGGATCAGCCCCAGCGTGACGCCCGCGTAGGAGGCATGGAATAGCGAGCCCTGGCCTTCGATGACGTCCCAATGGTCGGTGTCGTTGGCCGGGCACAGCCATTCGACCGCCCCGGAAACGAAGTCGGACACCACCGCGTCGATCGACACGCCGTCGCCGGCGATCAGGATGCCGGTCTGTCCGGTCGCGCGGAAATCGGACTTACCGCCGCGCGCCACGATTTCGCGGTCGATCGCCAGCGCGGTGAACATCTTGCCGATCGAGCAATCGGTGCCGACGGTGAGCAGCCGCTTGCCGGGCCGTCGGATGCCGTTGCCGACATGGAATTCCTGCGTCGGATGGCGCACATCGGCGATCTGCCGGCCGCAGCGCGCGGCGATATCGCGTAGGGTCGGAATATCGGTCAGGCGGTGGTGCAGTCCGCTCGCCAAATCCATGCCGAGTTCAAGCGCCTGCACCAGCAGCGGCTCCCAACCCTCCCCGAGCACCCCGCCGCGATTGGTGGTGCCGACGATGACCGTTTTGATCCCGGCCTTGGCCGCTTGCTCGATGGTCATATCGGGCAGGCCGAGATCCGCCTGGCAGCCGGGCAGCCGCAACTGGCCGAGACAAACCTCCGGTCGCCAAAAGGCGACACCCGCGGCGGTCTTGGCGGCGAGCTGATCGGGGGCATCGCCGATGAACAGCAGATAGGGGATGCGCAGGGCCACGGTGGAAACCCTTCTCCAATGCCGGAACACGATCTTAGGCAAGCGCCTCGCCAGGCGGAAGTGTTCGGCGAAAACTGCCCGAATTGGGGAACTATGGCTAACGGGAATTAACCCGAGATAGAGTCGACAGCAGCCCGCGAAGCCGCCAAGCTGGCGCTGCGAAGACGACGAGCGGGGTGTCGATGACACGGTGGGCGGCGGTTGTTTTCGGCCTGGCATTGGCGGCGTTGTTGGCGGCCTGCGCGTTGCCGCATCAGGATGTGGCGATGCGCGGCACCGCCGACTGGGTGCTGATCAGCTATGCCGGCGACGTCTCCGATACATTGTCGATCGCACGGCGTCACTGCGCGCAGTACGAGCGCCAACCCGTATTCCGTCAAGCACAGGACAACAGCGCGCTTTACATGTGCGTCAAGCCTGGAACGACTTCTTAAACCCAATATTAACCTTAATGATCGATTGAACGGGCGGCGAGCCTGATGGCCTGGACACCATCCCGACGATCTTTTCCTTGGTAGAGTTGCGTCGCAGTGTTGAAGCCTACCGCCGCCACGGAGCGATCATGGCTTCCGTGGCGCTTGTGGTAATTGCCCTTTTCGGACTCGCCGCTATCGGGATATCCGCGCGCCACACCGGCGAGGGGCGGCTGACGAGACAGAGCGAAGCCGCCGCGATCGATAAGGTAAGCGCCGTTCTCGATCGCCAGCGCCGCGGCCTCGACGAGTTGGCCCAACTTGCCGCGAGCCAGTCGGACGCGATGGTGCAGCACTTCCTTGATCGGCTTCCGTCCCTGCTGCCCGGCATCCGCGCCGCCGCGATTGCCGATGCCGGCGGCACGGTGCAATTGCGCCGCGCAGCATCGGCCGACCCGCTCGCGGCGTTGGCAGCCGATGCCGCGAAGATCGCCGGGGCGCAACCCGGCGCGGCGTTATTGGTGACGCAGACCTTGCACGATGCCGACGGTGTCGCCGTCGTCGGATTGGCCCGCGCGCTGCCGGCGGGCATCGCCGGGCCGGGCACCGCGCTGATCGTGGTCGACGCATCGGCGTTTCCTGGTCTTGCTCTCGTCCGCCGCGACGGCTTGCCGCTCTTTGGCGGAGTTGCCGCTGCGGCGTCGCTTCCCATTGGCGACTTCCCGTTGCGGCTGGCGGCGCCGGCGGGCGGGCCATCATGGGCGGAGCAGGCGCTGCCCTTTGTCGGGGTTACGGTGCTCGGCCTCGCGGCGATTTCGTTCGCGCTGGCCCTGCTGTTCGCACGGTTGCGGGTCGCGGAACGGCAGATGCGGCGCCAGGCCGCCATCGAGCGCAAATTGCGGCGCGAGCTGTCGATTGCGACCGCCGCCGCCGATCGCACTGACGAATTGCACCGTACCAAGTCGCAATTCTTCGCGCAGGTCACGCACGAGCTGCGCACCCCGCTCAACGCCATTCTGGGCTTTTCCGAGACGGTCCGGCAGCAGATGTTCGGGCCGGTGGCCAATCCCCGCTATCTCGAATATGCCGGCCTCATTCACGATGCCGGCGCGCATCTGCTGTCGCTGATCAACGACCTGCTCGACAATGCGCAGATCGAGGCGGGGAAGATGGAGATCGCACCGATCCGCGTCGCGGCGTCGGCGTTGGCGCGTTCCGCGCTCGATCTCGTCGAACTGCTCGCCGAGGGGCGTCAGATCGCCTTGACCGCGGCCGGTCTCGCCAGCTGCCCCGATCTCAACGTCGACCCGCGGGCGATGAAGCAGGTGCTCGTCAACCTGTTGTCGAATGCGGTAAAATACACGCACCCCGGCGGTCGGATCGAATTGCGTTTCGCGCCAAGCGAGGACGGCGGCGCGGCGCTCACCATCGCCGATACCGGGATCGGCATGTCGGTGGACGATTTGCAGGTCGCTTTCGAGCCGTTCGGCCGCGCCGGCGGCATGGAGGCCCGGCGCCAGCAAGGCACCGGTCTCGGCCTGTTGCTGGCTCGCGCGCTGGTGCGGCTGCATGGCGGCGACCTGACGCTGGTGAGCCAACTCGATTTCGGCACCACCGCGACGATCGTCCTGCCGGCGAGCGCGGTGTTCGCGCTGCCCGCCCCGCTGCCGAAACCGGCGATCAACGAAACAGCGGCAAAGGCGGCATGAGGCGCTAAACTCGCGCCTCGATGACCGACACGGCGCGCACGGTGCGCGAAACCACCGCGTTTCGCCTGGCGCTTCTCTGGCTGGTCGGGGTTCAACTGCGGCTCACGGTGCTGGCGGTGCCGCCGGTCCTGCCGCTGATTCATCGCGACCTGGCGCTCAGCGAAAAGGCGATCGGCGCGCTGTCGGCGCTGCCGGTGCTGCTGCTCGGGCTGGCGGCGGTTCCCGGTTCGCTCGGGGTTGCGCGGCTGGGGGCGCGGCGCGCTTGCCTGCTCGGGTTGGGGATTGTCGCTGTCGCCGGGGCTGCGCGCGGCATCGGCCCGTCGGCGCTGATGCTGTACGGCATGACCTTCGCGATGGGCATCGGCGTCGCGCTGATGCAGCCGACCTTACCGACCCTGGTTAGCGAATGGTTTCCCGGCAGAACAGGATTTGCGACGGCCGTTTATACGAATGGCCTGTTGCTCGGCGAAGCCGTGCCATCGGCGATGACCATCCCGCTCATCCTGCCGCTGGTTGGCGGGAGCTGGGGATGGAACTTCGCCGTCTGGTCATTCCCGGTGGTGCTGACTGTCGTCCTGCTGGCAAGCACGACGTCGCATCGCGCGCGGGCCTTGCCGGCCGACACGTATCGCTGGTGGCCGGACTGGCGTGCAGCGATGCCGCTGGGAATGCTGCTGGGCGGAACGGCAGGACTGTACTTTCTCGGAAACAGCTTCATTCCGGATTATCTGCATGCCATCGGGCGGCCTGAATTCGTCGGTCCCGCCCTTAGTGCGTTGAATATCGCGCAACTGCCCGCGTCGGCAGTTGGCCTCGTCTTCGCACCGCATCTGACGGCAATCGCGCGGTGCTCGCCATCTGTCCGCTGACCGCGTGCGCGGCGCTGACGGTTTTTCTTGTGCCGATGCCGGATTTGATCGTGGCTGCGGCGGGGCTGATCGGTTTTTGTTGCGGCATCCAGCTGATCGTGTCGCTGGCCCTACCGCCGTTGCTGGCATCGGCCGAGGATGTCCATCACCTGTCTGCCGGCACCTTCACGATCGGCTATCTCGTCGCGTTTCTGATGCCGCCGCTGGGCGGCGCGGTTTGGGACGCAACGGGGATACCGGCGACGGCGTTCATCGCCGGTTTTCTCTGCGTGGCGCTGGTCGTGGTCGCGGGGTTGGCGCTACCGCGGCTCAGAACTGCACCCGCTGGGTCAGCGCCCCATCGATGATGAGGTTTGTGCCGGTGATGAAGCTGGCGCGCGAGCTGGCGAGAAACACCACGGCGTCGGCGACTTCCTGGGGCGTTCCCATGCGGCCGGTCGGGTTGCGTGCCAGCATCGCCTGGAACATCTCGGGATTGCGTTCCTCGACGGTGTTCCACACCCCGCCTTTGAAATAAACATTGCCGGGCGAGACCAGATTCGCCCGCACGTTCTTGGGCGCGAGATTGCGCGCCAACCCCTTGATGTAAGGGATCAGCGCCGCCTTGACCGCCGCGTAGGAGCGGGTGGGGCCGTAAATCTCCGCCATCGCGGTGCTGCCGATGGCGACGATCGCCCCGGCATCCGATTTTTCGAGATAGGGCAGCGCCGCCTCGCAGCCGAATACAGTCGCCATCACATCGATTTCGAACCCGCGCCGCCACGACTCGACATCCATGCCCTGCGCCAGTGCGCTGACATTGGCGACGAAAATGTCGATGCCGCCGAGCGCCTCCGCCGATTTGTCGACCCAGCGCTTCAGCCAGTCGAGGTCGCTGACGTCGACGGCGTCGCCACAGGCCTTGACGCCCTTCTTTTCAAGTGCCGCGACGGTTTCCGCGACCGGCCCGGCGCTGCGCGCGCAGAGTGCGACGTTGCAGCCCTCTTCGGCGAGCTGCTCGACGACGGCGCGACCGATGCCGCGCGTGCCGCCGGTGACCAGCGCCCTCTTGCCCTTGAGCCCGAGATCCATCGCTGCTGCCCTCCGTTATTGTCAGGCCCGGCCGGCCCGTCAGGGTGTAGAGTACAAACCCAAGGCCCGGCCAACAACCGGCCCAGCGCGGGAACCGCCTGTAGACGCTTCGCACACAATGTCTTCTTCCGAGCGGGCCGAGCCCGCGCCGGCACCGCCGCCGGTTGTTCCCGTCCCCGCGGCGAGAAGCGGCCGTTATTGGCTGTTCGAGCTGCCCGACTTTCGCCGGCTGTGGCTGATCGGCCTGATCGTCTTTGCGGTGCGCTGGCTGGAAATGCTGGTGGTCGGCGTCTTTGTCTACCAGCACACCGGCTCGGCGTTCCAGGTCGCGATGATGACGCTGCTGCGCATGGCGCCGATGGTGCTGTTCGGGCCGCTGATCGGCGCTTATGTCGAGCGGCTGGAGCGGCGCCATGCACAGGTCTTCGTCAGCCTGTCGATGTTAGCGACGGCGGTCGTGCTGCTGGCGCTCGCGGTGGCCGGGCGGCTCGAAGTGTGGCACCTGGCGCTCGCCAGTTTCTGTAACGGCATCGCCTGGGCCGCCGACAACCCGGTACGGCGAGTGATGATCGGCGAGGTCGTCGGGCCCGACCGGATGGGCGCCGCGATGGCGGTCGATGTCGGCGCCAACAACGCGAGCCGCATGCTGGGCCCGACGGTGGGCGGGCTGGTGCTCGGCACCGCCGGGATCACTGGCGCCTTCGCGATCAGCGTCGTGTGTTACGCGGTCGCCGTGGTCGCGGCGCTCCGTGTGCGCCACGGCAACACCGTCGCCCCGGGCGCTACCGGAAAGGTGTTTGCCCACGTGCTCGAAGGGCTGATGCTGGCGCGGCGCGACAAGCGGCTGGTCGCGGTGCTGACCATTACCGTCATCTACAATGTCTTCGGCTGGCCCTTTACCAGCATGATCCCGGTGATCGGCCAAGACAGCCTGCACCTCGACGCGAGCGGGATTGGCCTCCTCGCCAGCATGGACGGGATCGGCGCCTTTATCAGCGCGGCGGCGATCGCGCTCTTGGCGCGGCCGCGGCATTTCACGACGCTCTATGTCGGCGCGGTGCTGAGCTACATGACGCTGATAATTGGCGTTGCACAGGCCCCGACCGCGCTGCTCGCCGGCGCGGCGCTGCTCTCGACGGGACTGGCGAATTCCGGTTTCAGCGTGATGCAGGCGACGCTGATCTATCTCGCTGCGCCGGCGGCGATGCGCAGCCGGCTCTACGGCGTGCTGTCGTTGTGCATCGGGTCGGGGCTGGTCGGCTTCGTCAATATCGGGCTGATGGCCGAATGGGTCGGTGCCCCATGGGCGACGACGATCAGCGGCATCGAAGGCCTCGTTGCGATGGCGCTGACCTGGCGTTGGTGGCGCGATATCGGTGCCCACGGCGGCGCTGCGTGAGGCACGCCGCATCGCTTCCAGGAGCGCCGCGCGGCGCTCCTGGTCCAAACGCGTCGCGCTCGCCTTTTGCCGGCCGATGCGCCAATCTGCGTGGAAGCGGCGCCGACAAGCCGGCACGAGTCTTGCGACAGGGAGGCGCATGTTCGGCTACATCGTCAGGCGGATCCTCGCGACCATCCCGGTAATGATGGTGGTCGCCGTCTTTGTGTTCGCGCTGTTGCATCTCAGCCCGGGCGACCCCGCCGCGATCATCGCCGGCGACAATGCGACGGCCGCCGACATCGCCCGTATCCACGCCAAGCTCGGCCTCGACGAACCGCTGCTCGTGCAGTTCGGCAGCTGGGTGTGGCATCTGCTGCACGGCGATCTCGGCATTTCGATCTTCACCAACCTGCCGGTCTCGACGCTGGTCGCGCAACGCGTCGGTCCGACCGTGTCGCTGACGATCTCGACGCTGATCGTGTCGATCTTCGTGGCGATCCCGATCGGCGTGCTGGCGGCGTGGAAAGCCGGCACCTGGATCGACCGCGGCGTTATGGTCTTCGCGGTGATCGGCTTCTCGGTGCCGATTTTCGTGCTCGCCTATATCCTGATCTATGTGCTGGCGATCGCGACCAACCTGCTGCCGGTGCAGGGTTTTGTCCCGCCGCAAGACGGGTTGCGGCCGTTCCTGTCGCATCTGGTAATGCCGTCGATCGCGCTTGGCATCACCTTTAGCGCGCTGATCGCCCGCATCACACGGGCCAGCATGCTCGAGGTGCTGGCGCAGGACTACATCCGCACCGCCCATGCCAAAGGCCTGTCGAACGAGCGGGTGCTGCTGCGCCATGCGCTGAAGAACGCCGCGGTGCCGATCGCGACGATTATCGGCATCGGCGTCGCGCTGCTGATCGGCGGCGTCGTGGTCACCGAGACCGTGTTCGCGATCCCCGGCCTCGGACGGCTGACGGTCGACGCCATCCTGCGGCGCGACTATCCGATCATCCAGGGGGTCATTTTGATTTTTTCCGGCGCCTATGTCGTGGTGAACCTGCTGGTTGATTTGAGCTACGCGCTGCTCGACCCGAGGATCCGCTACTGATGGCCGTCGTTCCCGGCAATCTCGACCTTGTCGCGATCGCGCGGCCGCCGAAGAAGCGGGGTGCGGTCGCCACTCATATTCGGCGTCACCCGACCGTGGTAATCGGCGGCTCTTTGCTGGCGCTGATGGTGGCGATCGCCGTGTTCGCGCCCTGGCTCGGCACGGTCGATCCGACCGCGTTGAGCCCGGCGCACCGGCTGAAATGGCCGTCGCCGGCGTATTGGTTCGGCAGCGACATGCTCGGCCGCGACATCTACAGCCGTACGCTTTACGGCGCGCGCGTGTCGCTGACCGTGGGGCTGAGCGTTGGCGCGTTCTCGACCGCGCTCGGGCTGTTGATCGGTTTGGTGACCGGTTTCAACCGCTGGGTCGACGCGATCGTGATGCGCATCATGGACGGGCTGATGTCGATCCCGGCGGTGCTGATTGCGATCGCGCTGATGGCGCTGACCCGCGCCAGCCTGCAGAACGTGATCTTCGCGATCACCGTCGCTGAGGTACCGCGCGTGACGCGGCTGGTGCGCAGCGTCGTGCTGACGCTGCGCGAGCAGCCTTTTGTCGAGGCGGCAACCGCCAGCGGCACCACGCATATCCGGACGATGTGGCGGCACATCGTGCCGAACACGATGGCGACGCTGTTGGTGCAGGGCACCTATATCGCCGCCTCGGCAATGATCGTCGAGGCGATCCTGTCATTTATCGGCGCCGGCACGCCGCCCACCATCCCTTCCTGGGGCAACATCATGGCCGAGGGGCGCGCGGTGTTCCTCGTCGCCTATTACATCGTGCTGTTTCCCGGCATTTTCCTGTCGCTGACCGTGCTGGCGATCAACCTTCTCGGTGACGGTCTGCGCGACGCGCTCGATCCGCGCCTCGCGCGACGGCTCTGACGCGTGGCGGCGGTCGTCGAAAAAATTGTGGCCCCCGCCGCCCCCGCTACGGTGGTGCGGCCGCTGCTCGAAATCGACGATCTGCGCACCTGGTTCTTCACCCGCGACGGCACCGTGCGCGCCGTCGACGGGGTGTCGTTCTCTGTGCTTCCCGGCGAAACGCTGGCAATTGTCGGCGAGTGCGGGCTGCGGCAAGAGCGTCACCGCGCTGTCGGTGCTGCGGCTGATCGCGTCGCCGCCGGGACGCATCGTTTCGGGGTCGATCCGCTTTGATGGGCGCGACCTGCTGGCGCTGAGCGACGCCGAGATGCGCAAGGTCCGCGGCAATGAGATCTCGATGATCTTCCAGGAGCCGATGACTTCGCTCAACCCGGTGCTGACGATCGGCCGGCAGATCGCCGAGACCTTGATCCTGCACCAGGGCCTCGACCAGCGCGCCGCACAAGAAAAAGCCGTGGCGATGCTGCGCCTCGTGCATATCCCCGAGGCCGAGCGCCGCGTCGGCCAATACCCGCACCAGCTCTCGGGCGGCATGCGCCAGCGGGTGATGATCGCGATGGCGCTGGCCTGCAACCCCAAGCTGCTGATCGCCGACGAGCCGACGACCGCGCTCGACGTGACGATCCAGGCGCAAATCCTCGATCTGCTGCGCGAGCTGAAGCAGCAGATCGACGCCGCCATTGTCCTGATTACCCACGATCTCGGCGTCGTCGCCGAGATGGCCCAGCGCGTCATCGTCATGTATGCCGGGCGCAAGGCCGAGGAGGCGCCGGTCAAGGCGCTGTTCCGCCGGCCGATGCATCCCTACACAAAAGGGCTGCTCGGCTCGATGCCGCGGCTCGGCGCGCTCGCGGCCGGCGAAGTACCGCCGCGCCTCGCCGAGATCGCCGGCACCGTGCCGTCATTGAGGGAGCCGATCCCCGGCTGCGCCTTTGCCGACCGCTGCTTCGCCGCCACCGACATCTGCCGCCGCGAGCCGCCGCCCTTCGAGGAGAAGGAACCGGGGCATTACGCGGCGTGCTTCCATTCCGACCGGATCGGCGTGGAATGACAGGCATGAAATGGCAGCATTCCCGAAGTCATTGTCGATGCTGCAAAGCTCGGTGATTATTGCCTCTCAACGTCACACCCGCGAGGCCGCCACAAAGCGCGCGTTTTTCGTTCGCGGCTGGGATTGACGGCGACCGATGTCGAGTTGTTGCGCGGCACCTTGCTCGATGCCGTGCGCGACCGTTCTTACGATTTGAAACGGGGTGAACTCGATGAATACGGCCAACGCTACGTGTTAGACTTTGAGATGACGACTTTGGCAGGGACGGCGACTATCAGATCAAGCTGGATTGCGCCGGCTGGCGATGAAGTGTTGCGGTTCGTTACTTGCTATGTGCTGTAGGGGATGCCGTTGATGGCCCTTCAGTTGCTCGATGTTGTCGCGCTGACCGTTGATGTTTCCGACAAGTCGTTGCTGCGGGGCCAGGTCGGCACGATCGTCGATATCGTCGGCCCAGGGCGTTACGAAGTGGAATTCTGTGATGACCAAGGCCGTACCTATGCTTTAGCAGCGCTGGGTGCTGAGCAGTTGCTCGTCCTCCATTACAATCCGCGAGCGGCTGCGGAATGAACGCGAAGGCGCCGCTGCTTTCGGTCAAAGGGCTGGTCAAGCATTTCCCGGTCAAGAAGGGCTTGCTGCAGCAGACGGTGGGACAGGTGCGCGCGGTCGATGATGTGTCGTTCGACATCGGCCAGGGCGAGACGCTCGGCTTGGTGGGCGAAAGCGGCTGCGGCAAGTCGACCGTCGGCAAGACGATCCTCAAGCTGCTCGATCCCACAGCCGGTGAAATCTGGCTCAGCGGCGCGCGGATCGACGGATTGTCGAAGAGCGACATGCGGCCGTTTCGCCGGCAGATGCAGGTGGTCTTTCAGGACCCGTATTCCTCGCTCAACCCGCGCCTGACGGTACGCGACATCATCGGCGAGCCGCTCAAGAATTTCGGCATGGCGGCGGGCGCCGAACTGGAACGGCAAGTTACCGAACTGGCGCAAAAAGTCGGGCTGCGTGCCGAGGCGCTCGATCGCTACCCGCACGAATTCTCCGGCGGCCAGCGCCAGCGCATCGGCATTGCCCGCGCGCTCGCCTTGCGGCCGAGCCTGATCATCTGCGACGAACCAGTGTCAGCGCTCGATGTGTCGGTGCAGGCGCAGGTGATCAATCTGCTCGTCGAATTGCAACGCGATTTCGGGCTCAGTTATCTGTTTGTCGCGCACGACATCGCGGTCATCGAGCATATCAGCCACCGCGTGGCGGTGATGTATCTCGGCAAGATCGTCGAGTTGGCCGATCGCGCCGCGCTCTTCGCCCGGCCCCAGCACCCCTACACCGAGGCGCTGCTGTCCGCGGTGCCCGTGCCTGACCCGGAGATCGAGCGCAAGCGCATCATCCTCACCGGCGACGTGCCGAGCCCGATCGATCCGCCCTCGGGCTGCCGATTCCGCACGCGCTGCCCGCTCGCCTTCGAGCGCTGCGCCCAGGAAGAACCACCGATGCGTGAGGTCTTCCCCGGCCACCATGCCGCCTGCCATCTGCGCGAGCCGGCGGTGCACTGACCGTTCACCCCCACCCTAACCTCCCCCATCAAGGGGGAGGGGACGAGCACCGCTTACACCTTTCTTCTCCCTCCCCCTCGATGGGGGAGGGTTGGGGTGGGGGTCATCGCGAGACTAAACCACCGCCTCCGCGCCCACCGGCAGGCGCCACATCACGCGACGCTGGCCGTGGTAGTCGTTGATCGCGAGGTGCTGGACGCAGCGATTGTCCCAGAGCGTCACCGTGCCCTTTTCCCAGCGGATGCGCGCGGTGAATTCGGGCCGGGTGCAGTGCGCCTGGAGAAATTCGACCAGCGGCCGGCTCTCCTCCTCGGTCATGCCCTTGAAGCGGACTGTGTGCTGCTTGCTGACATAGAGCGCCTTGCGGCCGGTTTCCGGGTGGGTGCGCACGACCGGGTGTTCGGCCTGCATCGTGTCGGCCCGGTCGGTGTTCTTCATCTTCATGTGCTTGTCTTCCTCGCGCTTGCCGCGGCCGCCCATGATCCGGGCGCTATAGATGCCGGTAAGGTCGTCGAGCATGCGCCGCATGCCCGAGGACAGCGTCTCGTAGGCGAGGTACTGGTTGGCCACCATGGTGTCGCCGCCATAGGCCGGGATATCGCGGGCGTAGAGCATCGTGCCGATCGGCGGCTTGTCGAGATAGGTCGTATCGGAGTGCCATTCGCTGCCGACGTTCTTGCGCTGGTCCGGCTCCTTGCGGAGCTCGAAGATTTGTGGGAAGTCGGGCATGCCCTCGACAAACGGATAGCAGGACGGCTCGGCGAAATAGCACGCGTAGCGCAAGAGGTCGGCACCGCCGAGCTCCTGGCCGCGGATATAGATCGCGCAGTGGGCTAGGAACGCGTCATGGATTTCCGAACGCTGCTGGTTGCTCAGCGGCCCGCTGAGATCGACGCCGGCGATCTCGGCGCCGAGTGCGCCGGCCAACGGTTTTACCGTGATCGTCTCGTAGCCCATTACTGCGCTCCTGCCGTCGTCACGCCATCGTAAGCCGGCGCGCCGCCGGGTCAATCATTGGTGCGGCCGGCGGTGCGAGTGCATCGCGGGTCGGTGCCGTGCTCGCTGTAGCCGACGACGGTCGGGCCGCGTACGAAATAAATCCGCTCGCAAATCGCAAAGCCCGGCTCGGCGCCGCCGGTGTAGAGCCACGCGATGGACTGCGCCGGCGGCGGCAGACGGACCTTGCGGTCGGGTTGGCCGAGTTTGTCGGTGAGGTCGATGGCGGGGCGCTCGATCCATTGCGGCCCGTGGCTGTCCGGCTCGCCGCGCCAGGAATTGCAGCCGGTAAGTGCGACCATCAGCACGGCCATCAACCAGCGTGAATGCGGCATCGTCCTCTTCCCTTTTGTGCGACCCTAGCACAGACTCGTTCCTCAAAAGAGGCAGGCGCAAAATCGGGGAGGTCTGGCGTGAAACGCAGCAGCGAGCGCTTTCTGACGACGCACACCGGCAGCCTGCCGCGCCCCGACGACCTCGTGCGGATGATGTTTGCCAAGGAAGAAGGCGTGCCGGTCGATGCGGCCGCGCTCGGCGAGCGCATCGCGGCGGCGGTCGCGGAGGTGGTCGGAAAGCAGGTTGTGGCCGGGATCGACATCGTCAATGACGGCGAGCTGTCGAAGCCGAGTTATGCGACCTACATCAAGGACCGCCTCGCCGGCTTCGGCGGCGAAAGCCACCCGCTGACCTACCAGGACCTTGTCAATTTCCCCGAGATGGCGCGCCGCGTCTTCGGCGACCCCGGCCGCGCCCGACGCAAGACACCCGGTTGCAACGGTCCGATCGCGGTGCATGACGCGCAGGCCGCTAAAACCGACGCGGCGAACCTGAAATCGGCGTTGAACGGCCCCCGCGCTGAGGAGGCTTTTATGAGCGCCGCGTCGCCGGGGCTGGTCTCACTGTTTTTTCACAACGGCTACTACAAAAGCCAGGAGGCGTATCTCGCGGCCATCGCGGAGGCGATGCGGGCGGAATACGAAACCGTCGTCGATGCCGGATTCGTCCTGCAGATCGACTGCCCCGATCTGGCGATGGGCCGGCACATCCAGCACGCCGACCTCACCACCGCCGAATTCCGCCAGGCGGCGGCGCTGCATATCGAGGCGCTGAACCACGCGCTGCGCAATGTCCCAGCGGATCGCGCCCGGATTCATCTGTGCTGGGGCAACTACGAGGGGCCGCATCATTGCGACGTGCCGCTCGCCGACATCATCGATGTGATCTTCACGGCCAAGCCGGCCGGGCTGTCGTTCGAGGCGGCCAATCCGCGCCACGCGCACGAATGGAAGGTGTTCGAGTCGGTCAAGCTGCCGGAAGGCAAAGTGCTGATCCCCGGCGTCATCGAGTTGAAGACCAATTTCATCGAGCATCCCGAGCTGATCGCCCAGCGTATCGGCCGCTATGCGGCCCTCGTCGGGCGCGAGAATGTCATCGGCGGCAGCGATTGCGGCTACGGTACCTGGGTCGGCCAAGCGGCGGTCGACCCGCAAATCGTCTGGGCCAAATTGGCCGCATTGGCCGAGGGTGCGCGCATCGCCTCGCGCGAGTTCTGGGCATAGCACCGCCTGCGTAAAGCCAAGCCGGAGGATACCGACATGCCGAATTACGAATCCCTGTACGACCCTTCGGGGGCGCCCAAGGACCTGAAATTCGTCATCTACGAGAAGAAGGGTCATGTCGCTTACGTGACGATCAACCGGCCGGAAGTGCGCAACGCGCTGCACAGCTACGCCTACGCCGAACTGCGCGCGTGCTGGCGCGATATCGGGCTCGACCCGAATATCTATTGCGGCATCGTTACCGGGCGGGGCGACGCATTCTGCGCCGGCCGCGACGTCAAGTTCCTCGCCCAGTATCAGGCCGAGGGCAGGCGCACCCCGCATGAAGATCCGAACAGCCCGATGTACCATTGGGGCGGCGGCGGGCAGCCGAGCGACGTCAATCTCGAAAAGCCGCTGATCGCGGCGATGAACGGCTTCGCCGTCGGTGTCGGCCTGTCCCTGGCGCTGCAATGCCAGTTGCGGGTCATGGCCGAGGAAGCCTGGATCGGCGATACCCATACCAAGGTCGGCCGCCTCGGCGCCGCGCACAATCTGTATACGTCGCTGCCGCGGGCACTCGCGGCCTATCTGACACTGTGCAACGGCCGGCTCAGCGCGGCCGAATGCCTTGCCCATGGGATCGCCAACAAGGTCGTGCCGCGCGACAAGCTGCTCGAGACGGCCGAGCATCTCGCCGAAATGATCTGTGACAGCTCACCCTTGGCGGTACAGGCGGCGGTGCGGCTGTATCGGCTCACGGCAGCCTTCCCGCCATCGCTGGTGTCCTATGCCCGCGATCTCGATCAGCAGGTCGCCGAGAGCGAAGACGGCGCCGAGGGACCCCGCGCGTTCCGCGAGCGCCGCAAGCCGCAATGGAAGATGCGCTGAGGCGGCGATGACCAACCCCACCTCCGCCCGTCTCCAGGAATTGATCCGCCGCCGCGACAAGGTCCTGGCGGTGCTGCATCCGCCGACCGCGACGCATGCCCGCATCATGGAGCGCGCCGGCTGCGAGGCGCTGTTTGTCGGCACGGGCGGGGTGGTCGGCGCCTATACCGGCATGGCGGATGTCGGCACCGCGACGCTCGGCGAATGCGTCGAGATCGCCGGCTGGATCGCCGACAGCGTCAAGATCCCGGTGATCATGGACGGCGATACCGGGCATGGCGGGATCATGGCGGTGCGCCGGATGGTGCGCGACTGCATCCGCGCGCGGGATCGCCGGCGTGCGGATCGACGACCAGCCGATCGAGGGCAAGCGCAAGACGCAAAGCGCCGGCGTCGAGGTCGTGCCGCTCGATCTGGCGATCGCGCGCTACCGCGCCGCGGTCGACATGAAGAACGAGCTCGACCCGAACTTCGTCGTCATGGCGCAGTGCTATGCGCGCGACGCCGCGAATGGCGGGCTCGACAACGCGTTAGCGCGGCTCAAGGCTTATCGCGAAGAGGCCGGGGTCGATTGGGTGCAGCTCGAATCGCCGCATTCGGTCGACGAGATCAAGCTGGCGCGCGCCGTCCTCGAAGGCCCGTTCTCGTTTATGAAGGGAAAGCTCGGGCGTTATCTCGGGCTCGACGAGCATCTGGCGCTCGGCGTGACGATCGCCTGGTATCCCGGCTTCACGCATCATGTGACCTGGGCGGCGCTGTGGGACTTCATGGAGGCGTTCCGCGAGCGCGGTGTGGCGGCGTGGGACGATTTCGTCGCCAGCCGGGCCGCCCGGCCCTATCCGACCCCGGAAATGCCCGAGGACGGCGAAGGCGAGGCCAAGCAGCGCGCGCTCGAGGAACGCTACCTGTCGGCCGCGGCGCTGGCGAAATACCGGAGGACATGATGGCGCGCGATGGCTACCGGATTTTCGATTCCGACACCCATGTCGGCCCCGACGCGGCGATCCTGGAGGGATATTTGAGCCAGGCCGAAAAGGACCGGCTCACGGGCTGGGCGGCCTATCGCTCGACCGGCCGTTTTGGTCATGTCACCTACATCAAGGGGCAACGGACCTATCGCCGGCGGCTCGGCGACGCCGAGCGCGACCAGGCGCCGGCCGGCTATATGGCTGGCTTTACCGGCGTGGCGCGCGAGCGCGAGCCGTCGCCGCGGGTCGACGCCGACCCGATGGCGCGCATCACGGACATGGATTACGAGGGCGTCGACGTCAACCTGACGCTGCCGTCGGGCTGGTTCGGTACCTTCACCGCCGGCGACGACATCGCGCTCGAAATGCGCGATGTACCGCGCCTATCACCGCTGGATGAGCGATTATTGCGGCGCTTATCCCAAGCGGTTGGGCGGCGTGATTCTCGCCGCGGCGCGCGACATCGCCGGCTCGCTCGACGAAATCCGCCGCTGGGGCCGGTCCAGCTGGGCCTGGGGCCTGATGGTCTACGCGCCGGCCGGCCAGCCTCTCGATCACCCCGACCTCGAGCCGTTCTATTCCGCGGCCGCGGAATTCGACCTCGCGGTGGTGCTGCACACCTTTACGGTGATGCCGCCTTATGCGCCGGGCGGCGAGGATACCTGGGACAATCTCTGGCTGCAGCGCTCCGCGGCGCATCCTTGGTGCGGCATGCGCAACATGGCGGCGATGATCGGCAGCGGCGTGATGGATCGATACCCCACGCTGCGCATCGGCACGCTGGAAGCAGGGCACGGTTGGCTGCCGTTCTGGATCAAGCGGCTCGACGAGCATGCCGAGACGATCAAGGCGGCGCTGCCGGCGCTGCGCGCCCGGCCGAGCGATTACGTGACCTCCGGCCGCTATTTCCAGAGCATCGAAATTCCCGAGGGCGCGGCACTGACCAATGCGGTCGCCGATCTCGTCGGCGACGACGTGCTGATGTACGCCTCCGACTATCCCCATGGGGAAAGCCATTTCCCCAAATCGACCGGGATCGTCGCCGAATGGGGGATGCCGGAGCCGCGCAAGCGCAAATTACTCTGGGACAATGCGGTGCGGCTCTATGCCCGCGCCCCGGTCGACTAAAAAACCGGGGCGATTTGAATGTTGTGCCGGCCCCCGCCCCGACCCTCCCCCGTGTCCACGGGGGAGGGAGAGCCGCGGAGCGGCTGGGAGGGGGCCGGCCAAGGTTTTGATCTCGCGTTAGGAGAGCGGCGATGAAGGACGGATTCCGCGTCTACGACACCGACACGCATATCGATCCCGGCGCCGACGTGTTGGAGAAATATGTCGATCCGGGCTTCCGCGTGCGGCTCGACGACCTCGCGCCTTACCGGGCGAAAGTGAAGTCGCGCACGGTCGACGGCGGCGAGCGCACCACCTACCGCTTCGAGCAGCGGCTCTATGAACGCACGCTCGGCGAGGCGGCAGCCAGCCCCGGCTCCGGTGATGGCCGGGTGTGGCGCGGCAAAAGGCGGCCGAGCTTCGGGGTCATCGACGACCGCTCCGACAACCGCGTTCTCGACATGGACGAGGAAGGCTCGGACGTGCATTTCCTCGTACCGTCCGTTTGGACAAGCATTGTCGGCGTGCCCGACGTGTCGCTCGAAACGGGCCTCATCCGCGCCTATCACCGCCACATGGCAGAGTTCTGCGGTCCCTACCCGGACCGCCTCAAAGGCCCCATCGTCGCCTCCACCCGCGACGTCGCCTTGGCGGTTGAGGAGATCAGGCGCTGGGGCACCTCGAAATGGGCGGTCGCGGTGCAGCCGCTGCTGCCCAATGAGACGCCGGTCGACCACCCCGACCTCGAACCGATCTGGCGCGCCGCCGAGGACCACGATCTCGCCATCGTGCATCACAGCTTCACCTGGTCCGCACCCTATTTCCCCGGCTACACCGAGATGTGGGACAACGTGTACCTCGCGCGGCTGTGCTCGCATCCCTGGGGTGCGATGCGCTTTATGGCCGGGTTTCTCGCCGGTGGCATTCTCGACCGCTATCCGGGGTTGCGGCTTTGCGTGCTCGAATGCGGCTTTGGCTGGCTACCGTTCTGGGTCCGGCGGATGGACGAGCAGGTGAGCTATGTCGGCCGCACCGCGAAGCTCAAACGGCTGCCGAGCGAGCAGTTCGCCGCCGGCCGGGTCTTCGCCAATGTCGAGGCGCATGAACAAGCGCCGATGTTCGACATGATGACGGGCGTCTTGGCGACGACTGCCTGATGTTCGGCTCGGACTATCCGCATTTCGAGTCGTGGTTTCCCAACTCGATCGACAAGATCCTCGAATGGCCGAGCGTTGCCGGCGGCAAGGCGAGGAAGCTGTTCTGGGAAAACGCCAATCGCTGCTTTAAGCAGACTTGACCGGCTCAATCCGACCCGGGACGACACTGCAAACGCTGGCGCGGGAAATGGCGACGATGGACGACCGCCGCCGCCGTCTGTCGCGCGCATGCGAATTTGCCCGCGGTCTGCTCAAGATTGCCCGCGTGGTGTTCGAGCGCCGCCGCCATGTCGAGAAGGCTCGATCGCGCTGCTGCCGTCATCATGGTCTCGGCAACGGTTCGCAACTCCGCGGCGCGGCGCCGCCAATCCATCGCTCGGTCAAGAAAGCTGGCCATGTGATGGGAACGGAGCCCTGCCGGCTCGGTTCCACGACATTCGTCCGGTACCGGTCATGATCGCGCCGCAACGCACCGCGCGCGCCAGCGTTATTGCTCAGCCGAAACGCGCGGTGAACTGATCAGCCTGCTCGGCCGTTTCGAACGTCCCGCGAAAAACAACGCGGAAGTTGAGTACGTGCAGCATGACCAATTCGCGCGGCTCGATCCCCCGCTCGGCCAACCAACTTCGCATCTCCGCGAGATGCGCGGCGACAGATAAGTCTCCGTCGCGGGAGACGACGACCGTCTTCAAAGTGCTGCTCCCGGGACCATTCCCTCGGCTACACTGACACAGGGCCGCTTACCGCCAAATTACGCCTTGATTTTTATTTGCAGAGCCGTGATGGGCGGGGCGCGGGGCGGCATCAATCTTGCCAATCGTTGGATTATCGGATCGAGGTGACACCAGGATGACGATGATCGACCCCGCTGCCTTGGCGCAGTTGTTCGACGAGGCCCGCACCTTTTCCCGCTGGCAGGAGCGCGAGGTATCCGACGCCGTGATCGAAAGCGCGCTGACGATGGCGCTGCTCGGCCCGACCAGCGGCAATTGCGAACCGATGCGCGTGACACTGGTCAAAAGCCAGGAAGCCAAGGAGCGTCTTCTGCCCTGCGTGTCGTCGGGCAATTCCGACAAGGTGCGCACCGCGCCGGTTACCGCGATCGTCGCCTACGACACACTCTTCTATGAACATCTGCCGCGGCTCTTCCCGCATACCGACGCGCGCTCCTGGTTCACCAGCAACGAGGCGCTGGCGACCGAGACGGCGTTCCGCAACAGCTCGCTGCAAGGCGCCTATTTCATGCTGGCGCTGCGCGCGCATGGCCTCGATTGCGGCCCGATGTCGGGGTTCAACCCGAAGGCCGTCGACGAGACATTCTTCCCGGACGGGCGCTATCGGGTGAATTTTCTGCTGAATATCGGTTACGGCAATCGCGCCGCGCTGCATCAGCGGCCACCGCGGCTCGAACTTGGCGAGGTGGCGAGCTGGGCCTGATCAGCCGTCGTCGATTGTCTCGGAAACGACAGGTATCGCCATGGTCCGCTCCGCCGGCAGGGTCACGGTCACGGTTGTACCGCGTCCCTTGACGCTGCTGACGACCAGTGAGCCGCCATGCAGCTCGGCGAGGCGCTGCGCCAGCGGCAGACCCAGGCCGGTGCCTTCGTGGCGCCTGGTGTGACTGGCGTCGACTTGGCCGAACGGCTCGAGCGCGGTTGCGATTTCGCGCTCGGTCATGCCCGGCCCGGTGTCGCGGACCGCAAAGGCGATGCCTCCATCGTCGCCGTGCCGTACGGAGACGACAACCTCGCCACCGGCCTCGGTGAACTTGATCGCGTTGGACACCAGATTGAGCAGGATTTGTTTCAGTCGGGTCGCGTCGGCGCGCAGATAGGGCAGGCGCGACGTGGCGTCGACCGACAGGGCAACCGAGCCGGCGACCGCATGGCTTTTCATCAGCGTGACGCAGGCATCGACCACGTCGCGTGGGTCGATCGCGGTTTCCTCGTGCAGTTCCAGCTTGCCGGCGTCAACCTTCGCAAGGTCGAGGATGTCGTTGATGACGTTGTGCAGATGCTCGCCGCTTTGATGGATCAGTCCGGCGTATTCGGCCTGGCGCGGCTGCAGTGAGCCTGCCATTCCCAGTTCGAGCGCTTCCGAAAAGCCGATGATCGCGTTCAGCGGCGTGCGCAGCTCATGGCTCATATTGGCGAGAAACTGCGACTTGGCGATGTTGGCTGCTTCGGCGGCGTCTTTCGCTTCACGCAAACTCCGGGCGACTTGGACCTGGCGGGTGATGTCGCGTCCCGTGCCGCGATAGCCGAGGAACCGCCTATCGGCATCGAAGATCGGATTGCCGCTGATCGAGATCGTATTCTCAGGCTGGTCGCCGCTCTTGCGCGCGTAGACAAAATCGCGGAACGGCTCGTGCCGATTAATGATCGTGAGGTGATCGTGCCATTTCTCCGCTTCGCTTTCGGCGTCCTGGGCGAATTCGATGCGGCTGCGGCCGATGCGGCTGGCGGGCTCCTGGCCCAATTTTCGGATGCCTTCCGAGACGTAGGTGAAGCGATGATTTTCGTCGGTTTCCCAGAACCAGTCCGATGAGGCGACGGCGAAGTCGCGAAAGCGGCTTTCGCTTTGTGCCAACTCCTCGGAGCGCAGTTCGACGCGGTGGAACTGGGTCGCCAGTGCGCGGAACAGGAAAGCGAAACCGACCACCGCGCCCAGCGCGCCGACGGCGATGATCAACGCCTGCTTGCGCCACGGGGCGAGCGCCTCGCTCTCAGTGATCCCGGCCGAGACGGCGAGCCCGTATTCCTTGAGGGGCTCGACCGAGATGATTCGCGCCAGCCCGTCGATATATCCCGGCGTGCGGAAGGTGCCGCCGCCTTGCGCGACCATGGCGTACCATGGCGATTCGCTCGGCAATCGCTTGGCGATGATGCTTTCGATGCTCGGATAACGCGCGAGCACAGTTCCGTCGCGGTAGGAGAGTGACAATGACTTCGCCTTCATAGGTGGCGACGTCGCGATAGAAATGCTCGAAATAGCGGGTCTCGATCACGCCGGCGATGACGCCGAGAAACTCCCCGTGCGGCCCGCTGATCCGGCGGGTCACCATGATCGCCCAGGCGCGGCTGTATTTGTCGACAAAGGGGCCGTCGATAAACGCGCCGCTATCCGTGTGCTCACTGAAATGCCGAAAGAATTTTCGCTCCGCCGCGTGGATCTCCGGAATCGGCCAGACGCGGGTGAAGTTGAGAATCCTGCCGGTATTGTCGAGCACCGCCAGTGACGCGGCCTGCGGCAGGCTATGCAGCCGAGCCAAGAGGTATTTGTGCGTCTCCTCGGTCTGCATTCGTTGCTGGAAGCGCTCGACGTCGGCATCGCCGTCGCCCAGCGCCATGCCCCGGGTTTCTTCGACGACCAGATCGACAGCCTGGATCGTTCGCGCCGTCTGTTCGGCGAGCGCGACCGATAGGTTGCGCGTGTTCTTCATCTCCTCGGCGAGCCGATCATGGCGCAGTAGCCCGACCGACAGGACAGTGGCGGCCAGCGTGATCGCGATACAGAAGACGCCGATGATGTAGACGCGACGGTTGGCGGAGCGGCGCGGGGCTGCTTGTCGCTGTGCTTCGTTACCGCTCGGCATGCCTGCAGATTGCCGCGATAACCTTAATCAAAACTCAATGATGACGGCGCGGCGCGGTGTAGGATTTTCGTATGGCGACCAAAAGCGAGGGGCGCGGCGATGATCGAGATCCCGGCACGGCGCGGCAAGGCGGCCCGGCTAGCCGCCGGCCAAAGCGTCAAGGTGATCAACACGTTTGGTCAGCAGGTGGTCGACACCTGGGCGTTCGCGGCGGCGGATATCCGCGAATTCATGTCGATGGAGCACACACGGATCTATATCGGCCGGATCATCCCCCAGATCGGCGATCCTTTGGTAACGAACCGCCGCCGGCCCATCCTGAGCCTGGTCGAAGACAATTCGGGCGGCATTCACGACACGCTGGTCGCGGCCTGCGACCGCTGGCGCTATGAGTTGCTCGGCTGTGTCGGCTATCACGACAACTGCACCGACAACCTCGCCGCGGGCCTCGCGGAGCTTGGCCTGACGCCGCCCGAAACGCCGTCGCCGCTTAATCTTTTCATGAATATTCCCGTCATCGACGGCAACGCGATCGACGTGTTGCCGCCGGTGAGCACACCGGGCAGCTATGTGACGCTGCGCGCCGAGATGGATTGCGTGGTCGCCTTCTCCGCCTGCCCGCAAGACATGGTCCCGATCAATGGCGCCGCGATGATGCCGACCGCGGCGCATTTCGAGATATTGGAATGATGGGTTTCGGTTTCGGTTCCCTCAACCCATCTGCCCGTGGAATTCCCTTAAAACGACCGGAAAATCTCGCGATTGGTCGCGACGTAGCTTGGCGCCACATGGGCAAACTGGTCGCCGATCTTCTCGTGCAGCCCCGGCAGGCGGTGAAACGGCACCGAGGGAAACAAATGGTGCTCGGCGTGGAACGGCATATTCCACATCAGCACCCTGACCGGAAAGATCGTCAGCGTCGTGCGCGTGTTGGTCAGAAAATTCTGGTCGCGGCTGCACAGCGTGTGCTCGGTGAGCAGGTAGGCGCGCATCAACGGCATCGCCAACAGCGACGGCAGGAAGAAGAAATAGAGCGGCGCCGTGAACCCCGCCGCGACCGCAACCAGCGCCGCCAGATAAATCGCGAGTTGGCACGCAACCGAGATCGCGACCGCGCGCCGTGCGCTGTCGGGGAGGAACGGCAAGCGCGCCATTCCCAGCGCCAGCCGCACGTAATCGGTGACGCGGCGATGCCAGAACCCGATCGTGCTGATTTCCCGCAGATACGCGGCCCGATCGGCGGCGCGCGGGAACATCAATTCGGGATCGCGCGCCGGGTCTTGCGTGTAGCGGTGATGCCAAGCGTGGAAATAGCGGTAGAAGGTCGAATTGTAGAAGCTCAGCAAGCCTGCGATCCAGCCGACGACGGCATTGGCGCTGCGTGAAGCGAAGGCGGTGCGATGCGTGCATTCGTGCATCGGCGCGAACATCGTCACCAGCGTCAACCCGTGCAGCAGCATCGCCGGGACGAGCAGGAACCATGAAGGAAGGGCCAGCCGGACGAGTGTCCCGGTCACCGCGATACAGGCGAGATGGATCGCGAACCGCAGGGCGCCGTGCCGATCGGAGCGCTGCCCGAAAACGCGCAAATCGACAACGCCGTAGAGACTGCGCCCGGTTTGTGTTTCCGTGAACACGCCGGCCGGCGTGAGTTCGACCGCAGTATCGCTCATCGCTTGAATCGCACGCAAAGCACACGCCAAGATAAAGCGCTGGCCTTCGATTTGCACGCTAAACGCCCAATCTCGCACAGCCGAAGCGCCGTTACGCCGCCCGACCCCAGGGGCGAGAAGCAGGAGGAGCAGCACATGGCGGATTACCCGCGCGACCTGGTCGGCTACGGCGCGACGCCGCCCCACGCGCAATGGCCAAACGGCGCGCAGATCGCCGTGCAATTCGTGATGAATTACGAGGAAGGCGGCGAGAACGCGATTTTCCACGGCGATGTCGCGGCGGAGGCCTTTCTCAATGAGCTGGTCGGCGCGCAGCCGGTGCCCGGCCTACGCAACCCGGTCATCGAGTTGCTGTTCGAATATGGCAGCCGCGCCGGGTTCTGGCGGCTGCACCGTACCTTCACCTCGCGTGGCGTGCCGATCACGGTCTACGGCGTCGCCATGGCGATGGAGCGCAACCCCGCCGCGGTCGAGGCGATGATGACCGCGGGCTGGGAAATCGCCACCCATGGCTATCGCTGGATCGACTATCAGTACGTCTCCGAGCTTGTCGAACGCGAGCACATCGCCAAGTCGATCGAAATTCAGACGCGGATGACCGGCGAGCGGCCGCTCGGCTGGTACCAGGGCCGCTGCAGCCCAAACACGCTTCGGCTCGTCGTCGAGGAAGGCGGGTTTCTTTACGCTTCCGATTACTACGGCGACGACTTGCCCTTTTGGGACAACCGCTATGGCCGGCCGCAGTTGATCGTACCCTATGCATTCGACAGCAACGACATGCGCTTCGCGTCGCCGCAAGGTTTCAACTCGGGTGACCAGTTTTTCACCTACCTGAAGGATTCGTTCGACGTGCTGTACCGCGAGGGCGAAGAGCGGCCGCGCATGATGTCGATCGGCATGCATTGCCGGCTGCTCGGCCGGCCGGGCCGCACCGCGGCGCTCGAGCGTTTTATCGACTACGCCGCGGGCCACGACAAAGTCTGGTTCGCCCGCCGCATCGATATCGCCCGGCACTGGATCGCCACGCATCCGTTCACGGGATAGGCGCGTTCAACCATCGGAACGGTCGTCGCAGTCCCGCCGGATGGTCGGGGCAAGCCCGGAAGGCCACGGAGAATAATGATCCCGTTTGATCCAGCCCGCCCTAGCGGCTCATAAAGGAGCTGCGGGCGCGGACCAGGGGCATCAGGCACAGCCCGACGACGAACAGGACGCCCAGCAGCAGAATGACGTCGTTGAAGGTCAGCACCAGCGCCTCGCGATAAACGAGCCGGCCAAGGAGCTTGACCGCCGCGGGTCCGCCGCCGCCGGCGAAATGCGTGTCGAACCGGCTGGTCTCCGTTTCGAGGAAATGCTGCACCGCAGGCCGTGCCGGGTTGATGTTCTCGATCAGCCGGCTCCAATGGAAATGCAGCCGGTTGTTCATGATCGTGCCGATCGTCGCAAGGCCGATCGCACCACCCAGGTCGCGGGTCAAATTGTAGAGCCCGGCGGCGTTCTTCAGCATGTCGGGCCGCAGCGTGCTGAGCGAGATCAGGTTGGCCGGCAGATAGCAGAACATCAACGCGACGCCGCGCACGATCTGCGGCACCACTAGTTCGTTAAAGCTCGCCTGGTTGGTGAGGCTGGCGGTCAGGTACATCGAAACCGCGAAGAGGCCCATGCCGATGCCGAGCATGATCCGCAGGTCGAGTTTGCGGGCGATGATCGCGGTGAACGGCGAAATCACCATCTGCGCGACGCCCGTCACGACGACGGTCATGCCGATCTGGTAGGCGCTGAAGCCGCGCACCTGCGCGAGGAATAGCGGGATCACATAGGTCGCGCCGTAGAGGCCGGTGCCGATGACGAAGGTATAGAACGTGCCGAGCGCGAAATTGCGGTTGCGGAAGGTGCGCAGGTCGACGATCGGCTGTCGGTAGGTCAGCACCCGCCAGAAGAACAGCACGGAGGCGACCGTCGAGATCACCACCGCCAGGCGGATCGTGGTGTCGTCCAGCCAGTCCCAGCGCGGCCCCTCCTCGAGCGCGTATTCGAGACCGCCGAGAAACAGCGCCATCAGGATGAGGCCGGTGATGTCGAAGCTGCGCAGCAGCGAGAAATCAGGCTTGTCGATGTCGATAAAGCACCAGACGACGATCGAGACGGCGATGCCCGGAACGATGTTGACGAGGAACAACCAGTGCCATGACAGCGTGTCCGTCAGGTAGCCGCCGACTGTCGGCCCCAACGTCGACGACAGATTGAGGATCAGCGAGATGATCACCATGATCTGGCCGAGCTGCGGCTGGCGGAACTTGGTGTAGACCACCGGGAAGATCGTCGGGGTGATCGCGCCGCCGCAGGCGCCTTGCAGGGCGCGGTAGAGGATCATCTGGCCGAGGCTGGTGGCGGTCGCGCACAGCGCGCTCGCGGCGGTGAAGCCGAGCGCCGCGCTGACGAAGACGACCCGTGTCGACAACAGCCGCGACAGGCTCCCGGACAGCGGCACCATCACCACATCGGCGATCAGGTAGGCGGTCTGCACCCAGCTGATCTCGTCGGGGCTCGCCGACAGCCCGCCTTGAATCTGGGTCAGCGAGCTGGTGACGATCTGCACGTCCATGATCGCCATGAACTGACCGACGACCATCGCCAGCACGCCGAACCAGTCGCGCAGCGTCGGCAGCGGGTGGTCGGCGGTCGCGGCTGGCGGCGCGGGAGCGGACGGCGGCGCCGGTTCGGCGGGCCGTGCCTGTTTCGCCGACGGCGGGCTCTCGCGCCGCAGCGAGACGAGGGTCATCGCGTGGTCGACATGGTTTTACCTTCGGCCGCGCCGATAATGGCGCCGTCAGCCGTTGCCGCGCCCGGGTGACGCGTGTCGACCGTAACCTCCACCGACAAGCCCGGCCGCAGCAAGGCGGCGAGCGGCCCGCCTTCCGGCACCGCGATGCGGACCGGCACGCGCTGGACGATCTTGGTGAAATTGCCGGTCGCATTATCCGGGGGCAGCAGCGAGAATTGCGCGCCGCTCGCCGGCGCGAAGCTTTCGACCCGGCCCTGGATCGCCTGGTCGGGATAGGCGTCGACCGAGATTTCCGCCGGCTGTCCCGGTCGCATCAGGGTGAGCTGCGTTTCCTTGAAGTTCGCCGTCACATAGACATAGGGAAGCGGCACCAGCGAGCAGAGCTGCGTCCCCGGCCTGACATATTGCCCGATCTGTCCGGCGCGGTTGCCGACGACGCCGTCGACCGGCGCGCGGATGATCGTGTCGTCGAGCTGGTTGTGTGCCAGCTTCAGCGCCGCGCGGGCCTGCGACAGCTTCGCCTCCTGCTCGTGCTTTTGCGCATCGATGACGGCGAGTTGCTCCTTTTCCGCCTGCAGCGACGCTTGTGCCCGCAGCAGATTCGCCGCCGCTTTGGTCGCGTCGGCCACCGACGTCTCGTAACGCTGCCTGGTGGCGACCTCGCTGGTGATCAGCGTCTCGTAGCGGTGCTGGTCGAGATTGGCGCGGTTGACCTCGGCCTCGGCGGCGTGCGTCGCCGCACCGGCCTGATTGATCATCGCGATCTGCAAGAAGCGGCGGGTATCGTAAGTGACGAGCGTCGCCTCCTCGCTCGCTACCGCCGCCTCGGCCTGGTTGAAGCGCGCGACGAAATCGTCGTCATCGATCAGAAACAGGATTTGCCCGACCTTGACCTGCTCGTTGTCGTGGACGCGAACCTCCTTGATCGTGCCCTCGATGGTCGGCGCGATCAGTGAGACATCGCTTGCCACATAGGCATCGTCGGTCGATTGCTGGAAGCGCAAGTCGTGCCACCAATACCAACCGCCATAAATGCCCGCTGCGAGGAGCACCACCGGCAGCACCACCAACAACGTCTTGCGCATGTGAGGAAAGATCGCGTTCCGCCCGTGGGAATTTAGACTGAACCGTTCAGTTCAGTGTTGCCGGCACGATGGAAGCGGGGGTACATGCTGTCAAGCGATGAACGTCACACGCGCAAGCATGGCTGCCGTGAGCGCCCCCACCGAAAAGGCCGAGAGCATCCTCGCGGCGGCGCGGCGGATGTTTCTCGCGAGCGGGTTCGGTGCGGTCAGCATGGATGCGATCGCCCGCGAGGCGGGAGCATCAAAGGCGACGCTCTACGCCTATTTCGCCAGCAAGGAAGAGCTGTTCGGCGCCGTCGTGTCGCACGAAGGCGAACGCTACTTCCACGGTTTTTCAGTGCACGAGCTGGACCCCGGTGAGGTCGAGGCGTCGCTGGGCGAGATCGCCCAGCGTTTTCTCAAGTTGGTGCTGTCGCCCGATGCGGTCGCGGTCAACCGGATCACCATCGCCGAGGCGGTGCGCTTTCCGCAACTCGGCGAAATCTTCTGGCATTCCGGGCCGGAGCGGACCCGGGTGCAAATCGAGGCCTTCCTGCGGCGCGCCGACGAGGCCGGCACACTGTCGGTACCCGACCCGCGGCTCGCCGCCGAGCAGTTCATCGCGCTACTGCGCGGCGACGCGCATCTCCGCCAGCTACTGCGGCTCGATGTAACGCTAGCGGCGGAGGAACTGGCAGCGGGCGCGCGTAATGCGGTCGCCACCTTCCTGCGAGCGTTCGGGAAAGCCAGCGCACCCCTACCCCGATCCTCCCCCGCCAGCAGGGGAGGGGGATAAGCGCCGGGCGCCGGATTTCTCCCGCCCCCGCTGGCGGGGGAGGGTTGGGGTGGGGGTCAGGCCGCCGCCGTGGCCGGCTTGCGCACCGGCGCCGTCGGCAGCGTGCTTTCCTCGTCGACCGCGATCAGCGCGCGGTCGGTATAGGGCACGGGGTCGCGCTCGACCTTCTTTCGGATGCGGTGCAGGAGGAGGTAATAGCGCACCAGCCGGACATGCGTCGTCACGATCTCGGCGAGCCGGCGCGGATAGAAGACCAGCGGGTTTTCCAGCGGTAGGCCGGCGCGGCGCTGCGTGCGCACCTTGCGCCGGAAGAAGCCGCCCTGCAGCGGGTGCACCTTTTCCTGCATAAAAGTGAAGTAGAACTGCATCACATGATTGACGAGCCGCACGGGCTTGATGCCCGAGGCCTTGGCGCGGCGGAACATGCGCTCGACATGTGCGGGTGAATAATAAAGCTCGAACGCGTCGCGGTAGGTCGCTTGCCAGTCGATTGCGCTCATCGTCGCGTGGCCGGTGGTGACGTGTTCGAGATCGTATTTGTTCATGTCGGGATCCATCCAGACCCCGTTCTTCGAGAGATGCTGATGGTCGGCCGAGCCGGGTAGTGGCGTCAGGATGAAGAATTCGAGCAGATCGACGGACAGCTCTTCCTGCACCGTCTTGATGTCGCGAGCGAGGCGCTCCGGCGTGTCGTTCGGGAAGCCGAGGATATAGCCGGCATAGGTGATGACGCCGCGCTCGCGCCAGGCGAGGAACAAGTTGCGGTACTCGTGCACCCGGTTCTGTTTTTTCTTGGCCGAGAGCAAATTGTCCGGGTTGATGTTTTCGAGGCCGATAAAGACACGGGTGCAGCCGGCGCGCGCCGCCTTGTCGACGAAGTTGGGGATCTTGTGGCAGAGCGTATCGACCTGGATGATGAACTGAAGGCTCAGCCCTTCCTCTTCCCGCATCTGGATCAGGCGGTCGAAGATCGGCTCCCAATTGCGGTTGCGCGCGAAATTGTCGTCGGTGATAAAAAAACGGAAGACGCCCTGGGCGAGGTTGGCGCGCACCAGCGCCTCGACATCGTCGGCGTCGCGCCAGCGCGACTTTCGGCCCTGCACGTTGATGATCGTGCAGAAGCTGCACTGGAACGGGCAGCCACGCCCGGCATCAAAGGCGCCCAGCGTCTGGCTGTAGCGCTTGAGGATCTGCACCGGGAGAAACGGCGTTACTTGGCCCTGCAGGTTGGGCAGGTCGTTCATGAAATTGTAGATCGGCCGCAATTCGCCGTTGAACGCGTCGCGGAACACATCGGCGAGCCGGCCCTCGGCCTCGCCGGCGAAGAGCGCCACGCCGATATCGCGCATCGCCACGATGTCGGCCGGCAGCTCGGGGAGCATCGATAGGCAGCCGGAGATGTGGAAACCGCCCGCCGCGACCGCGATGCCGTGGGCGCGGAACTGCTCGGCGATCGCCATGGCGCGCGGAAACTGGTTCGACTGCACCCCGACGAGGCAGACCAGCCCGCCATCCGCCGCGGCGATGCGGCCCGCGATTTTCTTGATCGGGATGACGGTGTGGCACTCGTCATGGGCGCTAATCTCGATCGCGACATCGGGACCGAGCGCGTGATTGGCGGCGGCGTCCTGGGCGATCGCGTAAAGGCAGGCGAGCGAGTTGGAGGGGACCCACGACTTCGCCCACTGGATCACGTAGCCGTCGTCGTCGTAATGCGACGGCTTGATCAACTCGACCACAAAGCGGCGTTGCCCCATGGAGCGGCAATCTACCTGTCGCATCGCGGCGGAGAAAGCGATTAAATCGGCGCGATGGGGACCCCGGACAGGATGATAGGCCGCTCGCTGCGCCGCGTCGAGGACGCGCGCTTTCTGCGCGGGCAGGGCCGCTTTGTCGACGACATCGACGCGCCCTGCCAGCTGCACGGGATTGTGCTGCGCTCGCCGCACGGCCATGCGGAGATCGCCGGCATCGACGCGGAAGCGGCCCGGGCGCTGCCGGGTGTCCACGGCGTCTTTACCGCCGCCGACCTAGCGGCTGACGGTATCGGCCCGCTGCCCTGCATCGCCCAGGTCGCGACGGTCGGCCCCATGATCGTGCCGCCACGATTCGCGCTCGCCGGCGATAAGGTGCGGCATGTCGGCGACCCGGTCGCCTTTATCGTCGCCGACAGAAGCGACATCGTGCGCGACGCAGCCGAGCTGGTGGCGGTCGATTACCGGGTGCTGCCGACGGTCGTCGACGGGCCTGCAGCGCTGGCGCCCGGAGCGACGCTGTTGTGGGACGAAGCACCAGGCAACCTCTCCTACCTCTTTGAGCGCGGCGACCAAGAGGCGGTCGACGCGGCGATGGCGATCGCCGCGCATGTCGTTGAGCTGGAACTGATCAACAACCGGCTCGTCGTCGCGCCGATCGAGCCGCGCGCGGCGATCGGCACCTATGACGCCGCGAACGACAGCTTCGACCTGCTGTTGAGCGGCATGGGGGTGCAGAGCCTGCGGGCGCAGCTTGCCGATTCGGTGTTCGGCCTGCCGGCGGAACGCATTCGGGTGCACGCGCCGGATGTCGGCGGCGGGTTCGGGATGAAGAATTTCCTCTATCCCGAACTCGTGCTGGTGCTCTACGCGGCACGGCGGCTGGGACGGCCGGTGAAATGGGTCGGCGAGCGCGGCGAGGATTTCGTGTCGTCCGCCCAGGGCCGCGACAACCACACCAGAGGAAGGCTGGCGCTTGACGCCGACGGAAGGTTTCTCGCGCTCGCGGCGGAGACCATCGCCAATCTTGGCGCCCATGTCTCGACCAACGGGCCGGGCAGCTCGACCAACGCGCCGTCGACCGCGATGGGCGGGGTCTACGCGATCCCGGCGATCTTCATGAGCGCGCGCGGCGTGTTCACCAATACCGTGCCGATCGACGCCTATCGCGGCGCCGGCAAGCCGGAAGCCAACTACCTGATCGAGCGGCTGGTCGAACTGGCCGCGCGCCGGCTCGGTCTCGACCCGGTCGCGCTGCGGCGACGCAACCTGATCGCCCAATTCCCCTACCCCAAGGCGCTCGGCGCCGTGGTCGACAGCGGCAAGTTTGTCGCCAATCTCGATGCGGTGGTCGCGCGGGTTCGACCGGCAGCCGCGCCGCTGCCGGGCAAGCTGCGCGGGCTCGGCATCGCCTGCTTCCTCGAAACCGCGCGCGGCGCGCCGAATGAGGGCGCCGAGATCCGCTTCGAGGCCGACGGCGCAGTGTCGCTGCTGCTTGGCACGCAATCGAACGGCCAGGGGCACGAGACCGCCTACGCGCAGATCGCCGCCGATCTGCTCGGGCTGCCGTTCGAGACATTCCGCTATGTCCAGGCCGATTCCCGCGAGATACCGCGCGGCAACGGGCATGGCGGGGCGCGTTCGATGCATCAGGGCGGTTTTGCGCTGCATCGCGCGGCCGAGGCGGTTGTCGCCAAGGGCCGCGCCGTCGCCGCCGGCCTGCTGCAGGCGGACGCGGCCGAGCTCGACTTCGCCGACGGCCGCTTCGCGGTACGCGGCAGCGGCCACAGCGTCGACCTGCTCGCCGTGGCGCGCGCCGCCGCCGACCCGGCGACCTTGCCGGACGGCGCGGCGCCGGGGCTGGGCGCGCGGGTGTGGAACGAATGCGACCTCATCACTTTCCCGTCGGGTACGCATGTCGCCGAGGTCGAGATCGACCCGGAAACCGGACTGGTGACGCTGCGCCGCTATCTGGCGGTCGACGATTACGGCCGGATGATCAATCCGCTGCTGACCCTCGGCCAGGTCCAGGGCGGCGTCGCCCAGGGCATCGGCCAGGCGATGCTGGAGCACACGGTCTACGATCCGGATTCGGGGCAGCTGCTAAGCGGCTCACTGCTCGACTATGCGTTGCCGCGCGCCGATGACCTGCCCGACCTCGACATTGTGCTCGACGGCCAGCCCACCGGCGCCAATCCGCTCGGGGTCAAAGGCTCGGGGCAGGCGGGCGCGATCGCCGCGCCGCAGACCATCATCTGCGCGGTGCTCGATGCCCTCAGCCCGCTTGGCATCGAGCACATCGACATGCCGGCGACATCCGAAAAAATTTGGCGTGCGATCCGGGGAGCCCAACGATGACCGTCGCCCGCGACAATATCGACGCGCTGACCGGGCTGCGCTTTGTCGCCGCCTTCACGATCGTCTTGGGGCATTCCTACAGCCCGTGGCTCGAGGTCACAGCGATCGGAATGCCGTTGTTCTTTACGCTGAGCGGCTTCATCATCCACTACGTTTATTCCGAGGCGTTCGGCCGGGGCTGGGGCCGCGCCGCGACGGAATTCGCCGTGGCGCGGTTTTCCCGCCTCTACCCGCTCTATTTCGTACTGCTCGCCTATCTGATCGTGCGCACGCCGACGGGGCACGCGCTGGCCCATCCGCAGAATTTTCCGACGCTGCTTGCCTATCTGGCGGCGGCTTGGACGTGGTGGCCCTTCACCGCCGACGGCCATCCGATCGGCCTGTTCTACATCTCCTGGTCGGTATCGACGGAAATCTTCTTTTATGTCTGCTACGCGCTGTTCCTGTATCGAATCGCCAATATCCGGACGGTACGAACCTGTCTCATCGTCCTGATCGTGTTCTGCATCGCCGCTTACGCCTTTTTCTTCGGCCTGTTCATCACCCGCGACATCTGGGAACCCGCGGTGTTGCAGATCCGCCCGGAATTCATCTCGCGCATCGATGATTACAACCACTCCTTCTATCGCTGGGTGCTTTACGAATCGCCTTATTGCCGGCTGCCCGAGTTTATCGGCGGGGTGCTGACCTGCCAGCTGTTCCGGCTCAGCCGACGCCAGCGCAGCGGGCTCGACCGGGTCTCATCGGCCGCGCTCGGCATCGTCGGCATCGTGGTGATGGTGGTGCTCTACGTGCAGTTCCGCTATTTCGGCGAGAACGACCCATGGAAGGCGATCGACCACTTCACCTACGGCGCGTTCATCGTCAACCTGCACCAGAACTTTCTGTTCGCGCCGTGCTGCTATCTGCTGATCTTTTCGCTCGCCCGCGGCGGATGGGCGCTGGCGACGGGGTTGTCGAGCCGCCCCGCGCAATTCTTCGGCGACATCAGCTACTCGACCTATCTCTCCCACCCGCAGATCATGCAGAAGCTGCAGCTTCTTGGCCTCGAATCGCTGGGGACCGTGCCTTATCTGCTCGTGCTGTTGGCGGCGATCTATGCGTTCTCGTGGCTGCTATACTCGGTTATCGAGATGCCGGCGAAACGTCTGCTGCGAACCCTGTTCAACACGTGGGCGCTGCGCCGCGCGGCGGTTCCGGCGAGCGAATAAGCGCTGCGAGCCGCGCGAGACAGGCGCTGCGGTCGGCGGCGAAATCGCCCTCTTCCCACCAGCGCCGAACCGCGGCGAGCAGCTGCCCGACCGGCGGCCCTGGCGCGACGCCCAGCGCCGTTACGTCATCGCCGCCCACCGGAAAGCGTGGAACCTCCCAGTTTTCGGCGAGGTCGAGAAGTCGGCGCAACGCCGCTGGTTTGAGCTGGCCGTCGGCGGCGAGCAACAGCGCCAAATCGGTGTAGCGCTCTTCGCCGAGCCGATACAGCGCGAAGCGCTGAGCCTTGGAATCGGTCTGCGGGGCGAGCGGCCACGGCGCGGCGAGCCCCGCGAGCCGCTTGGTCTCGGCGACGGACAGACGCAACCGTGCGGCGACGGCTTTGGCGGCGACCGCATCGACGTCGAGCAATGCGGCGAGGCGCAAGATCGCATCGTCGGCTGCGGCGAGCGGCAGCAGGGCCGTCAGCCGGTCGATGCGCGTCGCCGCCGGCAGCGACGCCGCGAACACGCCGTCATCGCGCATCATGGTCAGCGCGCGCAGCGGGGCGGGGCCGACGAGCAGCCGCAGCAGCTCACGCGCCACGCGCTCCGCAGACAGCGTCACCAGCTTGGCGACCGCGTCGCGGCAGGCGGCGCGCGCCGCCGGATCGCCGTCGCCGCTGCCGAAGCGAGCCTCGAACCGGTAATAGCGCAGCACCCGCAGCACGTCCTCGGCGATCCGGGTCGCCGGATCGCCGACAAAGCGCACCCGCCGCGCCATCAGATCGGCGCGGCCGCCGACCGGGTCGTCGATCGTGCCGTCCGGCGCGAGGTAGATCGCGTTGATCGTGAAATCCCGGCGCGCCGCGTCTTCCGCCCAGCCCGCGTCGAACGCGACGCGCGCATGGCGGCCGAAGGTTTCGATATCGCGACGCAGCGTCGTGATCTCAAACGTTCGCGGCGGGATTACCGCGGTCACCGTACCGTGCGCGAGGCCGGTCGGCACCGCCCTGATCCCGGCCGAGGCGAGCGCCACCATCACCTGCTCCGGCAGTGCCGGCGTGGCGACGTCGATGTCGCCGGTCTCGACCTCGAGCAGCGCATCGCGCACGCAACCGCCGACGAAACGCGCCTCGATGCCGGCCTCGGCCAACGCGCCCAGCAGGCGCTGCGTCGCTACTTCGTCGAGCCAGGTGGGGTGCAGTTCGCTCATGGCTTGGCGGGCTCGATATGGCCGGGCACGATGCGGTCGCCTTCGTAGCGGGGCGGCACGTAAATCCCCGGAATCGGCGTGCCGAACCCGACCGTGACCACGACCAGCACCAGTGCGGTCAGCACCACACCGATCGCCGCCAGCCAGATCCAAGGGAATCCGCGCCATACCATGGCGCCGCCGGTCTCCGACCAGCGCGCCATGCGCAGCCACACGAGATAAAGCACGGTCGGCAGCAGCAGCGGCACGACCAGGGTCAGAAGCTCGCGCAGCATCGCGCACTCAAGAGGTCAGAACCTCCGCAAGGTTGACGAGCATCCCGGCGGTCGCACCCCAGATGTTGCGACCCTCGTACGGCAGCACGAAAAACACCCGCGTCCGCCCCGCTGATTTGCGTTCGGTGCGGTTATGGTTGCGCGGGTCGAGAATGTAGGACAGCGGCACCTCGAACGCATCCGCGACCTCGAAGGCGTCGAGCGTCAGCGTATAGGCCGGCGGCACGAGGCCGACAATCGGCGTGATCTCGAACCCGGTGCCGGTGACATAGGTGTCGAGCCGGCCGATCACCTCGATCAGGTCGCGCGTCAGGCCGACTTCCTCCTCGGTCTCGCGCAGCGCGGTCGCGATGTGGTCGGCGTCCTCTTCCTCGACGCGGCCGCCGGGAAAGGCGATCTGCCCGGCATGCGCCGAGAGATGCGGCGTGCGCTGGGTCAGCAGCACGGTCATCCCATCGGCCCGCTCGATCAGGGGCACCAGCACCGCAGCCGGCCGTAGTGCTGTCGAGGGCGGCGTGTCGCCGGGGTTGAGATCGTGATCGCCGCGCGTCGCCGCGCGGATCTCGGCCGCTTCGAGCGGGTCGCTGGTGCCGCCGAAGCCGCGCCGCCCGGGCCGACGGCGCGCCAGTCGGGCGATCAATTCTTCGCGACTAAGCGAGGCGGCGGTCACGATTTGTCGTCTTCCGGGTCGCCGAAGTCAAAGAACACGCCGTCGCTCCACAATCCGAACGGCCCGCGGCCGTCGCCGCGTTCGGCGTCGGCCAAGTCGACCAGCTCGTAAAATACCGGGCGATTGAGTCTCTGCTTCGAGCCCCGGCCGCACCAGCAGATACGGCTCTGGCTCGCCGTTTGCAGCTGCGGCGATGCGCAGCGGATGTTCTGGCCCAGCCGCCACAATCTCGTCGAGATTGGTCCTAAAAGTGAGACGACGGTCGTGGCCCGCACCTTTGGAGTTGACCTCGACGGCGAGAAACGGCGCATCCTCGACGACGACGCGGCCGCGTTCGACGGGCGTGACGAGCCAGTAGCTGCCGTCATCCTCGCGGCGCAGCACCGAAGCGAAGAGCTTCACCAGCCGCTGTCGCGAGATCGGCGAGCCGCGATAAAACCAGGTGCCGTCGCGGGCGATCTTCATGTCGAGATCGCCGTGATTAACTGGTGGCGGTCTTTGGCCGCGACTTACCTGCCTCGCCGGCGAATTGCCGGGCGCGGTATTTTCCATCAGTGTCGGCGTTTCGCCGTCACTTTTAGAAGGTTGTGCGAGCTTGGCTTCAACGACACCCATTAATTCCCCTCCCGGGGATCTCGTCGCCGAAGTCGAGGCGCTCGGCGAGCGGCTGCACCTCGTCCGCGAACGTATCGGCGAGGTCATCTTTGGCCAGCACGAAGTGATCGAGCAAGCCTTGATCACGCTGCTCTGTGGCGGCCACGCGCTGCTGATCGGCGTGCCCGGCCTCGCCAAGACGCGACTGGTCGAGACACTCGGCACAATTCTCGGCGTCGACGACAAGCGGATCCAGTGCACGCCCGACCTGATGCCCGCCGATATATTGGGCTCCGAGGTGCTGGAGGAAGCGGACACGGGCCGGCGCTCATTTCGCTTTATTCCCGGCCCGGTATTCTGCCAGCTGTTGATGGCGGACGAAATCAACCGCGCCAGCCCGCGTACCCAATCGGCGCTGCTGCAGGCGATGCAGGAAGGCCGCGTCTCGATCGCCGGCCAATATCACCCGCTGCCGCGGCCGTTCCATGTGCTGGCGACGCAGAACCCGCTGGAGCAAGAAGGTACGTACCCGTTGCCGGAAGCGCAGCTCGACCGCTTCCTGCTGCAGATCGATGTCGACTATCCCGACCTCGAATCCGAGCGCAGGGTGCTGATCGCTACCACCGGTGCGGATGAGGCCGCGCCGCGTCAAGCGATGACCGTCGACGAACTGATGGCGGCGCAGCGTCTGGTGCGGCGCGTCCCGGTCGGCGAGAGCGTCGTCGAGGCGATCCTCACCTTGGTGCGCTCGGGCCGCCCCGACGACAATGCCGAGGGCGCGCGCCGCTTTGTCGCCTGGGGGCCTGGTCCGCGCGCCAGCCAGGCGCTGATGCTGGCCTGCCGTGCCCGCGCCCTGCTTGACGGCCGCTACGCGCCGTCGGTCGACGACGTGCTGGCGCTGGCGCCGCCGGTGCTGCGCCATCGGATGGCGGTCAGCTTCGCCGGCCGCGCCGAGGGCATCGGCGTCCCGCAGGTCATCGAGCAGATGATGGCGCCGCTGCGGTGAGCACGCCCGGATGAGTTCGGCCACGTGATCTCCGCCCGCGCCATCGGCCGCATGGCGACGGTGCCGCTCGGACCGCGTCCGGCGGTGGGGTCGCTGCGCCATAGCGCGGAGGAGACGGCGGCGGCGCTCCCGCCGCTGCTCGTCGCCGCCGAGCGCATCGCCGCGACCGTCGCGCAGGGTGTGCACGGCCGCCGGCGGGTTGGGCAGGGCGAATCGTTCTGGCAGTTCCGCCAGTATGAACCGGGGGACGCGGCGGGCCGTATCGACTGGCGTGAGAGCGCCAAATCCCAGCGGCTTTATGTCCGCGAGACCGAATGGGAAGCGGCGCAGAGCGTTTGGTTGTGGCGCGATGCGTCGCCGTCGATGGATTACAGCTCGGCGGCTTATGTGCCGGGTGGCGACTGGCCGCGCAAGCGCGAGCGCGCCGAGTTGATCCTCGTGGCGCTGGCGAGCCTCCTGGTGCGCGGCGGTGAACGCCTGGCGCTGCTGGGCAGCCGCATGCCACCGCTGAGCGGCCGTATTGCTCTGACGCGGCTGGTCGATCTGATCGAGCGCGACGGCCCGCATGCGGTATCGGCTCGGACCGGCCTGCCGGCGGTCGAGCCGTTGCCGCGTGCCGGGCAACTGGTGCTGGTCGGCGATTTTCTCGCGCCGCTTGAGGAGACGCAGAAGATCGTCGCCGGCTATGCCGCTGCGGGCGTCGGCGGGCATCTGCTGCAAATCGTCGACCCGGCCGAGGAGGACCTGCCGTTCGACGGACGCGTCCGCTTCGCCGGGGTCGAGGAGCGCGACGAGCTGCTGATCGGCCGCGTCGAGACCATTCGCGAGGCCTACACCGGGCGCTTTCACGAGCATCGCGCGGGGCTCCAGGCCATCGCTCAAGACGTCGGCTGGTCGTTCAGCACGCACCGCACCGACCGGCCGCCCTATCTGGCGCTGCTCGCGCTGCATGCGACCCTGGCCCCGGACCGCCGGCGATGAGCGCCTTACGCGCCGCCACCTTCCGGTCGTCATTCCCGCGCAGGCGGCAATCCACAGCAAGTGACGCGCGGTCGCTCTGGACCCCCGCCTGCGCGGGGGTGACGAAGGACAGCGGCTGATGCTTTCGCTCGGCGCATTCGCCTTTGCCTCGCCGTGGCTGCTTGCGGCGCTGGTGGCGCTACCGGTCATCTGGTGGCTGCTGCGGGTGACGCCGCCGGCGCCACGGCAGATCCCGTTTCCGGCGCTGCGCTTGCTGCTCGGGCTGACGCCGCGCGAGGAGACGCCGGCGCGCACGCCGCTCTGGCTGATCGTGCTGCGGACGATCCTCGCCGCGCTGGTCATTGTCGGGCTGGCGCACCCGCTGCTTAACCCGCAGGCGCGGCTCGCCGGCAGCGGGCCGGTGATCGTGGTGATCGACGACGGCTGGGCCGCGGCCGGCGACTGGCCGGCGCGGCAAGCCGCAGCGCTCGACCTGCTTGCCGAGGCAGAGCGCGAAGACCGGCAGATCGTGCTGCTGACCACGGCACCGCTCGCTAGCGACCGGCCGGCGCCGCCGCTGCAGCCGGTCCGCGCCGCCGACGCGCGCGCGGCGGTGCAGGCGCTGGTGCCGAAGCCGTGGAGCGTCGACCGCAAGGACGCGCTGGCACGGCTGAACGCCCTGCCGCTGTCGGGCGGCGCCAGCGCGGTCTGGCTCAGCGACGAGGTCGACGACGGTGCCGCGGCGGATCTGGCGAAGGCGCTCGCCGACCGCGGCAGCCTGCGCTATGTCGCTGCCGCCGCGTCCGACGCGCCGCGACTGGTCGCGCCCGGCGGTCCACCCAGCGAACGCGGCGGCAAGGAATTGTCGGTCGCGGTCAAATCGTTGCCGGCGCCGCTGCCGCGCTCGGTCACGGTGCGCGCCAGCGACGAGGACGGCGCGCTGCTCGGCCGTGAAAGCGCGACGATCGAACCTGGCACCAGCAGCACGCTCGTCAAGCTGCCGATGCCGACCGAGCTGCGCAATCGCATCACCCGCATCGACATCGAGGGCGACCAGTCCGCCGCCGCCACGCTGCTGGTCGACGAACGCTGGCGGCGCCGGCCTGTGGGCATCGCCGCCAGCACCAACCCGAGCAACCAGCCGCTGCTTAGCGAAACCTACTACCTCGAGCGCGCGCTCGATCCGTTCACCGAGATCCGTCGCGGTCCCGCCGGTGAGTTGCTGAAGCGCGAGCTGGCGGTGCTGATCTACGCGGATGCCGGTCCGGATTCGCCACTCGAAGAGGAGAGCGTGCGCAAATGGATCGAGGCGGGCGGCGTGCTGCTGCGCTTCGCGGGCCCGCATCTCGCCGAGGGCGAGGATCATCTGCTGCCGGTACGGCTGCGCCGCGGCGATCGCACGATCGGCGGCGCGTTGAGCTGGGAGCAGCCGGCGAAACTGGCGCCATTCGCGACCGAAAGCCCGTTCGCCGGGCTGGCAATCCCAGGCGACGTGACGGTGTCGCGGCAGGTGCTGGCCGAACCCGATATCGAGCTTGCCGGCAAGACCTGGGCGCGGCTCGGTGACGGCACGCCGCTCGTCACCGCCGCAAAGCAGGGCAAAGGCTGGATCGTGCTGGTCCACACGACGGCCAATGCCGAGTGGTCGAATCTGGCGCTATCCGGGCTTTTCGTTGAGATGCTGCGGCGCATCGTGGCGATCAGCGAGGGCGTCGCCGAGGCCGGCGACGCGGCGCTCCCGCCGCTCGAAACGCTGGATGGGTTCGGCCGCCTGCAGCGCGCCGCGCCGACGGCGCAGCCGATCTCGGCCAAGGAGATCGCCACCGCCGCCGCCTCGCCGCGTCATCCACCCGGCTTTTACGGCACCGCCGACACGCGCCGCGCGCTCAATCTAGCCTCCGGTATCGTCGACTTGAAGCCGATCGGCACGCTGCCCGCCGGCATTGCGCACGAGACCTTTGCGCACAAGGCGGAGACCGATATCCGCCCGCCATTGCTGGTCGCGGCGCTGATCCTGGCGCTGGTCGACCTGCTGATCGCCTACACGCTGCGCGGTGTCATGCGCTGGCCGCGACGGCGTGTCCCGCCCGCCACAGCCGGGCTGGCGCTGCTGATACTGCTGATCCCGGCCGCCACCCGCGCCGACGACGACTTCGTCGTGCGCGCAACCTCCGAGCTGCGCCTTGCTTATGTCCGCACTGGCGACGACGCCGTTGATGCCGAGAGTCGCGATGGCCTCTTGGGGCTCAACCAGATCCTCGCACGCCGCACGGCGGTCGAGACCGCGGAGCCGCTCGCCGTCGATATCGAAAACGACGAGCTGATCTTCTTTCCGCTGCTCTACTGGCCGGTCACCGGGCAGCAGGCGCCGCCCTCGCCGCGCGCGGTCGAACGCATCAACCGCTATCTCAGCACCGGCGGCACGATCCTCTTCGACACGCGCGACTCGGCGGAGGGCACACCCGGACCGTTCGGCAGCGGTGCGCAATCGGCGGAACGGCTGAAGACGCTGGTCGGCGGGGTGAAAATCCCGCCGCTAATCCCGGTGCCGCCCGACCACGTGCTGACCAAGTCATTCTACCTGATGCACGAATTTCCCGGCCGCTGGAACAGCAGCCAGGTCTGGGTCGAACCGGCCGAGGACCGGGTCAATGACGGCGTGAGCGGCGTCATTGTCGGCGGCAACGACTGGGCCGGCGCCTGGGCGATCGACAGCGCCAATCGCCCCGAATTCGCCTGCGTGCCGGCCGGCGAGCAGCAGCGCGAGATGGCTTATCGGTTTGGCGTCAACCTGGTGATGTACGTGCTGACCGGCAACTACAAGAGCGACCAGGTGCACGTGCCGGCAATCCTCGAACGGCTCGGGCAATGAATGGCAGCGCCTACACCGTCGCTTTCGCGCCGCTGATCCCATGGGTGGCGATCGCGGCGTTCGCCGGGATTGCGGTGTTGATCCTGGCGTTCGGCGCCTGGCGTCGGGCGCGCGGCATTTTTTGGCGCACCGCCGTGGTCGTCATTCTGCTCGCGGTCCTCGCCAACCCGGCACTGGTCGAGGAAAGGCGCACGCCCCAGCGCGACGTCGCGGTCGTGGTGCTCGACGAATCGCCGAGCCAGACGATCGGCGACCGCGCCGCGGCGAGCGAAGCGGCGCTGGCGGCGCTGCGCGCCCGGCTCGGTCAAGAACCCGATCTCGATGTCCGCGTCGTGCGCGCAGCCAAGCCGCAGCCCGGCGGCGGCGATGACGGCACGCGCCTCTTCGCCGCGCTCAACCGCGAGATGACCGATATCCCGCGCCAGCGTCTCGCCGGGGTGATGATGATCACCGACGGCCAGGTGCACGACGTGCCCTCCGGTGATGCGAAGGCTGTCGCCGCGCAGCTCGGCGCGCCGCTGCATGTGCTGCTCTCCGGGCGGCCGGGCGAGGGCGACCGCCGGCTCGTGGTCAAAGAATCGCCGAGCTTTGGCCTCGTCGGCAAGGAAGTGCCGCTGACCGTGCGGGTCGAGGACCTGCCGGCGCCGACCGGCGTCACCGCGGCCGAAGCCAAGCTGACTTGGCGGAAGGATGGTGGCGCACCGCATATCCAGATGGTGCCGGTCGGCCGCGACGTGCCGCTGTCGATCCCGATCGACCATGGCGGGCCGAATGTCGTTGAGTTCGAGGTCGAGGCCGGACCGCAGGAACTGACGCTGGTCAACAATCATGCCGCCGTCGTCGTCAACGGCGTGCGCGATCGGCTGCGGGTGCTGCTCGTCTCCGGCGAGCCGCATGCCGGCGAACGGGTGTGGCGCAACATCCTCAAATCCGACCCGTCGGTCGACCTGGTGCATTTCACCATCTTGCGGCCGCCGGAAAAACAGGACGGCACGCCGATCCGTGAGCTGTCGCTGATCGCTTTTCCGATCCGCGAGCTGTTCGACGTCAAGCTCAGCGAGTTCGACCTGATCATCTTCGACCGCTACAGCCGGCGCGGGGTCATCCCGCAGGCCTATATCCAGAACGTCGTCAATTACGTGCGCAAAGGCGGCGCCTTTCTTGAAGCGACTGGTCCCAGCTTTGGCACGCCAATGAGCCTCTTCCGCACGCCGCTCGGCGAAATCCTGCCGACCGAACCGTCAGGGACGGTCGAGGAAGAGGGGTTCAAGCCCGAGCTGACGACGCAGGGCTGGCGTCATCCGGTGACCGCCGATCTGCCGGGCGCCGGCCAGCCCGGCGGCAGCCCGAATTGGGGACGCTGGTTCCGCCAGGTCGATGCCCGCGTCCATCGCGGTACGACGCTGATGACCGGCGATCACGGCCAGCCGCTCCTGGTGCTCGACCATATCGGGCAGGGGCGCGTGGCCCAGCTCCTCTCCGACCAGATGTGGCTGTGGGCGCGCGGCTTCGAGGGCGGCGGGCCGCAGGCCGAGCTACTGCGTCGCCTCGCCTACTGGCTGATGAAGGAGCCCGACCTCGAGGAAAATGATCTGCGTGCGGTGATCGACGGCGACCGGCTCGTCGTCACCAGGCAATCGCTCGAACCCGACGACAAGCCGGTCACGGTGACCACGCCCGACGGCGGCACCTCCTCGCTGGCCCTCACCCGGGAACATGGCGGCCGCAGCACCGGTACGCTCGCGGTTAGCCAGATGGGGCTGTATCGGGTGACCGACGGCACGCGCACCGCCTTGGCCGCCGCCGGGCCGCTCAACCCGATCGAGTTCGCCGATGTTCGCGCCACGCCCGACCGACTGGCGCCGCTGGTTGCGGCGAGCGGCGGCGGCACCTACTGGCTGGTCAACGGTGTGCCGGAAATCCGCCGTGTCGCCTCGGGCCGGGCCACGGCCGGGCGCAGTTGGCTGGGGCTGCGCGAGAACGAGGACTACACCGTCGCCGGCTTCAGCGAGACGCCGCTGCTGCCCGGCATCGCCGCGCTGCTGCTCGCGATCGGCACGCTGATCGCCGCCTGGCGCCGCGAGGGACGGTAGCCGGCGTTTGTGCATCCTTCGCGACAGCCGCTTCGCGGCTTCCTCAGGATGAGGTAAGCCTGTGCTGCCATGTTCCAACCCACCCTTATCCTGAGAGCCTGACTTGAAATGCGTTTGGGGCGCCGTCTGAGTGCTTTTTTGCTCGTCATTCCGGGGCATCGCGCAGCGATGAACCCGGAACCCATGAACACGGACCTCGAAAAGTGCGTCCCGAGGCCCGCAACCACGTCGGAGGAGACCGTGTTCATGGGTTCCGGGTTCGGCCCTGCAGGCCGCCCCGGAATGACGAAGGTGGTTTCGAGTCAGACGCCGAGGAGCCCGCGAAGCGAGCGTCTCGAAGGACGCACGGCGGCCCCGCGGACGCGCTGAGGCAATGCTCCGTCAGATCGTCGCGCCGGTGCACCCGGACGGCTGGAAATTCGTCGCGATCGGCGCGGCGGCGACGCTGGTTCTGTTTCTGCTGTGGCCTTGGCTGGGGTGGCTGGCGCTGATCGTGACGCTGTGGATCGTTTATTTCTTTCGCGACCCGTGGCGGGTCACGCCGATGCGGTCGGGGCTTATCGTCAGCCCAGCGGACGGCGTCGTCGTGTCGATCGCACCTGTTCCGCCGCCGCCGGAACTCGACATGGGCACTGAGCCGGTGACGCGCATCGGTATCTTCCTCAATCTGTTCGACGTCCATGTCGCACGCGCGCCGATGGGCGGTGCGGTGGCGGCGCGCCATTACACGGCGGGCCGCTTCATCAACGCCAGCCTCGACAAGGCCAGCGAGCACAATGAGCGGCTGGCACTGCGCCTCAGCTCCGGCGACGGCCCCGACATCGCCTGCGTGCTGATTGCCGGCCTCGTCGCGCGACGCATCGTCTGCCCGCTGCTCGCCGGCCAGAGGGTCGGCGTCGGCGAGCGCATCGGGATCATCCGCTTCGGCTCGCGCTGTGACATTTACGTGCCGCCGCCTTACGTGCCACTCGTCGCTATAGGCCAGCGCATGATCGGCGGCGAAACCGTCTTGGCCGACCGCGAAGCCCGCGAGCCACCACGCGAAGGCTTCAGCCACTAGTCGCTTCCGTCATTGATTTTGTGAGGGTTCTCTGAATCGATGTCCGCGTCACCAGCGACGGAGCGGAGACGTGGGCAGCAAAGAGAGCGCAGTAAAGAAATACATTGTGACACTCAGCGATACGGAGCGGGAGAAGCTCAACGCCCTTATCCATAGCGGGATCCGGCACAAAAGCTGCTGAAGGCCCGCATTCTGTTGAAAGCCGATACCTCGGACGGTGGTGAAGGCTGGAGCGACAGCGAGATTGCAGCGGCGCTCGAGACCAGTGTCGCCACGGTTGCCAGGACGCGCCAGCGGCTGGTCGAAGAGGGGTTGGAGGCGGCCCTGATTCGCAAGCATTCGGCGAATTCGGCGAGGCGGCGGATCTTCGATGGGGCGGCCGAGGCCAGGTTAATCGCGTTGGCCTGTTCCAAACCGCCGGCCGGCCGCGCACGCTGGACATTGCAACTGTTGGAAGAGGCGGTCGTCGAACTGAAGATCGTCGAACGGGCCAGCGACAACACGATCGGGCGGACGCTGAAAAAAACACTCTCAAGCCGCATCTGAAGCAGCAATGGGTCATCCCGCCGGACGCCAACGCCGCCTTTGTTGCCGCCATGGAAGACGTCTTGGAGGTTTATCAACGGCCCTATGATCGGCAACGTCCCCTGGTCTGCCTCGACGAGACCTCAAAGCAACTCATTGCCGAAACGCGCGTGCCGATCGCGGCGAAACCCGGACGGCCCGGCCGGCACGATTACGAATACCGACGCAATGGGACGGCCAATCTGTTCATGATGTTCGCGCCACTGGAAGGCTGGCGGCACGTCAAGGTCACCGACCGTCACACGGCGATGGATTATGCCCAGGTGCTCAAGGAATTATCCGACACGCACTTCCCCGGTTCAGCAAAAATCGTGCTCGTCCAGGACAACCTGAACACGCACAAGCCAGCTTCGCTGTACGAAGCCTTTCCCCCCGCCGAAGCCCGCCGGCTCGTCGAACGGTTCGAGTGGCACTACACACCAAAACACGGGAGTTGGCTCGACATGGCGGAATCTGAACTCAGCGTTCTCTCCTCCCAATGCCTCGACCGCCGCATCCCCGATCAGCGGGTGTTGAAGGACGAAGTCGAGGCATGGGAAGCTGACCGCAACAGGAAGCACGCCAAGGCGAATTGGCAGTTCACCACCGCCGACGCGCGGGTCAAACTGAGCAGGTTGTACCCCGCACTATGAACGACTCGGCCGACTAGATTGCCCCCTCTCTCCGTAAGCGGCGAGAGGGGCGTGTTCGTGCCGTTCGTGATACACTGGGCTCATGAGGACCACCATTCGCGACAAGATGCGGCGGCCTAAGGGGCGCGTGCGCCGGCCGCAGATGCGCGGGCGGGTGCGCCGCATCCAGGAGGCCTCGGTCAACCGCATGGTACCGAACATCCTGACGCTGCTCGCGCTGTGCGCCGGGATGACGGCGATCCGCTTCGCGCTCAACGGCAATTTCCAGGGCGCGGTCTACGCGATCATTGTCGCCGGCGTTTTTGACGGGCTCGACGGACGGGTCGCCCGAATGTTGAAGGCGACCTCGCAATTCGGCGCCGAGCTCGACAGCCTGTCGGATTTCGTCAGTTTCGGGGTCGCGCCTGCCACGGTGATGTATCTATGGACCATGTCGGCGCTGCACAGCCTCGGCTGGGCGATCGTGCTGATTTACGCGGTGTGCTGCGCGCTGCGCCTCGCACGGTTCAATACCCAGCTCTCGGCCGAGCCGGCGTCACCGCCTGCTGGATTCTTCACCGGGGTACCGGCGCCAGGCGGCGCCGGGCTGGTGATGATGCCGATGTACGCGAGCTTCGAATGGGGTGACTGGATCGCCCGCTCGCCCTATCTCGGCGCGGTCTGGGTCGCGGGCGTCGCCTTCCTGATGGTCAGCCGCCTACCGACCCTGTCGCTGAAGAAATTCCACGTCCCGCATCAGTACGTCGTGCCGACCTTGCTGGGAGTCGGCCTGCTGGCGGCCTTCGCGACCACCGCACCGTGGCCGACGCTGGTGGTGATCGGCCTCTTGTATCTCGGCTCGATCCCGCTGACGATCCGCGCCGCCGGCCGCTATCGCCGGGCCGCGGCGGCGAGGAAAGCCGATCCGGCGCCCGCCCTGCTCACTGCGCCGCCGCCGACCGCGCTCGACGAGGCAGCGCATCCGCCTAACGAGTGGCGGCATTAGTCTGAAGCACCGGCTCGAGGCAAGGGCGGTAGACCTGTTCGGGCGCCTGGTAGACACCGCAGAGCAGGCCGTTGTCGATATGCATGTCGGAGTAGCGGGTGCAGTCGAAGGTCTTGCCGTCGGCGATGCGTTTGCAGGTGCGCGGCCGGTCGTAGAAATAATTGTCGACGCTGGAGGTCTGCAGGCTGCGGTTCGCTTGGCGCAGCACCGTGCCGGAGACGCGCACCGAGACGCTCGCCGGCGCGACCTCGTCGATGACATAATCGACCTGGGTCATCCCGACCTGGCCGCGCCAGTGCCCCGTATGCAGTGCCTCCCGCACGCCGAGCGGCCGCCGCGCCACGGGGTAACGCGGGCCATCATCGGATGAGCAAGAGCAAGTGATGAGTGCCGCGACCATCAGCAGGATATTCGGCAAGCGCGTCATTCGAGACGCGCGCGCGTACTCCTCCGGATGAGGACCGTTCATCGATGCCATAACGAAAGAACCTCATGGTGAGGAGCGCCGCCTCCATGGCGCCGCATCTCGAACCACGCAAGAGCTCTGCGCAGCCTCAGATTAATGTCCGGCGTGGCCGTCCTTGGGCATCTCGGCGAGTTCGAATAGGAGATTACCGGTCGCCTTCGGATCGATAAAGGCGATGCGGCAATTGGCGTGGCCGATGATCGGCTCGTCGTTGAGGAGCGGCGTGCCCTTGGCCTTGAGCTCCCGGAGCGCCTCGTCGATATCCTCGACCTCAAAGCAGATGTGAAAGAGGCTCTGGCCCTTTTCCTTCAGCCATTTGGTGGCGCCCGAGTCGGGGCTCACGCCCTGCAGCAGCTCGATATAGGTCTCGCCGACCGGCAGCATGCCGATCCGCGTCGCCACGCGCTCCTCGGTATATTCGAGGTCGAGGCCGAATTTGTCGCCGAGCAGCTTGGCCATGAAGTCCATGTCCTCGACGGCGACCGCGATGTGCTCGATGCGCTTGATTTTCATGGATATCCCCTCACCCGCCAAAGCTGAGCCGGCCCTACGATGATGGCGCCGGCCCGTCGGGTCAACTCGCTGCAGGTCGGATCAGCTGCCCCAGGTCGCGAACATGACGGCGACTGCGACCGTCATCGCGCCGGTGCAGATCCAGCCCATCACCGCGAGCGGCCGCGGCAACGTGAAATCGCCCATGACCGTGGGCCGGCTGGTCATGATCATCATCACGATCATCAGCGGCACCGCGACGACACCGTTGATCACCGCCGTCCAGAACAGCGCCTTGATCGGGTCAATCGAAAAGAAGTTGAAGCCGACGCCGAGCAGCGTGCCGATCGCGATCGTCGCATAAAACGCCTTCGCATGCCGCGGCAGCTCACTGAGGCCGGCCGGCCAGCCCAGCATCTCGGCGAGCGCGTAGGCCGCCGATCCGGCCAGCACCGGGATCGCCAGCAGCCCGGTGCCGATGATCCCGCAGGCAAAGACCAGAAAGGCCAGTTCGCCGGCGATCGGGCGGAGCGCTTCCGCCGCCTGCTCCGCGCTCTGGATATTGGTCACGTTGTTGGCCGCGAGCGTCGCCGCGGTGGTGACGATGATGCACCAGCTGATCAGGTTCGACAGCCCCATGCCGAACCAGGTGTCGAGCCGGATGCGATGGATTTCGCGATAGGCCTGCTGCGGCGTCGCTTCGAGCAAAGGTTTCGCGGCCGGGTCAATGCGCTCTTCTTCCGCTTCCTCGGAGGCTTGCCAGAAAAACAGATACGGGCTGATCGTCGTGCCGAGCACCGCGACGACGCCGGTCAGAAAGTCGGTGCTCCACTGGATATGCGGGACAAATGTGGCATATGCGACCTCGCGCCAGTGCACCCCGACGATCAGGACCGTCGCGACATAGGCGAAGAGCGCCAAGGTCAGCCATTTGAGGATCGACGCGTAGCGCTGGTACTGGACAAAGATTTCGAGGCCGGCGCACAGCACCGCCAACAGGACGACATAGAGCTGCGCCGAGCCGCCGATCACCAATTTGACTGCGGCGCCCATCGCTCCGAGATCGGCACCGAGATTGATGACGTTGGCGACGATCAGCAACAGCACCAGGACGCTGAGCAGCTTGCGGGAATAATGTTGCCCGACATTGGCCGCGATGCCCTGCCCGGTGACCCGTCCGATGCGGGCGCTGACCTCCTGGATCGACGCCATCAGCGGCCAGCTGAACAGCATCAGCCAAGTCATCCCGTAGCCGAACTGCGCGCCGACCTGGGAATAGGTCGCGATGCCGCTCGGATCGTCGTCAGCTGCGCCGGTGATCAGCCCCGGTCCAAGAAACGACAGAAAGCCGCGCCTCTGGCCAGTGACTGGCTGGGCCAGCCAACGCGGACGCTGCCAGGAGTGCCGCGGTAATCGTCGTATCCCTTCGGCGGCCCCATCCCGCGGCATGGCGCTTACAAAAAGCCCCGCAGCAGGTCGAGAAACCCGTCCAGCCGGTCATGGTGCACCCAGTGCCCCGCGCCATCGAACGAGACGACCTTGGCGTCCTTGAAATGCCGGATGCGGCCGTCTTCCTCGGGGTTGGAGGCCCAGCTTTCCTTGCCGTAGACGAGCAGCGTCGGGCAGGCGATGCGCGACCACAGCTCTTCGGTTTCCGCCTGGGTCATGCCGTAGGGCCTGTCGGCGCGGACGTAGTTGTCGAATTTCCAGCTGTAGGTGCCATCTTCGTTCTGGTTGACCCCGTGCTGCGTCAGATGCCGGGCCTGTTCCGGCGATAGGAAACGGTTGGCCTCCTGCATTCGTTTCAACGCCTCGTCGATTGAGGCGTAACGGCGCGGCATGCGGCCCGACAGACCGCGCTGTTCCTCGATCCAGCGGCGCATGCGGTCGCCAATCGGCTGCTTGGCGCGCTCGACCATGGTGCGCGGCGCGATGCCCAGCCCCTCGATGGCAACGAGCTTTTTGACGTTCTCCGGGTAGATGCCGGTGTAGCGCAGCGTGATCATGCTGCCGAGCGAATGCGCGACGATGGTGACCGGCGCCAGCTCCTGCTGATGGATCAGCTGCGCGAGGTCGTAGATATAGGCGGCGATCGAATAGCTGCCGTCGGGCGACCATTGGCTGTCGCCGTGACCACGCAGGTCGGGCGCCAGGATGTGCCAGTCGTGGCGCAGCGCCTGCGCCACCCAGTCCCAGTTGCGGCAATGGTCGCGCCCGCCATGCACCAGGAGCAGCGGCGGCGCGCCAGGATTGCCCCAATCCACGTAGTGCAGCCGTAGCCGCTGCGAGAAATAGATGCGTGACGTTGGGCCGTAGCCGTCTTCGTCGTCGGTTGCTGTCATGGCCGGCGCCTGGAATTTTTGGGTGGAGACTGGGGGTCTTTATACGACAAGACCCCCGCACGCATCAGGGCGTCGCGGGGGTCCGCTGTGCGAAGCAATTCTTCGCACCCGGCATCGAAGCCGGGCTAAATCTTGGACTTGGCGCTCCGTTGCCGATGCCAAGGGGTCGGCAACTTGCGCGCGCCCGGTGGAGTCATGTCCGTAAACACCCTCCTGTCTGAGTTTCCGGGTTCGCCGCCCTGCCGGCCTCGGGCATCACCCCGGCAGCCGACACGTTGACGACACACTGCATCTGGGACTTTGATCGCGCCTCGTCAAGGTCGATATCGACGCAAAAACTGTCGATGGGAGGCAGGGATGGTTTTCACGGCGAAAGCCCGACGGATCGCTCTCTCGGCGGCACTGGCGTGCTCGCTGGGAGCGGCGAGCACCGCCGCGCAAGAGGCGGTGCATTTCCCCTCGCTCGACGACCAGCACACGATGCTCGACGGCTATCTCTACCGCGCGCCCGGCACCGGGCGGCATCCGGCGATTGTTGGGCTGCACGGCTGTTCCGGGATGTTCTTTCAGAACCGCACCAGCGCGCTTGAGTTCGCCTGGGCCTACCTGTTTACGTCGCACGGCTGGGACGCGTTGCTGGTCGACAGTTTCGGCCCGCGCCAGCATGGCGAGATGTGCTCGATCGGCGGTTTCGATCTCACCATCTTCCGCGCCCGGCCGAAAGACGCCTACGGTGCGCTGGCCTGGCTGCAGGCGCAGGGCGACGTCCGGCCGGACCGGGTGGCGGCGATGGGCTGGTCGCAGGGCGGTGGCTCGGTGCTGATGGCCGTCGGCGAGCCGAGCCGTGGTCGGCCGAGCCCCCTGGCCCAGCCCGATTTCCGCGCCGCGGTGGCATTCTATCCCGCGGCCTGCCGCGACGATCGCGAACCGGCAGGCTGGACGACGAAAGTGCCGCTGCTGGTGCTGCAGGGCGAGGCCGATGTGTGGACGCCCGCGCCGCCGTGCAAGAGCTTCATCGACGGCGCGATCGCACGTGGCGCCGCCGCCGAGATCGTGCTCTATCCCGGTGCCTATCACGCTTTCGACGCGCCCAATCTCGCAAAGCGCGAGCTGCCGAATTACGTCACCCGCGCCGGGGTCGTGCCGATCGTCGCGACCGACCCGGTGGCACGCGCCGACGCGCAAAAACGTGTAACCGAGTTTCTCGGTCGCTACCTCGCCGATTAGGCCTGCGGCTTGCGTGGATTTGGCGCTCCTGGCTAAGTTGGCGGCGATGCGTGCGGGTCGTGTGTTTGTCGTGTGTCGCCGGTTCGGATTTGGCTTGATTCTGGCGATTTCGCTCGGCGGCGCCTGCGAGGCGCGAGCGGACAGCCAAATCGTCAGCCTCTTCGACTTCCAGTTCGAAGACGGCACGGTGATGCCGGAATTGCGGATCGCCTATGACACGCACGGAACGCTGTCGCCGGCGCGCGATAATGCAATCGTGCTGCTGCACGACGCGCTCGGCGACCGGCACGAATTTGACGCGCTGATCGGCCCCGGCGCGCTGTTCGATACGAACCGGTATTTCGTGATCAGCGCCGACGCGATCGGCGGCGGCGAATCGTCGTCGCCCGCCGATGGCGGCGGCCAGGATTTTCCGCGCTATACGATCCGCGACATGGCCGCCGCGGAACACGGGCTGATAACGCGGATCTTCGGTCTGGATCACGTGCAGGCGATCGTTGGCCGTGCGATGGGCGCGTTTATCGGCCTCGAATGGGCAGCCCAACACCCCGAAACGCCGCACGCCCTCGTGCTGCTCGGCCCCAGCCCACGCGCCGACGCCAACTACCAGATGGTGATTGACGTCACGGTCTCGGCGGTCACCCTCGATGCGGACTGGAATGGCGGCCGCTATGAGCGCAACCCGGTCGAGGGATTGCGCCACGCGGGGATGGCATATTACCCGTGGTCGGTCACCGCCGATTATCTCGACCGTGTCCCGGCGACCCAGATCGCGCAAGAATCCGAGGCGGCGGCAAAACGCTTTGCCGCCTGGGACGCCAACTCGCTGGTGCTGCGCTACGCGGCATGCCGTGGCCACGATATCGGCCGCTCTGCGGATGGCAGTGTCGACGCCGCCCTGTCACGCGTGATGCAGCCGGTCCTGCTGATGCCGAGCGCCAGCGATCGGCTGATGAGCCCTTCCGGCGCCAAATGGCTGCGTGCCGCGCTGCCGCACCCGACTTTCGCCGAGATTCCGGGCGATCTCGGGCATAGCGCTCTCGCCGCACCGCCGGGATCAAAAGAAGCGGCGTTCATCGACCGCACGATTCGGGGCTTCCTCAAATAGGCCCGCGGTCAGGCTAGCGAGCCGCATCGAGGAACGGCTTGCTGGCGCTGACAAACAAACGCAGGCCAAGCTCACCCAATCGCGCCGAGCCCGCTGCTATCGCGGAAAGGTTTTCCGCGCTACGGAAAGCGGGATTTCGACCGCGTCGGCCATGTTCTTGGCGCGCAGCAGGGCAGTCACGCCGTCGCCCGTCGCGCTCAGGGTGCTGCGGGCGATGGCGTCGAGTTCTAGCGTCATCGCCGCCGTTTCGGAGGCAATCGCCCGTTGCGACTCTCCAACCGATGCGAGCGTCGCATGATACGCGTCGAGCATTTTGTCGCGGTTGGCCGCCATCGACGCCGGCACTGCGGGCGGCAAGACCACCGCTGGAGCATCGGGCCGCACTGTTTCCGCGACGCCTGCGGTGTCGGCTACGTTCACTGACCTGTCGTCGCTCATTCTCGCCTCCCGAGCCTAAATGCTGCATTGCAACAAACAATCGAGCCCGATAATCATTGCCGGTGTCCAGGCAATTTGTGCCGCGCACAATTGCAGGTACGATGAGCATGGCGGCGATCGGTTGACTCTGTCGATTGCCGCCGCGAAATTCAGAGAGATCGCGGACCGTTGGCGTCATCCGCTCCGTTTTATTTGTCTGCTTGAAAGCATTCGCGGCAGCTATGCCTCGCCCGACTTTGACATCGCTTCATCTTTTTTTTACGCTTCCGGGCGCCTATCAAGGCGGGGGATTGCGTGGCGTTCGCTCTGGGGGCGGGGGGTAACGTGCCGATTTAACGGTTGTCGTGGCGTGGTCGAGGCCGCGCGTGGTTGCAGTCGTTCTGGTTTCCTGTCGGTTTCTCTTTGTTGCTCGGCGCGACACCGATCGCCGCCAGTGCGGCGCATCTTGACGCCGCACCCGGTGGGCCGATCTACGAGGCCATCGTGCTCGACGCCGAAACGGGTCAGGTGCTGCGTCAGCTGAACCCGGACGCGGTGACGTTTCCGGCGTCGCTGACCAAGATGATGACGCTTTATCTGACTTTCGAGGCGCTCAACCAGGGCCGCCTGAGGATCGATCAATACGTCCAGGTGTCGGCTACCGCGGCGGCGCATGCTCCGTCGAAGCTGGGCTTCGAGCCGGGCGAATGGGTCATGGTGCGCGACCTGATCCTCGGCGTCGTCACCAAATCGGCCAATGACGCCGCGGCGGTGCTGGCCGAGACCTTGGGCGGCAGCGAGCCCGCCTTTGCCGGCTTGATGAACCAGAAGGCGCAGCAGCTCGGCATGACCCGGTCGCACTATTCGAACGCGTCCGGTCTTCCCGACCCCGAGCAGCTGACAACGGCGCGCGACATCGCCCGGCTGGCGCTGGCGCTCTACCACGACTTCCCGCGCGAATACCGCTACTTCTCGGTCAAGCAGTTCGATTTTCAGGGCCAACTGGTCAACGGCCATGACCACATGCTCGACTGGTATCCCGGCGCCGACGGCATCAAGACCGGGTTCACGGTCGCGTCCGGCTACAATCTCGCGACATCCGCGGTGCAGAACGGCCGCCGGCTGATCGGGGTCGTTCTCGGCGGCCGCTCGGTGCGCAGCCGCGACCAGTCGATGGGGCAGCTGCTCGACCTCGGCTTTGCCGACCTCGGCCGCCAGCAGCCCGTCATGGTTGCACAACGCCAGGCGCCGGCCGCGACGGTCGCCAGCGCCACACCGGCTGAACCCCAGGTGCAGCCGTCTTTCGCTGCGATGGCGACCACCTCGATGGCGACGACGGCGACCACGGCCGCTCCGGTGCAACAGGCTTCGGCCGCGCCGGCCACGATCTCCGACGCACCGGCGCAACGCTCGGTTCCGGCAACGATCGCCAGCGTCGCGAATGCGGCGGTCAGCCATCTGGCACCTGTCAGCCGTGCCGAGGCCGCGCCCGCGTCGCCTGAGCCCAACGAGGGCTGGGCGGTGCAGATAGGGGCGTATCGTGGCGAAGCCGCCGCCGAACGGGTCGCCCGCGAGGTGGCGCGTCTGGGCGTCGCGCGCGGCAAGCAAACCCAAATCCTGGCGCCAGCGGGCAACGAACGACTCTACCGCGCACGGCTGGTCTATTTCACCGCCCAGGGCGCGCGCAACGCCTGCGCCGAGTTGCACCGGCAGCAGCGCATCGATTGCTCGGTGGTGCCGGCCGGCGTAAAGGTCGCCAGCCGGTAGGCGTCCTCACCGTAGGCGAGGGAATAAGCCCCGACATCCTGGTCATTCCGGCGAAGGCCGGCATCCAGGCGGCAGCTGTTCGAGCGGCCGAAAGATGGGCGCGAGCCGTCGCCGGGCTGACGAAGGCGGTCGCGCCCGAGACCCTTATTCCAGCGTTACCTTAAGACCGCTGTCGCCAAGTTCGCGGACGATCTCGTCCTTGAGCCGGGTGAGCCCGGTCTCGGTCGAGGCTTCGGCGCGGGCGACGATGACGGCCTGGGTGTTCGAGGCGCGCACCAGCCACCAGCCGTCGGGGCTCTTCACCCGCACCCCGTCGATATCGATGACCTCGGCGCCGCGCCGGCGCAGCCGCTCGGCGACCTCCGCGACGATCGCGAATTTGCGGGTCTCGTCGCAATCGAGCCGCAGCTCCGGTGTGTTGAACGTCACCGGCAACTCATCGGCGATCGCCGTGAGCGTCTTTTCGCCGCGGCCGATAAGCCCCAACAACCGCACCGCGACATAGACCGCGTCGTCGAACCCGTACCAGCGGTCGCCAAAAAAAATGTGGCCGCTCATTTCGCCGGCGAGCGGCGCGTTGAGTTCGGCGAGCTTCGCCTTGATCCCGGAATGCCCGGTCGGCAGCATCACCGGCTTGCCGCCGGCGCGGGCGATCTCGGCAAACAGCAGGTCGCTGGCCTTGACGTCGGCGAGGATCGGCGCGCCGGGATGGCGTTGCAGCACGTCCCGCGCCAGTAAGATCATCAGCTGGTCGCCCCACAGAATGCGGCCCTTGGCGTCAACCACGCCGATGCGGTCGCCGTCGCCGTCGAACGCGATCCCCAGTTCGCAGCCCCGGCGCGCTACCTCGTCCTGCAACTGCACGAGGTTCTCGGGGATGGTGGGATCGGGGTGGTGCGCCGGAAAATTGCCGTCGATCGCCGCGTTGATCAGGTGATGCGTGCCGGGCAGCCGCGCGGTCAGCGCGGCGACGATGTCGCCGGTCGCGCCGTTGCCGGGGTCCCAAGCGACATTCAGCGCGCGCCCGTCGTCGAAATCGCGCGCCAGTCGGGCGACGTAATCCTCGGCGATCGCGTGTTCCTCCACGCGTCCGCGCGGACCGGACACAGGGCCGAGCGCCAACGCGGTCCGGCCCAATTCCTGGATCGCCGCGGCATAGAATGGCTTGCCGTCCAGCACCATCTTGAAGCCGTTATGGCTCGGCGGGTTGTGCGAGCCCGTGACCATCATGCCGGCATCGACGCCGAGGGTCGCCGCTGCGTAATACAGCATCGGCGTCGGCCCGCGCCCGATGCGCACGACATCGGCGCCGGCCGCGCTCAGCCCGTCGACAAGCGCGGCTTCCAACTCCGGCGAGGTGAGCCGCCCGTCATAGCCGACCGCGATCCGGCGGCTCCCGGTCTTGGCGACAAAGGCACGGCCGAGCGCACAGGCGTCGGCGGCGAACAGATTGGTGCCGACAATGCCGCGAATGTCGTATTCGCGCAGGATCGCCGGGTCGAAGCGGTGCATGGAAGCTCCTCGCTCAGGCCCGCCCGTAATGGTCCTCGAAGCGGACGATGTCGTCTTCGCCGAGATAGGCGCCCGATTGTACCTCGATCAGGTGCAGCGGGATCTTGCCGGGATTCTCCAGCCGGTGCGCGGTGCCGAGCGGGATATACGTCGACTGATCCTCGGTCAGGATGATCTCCTCGTCGCCGCGGCGCACTCTCGCGGTGCCCTGCACGACCACCCAGTGCTCGGCGCGGTGGTGGTGCATCTGCAGCGACAGCTTGCCGCCCGGTTTCACCATGATGTGCTTGACCTGCACGCGATGCCCGGCATGCACCGTCTGGTACGACCCCCATGGCCGGTGCACGCGCGGCAGCGCGTCGGCCTCCGAGCGGTTTTCCTTGACCAGACGTGCGACCAGCCGGCGCACATCCTGCGCGCGGTCGCGCGGCGCCAGCATCACCGCATCCTCGGTGGCGACGACGACCAGGTCCTCGATGCCGAGCGCGGCGACCAGCCCGGCCTCGGACCTCAGATAGCAGTTCCGTACGTCCTCGGCGACGATGTTGCCGATCAGCGTATTCCCCGCCTCGTCCTTGTCGGCCATCGTCCACAGCGCATCCCATGAGCCGAGATCGCTCCAGCCCATGCGCACCGTCACCATGGCCGCCCGCTCGGTGTGTTCCATGAGCGCATAGTCGATCGAATCCGCCGGGCAATCGGCGAAGGCCTGCTTGTCGAGCCGTACGAAATCCTCGTCGCCGCGGGCGCCTTTGAGCGCCGCCCGGCACGCCGCCACGATGTCGGGCCGCAGCCGTTTCAATTCGCTCAGATAAAGCGCCGCCAGGAACAGGAAGATGCCGCTGTTCCAGAAATAGTCGCCGGCCGCAATGTAACGTTCGGCGGCGGCGAGGTCCGGCTTCTCGACAAAGCGCGCGACCGCGAATGCGCCGTCGACATCGCCGAGCGGCGCGCCCCGCTCGATGTAGCCGTATCCCGTCTCGGGCCGCTCCGGCGTGATTCCGAATGTCGCCAACGCCCCGCCGCGCGCCGCCGTCGCCGCGACCTCGACGGCCGCCAAAAACGCCGTCTCGTCGGCGATCGCGTGGTCCGACGGCATCAGCAGCATCAGCGCGTCGGGGTCCCGCTCGGCCAGCCATAATGCCGCGACGCAAGCCGCCGGCGCGGTATTCCGCCCAACCGGCTCCAGCAACAGGCCCTGCGGCGCCACGTCGATCTCGCGCAGTTGCTCGGCGATGATAAACCGATGCTCCTCATTGGCGATCACCAGCGGCGCGGCAAAGCCCGGCGCGTCGGCGACCCGCGCCGCCGCCTGCTGCAGCAGGCTCGTCTCGCCCACCAGCGGCAACAGCTGCTTTGGGTAAAAGGTGCGCGACATCGGCCACAGGCGCGTCCCCGACCCGCCCGACAAGATCACCGGATGGATTTGTCCTGCCATGTAACAGCGCCTATCCATGCCTGATTTTAAGGGAACGCCCCTTAAAATAACGCTAGCAACGGGTTTATGTCAGGCGGTTGCTGTTCGCGGCGGCAAGGTCCTGTGGATCCGCGTCAAATCAGCCCCAGCTCGTCCCTGACCCGTTTGAGAAGCTGCATGACGCGCAGGGCTTCGGAAGCCGAGCAGGCGGCGGGCCATTCTCGGCCTAGCCCGTCATCCGGCCAGAGCAGCGCCTGCAGCTCGGCGGCGAACGAATCGGTGCCGTCGCTCTCCAGTTCCAGTGTCTCCGACGCCGCCTGACTCGCCGCGTTCTGCCAGCCCCAGCGCCGGCCGGTCACATAGGATTGACCGCCATAACTGCGGCTGCGGCCGGTGACGACGCCGTAGCCGTCGGTGCCGTGCAGCTCCATGCGGAACGTACTGCGCCATCGCACGATCGAGACGTGCACCGAAACCGTCAGGTCGCCGACCGACAGCAGCAGCCGTACGTCCTCCTCGATCCCGGTGTTCCAAAACCCCTTCCAGGAGGTTCCGGAACAGGCGTTCGGCGGCGCGCCGCCGATCAGGAGGGCAAGGTCGAGCAGATGGACACCCGGGTCGATCAGGCAACCGCCGCCGGCGCGGACGGGGTCGAGCTTCCAGGTCGTCTCCTGCCCCGGAGAACAGCCGTGCCCCATCAGAATGTCCACCCCGATCAGCCGCCCAAAGGCGCCTTGACGGGCATCCTGGATCGCGCGGCGAATGCCGGCGAAAAACCGGTAGTTGAAGCCGACCCACAACCGGTCGCCCCCCGCCTTGAACAGCGCCTCGGCCTCGTCGAGGTTCCGTCCCATCGGCTTTTCGAGCAGCACCCGGCCGCCCGACTCGAGCACCGCCAACGTCACCGGCACGGCGACGTCGTGCGGCAAGGCGACAATCGTCAAATCGGGTTGTTGCGCAACGAGCGCGTCGGGCGTGGGAAACCCTGGCACTCCGTAATCTGACGTCGCCTTTGCGAGCATCGCGGGGTCGGCATCGCAAATTCCGACGACCTCGACGGGCAGCCCGCTTTGGGCGAGCCGCCGGACGGCATCCAGCCTCTCGCGTCCGATCAGTCCGCCGCCGATGATGCCGATGCGCTTCATTCGATCCTGCGCAGTTTCCAATGATTTTGCGTCGGGAGTTCGCCGGCGCCTTCGAGCAGCGTCGGCCAGGTGTCGCGCACGTGCACGAACCCTCCGGAAAACGCACAGCGCGGCGCTGAAAGGAAGGCGCGGGTAGACGCCACCGGCTCGGCGATATCGACGGTAGTGCGCACCTCTCCGCCGGCGGCGCGGACCCGCGCGAGCATGTCGGTATCGACGGCGCCCGGCGCGAGGATCGCGACCGCGAAATCGCCGGCGTCTTTCAGGTCCTCATGCAGGTTCTCGACGACCCGCACCAGTGCCGTCTTGGCCGCCGCATAGGCCGGAAAGAGCGGATAGGCGTAGGCGGCACCACCGCCGGCGAAGAACAGCAAACGGCCGAAGCGGTTCGCCAACAATCGCGGCAGCGCCGCCTTGACCACGGCAAGATTGCCCAGAACGTTCGTTCGATACGCCGCGTCCCAATCTTCGAGTTTTATCGATGCAAGTGAGCCGGTCGGCCCCAAAGATCCGGCCGTCAGGGCGAGGCCGAGCCGCTCGGAGGAACGGCCTTCGAGCCAGGCGCTAATGGTGCGCTCCGCAATCGCGAAGTCGGACAAGTCGACCGGCAATGCGTCGGCCGCGCCGCCGGCGGCGCGGATCGCCGCGGCCGTCTCTTCGCAACCGCGACTGCGCGAAAGGCAGAGCACATGCGACCCCGCCTTGGCGGCGTCGAGCGCAATCGCCCGGCCGATGCCGCGGCTTGCGCCGCTGACAATGGTAAGCTGCGGAAGGCCTCCGGGGCCTGGGTCTTTCATGGCGCATTAGTAGGAAAATCGCCAAACGACGGCAAGGCCGTCTATAGGCGCGCTGCCCGCGGTGCTATAAAGCCCGATCGCAGCCGCACCGGATATCGCGCCCCATGAATGAATCTGATTTGTCACCGGTCAGTCGCCGTTTCTTTATCGTCGGCGGGGCAGGATTTATCGGCAGTCATTTCACCGATCGCCTGCTTGGCGACGCGGCGACCGAGCGCGTTACGCTTTACGACAATTTTTCATCTGGGCGCGAATGGCATCATTCCGCGCACACCGACGATCCGCGGTTCAAGGTCGTCCGGGCGAAGGTCGCCGAACTCGATCGCCTCACCGAAGCGATGCGCGACCACGACACAGTTATTCATTTGGCCTCGAACCCCGACATCGCGCGCGCGATGACCGATCCCGAAGTGGATTTCCGCGAGGGTACCGCGCTGACGAACAATGTGGTGGAAGCGATGCGGCGCTCGGGGGTCGGCCGCGTCCTCTATGCGTCGGGAAGCGGGATTTACGGCGACTTGGGCGATCGTGAAATCAGGGAAGACCATGGTCCGTTGGTGCCGATCTCGACCTACGGCGCCAGCAAGCTCGCCGGCGAGGCCTTGATCTCGGCCTATAGCTTCATGTTCGGCATGACCGGGCTCGCCTTCCGCTTTGGCAACGTTGTCGGACCGCGGCAAACGCATGGCGTCGGCTTTGATTTTGTCCGGCGGCTAATCGCGGACCCCACACACCTCACCGTCCTTGGCGACGGTCGGCAAAGCAAATCCTATATCCACGTCGCCGACGTGGTCGATGCGGTGCTGACAGCCAACCGTCTCTCTACGACAAATTTCGAGGCGTTCAACGTCGCTACCGGTGACTACATCACCGTTACTGAGATAGCGGAACTGGCGATTGAATGCCTCCAGCTCAGCCCAAAACCGCAGCTCAACTATCTCGGCGGCGACCGCGGATGGAAGGGAGACATACCGGTCGTGCGGCTGAACACGGAGCGCATCCAGCAAATCGGCTGGGTTTGTCGTCGCGGCTGCCGCGAGGCCTTACGCGAATTGATGATGGCTCTTATTGGCGAGGAGCGCCAAGGACTTCTCTGAGGCAGATACTGCGCCGCTCGGTTATCGCCGGGGTTGAATACTCCGGCAGATCAAAGACGCTCGACGCGCAGCCCCAGTGATCTAGTCGAAGGCAATGTTCCTGATGATTGGCCATTTTATGACATGCTGATTACCGAGTTCATCTGAGGCCTCCAAGGATTGATTTGTCTTTCTGATCGCCTTGCCGACAAGATTGACATCTTCGAAATTTAGAGACAAAGTGCCGCGACCTGAAAAGATATACCAAGGAAACTGTCAGTGCCCCCCGTATTCTCGCTGAACGTCAAATTGTTTCTTGACGGTGCCGATATTGGCGCAATTCAAGGTTTGGGAAAACAAGCATTCATCCGCGGCTTTACGACCAACCCCAGCCTGATGCGGAAGGCGGGCGTCACCGACTATTTGAGCTTTGCCCGCGAGGCGGCGCGATTGGCGGGCGACAAGCCCATCTCGTTCGAGGTGTTCTCGGACGATTTTCCGTCGATGGAAAAAGAAGCGCGCATTTTGCGCGGTATCGGCGAAAACGTCTATGTCAAGATCCCGGTCACCAACACCGAAAGTAAGTCTGCGGCGGACTTGGTGCACAAGCTTTCGACCGAAGGTATCCCGCTGAACGTCACGGCGATTTTTACGCTGGATCAGGTGCGGGAGATTGGCGCGGCGCTGTCGCCGACGACACGCAGCATCGTCTCGGTGTTTGCCGGGCGGATTGCCGATACCGGCATCGATCCCGTGCCGGTCATGTCCGAGTGCGTCGCGATCCTGCGGAACCGGCCGGCCGCCGAACTGCTGTGGGCCAGCCCGCGCGAATTGTTGAATGTGTTCCAGGCCGATGCATGCGGCTGTCACATCATTACTGCCACCGCCGATATTCTGGGGAAGCTGGACCTGGTCGGGAAGGACCACGCCGGCTACTCGCTCGAGACGGTGAAAATGTTTTACAAGGATGCGCAGGCTGCCGGTTATCGGCTGATCGACTGACCCACTCCAATCACTCGGCCGTGGCCCGGCTGTTGCACCAAGCCGATAACATCCGCGGGTGCGCGCGCGACCATCACAAAACCACGCGCAGCGGCGGCTGATAAGGGGAAGCCGGTGATTGTTGTTCGCAGTCCGTTACGGATCACGCTTGGCGGCGGTGGAACGGATTTGCCGTCATATTACCAGGACCATGAAGGCTTTCTGATCGCCGCCGCGATCGACCGCTATGTCTATGTGACGGTCTACGACATTTTCACTGCCGAATACGTCATTCGCTATTCCCGGCAGGAGCAGGTGACCGCTCTCGATCAGATCGAGCACGGGATCGTTCGCGAGGCGTGCCGCCTTGTCGGCATCCAGGAGCTTGGTCTCGAAATCGTCAGCATGGCCGACATCCCGGCGGGGACCGGGCTGGGTTCATCCGGCAGTTTCGGCACCGCCTTGCTCAAGGCGCTGCATACCCATCAACGGCAGTTGATCCACCCGCACGATCTCGCCGAAGAGGCCTGCCACATCGAAATCGATGTGCTGAAGGAGCCGGTCGGCAAGCAGGACCAGTACATCGCCGCCTTTGGCGGCATCACCTGCTTTCGCTTTGCCAGGAGCGGTCAGGTCGAGGCGTGGCCGCTACGGCTGTCGCGCGAGACGCGGGACAATCTCGAAGACAGCCTGATCATGTTCTTCACCGGCTTTTCGCGCTCCGCCTCGGTGATCTTGCAGGATCAGGACAGCCGCACCAAACGCTCCGACCAGAGCATGGTCGACAACCTGCATTATGTGAAAGAGCTCGGCCACCGCAGCCAGGCGGCGCTCGAGGCCGGCGAGCTCGACGAGTTCGGCGCGTTGATGCACGAGCACTGGCTGCACAAGCGGGCGCGCACCCCGGGCATGAGCAACCCGCAGATCGACGAGTGGTATGAGCCGGCGATGCAGAATGCGGCGACGGGCGGCAAGCTGATCGGCGCCGGCGGCGGCGGGTTTCTGCTGTTCCATACCAACGACAAGCGCCGCCTGCGACACGCCATGCTCGCGGCGGGCCTGCGCGAAGTCCGCTTTCGCTTCGACTTCGAAGGGACAAAGATCATCGCGCAATGACCGCGATGCCGCCCATAGCGATCATTGCCGGCGGACTGGCGACACGGATGCGTCCGCTCACCGAGACGATTCCGAAAGCGCTGCTCCCCATCGCCGGTGAGCCCTTTATTGCGCATCAGCTGCGTCTGCTGCGCCGCGAAGGCATCGCGCGAGTGGTCCTCTGCGTGAGCTATCTGGGGGAGCAGATCGAGGCTTATGCCGGCAACGGCGCCGCGTTCGGCCTCGACATCGCCTATTCCTATGACGGGGCGCAGCTTGTCGGGACGGGGGGCGCGGTGCACAGGGCCTTGCGGTGATGCCGGTCGCCAGGGTTACTTTGATCCAAGTGGCCTCCACTGTTGAAGGTGGCGCTCTCTGCCGTAGCAAACCGAGGGTCCGTTCGTGCTGTCGCGGCCCTGACCGTCCTCAAAACGAGATACGCATCCCAAGTGGAAGACCCGAACATTATCTACAGGGTCGCGGTCTCAGACCGCGCCCTCACGGCTCCAACAGAGCGGGTTCTTCCACTTGGCACCGGCCCGTCAAAGAAGGGCCGGTAGTCAGTTCCGGTCTTGACAAGGGCATGAGCGACGCGCGCCATCTTGGCAGCGACGGCACTCAACGCCTTGCGCCGGAGATCCTTGTTATCGCGATCTTTGGCGATATGACGTCCGAAGTGATCGCGAAAGCTATTCTCGCGCTGACGGACGGCGACCTGGGCCGCAAGCCAGAAGGTCCGGCGCAGGCGGGCATTGCCGAACTTTGAGAGCCTGGTCTGGCCACGAAATTGCCCGGACTGATGGGTGGCAAGATCGAAACCGCAAAACTTCAAGAACTGGCGGTGATGACGAAACCGGCGCAGGTCCCCCGCCTCTGCCAATATCGTCAGCGCATGGATTGGCCCGATGCCCGGCACTTGGCGTAGGCGTAAGTAGTCGGGATGGGTGCGCAGGAGTTCATCTGCCTGGGCTTCGATCGCATCGCGCTGACGGATCAGGCCGCGGGCCTGTGCCAAGACCAAGCGGAACATGGCGATCGCCGGAGCATCCAGCGGCACCGGAAGAGCGGCTGAGGTGCATGCGGTCTCATAGATATCACCGAGCAGGCGGGCCTTTGACACCTTCCGACCCGCCACGTCCCAGGCCGCAGCGACGAAGGCGTCCTTCGCCAACACAGTGATGCTGGCCGGCGTGGGAAAGCGCTCGAGAAGCGCCAAGAACCAGTCGCTGCGCGAGTTCCCGGCGAAGCGCTCGATCTCGGGAAAATAGAGCGGCAGATAATGGGTGAGAAGCCGATGCCAGAGCTCGGTCTTGGCCTTGGAGACGACCTCATGGGTCTTCGACAGCTCCTGAAGGTCGTTGATCCCGGCCGCCAATGGATCCTGGTAGGCCATCGTGGCGCCGATCCGCAGCATGTGCAGGATTACCTGGGCGTCCTTCGGATCATTCTTATCCCAACCGTTGTGCAGCGCTTCGCGGGTCCGGGCGAGTGCCATACCGGAGATGAGCCGGACCTCAAAACCAGCCACGATCAACCGGTGAGCCAAAACGCGGTGATAGTTTCCCGTCGGTTCGAGCCCGACGACGATGGGACGGGCAAGCGCGTGCAGGGTCACGATAAAACGATCATGCTCGGCTCTGGTGTTAAGGACGGTCATGCGGCGTCGGCGTCCATGGCCCGGGTCGATCAGAACCTCGTTGCGCGCTTTAGCAATATCGATGGCTACGAGCGCCGCCTCCGGCGGCGTAGACTTCCGTTCGGTCATCGTCGGACCTCCAAAGTGACTGTTGGCACATTCACTCTAGAGACCTGCCGGCCGTGCCCCACCAGGGGAGGCGGCGCTACGCTCGCAAAGGGCTTCGCGTCGCCTCCCCCGGATCGGAACGGCTTTCCCAATGTGCTATGTGTCCGAGTTGACCGCCCGCACCAATGACGAAGGGTGGAGCACTGTTTTCCGCGCCTACCTGCAGACCAGCCGCCTGCGTCCCGACGACGTGGTCTTCGTCTTCTCGGTCGGTGGCGGTGACCGCGAACGCAACATCAGCGCCAATATTGTTGAGGCGCTCGAATTCGCCCGGCGGGTCGGAGCCAAGATCGTCGGCGTAGTCGGGCGCGATGGCGGCTACACCAAGCAGGTCGCCGACGCCGCGGTGGTGATCCCGACAATCAGATACGGTGACCCCTCACACCGAGGCGTTTCAGGCGGTCGTTTGGCACTTGATCGTCAGCCACCCCGACCTCAAACAGAACGAGATGAAGTGGGAAGCCGTGCGGTGAGCCAGCGCGCGGTTTTTATCGACCGCGACGGTGTCATCAACCATAACTGGCTCAATCCTGCGACGGGGCAATGGGAGTCCCCGATCCGCGCGGAAGACTTCCGCTTCCGGCCCGGTGTGATCGAGGCGATCGCCCGCCTCGCGGCACACGAATTTCACCTCGTCCTGGTGTCGAACCAGCCGAACGCCGCGCTGGGCAAATGCAGCCTCGCGGATCTGCAAGCGGTACACAACCACTTCGCCCGCTGCCTCACCGGCGCGGGGATCACTTTCGATGAATTCTGTTACGCCTACGGCCACCCCAAGGCGGTCGTCGCCGAATTCGCCGGCCCCTGCCCGGAGCGAAAGCCCGGTCCGCTCTTTCTGCTGCGCGCGATCGAGCGCCTGCGGCTGAATCCACGGGAATGCTGGATGGTCGGCGACCGTGACACCGACATCGAGTGTGGCCGCGGCGCCGGCGTTCGCACCGTTCAGGTCGCGAGCGCCGAGCCCGATGACCGCGCCGCGATCGACGGCGGCGCCGACTTCCGCGCCGCGAACCTGACCGCGGCGGTCGACATCATCATGCTAGGCCGCGACCACTAGCTTCGTCGTGTCCAAACTCGATCCGGGCACCCCATTGACGCTTCAACCATCGGAACGGTCGTTGTCAACTCCTCGATAGGAGCTCATTTCATTTCATTTCGGGCCTACGTGGCGACGCTTATCGTTTCGCCAGTAGGTCGATTTCGACCAGGGCGCCGCACGCGAGGCCGGTGACGCCGATGCAGGTGCGCGCCGGCAGCCGGCCTTCCGCGAAATAGGAGCGCCAGACCGCGTTCATCGCCGCATAGTCGCGCTCGAAATGCGTCAGGTAGACGCGCGCGAAGACCACCTTGTCGAGCGCGCTGCCGGCGCCGGCCAGCACGATCTTCAGATTTTCCACCACGCGCCTCGTCTGCGCGTCGACCCCTTCAGGCAGAGGTGCGCGATCATCGTCCGGGTCGGTCGGCATCTGTCCGGTGACGAAGACCCAGCCATCGGCGGCGGCCGCGTGGCTGAACGGCGCGACCGGGGTCGGCGCACCGGCCACCATCAGGAATTCGATCATCGTGCGGGTTCCCTCTGCTGTTGGCGACGCGGTCTAGGGCGACGAGTGCTTTGCGGCTCGGCCCGGCTTGTGCATGATCGAGACCGCATGCCGGGAGGGACGCGATCATGGCAAAGACGATCGACAAGCTGGCGCCGGTTTTCGACACCGTCGTCAAAGACGGCCGGGTCATCGACCCCAAAAACGGCACCGATGCGATCCACGACATCGGCATCCGCAAGGGCCGCATCGCTGCGATCGCCCCCAAGCTCGATCCCGGCAGAGCCAAGATTATCGATGCTAGCGGGCTGATTGTGACGCCCGGGCTCATCGACACGCACGCGCACGTCTATGAGCACGTGTCGGGCGATTTCGGGCTCAACCCCGACCTCGTCGGCATCCGCACCGGCGTCACGACCGTCGTCGACCAGGGCGGCCCCAGCGCGCTGACCTTTGACGGGTTCCGCAAATTCATCGTCGAGAAGGCGAAGACCCGCGTTCTCGCTTTCATCTCGGCGTACCTCGCCGGCGGCCTGCTCGGTCATCGTTATGTCGACCTCTACGGCCCGTCGGGCATCAATGTGAAGGCCATCGTCAGTGCCGCGCGCGACAATCCTGATCTGGTGCGCGGCATCAAGGCACATGCCGAGCCGGGCGGCTATTCGCGCTGGGGCATGGCCTCGATGAAACTGGCTAAGGAGGCGTCGCGCGAGCTGACGCTTCCTGTCTACATCCATCTTGGCACGCTGTGGCCGGAAGCCGAGGGCAAGCCCCCGGTCAACGCCGCGAAGATCATCGACGAGGTCGTGCCGCTGCTCGACCCCGGCGATATCCTCGCGCATCCCTTCACCCGCTTCCCATCGGGTTTTGTCGCCGAAGACGGGTCGATCCATCCGCTGATCAACGAAGTGCTGGCAAAGGGCATCCAGCTCGATGTCGGGCGCGGCGCGCATTTCAGCTTCAAGAACGCCGAGCGGGTTGTCGGCGCCGGCATCCTGCCGTTCACGCTCGGCGCCGATCTGCATGGCTACAATGTGCGGCTCAAGGATGGCGGCCGAGCCTATCGCGGCATGTTCACCGGCGAGGGCGTCAACTCAATCATCGCCGACGACCGCGCCTCGCCGTTCGAGCGCCCTTACAGCCTGCACCACGCGATGACCGAACTGGTCGCGCTCGGCGTGCCGCTGATCGAGGTGGTGCGCATGGCGACCGAGAATGCGGCGATCGTGCTCGGCCTCGAAAACGAGATGGGGGCGCTGTCGGTCGGCATGCCGGCCGACATCTCGGCGCTGCGGCTTATCGACGGCGACTGGACGCTGGTCGACAGCGAGAGCGTGACCAAGAAGGCCACGCAGCTGATCCACCCCGAATTTGCGCTGCGCGCCGGCAAACTGCACCGTGCCGACTCGCCGCTGCTGCCCAGCGTCGCCGCGATGGCGGCGTGAGTTAGAGCGAATCGATTCAGGCGGAAGCGATGGTGCCGGCCCCCTCCCAGCCGCTACGCGGCTCTCCCTCCCCCGTGGACACGGGGGAGGGTTGGGGTGGGGGCCGGCGGCGCGCTTCGATCCGACCGGTTACTGCTCTGACGCCCGGCCATATGTGAGGCGCCGGCGATGTCTGCACTCGTCAGCCTGCCGATGTACAACCTGCCTGAGATGCGCGAGGCGAACGCGCACTTCTGGCAGGCGCTGCGTGGTCCCCTGCTCGAAGCGGGGCTGGCCGACGTGCCGGAAAAGCTGATCTTCGAGCGCGGTCCGGTGCCGCCGCGTCTCGAAGCTGAGCTGCTGTTCTCGCAGACCTGCGGCTACCCGCTGGAAACCGTGTTCAAGGGTCAGGCGATCCGTCTCGGCGCGCCGGTCTACGACGTGCCGGGCTGCGACGGCCCTACGCACCGCGCCTATTTCCTTGTGCGCGCCAACTCGCCGGCGCAAAGCCTCGCCGATCTCAAGGGCGGCGTCTTCCTGCTCAACAGCCCGGTCTCGAATTCGGGGATGAACCTGCCGCGCCGCGCGCTGGCCGAGATTGCCGGCGGCAAGCCGTTCTTCCGCCAGGTCATCGAGACCGGCGGGCACCCGGCGAGCCTCGACCGGCTGTTGCGCGGCGAAGGCGATGTCGCCTCGATCGACTGCGTGACTTACGCCTTTTGGCGGCACTACCGGCCCGAGCCGGCGGCACGGGTGCGCATCCTCGCCGACACGCCGATCAGCCCGTCGATCCCGTTTGTGACTTCGGTCTCGACGCCGACGCCAGTCGTGCAGATCCTGCGGACAGCGCTGCGAGCGGTCGCGACCGAGCCGCGCCACGCGGTGGCCCGCGCCGGTCTGATGATTGCCGGCATCGAAGACGTGCCCGACGCGGCCTATGAAGGCCTGTTGGACTACGCCAAGGAGGCGGTTGCGCTCGGCTACCCCGAGCTGGTTTAGATCGGCCCCCACCCACTTGCAGCTGGCGCTGCAAGTCTCCCTCCCCGGTGTCCACGGGGGAGGGTTGCGAGGGGGCCAGCTTAACATCGACGATCCGTCTCAGGTATTGCTGTTGCCCTGCAATGAGGTGATTCCATCGGCCTTTGAAATGCTGCCTCACGCCGCGAGCGCGGTCTGGCGGCATTTCATCAGCGGCTGGATGCGCTGGCCGAACTGCTCCATGCCGATGACGAAATCGTCAAAGGTCAGCATCACGCCGCGCACGCCCGGCACGGTCGCCATCTCGTCGAGCATCTGCGCGACCGACGCGTAGGAGCCGACGAACACGCCCTGATTCGTCGGCAGCTTGTCGATGCCGAGGGTGCGGCGGCGCAGTCGGCTGAGAGTAGGGGTCCTTGCTCGGGTCGTCCTCGGCCTGCGCGTCGCGATAGGCAATCGCTTCGATATCGATGCCGGCCTTGTAATGCTCCCATTTCGCCATTGCCGCGGCGTCGGTCTCGTCGGCGATTACCATCTGCAACAGCAACGCGCCGCAATCACGGTTCGCTTTGGCATTGGCTTCGATCAGCCGCTCGACGCTCTGCGCCGCGGCGCGCGGCTGGTTGACCTGACCGCCGCTGCAGAAGTTGTAATCGGCGTATTGCGCGGCGTAGCGCGTGCCGGCATCGCTTTGCGCGGCGCAGATGATCGGGATGTCGGCGGTCGGCAGCGGCAGACAGCGGCAATCGTCCATCTGGAAGAAGTCGCCCTTGAAGTCGGAGCGGCCGGTTTCCCACAACTCGCGCATGATGCCGACATATTCGGCGCAATATTCGTAGCGGCGGCGGTAATGCTCGGCGCCCGGCCAGATGCCCATTTGCGTGTATTCGCGGCGCTGCCAGCCCGAGATGATGTTGATCCCGAACCGGCCATGCGAGATCGAGTCGATCGTCACCGCCATGCGCGCCGCGAGCGGCGGTGGCATGGTCAGCACCGCGCAGGTCGCAAACAGCTGGATGCGGCTCGTCACCGAGGCCAGCCCGGCCATCAGCGTGAATGACTCGAGGTTGTAGTCCCAGATATTGCGAGGGACCGCCAAACCCGTGCAACTTGATCATCGACAGCGCGAAATCAAGGCCGTAGCGCTCCGCCTTTTGCACCACCTCACGGTTCAAATCAAAGCTCGGCTTGTATTGCGGCGAGGTGGTCGAAATCAGCCACCCGTTATTGCCGATAGGAATAAAGACGCCGACTTGCATGGTTCTTGTCCCTGCAAACTGAACAATTCATGCCGCCCGTCGCAAGACGGGTGCCAATGACGGGCTCGGTTGTAGTTCCGGTCGACTTCGCGGCTTCTGCTTAAACAAGTGGCATTGGCACGGTTCGTGCTGTTTAGAACGCAGCTTCTCGTCGGAACCCCCAGATGCGGGAGCAGTCGAGATGGGCACGACATGATCGGCACAATCGAGATCGCTGGCGGCGGCATTGCCGGACTGAGCACCGGGCTTGCCTCGCGCGCAAGGGCTGGCGCGTGCGCGTTCACGAGCAGGATAACGACCTGCGCGTCCTCGGCGCTGGCATCTACATTTGGGAGAACGGGCTGCGCGTGTTCGATGCCTCGGCGTCCTGCATGCGGTGACCTGGGATGCGTTGCCCGCGTGGCGGCACGAAAAGCGCGAGCGCGGCCAAGTCTTCGCCAAAAGCCGGCTGATGCCCGATTTCCGGCTTTACG
>CAVZUA010000049.1:0-117844 GCA_963778385.1 uncultured Alphaproteobacteria bacterium | reverse complement strand
TTTCCAGATGCAGGCGAGTGAATTCGTGGCTTGCGAGCAAGCGCTTGTTTCGGGCTCTTCCGGGCAGGGCAGGAGGCGCGGTCGTTGAAACGACGGTTGATCATACTCTGATGCGCGGGTCGGAACCGCATGACCGTTGATGCGTCGCGGAGCTGCCTCGGTCTAGGAACCTGCGTCGGATCGGCGATCCGGCAGATAGTGGATGCGAGGGTTCTCCTGACCGCGACCGTGCCTCCAGCCTTGCCCGGAAGGAGCGTGTCGGATGGTTCGCTGGCGCCTCCTGTAAATGGGCATCACGCATTTTCTCCGATCAGCCTGGCGTGACCGTCACCTGCCGAGCGATGGCCCAGACGAAACCCGCGAGTTCGCGGGCGATCGCGGTGGTGACGACATTGGCCGGCTTGCCGGCCCGGGCGAGCTTGCGATAGCGCGCGCACAACCGCACTTGCCCCTTCCAGGCGATGTCGCGGATCGGCTTGGGCTGGTTCTCTTGTCGCAGCAGCAACTCGCGGCTGAGCCGGGCCGGGAAGCGGTAGCTCCAGGCGGCCTCGATCAAGAGCCGGCGGGCCGCTCCGTTACCGGCCTTGGTGATGCCGCCGCGTTTGACGCTCGCGCCGCTCGAATGTTCGGACGGCACCAGCCCGAGATAGGCCATCAGCTGGCGCGGATTGGTGAAGCGCGAGAGATCGCCCAGTTCGGCGATCAGTGTCGCCGCATTGACCAGCGCCATGCCGCGCATCGTCTGCAGTGCCGCCACGACGGGAGCCAGCGTCCAGTCCGGCAGCATCGCCTCGATCTGCGCCGTCAGCCGATCGCGCCGCGTCTCGGCGGCTTCAACCGCCGCGATGTAATCTTCCAGCACGATGTGATGGACCGCCTGCTCGAACTTGAGCCCCGCCAGCCAGCGGCGATGCAGCTTGGTCCAGGCCGGCCGGCCATAGTGGCATCCCTGGCGCAACAAAAATCCGGAGAGCTGCTGGCGCGCCCGGCGCAGGCTGTGCACCGCGTCGAGCCGTGCCCGCACCAGATCGCGCATCGCCTCGTGCCGGGCATCCGGAACCCATACCGCCGTCAGTTCGCCCGCCCGGTGAAGTTTGGCCAGGCTGGCGGCATCGCGCCGGTCGGTCTTGATCCGGTCACCCGCTCGCTTCGGGATCAGCGAGGGGGCGACGACGACGCATTCGTGTCCCTGGGCCGACACGTGACGCTGAATGCCGTAGCCGCACGGCCCGGCTTCGTAACAAAACCGCAAGCTCATGCCGTCGCCGCCGAGCTTGCGCAGCAAACGGTCCAACGCCGCCGGCGTATTCGCGATCCGGCCGTACTCCCGCACCTCGCCGCGCAGACCGCCCGCCGCCACCGCAACGACGATCCCTTCCTTGTGAACATCAAGCCCAACGTAGGTGATACGATCCACCATGACCCGTCTCCTATGCATGAGGCTCGGCACCGGTCTATCCGGCGCAACCCTCGTTACCTGCATACTGTGAGACGGGTCGCCCCGTGCTCAGACGGACATGTGGTCTAGATCTTGTGCGCCAGCGCGTTGCGCGCCATGCTTACAGGCCCATACCTACGAGCGACTGATGCATAGCTCCTCGACAACGGCGTCGACCCCGACGCGGTTGTGCAGGTGATGGAAGTTCTGGCTGGCTTCGCCGATGCCGCAGCCGAGGATGGCGGGCCGGGGTATCGACCTGCGGTCCAACGGCCGGCTCAAGACGCGCTGCGGTTTCGGCAGATCGCGGCCGACAGAGCCCTGCCGCCGAGCTTGTGCCGCTGGCCCGCCGGCCCGATGTCCGTGCGGGAAGCGGCTCGCTCTGCCGAGCGCTCCCCCGGCTCCGATACGATAAAGGTTGTTTAATTGGCCGAGCAGCTCGCCGCGTCCGCGATGCGTCTGGCCGCTTCGTCGCTGCGCGCTCGCCGGAGCGTACGCGCTGGGCGAGGCGATCGACCGCATTGGCGAGGTGACGCACTGGTTGGCGCTCATCGCCCGCGCCTGGGGTGGAGGCCAGGGGAGCGTTGCCGGGTTGTGGGCCGGCATCCTTGCGACGCTATCGAAGGGACGCAAATGTGCAGACGGTGCCGGTCGGGGCCGACGCGGCGCGCTTCCGGCTGATGCGGGGCCTGAACAGGTTGAACGGCTCGCGCGATTTGGTGCTGGCGCTGGCCGAGGGTCGGCTGCCCGCCGGTAGTCGTGCACTACATCGACGGCGCGCTGACCGCTGTCGATTACGATGCTGGTGCGGCTACGCGACGGCCTCGACCACGTATGAGGGCGCCCCAACCAGCGGGCGGATGGAGGTCATACCATTGCCGAGTGGTCGATCTGATCCCCGATTTCGACCTTCAACTCGGGCCGCTCGACGCTCACGCCGTCCAGGATCGCAGCATTGGCGGAAAAGGGTGGTCGTGATGCCTTCACCCAACTCGCGCTGGGCACCCAGGGATTGCCTCAGACCGTCTTCTACCGCCGCCTGATGATCATATGATCGAGGTCTATGGCAAAAAAAGTTCACTTGTGGCAGTTCTGCCACAGCCGCTTTTCAACTCGTCAACGGTACTCCGCCAGGGAAGCGCGATAGGGTGACTCGACTTGAAATCTGCTAGCTCGCCGAGCGCATCCATGTCCTTGACGGTCACCCGCTGGTCTTCCATGACGACCAACCGCTGCATTAACCTGCTGACAAATGCGTTGGAAACCGTCGTTGCCGACGGCGCGCTTCCCATCACCAGCCTCCTGCCTGTACGAGGACCTTTATCCTTGCCCCGCACGTTACGGGGTGACCTGATCAAGTCAAATTCCTTGGGTCCTGATGATGCCATAATGCCGAGAAATAAGCACGGTTTTTGATATTGCTTTAGAGCAATGCTTTATAGCAACGACAGCTCGCGTTGTCAGCAGATACTCCCCTCCAAGCCCAACCGCCCGTTGGGCAAGCGATATATAGGCCATTTGACGGCCTATCGCGGACGGTTTGCTTTTGGGAGGGGGATAATGATGAAGGCGCGTAAGTTGGGGACCATCGCGACGCTCGGCGCCAGCACGGCCGCGGTAGCGATGTTGACCGGGCTCGCGGGTGCGCGCGCCGACGACTTGCAACTTAACCAACAACTACTCAACACGCGCGTCGATCAGCTCGCCGCGGTCGGCCTGGCGCCCGATGTCTTCGGCGTCGCCACGAACCCGGCGGCCGGCGCACCGGTCACCGCCGGCAGCTTCCCGCGCTCGATCCTGATCCCCGGCACCGACACCTCGTTGAAGGTCTACGGCCAGATCACCGAAATCATCGATTACTGGTTGTCGGGCGGCAACCCGAACGTCAGCCCGCAATCGACGACGGTCGGCATCAACGGTAAGGTGCAGGCGATCCCGCTGAACAACACCGTCGCCCGCGCGCGCAGCAACGGCATCTTCCAGCAGACCCCGCGTAAGTCGCGGATCGGGCTTTGAGACCCGCACCCCGACGCCGTTCGGCGAAGCGCGCACCGTGTTGGAGTGGGACTGGACCGAAGCGAACAGCTTCGTACCCGGCGGCGCCGACCCGCTGTCCTCCTCCGACAACCTGGCGCCGCGCTTGCGCTACGCCTACGGCACGTTGGGCGGGCTGCTCGCCGGTCAAGCGACCTCGAACTTCTCCGACCCGGACGCCAACGCCGAAACCATCGACTTCGGCGGCAACGCCGGCGAACCGGGCCACGTCCGCGTCCCGCAGGTGCGCTACACGATCCCGGCCTATTGGGGCGGTTCGTGGTCGTTCTCGGCGGAAACGCCCGATTCCTCCGTCGCCACGCCGGTAGGGCTCCAGGCTTCCGACGCCGGTGTCATCCCGACCCTGACCACCAATTGCCCCGTCGGAACGACGACCTGCTCGACAACGCTGCTGACCAGCGGTGTCACTCCGCTCAACGTCGCCAAGTCGACGGCACCCGACTTCACCGCCGCCTGGTACATGCCGCAGCCCTGGGGCCATGTCGATTTTTCCGTGGTGTTGCGCCCCGGCATCGACATGACCGACGGCCACTTCTTCTCCCGTCAATTTGTCGGCTACGGCGGCCATTTCGGCATGGACATCAAGCCGGGCTGGTTCGGTTGGGTGAAGGACGACTTCACCTTCCATGTCGAGGGCGGCGACATGATCGGCCCCTATGTCAACAGCACCACCAATTTCGACGTGGCGACCAATTACGGTGCGCCGTCAACCTCGGCGACGGTGCCCGGCACCTATGGCGGGTTTAACGGCCCGACCAGCCTCGCCGCGGCGTCGCTGATCCGCTTTACGCCGACCCAGGAGATCGGCGCCGAAGTCGGCTACCAGCATTGGTGGCTGGACAACCTGCGCAGCAACTTAAACGGCGGCTGGCAGTCGCATTTCGGCATCCCGATCAGGCTGGTCAACGCCAACGGTACGCTCGCCGGCGCGGCGGCGAGCGGAGGGCAAGCGGCGTCGATCAACAAGGAGATCTTCACCGCGCACGCCAACATCATCTGGAACCCGGTGTCGTTTGTCGATGTCGGCCTCGAATACACCTGGGGCCAGCGCACCGTGCTGAACAACCAGCACGCGGTCCAGAACGTGCTGATCAGCGAATTCAAGTTCCGCTTCTGATCGGCATCCCACAAGAGACGAAAACCCGCCGGTGCAAACCGGCGGGTTTTTTGTGCACCGAGCAGCGGTAGAGTTTCCGGCACATTGCGCTGATCGGGGAATCAATGGCGGCGGCGAAACCTTCCTGCATCGTCCTCGGCGGCGGCTTCATGGGCACGAATTTGTGCCATCGGCTCCATGATTTGGGACATCACGTTCGCGCCGTTGGCCGCAAGCCCCTGTTTCCGGACCAGCTTCGCGGCGTCGAATGGCATCAAGGTGATTTTGCCAACCCGATCCGGTCGCCGCTGCAATCGAGACCTTGTCCTTCGGCATGCCGGCCTGGACGCGTGCCAGCCTGGGTTCGCCGGCAGATAGATGACCTGCGCGGCATATGATGCTGGCGCGGTCTCGGGAATGATGGGTAATTGTCGGGGAGTTGGCCAACTGGGCGAGATCGCCATTCGGGCCGCGCGTGGCGGGCGCCTTTACAAGGTTGAACTGTTAGCTAAATTATTAGCGGGACGGCCCCGAGCCCCATCTTGTTGCTAAGCACGGCAACTTTAACCCGTTGATATAATTGAAATAATTTTCTGCATTTGACCTCTAAGCTACAGCTGGTTGAGTTGCAGGTCATCGGCGCGCGCACCCGCGAGCCCGGTCAACATCGCTACCGCGGCCGTACTGGCGCCGAGCGTCGCGATGGTCCCCAACTTACGCGCCTTCATCATTATCCCCCTCCCAAAAGCAAACCGTCCGCGATAGGCCGCCAAATGGCCTATATATCGCTTGCCCAACGGGCGGTTGGGCGTGGAGGGGAGTATCCGCTAACAGCGCGAGCTGTCGTTGCTATAAGGCATTGATCTAAATCAATATCAAAAAACGTGCTCATTTCTGGGCATTATGGCATCATCAGGACCCAAGGAATTTGACTTGATCAGGTCACCCCCGTAACGTGCGGGGCAAGGATAAAGGTCCTCGGTACAGGCAGGAGGCTGGTGATGGGAGGCGCGCCGTCGGCAACGACGGTTTCCAACGCATTTGTCAGCAGGTTGATGCAGCTTGTCCCGCTCTCGCAGGACGAGATCGACATCCTATTGGAGCTGCAAGCGAGCCCCCGGACCGTCCAGCGGCATCGCGATATTATCACCGAAGGACGCAGCTACGGTAGTATCTTTATAATAATGGAAGGCAATGCGATTCGATATCGCATCTTGCATGATGGTCGGCGGCAAATCGTCAATATCGTGTTGCCCGGTGATATCGTCGGCGCGCTCGGCTATTTCATGGAAAGCTCGTTATATTCGACAAAGGCGTTGACGGAAGTAGCGGTCGCGGCGGTGCCTTTTGCGCGTTTGAACGCGCTGCACGAGACACACCCCCGGCTCGTTACGAAGATCTTCTGGTGGTTTTCTTGCGAGTCGACAATATATGCCGAGCACCTGGTTGATTTAGGCCGCAGATCTGCGCTGGAACGGGTCGCGCATTTCCTCCTGGAGCTGTTGACCAGGCTGCAATCCATCGGCTTGGCCGACGAGCAATCCTTCAAGATTCCGCTGACCCAAGAGCTTCTTGCCGACGCTCTCGGCCTCAGCATACCGCATGTCAATCGGGTGTTGCGGCGGCTGCGCGAGGACCAGTTGGTCGTCGTCGAAGACCAGCGCGTCACGGTCAAGGACATGGACGCGCTCGCCGAACTGGCGGATTTCGAGCCGAGCTACCTGTCGCGCTTCCCCGGTGGAGAGTTGTTGGCGGGCTGAAAAGTGGCTGTGACATTACAGTCACAGGTGATCTTTTTTTGCCATAGACCCCGCTGGAGCGGTCATCAACCCCTCGGAGAGGGCGCGCACGCGACACCGCCGCCGCACCGGCCTTATTGTTCGCATGCGCGTATGACGCGAATTCGGTGAAGGCATGACGACCATCATTTTCGCCAATGCCGCGGTCCTCGATGTCGTGAGCGGCGAGCGGCGCGAGGGACAGCACGTCGTCGTCGAGGACGATCGCATCAAGGAGATCGCCGACCGGCCGGTCAGCCAAGGGGATGCGCGCCTTGTCGATCTGGCCGGGCGCACGCTGATGCCGGGGCTGATCGACGCGCATGTCCATGTGATCGCGGTCGACGCGGCGCTGGCGCGGTTGGCAGAGCAGCCGCTGACCTTGACCAGCCTGCAGGCCGGCCGGGTGATGGAGGGCATGTTGGCGCGCGGCTTCACCACCGTGCGCGATGCCGGTGGCGCCGACGGCGGGCTGGCGGAGGCGGTGGCGCAGGGGCTGGTCCGCGGGCCGCGGCTGTTCCCGTCAGGCCAGGCGCTGAGCCAGACCGGCGGGCATGGCGATCTGCGTCCGCGCACCCGCTCGGTGGTGAGCTGCGCCTGCTGCGAGTATGGCGCCGGCCTGGCCCGCATCGCCGACGGGGTCGATGAATGCCGTCGTGCCGCCCGCGACGAGCTGCGCAAGGGGGCGACACAGATCAAGATCATGGCGTCGGGCGGCGTCGCCTCGCCCTATGACCCGATCTGGAACCTGCAATACAGCGACGATGAGATGCGCGCGATCGTCGAGGAGGCGCGCGCCTGGCACACCTATGTGCTGGCGCACGCCTACACGCCGGAGGCGATTCGCCGGGCGGTCGCCAACGGCGTGCGGTCGATCGAGCATGCCAACCTGATCGACGCGCCGACCGCCGCCGCCGTGGCGGCCGCCGACGGCTTTGTCGTGCCGACCCTCGTCACCTATGACGCGCTGCACCGCTTCGGCCGCGATTTCGGCATCGCCGAGACGAGCCTTGCCAAGCTTGCCGAGGTGCGCGAGGCGGGGCTGCGCTCGCTCGAGGTATTGCGCGATGCGGGGGTGCGGGTCGGCTACGGCACCGATCTGCTGGGCGCGATGCATCGCTATCAGTCGCGCGAATTCGTGATTCGCGCCGAGGTGATGCCGCCGCTCGAGGTGATCCGCTCCGCGACCAGCATCAATGCCGCGCTGCTCAACCGTGAGGGCGAGCTCGGCGTCGTGGCGCCGGGCGCGCGCGCCGACCTGGTCGCCATCGACGGCGACCCGCTGCGCGACATCGCGTTGCTCGACGGCCAGGGCGAGCACCTATCCGTGATCATGAAAGACGGAGTTCTCTACAAGGGCCTGGATTAGAATAGCTGTATGAATTTTTGGCGACGCGGGCGCGTCGAACGGCATCTCGCGGCGATATTGGCCGCCGATGTCGCCGGTTTTTCCCGCTTGATGAGCGAGGACGAAGCGGGGACGCTCGCCGGGCTGCGGGTTTGGCGGCACGAGATCGCCGACCGGCGCATCCGAGATTGCCACGGGCGTATCGTCAAATCCACCGGCGACGGGTTTCTTGTCGAGTTCGCCAGCGTCGTCGACGCGGTGCGCTGCGCGGTCGAGATGCAGCGCGAGATGGCGGCGCGCAACGCGGTGCTGCTGCCCGACCGGCGGCTGGAATTCCGTATCGGCATCAATCTCGGCGACATCGTCACCGAGGAGCACGACATTTTCGGCGACGGGGTGAACGTCGCGGCGCGTCTCGAAGCGCTCGCCGAGCCCGGCGGAATCTACGTGTCGAGCGTGGTGCGCGACCAGGTCCACGACAAGTTGCCTTATGTGTTCGAGGACCGCGGCGAGCAGCAGGTCAAGAACATCGCCCGGCCGGTACGGGTCTATGCGCTGACGCCGCAGACGATCGCCGCGACCGATCTGGTCGCCGCGCCGCGCCGCAGCCGTGCCAGGTTGATGCCGCTGATCGGCGTCCTGATCGCGGTGGCGCTCGGCGCGTTCTCGGCGCTCGGCGGCTGGTTGTGGTGGCACGGGCATCTGGCAGGCGAGGCGCCGGTCGCGGTGGCAAGCGCGGCGCGCGTCATCCCGCCCGCGACTGTGCCGCGCCTGTCGATCATCGTCCTGCCGTTCGAGAACCTGTCGCACGATCCGACGCAGGATTATTTCGCCGACACGATCACCGAGGATCTGACGACCGACTTGTCGCGCATCGCCGGCAGTTTCGTGATCGCCCGCAACACCGCGTTCACCTACAAGGGAATCCCGGTCGATGTGAAACAGCTCGGCCGCGATCTCGGCGTGCACTATGTGCTGGAGGGCAGCGTCAGGCGGATTGCCGACCAGGTGCAGGTCAACGTGCAGCTGATCGATGCCGACAGCGGCGCGCATGTCTGGGCCGACCGCTTCGAGACGACGATGCCCAACCTCCAGCAGGCGCAAGGCGAAGTCACCGGCCGGCTCGCCCGGACGCTGAACCTGGAGCTGGTCCAGGCGGTCGGCCGGCGGATCGAGCGCGAAGGCTCTTCCGATCCGGACGCGCAGGACTCGATCATGCGCGGCTGGGCGCTCTACCAGCGCACCCCAGCGGCGGCGAGCCGCGAGGAGGCAATGCGCGCCTTTGAGCAGGCGCTGCGGATCGATCCCAAATCCTACGACGCCAAGCTCGGCATCGCCTCGGTCCTGGTGGTCGGGCTGGCGACGGGCAGCGATACTCCGGCGGAAGACGAGGCGCGCACCGAGAAACTGCTCAACGAGCTGCTGGTGCGCGACCCCAACCGCTCGCAGCTGCACGCGATGACCGCGCTGCTGCGGCGGGTGCAGAACCGGCTGCCGGAGTCACGCATCGAATGGCAGCGGGCGATCGAACTCGACCCGAACAACGCCGCGGCGATCGGCCAGCTCGGCGTGACGCTGATCTATCTCGGCGAGCCGGCGGCGGCGATCCCGCTCGAGGAAAAGCGCATCCGGCTCAACCCCAACGAGCCCAATATCGCGCTTGCCTATTGGTCGCTCGGCCTTGCGTATCTGCTACAGCACGACCTCCCGCCGGCGATCGACTGGCTGACCAAGGCGCGCGCCGCCAACCCACGCATCTATTATATAGACCTCGATTTGGCGGCGGCGCTGGCCTTGAAGGGCGATCTCGACGGCGCGCACGAGGCGCTCGCCGCCTCATTCAAGCTTAAGCCGGAGATCAACTCGATGAAACGCCAGCTGGCGCGTTGGGCCTACACCAACAACCCGGCCTACCGCGCCCTCGCCGAAAAGACGATCGACGCGGGCCTGCGCAAGGCGGGAATGCCGGAGGAATAGCACCTTGTGCGCTCGTTTCGTTGCTACCATGTTATAACTATGTTTTCTGGGTAAGCGATGCGTACTGCTGTCCGCAAGCTGGGCAATTCCTCCGGCGTTATCATCCCGAAATCGCTGCTGGCCGAATTGGGAGTGGCCATCGGCGATGTCGTCGATATGAGCTCGGAGCAGGGGCGAATCGTCCTGGTACCGGTGAAGCGGCAAGCTCGGGCCGGATGGGCCGAGGCCTCCAGGGCAATTGCGGCCGCGGGTGGCGACAATCTCGTTTGGCCGGAAGTTGCCAACACGGATGACGACCTCTTCGAGTGGTGAGCGGCGCATCACGCGTGGTGATGTTTGGTTGGCCGCCCTCGACCCTACGATTGGATCCGAGATTCAGAAGACGCGGCCGTGCGTGGTGATCTCGCCGGCTGACATGCATGATTACTTGCGCACCGTCACCGTCGCTCCGATGACGACGGGCAGCCGTCCCGCACCCTATCGAATTCCGCTTCGCTTTCAGGGAAAGGACGGACTGATTTTGCTCGATCAGATCCGTACGCTCGACAAAAGCCGTCTCGTCCGACGCGTTGGGGCGGTTGCGGGTGGCACCCTCAGAGCGCTGCTCACCGGCCTGCGGGAAATGTTCGAGGAGTAGAAGCTTGGCCAGTTCGACGTGCCGGTGGACGAGACTGCCGGCTTTCCGCGCTACCAGGTGAACCGCAGGCCGCCGACGACGGCGTGCACGGTCTCGCGGTCGCGCAGCTCGGCATTGTAGTCGACAAAGATCGCCAGCGAGTCGGCGCGCGCCAGCGTCACGCCGGCGCCGAGCACGGCGGCGTTGCGGCCGATATCGACACCGGTCAGCGTGAACGGCACGCCGGGCTCGCCTTGCAGCGCGGCGGTGGTGGTTGGCGCCGGGGTCAGCGCGTCATAGACATAGCGCGCCCGTACCTCCGGCTGGAGCTGCATCCCGTCATCGAGGACAAAGACGGCTTGCGCCCGCGCGCCCGCCGAAAGACGCAGGCTGTCGAGCGAGCTGTCGCCGATAGCGAGGTTGAGCGCGCCCGCGTTGCTTTCCGCATAGGCGCCGCGGGTCACCCTGTCCCACGCCAGGCCGAGCGACGGTTCGATCAGGTACGGTCCATTCGTATAACGATAGCCGACATTGGTCGCGGCCGACCATTGATCGCCGCCGGTCGAACCGGTCGCGGTTTCGCCGAGGCCGAAATCGGGGATCACGATCGAGCGCGCGGTCGCCATCTCGGCCGGGCCGTAGGCAACGCGGCCATCAATATACGCCGCGCCCACGCTCTGCGTGGCGTAGAGGGTGCCGCGGTAGACATCCGAGGTGCCGGTTTCACTGCTGCCGCTGCCACCGAGATCGCCATGCGTGTAGCTGAACGCGAACCCGCCCTGCAGACCGGGCGACCATTCGCCGAGCCACGGCAGGTCGATACCGGCGACCACACCGCCGACGGTTTGGTTGACGCCGGCGGCGTTGCGGTCGGCGCCGACCGATTGCCAGGCGCCGACACCCTGGATCCACAGCGGGCCGGGCAGGGATGAGCCGGCCGATGTCGCGGCGGTGGCGGTAGGCTCGACTGCGGCGTATTGCGGGCCGGGTACGCCGGAGCGGCTGCCGCTGTAGCTGAAGCCGCTATTGCTGCCGTAACTCAGCGACAGCTCGCGCAATCCCGCGGCGCGCTGCACAAACCCAGTGCTGCCGTCGCGCAACCCGGCGAGATGACGGTCGATGACGCCGTTGATCAGCCGGGACGTCGCCTGGTTGGCGAGCAAATGGTTGCCCAGGACATCGCTGTTGCCGGTGCCTTCACCGCTGGCCTCATCGAACAGCGTCGTTGCATCGGCCGTGTTGGCGGTGTCGAGCTGGCCCAGCAGAGTGTTGAGCGCCGGCGAGGCGTTGCCGGTCGCGCGGGCCGTGTCGAGGATGGTGGCCAGCGCCTGTTCGCCTTTGTTTCCGGTGGCGATGGCAAGCTGGTCGTAAGTTTCCGTGCGTTGCAGCGTCAGCTGAACATTGTTGCCGACATAAGCGGTCGTCGCGCTGATGAAGGTCGAGAGCGGTGTGTTGGCGCCGCTCGCGAAGATGCCCGACCGCTGCCCCGAACTGAGGATCGTGTAGGTCGTGTTGTTGGCGATTGGCCCGCTTTGTGGCACCAGCGCGATGCTGAGCGCGCCGCCGAGCGACGCTGTGCCGGTCACGGCAAGCCGGTCGGCCGAGGTCGCGCCCGCCGTGACCGAGAGCGTGCCGCCGGCGGTTTGCGTGTAGTTGCCGTTGATCGTCAGCACCCCGCGCGGGGCCACGATGCCGCCGCTGTTGCAGACGCCGGTCGCGCACACGCCGGTCAGGCCGCCTGTTGCTGGAATCGCATTCGAGCCGATCATGCCGAACCCGGTCAGCACACCGCCGGTGATCCCGACTTCGGGCGACAGCAGCGTGCCGCCCTGGAAATTCATCGTGCCGGCCGAGAGGCTGGTGCTGACGACCGTCGTCAAGCTGTTCGGTGCTGGCAGGTTGAGCTGGGCCTGCGCGCCCGAGATCGCCAGTGCGTCGATCGTCGGGCTGATGTCGAGCGTGATCGCGCCGCGATTAGCGAGAGTGACGTTGTAATAGGCGCCGAGTGTGAGCGCGCCCGGATTCACATTGTTGTTGGGATCGTTGACGATGCCAAAGGTGATGGTCCCGTCGGTGTTGTTGGGCACCTTGCCGGGCACCGGCGCGGCACTGTTGGTATTGTCGGTCCAGGCGGCCGAGTTGCTCCAATTGAAGTTGCCAGCGTTCGAGGCGACCTGGCGCAGCGGGTTGTTCTGTGCCAGCCAGTCGCTGAACAGATTGACCGGCGTCCATTTGTTGAACTCGCCGTAGCCGTTTGCCTTGCCGCCGGGGATCGGGTTGCTGCCGCCTTGCACCTCGCCGATTTCGACCCATTGGCCGGCGCAGCTAACGACGCCGTTGTTGAGGGTCGTGGCGGACGGGGAGCCGTTGACCACGCAGGCAAACAGCGGGCCGCCGCTATCGCCCTGAGCGACGCCGGCTTCCAGCGGCAATGTCGGGATCGGCGGGCTTTTGGTGCTGAGTTCGAACGTATCCGGATCGTTCGGCGATTGGGGATTGCGGAACTGTGCTGCGAAAAAGAATTGCCCGCCGAGTTCGTCGTAACCCACCAGTTCGCTTTGGCCGACGCGTCGCTTACCGTCGATCGGTCCGCTCGATCCCGGCGGGTTCAAGCCGGTGCCGTAGCCGCCGTAGCCGACCATCGTGATCGTCGTGCCCTGGCCCAGCGCGTTGAGCAGAACGCCGTTTTGCAGCAGCGTAACCGGCCGGACCGAGGTGACCGGGGTCGCCAGCGAGATCAGCGCGATGTCGCTGTTGGGATAGCTGGCCGCGGGGCTGGAGAAATTGGCGTGGCCATAGGCGCCGCTGATGCCGACATTTAGGCCGGCGGCGATGTTGGGGGAAAAGCTGATGCGTGCGATGGGCGCGAGGGTTACCGTTCGCACCGGCGGATCGTCCTCACTGCGCGAGGCGCTTTGCAGGATGCAATGCGCCGCGGTCAGGATCGTGCGCGAATTGATCAGCGAGCCGGTGCAGAAGGACCCGCCGCCGTTCGGGAGGTAGAGGCTGACGGTACTCGGGAACGCGTTCGCCGAGTCGAAATAGTCGTTGATGCTGGTGATGCCTTGATTGGCAAGGACCCCGCCGGGGGCAAAGGCCGGATCGTTCATCACGACCGCGCCGGCTTCGCCGAGCGACAACGCTATCCCTCCCAGAACCCCCGCAAACGACCACCACAAAGCACGACGCAAACGCAGCGATACTGAACGCACGGCAATCCGTCTCCCGGCATGTTCTTAGAACGTCGGTCGAAAGGTGCTGTCGTAGCCGGAAAGTGGATATTAGCCGAGGGAGTCTTCTACCGACAGTCCGCTGCCGTTCACTCTGCGGCGTTTCGCCCACCGTAGCGGCGGACGCGCAGGTCGGCCTGCTCCTTGTGCCCCCAGAAGCGCTCGATCGCGCAGAGCCGGCTGCAATATTCGCCGATCATCGCGCTCGCCTCGGGGGTGCGGACCTCCTGGTAGGTGCAGGTCTTGAGGAACTTGCCGACCCACAGACCGCCGGTATAGCGCGCGGCGCCTTTGGTCGGCAGCGTATGGTTGGTGCCGATCACCTTGTCGCCGTAGGAGACATTGGTCTCCGGGCCGAGGAACAGCGCGCCGTAGTTCTTGAGGCGGTCGAGATAGCGGCGCGGCTCGCGGGTCAGCACCTCGACATGCTCGGCGGCGATGCGGTCGGCCTCGGCGACCATCTCGTCCTCGTCGGCGCAGACGATCACCTCGCCGTAGTCGCGCCAAGCGCCCACTCCTCGCAAACGCCTCACCTCCGCGATCGTGTCGCGGGCGAGCTTTTCGGATGTCGTCAGCAAAATGGCGGGGGATGTCGGGCCATGCTCGGCCTGGCCGAGCAGGTCGGTGGCGCACATCTCGGCGTCGGCGCTGTCGTCGGCGATCACGAGAACCTCGGTCGGGCCGGCGAACAGGTCGATGCCGACCTTGCCGTAAAGCTGCCGCTTGGCCTCGGCGACATAGGCGTTGCCGGGGCCGACCAGCATGTCGACCGGCGCAAACGTCTCGGTGCCGACGCCCATCGCCGCCACCGCCTGGACGCCGCCGAGCACGCAAATCTCGTCGGCGCCGCCAAGATGCATCGCGGCGATCGTCTCGGGATGCGGACCGCCCCGGTTGGGCGGGGTGCAGGCGGTGATGTGACCGACGCCGGCAACCTTGGCGGTGACGATCGACATATGCGCCGACGCGACCATCGGATAGCGCCCGCCCGGCACATAGCAACCGACCTTGCCGACCGGGATGTGGCGATGGCCGAGCACCACGCCGGGCAGCGTCTCGACCTCGACGTCCTTCATCGCCGCGCGCTGGATCTCGGCGAAGTTGCGGATCTGCTGCTGGGCGAATTTGATGTCGTCGATGGTGCGCGGCGACACCTTGGCGACCAGGTCCTCGACCTCGGATCGCGACAGCCGGAAACTCTTGGGCGACCATTTGTCGAAGCGCTCCGAAAGCTCGCGGACCGCCGCGTCACCGCGCGCGCGGATATCGGCGATGATCCCCTCGACCGTGGCGCGCGTCTTGGCGTCGGCTTCGTCCTGCGTGCCGGCGAGCGCGGCGGTCTTGATGTGGCGGGGCATCAGCTCCTCCTGCCTATTATCCCTGTTATCTGCCGCTTTTTATCAGGCAATAACAGGCACCGTTGTCGTTATTTCGATGATCGCTCGGGCGCGTCATGGGCGGTTAGCGAGGTACCGGGTGGGTTAACATGCTCCTCAATTCGTCACGCCCGGACTTGTTCCGGGCATCCAAGCGGCGTTTCGGCCATTCGAATGGTTGCTGAGTCCGCTAGATGGCCGGGTCAAGCCCGGCCATGACGATGAGAAAACGATGGAGTCCCTGTAGCGCACGATTAGGGCGATTTTATAGGCTCTATTGCGGTGTCGATGATCCGAAGGGCCCGCGTGCGGGAGTGGGACGCTGGAAGCTCAGCGACACAAAGGCTCCGAGCCAGGAGCCGATGGCGGCGAAGACGACGTAGAACCAGTTGTCCGTGTAGCTGATCACGGCAAAGGACGACAGGAGATACCACAGGCTGCTCCAGTTGGCGGCGGACAGCCGACGATGGCGGACGACCGCCGAGGTAAAGCGGACGTAGACCGCGTCGGTCGCGGCGGTGGCAATCGTCACGGCCGCAGCGGTTAGCGGATCGAAGGCGGGAACGTGCATGTGCCGGACACCTCGGAGATTGCGGCGATGCTTCAGTTTAGATTTCGGCTCACTGTCTCCGAAGCGATCGCTCGCCCAATTCCGAACGCCACGGCCTGCGCTCGCCAGCAAATCAGCCGAGATCGCCCGGTCGTCTTCAGAGCCGAAGTCGCGGGCCTTCACCGCGGCTTTCCCTTTGAAGGTCGGCGTGATCTCGACCCGCGGTCAGCTGTTCCCCGGGGAAGGCCGGATTGAATTCAAGCATCAGGCAGTCGAACAAAGCCCGGTCATGGACCGTGATTACGACCTGGCAATCGCGGAGCAGTCCAGCAACTGGACGGTATGGACTGTGAGCGCCGGTTGAATGTCCCTCACAACGCCGTCATACCGCCGTCCACGAACAGCAGGGCGCCGGTGACGTAGGAGGCATCGTCGGAGGCCAAAAACAGGATCGCGGCGGCGACCTCCTCGGCCCTTCCCGGACGCTTCAGCATGGTGCCTTGTGCGGCCTTGGCGTTGTACTGCTCGACGGTCTCGCCGGCTGCGGCGATGCGGCGCTGATGGAACGGCGTGAAGATCGGGCCGGGGCCGACGGCGTTCACACGGATGCCGTCCGGCGAATGGTCGGCGGCGAGCGCCCGCGTCAAGCCGGCGATCGCGGCCTTGGTGGTGTCGTACTGCAGGTTGCCGCCGCCGGCGACGACGGAACGTACCGACGCGGTGTTGACGATGGCGCCGCCCTTGTTGCGGCGCATCAGCGGAACCGCCGCCTTGGCGCAGAAGACGTAACTCATCAGGTTGACGCTGATGATCTCGTTCCAGCTCGCCGCGCTCGCCTCGTCGACCTTCTCGTATTTGCGGATGCCGGCATTGTTGATCAGGATGTCGAGGCGCCCGAACTTCTCCGCGGCACCGTTGACGAAGTCGAGGCATGCGGCCTCGCTGCCAACGTCAGCCTGCGTGAAGGCGACCTTGGCGCCAGCGGCCTCGAGCTCGGCCGCCACGCGCTGGCCGCGCTCGACGTCCCGATCGCAGAACGCCACGCTCGCGCCCTCGGCAACGAAACGCCTGACCGTCGCCTCGCCGATCCCCGATGCCCCGCCCGTCACCGCTGCGATCTTGCCGTCGAGCCTTCCCATATTCGCCACCTTTCACTGCATTGCGAAACATGGATCTACGATACGTCGTATCCACCCGGCGGGCACCGCCTCGTTTTCCGGGCTGGGCGTCTGACCTTAACAGGCGGCGGAATGGGCGGTAACGGCCTGTGGGCATCAAAGCCCGGAGATCAGCTTTTCGAGCAAGGCGGCGAGCTGCTCCTGCTCCGCTATCGGGAGCGGCGAGAGGATGCGTTCTTCGTTCGCGACGTGGCGGGTGATGGTGGCGTCGATCACCGCGCAGCCCTGCTCGGTGAGGGCGATCAGCTTGCCGCGGCGGTCCTTGGGATCGGGACGGCGCTCAATCAGCCCGGCGCGTTCGAGCCGGTCGAGCCGTGCGGTCATGCCGCCCGACGAAATCATCGCCGCCTCATAGAGGCGGGTGGGGGAGAGCATATAGGGCGCGCCCGAGCGCCGCAGGGTCGCCAGCACGTCAAACTCGCCCCATTGCAGCCCGGCCGCGGCAAACACCGGGTCCATGTGATCGCGCATCACCCGCTCGGCGGCTTCCAGCAGGCGGCCCAGCACCGCCATCGGCAGCGAGGGGAGGTCCGGGCGCTCGCGGGCCCATTGTTCGATGGCGAAACCGGCTCGATCCATCGTTATCTCGATATAAAGTATCTTGACGTAAAGATACATAACGAATAGAAAGCGTTCGGCAAGACGATAATCCGGCTCTCGGGAAAGCCAAAGGAGGAACTGATGCCCAAGATGATTTTCGTGAACCTGCCGGTTCGCGACCTGGCCGCGTCGACGCCCTTCTATGTGGCGCTAGGCGGCACGGTGAACCCGCAATTCTCGAACGACCAGGCGGCGTGCGTGATGCTGTCGGAGGCGATCGGGGTGATGTTGCTGACCTACGAGCACTATCGCCGGTTTACCCAGCGGCCGATCGGGGATGCGCGGCGCGAAAGCCAGACGCTGCTCGCACTCAGCGTCGACAGTCGCGATGCGGTGGATGCCACGGTAACCGGCGCCGCGGCGGCCGGCGGCAGCGCCGACCCGAACCCGATGCAGGACCAGGGTTTCATGTACGGCCGCAGCGCCCAGGACCCGGACGGCTATGTCTGGGAAGTGATGTGGATGGACCCGGCGGCGATGACGGGAGGCGGCGGCGCATGATGCGCGACTGTGTGATGCTCACCACGCAGTCCAGCCACCGTCGGCGAGCAGCGACGACCCGGTCACCAGACCGGCCGCCGGGGAGGCGAGGAATACCACCGCGTTGGCCACCTCCTCGATCGTGCCGGCGCGGCCGCGCGGGATGCGGTCGAGGATCCATTTGCGGGTCGCGGGGTCGTCGAAGAATGGCTTGGTCAATGGTGTTTCGATAAAGGTCGGGGCGATCGTGACGACGCGGATGTTGTGCGGCGCGAGTTCGACCGCCATCGCCTTGGTCAGTCCCTCGACCGCGTGCTTGGTCATCACATAGACGGTGCGGTCGCGCTCGGAGCCGACATGCCCCATCTGCGACGACATGTTGACGATGACACCGCCGCCACTCGCGACCATGCGCCGGGCTCCCGCCTGCGCGGTCAGGAACAAGGCGCGGATGTTGAGGTCGACGAGACGGTCGAGGGTCGTCTCGTCGACATCGAGAAAGGGCTGCGGCCGGTTGACCCCGGCGTTGTTGACGAGGATATCGAGCCGGTCCAGACCGGCGATCGCGGCGCGCATCGCCGCGGTGTCGGTGACGTCGAAGGGCAGGGGGCCTGCCTTGCCGCCGCCGCCGGCGATCTCGACGGCGACGGTCTCCAGCTCTCCCGGCGAGCGGCTGTTGAGCAGCAGTTCGGCGCCTGCCGCGGCGAGCGCCAACGCAATGCCGCGGCCGAGCCCGCGGCCAGCGCCGGTCACCAACGCGATCTTGCCGTCGAGGCGGAAGCTGTCGGGGCCGATCACGGCGGCAACCCCCACCCTAACCCTCCCCCGCCAGCAGGGGAGGGAGAAGCTAGCATCGGCGTTTTTAGTCCCCTCCCCCGCTGGCGGGGGAGGGTTAGGGTGGGGGTCGGAGTGGGTTCGATCATCGTCACAACCCATCCGCGTGCGCTTCGAGGAGGCGCCAGGTAGGAGGTGGGAATTTCGCCTTCCAGCGGGCATAGAAATCGCCGAGCCGGCCGCGGATGCTCGCGGGATCGGCGTGGTTGACGATCATCCCCCGTTCGGCCAGCGCCGCTTCGCCCTCGGCATTGATTCGCTCGACATCGGCGCGCTGCCGTTTCGCGTAGAGCTCGACGTTGCGCTCGGCGACCCATTGGATATCGGCGGGGAGCGCGTCCCACGCGGCCTTGTGGACCAGCAGGGTGAAGCCCGACCACCAGTGCCCGGTGAGGCTCAGATAGGTCTGCACCTCATCGAGCTTGAGCGCGAGCACGACCTGGAGCGGGTCGCTCTGGCCGTCGAAGCGCTTGGTCTTCAGCGCATCGTACATGCCGCTGAACGGCACCATCCCGGCCTCGGCCCGTAACGCCTGGAAGAATTCGGTGGCGATCGCGCCGCCGGGCGTGCGGATTTTCAGCCGGTCAAAGTCGGCGGCGGTCTGGATCGGCCGATTGCTGGTGGTGATGTGATGGAAGCCGTTCTGCAGGCCGTGGCGGAAGGCGCGGAGACCGGCGCGCGCCAGCTCGCCGCGGATCACGTCGCCGAGGCCGCCGTCGAGCGCGGCGAAGACCGAGCGGCTGCTCTTGAACGCAAAGGGCAGCATCGGCAGCGCGCTCGACGCGGCGATGCCGCCGAGCGTCGCGCCCGAGAGATAGAATTCGAGATCGCCCTTCTGCACGTCGGCGAACATTTTCGGGTCGGGGCCGAGCCGGCTTTCCGGATGGACTTCGAGGATGAAGCCGCCGTCGGTCTCGCGGCCGATCGCCTCGGCCATCTCGGCCATGCGTTTGGCGGTCGGGCTTTCCGCCGGCTGGTTGAGGCCGAGCTTGTAGCGGATGACGCTGCGCGTGGTTCTAGGCATGGCCGGCGCTCCGGTCGGATTGGCGCAGTAGCTGCGCGTAGCGGCCGGGGGTCAGGCCGAAACGCGCCTTGAAATGCCGCGTCATGTGGCTCTGGTCGGCAAAACCGCCGGCGATCGCCGTCTCGGCGAGCGGTTCGCCGGCGCCGATCGCCTCCTTGACGAGCTGCAGCCGGCGGCCAACCAGATAGCGATGCGGCGAGGTCCCGAAACGCGCGCGAAAGGCGCGGGCGAGCGTGTAACGGTCGAGACCGCTTGCCGCTTCGAGGTCCTCGGCGGTGGCGGAGAGATCGGTCGCGGCGTCGAGCCGATCGCGCGCGCGGTCGAGGTGCCCGCCGTAGTCATTCGCCGGACGAGCACCGGATCGGTGGCCGGCCCGGCGGGCCAGCCGGTCGGCGACGGCGCCGACGATCCCGGCGCCGGCAAGGCTGGTGAAACGATCGGGAAAACCCTCGAAGGCTTCGTCGAGCGCCGCGACGAGAGCCGGGTCCGGGCCGACAGCGTCGGCGACAAAGGGCAGCGCCGCATGTTTGAGGGCCGCGCCGATCAGCGCCGCGTCGATATACAGCATGCGATAGACAAAACCGTCGGGGGCGACGGCGTGGCCGTCATGCAGCTCGTCGGGATGCAGCACAATGCTCATGCCGTTCGTGCTGGCGCACTCGATCCCGCGATAACGGAAGGCCTGAATGCCGTGCTCGGTGACGCCGATCGCGTAGGTTTCGTGACGGTGCGGGTCGTAGGCATGACCGAAGAACCCGGCGCGCAAGCGCTGGATGCCGGGGTAGGGATGGTCGGTCGCGATGAAATCAGCACGAGGGGAACCGGCGGAGGCCATGCACGAACGTTCAAGAAGCGCAGCTGCGGCGATCGCTACCATGCCCGGCATGCGATACGAAACCAAGACCGCAATTCTGCTGCGCCCCGATCTCGCGCGTTGGCAGATCGCCAATGTCGCCGCGTTCCTCGCCGGCGGGCTGGCCGGGTTTTTTCCGGAGATCGTCGGCGAACTCTACCGAGACGCCACCGCGCGCCTCTATACGCCGCTGATCCGCGAGCCGGTATTCGTCTACGCCGCGACGTCAGCGGAGCTGGCGCGCAGCCACCAGCGGGCGATCACCCGCAACCTGCGGGTCGCGGTCTATACCGAGCCGCTGTTCAAGACCGCCAACGATGTCGATAACCGCGCCGAGATCGCGAAGCATGCGACGGAGGCGCTCGACCTGGTCGGGCTCGGGCTGCACGCGGACCGCAAGACGATCGACAAGATCACCGGCGGACTGAAGTTCCTCGATTGAGCCGCCGCGCGGCGTGACACTGTTCGACGGTATTCGAGTCTGTTCGCCGAGGGTGATGCCGCCCTTCGCTTGCGGCACATTGTGTGAACGCTGACGGTGGCGTCGATGTCGCGCGGCCAGGCCATCATCGATATCACCATCGACCCGGCAACCGCACGTGCGGTTGCCGCCGGATCGTGTTGCGCATCGGCAGTCCGAACTTGACAGCACTCGCGAGGTCGCGTAGTCACAGCGCGTTCCGTGGTGATTTGAGCCGACCGGCTTGCGCGCCACGTTAAATAAAGCGCTAAAAGGTCGGGGATTTGACAAAAACCCTGGCCTCCGGTCCGGGTTTTTTTGTTGCCCGGGTCGGCGGCTCCAGGACAGACAGAAGGAGCGTGCCCGTGACCAAGCAAGTCCTGCCTCCCGAGATCGCGGCGGAAGCCGAGCAATCGACCATCCTGGTGCGCGGCGGGGCGATGCGCAGCGGCTTTGACGAGACCTGCGAGGCGCTCTACCTGACGTCGGGCTTTGTCTACGGCAGCGCGGCCGAGGCTGAGGCGGCCTTCAAGGACGACAGCCAGCGCTTTCTGTATTCGCGCTACCGCAACCCGACCGTGCAGATGTTCGAGGATCGGCTGCGGCTGCTCGAAGGCGCCGAGGCCTGCCGCGCGACGGCAAGCGGCATGGCGGCGGTATTTGCCGCGCTGCTGTGCAAGCTGCGCGCGGGCGACAAGGTGGTGGCGAGCCGGGCGCTGTTCGGCTCGTGCAACTACATCATCACCGAGCTGCTGCCGCGCTGGGGGATCCAGACCACCCTGGTCGACGGCCGCGACCTATCCGCCTGGGAGGCGGCGATCGGCCGTGAGGTCAAGGTGACGTTCTGCGAGAGCCCGTCCAACCCGGCCATGGAGATCATCGACCTCACCGAGGTGGCGCGCCTGACGCACCGCGCCGGCGGCATTTTTGTCGTCGACAACGTGTTCGCGACCCCGCTGCTGCAAAAGCCGCTGCAGCATGGTGCCGATGTTGTCGTCTATTCGGCGACCAAGCATATCGACGGCCAGGGCAGGGCGCTCGGCGGCGCGATCTTGTGCAGCAACGACTACCTGAAGAACGATCTCGGCCAGTTCTATCGGCATACCGGACCGTCGCTGTCGCCGTTCAACGCCTGGCTCCTGCTGAAGAGCCTCGAAACCCTGGAACTGCGCGTCGAGCGGCATTGTCGCACCGCCGAAGCCATCGCCCGGCATCTCGAAACCCACCCGAAAATCACCCGCGTTCTGTATCCGGGCCTGCCGAGCCATCCGCAGCACGAGCTGGCGAAGCGGCAGATGACACTGGGGGGCAGCGTCGTGTGCTTCGACATCGCCGGCGACAAGGATGCCTGCTTCCGCTTTATGGATGCGCTGCGGATCGTCGACATCTCGAACAATCTCGGCGACACGAAGAGCATCGTCACCCACCCGGCGACGACAACGCACTCCCGGCTGAAACCGGAAGAACGCGCCGCGCTCGGCATCGGTGACTCGCTGGTGCGGCTGTCCGCCGGGCTCGAAGGCCAGCGCGACCTGATCGCCGATCTCAATCGGGCGCTGGCGGAGGTTTAGGCACGGCTTTTCGCGCGTCATTCCGGGTCTGCCACTTCGTGGCATCCCGGAATGACGTTTCCAAATTGCTATATACAAATGTGAAATAATGAAAAATTGACATTCCTAAGATGTGTGAATATCTGAATCACGTCGGTGGATGGTATTATCCGCCTGCACGCTGGAGGGCGGCGACGTGGTTGGGGTTATCGAGAAAATCTCCAAGGCCGAGGCGGTCAAACAGCAGAGCCGCCAGTTGCGCGGCCATCTCGCGCGCGACCTCGCCGACACGGCGACGCCGTTTGACGGCGAGGGCTACTCGCTGCTCAAATTTCACGGAATTTACCAGGGGTATGACCGCGACAGCGCCACCGAGCTGAAGCAGGCGGGCGAATCGAAGCACTACCAGCTCATGGTGCGGGTGCGCATTCCCGGCGGCCGGCTCAAGGCCGAACAGTATCTCGCGCTCGACAAGATCGCCGGCGCCTATGCCGACAGCTCGCTGCGGGTGACGACCCGGCAGTCGATCCAGTTTCATGGCGTGGTCAAATCCGGCCTGAAACAGGCAATGGGCGAGATCAATGCCGGGCTGATGACGACGCTCGCCGCCTGCGGCGACGTGGTCCGCACGGTGACCACCTCGCCGGCGCCGATCCGCGACAAGGTGCATGACCGGCTGGAGGCCGATGCCCGGCTGCTCGGCTCGGCCTTGCTGCCGACCAGCGGCGCCTACAAGGAGATCTGGGTCGACGGCGAACCGTGGAGCGAGGCGCAGGGAGCCGGCGAGGCGCCCGACCCGCTCTACCGGGACCGTTACCTGCCGCGCAAGTTCAAGATCGGCCTCGCTCTGCCCGAGGACAACACGATCGACGTGCTGACCAACGATCTCGGCATCGTCGCGTTGTGGGAAGCCGGCGAACTGGCCGGCTATAATTTCTTCCTCGGTGGCGGGCACGGCGCGACGCACAACAAGCCCGAGACCTATCCCCGCATGGCGACGGCGGTGTGCTTTGTCGAGCCGCACGAGCTGGTCGACGCGGCCAAGGCGGTGGTGCGGCTGCATCGCGATTGGGGCGATCGCACAAACCGTCGGCATGCGCGGCTGAAATACGTCATCGCCGAGCGCGGCGAGGAATGGGCGCGCGAGCGGCTGTCGGAAGACCTCGGCAAGACGCTGGCGCCGGCGCGGCCGATGGCGCGGTTTCAAGTGCCGGACCATCTCGGCTGGCACGAGCAGGGCGACGGCCGGCTTTATCTCGGGCTGCCGGTTTCCAGCGGCCGCATCGTCGATGACGCGCGGGCGAAGCTGCGCACCGCGCTGCGCGAGATCGTCGCCGAATACGGCGTCGACCCGATCCTGATGCCGAGCCAGGATATCCTTCTGTCCGAGATCGACGCCGGCGACCGCGACGCGATCGAGGCGAAGCTGCGTGCCTACGGCGTACGTTTTGCGGCGGACATGACGCCGGCGGAGCGCTGGGCGCTCGCCTGCCCGGCGCTGCCGACCTGCGGTTTGGCGCTGACCGAGGCCGAGCGGGTGCGCGACATGATGGTCTCGGAGATCGTCGAGCGCATGACGCGCTGGGGTATCGAACAGGAGCGCGTGTCGATCCGCATCACCGGCTGCCCGAACGGCTGCGCACGACCGTATAGCGGGGATATCGGCATCGTCGGGCGCATCCCCGGCTACTACTCGATCTATGTCGGCGGTGATTTCGAGGGCACGCGGCTCAATGAAGTCGTGGCCGAGCGCATTCGGCTTGGCGAGGTGGCTGATGTGCTCGACCCGCTGTTCGGCGTGTTCGCGGCGGAGCGCGAGCCGGGGGAGAGCTTTGGCGATTTCTGCCAGCGCTACAGCGTCGCTCGGCTGCGCGAGGTGGTTGCCGAAGCGCGCGACAAGCCACGCGCGGCAGCGGATTAGCCGCAACGCTTTTCAGCGGCATTGCCACTTCAACCCCTACCCTAACCCTCCCCCGCTAGCGGGGGAGGGAATCGTGTCTGAGCTTTCATTAGCTCCCTCCCCCCGCTAGCGGGGGGAGGGTCGGGGTGGGGGTGCGTGCGCAATCAGGCAACAAAAAACCGGCCCGGTTAAAAACCGGGCCGGCTGGTTTGTGCCCTTCTTGAGCGGGGCTTAGCGATAATAAGCGGGTGGCGGGGGCGGCGGCGCATAGGCCGGGGTGCTCGCCACGCCGCCGGCGGCACCGACACCGCCGCCGACCGCGGCGCCAACCGCCGCGCCTGGCGCGCAGCCGATCGGGATCGTCACGATGCAGCCGATCACCGCGCCGGTCGCGGCGCCGCCGGTGCCGCCCGCGACGGCGTTTGCCGCCGGGTCGGGGCTCTGAGCAAAAGCCGGGGCGGCAAGCGCCATACCGGCGGCAAGTGCAATAGCGCTGACTACTTTTATGGTCTTCATCGCCGTTCTCCTTATAAACGCTCCAGTCGCTTGCTGTCGGCGCCCGGAACGACCATTCTCACTACCGACAAACACCACGAAGATAATTTGATCCCCAGTCGTCTATTGGATTTAGTGTAAGATAGACTTGCAGCTCTGTCACAAATTGTTGCAGTCCATTATTGCTGGAGAGGCAATAACCCGCCGTTCGACCGCTCGCCATCACTGCGGCTTCGGGTTAGGCTATTCGCAACTTCCTTCCTTATTCGCCGGAGACCGCCAATGGGCGTTACGATCGCAATCATGGCTCAGGGGACGATGGGCGCTGGGGTCGGCAAACGGCTCAATGAACGCGGCGCCAGCGTCCGCACCTTGCTCTCCGGGCGCAGCGCGGCCAGCGCGACCCGCGCCAAGGCGGCGGGCATGCGGCCTGCCGCTGACGAGCGCGAATTGCTGTCGGGAGCGGATTATTTCCTGTCGATCCTGCCGCCCGACCAGGCCGAGGCGCTGGCCTCGCGGCTGGCACCGGCGCTGCAATCGCTGCCGGTGAAGCCTGTCTATGTCGATTGCAACGCGGTCAGCCCGCAGACCGCCGAGCGCATCGCCGCGATCGTCGAGCCGACCGGCGCCGCCTTTGTCGACGGCGGCATTATCGGCGGGCCGCCGCGCGAAGGTTACAGCCCGGCGATCTATGCGTCGGGATCGCAGGCCGAACGTACCGAGGCGATCGCCGAGTACGGCATCGACTGGCGGATCATCGCCGGGCCGATCGGCGCGGCCTCGGGGCTGAAGATGTCCTATGCGGGGATCACCAAAGGAACGACCGCGATCGCCGCGGCGATGCTGCTCGGCGCGGCGCGCTTCGGCTGCGCCGAGGCGCTGATCGCCGAGCTGTCGTCGTCGCAGCCCGAGATGCTGGCGCGGATGAAACGGGGCATCCCCGGGATGTACGACAAGGCCTATCGCTGGGTCGGCGAGATGGAGGAGATTTCCGACTTCCTCGACGCCAACGCGCCGTCGAGCGACATGTACAAGGGCATTGCCCGGCTCTACGAATTTCTTGCGGCGGCGGACGCCGACAAGGCGCCCGGCGACGACAACGCGATCCGGACTTTGGACAAGGTGCTGGGACGGGCGGGATAAACCCCCACCCCGGCCCTCCCCCGCTAGCGGGGGAGGGAGTATTAAGGCGCTCCGTAAGAATCCCCTCCCCCGCTAGCAGGGGAGGGTTAGGGTGGGGTCATGGCAAAGCTGCCGGTCATCGACGTTGCCACGCCGGGCGCGGCAGCGGCCCTCGGACGCGCGCTGGAGGAGATCGGCTTCGCATATATTGCCGGGCATGGCGCGGCGCAGGACGTGATCGACAGGGCGTTTGCGGCATCGCGCGCCTTTCACGCGTCGCCGGAGGCGCTGAAGCAGTCGCTGGCGATCAATGAATGGCATCGCGGTTTTATGGCGATGGCGACCTCGACAGTGGTGACGTCGAGCATCGCGCGCGTCACCCGCCCCAATCTCAGCGAAAGCCTGATGATCATGCACGAGCCGGGGCGCGAGGATGTCGGCCGGCCGCTGCAAGGGCCGAACCAATGGCCGCACTGGCTGCCGGAGTTCCGCCCGGCGATCGAGGCCTACCGCGCGGAGGCCGAGCGCGTGGCGCGGGCGATCATCCACCTGATCGCGACCGCGTTGGCGCTGGAGGAAACGGCGCTCGACCGCCATTTCGCAAATCCGACCACGTTCCTGCGGCTGCTCCGCTACCCGACGCACCCCGCGGCGGCTGGCGACGACCAGTTCGGCTCGGCGCCGCATACCGATTACGGAATTATCACGCTGTTGGCGCAGGACGCGAGCGGCGGTTTGCAAGTGCGCCGGCGGGATGGCGGCTGGATCGATGCCGCGCCGTTGCCGGGGACCTTCGTGCTTAATGTCGCGGACATGCTGGCGCGTTGGACCAATGACCGGTTTGTCTCGACCCCCCATAGGGTGGTCAACGACCGCGCTGCCCGCGACCGCTTCTCGCTGCCGTTCTTTTTCGACACCGACACGGATGCAGTGATCGAATGCCTGCCGACCTGCGCTGGTCCCGGCAATCCGCCGCGCTACGAGCCGGTCCGCTACGGCGACTATCTGATGGATCGGCTCAACAAGAATTACGACTACCGCAAGGGCGCCGCGGAATAGGCGGCAAACGCAAAAGCGGGCGGCGTTGCCGCCGCCCGCTCTCGTTCATCAGCCGATCGGGTTAGTATCCGTAGCCGTAGCCGTAATACGGCGAATAACCGTAGCCATAGCCGTAATACGGGTACCCGTAACCGTAGGAGTACGGGTAAGCCGACGAGGCGATCGCCGCGCCGGCCAGCGCGCCGGCGGCTATGCCGAAGCCAACGCCGGCGCCGTTCCAGCCATGACCATGCCAGCCGCCACCACCGTGCCAGCCACCGTGCCAGCCACCGCCACCGCCATGCCAGCCACCGCCACCGCCATGCCAAGCGGCCTGGGCCGCGCTCGGGGCGACGCTCAGTGAAACCGCGGCCACAAGGGCGCCACTCAGCGCCAGCGCGCGACCGGTCTTTTTCATGAATTCAAAGGTCATATCGGTTCTCCACTTTCCCGCGCGGCCGGCGGCTCCCATCGGAAGCGCGGCCACGTGTCATGAGGAGAACGCCGGTGCGGCCGGATTAATCCCAAAGAATGAAACGATATCGTATCGTTTTTTGGATGACCAGGCATGCGCCGCCGGCGAGGATTGGCGGCGTCTGACCGCAGGAAACGCGGTCGCTGCGGGCGCTTAGCTGGCCCGGATGAGCTCGATATAGCCGAAGGCGTCGATACGGGCGGCGAAGTTGCGGCCGACCACGGTCGAGGTTTCGTCCTCGATGATAACCGCGGGGCCTATCAGTGTCGCGCCGGGCGACAAAGCGGTGCGCTCGTAGATCGCGACGTCGACGAATTCGGCGGTCTCGGGGTCGAAGATCGGGCGGCGGCGAGCCTCGGCCGCCGTGAAAGCCGAGGGCAGGGCGGGTGGCGGCGCGTCGGCGACCGGCGCGGGCGTGGCGACCAGTACCACCCAGCTCAAGACTTCGACCTCGACCCCCGGAATGATGCGGCTGTAAAGCCGGCGATAGGCTTCCTCGAACGCCGCTTGAATCCCCTCGGCGTCCTCGCGGCGGTAGGTCTTGGCCGTGAGCGGAACGGCGATCTCGTGCCCCTGCCCGCGATAGCGCATCAGCGCCGATCGCGTCTCGCTCAGCTTGGCTTCCGGTGCGCCGCGGCGGACGATCGAGGCGGCCTCATCGTACATCGCCGTGAGCAGCGCATTCGCCGCGTCCGCGTCGAAATTGTCGAGCCGCTGCAGCTGGGTGCGCACCACCTCGTAAGCGATCGGCGCGCGCAGGAAGCCGACCGCCGAGCCGACCCCGGCATTGGACGGCACCAGCACCCGGTCGAGCCCCAATTTGTCGGCCATGCGTGAGGCGTGCAGCGGCGCGGCGCCGCCGAAGGCCACGAGCGTGCGTCCGCGTGCGTCCTTGCCGCTCTCGATCGCATGGACGCGCGCGGCATTGGCCATGTTCTCGTCGACGATCTCGCTGACCCCGAGCGCTGCGAGTTCGAGCGCGAGGTCGAGCTTGTCGGCGATCTCGGCCTGCATCGCCGCCTCGGCGGCGGCCCGGTCCAAGGCCATGCGGCCACCGGAAAACCCGGTGGGATCGATGCGGCCGAGGAGTAGGTCGGCATCGGTGACGCTCGGCAGCGTGCCGCCCTGTCCGTAGCAGGCGGGACCCGGATCGGCGCCGGCGCTGTCGGGGCCGACGGTGATCCGTTTCAGCGGGTCGACCCGCGCGATCGAGCCGCCGCCGGCACCGATCTCGACCATCTCGATCACCGGGATACGCAGCGGCAGGCCGCTCCCTTTCTTGAAGCGATAGACTCGCGCCACCTCAAAGGCGCGGCTGGTCTGCGGCCGGAGATCGTCGATCAGACAGATCTTCGCCGTCGTGCCGCCCATGTCGTAGCTCAGCACCTTGTCGAGCCCGCATTGCCGGGCGATATGGCCGGCAAAGATCGCGCCGCCCGCCGGCCCCGACTCGACGAGCCGCACCGGAAAGCGGATCGCCGTGTCGACCGTCGTCAGCCCGCCGCCCGAGGTCATCAGGAACAACGGGCATTTGAAGCCCTGTTCCTGCAGCATCACCTCGAGGTTCACGAGGTAGCGTCCCATCATCGGTTGCACATAGGCGTTGGCGCAGGCGGTCGACAGGCGCTCGTATTCGCGCATCTCCGGCGACACTTCGGACGACAAGGTCATCGTCACGCCGCCGATCCGCGTCGCCAGAATGTCCCGCACGCGCTCCTCGTGCGCCGGGTTGACGTAGCTGTGCAGGAAGCCGATGGCGATGCTCTCGACACCCTCCGCTACGAGCTGGGCGCCCAGTGCCGCGACCGCGCCTTCGTCGAGCGGGGTGACGACCCGGCCGCGCGCATCCATGCGCTCCGGCACGACGCGGCGCAGCCGCCGCGGCACCAACGGCGGGGGCAGGTCGATATTGACGTCGTATTGCTCGAAACGGTTCTCGTGGCGGATTTCGATCGTGTCGCGAAAGCCTTCGGTAGTCACCAGCGCGGTCTTGGCGCCCTTACGCTCGATGATCGCGTTGGTCGCCAGCGTCGTGCCGTGAATAATGATCGACAGCGCCCCGGGCGCGAGGGCCGCCTGCTCCAGCACCCCGTGGATTGCCGCCAGCACGCCCTGCTCAGGCGCATGCGGCGTGGTCAGTATCTTGGCGCTGTACCGCCGGCTCCCAACCTCCAGCGCCACATCGGTAAACGTCCCGCCGATATCGACGCCGAGCCGCGCCTCGCCCTGTTCCGCCACGCTCCGCTACCCCAGAAGTTATTGCTGAAAACGGCCCGCAGTCTTCGGCGCGGCGGCGCGCGGTGTCAACCCGGCGCTCTGCCCCTGCTTTAACCTTCACGCGATGTCCAACTGGAACAAATTGCCTGCTAGGATGGCGATGGTCTTCGATCCGGCTCTTCGGTCAGCACTTTCGGGGGAAGCATGAGCTATCCATCGGCGGCGCCGCGCGCCCCTCAGATCGACGTCATCGACCAGATCGGCCGGGCCTATCGCGCGGTCTTTGACCGCGCGCGGCTGGTGGCCGAAATGGCGCTGCTGCCGTATGTGATCGTGCTCGGTATTGAGCTTGTCGCCCTGCTGATGCCGGGCGGTTTCATCGGCGGCGTCCTGGCGGCGTTGATCCATGGGATTGCGTTTCTCGTATTCGGCAGCGTGTTCATGGTCCGCTGGCACCGTTTTGTGCTGCTGGGGGAGAGCGTCAGCGACACGTTCATCCCGCCCGGCTGGACGGATTTTTTCATCGCGGAAATCAAGATCGCGGCGATCTTGGTGGCGGGCTGGTTCGTGCTGGCCATACTGGCGCAGTTGCCGCCCTATTTTCTCATGGTCCCCTTGTCGGGGGTCGGCGGCCTGGCACTCTCGCTGGCCGCGCTGCGCGTATCGCTGATCTTTCCGGCGGCGGCGATCGGCCGGCCGATTGCGCTGCGGACCGGCTGGGACTTGGTGGAGGGTAATTTCTGGCGGCTTTTCGCCTGCGTCTTCGCGGCGTATTTCCCGTTTGGTGTCGCCGCGATGATCGTTGCCGCGATGGGCGGGCTTTTCCCGTCGTTGTTATGGATCGTCTTCGAGGCACTGCGGCTCGCTCTCTCCTTTGCCGGGATCGCGGTTATCGCCGCGCTGCTGTCGCAGCTCTACCGCGACATCGGCGCGAACAACGGCGCGGCCTGATCGCCTTCGCATCGCCCTCGCGCGGTCGCAAATTCGCCATCAGCGCGGGAAACGATCGGCCAAACCTCCAAATCGGGTCGACGGCGATGAGAACCTTGCGCGATTGCCTGGTGGCGCTGCTTGTGCTGGTGGCGCTGCCGATGCCGGCCAAGGCCGCGGAGCTCGCCTTGAAGCGGGTGATGCTGTCGAGCGGTGGCGTTGGCTATTTCGAATACGAAGCCAGCGTCGACGCCGACGCGTCGCTAACCCTCGATGTGCCGCTCGACCAGGTCGATGACGTGCTCAAGAGCCTCGTCGTCTACGATGCGGGCGGGCGCGCCGGCGAAATCACCTTGCCGGGCCGCGAACCATTGGCGCAGAGCCTAGGCGATCTTCCGGTCGACCCGTCGGCGCTTGCATCGACAAGCGCGCTGCTCAACGCGCTGCAAGGCAGCGAGGTGCGTGTCGGCGGCGACGGGGCGATCGTCGGCCGGCTGCTCCATGCCGAGGACGCCACCGAGCGCGGCCAGGACGGGGTCACCGACACGCTGACCCGGGTGAGTGTGCTGACCGATCGCGGGCTGCGCCAGGCGACGGTGCGCGACTTCGATACGATCGAGTTCGTCGACCCGGCGCTGCAGACGAAGCTCAGAGCGGCGCTGGCACAAGTCGCCGGCTATCGCGCGCATGGCCGCCGGCAGCTGACGATCAGCACCCGCGGGACGGGCAAACGGAGCGTGCGGATCGGCTATGTCGTGGCGATGCCGCTATGGAAGGCATCGTATCGCCTCGTGTTGCCGGCCGATGCCAATGCCGGCAGCGCGCGGCTGCAAGGCTGGGCGGTGCTGGAGAATTTCAGCGGGCAGAACTGGGCCGATGTCGAGCTGACGCTGCTGTCGGGAAGCCCGGTGACGTTCCGCCAGGCGCTCTACGAGAGCTATTACATTCCGCGGCCGACTGTGCCGGTGGAGTCGGGAAACCGCGTGTTGCCGCCCGCCGATACCGGCACCTTTGGTGGCGTTGCCAACCGCGCCGCGGAGAATGCGCCGTCGCCGGTGCTGAAGGCGGCGCCGCGCGGGTTTCACGCCGAAGCCACCACAGTTGCGCCGCAGTCGGTTCCGATGCCGGCTCCGGCGCCGCCACCACCGCCGGCCCAGGTCGAGGAGGCGAACGCCGCCGAAAAGCCGACGCAGATAGCCTTCACACTGCCGCACAAGGTCAGCGTCACCGCCGGACAGAGCCTCGTCGTGCCGCTGATCGACCGCGAACTGCCGGTGCATCGCGTCGACCTCTACCAGCCGGCGACGGCGGCGCTGCATCCGCTTGCGGCGATCGAGCTGACCAATGCCGCCGACACCGGGCTGCCGCCGGGTGTGCTGACGCTGTATCAACTGGGCGAACGCGGCGCCGAGTATCTCGGCGACGCACGCCTTTCCGCGACGCCTGCCGGCGAGAAGCGGCTCCTCAACTATGCGGTCGACGAGAAGGTGGCAATCGATCGCCGCGTCGGCACTGGCCAGTCGATCGTCAAGGCGACGATCGCCGAGGGCGTCATGCATGTCTCGCGGCTGCAGCGCCGGACGACGACGTACCAGGTGAGCAGCGCTGCGGCGCCGCCGCGCCTCGTGATCGAGCAGCCAAAGCTCGGCGGGTGGAATCTCACCGCGCCGGACAATGCCGAGCGCACGGCGGGCGCGTACCGCATTCCCGGCGCGCTCGACGCCAAAGGCAACGGCACCGTGACGGTGATCGAGGAGCAGCCCAGCAACGAGACGATCGAGCTGCGCGATCTCGGTGACGCGCAGCTCGGCCTCCTTGTTTCGGCGCCGGACATCGACGCCAAACTGCGCCAGACGCTCGGCGAACTTGCGCAACGCCGGCAGAAGATCAGTCGGCAGCAGGCCGAGCTCGACCGGCTCAACGGCGAACGCACGCGTCTCACCGAGGACGAAGACCGGCTGCGCGACAACTACACGGCGCTCAAGGATGATCCCGGGATGCGCAAATCGACGCTCGACAAGCTCAAGGCCGCCGACGCGGCGATCGACGACAATACCGGTGCGACTGCCAAGGCAAACGCGGCGCTGACCGCCGCGCAGGGGGACCTCGCCGCGTTCATCAATTCCCTGAGGCTATAGACCAATTCGCCGCCTTGACCGGACTTGATCCGGCCATCCACGAATAAGCTGAAGCTGTTCATGGACCCCCGGGTCAAGCCCGGGGGAGGCGATACTCGTAGGACGTCGCCGCTAGATGACTACCGTTGCGGTGTCACGACCGGCGGCAGCGGGTTGAAGTTGAGCGGGACGTCGCTTTCGATCTTGTCGGCCGACGGTATCTGCGAAGCGTCCCAGCCGCCGCCGAGCGCCTCTATCAGCGCGACGCTGGCGACGAGCCGGTTCTGCCGGACGTTGAGCGCGTTCTCGGCGTCGCCGAGTGCGGTGTTCTCGGCGACGATGACGGCGGTATAGGCTTGTGTCCCGGCGAGGTACTGGTTGTTGATCGTCGCCTCGGCGGCACGCGCGGCCTTCACCGCCGAGTCCTGAGCCACCGCCTGGTCGGCCAGGACGCGTTGCGCGAGCAGCTGGTCCTCGACCTGCTGGAACGCGGCGAGCACGGTCTGGCGGTAGGTGGCGATGGCGCCGTCGTAGGCCGCCTTGTCGCGTTCGAGCTGCGCGTTGCGCGCCCCGCCGTCAAAGATCGTCTCGGCGGCGCTGGCCCCCAGGGACCAGATTCGGCTCGCCGTGGTGAACAGCTTGCGCAGCATCGAGGCGGACACGCCGTAATCGGCCGACAGTGTCACGGTCGGATAGAACGCGGCGACATCGACGCCGATCTGCGCGTTGGCGGCCTGCATGTCGCGCTCGGCGGCGGCGATATCGGGGCGGCGTTCGAGCAGCGCCGCGGGCACCTCCGGCGGGATCAGCGGCACGGCGAGGACGAGATCGGTCGGCGGGATGGTCAACGCGGCTGGCGGTTTGCCGATCAGCACTGCGATCGAATGCTCGAGCTGGCCGCGGGTCTGCTGCACGGCGATCAACTGGGCGCGGGTCGCGTCGAGCTGCGCCTGCGCCTGCTCCACCGCCGAGCGGTCCGTCGTCCCACCGCGGTACTGGTTGGTGACGATTTTCAGCGCCTGGGCAAACGCCTTGACCGATTGCGACAGCAGACGCGACAGCTCGTCGGCGGTGCGCAGCTCGACATAGGCGGTGGCGAGCGTCCCTTGCGCCGACAGCCGCACATTGGCGAGCGTCGCGGCGCTCGCCTGGGCGCTGGCGATGTTGCCTTCGACCAGGCGCCGCACCGAACCCCACAGATCGGGCACCCAGCTGGCGTTCGCGGTGATCGTGAACTGGTTCGAGATACGGCCGCCACCTCCGCCGCCGCCCACCACGGTGCCGCTGCCGGTGACGACGCCGCTGCCGCCGCCACCGCTGCCGCGCGAGCGCGACACCGCCGCGTCGAGCGTCGCGGTGGGAAAGAATTGCGCCCGCGCCGCCGCGACCGTCGCCTCCGCCTCGCGGAAGGCGGCCTCGGCGGCTTTGAGGTTCTGGTTGGAGATGTCGATCTGCCGTTCGAGCGAATCGAGCACCGGGTCGTGGAAAATCGACCACCAGGCGCCGCGGTCGATGGCGTCCATCGGCCGTGCCGGCCGCCAGCCCTTTTCGGTCGGCCCCGGCTTCCAGGCCTCCTTGTAGGCAGCCGGCACCGGAGCGTCAGGCTTTTCATAGTCGGGACCGACGGTGCAGCCCCAGAGTGCGAGAAGCCCGGCGATCCCCGCCGCGGCCGCCCAGCCCCCTCGGCGGCGTCCCATGGGGCGTCGCCCTTTTCCCCCCGGCATCGAGCTATTCTCCCGGCTGTGGCGCGTGGCCTTGCGCGAGGTGCGGCCCGCTGCGGCCGCGGCTGCGCATCGCCCACAGGCGGAAGCGGTCGAGATAGAGGTAGATCACCGGGGTCGTATAGAGCGTCAACGCTTGGCTCACCAAGAGGCCGCCGACGATCGAGATGCCGAGCGGGCGCCGCAGCTCGGAGCCTTCGCCGAGGCCGATCGCCAAGGGCAGCGCGCCCAGCAGCGCCGCCAGCGTCGTCATCATGATCGGCCGGAACCGCAGCACCGAGGCGCGGTAGATCGCGTCGCGCGAGTTCAGCCCCTCTTCGCGTTCGGCGACGAGCGCGAAGTCGATCATCATGATCGCGTTCTTCTTGACGATGCCGATCAGCAGGATGACGCCGATCAGCGCGATAATGCTGAATTCTGTGTTGCACAGCATCAGCGCCAGCACTGCGCCGACCCCGGCCGAAGGCAGCGTCGAAAGGATGGTGATCGGATGGACGTAGCTCTCGTAGAGCACGCCCAGCACGATATAGACCGCGAGCAGCGCCGCGGCGATCAGCACCGGCTCATTGCTCAGCGATTGCTGGAAGACCTGCGCCGTGCCCTGAAAACTGCCGTGGATCGTCGTCGGCACGCGCAGGCGGACCATCGCCTCGTCGATCGCGTCGGTCGCCTGGCTCAACGACGCGCCCGGTTTGAGGTTGAACGAGATCGTCGTGGCAACGAAGAGGCCCTGATGGTTGACCGCAAGCGGCGTCTGCCCCGGGCCGTAATGGGCGAAGGCGGAGAGCGGCACCATCTTTTCGGTGAAGGTGCTGACCGGCGCTCCGGTCGAAGCGCCGGCGGCGCTCTTGCCGGTGCTGGCGAGCGAATTCATCGCCTGGTTGCGTGCCGAGTTGGAGGCGATCGACGCCGCGGTCGGGTTGACCGTGGCATTCGCCGCAGTGCTCGCCGCATTGTTGACGAAGGGCGTCGCGGCAACATTGACCGGCGCCTTCACGGTGTTGCTGGTGAACGCCGTGGCGGCATTGTCGCCGCGCGGGCTCGCGGCATTGTTGGTGCTCGCAGGCGGCACGACGGTGCCGGCGACGGCATTGGTGCCGGACGTGCCCTTGACCGCGCCGCCGGTGCTGCTGACCCAGATCTGTTTCAGCATCTCGGGGTTCTGCCAGAACCGCGGATCGACCTCCATGACCACGTGGTACTGGTTGCGCGCGGCGTAGATCACCGACACCTGGCGCTGCCCGAATGCGTCGTAGAGCGTGTTGTCGATCTGGCTGACGGTGAGCCCGAGCCGCGCCGCGGTCGGCCGGTCGATGACCAGATCGGTTTCGAGGCCCTTGTTCTGCTGGTCGGAGTTGACGTCGGTCAGCTCAGGGATCTTTTCGAGCTCGGCGGCGATCTTCGGCGCCCATTCATAGAGCTCCTGCAGCGAATCCCCTTGCAGCGAGTACTGGTATTGCGCGTTCGCCTGGCGGCCGCCGGCCCTGATGTCCTGCACAGCCTGCAGGAACAGCCTGGCGCCGGCGACTTGGTTGAGCTTCGGGCGCAAGCGGGCAATCACCTGGTCGGCCGAGATCCCGCGCTGGGCGAGCGGCTTCAGCGACATGAAGACAAACCCGGAATTGGTCGAGAACCCGCCGGTGAAGCCGACGACGTCCTCGACCGCCGGATCCTCCTTGATGATCCGGATGAACTGCCTCAGCTTCTGCCGCATCAGCTGGAACGAGATGCTCTGATCGGCTTGGATGCCGCCGATCATCCGCCCGGTGTCCTGCTGCGGGAAGAACCCCTTGGGCACGTGGATGAACAGAAAGACGTTGAGGCACACCGTGACCAGCAATACCAGCATCACCATGCCCGGCGCCCGCAACGCGCTGGTCAGCGTCCGCTCGTAAAAGCGCAGCGACCGGTTGAACGCCCATTCGCTCGCGCGGTAAAACCGGCCGCGCGGACCCGGCGGCTCGCGCCGCAGCACATAGGCGCACATCATCGGCGTGGTGGTCAGCGAGATGACGAGCGAAATGATGATCGCGATCGACAGCGTCATCGCGAACTCGCGGAACAGCCGACCGACGATCCCGCCCATCAACAGGATCGGCGCGAATACCGCGATCAGCGACAGGCTTATCGAGAGGACCGTAAAGCCCACCTCGCGCGCGCCTTGCAGCGCCGCCTCGCGCCGGCCCATGCCGGCCTCGAGATGCCGCTCGACGTTCTCCAGCACGACGATCGCGTCGTCGACGACAAACCCGGTCGAGATCGTCAGCGCCATCAGCGACAGATTGTCGAGGCTGTAGCCCATCAGATACATCGCGCCGAACGTGCCGATCAGCGATACCGGCACCGCGACGGTCGGGATGAGCGTCGCGCGCAGATTGCGCAGGAAGACGAACACGACGAGGATCACCAGGCAGATGGCGATGACCAGCGTGGTCTCGACATCGTGCAGCGAGGCGCGGATCGTCGAGGTGCGATCGATCGCCATCTTCATGTCGATCCCGCTCGCGATCGACGCCGCGAGCTGCGGCAGCGACGCCTGCACCCGGTCGACCGTGTCGATGATGTTGGCGTTGGGCTGGCGATAGAGGATCACCAGCACCGACGGCTTACCGTTGGCGAGTCCCTGGTTGCGCAGGTTCTCGACGGAATCCGTGACGGTAGCGATGTCGGGCAGGCGCACCGGCGCGCCGTCGCGATAGGCGATGACCAGCGGCAGGTAATCCGCCGCCTGCGATACCTGGTCGTTGGTGTAGAGCTGATAATGCTGGTCGCCCGGTTCGATCGCGCCTTTCGGGCTGTGCGCATTGGCCGAGGACAGCGCGGCGCGCACGTCCTCCAGGCCGATGCCGTATTTGTTGAGCGCCAGCGGGTTGAGCTCGACCCGCACCGCCGGCAGCGAGCTGCCGCCCAGCGCAACCTGGCCGATCCCGTCGATCTGTGACAACGCCGGGGTCAGCACCGTCGAGGCCGCATCGTAGATCTGACCCTGCGACAGCGTGTCGGAGGTCAGGGTCAGCACCGCGATCGGTGCGTCGGCCGGGTTGACCTTGCGATAGCTCGGATTGGTCCGCAGGCTCGCGGGCAGGTCGGCGCGGGCCGCGTTGATCGCGGCCTGCACGTCGCGCGCGGCGCCGTCGATGTTGCGGCTCAGCGCGAATTGCAGCGTGATGCGCGTCGATTGGAGCGAGCTTGACGAGGTCATCTCGGTGACGTCGGCGATGACGCCGAGATGGCGCTCGAGCGGGGTCGCGACCGTTTCGGCCATGACCTCGGGGCTTGCGCCGGGCATCGTCGCGGTCACCGAAATCGTCGGAAAGTCGACCTGCGGCAGCGGCGACACCGGCAGCTTGGTGAATGCGACAATGCCGGCGAGGGCGATGCCGATCGTCAGCAGCGTCGTCGCAACCGGCCGTTCGATAAATGGTGTCGAGAGGCTCATTCGGCCGGACTCTCGGTGTGTGCCGCGCCGCCGCCGAACCGCCGCCGCGTCATCCGGGCGAGCCGGTCAAAGCCGAGATAGATCACCGGCGTCGTGAACAGCGTCAGTGCCTGGCTGACGAGCAGCCCGCCGACGATCGTCACCCCCAACGGATGACGCAGCTCCGACCCCGTCCCGGCGCCGATCATCAGCGGCAGCGCGCCGAAAATCGCCGCGAGCGTCGTCATCATGATCGGGCGGAAGCGCAGCAAGGAGGCCTGGTGGATCGCCTCGCGCGGCGTCTTGCCCTCGTCGCGCTCGGCGTCCAGCGCGAAATCGACGATCATGATGCCGTTCTTCTTGACGATGCCGATCAGCAGGATGACGCCGATGATCGCGACGATGCTGAGATCGCTGCCGTCGAGCATCAGCGCCAGCAGCGCGCCGAGCCCGGCGGAAGGCAGCGTCGAGAGGATCGTGATCGGGTGGATGAAGCTCTCGTAGAGCACACCGAGCACGATGTAGACGGTAATGATCGCGGCGACGATCAGCATCACCTCGTTCCCGAGCGCCGACTGGAATGCCGCCGCGGCGCCCTGGAAGCTGGTGATCATGCTGACCGGCAGGCCGAGTTCCGCCTCGGCCTGTTTGATGGCGTCGACCGCGGCGCCGAGTGAGGCGTCGGGCGCGAGGTTGAACGAGATCGAGACCGACGGGAACTGGCCGATGTGGTTGACCGCCAGCGGCGCGGTCTGCTTTTCGACCGTGACGATCGTCGACAGCCGCACCTGCCCGGTGCTCGACAGCGACGACGGCAGGTAGATCTGGTCGAGCGACTTGAGATCCTGCTGTGCCTCGGGATCGGCTTCGAGGATCACCCGGTACTGGTTCGACTGGGTGAAGATGGTCGAGACGATACGCTGGCCGAACGCGTCATAAAGCGCATTGTCGACCGTCGCCGGGGTGATGCCGAACCGCCCGGCGGTGGCGCGGTCGATCAGGATATAGGCCGACAAGCCCTGTTGGCCGAAATTGGTCGCGACGTCGGCGATCTCGGGGATCTGCCGCAGCCGGTCCATCAGCTTGGGGATCCAGGTGTCGAACTCCGCCGGGTTGGCATCCTGCAGCGCGAGCTGGTACTGCGTGCGGCTGACCGTGGCATCGATCGTCAGGTCCTGCACCGGCTGCATATAGAGCTCGATGCCGGTCACCTCGCGCAGCTCGCCTTGCAGCCGGCGGATGATGGCGGCGGCGTCGAGCGAGCGTTCGTCGCGCGGTTTCAGATTGATCAGAAAGCGGCCTTCGTTGAGCGTCGCGTTGGTGCCGTCGACGCCGATAAACGACGAGAGGCTGACGACATCGGGGTCCTTGAGGAGGGCCGCGGCTAGCGCCTGCTGCCGCTGGGCCATCGCCGCGAACGAGATCGATGGCGGCGCCGACGAGATGCCCTGGATCAGCCCGGTGTCCTGGATCGGGAAGAACCCCTTGGGGATGACGACATAGAGAAACACCGTCAGGCACAGCGTCGCCGCCGCGACCAGCAGGGTCAGCGGCTGGTGATCGAGCACCCAGTCGAGCCAGATGCCGTAGCGCGCGATGATGCGGTCGAACCATTCCTGGGTTTTCCGCATGAACCAGTTCATCTCGTTTTCCGGGACGTGGCGCAGCACCTTGGCGCACATCATCGGCACCAGGGTCAGCGAGACGATCGCGGAGATGACGATCGTCACCGACAGGGTGATCGCGAATTCGCGGAACAGACGCCCGACGACATCGGCCATGAAGAGCAGGGGGATCAGTACCGCGATCAGCGAGATCGTCAGGCTGATGATGGTGAAGCCGATCTGTTCGGAGCCTTTGAGCGCCGCCTGGAGCGGCGTATCACCCGCCTCGATGTAGCGCGACACGTTCTCGATCATCACGATCGCATCGTCGACGACGAACCCGGTCGAGATCGTCAGCGCCATCAGCGACAGATTGTCGAGGCTGAACCCGCAGAGATACATCACCGCCAGCGTGCCGACGAGCGACAACGGCACCGAAAGACTGGGGATCAGCGTTGCCGACGGGCTGCGCAGGAAGACGAAGATCACCGCGACGACCAGCACGACCGCGAGGCCCAATTCGAATTCGACATCGGCGACCGAGGCGCGGATCGTGGTCGTCCGGTCGGTCAGCACGGTGATGTCGACCGATTGCGGGAAGGTCGCGCGCAATGACGGCAGCAGCGCCTGGATGGTGTCGACGACCGAGATAACATTGGCGCCGGGCTGGCGCTGGACATTGACGATGATCGCCGGCGTCGCGTTCATCCAGCCGGCGAGTTTGGTGTTCTCCTCGGCGTCGACCGCGGTCGCGACATCCGACAGGCGCACCGGTGAGCCGTTCTTGTAGGCGATCACCAGGTCGCCGTATTCGGCGGCGCTGTGGATCTGGTCGTTGGCGCGGATCGAATAAGAGCGGTTCGGCCCGTCGAAGTTGCCCTTGGGCGAGTTGACGTTGGCGGTCGAAATCGTCGTGCGCAGATCGTCGATGTTGAGGCCGAGCGCGGCGAGCTTGCGCGGGTCGGCGCGGATGCGCACCGCCGGCTTGTGCCCGCCGCTGATGGTGACCAGCCCGACCCCTGAGAGCTGCGAGATCTTCATCGCCAGCCGGTTGTCGGCGAGGTCCTCGACCTGGGTCAGCGGCAGGGTCTTCGAGGTCAGCGCCAGGGTCAGCACCGGCGCGTCGGCGGGGTTGACCTTGGCGTAGATCGGTGGCGCCGGCAGGTCGGACGGCAGCAGGTTGCCGGCGGCATTGATCGAGGCCTGCACCTCCTGCTCGGCGACATCGAGGCTGAGGTCAAGGTTGAACTGCAGGGTGATGACCGAGGACCCGGCCGAGCTCACCGACGACATTTGCGTCAGCCCCGGCATCTGCCCGAGCTGGACTTCGAGCGGCGCGGTCACCGAGCCGGTCATCACTTCCGGGCTGGCTCCGGGATAGAGCGTGGTGACCTGGATCGTCGGGTAGTCGACTTCGGGCAACGCCGAGAGCGGCAGGAAACGATAGGCGACCATGCCGACCAGCAGGATCGCCGCCATCAGCAGCGTCGTTGCCACCGGCCGCAGGATGAACGGCCGCGACGGACTCACGCACGGCTCCCGTTACAGCGGCGCCTTGGGTACAAACGGATAAAAGTATCGCCGCCCCCGGGCTTGACCCGGGGGCCCACGAATAGCTTCAACTTATTCGTGGATGGCCGGATCAAGTCCGGCCAAGGGGGCCTGAGGGGTGGCTTCAGAGCCGCGTACGGCACCCCCGTCCCAGAGATACACCCTCCCTCGCAAGCGCGGGAGGGCTGGGGTGGGGGTTGCCGCCAGAAACCCACGACAGCGATCACCCGCCGCCGCGCTGCCCCGAACCGGAAGGCGACGTGCCTGGGGAAGCGGGTGCGCCCTGACCACGCCCTTCGCCCTGACCACGCCCCTGGCCTTGGCCGCGCTGTCCGCCGGGCTGCCCTTGCTGCTGCGGCGCGGCTTGCGTCGGCTGGCCGTCGAGCGCGGTGATCGCGATCTTGCCGCCGTCCTTTAGCCGGTCGGCGCCGTCGACGACGACGACCTGGCCCGGCTCCAGCCCCTTCAGCACCGCGACCTTGGTGCCGTCGTCGGGGCCGAGCGTCACCGGCTGCGCAGCGACGGTGCCGTCTGGCTTGGTGAGATAGACAAAGGTTCCCGGCGCGCCGCGCTGGATCGCCGAATCCGGCACGATTGGCGTGCCTTGCAGCGTGTCGACCTTGAGCTTGATGTTGACGAACTGGTTCGGGAACAGGTCGAAACCCTTGTTGGCAAAGCTCGCGCGGAACTTCACGGTGCCGGTTGTGGTATCGATTTGATTGTCGATCGTTGCCAGCTCGCCGACTTCGATCTGGTTCTTGCCGGTGCGATCGAACGCGGTGACCTCAAGCGTCTTGCCGGCGTGAACCTGTTTGAGGACCGCCGGCAGATTATCCTCGGGCAGCGTGAAGATGACCGAGATCGGCTGCAGCTGCGTGACCACGACGATCCCCGTCGTGCTGCTGGTCTGGATGTAGTTGCCCGCATCGACCTGGCGTAGCCCAACCCGTCCGGTAACCGGCGAGACGATGCGGCAATAGGTCAGGTTCAGCTTCTGCGCATCGACCTGCGCCTGGTCGGTCTGCACAAGGCCGATATCCTGCGCCACTGTCGCGCGCTGCGTGTCGAGGGTCTGAGTCGCGATCGAGTTCTGCGCCACCAGCTTTTCGTAGCGGGCGAGGTCGAGTTTGGCATTGGCGAGCGCCGCCTGGTCCTTGGCCAGTTGGCCCTGTGCCTGTTCGAGCGCGACCTGGTAGGGGCGGGGGTCGATCTGCGCGAGGAAGTCGCCCTTGTTGACGAGCTGGCCTTCCTGAAAGCCGATCTCCATCAACTGGCCGTTGATCTGCGTCTGCACCGTCACGGTGGCGAGCGGTGTCACCGTGCCGAGTGCGTTGTCGATGATCGGCATGTCGCCTTTTTGCACGGTGGCGGTGCCGACCGACGTCGGCCCGCCGCTGGCGAAACGGCCGGTTGCCGCCGGCTGTGGCCGATGCAGCACCCACCAGACGATCCCCACGACGACCAGCGCCAGCAGCACCAGCCATAACAGCCGGCCGAGCATTGAACGGCGGCGCGGCGGCGGCGCGTCGAAGGGCGGCGGCTCGCGGTAGGGATGCGTCTCGATCGGCTCGGGATCGCGCGGGCGCACATCGGCGCGGATCGGCGCTGCGGGCGGTAGATAACCGCGCGGGGGCTGGTCGTCCATCGCGGACTCAGCCGCCGCTCGGCGCGGGCATCATGCGCGCCGGCAAAGACGTTGGACCTCTCCTCATCCCCCCTGCCTTTCAGTCGCAAGGAATTTACGCATCGGCCCGGCAAACCGTCCCCGGCCACGGACAAAGAGCGGCGCCCAGCCCCATGCTGTTTTTTTGCGCGCGGCGAAAGCCTACCAGATCGCCCGCATTTGAGCGAGCCGACAAGCCTCTTCCGTCGCCGTCCCGCATCGTCTCAAATGCACCGGGCAAGGGGGAGAGCACGATGACGGCGAATTTTCGGGTGATGAGCGGCGGGCAGCTGGTCGTCGCGAGCCTCAAGGCGCACGGCGTCGAGATGGCGTTCTCGGTCGCCGGCGAGAGCTATCTCGAAGTGCTCGACGCGCTCTATGACGCGCCGGAAATCCATCTCGTCACCTGTCGGCAAGAGGGCGGCGCCGCGTTTATGGCCGAGGCTTACGGCAAGCTCACCGGCAAGCCCGGCGTGCTGCTAGTGACGCGCGGTCCCGGCGCCTGCAACGCCTCGATCGGGGTGCACACCGCTTTCCAGGAACTCGACGCCGATGGTCGTGCTGGTCGGCCAGGTGGCGCGGCATCAGATCGATCGCGAGGCCTTCCAGGAGGTAGATTTTCGCAAGATGTACGCGCCGCTCGCCAAATGGGTGACGCAGATCGACATGGCCGAGCGCGTGCCGGAATTGCTGAATCAGGCGTTCCAGGTCGCGACCAGTGGCCGGCCTGGCCCGGTCGTCGTGGCGCTGCCCGAGGACATGCTGAGAGAGACCGCCGCCGCCACGCCGGTCGGTCCCTACCGCGCGGTGCGGGCGCATCCCGGTGTCGCCGATCTCGGCGAATTGCGCCGTCTGCTGGCTGGCGCCGAGCGGCCGATGGTGCTGGTCGGCGGCAGCGGCTGGACCGACGCCGCCTGCGTCGATATCGGCAAGTTCCTCGCGGCCAACGATCTGCCGGCGTGCTGCTCGTTCCGCCGTCAGGACATCGTCGACAACCGGCTCCCGGTCTATTGCGGCGATCTCGGCACCGGCGCCGCGCCCTCGCTGGTCGCGCGCGTCAAGCAGGCCGATCTGATCCTGGCGATCGGCGCGCGGATCGGCGAGATCACCTCGCAATCCTATTCGCTGCTCGACATTCCCGACCCCGGCAAGACGCTGATCCACGTCCACGCCGCCGCCGAGGAGCTCGGCCGGGTGTTTCGCCCGACCTTGCCGATCCAGTCGGGCATGCCGGAAATTGCTGCCGCGCTCGCCGCGCTCGACCCGATCGCCAGCCCGCGCTGGGCCGGCTGGCGAAAGGAGTGCCGCGCCGAGTACGAGGCCGGGCTGAGGCCCTCGAAGATCACCGACAGCCCGGCGCTCGATCTCGGCCGGGTGATGACCTGGCTGCGCGAGCGCCTTCCCGACGACGCGATCGTCACCAGCGACGCCGGTAATTTTTCCGGCTGGCCGAACCGCTTTCTGCAGTATCGCCGGCCCGGCCGGCAGCTCGGGCCGACCAGCGGCGCGATGGGCTATGGGGTGCCGGCGGCGGTCGCTGCCAAGCTGGCGCATCCCGAGCGTATCGTGGTCGGGTTTTGCGGCGATGGGGGGTTTCTGATGACCGGCCAGGAACTGGCAACCTCATTGGCCGAGGGGCCCGGGCCGATCATCCTCGTCTTCAACAATGCGATGTACGGCACGATCCGTATGCACCAGGAACGCCGCTTCCCCGGCCGCATCTCCGGCACGAACCTCAAGAACCCCGATTTCACCGCGCTCGCTCGCGCTTATGGGGCGTTTTCCGCGACGGTCTCGCGGACCGAGGAATTTGCCCCGGCCTTCGAAGAGGCGGTCGCCGCCAAGCGCGCCGCGCTCATCGAGCTGCGGATGGATCCGGAGATCATCACCACCCGCACCACGCTGTCGGCGCTGCGCCGGCAGGCGGAGGCCGCGCAGGAGAGGGTTCAGGCGTCATGAATATCGTCAATCTGCTGTTCGGCTTTGACGGCCGTATTCCTCGCTTGCCCTGGTGGCTCGGCACGATCGCTATCGAGATCGTTGTCGCGGTGTTGAACCAGCTGTTTGGCATTCCCCTGGAGACGGCGCCGAGTGCGATGACGCCGCGCATCCTCGCGCTGGTGATCACGATCGTCTCGCTCTACCCGCTGATGGCGCTGGCGGTGAAACGGCTGCACGACCGCGATCGCCCGGGCATGACGGTCCTGCCGCTGTTGGCCGCGTTTCTCGTCATCCCGGTGGGCGATCTGTTCGGCTATTTCGACGAAACCGCGCCGATGACCCCGATCAAGCTGGTCGTCATGATCATCATCGCGGCAATCGGCCTCGGGTATCTGATCGAGCTCGGCTTCCGGCGCGGCGATTCCGGCCCCAACCAATACGGCCCCAATCCCCTTGGCGGGGAGGGCGAGACCGCTGCGGCGGGCTAACGTAAGGCCGAAGGCGTCCGGACGTGTTGTCACCGTTTCCTGGCGAAGGCCGGGATCCATTTTTCCAACTCTGGAGCGCCGGAAAGGTGGACCCCGGCTTTCGCCGAGGAGCGATCGGAGAATTACTTGGCCGCGCCCAGGTCGGGGTGTTCGGGGTCGCCGAGCGGTGTCTTGAGCCATTTCTGAGAAATACGGTCGAGCTGGCCGTCCTGACGAGCGGCGGTGACGATCGTGTTTACCTTTGCCAGCAGTTGGGGTTCGTTCTTGGCGACCCCGATAAAGCACGGTGAGTTGCGCAGCACGAATTTCAGCACCGTCTTCTTGACCAGGCTTTTTTCCAGCACGTCGCTGGCAACGGCGTTGCCGGTGGCGATCAGCTCGGTCTGACTGGAGAGAAACGCGACCTGCGTCCCGGCATTGTCGTCGTAGCGCTTGATGGTTGCGCCGGCCGGCGCAACCTGGGTCAGCACGCGGTCCTCGACGGTGTCGCGCGTGACGGCGATGGTCTTGCCGGCGAGATCTTCGGGTTTGGCGACCGCAAGGCTCGCGGGCCCGAACACGGCGCTGAAGAATGGCGCGTAAGCGATTGAGAAGTCGATGAGCTTTTTCCGCTCGGGATCCCTGCCCAGGCTGGAAATCACGAGATCGACCTTGCCGTCGACGAGGCCGGGGATGCGGTCGGAGCTCGCCAGGGTAATGAGCTCAGGCTTGACGCCGAGGCCGGCGGCGACGAGCGCCGCCGTGTCGATGTCGTAGCCCTGCGGCTTCATGTCGGGCCCGAGCGTGCCGAACGGCGAAAAATTGTCGGGTATCGCGATGCGCACGACGCCGTTCTTGACGATCCGGTCGAGTGCGTCGTCGGCAGCCGGCGCCGCTATCGGCCGCGCCAGCAGCGCGACGATCAAAGCCAGTCCCGCGACAACCATCCGCTGCGGCATATCGCACCTATCCTGCGGTCCGGAGGTCGCCGCCCGAAGCGTTCTCCAAGGCGGGTAGTCTTTATACCGGGATATATTTAGGCCGGTGAGGGACGCTATCGATGGCGGCGGAGAACGACCCAAGATAGAGCCGATGGCGGAATTATCGAAACAAAACTGGTCGGCTGCGCGCTATGCGGCAACCGCGCATTTTGTGCCGACATTCGGCGCGCCCGTCCTCGAACTGCTCGCGCCGCAGCCCGGCGAGCGCATCCTCGACCTCGGCTGCGGCGACGGTACGCTGACCGTGAAGATCGCCGCCGCCGGCGCCACGATCGTCGCGGTCGACGCGGCGCCCGATATGGTCGCCGCCGCAAAAGCGAAGGGCCTCGACGCGCGGGTCGTGCCGGGCCAGCAGCTGGCTTTCGACCGCGAGTTCGACGCGGTGTTCTCCAATGCCGCGCTGCATTGGATGCGCCCACCGGAAGCGGTACTCGCCGGTGTCGCGCGCGCCTTGAAGCCGGGGGCTCGGTTTGTCGCCGAGATGGGCGGCCACAACAACACCGCGGCGATCCAGGTCGCGTTCCGCGTGGTGCTGGAGAGGCGCGGAATCGACTGGCGCGATGTCATGCCGTGGTATTTCCCCTCCGCTGGCGCTTATCGCCAAAAGCTCGAAGCGGCCGGGTTTCGTGTCGAGGAGATCGCGATTGTGCCGCGGCCGACGCCGCTCGAAGCCGGGTTCGGTGCCTGGCTGGACAATTTCGCCGACGATTTTTTCGCGCCGCTCGCTCCAGCCGACCGGCCGGCCGCGCAACAGGAGATTTCCGACCTGCTCGAGCCGATCCTCCAAGACGAGACGGGTCTGTGGATCGCCGACTACGTCCGGCTGCGCTTCAAGGCGGTGCTGGCCGGGTAGAGCCGGCGGATAGGGCCATATGGTCCTGTTCTTGCTTCGCGTTCGGCTCCGCAACGCACGCTGAGAGCACACCGCACAATGACCACCAACACCGACATTCTGGGCGGCGGCGCCGTTGTTTCGCCGGCGGCGCGCTGGGTGCAACTCGGGCTCGGCATCGTCTGTATGATGGCGATTTCGAGCCCGCAATATGTCTGGGCGCTGTTTACCAAACCGCTGGGAGCGGCGTTGTCGGCAAGCCCCGCGGCGCTGCAGGTGACGTTCTCGTTGCTGATCGTGCTGCAGACGTTTTTCTCGCCGGCGCAAGGCTGGCTGGTCGATCGTTTTGGACCGCGGCTGTTGATCGCGGTCGGCGGCGCATTGTCGGGGTTGGGCTGGGTGCTGTCGGCCTACGCGACCTCGCTATGGGCGCTCTATTTCAGCTACGGGGTGATTTGCGGCCTCGGCACCGGCATCGTCTATATCGGCGTCGTCGGCCAGGTGGTGCGCTGGTTCCCCGATGCGCGCGGTTTCGCCGCCGGCATGGTCGCCGCCGGCTACGGCATGGGCGCGATCGCCACGACCTTCCCGATCAGCGCCAGCATCGCCAGCGCGGGCTATCAGGTCACGCTGCAGCAATACGGGATCATCTTCGCGATCGTCGGCGTCTGTGCGGCGCTCGGGTTGCGCCGGCCGCCGGCCGTAGCGGCATCGACGACCGCCGCGGCCGGCGTCGACAGCCTGACGATGCTGAAAAGCCCGATCTTCTGGCTGATGTTCTTGATGATGTCGTTGATGTCGACCTCGGGGCTCATGGTGATCTCGCAAATCGGCAATTTCGCCGCCGATTTCGGCATCACCAAGCTGACCGTCTGGGGCGCGGCCGCGTTGCCGCTGGCGCTGACGATCGACCGCTTCACCAATGGTTTGACGCGGCCGTTTTTCGGCTGGCTGTCCGACCGGATCGGCCGCGAGAACACGATGTTCGTCGCTTTCACGCTCGAAGCGGCGGCGATGACGATCTGGCTGATGACGATCACCGACCCGCTGTGGTTCGCGCTGCTGTCGGGGGTGGTGTTTTTCGGCTGGGGCGAGATTTTCTCGCTGTTCCCCTCGACGCTGACCGACACGTTCGGCGCGCGCAATGCGACGCAGAATTACGGTTGCCTCTATATCGCCCAGGGAATCCGGCTCGATTTTCGGCGGGCCGCTGGCGGCGCTGCTGCATCAGGGGACCGGGAGCTGGACGACCGTGTTTGCCGTCTGTATCGCCGCCGATCTGACCGCGGCGCTGCTGGCACTGTTCGTCTTGAAACCGATGCGGCGCGCGGCACTCGCCGGCCCTTGAGACCGGAACGCCTTAGCAAGGACCTCGTTTAACTAGATAAGATCGGAGGTCCTAAATGGAAAAACGCAAAGACTTCACTCCTTCGCGAAACGAAGGTGAAGGCAATCGTACCGCCGCGCGAAAATATAACGAAGCGCAACGGCAATTCATTCGTTCCGGACGCGTGGATGAAAAGGCGCGTGAAGCAGAAAACGATTTGCACGACGAAGATATTCGCCGTGAATTAGAGCATGCCGAGATGGTCGGCAAACGTCATATCGCGAAGGAAGATCCTGCCGTGAAGCGTCGGTACTGAGGTTAAGCCGCATGCTCCTTGGCCCAGCGGGCGACCTCGGCGTGGGTGGCAAACCACACGCCGGGGCGCGACTGGGCCAGCCGGATCAATTCCTCGAGCAGCCAGATCCGCGACCGATAGCTGATGATATGCGGGTGCATGGTCAGCTGGAAGACGCCGCCATCTTCATAGGCCGCCTCGAATTCGCGGCGGAAAATGTCGAGCACATCGGCGGGCGGCGTATAGGGGCGCAGCGCCGAGAACCGGTTCATGCTGAAATAGACCGCGTCGTCGCGCACCCATTCGACCGGCAGCTCGATAACCCCGCACGGCTTGCCGTCGAGCAGCAGCTCGTAGCAATCCTCGTCCGACATCAGTGATGAATCGTAGAGGAGGCCCATCTCGGCTTCGAGCGAGAGTGTGTTCCAGCTGAAATCCCAGGACGGGGTGCGCATGCCGACCGGGCGCACGCCGCTGGTTTTTTCCAGCACCTCGGCGGCACGCAGCATCAGGTCGCGCTCGGCTTCGTAGGGCAGCACCGAATTCAACTCGTGAATCCACCCGTGGATGGCGATTTCGTGGCCCTCGGCGACGATGCGCCGCTGCTCGTCGGGGTGTAGCAGCGCGGTCACCGCCGGTACATAGAACGACGCCTTGACCTGATATTTGTCCAACAGTTTGAGGATGCGCGGTACGCCGACGCGCGCGCCCATCTGGCCCCAGGCGAGCCGGCCGATCGACTGGCCGCCTTCGCGCAGATCGCTGGTCTCATGGTCGCTGTCAAAGGATAGCGCCACCGCGCAGCGGGCGCCGCCCGGCCATTCCGCCGGTCGCAACGCCTTGCCGGCGCGCACCCGGTCGACGAGCTTGCGCCAATGCGCCTCCGGCCATTGCCAGGGTTCGAGATCTGAATGCGGCCGTTCGGTGCTCATGGGTGCAGCCTCCGAGACAGGAGATGCCTGGGCGAGAGATGGTCGGAGCGGAGAGATTTCGAACTCTCGACCCTCAGCACCCCATGCTGATGCGCTACCAGGCTGCGCTACGCTCCGACCGGGGCTTCTCTGACGAAGGCGCGGATCATACTTGCCGCCGGCCCGGGGCGCAATGTGTGGGGTTTGGGCCGGGCGCGGCGCTTCCTTCGAGACGCGCCTCGCGGCGCTCCTCAGGCCTGACTGGAAGTACATTTGGCTCAATGTCTTGGGACTTTTCTGTGTGTCATTCCGGGGCATCGCGCGGCGATGAACCCGGAACCCATGCGCACGGACCGCTGAAAAGTGCGTTCCGACACCGCAACCTCATTGGATGAGGCCGTGTTCATGGGTTCCGGGTTCGGCCCTGCGGGTCGCCCCGGAATGACGAAGATAGTTTCGAGTCAGGCTCTGAGGAGGCGCGAAGCGCCGGCTCGAAGGAAGCAGGATCGGAAATGCCGCCTTATTCCTTCCGCGTGCGATGCAGCAGCGCATCGAGCATATGGCGGGCGGAGAGCAGGTCCTGCACCGCGGCTTCGAGCGCGGCCCTGCCTGGCTCCGACAGAGGTTTCGGTTCGACGGGCTCGGCGGCCTTGGGCGGAGCAGGGGCACGCCGAGCGGCTCTAGGCGCCTTTACCAGCGCGGATGGCGCCGCTTCCGACGGCGGGTCGAGCGGGAAGAGGCTCGGCACGATCTCGGCCGCCCCGGCGGCGGCGTCCAGCGTGCCGTCGGACAGCAGCTTCTGCACGCCGCGGATCGTATAGCCGTCCTGGTAGAGGCACCGGCGGATGCGCGACAGCAGCGCGATGTCTTCCGGGCGGTAGTAGCGCCGCCCGCCACCGCGCTTCAGCGGCTTGAGCTGGGGAAATTTCGACTCCCAAAAGCGCAGCACATGCGCCGGGAGCTCGAGGTCGTCGGCGACCTCGCCGATCGTGCGGAAGACCGCCGCCCGCTTGTTGCCGCGACGGCCGGTTCCGGCCTCCCCTATGTCGCTCACGTCACGCGGACCTCACCTCAAGCCTTTTTCGCCGGAGCAGGGGCCAGCGCCTGATTGATATGGTTCTTCAGCGCGTGCGAAGCGCGGAACACCAGCACGCGGCGCGGGCTGATCGGCACTTCCTGACCGGTTTTCGGGTTGCGGCCGATACGCTGTCCCTTGCGGCGTACCGCGAAGCTGCCGAAGGACGAAATCTTGACCATCTCGCCGCGTTCGAGCGCGCCCGAAATCTCCGCGATCACCGACTCGACAAGCTCGGCCGACTTGTTGCGCGACAAGCCGACCTCTTGATAGACCGCTTCGGTAAGCTGAGCGCGAGTAACCGTCTGACCGGCCATGCCGCCCTCCGTTTGTTCGAGGCAAATTAGCGTCGGCGAAAAACGCCGTCAAACGGCATGGTATGGGTCTTCCCCAACCATCCCATTCGCCTCGCCCGCGCTTGACCCGGGGCCAGGTCTTCATTCCAGGGCGTCTGAGCAAGAAGACGTGGACGGCCGGGTCAAGCCCGGCCAAGGCAATGAAAAATTACCAGCGGACGAGGCTGGCGCCCCAGGTCAGGCCGCCGCCCAGCGCCTCCATCAATACCAGATGACCCGGCTGGATGCGGCCGTCCGAGACCGCCTCGTCGAGCGCCAACGGGATCGAGGCCGCGGAGGTATTGGCGTGGCGCTCGATGGTGACCACGGTCTGGTCGGGGCGCAGCGAGAGCCGCTTGCCGATCGCATCGATGATCCGCAGGTTCGCCTGATGCGGCACCAGCCAGTCGATGTCGGCGCCGCTCAGGCTGTTGGCGGCGAGCGCTTCTTCGACCGCTTCGGAGAGATGCTGCACGGCCTGGCGAAAGACCTCGCGGCCTTCCATGCGCAGATGGCCAGTGGTGCCGGTGGTCGACGGGCCGCCATCGACATAGAGGATGTCGTAGAGCCGTCCGTCCGAATGTAGGTGGGTCGACAACACGCCGCGGCCCGCCGGTCCGGTATCCGGCACCGCGTTGAGGACCAGCGCCCCGGCGCCGTCGCCGAACAGCACGCAAGTGCCGCGGTCTTGCCAGTCGAGAATGCGCGAGAAGGTTTCCGCGCCGATCACCAGCGCGGTGCGTGCCTGGCCGAGCCGGATCGCGTTGTCGGCGGTCGCCAGCGCGAAGATGAAGCCCGAGCATACTGCCTGGATGTCGAACGCCGCGCCGCGCTTCATGCCGAGCTGCGCTTGGACCTTGGTCGCGGTCGCCGGGAAAGTGTGGTCGGGCGTCGCCGTCGCCAGCACGATGAGATCAAGATCACTGCCGCTCATCCCGGCATGTTGGAGCGCACGCCGCGCCGCCGCCACCGCGAGGTCGGAGGTGAGCTCGCCATCGGCCGCGACGCGGCGCTCGCCGATGCCGGTGCGCTGACGAATCCAGGCGTCGGAGGTATCGAGTTGCCGCGACAACTCGTCATTGGTGAGCACCCGCTCGGGAAGGTAGGCCCCGCAGCCGGCGACCTGGGCGCGCAACTTCATCCGCTCGTCTACAGCGCCGCTGGTTGCGGCGCCGGCCGCGCGACATTGACCCGTGCCAGATCGGCTCGGATCTTTTCGAGAAACCCGTTGACCTTCATGTCGATCGCGACGCCGATCGCATTGGCGAAACCAAACGCATCGGTGGAGCCGTGGCTTTTCACCGCGATCCCGCCCAACCCGAGAAACATCGCGCCATTGTACCGGCGCGGATCGAACCGCTCGCGGAATTTGCGCAGCGCGCCGCGCGCGAAGAAATAGCCGATGCGGGCCAGTGGCGAGTATCGGAACGAGATGCGCAGCGCCTCAGAGAAGAGCCGGGCGGTGCCCTCCGCGGTCTTCAGCGCGACATTGCCGGTGAAGCCGTCGGTGACGATGACATCGACCGTGCCGGCGCCGATATCGTCGCCCTCGACAAACCCGTGAAAGCGGATCGGCGTCAGTCCGCCACGCAGCCGCGCGGCGGCGCCGCGCACCGCGTCGTTGCCTTTCAAATCCTCGGACCCGACATTCAACAGGCCGACGGTCGGCTCGATGACGCCGAGCACGCTGCGCGCGAACGCATCGCCCATCAGCGCGAACTGCACGAGGTTCTCGGCGTCGCATTCGATATTGGCGCCGAGATCGAGCATGACGCTCTCCCCGCGCAGCGTCGGGTAGAAGGTCGCGATCGCGGGCCGGTCGATGCCCGGCAGCGTCTTGAGCACGAATTTCGCGATCGCCATCAGCGCGCCGGTATTGCCGGCGGAGACGACGCAGTCGGCGCGGCCATCGCCCACCGCCTCGATTGCCAGCCGCATGCTGGTGCCGCGGCCGGCGCGCAGCGCCTGCGACGGTTTGTCGTCAGCGGCTACCGTCTCGTCGGTATGGTGGACCGAGGCGACCTGCGCGAGGCGGGGCAACTGCGCCAACAGCGGCGCGATCTGGCTCTCGGCGCCAAACAGCAAGAAGCGCGCGCCGGGATGGCGTTCCAACGCGATATTGGCGCCCTGCAGGACGATGTCCGGCGCACGGTCACCGCCCATCGCGTCGAGGGCAATTGTGATCGAACCGCTCACCGGGGCCGTGCTTTATCTCGCGAATTGTCGATCAGGCGGTCGCCGGTTCTGCCACCGGCACGACTTCACGGCCGCCATAATGACCGCACGCTTCGCACAGATGATGCGGCCGCTTCAGCTCGCCGCAATTCGGGCATTCGACATAGGCCGATGCCGACAGCGCATGATGGGAGCGCCGCATGTTGCGACGCGACGGGGAAACTTTCTTTTTCGGAACGGCCATTGTCTAACTCATAAGTCTCGGCATGCGAGCCGAGACATCTAGCCAAAATCGGCAGCGGCGGCAACAACGACGGCAGCGCGGCGGCGTTGCGTTGTTGACGGGGGCTAGCGCGGATCGTCGCGACGCAGCCCGGTCAGTGCCGCAAACGGACCTTCGGCCCGGTCTTCCTCCGGTTCGGTGGCGATGACGGCGTCCGGCGCGCGCGGGAAGGGCGGCAGCGCCAGCGAGAATTCCTGTGCGATCGCCTCGCCGATATCGATCGATTCGTCGTCCAGGGGTTCGAACGCCGGGTCGCCCTCGCCGAGGGGCACCGTATCCTCGACCTCCGGCGGGCCATAGCGCAGCCGGAACGGCTCGTTGACGCTGCCGGCGACGGGGTCGAGCGTGACGATGCATTGCTGCGCGAACTCGGCCGTGAAGGCGGCCGACAGCAAGATCGTTCCTCCCGGCTCGCGGACCAGTTCGATATCGGCTTCGAGGCGATCGAGCGTGACCAGCTCAAAACGCCGGGCGAGCGCACCGCGCTCCGCCGCGTCGGCGGCGATGTGCTGGCGGAACGGTTCGCCGCCGATCCGCACCAACGACACCCGGCGGGTGAATTCGCTCATGGCGTCCCGAACGCGACCTCGCCGGCGAGCAGCGACGACGTGGGCTGCGCCGCCATGCCGGCCGTCTCGCGGCGCAGATAAGCGGCCATCTGCGCCAACCGTGCCGGTGACGCCGATGCCGTACCGTAGAGGTTGCGCTGCAGCGCGGCGCGCAGTCCCTCGTCATCGCCGGCCAAGCCGTCCTCATAGGCGCGGATACGGCCGTAAAACGCCTCGGCCATGCGCTGAACCTGACGGCCGACGCTGAGGTCGCCGGTGCCGATTTCCCGCAGCGAGCGGTCGAAATCGGCGAACATCGTGTCGACGATCTGTTGTCCGAGGGTCGCGGCGGCTGCGGCCTCGACCTTCAGCCGCCGCAGAAACAAAAACGCGTGCAGACAGATCAACTCGAATCGCCCGTCGAGCGTGTCGGGCACGCCGAGGGCGGTGAAAAATTCGGGAAGGCGCGCCTGACCCACAATCGCGCCGTAAGCACGGTCGGCGGCATCGCGACTAGGTTGGCGGCGAAAGGGCAAGTTGCGGCTAAATCCCGTGACAAGAGCGAACGTTGACAGCGCCGGTCGCTCGACTAAAGTCTGCGAAACATGGCGCTCATCGGCAATCGTTTCAACATTTCGCGGCCGCGGCGAGGTCTGCGGCCCGCCGTGCTGTCCCTCGGTATTGTGCTGGCGGGATGCGCGATCAGCGAAGACCAGCGCGGCCATTTGCCCGATCCCGAGAAGCTCGCCGAGGTTCATCCCGGCAGCACCACCAAGGAGCAGGTCGTTCGAATCCTCGGCAGCCCGTCGAGCGCCAGCACCTTTGACGACAACGTCTGGTACTACATCAGCCGCCGGGTGAAGCAGATCGCGTTCTTCAAGCCCGAGGTGCTCGACCAGCAGGTTTACATCGTCGATTTCGACGACAAGGGTGTGGTCAAGGATCTCGGCCACAAGACCCTTGCCGATAGCCGGCCGATCACCCCGGCGCCAGGCGCCACGCCCGCCCCGGGCCGCGAGCTGTCGTTTATGGAACAGCTGCTCGGCAATGTCGGCCGCTTCGGCGGCTCCGGCGGCGGGTCGGCATCGGGGACGCCCAACCCGGCCGGGCGGTAGGCCGGGCTCTCTTTCCTTTGCCAGCTTCCCAGCAAAAGCCGGACCACCGATCAGCGGCACGAGCGGCCGAAGCAAGGACCCCGGCTTGGGCCGGGGAGCGGAGTCTCTACGGTCTACGGCCGGCCGTAGCGGCTGGCTCAGTGCCAGCTGCCGAGGATCGCCAACAGCAACAGCGCGACGATATTGATGATCTTGATCATCGGGTTCACCGCCGGGCCCGCCGTATCCTTGTAAGGGTCGCCGACGGTGTCGCCGGTCACCGCCGCCTTGTGCGCGTCGGAACCCTTGCCACCGTGATGGCCTTCCTCGATGTACTTCTTGGCGTTGTCCCAGGCGCCGCCGCCCGAGGTCATCGAGATCGCGACAAAAAGCCCGGTGACGATCGTCCCGAGCAGCATTGCGCCCAGCGCGCTGAACGCCGCGGCGCGGCCGGCGACGAGGGAGATCACGATGAAGAGCGCGATCGGCGCCAGCACCGGCAGCAGCGACGGTATGATCATCTCCTTGATCGCCGCCTGGGTCAGCATGTCGACCGCGCGGCCGTAATCGGGCTTCGCGGTGCCCTGCATGATGCCGGGGATTTCGCGGAACTGCCGGCGCACCTCATTGACGATGCCGCCGGCCGCGCGCCCCACCGCGGTCATGCCCATCGCGCCGAACAGATACGGCAGCAGCCCGCCGAGAAAAAGGCCGATCACGACATAAGGGTCCTGCAGCGCGAAGCGAACGTCGAGGCCGGGGAAATAGTGCTTCAAATCCTCGGTATACGCGGCGAACAGCACCAATGAGGCAAGACCTGCCGAGCCGATCGCATAGCCCTTGGTGACCGCCTTGGTGGTGTTGCCGACCGCATCGAGCGCATCGGTGGTCTTGCGCACTTCCGGCGGCAGGTCGGCCATCTCGGCGATGCCGCCGGCGTTGTCGGTGACCGGCCCATAAGCATCGAGTGCGACCACCATGCCGGCGAGGGCGAGCATCGTCGTGGCCGCGATCGCAATGCCGAACAGGCCGGAGACCAGGTACGAGACGATGATGCCGACGCAGATCACCAGGACGGGCAGCGCGGTCGCTTCCATCGATATAGCGAGGCCTTGGATCACATTCGTGCCGTCGCCGGTCGTCGAACTCTGCGCGATGCTGCGCACCGGCCGGTACTCGGTCGAGGTGTAGTACTCGGTGATCCAGACGATGAGGCCTGTCACCGCCAGACCGACGACCGCACAGGTCAGCACGTCGCAGCCTGTGATCGTGCCGGACGTCATCGCGAGCTTGTCCTGAAAGCCGATGAGCCAGCCCACGACCCCCGCGATCGCCACGACCGAGATAATGCCAGTGGCGATGAGGCCTTTGTAGAGCGCCTTCATGATGCCCTGATCGCTGCCGAGCCGGACGAAATACGTGCCGATCACCGAGGCGACGATGCACACGGCGCCGATCACCAGCGGCAGCATCATCACCGTGTCGCGCAACGGCGGCTGAAAGAAGATGTTGGCCAGCAGCATCGTCGCGACGATCGTCACCGCGTAGGTCTCGAACAGATCGGCCGCCATCCCGGCGCAGTCGCCGACGTTGTCGCCGACATTGTCGGCGATCACCGCGGGGTTGCGGGGGTCGTCCTCGGGGATGCCGGCCTCAACCTTGCCGACGATGTCGGCGCCGACATCGGCGCCCTTGGTGAAGATGCCGCCGCCGAGACGCGCGAAGATCGAGATCAGCGACGCGCCGAAACCGAGCGCCACCATCGCTTCCAGCACCGGACGCAGATCATCGCCGGGCAGCGTCGCGCGCAGGAAGAAATAATAGCCGGCAACGCCCAGGATGCCGAGACCGACGACGAGCAGTCCGGTCACCGCGCCGGCCTTGAAGGCGATGTCGAGCCCGGCCGCAAGGCCGCCGCGCGCTGCCTGCGCGGTGCGTACATTCGCGCGCACCGACACGTTCATGCCGATATAACCGGCCGCGCCCGACAACACCGCGCCGATCAGATAGCCGACCGCCACCCGCCAACCGAGCGTCGCTCCCAGGATGATCAGGACCACGACGCCGACCATCGCGATCGTACGGTATTGGCGGTTGAGATAGGCGCTGGCGCCGACCTGAACGGCGGCGGAAATCTCCTGCATGCGCGCGGTGCCGGCATTTGCGGCGAGAACTTGCCGGCTGGTGATCAGCCCGTACAGCAACGCGATCACGCCGCAGGCGATCACCAAGATCTGGGCAGACATCTTCTTGTTTCCCCCAACGGGTGCGGACAGAAAAACCCGCCGTCAGCGCCGGCGGGTTTAGGAGCCGGCGCGGCGGGGCAGGTCAAATCGCGCGGAACATGCCAGAAGAGCGACAACCAGGCAACTTCGCGGCGCTATTCAATCGCATAGCCCGGTCGCGGGCGCGCGGTGCTCCAGCGCAGCCACAAAATCGCCGTGGCGGCGATCGCGACAAACGGCAGCACGGTCAGTTGAACAAACGTCCAGCCGAACCCCGCCAGCAGAGCGCCCGAGGAAAAGGCGCACACGGTCGAGGTGCCGAAAATGGTGAAATCGTTGAGCGCCTGGACCTTGGCGCGCTCCTCCGGCCGGTAGGTTCGCGTCAGCAAGGTCGTCGCGCCGATGAACAGGAAATTCCAGCCGACGCCGAGCAGCGCGTTCGCCGCCCAGAAGTTCGCCTCGGCGATGCCGGCGAGGTTGATCCCGCAGCAGGCTAGGAGCAGCGCCGCCCCGGTGAGGAGAATCGGGGTCAAGCCAAAGCGGGCGATCAGGCTGCCGGTGAAGAAGCTCGGGCCGTACATGCCCAGAATGTGCCACTGGATAACAAAAGCGGCGTCGGTGAACTCGAAACCGCAGCCGATCATCGCGATCGGCGTCGCGGTCATCACCAGCGCCATCATGCCATTGCCGATCATCCCACAGAGCACGGCGACGATGAACAGCGGCTGGCGGATGATCTCGCCGAGCGGGCGGCCGACCCCACGCAAGGCGCTGCGCGGCGGAGGCGGTGGCAACCGAATCAGCGCCAGCAGAAATGCCGCGCCGAGCTGCAATGCGACGATCATCGCAAAGCAGCCGGCAAAGGCGACCAGCGGGAAGAGATCGCGCGACCAGCGCGCGGTCTCCGGCCCGAAAATCCCAGAGACGACCCCACCCGCCAGCACCAACGAGATCGCCCGTGCGCGGAACCCTTCGTCGGCAAGCTCGGCGGCGGCGAAGCGATACTGCTGCGCGAAACCGTTCGAGCTGCCGATCATCAGCGTGCCGAGGCAGAACAGCGGAAACGAGGCGAGCCAGACCGCCATGCCGGCGACAACGCCGCCCGAAGCGCCCAGCGCCGCGCCAGCCCAGAACCCGCCGCGCCGGCCGACCCGCGCCATCAGCAGCGCCGCCGGGATCGTCGCGCACATCATCCCGGTCTGCTGCAGCGCGACGGGCACCGTCGACAGCGCCTTATTGTCCGCCAGCATGTGGCCGATGATCGCCGAGGTGGTCGCCAGCACGCTCATGCTGGTCATCGCCAGCGCCTGACAGCCGGCGAGCAGCAGGACGGTTTTGCGCGAGCCAGTCATCAGAAATGCCGCCACCCGCCTGAGGCGATCGGTACGTCCTTGCCGGCGGCGTCGATCAAGCGAGCGCCTTCTCCGGCCTCAATCATGCCAATCTCGGTGATCGGCAGGCCGAGGCTCTGCGAGAGGCTGGTGATTTCCTCGTCCGCCTCGGACGGCGCGGCGAACAAAAGCTCATAGTCGTCGCCGCCGGTGGCGAGGGCGGGGAGGATCGCCGCATCGCCCTCCACCGTTGCTCGCGCCCCCGGCGACAACGGCAGGCGCGGCAGCTCGACGGCCGCGGCGACGCCGGATGTCTCGCAAATATGGCCGAGATCGGCGACGAGACCGTCCGACACGTCGATCATCGCATGCGCGATCCCGGTCAGCATCGAGCCGAGTGTGCAGCGCGGCTCGGGCAGCCGGTAGCGGGCGATCAGCGCGGCGCGGTGCTCCCTTGAGAGGTCCGGATAGTCGCCGCGCAACACCTTAAGGCCGAGATACGCGTCGCCGATCGTGCCGGTCACCCAAAGGCGGTCGCCGGGCTTGGCGCCGACGCGGCGAATTTCCTTGCCTGTGGCGACATGACCGATCGCGGTCAGCGTCAACGTCGCCGGTCCGGGGGTCGAGGTCGAGTTGCCACCGAGCAGCGCGAGGCCGAAGCGATGCTGATCCTCGGCCAATCCCTCCGCGAAGCGTCGCACCCAATCGTCGCCGTGCGATGTCGGCAATGCGCTTGTCACCAGGTAGTGCCGCGGCGTCGCGCCCATCGCGGCGAGGTCCGACAGGTTGCGCCGCATCAGCTTTTTACCGACGAGGTCTGGCGGGTCGTCGGCGAGGAAGTGCACGCCCTCGACGAGCTGGTCCACGGTGATAACGAGCCGATAGCCGGCGGGGCAATCGAGCAGCGCCGCGTCGTCGGTCAACCCCAACGCACCGAGCCCCGCCAGCGGCGCAAAAAATTCGCGAATGCGGCCGAACTCGCCGAGCGGCTTCGGTTTCATGATCGAGCGGGCGGCTGCCCCTCACCCCGGCCCTCTCCCCGCACGCGGGGAGAGGGAGGGGCCCGCGCCGAAGGCGTGGGAGGGTGAGGGGCAGATCACGAGTTCCTATCCACTGCCGAACACACCTTACAACTCCTCGGCGCGCAGCGCGCGAGCGAGGCGGTGGAGCACGCCGTTGGCCAAACCCGGTTCCTTGCCGTCGAAGAAGGCGTGGGCGATCGCGACGTATTCGCTCAGCGTCACGCGCGGCGGGATGTCGAGCCGGTGCGCCAGCTCGTAGGCGCCGGCTTCGAGGATCAGACGCAGGATCGTTTCGAGCCGGTACAGCGGCCATTCGTCGCTGAGCGCGGCGGAGATCGTCTCGTCGAGCCGCTCGCGATGGCGGGCGACGCCGCGCACAATGTCGGTGAACAGCGCTTCGTCGGCCTCGCCGTAGACATCGCCGTCGATCTCGCGGCCGAGCCGGTGCAGGCGGAACTCGCCGACGACGCCATCCGCCGCGAGACCCGGGTTCAGCGCCAGTTGGTACAGCGCCTGGACCGCGCCGAGCCGCGCGATGCTGCGCCGCCGGCCGGTCTGCGACTGGCGCTCGCGGTCATGGTCGGTCACGCCGGCCGCGCTCACCGGCCGTCTTGTAAGAAGCGGCGCTTGACGGCGATCATCGCCAGGCAGGCGTTCACCGCTTCGCCGCCCTTGTCGCGGCCGTTGCCGCCGGGCGTTGCGCGCACCAGGGCCTGCGCCTCGTTCTCGCAGGTGAGGATGCCGTAGCCGATCGGCAGGCCGTGGTCGATCGCCAGGCGCTGCAGCGCGTCCGCCGTCGATTCGCAGATATGGTCGTAATGCGAGGTCTCGCCGCGGATCACGCAGCCGAGCGCGACAAATCCGTCGAATTTGGCCTTGGCTGCCATGCCGATGGCGCCGGGAATCTCGAACGCGCCCGGCACCTCGATGACCTCGAACGTCGCGCCGACCGCGGCCAGCGCGCGCTCCGCGCCCTCGCGCAGCAGGGCGGCGATATGGGTGTAGTAGGGCGCCTCGATCAGCAGCACATGCGGCGCGCGGGTGTCGGTCTTCGCCATCATTTCGCCCCACGCGCGTCGAGCAACCGCGCCACATAGCGCGCGATCAGGTCGATTTCGAGGTTCACCTTGGTCCCCGGCGCGGCGTCGCCGATCGTCGTGCGGGTCAGCGTGTGCGGGATGATATTGACGCCAAACATGCTGCCCTCGACCTCGTTGACGGTGAGGCTGGTGCCGTCGATCGCCACCGAGCCCTTGGGCGCGATATAGGCCGCGAGTTCGGCGGGCGCCCCAAAAGTGAAGCGCACCGACTCGCCGTCGGGCCGCCGGCTCACCACCTCGGCGACGCCGTCGACATGGCCGAGCACCAAATGCCCGCCCATCTCGTCACCCAATCTCATCGCCTGTTCCAGGTTGACGCGGGTTCCCTTGCCCCAGGCACCAAGCGTCGAGCAGGCGAGCGTTTCGGCGGAGACTTCGACCGTGAACTGGCCGTTTTCCTTGGTAACCACTGTCAGGCAAACGCCCGAACAGCCGATCGACGCGCCAAGCGGGATCGGCGCGGTGTCATAGGCGGTGGCGATGGTCAGCACGAGGCCGCCATTGCCGTGCCGCGCTTCGCGCACCTCGCCGATATCGGTGACGATGCCGGTAAACATGGCGGCTAGGCTAGGAGCCTCGCCCCCGATTAGCCAGCCCCTTTCACCGGGATGCAGCCGGGCGTCGAATGCGTCGCTCGGGTGTTTACCACCATAGGTTACGGCTTTCACAGGTGTGAACCGATGAAAGACTTCTTGAAGCGGCGCGGCCTCATGGCCCTCGCGGCGGCCGGCATCTTGCTGCTTGGCGTGGCGCCTGCGATGGCACAGCGCGAGCCAATCCCGTGCTCGGCCTTTGCTCGCGGACCCTCCGGCGGCTGGCGCGTGCTGAGCCCGGTGATGCTCGACCTCGGGGGCCGGATCTACAGCCCGACCGTCGGCACTGTCTTCCCGGCCGGCGCGACGCGTAACGGCATCGAGATGAGCGACGTGCTCGACCAGCAATGCGGCAATCGCTGACTACTCGGCGCGGCGATAGCTATCGATGACGTCGCCGCCGGCGGTCTCGCTGGATATCAGCATAAATCGCGGAGTGTCGGCCAGCTTGTCGAGGCCGATTGCCGCGACTGCCGGCAGGCCATCCCCGCCGATTGCCATCGGCGCCCGCATCCAGACCAGCCGGTCGACAAGATCGTGCCGCAGCAGCGCGGCGGCGAGCTGACCGCCGCCTTCAACGAGGAGCCGCGTCAGCCCCTCGCTGCCCAGCTGCTGCAGCAGCGCGGCGAGATCGATGTTTCCGGCATCATCGGGGATCGCGGGGATGATCCTTACCCCCTTGCCGGCCAATTCAGCCCGACGCACTGGATCCGATGCAGCGAGAGTAGCGACCCAGGTCGGTGCTCGCGCCATCTCCGTAAAAAGCCGCAGCGTCGCCGGGAGCCGCAATTGCCGGTCGAGGATGATGCGCACCGGCGAGCGGTGTTCCAGCCCGGGCAGACGACAGGTCAGCTCGGGGTCATCGGCACGCGCGGTGCCGGTGCCGACCAGGACCGCATCGTAGGTCGCGCGCAACAGATGCGCCCGTTCGCGGGCGGCGGGGCCGGTGATCCAACGACTCTCGCCGGTTGCAGTCGCAATGCGCCCGTCGAGCGACGTCGCCAGCTTCAGCGTGACGAGCGGCCGTCCGCGCCTAACGCGAGTGAAGAAGCCGGCATTGAGTTCGCCGGCTTCGGCGGCGCATACCCCGGTCTCAACCGCGACCCCTGCGTCGCGCAGACGCGCGAGGCCGCGGCCGGACACGCGCGGATCGGGGTCCTCGATCGCCGCCACGACACGCGCCACTCCGGCGGCGAGCAGCGCCTCGGCGCAGGGCGGCGTCTTGCCGTGATGGCTGCATGGTTCGAGGCTGACATAGGCGGTAGCCCCCCGCGCCGCGGCGCGGGCCCGCGTCAGCGCCTCGGTCTCGGCATGCGGCCGGCCGCCCGGTTGCGTCCAACCGCGGCCGACGATCCGCCCATCCTTGACGATGACGCAGCCGACCGCCGGGTTCGGCCAGGTATTGCCGAGCCCGCGCCCCGCTAGCGCCAGAGCCGCGCGCATATGGGCGAGGTCGTTCACATTACGCTCCCCGGCGAAAGCCGGGGCCCACTTTTCAGAGTCTGAGACGGTCGAGCCGTGGGTCCCGGCTTCCGCCGGGAAGCGAGGGCTGGAAAGATCGCCGTCGCGGCCTCAGCAATCGCCATCGGCGGCGATGCGGCCGACGAATTCACCGAAATCCTTGGCCTCGCGGAAATTGCGGTAAACCGACGCGAAGCGGATGTAGGCGACCTGGTCGAGCGTCGCGAGCGCTTCCATCACCAACTCGCCGATCTGGTCGCTCGGGATGTCGGTCTCGCCCGAGCTCTCCAATTGCCGCACCAGCGAGTTGATCACCCGCTCGACGCGGTCCGGCTCGTGCGGTCGCTTGCGCAGCGCGACATAGATTGAGCGCGAGAGCTTGTCGCGATCGAACGGCTCGCGCTGGCCGTTTTTCTTGACCACGGTCAGGTCGCGCAGCTGGACCCGCTCGAAGGTCGTGAAGCGCGCCGCGCAATTCGGGCAGAAGCGGCGGCGGCGGATTGCCCCGCGGTCGTCGGTCGGCCGTGAATCCTTGACCTGGGTATCGTCGGTCCCGCAGAACGGACAGCGCATCTCTCCTCCCTCCCTTAGTCCCGCGGATACACCGGAAAGCGCTCGCACAACGCGGTGACGGCGTGGCGCACGCGCTTCTCGGTCCCTTCGTTGTCGTTGGCGTGACGGGCCAGGCCGCGCAGCACCTCGCCGATCCAGCGGCCGATCTGGCGAAATTCGTCGACGCCGAAACCGCGGGTGGTCGCCGCTGGCGAGCCGAGGCGGACCCCCGAGGTCACGGTCGGCGGACGCGGGTCGAAAGGAATGCCGTTCTTGTTGCAGGTCATCCCAGCGCGCTCCAGCGCCTTCTCGGCGTCGCGCCCGGTCAGGTCGAGCGGGCGCAGATCGACCAGCATCAGATGCGTGTCGGTGCCGCCGGAGACGATCGCCAGCCCTTCGGCAACCAGCGTCTCGGACAGCGCCTTGGCGTTGTCGACGACTGCTTGGGAATAACGCGCGAAGCTCGGCTGCAGCGCCTCGCCAAACGCCACCGCCTTGGCGGCGATGACATGCATCAGCGGCCCACCCTGTAGGCCGGGGAACATCGCCGAATTGATCTTCTTCGCGATCACCTCGTCATTGGTAAGGATCATGCCGCCGCGCGGACCGCGCAGCGTCTTGTGCGTCGTGGTGGTCACGACATGGGCATGAGGCAGGGGGCTCGGATGCACCCCGCCGGCGACCAGCCCAGCGAAATGCGCCATGTCGACCATCAGGTAGGCCCCGACCTTGTCGGCTATCATGCGGAACCGCGCGAAATCGATGATCCGGGGATAGGCGCTGCCGCCGCAGATGATCAGCTTCGGCCGATGCGCCTCGGCCTGGCGCTCGACCTCGTCGAAATCGATGCGGCCATCCTCCGCGCGCACGCCGTAATGGGTCGCCTTGAACCACTTGCCGGACATATTGGGCGGCGCGCCGTGCGTCAGATGGCCGCCGGCAGCGAGCGACAGGCCGAGGATGGTATCCCCCGGCTGAATCAGCGCCATGAAGGCGCCCTGATTGGCCTGAGCGCCGGAATGCGGCTGCACATTGGCGAAGCCGCAGTCGAACAGCCGCTTGGCGCGCGCGATCGCGAGCCGCTCGGCGATGTCGACAAATTCGCAGCCGCCGTAATAGCGGCGACCGGGATAACCCTCGGCGTATTTGTTGGTCAGCACCGAGCCCTGCGCCTCGAGCACCGCGCGAGAGACGATGTTTTCGCTGGCGATCAGCTCGATCTGCGACTGCTGGCGGTGCAACTCCTGTGCGATTCCGGCGGCCAACTCCGGGTCGGCGGCAGCAAGATCGGCGGAGAAAAAGCCGGGGGATTGAACAGCGGCGGCAAGGTTGCTCAGGGGTCACCTGTCGGGCACGAGGAGCCGAATAGGCCGGCGCGGACAAACACGCCAGCCGCAAGCGATCCTACCATATGTCGCGGGCGGATGTCAGCGGGCTACCAAACCTCGGGTCAAGCCGAAAGACCGCGGGAGTCCGAATCAGCGACAGCATTGGCTTTATCATCGCCCGATCCGCCAAGCACAAACATTAATCAGACATGGCCGCTGGCGGCAGAGATCCTCGCTTTTCAGCTATTGCCAAGTCGCGGCGGCAACTCGTTTCCCACTATTACTTATGTGATGCCGGAGTTTCCGTTGACACCAAAAAACCCGGCTGCAATTATCGTCTTGGGTTCAATCCACTCTACCCGACGGGGCAGGACATGGCAGAAGCGGGCGCACCGAAATCGACAGACGACGAGCTGCTTAGAATGACAACCGAAGTGGTGGCAGCCTATGTCAGCAATAATACGCTTGCGACAGGTCAACTCGGCGACATCATCCACGCGGTCTATAACTCGCTGCGCTCGCTCGACGGACAAATCGTCGAGGCTGTACCCGAGGCGCTCAAGCCTGCGGTGCCGATCCGCAAGTCGATCACTCCCGAATTTCTTGTGTGTCTCGAAGACGGCAAGAAATTGAAGATGCTGAAGCGGCATTTGCGCTCGACCTACAATCTCTCGCCGGACGAATACCGTGCGAAATGGGGCCTGCCGCCGGATTACCCGATGGTCGCGCCGAAATACGCGCAGCAACGTTCGGATTTCGCCAAGAAGATCGGCCTCGGGCGCGGCACCGGCCGGCGCGCGGCGCGCGCGAAAAAATAAGCTGAGTTTCATTGGCGCGTGTGAAAGGTGCTTCGGCGCCTTTTTCGCGTTCTATACCACCGGGCTCATCCAAGTCCTGAACCAGTCGGCGACGCCGGACTGGCTCAGCCGGCCCTGGAAATAGTCGAACAAGCGCTCCTCGGCGCGCCGGCGATTGGCGCCGAGGTCGAGAACCAAACCGTTGGTTTCGAGCAGTGCGACCGCGGCGCGGTAGGCGGTGCGCTCGTTCCCGGCAGTGAAGGCCTTGGCGCCGGCGATCGCGACCAGCAGCGCCATCGCCAGCGTCGCGTAGTCCTGGTCCATGAAATAGACCCAGACATTCCACGGGCGCTTCACCGCAATCTCGAGCGCGGCGCGGTTGAGCAGTTGGTGCGGCTCCCCGGTCTTGCCGACCTCGTCGCGGTTGAGCGCGATGACCGTTTCGACCGAGACCCAGCGTGGCTCGCCCGGCAAAGCTACAGCAGCTTGGCCGCCAGCGCGGGCAACGCACTGATGTCGACGCCGTTACGCGCGCCGAGCGCGACCAGCGCCGCCGGATCGTCGCCTTGGCGCATGCGGGTCAGCGCCCAGATCATCGTCGAGCGCGTGCCGCTGCGGCAGTGGGCGACGATCGGGTGGGAAGCGCTCATCAAGAGCTGTTCGAACGCATCGATGTCATCGCGGGTCAAGGTCGCCGCGACGAACGGGATGTGATGGTAGGCGATGCCGTGAGCGGCGCAGAGCCGCCGCGCCTCGTCGGCCGACAGCTGGCCGGGGTCTTCGTTATCGGGCCGGTTGTTGACGATGGTCTTGACCCCCGACGCGGCCAGCGCTTCGATGTTGTCGGCGGTCAGCGCGCCAGCGGCGGTGAGGCCCGGCGCGAGTTGCATCAGGGGCGGTATCGTCGGCATGGGACCAGCTCCGCAAAGCAAGACGGGCTGCAAAATTGCAGCCCGTCGCCAATCCGTCAAACCGTTGTGAAGATCAGGCGGCGTATTGCCCCGGCCGCTGGACGAGATCGCCGGCGCGGATCCAGAACCGCTCCAGACGCCGCAGCGTCACGGTCGCGGCCTGCAGGTCCTCGTCGGTGATCGCGGTCTGGTTCAGCATCTCGATATGGCGCTGATGCATCGTCTGCAGCCGGTCGCGCAATTTTGCGCCCTTCTCGGTCAGCCGCACATGGATCGAGCGGCGGTCGTGCACCGAACGCTCCTGCGACAGATAGCCGTTCTCGACCATCTTCTTGACGTTGTACGACACGTTCGAGCCGAGATAGCAGCCGCGCAACGTCAGCTCGCCGACGGTCATCTCCGCGTCGCCGATATTGAACAGCATCAACCCCTGCACGTTGTTGATGTCGTGAATGCCGAGCCCGTCAAGCTCGAGCTTGACGACTTCGAGAAAGTGCCGGTGAAGCCGCTCGACGAGCGAGATCACCTCAAGGTAGCCGTTGTTCATCTATGCCTCGCTGGGCGGTCGCATCGAAAGCCTAACGAGGTTTGTGTTAATTTTTCGTTCAAGCGCCCTATCGGGTTCAGCCGCCGTGTCCGCCGCGGCGCACCAGCTGCATGATCGCCGAGAAATCGAGCGCGGCTTTTCCGCCGTCAACGAAGAGCTGATAGAGATTGGCGGCTGCCGCGCCCATCGGCGTCGCTGCCGCGGCCTGGCCGGCGGCGGCTTGCGATAAGCGCAAGTCCTTCAGCATGTTGGCGGCGGTAAACCCGGCCGGGTAGCCGCGGTTCGACGGCGCGGCCGGCACCGGACCCGGCATCGGGCAGTAATTGGTCATCGCCCAGCACTGGCTCGTCGAGGTACTGCAAATGTCCCACAGGGTCTGCGCCGGCAGGCCGAGCTTTTCCGCGAGCGCAAAGCCTTCGCAGACGCCGATCATCGACACGGCGAGCATCATGTTGTTGCAGATCTTGGCGATCTGGCCGCTGCCGGACGGCCCGGCATGGACGATCGTGCGGCCCATATTGGCGAGGATCGGCCGGCCCTTGGCAAACGCCGCCTCGGTGCCGCCGACCATGAATGTCAGGCTGCCGCCCTGCGCCCCCATCACACCGCCCGAAACCGGCGCGTCGAGCATCTCCAGTCCGGCTTTTTGGGCTTCCTCGGCCACGAGACGCGCGGTTTCGACATCGATCGTCGAGCAATCCATCAGCAGCACGCCCTTCTTGGCCTTGGCGATGATGCCGTTGGGCCCGAGATAGACCGCGCGGACCTGCGGCCCAGCGGGCAGCATGGTGATGATGATGTCGCCGGCCGCGGCCGCCTCGGCAGCGCTCGCGGCGGCCTTGCCGCCCTGCAGCTCGAGGCTGCTCATCGGCGCGGCGACGACGTCGTAGCCGGTGACCTTGTGCTGCGCCTTCAGCAGATTGGCGGCCATCGGCCCGCCCATATTGCCCAGGCCGATAAAGCCGATCGTCGCCATCGTCTCGTCCCTTCCTAATCGAAAGTCAACTCGCGGTCGCCCAGCGAGGTGAAATACGCCGTCGTCATCGCCTCGTCGACCTCGGCGAGGGTCGCGGGCCGCCAAAGCGGCTTCTGGTCCTTGTCGATGAGCACGGCGCGGATACCTTCGTAGAAATCATGCGCCGCCATGAAATGCTGCGTCAGGCGATATTCGAGTTTCAGCGCCTCTTCCAACTCCATCCCTTGTCCCAGCATCAATTGGCGCAGTGTGACGCGCAGGCTGGTCGGCGACTTGGTCAGCAGTGCGGCGTGGGTTTCACGCGCCCAATCGGGGTCTTCCGTCTCGGCTTGGAGGGCGTCGAGGATCTCCTCGACGCCGTTGTGGCCGAAGCAGCGGTGGATCATCGCGCGTCGCGCGGCGAGTGGGGAGGGGCCGGCACCGGCCGCGAACCGCCCGAGCAAGCTCGCGACTTGCGCCGCTTCCTTGCCGCTTTCCCAGGCAAGACCGGCCAGCTCTTGCTTTAGCTCCGGCACCCGGCCGCGAGACACGAAATGCGTGGCGAAGCCGCAATAAAGCGCGTCCGCCGCACCAAGCCGGGCGCCGGTGAGGCCGAGATAACGGCCGATATGCCCGGGGCAGAGATTGAGAAAACGGGTGGCGCCGACATCCGGAAACAGGCCGATGCCGGTCTCGGGCATCGCGAACATCGTCTCCTCGGTCGCGACGCGGTAGGCGCCGTTGACCGAAACCCCGGCGCCGCCGCCCATCGTGATGCCGTCGATGATCGCGATATAAGGCTTCGGATAGCGATGGATGCCGAGAATGATCCGGTACTCTTCGGCGAAGAACACGGCGGTGAAATCGGGATCACCGGAAATGCCCTTGCCGGCTTCGTACACCTTGCGCACATCGCCGCCGGCGCAAAACGCGCGATCCCCGGCGCCTTCGATCAGCACCGCACGAATCTGCGGCTCTGCGGCCCACTCCCGCAGCATCGGTTCGAGGCGGCGATACATGTCCATCGTGAACGCGTTGAGCGCCCGCGGCCGGTTCAGCAGCACCGTGCCGACGCCGCCTTCGCGGCCGAACAGGATGTCTTCGATCGTGTTTGCGCTCACAGCGGGATGGCGATCAGCGTGTCGATCTTCTGGCTGTCGAGGACGACGAGGCGCTCGATGAAGCGATAGGGCTGTTGGCCGATGTCGATGCGGTCGAGATAGCGGCCGGTCGCGAACAGCGTCGTCTCGCCCGAGTGCATGATGCGGGCGACAAAGAAATTGGCATGGGCTTCGGCGATGTTGCCGTCAATTTTGGTGACGCGGGCCGGGCCGATCAGATGGCTATAGCGGTGCGCTTCGAACATCAAGACGCGGCGCATCGCGGTGATGCGGTCGATCAGCATGCCGCGCGAGGCGCAATAGATGACGCCGTGCTTGTAGCCGGCCTCGTGGCTCTGCCGGTCGGTGATCAGGTAGCGGCAATCGTCGACAAAGAAGTCCGGCCATTCCTCGAGCCGGTCATCGTCGATGCAATCGGCATAGGCGGCGTAGAGCTCGTTAATGCCGAGCCGGACCGTGTTGTCGACAGTGCTCATGGCCAACCGGCTCGCTGCAGCGCGGCGCTGCGTCCTTCGAGACGCTCCTGTCGGCGTTCCTCAGGATGACGCGCCTTAGTGCATGGCATCCAAGATATCCGTCATCCTGAGATTAACTTGTCATTCCGGGGTGGCCTGCAAGGCCGAACCCGGAACCCATGAACACGGGCTTTTCCAGGGTGGCTGCAGCGTCAGAACACCGTTTTTGAGGTCCGTGTGCACGGGTTCCGGGTTCATCGCTGCGCGATGCCCCGGAATGACGACAGAAAAAAATACCCATCGAGCGTCTCAAGCGCATTTCGGGTCAGGCTCTGAGACGGCTGCGCAGCAGCCGTCTCGAAGGAGGCAACGTCGGTTGTCCAATCGTCACGCTCCGGTCAGCGCGCGGTATTTCTTCCAGAAGCCGCGGATCGCCGCTTCGCTGGCGCGGAAGTTTTGCAACTCGGCGTCGTGGCCGCCCATCATCACGATGCCGGTCTCGTCGTCGTTGTATTGCAGCGCGCGCTGTACAAAACCGCCGACGCAACCGTCTTCCAGCGCGATGTAGCCGGCGGCGCCGATCAAATTGCCCTGGCGCAGGCGGCGTTCGCGCATCGTCTCGTCGTCGCTGTCGAAACCGAGATGAATCCATTCGAGCTCGGTCTTGTCGACGCCGCGCGGCCGCACCACGCGCACCGCGATTGTGTTGCGCACCTGCTGCAGCACCATGTTGGGGAAGGCGGTGAGGATCATCACCGAGATCTGGTCGCCGAACTCGTCGACCGATTCGACGACAGAATTGTCTTGCAGCTTGAGGTCGGTGTCGGAACGCAGATTGGCCGCCTGGTAGTCGGCGTCCTCGGCGGCGTAGTCGAGCTTGGCGAAGCTGAAATGGCTGCCGCCATCGTCGCTGATATTGATGCCGCCCGGCATCGACAGGCGGTTGATGCGGAATGTCGTCAGGAATGAGTGCAGGATCGAGGCGTGGTAGGTGTCCTTGACGTTCTCGAAGTACAACTTCCAGTTGTTTGGCAAAATCTGGGTGCTGCGGCCGATGATGTGGACCGGCCGGTCTTGGAGTACCCGCCGGACGCCGCCGACCACCTTCTCGCCGAAATAACTTTGCAGATCGGCGACCGTGTCGCTGAACGTGCCGAACACCAAGCCGCACAGCTCCTCGACACGCAGGCGCTGGAGGTGGTGGTCTTCCTTGTGGAATTCGGGGGCCATGCCGCCCTGGCGCTTGACGCCACGCTCGAACGCGACACCGGTCAGATGGCCGCCGAGATCGTAGCTCCAGCCGTGATAGACGCAGGTAATCTCGCGGCCGCGGCCCTTGTTGGTCAGACACAACAGGTTGCCGCGATGCGCGCAGCGGTTGACGAAGGCGTTGATCGCGCCAGTGTCGTCGCGGCCGACGATGATGGCGACCTCGCCGACCGTGGTCGCGACCCAGTCGCCGGGGTTGGGAATTTCGCCCGCGAGGCAGAGATAGCTCCAGGCCTCGCCCTTGAAGATGCGCTCCTGCTCGAGCGCGTACTGCTCGGGGTTGGTATAGACCCGGAAGGGCACCTCGCTCAGCGCGTTGGACGGCCAGTTCACCGACCCGTCGAAGCGGACATCTTGCACCGACATTTGCGTCCTCACGGCTGAAGTCTTTTCGGGATGAACTATGCCCCCACGGCGGGGCCGCGTCCATCGCCCAGCGGCTGCATGTTCCGCCTGTTCTTTGCGGCCGTTTATCAGGCGGAACAGGTCGAAACTGTTGCCGCAGGCGAGGTTAGGAGGTCCGTGCCGTCGGTCAATGTCGTTACTTCATGCGAGGCATGGTTGCGTGGCAATTTTGGCCTTTTTACGGTCGATCACCGGCTGTTCCGCCGGTGCGCGTTTCTGTCGGCCAAGGCTAATTCGGCTTCGGCGGCCGGCGTGCAGCGGACGGCGTCGCGGCCGCCGGCTTTCGCGGCGTAGAGCGCGCGGTCGGCGGCTTCGATCAACGCCGACGGGGTTGCGAGCCCGTTGCCCCGGATTGCCGCCGCGACACCGAGACTGATCGTGACGATGTTGCCGGTGTTGCCTTGGTGCTCGATCGCGCGGGCGCGCACCGTGCACCGTGCCTGCTCGGCGATGGTCAGCGCGCCGGCGAGCGGCGTGTTCGGCAAGATCATCGCGAGTTCCTCGCCGCCGTAACGCGCGACAAGATCGCCCGCGCGGCCGGGAATGTCCTTCAGCGCCGCCGCGATCGCGCGCAGGCATTGGTCGCCGGCGGGGTGACCGTAGCGGTCGTTGAACGCCTTGAAGCGATCGACATCGATCATCACCAGGCTCAGTGTCGTGCCGTCGCGCACTGCCCGGCGGAATTCGGCATCGAGCACCATGTCGAATTGGCGGCGGTTGGCGAGCCCGGTCAGCGCGTCGTGGTCGGCCATGTCCCGGAGCCGGCGATTGGTTTCGGCGAGCTGCTGCTCGGCTTCCTTGCGCTGTGTCACATCGCGGGTCGACACGACAAAACCGCCATCTGCGGCGAGGCGGCGTCGGCTGGCCTCGACCCAGACATGAGCGCCGTCCTTGCGGATCAGCCGGTAGCTTACCGAGTTGTCGTCCCCTCCCGCCGCGCCGGAAGCAAAATGCTGGTTCCAGTTCTCGCGATCGTCCGGGTGCACGATGTCGAGCGGATTGCGGCCGATGAGCTCTTCCGGCTCGTAGCCCAGCAATGTGCGGCAAGCCGGCGAGACATAGAGCCGTTCGCGATTGGGACCCAGCCGAACGATAAAATCAGTCGAATTCTCCGCCAGCAGGCGAAACGCCGCCGCCGTCTCGCGGTAGGAATCCTCCAGCTGCCGCCGCGTTCGAATATTGAGAGCGAGCCACATTCCCAGCGTCGCAATCACCGCGACAAGGCCGAGGGTCAGCAGCATGTGGAACCCGGCATCGGCGCGCCAGCTCGCAAGCGCGTCATCCTTTGCCAAGGCGACGGCGACGAGCAGCGGATACGGTTCGATCCGCCAATAGCTCACCAGGCGGAGCACGCCGTCGGTCGGCGATACGGTTTCCACTGCGCCCGAGCGGGTCTTCGACGTCTCTTCACGGAAGAAGCTGCTGTTGCGCAAGCTGCGACCGATATTCGCCTCGACAAAAGGCCGGCGGACCAGCAGGACGGGGTCGTCGCCGTCGGTCGCCAACAGGATCGCGCCGCGCGGGCCGATGTCGAACTTGTCGTAGTAGCTCTGAAAGAACGGGATGCTGATCCCGGTCATGACGATGCCGGCAAAGCTGCCGTCGGGATGGTTGAAGCGGCGCGACACAGGGACGATCCACACACTGCCCCCAACGCTGTGCACTGGATGGCTGAGGTGCGGCCCATTCTCGCGATGGGTTCGGTGGTATTCGAAATCGGCGCGGCCGGCGAGGCTGCAATCCTCGGGTATCTGCGGCAGGCTGACCATCAGGCAGTGGCCGGTCTCGTCGGTGATCACGAAGTTCGCCAACGCCGGAAATGCGGCGACCCGCGCCATCATGATCGGGCGCAGCTTGTCCAGCATTTCCGGTGTCGTGCCGTCGATCTCCAGGCGTTGCGCCGCGCCGAAGATCGAGATGTCTGCGTTGCGCACGGTATCCTCGGCCTGTTGCCCGAGGGAGCGGGCGAGGTTCGCGGCCTGGCTCCGGGCCTCGCCCAGCTCGCGGCCACGCTGGTTCTGGATATTGCTGACCTCGTTGCCGACGACGCACAGGCAGACGAGAAAGACAAAAGCGATCGCGCCGAACTGCAGCGAGGAAAACCCATAGCCGCGCCGGAACAGGCGTCGCAGGGCTCGCGAAATGACAACTCGATCGACCACGGCGGGCTACCAGGGGGAGCACCGGGGACCGCTAAGCGTACAACCTTATGGTTAAGGGAATGTTTACCGCTCGCCGCGGTAGCAATTCTTGCGCTCCAGCGCTGGCGGACGAGCAGTGGATGCCGATAGAAATGGCAGCGCAAAACCCGGTGGGAGGACGCGATGAAATTCTTCAGCGACGAGATGGTGAGCGGGTTGCTGCCGGCGGAGACCTCGTCCTTCCCGTCGCCGGTGCCGACGCAGATCGTGTCGAGCGACGAGTACCTGCCGCTGCCGCAGACCGCGCAGCAGCGCGAGGTCGAGGCGCGGCTCAAGGACATGAGCGACCGGCTCGCGAAGCGGCAAGGGCTGTCGCGCCGGCGCTTCTTCCAGACCGCCGCCGGGATGGCGGCTTCGTTCGTCGCGATGAACCAGGTGTTCGGCCGCTATTTCGCGGTCAGCGAGGCCGAGGCGGCGACCCCCGAGCTCGCCAACCAGCTCGCCGCGGCCAATGCCGGGCAGTTCGTCATCGACGGCCACACCCATTTCCTGCGCGACGACACGCGGCTGACCGGTTTTGTGAAAGGCCGCGAGGCGGTCGGCCAATGGGGCTGGAACAAGGAGCTGTCGGGCAAGGAGCAGACCCTCGACGATCTCAAATTCAACAATTACGTCAAAGAGATCTACATGGACAGCGATACCAAGATATCGCTGCTGTCGAATTCGCCCTCCGACGTGCCGGAGGACTGGTTCCTGCCGCAAGAGCAGGTGTTCAAGACCCGCGCCGCGGTCAACGAAAAGGCTGGCACGCGCCGCATGATGGCGCATTTCACCTTTACGCCCGGCTGGGACGGCTGGCTCGATAAGGTCGACGAGGCGATCGAGAAGTACAAACCGGATTCGTGGAAGGGCTACACAGTCGGCGACAACACCCACAAGGAATCGGCGCAGCACCCCTGGCACGCCGACGACGAAAAGCTGATGTACCCGTTTTACGAGAAGATCGCCAAGACTGGGATCAGGAATGTCTGCATCCACAAGGGGCTGTTCAGCCCGGGCGTCGCCGAGAAATTCCCGCGTCTGCTGCCGTATGCCGATGTCAGCGATATCGGCAAGGCGGCCAAGGACTGGCCGCAGCTCAACTTCATCGTCTACCACTCGGCCTATCGCTGGGTCGGCGCCAACCCGGATGACGCGATGGCCGAGTTCGACAAGACCGGCCGCTCGTCGTGGACCAGCGATCTTGCGGAGATCCGGGAGAAATATGGCGTCACCAACGTCCACGGCGATCTCGGGCAGATCTTCGCCTGGACCGCGGTGGCGCAGCCGCGGCTGGCGGCGGCACTGATGGGGATGCTGGTCAAGGGGCTGGGGCAAGACCGCATCGTCTGGGGCACCGACGCGGTGTGGACCGGCGCGCCGCAATGGCAGATCGAAGGGTTGCGCCGGCTGGAAATCCCCGAGGACATGCAGAAGAAATACGGGTTCAAGCCGCTTGGACCTGCCGACGGGTCGCTCAAGACCGCGATTTTCAGCGGCAACTCGGCGCGGCTCTACAGGTTGGAGCAGCACGCCGAGCTGGTGCGCGGCGACCGTTTCGCGCAGCTCAAGGCGGACTACCTCGCCAATGGCGGCGCCCGCAGCAACCTGCGCTACGGCTACGTGGCGCGGCCGGCGTAAGACGGTGCGGAGGGCTGCCCCTCACCCCGGCCCTCTCCCCGCGTGCGGGGAGAGGGAGGGACCCGGCCCGTAGGGCTGGGAGGGTGAGGGGCAGGAGCGAGGCACTGGCCGCCAATAAGTTTAGCCGACGCGCCTTGCTGGCGGCGGGCATCGGGCTCGCAGCGAGGCCGGCACGGGCCGCCGAGCCGCCGCCGCGGGTCTCGCCGGTCGAGGCGCAATATCGCAACACGCCGAACGGCATGTTCAGCTGCGCGACCTGCACGTTCTTCGTCAAGCCGCGCTCGTGCAAGGTCGTCACCGGCGATATCAGCCCTGCGGGCTGGTGCAAGCTCTTCGACCTGGCGGACTAACTGCCGCCGTGCGTCTGACTGTGCGAGGTCGCGCACGGGCCGACCGGGTCGGAATCGTCGCATGGCCCGGTCACGCCCGGTCCGCCGCAGGCGGCGAGCATGAGAACCGCCACCAGCATCAGGATAACGTCGCGTGCGGCACTGCGCGGCCGATTGGTCATTCTTGTCTCCACGATAATCGGGCGAAGGACGGTTTTCTTCGCGAGCGCCGGCATCGGTTAAGATCTAGTCCGTGTGGCTGTGTGAGGTCGCGCACGGGCTGACCGGATCGGAATCGTTGCACGGCCCGGTCACGCCGGGACCCCCGCAAGCGGCGAGCAAGAGCGTCGCGGTCAGCATCAGGACAAAGCCGCGCGCCGCGACGGAAGGCCGGCGATTGGTCATCTCTTGTCTCCAAGGCGAGCCGTCGGGCGCGACAAGTTCGGTCTGCAAGTGACAGCCTGAGCGGGGCCGCGCCGCATTTATTGCGCGCGCGGGGCGATTTTAAGGGGCGCCAACCTCACGTTTTCGCGACGGCGAAGACGCGGCGCGGGTTGTTAACCATGATTTCGACGGCGCAAACGGCGGATGGTCCCATGTTTACATGGGTGGTTGCCGTGGGAGGTGCGCAATGCAGGCCTGGATTCTTCTCGCCATCCTCATTATCGGGGAGCTTTACGTCTTCCCGCGGATTCCCACGGCGCTGATCCGCGGCGAGGTGGCGCTCAACCCGCTGGGATGGTTCGGCTACAGCGAATTGGCCGAGGTCAGTATCGATCGCCGCAGCTATCCGCTCGCCTACTGGGTGATCGTGCTGTCGCTGACGGCGCTCGCGGTGTCGTTCGCGCTGTTCATCTACGCGGTCGCGTTCCGCTCGGTGAGCTGATCTCGATGTCGTCGCCCCCGCGAAGGCGGGGGCCCAGGGGCAGCCGCCGCGAGGATCGCCCTGGATTCCCGCTTTCGCAGGAATGACGAAGAATTACTCCATCGCCGCCGCTGCCGGTTTTTCGCCGGCGCGGCGCGGGCGGCGCAGCAGCAGCAGGAACGGCGAGGCGACCAGCATCACCACCAGCATCAGATAGAAATTGTCGATATAGGCGATCATCTGCGCTTGGCGGGTGATCTCGCGATTGAGCGCGGCGATGCCGTGCACCTCGGTCAGGCTGTAGGGCAGTCGGAGCTGCTGCGCCGCCGGGTTGTCGGGCCGGACATGCTCGGCAAGCTGCGCATGGACGATCTGGGTGTTCTCGACAAACAGCGCCTCGACGATCGAGATGCCGACGCTGCCGCCGATGTTGCGCATCAGGCTGAAGATCGCGGTCCCTTGGGTCAGGACGTTGCGCGGCAGTGTCGAAAAGGTGATGACGCTGAGCTGAGTAAACACAAAGCCGAGACCGAACCCCTGCAGCAACCCGGTGGTGATGAACGGCCACATCCCCATCTGCAGCGAAAAGCCGGTCATCTGCCACAGCGCAACTGCGGTCACGATCATGCCGGTCAGGATGATCAGCCGCACATCGACCCTTCCGGAGAGGCGGGAGACGACGATCATCCCGATCATCGTGCCAACGCCGCGTGGTGCGGTCACAAAGCCGGCGGTCATCACGGGGTAGTTCATCAGCGACTGCATCATCGTCGGCAGCAGCGTCATCGTGCCGTAGAGCGGCACGCCGATCAGGAACATCAGGAACGTGCCGGCGACGCAGTTCGAGTCTTTCAGCAGGGCGCGGTTGAGAAACGAGCGCTCGCCCGCCGTTGCGGTGTGCACGACAAAAAGATAGAGGCCGAGCGCGGCGATGACCGCCTCGACGCAGATTTCGGTCGAGCCGAACCAGTCCTTCAGTTCGCCGCGGTCGAGCATCATCTGCACCGAGCCGATCGCCAGGCTCAGCGTCGCGAAGCCGAACCAGTCGAACCCCTCGCGCTGCGCCGGTCGCGTGTCGTGGATGAAGATCATGATCCCCGCCGCGGCGAGGATCCCGGCCGGCAGGTTGATGTAGAACACCCAGCGCCAGCTGAAGTCGTCGGTCAGCCAGCCGCCCAGCGCGGGTCCGATGATCGGGCCGAGGATCACCCCCATGCCCCAGACCGCCATCGCCTTGCCGTGCCGCTCCGGCGGGTTGATGTGCAGCAGCGTCGCCTGCGACAGCGGCACAAGCGCCGCGCCGCTCACCCCCTGCAGCAGGCGGTAGAGCACGATCTGAAAGAGGCTGGTCGCGGCGCCGCACAGTGCCGAGGTGATGGTGAAACAGACTACCGAGATCAAGAACACGTACTTGATGCCGAACCGGCCGGCGAGCCAGCCGGTGAGCGGCGTCATAATCGCCGCGGCGACGATGTAGGACGTCACCACCCAGGCGATCTGATCTTGCGAGCAGGAAAAGCTGCCCTGCATATGCGGCAGCGCGACATTGGCGATCGTCGTGTCGACGCCTTGCATAAAAGTCGCGAGCATGATCGACGCGGTGACCGCACCGCGATTGATCCGCGGCCCCGGCGCGGTCTCGACCGAGGCGACGGCGCTCGCTGGTCCGCTGCTGCGCATGTCGGCATCATCCGCAAGCGCCGTGCCGAAGGCAAATGGCCGGTTCGCGGGGCTGATGCTTGAGGCCTGATCGGGCCAGACCGAAATGCCGATGCCGGCCCCCACCCACTTGCAGCTGGCGCTGCAAGTTTCCCTCCCCCGTGGCCACGGGGGAGGGCCAGGGAGGGGGCCGGCACCTAATCTTCGATGCCCCTTAGCCGGCCGAACGGACCGCGCGGTTCGCCTGCAATGCGGCGATCTCGGCAGCCGAGAAGCCCCAATCGCGCAGGATCGCGTCGGTGTGTTCGCCGGCGCGGGCGGGCGAGCTTTGCACGCTGGTCGGCGTGCCCAGGAAACGCGGCGCCGGGGCGGGCTGGGCGATGCCGTCGACCTCGACGAAGCTCGCGCGGCGGCGGTTGTGCTCGTGCTCGATGGCTTCCGACATCGTCAGCACCGGGGCGAAGCAGATATCGGTCTGCTGCATGATCGCGACCCATTCGGCGCGGGTCTTCTGCTCGAAGATTTTCGCGAAACGCTCCTGCATAGCCGGCCATTGCGCGCGGTCCGCCTGCTCTGGCAGGTCGGTGCCCTCCAGTCCGGTATGGGTCAGCAGCAGGCGGTAGAATTGCGGTTCGATCGAGCCGACGGTGATGAACTCGCCGTCCTTGGTCTCGTAGACATGGTAGAAATGCGAGCCGCCGTCGGTGCGGTTGCGGCCGCGCTCCTCGATCCAGGCGCCCGAGGCCAGCGCGCCGTACATCGAGGTCATCAGCGAGGCCGCGCCCTCGACCATCGAGCAGTCGATGACCTGTCCCTTGCCGGAGGCGCGGGCGTTCAGGACGCCGGCCAGCACGCCCATCGCCAGATAGAGCGCGCCGCCGCCGAAATCGCCGATCAGATTGAGCGGCGGCACCGGCGCGCGTCCGGCCTCGCCGATCGCCGCCAGCGCGCCGGACAGCGCGATGTAGTTGATGTCGTGGCCCGCGATATGGGCGATCGGCCCGTCCTGGCCCCAGCCGGTCATCCGGCCGTAGACGAGCTTAGGGTTGCGCTTCAGGCAGATGTCGGGCGCGAGGCCGAGCCGCTCCATGACCCCCGGCCGGAACCCCTCGATCAGCGCGTCGGCCTGGTCGATGAGGCGCAACACTGCGTCCTGCCCGGCCTTGGTCTTGAGGTCGACCGCGATGTTGCGCCGGCCGCGCAGCAGCAGGTTGAAGCGCGCGTCGTTGCCGTCGCGGTCGGTGTCGGTGCCGACATTGGCGGCGCGATCGACGCGCACCACCTCGGCCCCCATGTCGGCGAACAGCATCGCGCAAAACGGCGCCGGGCCGATGCCGGCCAGCTCGATGATCTTGACCCCTGCGAGCGGTCCCATGTCCCGTCCTTTCCGGTGACGATGCTCCACTCTACCGCAAGCCGGGCGAGGGCGTTATCGTCGCCGCGCCGGTGGGGAATGCGAGCCGGGAATGCGAGGGTGACGATGGATAGCAACGCGCTGCGCGAATTGCAGGCGCCGCTCAAGGACAAATACCGCAACGATCCCGCCGCCGCGGTGGTGACGCTCAGGGCGCAAGGCGACCTTTCGGACGGCGCGATCGCCTGCAAGGTCGAGACCGGGCGGGCGATGATCGAGGCCGGGTTGCATCCGGCGACCGGCGGCAGCGGGCTGGAGGCCTGCTCCGGCGACATGCTGCTCGAAGCGCTGGTCGCCTGCGCCGGGGTCACACTGAAGGCGGTGGCGACAGCGATCGACTTCAAGCTCAAGGGCGGCACGGTGCGCGCCGAGGGCGATCTCGATTTCCGCGGCACGCTCGGTGTCGACCGCGGCGCGCCGGTCGGCTTTCGCGACATCCGCCTGCATTTCACCCTCGACACCGACGAGCCCGAGGAGAAGCGGCAGAACCTGCTGCGCCTCACCGAACGTTATTGCGTGGTGCTGCAGACGCTGCGCAACGCGCCGCCGACGACGGCCGACATCGCGGCGAAAGGCTGAGCCATGCGCATCGTGATCACCGGCGGGTGCGGGTTTCTCGGCCGGCGTCTGGCGCTGCTCCTGCTCGAAAAGGGCAGCGCGTCGGGGCCGATCGACGAGCTGGCGTTGTTCGACAACGGGCCTTCGGCGCTGCCGCTGCCCGACGACAAGCGGGTGCGGCTGGTGACCGGCGACATTGCCGACCGCGACACGGTGCGTCGGCTGATCGCCCCCGAGGGATCAAAATCCGGGACGGACGCGGTGTTTCACCTCGCGGCGATCGTCAGCGGTCAGGCCGAGGCCGACACCGATCTCGGCTACCGGGTCAATCTCGACGGCACGCGTGCGGTGCTCGACGCGTGCCGGGCGCTGGGCACCGCGCCGCGCGTCATCTTCGCCAGCTCGCTCGCGGTCTATGGCGGCGCGTTGCCGCCGGCGGTCGGTGACGACACGGCGCTGACCCCGCAAAGCTCCTACGGCGCGCAGAAGGCGATCGGTGAACTGCTGGTGAACGACTACAGCCGCAAGGGCTTTGTCGACGGCCGCGCGCTGCGCCTGCCGACGGTGGTGGTGCGGCCGGGCCTGCCAAACCGCGCCGCCTCGACCTTCGCCTCGTCGATGATCCGCGAGCCGCTGACCGGCAAGGACGCGGTCTGCCCGGTGTCGCCCGACACGGTGATGGCGCTGGCCTCGCCGCGCCGGGTCGTGGCATCGCTGGCGCATGCCCTTGATGTGCCGGGCAAGGCGTTGGGCACGCATCGGACGCTGCAGCTGCCGGGTTACTCGGTCTCGGTCGGCGAGATGGCGGAGGCGGTGCGCCGCGCCGCTGGCGCCGAAGCCTATAAGCGTATCGCCTGGCAGCCCGACGCAACGATCCAGACGATCGTCGGGAGCTGGCCGCGCGAATTGCACGCACCGCGCGCCGAGGCGCTCGGCTTCCAGCCCGATGCCGGCATCGACGAGGCCGTCCGCTTCTTTATCGAGGACGACCTCGCGATGCAGAAGACGCTCGCCGCCTGACGAAATGCGCATTCGCGCGCGCTTCGCCGGGGTCGTGCTCGCACTGGGCCTGGCAGGCTGCGAGTACGTGCAGCTACCGGCGGTCGGCCCGCCACCACCGGTCAATCTGCTCGTCTGCAATGGGGATTTCGGACAATTCGCCAACGGCTTCATCGTCGCCCGGCCGATGGAGCTGAGTTTTGTCGTCGACTGGATGACGCCGGCGGTAACGCCGCTCAATGGCGGCGGCGCGACCCGCATCATCGCGCTAAACGCGATCGAGCTGTCGTTCGAGGTTCAATACGAGACCTACAAGGCGGCCTATCACCTCGACCGCGTGCAGAGCATCTTCAGCCAGCGCCCCAATCTCGGCGGCGTGTTTTTCGGCCGCTGTTATCTGAAGCCGTACCAGACGCAGCTTTGAGGCATTGCCGAAAGCGTGAAGCCATGACCGTCGGACATTGTGTATTTTCGGGGCTATGAAAGCGGCCCTCTCGCTCATCCTGTTACTGCTGCTTGGTGCCGCCGCTAATGCCGCGGAGACCCGGCCGGTCGTCGTCGAGCTGTTCACCTCGCAAGGCTGCTCGTCCTGCCCGCCGGCCGATGCGCTGCTCGTCGAGCTGGCGAAGCGGCGCGATGTGGTGGCGCTCGGCTTTCACGTCACCTACTGGGACGGGACGGCCTGGCGCGATCCGCTGTCGCGCCGGGAATCGACCGAGCGGCAGCAGGCCTATGACGATCACCTGACGCGCGGCCAGCTCTACACGCCGCAGATGGTCGTCGACGGCACCGAGGATATCGTCGGCTCCGACCGGAGCCTGGTGCTGGCGGCCATCGATAGGGCCAAGCCGGTCGCGGCGACGACCGTAACCTTTGCCTCGGACCGCCGTTCGGTCGCAATCGGGACGGGAAGCGCGCCTGCCGGCGCAGGGGTGCTGGTCGCCCGCTATCTGCTGAAGCGCTCGACCCAGGTCAAAGGCGGCGAGAACGCCGGCCGCGGCGCGCTCGACGTCAACGCAGTCACCTCGCTCAAGATGATCGGCGACTGGACCGGCAAGGCCGCGAGCTTCGCGATCGAGCCGCCCGCCGACGGCGAGGGCCTCGCGGTGCTGGTGCAGGCGCCCGACGGGCGCTTCCTCGGCGCGGCCTCGGTCGAGGGGCCGGCTACATCACTGCCCCAAGCACCCAAGGCGTAAACTCGTCCTCGCCAAAGCCGAGGATTTCGCTCTTGGTCTTGGCGCCGGAGGCGGTGTCGAGCACAAGCTGGAAGATGCGTTCGCCCATCTCGGCAACGGTGGCCTCGCCGTCGGCGATCGGACCGCAATCGATGTCCATGTCGTCTTCCATGCGGCGGAAGAGCGGCGTGTTGGTCGACAGCTTGAGCGACGGCGCGGGTTTGCAGCCGAACACCGAGCCGCGGCCCGTGGTGAAGCAGATGATGTTGGCGCCGCCGGCGACCTGGCCGGTCGCCGAGACCGGGTCGTAGCCCGGCGTGTCCATGAACACGAAGCCCTTGGCGGTTATCGGCTCGGCATAGCGGTAGACGTTGACGAGGTTGGTGCTGCCGCCCTTGGCGACCGCGCCCAAAGATTTCTCGAGGATCGTCGTCAGCCCGCCGGCCTTGTTGCCGGGGGAGGGGTTGTTGTTCATCTCGCCGCCGGTGCGGGCGGTGTAGTCCTCCCACCAGCGGATGCGCTCGACGAGCTTCTCGCCGACCTCGCGGCTCGCGGCGCGGCGGGTCAGCAGATGCTCGGCGCCGTAGATTTCCGGCGTCTCCGACAACACCGCGCTGCCGCCGTGTCCCACGAGCAGATCGACGCAGGCGCCGAGCGCCGGGTTGGCGGTGATGCCGGAATAGCCGTCCGACCCGCCGCATTGCAGCGCCAGGGTCAGATGGCTTGCCGGCACGGTCTCGCGCCGCACGTCATTGGCGGCGGGGAGCATCGCCTTGAGCCGGGCGACGCCCTCCCTGACGGTCTTGGTCGTGCCGCCGGCGTCCTGGATGGTCATCGTCGTCAGGGTCGGGCCTTCCTCCAGCCCCTCGGCCTGCAGCAGGCCGCTGATCTGGTTGGTCTCGCAGCCGAGGCCGAGCACCAGCACACCGGCGAAATTCGGGTGCCGGGCATAGCCGGCTATGGTGCGGCGCAGCAGGTTCATCGGCTCGCCGTCGATTCCCATGCCGCAGCCGGTGCCGTGACCGAGCGCGACGACGCCGTCGATATTGGCGAACTCGGCCAAGGCGCCGCCGCGAAACTGCTCGGCGATGAAGCGCGCGGTGCTGGCCGAGCAGTTGACCGTGGTCAGGATGCCGAGATAGTTGCGGGTCGCGACCCGTCCGTCGGCACGCACGATGCCCTTGAATGTTGCCGGCTCCGCAAGCGGCTCGGTCGCCCGCGCGTCGATGCCGAACGCATAGTCGCGGGCAAAGTCGCCCATTGCCATGTTGTGCGTGTGGACATGATCGCCGGGCGCGATCGCTTCGCTCGCGAAGCCGAGGATCTGGCCGTATTTGCGTACCGCCTCGCCGGCCGCGACCGACGCGGTGGCGATCTTGTGCCCGGCCGGGACATGGGTCCGGGCGCGGACATTCTCGCCGGCGATCTCGGTGCCGGGCAGCAAGTCGACACGGGCGACGACAACATTGTCGGCGGGATTGAGGCGAATGGTCAGCGGCGGCATGGCGGTTTCCCCCGGATTTGGCTCGGGAATTTACAGAGCCTCACAGGGCATGGCAATTTGCCCCGGCCTATGGCTGACGGAGGGACGATGGCGGGGCGGCTCGACGGCAAGCGCGCACTGGTGACGGCGGCGGGGCAGGGGATCGGCCGGGCGACGGCGCTCGCCTTCGCGGCCGAGGGCGCCACCGTGCTCGCCACCGACATCGCGCCGGAAAAGCTGACCGTGCTGCCGGATGCGCTGATCGCGACGCGCGCGCTCGATGCACGCGACGAAACGGCGATCGCCGCGCTCGCGGCGGAACTGCCGGCGATCGACATCCTGTTCAACTGCGCCGGGTTTGTGCATCACGGCACGGTGCTGTCGACGACGACCGAGGCGTGGGACTTCTCGTTCAGTCTCAATGTGCGGTCGATGTTCCTGATGATCCGCGCTTTTCTGCCGAAGATGGTCGAGGCCGGCGGCGGGTCGATCATCAATATGTCGTCGGGCGCGTCGTCGATCAAAGGCGTGCCCAACCGCTGCGCCTATGGTGCGACCAAGGCGGCGGTGATCGGCCTGACCAAATCGGTCGCCGCCGATTTTGTTGCCGCCGGCATCCGCTGCAACGCGATCTGCCCCGGCACGGTGCAAACGCCGTCGCTGGACGAGCGCATCGCGGCGGCGGGCGCGCTCGTTCCCGGTGGCGTCGAGGCGGCGCGGCAAGCCTTTATCGACCGCCAGCCGATGGGCCGGCTCGGGGGCTCCGAGGAAATCGCCGCGCTCGCCGTCTATCTCGCATCCGACGAAAGCCGCTTCACCACCGGCACCACGCAGGTGATCGACGGCGGCTGGAGCCTGTGAGGATGTTCACGCTCCTGGTACTTTCCCTTGACGCACCTTGGCCGGACTTGATCCGGCCATCCACGAATAAGCGGAGAGTGTTCGTGGACCCCCGGATCAAGTCCGGGGGAGGCGATTTGTTTTCGGCTTTTCAGGGCTTAAAGATGCTCGCGAGATATCATCCTGGCATTTAGATCGGAGGACTCCCCATGAAGCTCTTGCGCTACGGCCCGATGGGCCACGAAAAGCCCGGCGTCATCGATCGCGATGGCCGGGTGCGCGACCTGTCGAGCGTGGTCAAGGACATCAACGGCGAGACGCTGGCGCCGGCCTCGCTCAACCGTCTCAAAAAGCTCGACCTCAACACCCTGCCGCTGGTGTCCGGCTCGCCGCGCGTCGGCGCCTGCGTCGGCAATGTGGGCAAGGTGCTGGCGATCGGCCTCAACTATCGCAAGCATGCCGAGGAAGCCGGCATGCCGATCCCGTCGGAGCCGATCTTTTTTATCAAGGCGACCAGCAGCATTTGCGGCCCGAACGATGACGTGATCATCCCGCGCGGCTCGCAGAAGACCGATTATGAGGTCGAGCTGGCGATCGTCATCGGCACCAAGGCGAGCTATGTCGAGCCGCACGACGTGAAAAAGCACATCGCCGGCTATTGCGTCGTGAACGACGTGTCGGAGCGCGAATACCAGCTCGAACGTCTCGGGCAATGGACCAAGGGCAAGAGCTGCGACACGTTCTGCCCGATGGGGCCGTGGATGGTGACCGCCGACGAGCTCCCCGACGCCGGCAAGCTGCAGGTGACGACCGACGTCAACGGCGAGCGGCGGCAGGACAGCAACACCGCCGACCTGATCTTCGGCATCGAGCACATCGTCAGCTATGTCAGCCAGTTCATGACGCTCTATCCCGGCGACGTGATCCCGACAGGCACGCCGCAGGGCGTCGCGATGGGCTTCAAACCGCCGAAATTCCTGCGCGCCGGCGACCGCATGCGGATCGCGATCGAGGGCCTCGGCGAACAGAACAACCGGCTCGTCGCTCATTCCGGCGGCTAAGGGCCAGCGGCGTGGCGGCGCGAACCCTCGGCACGCTAACAATCGGCCAGGCGCCGCGCCGCGACGTTGTGCCGATCATCGAGAAGCATGTGCCGGCGGGGACGCGCTTGGTGCATCGCGGTGCGCTCGACGGCATGACCCGTACCGATGTCGTGGCGCAATTCGCGCCCGATCCCGGCGAGGCGGCGCTGATCACGTCACTGCATGACGGCGGCAGCATCCAGCTGTCGCGTCGGCGGATGCGGGACCAGGTGCAGCTTGTCGTGCACCGGCTTGAGGAGGACGGCTGCGACGTCATCCTCGTGCTGTGCACAGGAACGTTCGACGGCCTCGAAAGCCGCAACGCCTGGCTGGTCGAACCCGACCACATCATCCCCGGAACGGTGGCGGGGCTGGTCGAGCAACGGCAGCTCGGCATTCTCGTGCCGATCGCCGGCCAGATCACCTCGGAGGCCGCGAAGTGGACGCCGCTCGCCCGTCCGCCGCTCTTCGCCTTCGCCAGCCCCTATGGGGATGACGGCGACGATGCGGTGCGGCGGGCCGGGGAGGAACTCAAGACGCAGGGGGCCGAAGGTCTGCTGCTCGACTGCATCGGCTTTACCGAGCAGCACCGCGCGATGGTGGCGCCGCTCGGCGTGCCGGTGATCCTCTCCAACGCGATTGTCGCCAAGGCGGTCGGCGAGTTGCTCGAAGGATAGATTAGCGATGGCATCCCTTTCTAGGGACAGTCAGTCTGCTATTATTCGGCCATGAGTCAGAAGGAAGAAGTTCTCGCCGTTTTGGGTGCAGCACTGCCGGAATTGAGACGGCAGTGGCCTATCCGTAGCCTTGCCATCTTCGGGTCGGTCGCTCGGGAGGAGGCGAACGCCGAAAGCGATCTGGACGTTCTCGTGGAGTTTCAGCGGCCGATCGAGCTTTCTGCGCCTCGAGGAGACTCTTTCCGAAATCGCGGGTCGACCTGTCGATCTGGTATCGCGAGCGTCGCTCAAACCCTTCATCGGCGCGCGGATATTGGGCGAAGCGGTGCTCGTGTGAAGCAGCCGCGAGACTATCGGGATTTCCTGAATGACATTCTGACCGCCATCCGATCGATCATGACCTTCGTGGAAGGAATGACCTTCGACGCTTATTTGGAAGATGAGAAGACGCGATATGCCGTAATGCGCGGTTACGAAATCATCGGTGAAGCCGTACGTCATCTACCCGATGAACTGAAAGCCGCCAATCCGGATATTCCCTGGGCCGAAATGGCAGCAATGCGCAATCGAATCGTGCACGGATATTTCAGCGTGGATGATGGCATTCTCTACGAAACGATCGAGACAGATCTGCGACCGCTGCTGCTTCAGCCGCAGGTTTTGGCGCGCAAGCATGGGGCGGTCGAATGACTGACGATTTCGGCGCGTTTGTGCCCGGTGGACGCTTCCACATCGAGGGCGCGCCGGGAGGGCCGCTGGCGGGTCTGACGTTCGCGGCAAAGGATCTGTTCGATGTCGCCGGGCACGTGACTGGCGGCGGCAACCCCGACTGGCCGCGCGGGCGGGCGGTGCCGACGCGTCACGCGTGGGCGGTGCAGCGGTTGCTCGACGCCGGCGCTACGTTGATCGGCAAGACCATCACCGACGAGGTCTCGCTCGGCATCCTCGGCGAGAACCCGTTCGACGGGACGGCGCGCAACCCGCGTGCGCCAGGCCGGGTGCCGGGCGGCTCGTCGTCAGGCTCGGCGGTCGCGGTGGCGGCAGGGCTGTGCGACACGGCGCTCGGCACCGATACCGGCGGATCGGTGCGGGTGCCGTCGAGCTTTTGCGGGCTCTATGGGATCCGCCCGACGCAAGGCCGGCTCGATCTCACGGGGATGATGAGCCAGGCGCCGAGCTCCGACACGACGGGCTGGTTTGCCCGCGATGCGGAGATCTTCGCGCGCGTTTCCGAGGTCATGCTCGGCGAGACGGTCCCCGGCGAACTGCCCAAGCGGCTCGTCGTCGCCACGGACGCCTTCGCGGTGGCTGACCCGACCGCAGCTGCCGCGCTGCAGCCGTTGGTCGAGCGGCTCGGCCGGCTGGTCGGCGAGGTGACGCAGGAGGTTATGGCACCGCCTGGGCTGGTCGCCTGGGCCAATGCCCAGCGCACGCTGCAGCCTTCCGAGGCGTGGGAGACCTTCAAGGACTGGATCGACCGGGTGAATCCGCGCATGCAGTTCAGCGTCGCGCGCAATCTGACCTCGGCGGCGGCGATCACCGGTGCGGAGCGCACCCGCGCGGCCTCGGTGCGCGATATGTCGCGCGCGCGGATGCGCAAACTGCTGCCGCCCGGCACGATCCTCTGCCTGCCGACGACGCCGTTCCCGGCGCCGCTCTGCGGCCAGCCACTCTCGGTGCTTGATCCGCTGCGCGAGCGGATCACTCGGCTGTGCTGCCATGGCGGGCTGACCGGCGTGCCGCAAGTCTCGATCCCCGGCTGCGTCGTCGACGGGCTGCCGATCGGGTTGTCCATCGTCGGCGGCCATGGCAGCGATGCCACACTTGTCGCTGTGGCCCGCGCGCTTACCTAAGCCGTCAGGCGTTGCCGCTTAACGGCATTCGCCTGCGTCCTCATCAACCGCGGTGCCCTGACAGGAGGTCTTGGATGATCCATCACGTCTCGATCCCCGCCCGCAATCCCGAGCATGTCGCCAGTGTGCTGGCCGAGGTGATGGGCGGCAAATCCGTGCCGTTCGGGCCGCTCGAAGGCGCCTATATGGCGATGAGCGGTGATGCGCACGGCTCGATGATCGAGGTCTATCCCGACAAGGCGACGCTCGATATCCCGGCCAACGACGAACAGGTGGTGTTTGGCGAGAACACGGCACCGCCGCAAACATGGCCGTTCCACGTGCTGCTGTCGGTGCCGCGCTCGCGCGACGAGGTCGAGGCGATCGGCGCGCGGGAAGGCTGGCGCGCCAAGACCTTCGGGCGCGGCATGAAGGGCCACAAGCCGTTTTTCCATGTCATCGAGTTCTGGCTGGAAAACCGGCTGATGATCGAGGTCGCGCCGCCCGAGATGGCCGAGGAGTACGAGACCTTCCTGAAGACCGCGGCCACCGGCATGCGCAACGACCCCGAAGCGCTGCGGCTGATGCGGGCGACGCATATTAAAGAGCCGGCCTGATCTCATCGAAGAGAGCCCCTCTCCCGCACGCGGGAGAGGGTGGCTCCGGGCGCAGCCCGGAGACGGGTGAGGGTTTGCGCGCACCGACCCTCGACCCTCACCCTCCCACGGCTTTGCCGTAGGTCCCTCCCTCTCCCGCTCGCGGGAGAGGGGTTTAGGCGTCGCAACTTCAGCAACCCTTTCGTCGCCTCCGGCTGCCTGGCATTGTTGCGCCAGCATTCTGGGGAGGAAACCATGCCGAAAATCCAGGCGGATCGGCTCGAGGAGATCGGGCGGGCGCTGTTCATCGCCGCCGGCACGCCGAAGGACGAGGCCGAGTTGGTCATGCGCCACATCGTCGGTGCCAACCTCGTCGGCCATGACTCGCACGGGATCATCCAGGTGCCGACCTATGTCGAGCGCATCAAGGTCGGTCATATCGTGCCCGGCGCGCCGTGGACGATTGTCAAGGAATCATCGAACCACACGGTCGTCGACGGGCACTGGGCATTCGGTTATGTCGCCAACGACAAGGCGATGCGGCTGACCATCGAAAAGGCCGAGAAGGGCAGCGTCGCCGCCGCGACTGTGTTCCGCCAGGGCCATATCGGCCGGCTGTCGAGCTATTCGCAGATGGCGGCGAAGGCCGGGATGATCGGTCTGATCACTGCCGATTCCGGGCGCTCGCCCAAGGCCGTGGCGCCGTTCGGCGGACGCGAGGCGCGGCTCGGCACCAACCCGATCTCGATCGCCATTCCCTCGGATCTCGACGGGCCGCTCTATCTCGACATGGCGACCTCGGCCGCTGCGGCCGGTAAGATCGGCGTCGCGGTGGCGCGCGGCGAGAGCGTGCCGGACGGCTGGGTCATCGGCAAGGACGGCAAGCCGACCAATGACCCGCGTCAGCTCCGCCAGGGCGGCGCGCTGCTGCCGATGGGCGGCCCGGACGGCGGTTATAAGGGCTACGGCCTCGCGGTGATGGTGGAGATTTTGTGCGGGCTACTGACGGGTCTCGGCTTTGGCGTCGAACCGACCGGCCGGCACAATGACGGCTGCTTTATGGCCTGCTTCAAGGTCGATGCCTTCCGTCCGCTGGCCGAGTTCAAGAAAGAGGTCGGCGAGTTCATCCGCTACCTCAAGGAAACCCCGCCGGCGGAAGGGTCGAGCGGCGTGCTCTATCCCGGCGAGATCGAGCACATGAAAGAGCAGGACCGCCGCAAGAACGGCATCGACGTCGAGCCGGCGACCTGGACGCGGCTCAAGCTGCTCGCCGAGGAATACAAGCTGCTCGACCAGCTCGGGATGGGAGACGTCGAGTGAGGAGATTAATATGATTGGGCAGCCCGTCAGCGCCGATCGTCTGACGCTGTACGGCAGTTTCACGTCCAGCTCCAGCTACAAGCCGATGCTGTATCTGGCACTGGCGCAGGTGCCGTTCTCGTTCCGCACGGTCAACCTCAAGATCGGCGTGCAGAAGGAGGCCGAGTACCTTGCGGTCAACCGCTGGGGCGTGGTGCCGTCCCTCAAGCACAAGGGGCTGACGATCCTGCAGTCGAACGTGATCCTCGACTACCTGGCGCGCGAGACCGGGATTTTCGAAGGCAAGACCGAGGCCGCGAAATGGGATGCGCGGTCGTGGCTCTCGTGGGAGGCGGATCACATCACCGCAGTCGCACGGGTGCGCCACTCGGCGCGGTTTCGCAAGATGCATGACGAGGTCATCGCCGAGTTTCGCCCGCGCGCCGAGGCGGCGCTGTCCTTTGTCGACAAGATCGTCACCGACCAGCCTTTCCTCGTCGGCGACTACATGACGATCGCCGATATCGGTTGCTGGGGGCGCATGGTGTTCATGGCCGAAGGTGGGTTCGAGATTGCCAACTGGCCGCATCTCGAAGCCTGGGCCAACCGCATCAAGGCGATGCCCGGTTTCGCGCTACCTTATGATCTGATTCCGAGCAAGGACCGGGAATTCGATCCTTAAGCCTTTGCCGGGGAGCGCGAGCGGCGAGTATTACGCGCCGCCGAACCAGCGGGTCCAGAAGGGGCCTTCGTCGGGGACCGGGGTCGCCGGCAGGGTCGGCGCCGAGGTCGGTGAACCGGGGACCAGCGCGTGGGGATCGGGTTCCGGTCCCGGGATCGCCGGCGCGGTGTTCCACCAGCCGCTGCCGAGCGCGACCAGCAGCTGCGCGGTGTCGATCAGGCGCTGCGTCTGGGCGCGGACCAGCCCCAGCTTCGCCTGCTCGCGTTGGCGCTGCGGGTCGAGTAGCTGGAGGAAGGTGGAATTGCCGGCCTCGTAGCTGAGCCGCGCCAGCCGCAAGGCCTGATCGGCGACCGCCACCGCGGCCTGCTGCGCCTTCACTGCCTCGTCGTCATGGGCGAGGGCTTGCAACTGATCGGCGACCTGGCCGAACGCGCTGATCACAGTGCCGCGATACGCGGCCCAGGAGGCGTCGAATGCCGCCTTGGCAGCGCGCTGCTGTGCGCTCAGCGTACCGCCATGGAAGATCGGCGCCGCCATCGTGCCACCGATGCTGAAAGCGGTGTACAGGCCGGAAAAGAACTTGCCGATCTGTGTCGCGCTCTGCAGGACATCGGCGCTGAGCGTGAAGTTCGGGTAGAGGTTGGCGGTGGCGACGCCGACCTGCGCGGCAGCGGCATGCAGCTGTGCTTCGGCCGCGAGGATGTCGGGACGCTGGCGCACCAGCGCCGATGGCAGGCTGACCGGCACGACGGACGGCAATGTCAACGTGTTCAGATCGAAATCAGGCGGCGACCAGTCCGCCGGAACCCTGCCGGCATAGACTGTCAGCGCGTCGCGCGCGACGCTAAGAAGTTGACGCAGGGGAGGCAACTGGGCGCGGTCATTGGCGAGCTGAGTCTGCGCCGTGGTTACATCGACCATCGTCGCGGTGCCGCCCACTTGGGCGGTCTTAACGAGGTCGAGGTTTTTCTGGTCGTCGGCGATGATCGCCTCGACGGTTTTGACCTGCGCCCGCAGCCCGGCGATGGCGATGGCCTGATTGGTGATGTTGCCGCTGAGCGAGAGGTAGGCGGCGGCGAGCTGATAGTCGCTGACATCGGCCAGCGCCGCCTGTGCTTCGACCTGGCGCTTGATGCCGCCGAAGACGTCGAGCGCATAACTGACCGTCGGCCCGACCGAATAAACCGTGACCGGCACGGGCGCGCGATTGACGCCGCTCGGCGCGGCGTTGAATTGCTGCCGTGATAACCCGGCCGCAAGGTCGACCTGCGGCAGCAGGCCGCCGGCCGTCGCGATGACCTGCTCGCGCGCCTGGGCCAGCGTCGCGGTGGCTTGGGCAATCGTCGGGCTGTCGATGAACGCCTGGCGCATCACCCGTTCGAGCGGCGGCGAACGGAACAGCGTCCACCAATCGTCGCGGACCTTGGCGCCGATCGCCAAGCGCTGTGCGGCTCGGGTCTTGATGGCGGGATCGTCCGGCGGCGGGACCGGATCGCCCGGTCCGACATAGGCAGTCTCCTCGGGCGGCGCGGGTGAGAAGAAATTAGGCCCTTGCTTGCACGCGGCAAGCAGCAGCGCCACCCCGGCGAGCGCCCCCAGCGTCCTCGCCGTTCCCCCCCTGTGAAAGTTCACTTCTTCTGCTCAGCCGCTCGCGCCGTACCGAAGAAGCGATCATAGCCATTCTGCAGCCAGACCAGCCAGGGCCGGCGATGTTTCGTATCGACCGCGGCGGTGACGCTGAGCCCGGCATGAAGCGGCGCATCCGTATCGCCGCAATCGACCGACAGGCGCACCGGCAGGCGCTGCACCACCTTGACCCAGTTGCCGGTCGCATTTTCCGGCGGTAGCAGCGAGAAGGTGAGGCCGGTGCCGGGGCTCAGGCTGACGACCTTGCCGTGGCATTCCGCGTCCGGGTAGGTATCGACCGAGATCGTCGCCTCTTGCCCCGCCCGCATATGGGTCAGCTCGGTTTCCTTGAAATTGGCCTCGACCCAGACCCGGTCCGACATCAGCGAAAACACCGGGGCCGCGATCTGCATATAGTCGCCGACCTGGAGCTGCTCGACCTTGGTCACGATGCCGTCGTCGGGCGCGCGCACCACCGTGTCCTTCACGTCGATCTGCTTCTGATCGACGATTGCCTGGGTACGCTGAACCATCGGGTGTTCGTCGACGGGGATGTCCGGATTGCCGCCCAATTGCGCAAGCACGTTGCGGATGTCTTGGCCGGTTGAGGCGACGCGCTGGCGGGCCACTTCGAGCGAGTTGGCGGCTTGATCGAATTGCGACTGCGAGGCGACGCCGGAGGCCAGCAGCTTTTTCTGCCGATCGTATTCGCGCTGGCTGTAGCCGAGCGTCTCTTCCGCCGATTTATTGTCGGCGATCTTTTGCTGGTAGGTGGCTTTGAGCGCCTCGATCTGAAGCCGCGCCATGCCGAGCTGCGCCTTGGCGTCGTTGAGCGCGGCGGTCAGATAGGCCGGGTCGATCCGGTACAGAACCTGTCCTTTGGTGACGCGCTGATTGTCGTGGACCTCGATCGCCATGATGCGCCCTGCAACGTCGGCGCTGATGACGGTCCGGGCGCTCTGAATGTAGGCGTCGTCGGTTTCGACATAGCGCCCGCTCGTCAGGTACCAGTAGGACGCGCCGAGCGCTACGACCAATGGCCCGGCCAGCATCAACGGCATGCGCAGCCGCTGGCGCAGCGGTCGGGTCGGGGTGCCGATCCTGCCGCTTCGGTCGCCAAAAACCCGGCGCGCCAATGGCGCCGGTGCCTGGCCCTCGGAAGAAGTGGTCATCGCGAGCTCTCAACCACTGCCGGGGATTTACCCATCAGCGGTCGGAGCGTCGCGGCAAGCGGACGTGCGGGCGCCCGATCGGCCATCGAGCCATGGACGCGGCGCAACAGATCGATCAGCTGCTCGGCTTCGTCGGGCGCCAGCGCCGCCAGCACCTGGTCCTGCGTTTCGCTCGATACATCCCAGATGCGGCCGAGCACCGGACGTGCCTTGTCGGTGAGAAACAGCCGGCGGGCGCGGCGGTCGGTCGGGTCGGGGCGGCGTTCGATCCAGCCCGCTTCCTGCATCCGGTCGATCTGCCGGACCAGCGTCATCGGCCGGATTTCGAGCAGGTCGGCAAGCCCCGCCTGGTTGATGCCTTCGTTCCGCGCGAGATAGCCGAGCGTGCGGCACTGCGCACGGGTCAGACCCAGGCGCCGGCCGTTGCGGTCGAAGCGACGGCCATACAGCCGCGCGACGTCATGCACGAGAAACCCAAAGCTTCTGTTCGGATCCACCAGATTGCCCCAAAAATACCTTCGCTAGGTGATAATAAGGGAATAGTACGATTTTTCCCCTGTGCCTAGAGAAGGTTGCGGCGGGGCAGGGTTTCGCGAATGTGATAGCTGTCGCCGTCGAGCGCGGCATTTTCGAGGCGGATACGCCGCAACAACAGCCAACAATTGCACGCCGAAAACGCGGCCGCAATCGCTACGGCTGCAAAGGCCAGCGGCAAAATCGCCACTTCCGCGGCGACGATCAGGTAATTCGGATGGCGCAGCCAGCGATAGGGGCCACGGGCCATCAGCGGCGCGCCGGGCAGCACGATCAGCCGCGTCGTCCAGCGCCGACCGAGGCTGGCGATGACCCAAACTCGGGCGATTTGCAGCAGCCCGAACAGCCCCAGCAGCGGCCAATTCGGCGGCGTTGCCGGCGGCACGGCCAGGAATAGCGCTGCAAGCCACGCAGCGTGCAGGAGGACGATGTATCTGTACCCCGCCTGGTCGATCTCGATCGCGCCGCGCCGCAACAACGACGCGGTATTGGCGCGGGCGAGCAGGAGCTCGCCGCTGCGCTGCAGTGCGACGATGAGCAGCACCGCATGGAAGACCGTCACGTATCCTCGAGCAGGACGAATCCCGCGCTGAACCCTGGGCCGAGCGCAGTCATCAACGCACGACCGAAAGCCTCGCCGCGGTGACGGCAAGACTGCAGGATCTGTTCGAGAACGAACATCACCGAGACCGCCGACATGTTGCCGTAATCGTGCAGCGACTGCCGCGCTTCGGCGGCGCCGGGGAAATTCGCGCCGAAGACGGTCTCGTAGGCGTCGATGACCTTCGGCCCGCCGGGATGGCAGACGAAGCGAGCGATGTCGCCGCGGCTCAACGCGTGCCGGTCGAGGAAACCGTCGACTACCGGCGCCAGTTCGCTGGCAACGAGGCGGGGGATGTCGCGCGAGAAGATTGCGCGCAGCCCATCCTCGGCGACATCCCAGCCCATGATGTCGAGACTGTTCGGCCAGGTGTGCTCGCCGCGCGCGACGATCGCCGGACCGCGCGCTTGTGCGCCACCGCGCAGCACCGCCGCCGCGGCGCCGTCGCCGAAGAGCGCCGTCGCGACGATATTGCTGCGGCCCCAATCGTCGCGGCGAAATTGCAGCGTGCACAGCTCGACGACGAGGAACAGCACGGCCTTGCCGGGCATCGTCGTCGCCAGCGCCGCGGCTTTTCCCAGCCCAAGCGCGCCGCCGGCGCAGCCCAGCCCGAAAATCGGCAGCCGTTCGATGTGGCGCGGCAGGCACAGCCGTTCCATGAGTAGCGCGTCAAGCGCCGGCGTCGCGATCCCCGTGGTCGAGACGGTCACGATCGCGCCGATTTCGTCGAGTTCGATGCCGGCGAGATCGAGCGCGCGCCCCGCGGCGGCTTCGATCAGGTCGAGGGCGCCGGCGAGATAAGCGCGGTTGCGGTCCGGCCAATTATGCGACGCATCGAACCATTCCAGCGGCACCGCCGAATAACGCCGGCTTATCCCGCTATTGGCATAAACGGAAATCAGCCGGTTGATATCGGGCGCGCCGCCGAACATACGCTCGACGCGGGCGATAACCGTCTCCTGGTCGAGGACATGCGGCGGGACGGCGGTCGCAAGCCCAAGGATGCGCGGCAGCGGACGCATGGCGCCTCTCCGAGGAAAGAAACGCAACGATACCGGGCCATTCACCTGGTGTCGGAATCACGTCTTCGCGAGTCTTTTGTCGTCCCGGCTTGCGCCGGGACGACAATATTTGAAGAAAAACAAAACCCCGCGGTCGGTGTCGCCGCAGGGTTTTGCGTCATTGCCGGCTGTCGCCGGAGTGGCGACGGCGCCGTCAGTTCGTGAAACGGTAGAACTTCGCAGCGTTCTCGCAGGTGATCTTGTGCACCTGGTCGGGAGTCAATTCGGCGAACTGCTCCTGGATGAACTTATCGGATTCCGGCCACACGCCGTCGGTGTGCGGATAGTCGGAACCCCACATCATCGTCTCGAGGCCGATATCGTCGATCAGCTTGGCGCCGATCCGATCGAACTGGAACGTGCACTTGCAGTTGCGGCGCCAGTATTCCGAAGGCTTGAGCTTCATCAGGTCGCGAAAACGGTCCTCGAACTCGAAATCCATCCGGTCGAGTGCATAGGCGAGCCAGCCCGCGCCGCTCTCGCCAAAGCCGATCCGCAAAGTCGGGTGACGGTCGAACACCCCGGCGCCGATCATCGCCGCGATGATGTTGATCAGGCCCATCTGGAAGGCCGACACGCCGGTGAACATAGCCGCGCGCCGGACCTGCGCGCTGGTCTCGGCGCGGGCCTTCGGGTTGGTGGTCGGGAACGTATGGAAATGCAGCGGCAGGTCGACGTCGGCGACGGCCTTCCACAGCTTCTCCCAATCCGGGTGCCACATCGGCACCATGTCCCACGAGCAGGACAGCTCAAGCCCGCGCAGGCCGAGCTTGGCGACGCGGTGGATTTCCTTCACCGCCTCGTCGATATCGCCGTAGGGCAGGCAGGCGAGCGGCAGCTGACGATCGGGATGCTTGCTCCACACCGCCTTCAGCCAGTCATTATAGATGCGCAGCAGCTCGTTCGAGGCATCCTTGTCCTCGAGCTTCGAGGCCGAGCCGAGCACACCGAAGATAATCTCGGCGTCGACCCCATCATCCATCATGTCCTTGAGGCGCAGGTCGGGGTCGCGGGCGCGGTACTTGCCCTTTTTGGCGTCGTCGTAGAGGCCGGCCTCGTTCATCTTGTCGACGCGGTAGTTCTGGCCGGGGACGTATTTCTGCCCGCCCGGGCCGACGCCGTTGATCAGGCCATAATCGGCGCCGTTCGAGGAGACCCAATGCGGACCGTCCGGTCCATCGACGACATGCGGCATCTTTTCCTTGAGGTCGCGGCGGGCGTTCTCGACGAACAGCTCCGGCGGCATGCACGGCATGTCGAGATGGCAATCGGCGGAGATGCGCTTGTACTGCATGGGTCGTTCCCTTCCGGACGCAATCGATCTGCCGAAACTGTAAACCTCCGCGGCGCGCTTTGCCTATGCTGCAATTGCACACCGCCATGTCGCGACGCGCGGGAGGCCGGAACGATGCTGGAATGCACCGCGTTTGCCGGAGCACGAGAATAATCCGGGTCGTGGAGACGAGCAGATGCAAACCCAGCGTAACGGTGTGATCGAGGCAGCAGAGCAAGCCCAGGATGCGATGGTCGAAACGGCGCAGACCGTTCGCGATACCGCTGCCACTATCGGCGGCAAGGCCCAGCAATACGCAACGGAAGCGGGCCGCCAGGCGACGGCGGCGGCGCAGACCGCGTACGACACCGCATACAACACCGGCAACGACATGCTGACCCGCGTCGAGAGCCTGACCCGCGAGAATGTCTGGCCGGCACTGCTGATCGCGGGCGCGCTCGGCTACGGCCTCGCCTGTCTCGTCAAGAACACCAAGTAGTCAGCCGCGCGCGTCGCGGATGGCCCGCCAGATACGCGCCGGTGTCGCCGGCATTTCGAGGCTTTTCACGCCGAGCGGCGTCAGCGCGTCGATCACCGCGTTGACGATCGCCGGCAGCGCGCCGACGGTGCCGGCCTCGCCGGCGCCCTTGGCGCCCAAGGGGTTGCGTTTGGTCGGCACCGGGTTCGAGTGGATTTCCATATAGGGCATCGAATCGGCGCGCGGCATCGCGTAATCCATAAAGCTGCCGGTGAGGTTCTGACCGGACTCGCGGTCGTAGACCACCTGTTCCATCAGCGCCTGGCCGAGACCTTGGGCGACACCGCCATGGATCTGGCCCTTGAGACCGATCGGGTTCACCACCGTGCCGACATCGTCGATCACCACATAGCGCACGACCTCCAGCGCCCCGGTATCGGGATCGACCTCGACCTCGCAGACATGACAGCCGTTGGGGTAGGTGTTGTCATCGGGTGAGAAGGTGCCGGTTTCGTAGAGCCCGCCTTCGAGCTCCTTCGGCAGCCTCGCCGCCTGGAACGAGGCTTTTGCCACATCGGTGATGCTGATTCGCCGGTCGGTGCCGGCGACGGCAAAATTGCCGCCAGCTTCATTGATCGTGAATTCGATGTCGGCCTCGGCCGCTTCGAGCAGATGGGCGGCGATGCGCTTGCCCTTGGCGATGACCTTGTCGGCCGCCATCCACAGCGCCGAGCCGCCGATCACCGTCGACCGCGAGCCGTTGGTGCCGATGCCGAAGGCGACCCGGTCGGTGTCGCCATCGATGTATTGCACGACGTTGGGATCGAGCCCGAGCTTCTCGTTGAGCACCTGCTTGAAGGTCGTCTCGTGGCCCTGGCCCTGGTTTTTGCTGCCCATCAGCAGGGTTGCGTTGCCGCTGGGGTGAAAGCGGATTTCGGCGAATTCCTGGCCCGGACCGGCAGCCTTTTCGATCGGGTTGGCGATACCAATGCCGCGCAGCCGGCCGCGCGCCTTCGCCTCGTCGCGTCGTTTTGCAAAGCCGGCCCAGTCGGCTTCCGCCAACGCCCGCTTCTGATTAGCGGGGAAATCGCCGCAATCGTAATTGAGGCCGAGCGCAGTTTTGATCGGCAGCTTTTCCGGTGGAATCAGGTTCTTGGCGCGCAATTCGGTGCGGTCAAAGCCGAGTTCGCGCGCCGCGTCGTCGATCAGCCGCTCGATGACATAGGTCGCCTCGGGCCGGCCGGCGCCGCGATAGGGTGCGGTGCCGTTGGTATTGGCCATAACGGCGTAGACGCCAACATAGGCTGTCGGGATGTCGTAGGTGCCAACCAAGGTGCCGACATTGCCGAACGTCGCGAGCAGGTTGCGCTCCGAGGAGATATAGGCGCCGACATTGGCCAGCGTCTTGACGCGCAGGCCCAAAAACTTGCCGTCCTTGTCGAGCGCCAGCTCAGCGTCGCTGACGTTGTCGCGGGCGTGCTCGTCGGCCTGAATCGCTTCGCTGCGCTCACAGGTCCATTTCACCGGCCGGCGCAGCTTCCTAGCGGCGAGCAGCACCAGCCGATGTTCGGGATACTGCCAGCCCTTGGTGCCGAACCCGCCGCCGACGTCGCCGGCGATGACGCGGATATGGCTCTCGGGGATCTTGAAGATGCGGGTCGCCAGCGCCTGGCGGACGCGGTGCGGGTACTGCACATCGGCGTAGAGAGTGAAGCGCTCCTCGCCCGGGTCCCAGATGCCGATCGCGCCGCGCGGCTCCATGAAATGCGCGTAGACGCGGCTGATGACATAGCGCCGCTTGACGATATGCGCGGCATTAGCAAAGGCGGCGTCGGCGGCGGCCTTGTTGCCGGCCTCGAACAGGTTCGAGATGTTGTCGGGGCAATCGGGCCAGACCGCGACCTTGCCCTCGGCCGCGTCGGCGGTGTCGGTGACCGAGGGGAGCGGCTCGTAATCGATGTCGATCAGTTCGGCGGCGTCCTTTGCCTGCGCCAGCGTGTCGGCGACGACAAACGCCACCGGCTCGCCGACATAACGCACCGTCCCTTGCGCCAGGCCGAGATGAGCGCGGGCGAACATTGGCGAGCCGTCGGGCCGCTTGCGCTGGAACGGCACGCCCATGACGCCGAGCCCGGCCGCGACCAGGTCGTCGGCGGTCATGATCAGCGCGACACCGGGTGCGTTTTCGGCGGCGGACGGATCGAGCGAGCGAATGCGCGCATGCGCGTGCGGCGAGCGCAGCACATAGGCATGGAGCTGGCCCAGCAGATTGTTGTCGTTCTGAAAGCGGCCGAGCCCGCTCAGCAGGCGGCGGTCCTCAAAGCGCTTGACCGGCTGGCCGATGCCGAATTCACCCATTTGTCGTCTCCCTGATCCCGTACCTGTCGCGCATCAGCGGCAGGTAAATTTCTGCAAGGTCAAATCGGTCGGCTTGGGGCCGATCTTGAAATCCGCCCGACACGTCTTGGCGCGCTCCGGCAGCATGATAAATTCTGTCCGACTATAGGGGCCTTCCAACCGCGCGCCGTAGCCGCATTTGACGTAGATCTGATAGAGCTCCCAGGTATTCCACGCCGTCTTGTTTGCCCGGTTCTGGTGCTGGTCCGGTACGAGATCGGCCTGGTTCTCCGGCGGGCCGTCATAGATGTCGATATAGACGAGCGTCTCGCCGGAGATCGCCGGACATTGCAGCGCCACCGGCGGCGTCGCCGTCGCTGCGACCAACATCAACAGCGCTGCGGCAGTAGCCATCCTCGCGCGTTCTCCGTAAGCTTTGCGGCATTCTCTACGGAATGCCGGTGGCCGAGAAGAGGGCTGGGATGGAACGCATCGATATCGACGGCATCTCGATCGAGGCCCTGGTGCATGGCGAAGGCCGGCCGCTGCTGTTCCTCCACGGGATCGACTATTTCGCCCAGCAGATCCCGTTTCTCCATCGTCTCGCGGAGCATTTCCGCGTCATCGCCCCGCGCCACCCCGGCTTCGGGGCGACGGCTCGCCCGCCCTGGATGCGCACGGTCGGCGACATCGCTTATCTCTATCTCGACCTCATCGACCGCCTCGTGCTCGATGAAGTGACTTTGGTCGGCTCGTCATTCGGCGGCTGGGTGGCGCTGGAGATGGCAGTGCGCTCGACCGCGCGGCTGAGCCGCGTGGTGCTGATCGATACGCTGGGTCTCAAATTTGGCGGCCGCGACGAGGTCGAGATCACCGATATCTTCGCACTGTCCGCCCAGGAGGTCGTCGCGCATAACTTTGCGAACCCGTCGAACGCACCGAATTACGCCGAGACCGATGATGCGGCGCTGGAAGAGGTGGCACGCGACCGCGAGGCGGCGGTGCTCTACGGTTGGCGGCCCTTCATGCACAACCCGAGCCTGCGGCACTGGCTGCACCGGGTGACGGTGCCGAGCCTCGTCGTCTGGGGCGAGCAGGACCGCATCGTCAAGCCCGCCTACGGCGCGCACCTGACCCAGCGGCTGCAGCGCGCGACCTTCGCGCCGATCGCCGCCGCCGGCCACTACCCCCAGATCGAGCAGCCGGAGAAGGTCGCTCAGGCGATCGAAGCTTTTGCCCGATGAATACCACCTCACCGTCGTCATTCCCGCGGAAGCGGGAATCTAGGGCGAGCGACGAGACGTTGCCCTGGACCCCCGCCTGCGCGGGAGTGACGAAACCTGCTGAACCTCAGGGCTGAGGAACCACCACCATGATGCAAGTTTGGCACTTCAGCGAGATGGCCTACCATCCGGCCTGGCCGCAACTGAACGAGTCCTACCGGGTGATCATCCCGTCGCGGCTCTACGACCCGAAACTCGGCGCCGACCTCTACCATCGCTATCTTGACGAGTGGGCGCTGTGCGACGAGCTCGGCATCAACATCATGACCAACGAGCACCACGCGACCGCGACCTGCGCGGACTCGGTGTGCACGATCCCGATGGCGATCCTCGCGCGCGAAACCAAGAAGGTCCGGCTCCTGGCGCTCGGCATGCCGATCGCCAACCGCGAGAACCCGATCCGCGTCGCCGAGGAATATTCGATGCTCGACGTGATCTCGCGCGGCCGCATCGATATGGGCTTCGTCAAGGGCGTGCCGTTCGAGATTTCGCCGGCCAACTCCAACCCGGCCGACCTGATGGAGCGGTTCTGGGAGGCGCACGACCTGATCCTCAAGGCGATGACCTCGCATGACGGCCCGTTCTCGTGGGAAGGCACGCATTTCCACTACCGCAGCGTCAATGTCTGGCCGCGGCCCTACCAGCAGCCGCACCCGCCGGTATGGATGCCGGTCGGCAGCCCCGGCAGCGCGCGCGAGGCGGCGGCGCGCGGCATCACGATCGGCGTTCTCAATACCGGCTGGACCGCGACGCCGGGCATCTTCGGCGCCTATCGCGAGACCGCGGCGCAGCACGGCCGCGAGATGACGCCGCACCATCTCGCCTATATGGCGCTGATCGGCGTCGGGCGGACGCGCGAAGAGGGCTGGCGGCGCGCCGACCAGATCCTCGATTACAGCCGCACCTCGGGGATCGTCGCGCCGCAATTCGCCAACCCGCCGGGCTATGTCGCGCCGCAGATGGCGGCGAGCGCGATCAAGGGCAGCGCCACCACCGCCCGCGCCACCCGGCTGCAGACCCGCGACGGCAAGCCGATCAACCCGCGCACGGTCAATGTCGAGGACGCGATCAACGCCGGCCTCGTCTTCGCCGGCACCCCCGACGATGTGTGGGACCAGCTCAAGGCGTTCTACGACCACGTCGGCGGCTTCGGCCACCTGCTGATGATGGGGCAGGGCGGCCACATCAGCCACGAGGACACGGTCGACAATTTGACGATGTTCTCCAAGGAAGTGCTGCCGCGAATGACCGATCTGGCTTAGATAGGACTCAGTCTATAAAGGTAACTTGACCGGCATATGTTGGCATGTCGTTTCGGAAACGTTTTGCATATTCTTGCGGAAGAAAAACCCGTGCGACATCATCTAACGCAAAATTGAGATTTGCGCCTAAACGCCACTCTCGCTCCATATAGAAATTATCAGGATCGTGGAATTGTCGTTTAGCATCAAAACACTTCATGAACGTAAATACGTAATTGAGAAGAAAATTCGTGCAGAGTCTAATAGTTTGGTTAGCTTGCTGATTTCCTTTTAAGCCAAACTCGATTGCAGTTATTTGAATCTCATTGAGAGCTAGCAGCTTCGCCAGGCGCATCTTGCAGTCGCCTATAGCGATGCCTTTCATGTATCTGTCGTTTTCGCTAGAAGACGATAATGCGTCGAAAGCTGCAAGAATATCTAAAATAGCACGAACAGATGTATCAAAATACAAAGCTCTATCAATAACGTGTTTTTGTTGAGCCTCTTTAATTCGTTTCGAAAAATCATCTGGACCAAATATCGTAAACTCCGGAACGGGAGATTCTTTGGCAACGTAAAATACTGGGCATGCGCCCTTTTCAATCAGAAAACCCTTCTTAAAGGCCAACCCAAATTTTCCATACTTGTCAGTATGTATACTGAGCTCAGTCTCAGGTATGTCACAAAAACATATAACCTGATATTTTATTGTCTCGTCTGTGCTTATAGGCTTAGAAAAATCAAGACTCGCCGTACGCGGCTTTGCATGATCATGTGGCGCGTAAGTTAGCCAGCCCGCTTTCAGTATTTTATTCACAAGCAAATCATACTCCACCTCCGGGTCTTTTGATTTACCTCCGACAAAGTGGCAGAGTTCTGATGACACGTAGCCTTGCGGACGAGTTGCTTCGCCGTCCTTAAATTGAAGCTCGACCTCCCGCCCCAGTAAATGCGCTGCACGCCGTAGCGTTTCGATCGTCACATTCCCCTTCTCCGGGTCGAGGATGCGGTTCACCTGGGCGCGGCTGGTGTGCATCAGGTCGGCGAGGCGAGCCTTGGTTATGTTTCGGCGCTTCATTTCTTCGGCGAGTTGCCAGGCGATCACGCGCTTGATCGCCGCCGTGGTGGCTTCCTCGCGAATGCCTTCCTCGTCGAGAAAATCGTCAAGGGGCGAACCCCAATGCGGGTTGGTCGGCTTGTCGCTCATTGCGTCATCTCCGTCATGCGGCGCCGGGCGAGCGCCAGATCGTCGGGCGGCGTCCGCTGCGTCTTCTTGATGAGCCCGTGCACCACACCGATGCGGTTCTCATGCACAAAGAACAGCAGCTGGGCGATACGGCGGCTGGGCAGCGTGCTGCGCACCTCCCACAACCCACCGCCGAGCGCGCGGCAGAGCGGCATGCCAACGGGCCAGCCGTATTGAATCATTGCCAAGTCGTGCCCGATTGTGCGTCTGTCCTCAATCGGCAGCGTCCTGAGCCACTCCCGGATTGGTTCGCCGCCGTGCGCCGTGCGGTAGAAGAAAACGGGAATCGCAGATAGCGGCGGCACGATCTTGTCTATGTATCATATAAGATACGCTCGGGCAATTCGAAACTCCGAAAACAATCGCTGTCGGCTGCTGATCTTTCTGCTCGGCCTCGCATTGCTCATGCCGTTTTCGGAGCGTGCCGGGGCCGATGGGCCGCCTTCTTCTCCGCCGCACGATCCGTTGACGATCCTCGTGTGCCGCGATCGGCAGGATCCGGGTATTGGCGGGACGTTGGTGCTCGATGTCGGACGCAGGCGGCTGGTGCGGTCGACCAATGAGGGGCCGACGATCCTCTTTGATGACGCGAATGTGCCGCTCGTGGTGACGCCGGCGACGATCGAGTGGGAGGTGGCGCACAATACCTACGTGCTGAACCGCGCGACCCTCGAACTCAATGTGATCGGCCGAATCTACGTCTGCCAGATCGCCCCGCGGCAGCTTTAGGTTACGCGGACCCACACTTTATCGCCTTGGTCGGGCTTGACCCGGCCACCCACGAACAGGTTGAAGCTATTCGTGGGCCCCCGGATCAAGTCCGGGGGAGGCGAGAACCTTAAGGCCTTAACTTAAACAGATCGCCCTTCTCACCCCTCCGCGATCTTGTGGCCGGCGAGGTGTTCGAGGACCTGGACCAGGCCCGAATGGTCCCAGCCCTTGCCGCCGAGCGGGGTGGCGGCGTTGAAAAGTTCCTGGGTGGTCGCGGTGTTGGGCAGCGACACGCCCATCGCCCGTGCCCCCTGGAGCGCGAGGTTCAGGTCCTTCTGGTGCAGCTCGATGCGGAAGCCCGGGGCGAAGGTGCGCTTGATCATGCGCTCGCCATGGACTTCGAGGATGCGCGAATTGGCGAACCCGCCCATTAGCGCCTGACGCACCTTGGCCGGGTCGGCGCCGGCCTTGGACGCGAAGAGCAGCGCCTCGCCGACCGCCTCGATGGTCAGCGCGACGATGATCTGGTTGGCGACCTTGGTGGTCTGACCGGCGCCGACATCGCCGACCAGGGTGATGTTCTTGCCCATCAGCTCGAACAGCGGGTTGACCCGGTCGAAATCGGCCTGCGAGCCGCCGCACATGATGGTCAGCGAGGCGGCCTTGGCACCGACCTCGCCGCCCGACACCGGCGCGTCGACATAGCCGCAACCCTTCTCAGCGACCTTCTTGGCGAATTCCTTGGTCTCGATCGGCGAGATCGAGCTCATGTCGACGACGGTCTTGCCGGCCGACAGCCCCGCCACCACACCGTCCGGCGCGAGCAGCACGTCCGCGACGTCGGGCGTGTCCGGGACCATGACGATGATCACCTCCGACTGTTCGGCGATTGCTTTCAGCGTGTCGCAGACGACCGCGCCGGTTTCCTTGACCGGGGCGGGACAGGTGCGCTTGCCGTAAACGTAGAGCTGGTGCCCGCCCTTCGCGAGGTTGAGGGCCATCGGATGCCCCATGATCCCGAGACCGATAAAACCGACCTTCATGATTGCTACCCCTCCTCGCGTCTCTGGTCGTTCCATAAGCAATTGGTATAACGCAAAACGAGTGAGCCCAGCAGCATCTCTTAGTTTCTCATTGTATCTCCAAAACTCAAGCTAATATATGGATAGAAAATTGGATAGGAGATACGATGCCTCGTTACGCGCGCCCGCTGTCGAGCCGGCGAGTGCAGTCCCTCAAAACTCGCGGCTTCTATTGTGACGGCGGCGGGCTTTACCTGCAAGTCAGCCCGACCGGCTCAAAGTCCTGGGTCTTCCGCTACGCCCTTGCCAGCCGCAAGCGCGACATGGGGCTCGGCTCGCTGGCCACGTTTACGCTCGCGGAGGCACGAGAGCGCGCGCGCAAGATGCGGCAACTCGTTGCGGACGGGATCGACCCGATCGATCAGCGCAACGCGACCCGCGGTGCGGCGGCGACGGCGCTGAGCTTCCGGCAGTGCGCCGAACGTTATGTCGCGGCGCACGAAGCGGGCTGGCGCAATGGCGGTCGTGCTTGGCTCGCCTCGCTGTCGACGTATGCCCTCCCGGTCTTCGGCGATGTCGCGGTCGCCGCGGTTGACCTGCCGCTGGTCATGCAGGCGATCGAGCCGATCTGGACGGCGAAGCCGGTCACCGCGAACAACGTGCGGAACCGCGTCGAGATGGTACTCGATTGGGCGAAGGTGCGCGGTTATCGCCAGGGCGAGAACCCGGCGCGGTGGAAAGGCCACCTCGACACATTGCTGCCGCATCGCAAGAAAGTCGCGCCGGTCGTGCATCGCGCTGCGCTGCCGTACCGCGAGGTCGGTCAGTTCATGGCCGATTTGAAGAGGATCACCGATACGTCAGCGCGCGTCCTCGAGTTTCAAATCCTGACCGCGGCGCGGTCGGGGGAGGTCACCGGCGCACGGTGGGATGAAATCGACATCACCGCGCGGCTTTGGACCATCCCCGGCGCTCGGATGAAGGCCGGCAAAGATCACCGCGTGCCGCTGTCGCCGGCGGCGCTGGCGGTCCTCGAGCGGCAAGTCGAGTTGCGGGAGAACGAGTTCGTTTTTTCGGGGCGTGTTGCGGGCCAACCGATCAATATCGACGCGCCGATGCGCGCGATCGAGAAGCTCGGTCGCCGGGGCGAGATCACCGCGCACGGCTTCCGTTCGGCGTTTCGTGACTGGGCGGCCGAACAGACGAACTTCCCGCGCGAGATCGCCGAGGCGTCGTTGGCGCACATGGTCGGCGACGGGACCGAGCGGGCCTACCAGCGCGGCGACTTCCTGATGAAGCGGCGGCAGATCATGGAGGTGTGGGCGGGGTATGTTGGCGAGCCGGCGGCAAGTCGCCTACGTTTTGCCGCTGGCGCAGAAAATTCCGAGCGTTGTTACGTGAGACGCAACAAATACACGCACAGATTTTAACCAAGGTACTACGCTATCATTTTGATAGTTATTTGTTACGCCAAGCGTAATTTTTTAGTTGTTGAATGAATACGGAAGATGACTACAATAAGAGGCTCCCAGAGACTAAGGGAGCTTTCCGTGGCGTACCTTAAACCCGTCGTGCCGCTGCAGAAGCGGGCGTGGACAGTCCGGGACTGGGGCGACGAGGTGAGCGTTAGTCGCGCCACCGTCAACCGCTTGTTGAAAACCGGCTATCCCCGATCTGTCTTGGTCGGTACGAAGCGGCTGATCATCACCCCGCCCATCGAGTTTCTTTGCTCGCGCGAGGATGAGACGCCGCCCGATCGCAGCGCACCCGGCGATTAGCTGCGCCGTCGGCATGACATGGCCGCCGACAAGGTCAGGATACTGACCGCCCTCGACGGCGCGTGGCTGGCGAAGCGGATATCGCGGCTCCTTGACGGGACGGTGAAAATCTGGCCGTACGACCCACGCGCTGCCTTTCATAAAGCCGTCGCTTACTCGACCCACCGATGCACGACGAGTGCGCGCACTACGCGCTGTTGGCCTGTCCGTTTCTCGCCCCCAAGAGCTATTCCCGGCATCTCGGCAGGCGCGAAAAGCCGTTACGAGCGATAACGCGATATTCTTTGATCAAACAATGATCGGCGGTCGACCCGAGATCTTTGTTGCCGTGCTCACCCAACGCACGATCACCGCCAGCGAGAAGCGCTTTGTTAAACCGTCGCGGCCGTACCTCGCCGTCGAGTTTTGGCGGCATGGCGAACGCCCTGGCCGACACCGAGGGATGGGGTCAACAACTTGTTGCTCGACCGGCTGCGGCAAGAACGTGCCGACAAAATTCGTGTTCAACCAGGGTTGACAACGCCAAAAACCTCGATCTAATCGATCCTCCGTGGCCGCTAAACCATGGGAAATGAGAACAAAACCCATACATCAAATGGGCTCTTGATAAAAGGTTTGATGGAAGTCACAAGCTAACTAACTGGTAACAATAAGAAAATTGGCCTCGCCGAATTCTTTCATCAAATCGCAAATTTGATGAAAGTTTAGGGTCTAAGGCACTGAGCTAAAAGACGAAAACAGGACCGCCTACCCTTATATCAAATCTCACACGGAAACCCCCGGAGCACAGGCGATCGAGGGGGGGCTCCTTATGTCGCCATTTGATGTTAGATATAAGTCTTTTCTTTTTATATATCAATTATATAGAACGAATCTTTCATCAAATTTAAGATTTGATGAAACTGATAAAAGCCCCCCCCTCTTTTTATTAATTCCAACTAGCACTACTGTGGTTTTTAATAATTCTAAGAAGCGGAGGGTCGTGGAGCGGCGCGAAAAATTGTTACCGGACGGCCGGCGGTCTGGGCGACCGACTGGATGATGCGCTCGGCGTTGCGCAATTCGGCGAGCACCTCGTCGCGCCGGCGATCGTTGCCAAGGAACCATGTCGCCCGAGTGAGGCTGAACCGGGTGATCTCCCTTCGCCCCGGCTTGGCGGATGATGCGCAGCACCCGCTTGGTCTGCATCTCATGATCGTTGTCGGAGACGTTGCGGCTGGATCTCCTTGATCATCGTGTCGACGCAGTAGCCGACGATCTCCTCGGCCCATTGCACCGAGGCCAACCCGATCACCGGCTGGATCGGATCTAGTGAGATCGCGTGGATCATCGCAACCCGTGCGACATGCTCCCAGACTCGCGCCAGCAAGGCCGACTGCGCTGTTCCGAGGTGGGCGCGCTGGTGCTCGTCGGTGGCGCGGGCCAGGTCGTCGAGCGCCGCCGCCCCTGGAGCGTCACAGGGCACTGTGTAAGGCTGCGGAGTACCGATGGCTAGCCCAGCGAGGTTCCCCCCACTGCCGGGGCTCCCAGCGCCGCCGCTGACGGCTTTAAACCCATCGATCAGCTCGGCCGGCACCACCTTCATATCGAGCGGCTTGGTGATGAACTCGGGCAGCGGGTCGTCGCTGACAAAAATCAGCCAGCGGGCAAACGATCCGTCGCGCAGAAAGCCGGGGTTCAGAGCCTGCCAAAACGGCTCGGGCACGGTGGTCGCGTGGATCACGCAGCATGGCTCGATGATGTCTTGGCGTGGGTGCTCTTTCTGATCGGAGTACTCGGCTCCGAGAAACACCGTGCCGGCACTGGTCGCCAGCTCTGTGAGAAAATCCCAGATCTCGGAAACGTGCTTGGTGCGCGCGGGTTGATCGCCTTCTTCAGCCAGGCGCCGAACTCGTCGAGTTGGAAGATCGTCGACGGGTGCCGGGCGAGCGCGCTCAGCAATCCGCTGCCCGACGCCAGCCGGCTGCCGCCGATGTACTTGGTCAGCCCGGCCGCCTGAAACGCGGCGGTAACGCATTGTCGGGCGTGCTCCTTGCCGGCGCCACTTTCGGCCATGCCGACGACCAAGACATTGGTGCGCAGGTTGGACGGACTCCTGTAGCGACGTCCGGCCAGCACCCCGATCGCCGCGATCGCAGCACCGACCGCGAGCACCCGCTGCGGGCGATACGCGGTCGCCAGCGTGTACTCGACAAAGTCGCGGATGATCCCGCTGAGATCGTAGAACGCTTCTGGAACCGTGACGTCGCCGCTGACCGGTGGTGGCGGCTCGGCAGGCCCGTAGGCGGCGCCATTGGTGTGCTTGGCCCCATCGGCCTGACCCGTCCCGTTGCTGTAACCGGCGCCGTTTGTATGGTCCTTGCCGTTGGCGTGACCGGCACCGTTTGCGCCATTTAAACCGCCGCCTAAATCATCAGCCGCAGTTTTCGCCGCGGTTTCTTCCGCAGTTTCCTCCGCGGTTTCGACTTCGACCAGCGGCCGCGGATGAATTAAGGCTTCTGCTGGATGGTTATTCATCTCCCATGCCACTGCGCCGTTCATCGTCAAATGCGGTGGACACTTCCAGCCCTTGCACCGGGCGATGTGATAAACCGTCCCAGCCCCGACCTTGGTCGGTTTGACGCCGGCGAAAAACTTGGCGGTCGTCTCGGGCACGTTCTTTTTGCTGAGCGCCGACCAGCGCGCAAAGAGCACCTCGGCCTTGTCGCCGATGCCGCCCTTGAGCGCCATGCCGATCCGCACCCAGGAATGATAATCGAGGTCAGGGTTGGCGATGCACCGCATGGCGTCTTCCAACGCCTCGATCGTGCCTCTCAGGTAATAGGCGCTCTGATGATGGTCGCTGTTGCCGACGATGTCTTCGCCAAGCACCGAGGTCGAGCGCAATTCCGGTGGGATCATAGCGTAAGCTGCCTCGGCAAAGGCGTGGCACATTTCCTCGGTAACGACCGGCAGTTCGTTAAAATCCATGTCGAGAAGACTGTCGCCTGGCCAATAATACGGTTGGCCTGTTTCAGGATGAATACCCTCAACGACAAACTGTTGACCGTGCCCCAGGATCTCGATCGGATGCTTCTTGATTCCTTTAAATGGCGTTTCTGTTCGATAAACCAATAGTTTTTTAGGCCACATTCCTATCCGCGAAGCTGGTGTGTCACCCAGCATTTTATACGCCAATTGTTCAACATCGTGAGCGAGTTGGTGATCCTGCACGATGTCGATATCGGGCGCGATCAAGTAGCCGCACGCCGCTCCGATGCCGGTGTAATCGGGGAATCTAGACCATAATTCAACTTCGTATTTGGTGGTCCCTCGATCGCAATGTTTGGTCCAGCCAGTATAGCCGACCCACTGACCAGACGAGTTGAAGATGCCGGGCACTTTCGAGTGTGGTTGTATCGGGATAATCGGAAAACCGTTATCCTGCATCCGCAATCCGTGCTCGGACATAAACGACATCAGAAACCCCCAATGGTTGACGCCACGCTTTTCGCGACGCTGACGGACGCCGAGAGAGCAGGCGTAGGACGGTGGCGGGTTTTGCAGTGCAAAGCGCAGGGGAGGTTCTGGCGGGGTTCTGGCGGGAGTTCTGGCGGTTTTCCTGGCGGATTTGAGATCTGGCGCAATTTGTCATTTTGGGCAGGGTTTCAGGCGCTCTCATCGCCGCTGCTCGCGAGGCGGCGCCTTTCGTCAGTGTAGACGGTTACGACAGTTTCGAGAAAGCAGAATCGGCATTTTCGATGTACTTCCAGGCTGGCTCGGACGAAGCCCGCGGATTGCCGCGATTTCACTGCACCAGACTTTTCAACTGTGTTAGCTCGTCCCGAAATCAACCGATCATCGCGTAAGCGTCGAACTCGGGCTCGCTCAGCGGCGCGACACCAACCGCCATCAACAGGGCGACCATGCCGTCGATCCGGCCGATGTGTTCGGACTTCGACAGCTTACGCGAGCCCGCTGGGTCGGATTTCACGACCGCATTCGCCGCGCACATCTTGAGGACCGGATGATTGCCGTGGGCGATCCGGCCGTTGAGGATTTCAGCTTCAAGGTCACGCATGGCCGGCGACATGCTCTGATAGCCCTGTCCGAACTCGACAAACACCGCGTCGATCTCAGGCTCATCGAACCCCGCGCGCAACAGCCAAGGCCGCAAATGCTTAAAGCCCCACCGATCGAATGCTAATTTGCGAATATCATATCGGCGAAATGCGTCTTGCAAATACGCAGCGACAAACTCGTAGTCGACCGACTTGCCGGGAGCGGCCTGGAGATAACCTTCCCGGTGCCACTGGTCGTATGGCACCCGATCCTTCTTGGCTTTCTCAGCGAGGCCAGACGCCGGCAGCCAGAAAGTCGGATGAACTTGCCATATATCGTCGACCCGACCGATCAGCACTAAGGAGGTCAGGTCGTTGACCGCCGAAAGATCGAGCCCGCCATAGACCTCGACATCGTCGATCGGCAACGGCGGCGCAGCGCAGGTCGCCCAGACCTCCTGCGAGATAAACGGGCTGTTCGCCTCGACCCGCTGGTTGAGAATGTAGTTCCTGAACTCGGCTTCTCGGCTGGGCATCCGCCGCGCGTCCTCGGCCATCGCCAGCACTTCGGTCGGGTTCTGAAACTCACCATAAGCCGGATTCGCGAGCCTGATTGTCTCCTCATCAAACGGATCGTCATCGAGCGGCGCAGTATAGAGGCTGACGACCACCCGCTCGTCATGACCGGCGACGGCGTCGTCGATCAGCACTGAAAGCAAATCAGCGTCGTGCGGCGCCTGGGTGCTGATGATGATGGTCAGCGGGTCGGCCTGCGCCGCCGTCGCCGTCTCCATCGCCTCGTAAAGCTGCGACCTCGGCCCACGCACCTGGCCCAACTCGTCATGGACGACAAAAACCGGGCTCAGCCCAAAAGCCGTCGTCGCTTCCGCCGAAAGCGCCCGATAGCCGGTCCAACTCGGGACAGGTTAGCTCTTTCCTGGCTTCTTGGATGACCACGACATCGTAGAGAACCGGCGACTGCCGGACGATCTTCGGCCAGGTCGAAGAGGATGCCCGCCTGATCGCCGCGACAGCGCCGTGCTGTACAGCCGGGAATTCCGCCGCGCCTCGGGGCCGCAGAGATGAAGTAGGAGCAAGCAAGAAGCGAGAGCAGACTTGCCATTCTTGCGTCCGAAACTAAGGATCGCGCGACGGGTGCCGGCCGGGTTGTCGTAAATCCGCCGTATCTCGTCCTTTTGCCATTCCCGCAGGCTGATCTGCCGCCCGGTGAACTGTCCCTCGGGAACGTAGCAGTATTCCTGAATCCACTTGATGTTCTTGTCGGCGCGGCTCTCTACGTCTCCCACGGCTTGATTTTGGCGACCTTTTGAGCCGCCCGAGCCGCTGCGTGCGGAACGTACCGCGCCTGATTTGTCAGTCTGAGCTTGGTTGCCAGATTTGCCGCGCCGTTCACTTCCAGCCCGCGCATGCGAAGCAGGGTTTGGTAGCGCCGAATTTGGGTAGGGTCTTTCAACCATGCTGGCTTAAAAGCCTTCAATTCCTCGCTGAGTTGCTCGGTCGCCTCACGATGCCGGCAGTAGTCCACCAGCAAGCCGCGCAACGCCCCCGTGCCAAAGAACTTCGGGTCTTCCGAGGCAACAACCTCCCGCCAAATATCAGCCTGCCGTTTGGTCAGCCCTGCTGGCGGATCGGGTCGCTGACCGAAGGCACCAATGACAACCATCGCCGGCTCGGCGGGTTGCTTGCCTCGCGTTCTCATAGCTTGTTCCAGTGGTGGTTCGGATCGAGTGGGCTGCCATCAAGCCGAGCGCCACGGATGACGAACCGTTCCTGTCGCTCACCCGTTCGATGTTTGCTCTTCTTCTCGCGGTGAGATTGGTTGTCGCATATCGGACACAGCGTCCGGAGATTTTCCAAGACCAACGCCAAGTGCGGATGCGTGCTGCGCGGCAAGATGTGGTCGACCCGCGCCTTGCCAGGATAGCTGACATCCTCATTGCACTTCACGCAACGGTACTGGTCGCGCTTAAGGGCGATCACGCGCAGAGCGCGCCAAGCGAGGCTTCTGACAAAGGGCGTTGATCGGGTCGGTTTCATCGGACTTCATGGCGTCCGCAGGAATGGGGCAAGCGTTACCCCACCCCTAAATCTGGTACACGAACCCAGATGCTCGTCAAATTGAGGGATGTCAAGCGGAAACTTCCTCCAAAGCGTGCAAATGAAAGTTGGCCGGAACCTGTCGATTGAAGAACCGCATCAGGGTCTGCACCCGCCCCCGCTGGTCGACTTCCCGTAATTCCGCGAAGAAACTCGCGAACGGACCTTCCGTCACGCGCATCGAGTCACCTGGCTTGGCTCTGAGCGTCACCCCTTTGATCGGCCGTTCATCAAAGTCACCCGCCTCTGACTTGGCGTAGATTTCCGCAATCAGTTCGGGCTCCAACAAGGCAGGCAAATCACGGTCGCCCGCGCGACGCACCAGATCACGCACTCCCGGTGTATGAAGGATGTCGACCCAACCCTGGCCGCGATGTAGCTCAACAAACAGGTAGCCCTGAAACAGCGGTCGCGTCACCACCGTCCCTCGATCTCGACGCTTGCCTAGCATCATCTTGCGATACGCCGGCAGACAGATGCGGTAACCACGGCGCTCGCAAGGCGTCCTGGGCGACGAACTCGCTCATCGGCTTTGCCCGCACAACAGCCCAACCCCGGTGCGATATTTCCATTGCTCCGCTCCCCAAACGTTGATGCCAGGTAATCATCGATTATAACCTGGCCGCGCCAGGTCACAGCATGGTTATCCGAGGTTAGCGAAGATTATTTTCGGTTGCGTAAGGTCGCCAGCGGGCGACAAAACTACCAAAAGCCCGAGAAATACAGTATTTTTGGTTAGTTATTCAATAGATCCTGTCAGATTAGACAAGTAATACCAAGGATTTATCGGCCGCGGCGACCACATCGCGAGCCCTATTTTCTTGGTCCGGTTCCATTTTACTCACCAGTGTAACCAAAAAGCAAACGTGACGCCCGCACCGGATGACCGCCCTTATTCGCTTAAGATCGGGGCCCGGCCCCCCTACCCGGCGGGCGTGGACCTATGATGCGGATGAGCTACCCTGCAGAAATCGGCATGCACCCGCCGCAACTCGGGCCAGCAGCACGAGTGCGAAGTCGACGAACGGGCGTCGTCGCCGATCTTCTTGTCGTGCAGCCATAGGAGAGCGTGACGCTCGTGATCGCTGCCGGCATTCCTGCTCGCCTTCGCCGTCGCGGTGCAGCAGAAGCTCGGCATCATCATCATGCTGTTGGTGCTCGGCCTGATCGGCCATTTCGCCCACGGCGCCGAGGTCACCCCGGCACCGATCGAGACGCCCTCTTGATGCGCCACGGTTGGTATCGCGGCGGCGGAAGACGGTAAACGGCGCGCCTGTAGGGGCTTCCGACGCGCATTATTAGCGCGCCGGCTTGCCGTTCTTGGTACGGCCTGTGGCAGCCACCGAAATGCTCGCCGAAGGGCGCCGCGATGCACGATCAAACGAGCTGGGGCGAGGTCGGCGTGCTCGACACGCTCTATGGAGCAGGCCGCCAAGCGCGGCCGCTACCGTTTCCTGCTGATCCGGCGACAGATCGCGCTGCCAATCGCTGAAGACCGCGAGGGCCTGGGCAAAATCGAGGTGCGCCATCGCGGCCGTGGCGATGGCGACGCGGTCAACCGCGACCGGCGACGGTTCTTCCTGTTCTTCCTGCAAAGCGGCAAGCTCGGGAGGGACCGTGCCATCGGGCATTGATGCATCAAGCGCCACCTCCGCGCGAGGGGGCCCCGCGACCAAGTGAAACACCTTCGGTTCTGCTGGTACCTGGGTGACGTGGAGGCGGACCTCCGTCGTCGCACTGCGCCGGTCTACTGCCCGGCCCATCTCCAGCTTGTTCCAGTCCTCCTGCCGCTTGTTGTAGTAATCGTTCAGTTTGACTCGCCGCTCGCGACCGAGCGCGGTCGGCCGCACTGGGCCACGTCTTCAAGGCACCAATCGAGCAGCTCGTCGGCCGTTTGCGTTGGCTGCGCCGAGACACGTTATGGTGGGTGAAACTCAAAGCCTCCCGTCGCCGGGAGGGTTCGAAAGCGCGGGCGACCGATGCCACGTTCATACGCGTCTGGAACGCCGGCCCGATCCAGTCATCCGCCTCGACAATGGCTTTGCGATCGCCGTGGTGAGCCTCGCCAAAGCCAATAGCCCACTCCTCCAAATCCGGTGCGGGCCTCGGCGTCAGGCCCGACCTGAACGGCGGTTGCGGTGCCGGGAGTGCGATGAGCCGGGGGAAGGTCGCGGTCTCGATTAGATGGGGGAAAGAGGCAGCGCAGTAGCAGAAAAAATTTTTGCGACGGCCGGGATACATTCCCGTTACGCCCTGTTCACATTGCAATCGAGCAACGCGGCTGTTTTCCCGCACTGAGGAGTTCCGGTTTCCATGATCGACATCACGCTTCAAACGACCGTTGGCGCAGTCGAGCTTCCCGCCGCCTTGAGTGATTTTGGCGCGCTCATCGATCACCAAATTCGTTCATTCCTTGAGGGAGATAGCGACGGTAACGAGCTGCTGCATGGACTGTACGGTGACGCCATTGATGAGCCAATCCCGTCGCGGTTGATGGCTCTTCTGAAACGCTGATCGCATCCACAATTCCGACCGGAAAGGGCGGCTCTTCGAGGCCGCCCTTTCTCTTGAAAACAAGCATCCAGCGCCCATCTCCCCGTTACCGCCCATTTACATTGCGGCCTAGACGGCTGAGGAGACGCGATGAACTCCCGCTTATTAGCGAGCGGCGCTGACGATACCTTACACTCTGCTGAGTATTGCCTGGCCCGCGTCGAAGAAAGCGAGCGCATGGCGGCCCAGGTGGAAGATCCGAAGAACAAGGCGATCTTCCTCGATCTGGCGAACCGTTGGCGCCGCCTGGCCAAAGAAAGCAAGGGTGACGGACTTAAACCGATAGGAGAAGACCGGACGCGACCACAGGCTGAGGCTCGATAATTACGTTAGCTCGAACTGATCTGCCCGGTCGCGTATCGCCTCGCGCAAAAGGGACGCCCGGTCCATCTCCATGTCCAATCGGTGCACCTGCTCCCAATCCTTCCGCTCCGAAGCCTCTGCACGTCTGGCGTACAGGTCGATAAGTTGCTCTGTAATCTCGACGGCAACGGCAAATTCGAACGGCGGCAGCATGGGGAGTGCCTCGCGCAATAGTTGGAACAATGCTTCTTAACGGAACAGACCAATGGATAGTTCCGATACGCGAGCCTCGGTCTTTCTTGTCCATTCCTAGCCGGTTCTATATTTCTGCGCCGGGACATCCGCGCGCGATTTAATACGATAAGTGGCGGCGCTCAAGTCCCACGAATTCCTGGGTTGATCGCCAATGACGCGCCGGCGGCTCCGCAGGCTTCGTAGGCCGCCGGTGCTACCATTCGCGTCGTGCGACGCACCGTCCGCAGCTTCAGATCGAGCTTTCCGAGTTCGGCATCGACGACCGAAGTCTTGAGCAAGACGAGATCACGCCCCGTGCCACTATTCACTGCATCACGTTCCCTCTTCATCGCCACCAGCTTGTCCGCGATGGAGGCGACCATGCCCAACGTGAAAGAGGAATTCGCAATATGTCGGTCCTGATGTCGGAAACGCCGATAGTTGGCCGACATCTTGTAGCAGCCGAGTTCAAATCGTACGGCGTTATCGATCACCTCGGCCAGGTAGTGGGCGACCTCGATATCGGAGCCAGACCGAAGAAGACGTAGCGGGCGTCGCCTAACTGGTTCTTCTCGCGCCAAACCCGGCAGTCGCAGAAGTTCGCAATAGCACCGACGCAACCGTCTAGCGGGATGCGCTTCTTGCGGTAGGTCTCATAGGGGCGCTGCTCACATTCTGAGTCACGGATTTCGATGTCGGTAAGCGAAAGATCATGTCGGTCGAGTAGCTCGGCCACTTTGGCGGCGGCCAATAGGGCTTCGGCTTCGGTGCAGCCATTGACCGTGGTCTTGGACCGCAATCCCTGGATACGGGTCTTGAGCCTGTCGAGGGCGGCGAGGTCAGAATGTGCGATCATGGACGCGTTCCGCAGAGATCTAAGTTTCGCCCTTCAATCAGCGCCGCGGCGACTTTAATCGTCATCCGCCGCGATCTGGCCGACGAATTCTCCGAAATCCTTGGCTTCACGAAAATTGCGGTAACCGAGGCAAAGCGGATGTAGGCGACCTGGTCGAGCGAGGCCAACGCTTCCATCACCAATTCGCCCACTCATGTCGCTGGGGATCTCTGGACTGACTCCAACCCTGTCCACCCTCTATTTCCTGGATCGGGACTTTGTCACGAGGGCACACGGTTGCTTTCCATTCAAACCGCGCCGTTGAGACGGAAGGCGAGAACCTCGTGCCGTGCGGGACCGTTTGTGAGGCCAGCGGATTGATCGCTGGCCTGACTGTTTCGGTCCAATGAGAAGGATGTGGTCGATGCGGATGATCCGATTTTGTCGGACAGACCTGGAGCAATCGCTGTCTTCGTATGGAGGACACTCTAAGTGAAAGCCATGACCCTTGCGATATTTGCGACATTACTTGTCCTCATCACGACCCACGCCGAGGCCCAAAGCGTACCGATAGCTGGAATTGATGATGCAGCATTGGCGAGAAGTGCCAGGGCGAGCAAAATAATTGGCAATAAAATCTATAAGGGCGACACGTCGATCGGTCAGATCGAAGATGTGCTGGTGGATCTCGACCACGGAATCACCGCAGCCGTGATCCTTTCCGTCGGTGGGTTCCTGGGGATAGGCGACAAGCTGGTTGCCGTTCCGGCAACGAACATCAAGGTCGGCAGCGAGGCTAAATTCACGACCGATCTGACAAAAGACCAGCTTGCCAACGCTCCAGCTTTCGATTTTGCAAAGTTAAAATAGCGGTTGCTCTAAATGGAAGGGCGGAGACCGCCAGTATGGAGGTGCAACACCGAGGTTCTGGTCTGCGAGGCGCGAGCCCCGCCATCCCTCTGCTTGACGACTGCTCTGCCGTCAGCAGGGTTAGCGGAAACGTTGGTTCACGATCGGCGACGGGGATCACGCTCATG
>CAVZUA010000048.1:0-28282 GCA_963778385.1 uncultured Alphaproteobacteria bacterium | reverse complement strand
GCGGTTGCGGTAGGTCTTCAGGTCGATGGCCTCGGTGCCGTCGCTGTGCGCGCGGACCTTGAGCGGCGACTGGCTGACATATTCGTAGATGTAGTCGCCCAAGAAGACGACGAGATCGGGCGCTTCGGCCGCAAGATGGCGATAGGCCGAAAAGAAACCCAGCTCGTAATTCGAGCATGAGGCGAACGCGAAGCGCAGCCGGTCGTTCGCCGCGCCGGGTGCCGGCGCGGTACGGGTGCGGCCGATGGGGCTGGCCTCGCCGGCGGCGGTGAAGCGGTAGAAATAGACCCGGTCCGGCTGGAGCCCGCCGACTTCGGCATGCACCGAATGCGCCGTCAGCTGCTCGGCGCTTACGGAGCCGCTTTGCACGACGCGCTGCATCTGCGCGTCCTCGGCGATTTCCCAGCGCACCGGCACGGGGTCGGGCGGCATCCCGCCGGGACGGTTCGGATCGGGCGACAGCGGGCCGGGCGCCAGCCGCGTCCAGAGCACGACTCCGTCGGCGCGCGGGCAACCGGAAGCGACGCCCAGCGTAAATGGGTAGCCTTGCAGCGCGTGGCCGAGGCGCGGGCGCAGCACGGCAAGGCCGGTGGCGCCGGCGATAAAGCTGCGGCGATTGATCGGGCGGCGGAGCAGCATTCGCCAAGTCTGATACAAGAACTTGTCGGTTTGGCGATAGCGCTTCGTGCGGATCGACTTCCGGCGTAAGCTTTGATGCAACAAACGCCCTTCGCGGAGGTCTCCATGCCCACGGCCGCGCACCGCCCGACCATCGCCGTCACCCGCCACGCCATCGCCGCCGGTCATTACCTGGCGACGACGGCCGGGTTCGACATCCTTCAGGCCGGCGGCAACGCGATCGATGCCGGCGTCGCGGCAGGGATCGCGCTCGGCGTACTGCAAAGCGACCTGGTCAATTGCGCCGGTGTCGCGCCGACCATGATCTACCTCGCCGAGAAGCAGGAGGTGGTGACGATTGCCGGGCTCGGCACCTGGCCGCGCGCGCTCGACCCGAACCTGTTCATGCGCGAGCATGGCGGCAAGATCCCGTTGGGCGTGCTGCGTACCGTCGTACCGGCCGCGCCTGACGCATGGATCACCGCACTGAAACGCTACGGCACGATGAGCTTTGGCGAGGTCGCGGCGGCAGCGACCCGGCTCGCGCGCGACGGCTTCCCGATGTACCCGCTGATGGCCGACAGCCTGAAGCGCCACGCCGAGCGCCACGCGCAATGGCCGTCGAGCGCTGCGGTGTACCTGCCGGGCGGCCGTGCGCCGGAAACCGGCGAGGTTTTCTACCAGAGGGAACTGGCCGCCTCGCTGCAATACATGGCCGACGAGGAGGCAGCGGCAAAGGGGCAGGGCCGCGAAGTGGGGCTCGAGGCGGCGCGCGCGGCGTTCTATTTGGGCGACATCGCCAAGAAATTCGTCGCGTTCAACCGAGAGCAGGGCGGGCTGCTGTCGGCCGAGGATCTGGCGAACTATCACTCGCCGGTCGGCCCGGCGGAGCGGCGGCGCTTCGGCGACCTTGAAGTCTTCACCTGCGGCGCATGGTGCCAGGGGCCGGTGCTGCTGCAGACCCTGGCGCTGCTCGAAGGCACCGACGTCACCAAGTTCGGCCATAACAGCACCGATTACGTGCACCACCTGACCGAGGCGCTGAAATTGGCCTTTGCCGACCGCGAGGCCTATTACACCGACCCGGCGACGGGCAGCGTGCCGCTGCCGACGCTGATGTCGGAGGAATACGCGGCCGAGCGGCGCAAGCTGATCGATCCGCATAAGGCCTGGCCGCAGATGCCGCCGCCGGGCGCCCTCGGGGCGCAGGGGCAGGTGCTGTCGGCGAGCGCCGGCAACCCGTTCCCCGAGCCCGACACCTCCTACGTCTGCGCCGCCGACCGCTGGGGCAATCTGTTCTCGGCGACGCCGAGCGACGGCTCCTATGGCTCGCCGATCGTGCCCGGCACCGGGTTCATCCCGTCGAACCGCGGCTCGCAGTCGCGGCCCGACCCGAAACACCCTGCTGGCGTCGCGCCCGGCAAGCGGCCGCGGCTGACGCCGAACCCGGCGCTGGCGATCAAGGGCAACGGCGCGCAATTCCTGCCGTTCGGCACTCCGGGCGGCGATGTGCAGACCCAGGCGATGCTGCAGGTGCTGCTCAACGTCTTCGCGCACGGCATGCCGGTGCAGGACGCCATCGAGCAGCCGCGCTTCGCCAGCTACTCCTACCCGTCGTCCTTCGCGCCCTATGATTACTATCCCGGCCGGCTCAACCTCGAAGCCCGCTTCTCCGAGGATGTGGCGAGTGGCCTCGCGGCGCGCGGCCACAAGATCGAGCGCTGGGGCGACTTCGAATGGCTCGCCGGCGCGGTCTGCGCGATCCTCGTCGACCCGGCCCGCGGCACGCTGGAAGCTGGTGCCGACCCGCGGCGCGCCGCCTACGCGCTCGGCTGGTAAAGCAAGAGAGCGGCGGCGCGAACCTGCCGATGGCGAGGGTGTTGCTGGCGCTGCTGATGGCGGCGGTGCTGCTCGGCGGACCGCGCGAGGCGGCTGCGGCCGAGCCGGGATTGCGCGTCGCCTTTGGCGACAAGGTCCGCGATTTCGATGCCGCGACGTTGCTGGCACGGCCGGATGCGCACGACATCACCGTGCCGAACGATGTCGCCTATCGGCGCGAGATGTCTTTCCGCGCCGTGCCGTTGCTGGCGCTGCTCGAAGGCTTGCCGTTGGAAGGGGCGGATACGCTGGAGACGCGCGCTACCGACGGCTTTGTCTCTCAGCTTCCCATGACGCTGCTCTTGAAGGCAAAAAGCGGCGGCTCGGTACCTTGGGTGGCGATCGAGGAACCCGGCACGCCATGGCCGCCGTTGCCGGGCAAAAACGACAGCGCCGGCCCGTTCTACATCGTCTGGCTCGATCCCGAGCGCTCCCATGTCCGCCAGGAGCAATGGCCTTACGCTTTGGCGGCGCTGACCGAGGTCGAGGCGCCGGCGTGGCGTTGGCCGCAGATCGCCGTCGCAGCCGGTCTGGCACCGGACGCCCCGGCGCGGCACGGACAGGAGGTGTTCATCGTCCAGTGCCTGCCGTGCCACCGTATGCGCGGCGGCGGCGAGGGCGATATGGGGCCGGACCTTGCCGTGCCGCGCAGCCCGACGGAATACATGACCCGCACCGGCCTCGTCGCGCAGATCCGCGATCCGAAATCGCTGCGCAGCTGGCCCGACCAGAAGATGCCCGCATTCAGCGAGGCCGCGCTGCCGGCGGCGGATGTCGATGCCGTGATCGCCTATCTGCGGCACATGGCGCATCGCCGCGACGCGGAAGCCGCGCGCAGCCCTCGCTGATTATACGCTGGGCCGCCAGGTTATCATTGCTGATGGCATCGACGGATGTTCCCACTAAATCGATACGCGCGCCGATGTGCCCGGGAACCCCAGCCGTCAACGCTGCGTAACGGCGGTGAGATAAGATGATGGTGCAACCAAATTGAGCTGGTTCGGCAACACAGGAGAGTCCGTCGTGCAGGGAATTCGCGGGGTCATTTCGACGCTGGAAGGTGACGGCCGGGAGGTCATGGGCCCGGGTATTCTGCTGTGGCACTACCCGGACAACTCGATAGTCAACAATTCGCTGTTGACGGTCGAGAGCAACCATTTCTGCGTGCTCAAATCGCGTGGCGCGATCCTCAACGTCTACGAAACCGGCCAATACCCGGTGACGACGCCGGACCTGCCGATTCTCGGCTCGTTCACCCAGGCATTCTTCGGCGGCCAGAGTCCGTGGCAATACGAGGCGCTCTATATCAACCGCTCGAAAATGGTGGTGAAGGCGACCGGGCTCGCGCTGTCCTCGGAAATGGCCGAGATGAGCTATGAGGTCGACTACTACTTCCATGTCGCGAACAAAGACGACGCGGTGGCGCTGGTGACGCATATGCCGGTCGCCGACCACACGATCACCGCGGATCAGGTCAATGAATACGCGAAGCCGGTGGTCGAGCAGGCAATAAACCAGGTCGTCCAGGTGACTCCGTTGGAGCGGGTCAACGAAAAGATTCACGAGATCGGCGAAACCGTGCACGGCCACCTACAGGATTTCCTCAGGGTATTCGGCATCACGCTCGACACGGTAAAGGTGCTGGTATTCCCGCGCGACGAGCGGATGCGGGCATTGATCTCGCTGCGCGCCTTCGGTCTCCAGGAGATCGACGCGGTGCGGTATTACATCGCAATGATCATGGCCGAGCACGGCCTTGTCTCGGCGCCCAACATGGCGATCGGCCAGCCATTCAATATCGGTGCGTCGGCACAGATTGCGACGTCGCTGTCCGGCCTCACAGGCCAGGAGCCGCGGCGTGGCTAGCCCGGTCTCGGGATACCCCGGAGAGGATGACCCGCTGTATCGGATCGGCGTGATGCTGATCAACGGTTACGGCTATAACTGGTATCGCCTCGACAACCAGATGCGGGCCGATGATCTGCTGGTCCGGTCGCGTGCCAGCGACCATCTGGCCGCTGCCGTCGCGCGGCTTCGCGATTTGGAGGCTCGTTACCGGCGACGGTTTCTGCCGCCGCCGACCCGCCAACACCCCGACCCGGACCCGACGGCTCTCGCGGAGGCCCGCCGATTTAAGGCGGCTGAGGATCGCATTGGGGAGATCGATACCCGAGTGCGCGGCGCCGCGGTTCCGCCCAATGACAAGATCTGGCAAAGACACCGGAACGAGGTGGAGACGCTCGCCCGCCTCGGCACCTGCGACGTGTTGCTGATCGGCGGCGCGAAGGAACTGGCCGACACCGTGGCCGCACTGCCGATAGATGCCGCGCTCGATGCTGCCGCTGAGCAGCGGATCGACGAGCGGCTGGCGCAACTGTCGGCGCTACTGTCGCAGCGCGGCGAAATTCTGACGACGTTCTAGTCGCTTCCGTCATTGATTTTGTGAGGGTTCTCTGAATCGATGTCCGCGTCACCAGCGACGGAGCGGAGACGTGGGCAGCAAAGAGAGCGCAGTAAAGAAATACATTGTGACACTCAGCGATACGGAGCGGGAGAAGCTCAACGCCCTTATCCATAGCGGGAAACATCCGGCACAAAAGCTGCTGAAGGCCCGCATTCTGTTGAAAGCCGATACCTCGGACGGTGGTGAAGGCTGGAGCGACAGCGAGATTGCAGCGGCGCTCGAGACCAGTGTCGCCACGGTTGCCAGGACGCGCCAGCGGCTGGTCGAAGAGGGGTTGGAGGCGGCCCTGATTCGCAAGCATTCGGCGAATTCGGCGAGGCGGCGGATCTTCGATGGGGCGGCCGAGGCCAGGTTAATCGCGTTGGCCTGTTCCAAACCGCCGGCCGGCCGCGCACGCTGGACATTGCAACTGTTGGAAGAGGCGGTCGTCGAACTGAAGATCGTCGAACGGGCCAGCGACAACACGATCGGGCGGACGCTGAAAAAAACACTCTCAAGCCGCATCTGAAGCAGCAATGGGTCATCCCGCCGGACGCCAACGCCGCCTTTGTTGCCGCCATGGAAGACGTCTTGGAGGTTTATCAACGGCCCTATGATCGGCAACGTCCCCTGGTCTGCCTCGACGAGACCTCAAAGCAACTCATTGCCGAAACGCGCGTGCCGATCGCGGCGAAACCCGGACGGCCCGGCCGGCACGATTACGAATACCGACGCAATGGGACGGCCAATCTGTTCATGATGTTCGCGCCACTGGAAGGCTGGCGGCACGTCAAGGTCACCGACCGTCACACGGCGATGGATTATGCCCAGGTGCTCAAGGAATTATCCGACACGCACTTCCCCGGTTCAGCAAAAATCGTGCTCGTCCAGGACAACCTGAACACGCACAAGCCAGCTTCGCTGTACGAAGCCTTTCCCCCCGCCGAAGCCCGCCGGCTCGTCGAACGGTTCGAGTGGCACTACACACCAAAACACGGGAGTTGGCTCGACATGGCGGAATCTGAACTCAGCGTTCTCTCCTCCCAATGCCTCGACCGCCGCATCCCCGATCAGCGGGTGTTGAAGGACGAAGTCGAGGCATGGGAAGCTGACCGCAACAGGAAGCACGCCAAGGCGAATTGGCAGTTCACCACCGCCGACGCGCGGGTCAAACTGAGCAGGTTGTACCCCGCACTATGAACAACTCGGCCGACTAGTTACGCGATCCGCCGCGGCTGTTTCGGGTAGGGCGTGCCGTCGCGCTTGGTGTAGCTGCCGCCGGGAACCGCGACCATGTCGCATTCGGGATAATGGGCGGTGTCGCCGCCGGCGACGCGGCTGCCGACTTCGAGGACGGTGGCGTCGGCGTTCGAGCGGTTTTGCAGGCAGTGGCCGTTCGGCTCATTGGCCTTGAACCCGGCGCAGTCGCCGGCGCGCAGCACTTCGTCGCCGGCGTCGGTCACCAGCACGACCTCGCCGGAGACGACGTAGATGAATTCGTCCTCGCCGACATGCCAGTGGCGCTGCGCCGACCAGGAACCGGGCGGCAGGCGTAGCAGGTTGACCCCGAACTGTGTAAGGCCTGCCGCGTCGCCGAGCCGGATGCGCTCTCGTGCCCGGCACGGCTCGTCATAGGGTGGCGGATAGGTCGTGCCGGTGAGCACTGCAGCCGCCGCGAGATCAATGCGTTTTGCCATGGCTGTTTCTCCAATCGGGCCTTGGGCAGATTAGTTGAAGCACCAAAAATCTGCACCTCCCCCGGGCTTGACCCGGGGGTCCACGAATAGTCGGAAACCATTCGTGGATGGCCGGGTCAAGCCCGGCCAAGGCGATGTAGAGAGCTTCGTTTATTCGATTTGATCAGCCTACCAGCGGCGGGTGCGCGGCGCGATCGTCGATCGGCGTCACCGGCCGCTCGGTCGCGCCGATATAAAGCTGGCGTGGCCGGACAATGCGCGTCTCCGGGTCGGTCATCATCTCGTTCCAATGCGCGACCCAGCCGACGGTGCGGGCCACCGCGAAGACCGGCGTGAACATTGCCGGCGGCAGGCCCAGCGCGCGGAAGATGATGCCCGAGTAGAAATCGACATTGGGATAGAGCTTGCGCGACACGAAGTAGTCGTCTTCGAGCGCGATGCGCTCCAGCTCCATGGCGAGCGTCAGCAACGGGTCTTCGCGACCGAGTGCCGCCAGCACCTCATGGCACAGCGGCCGTAGTACCTTGGCGCGCGGGTCGTAGCTCTTGTAGACGCGATGACCGAACCCGGAGAGGCGGAACGGGTCGTTCTTGTCCTTGGCGCGGCGCAGCATTTCGGGGATGCGGTCGACCGTGCCGATTGCCGCCAGCGTATTGAGCACCTCCTCGTTGGCGCCGCCGTGCAGCGGCCCCCATAAGGCGGCGATGGCGGCGGCGGTCGCGGCATAGGGGTTGGCGCGAGTCGAACCAACAAGCCGCATGGCGGAGGTCGACGCATTCTGCTCGTGGTCGGCCTGGATGATGAGCAGAGCGTCGAGCGCCTTCACCAGCACCGGATCGGCGCGATACGGCTCGCACGGCACCGCGTAGAGCATGTGCAGGAAATTCTCGGCGTAGCCGAGGTCGTTGCGCGGATAGATGAACGGCTGGCCGAGCGAATATTTGTAGGCCATCGCCGCGATCGTCGGCATCTTCGCGACCAGCCGGTGCGAGGCGATCATCCGGTGCTCCGCGTCGAAGATGTCGAGCCCGTCGTGGTAGAAGGCGGCGAGCGCGCCCACCACGCCGCACATAACCGCCATCGGATGCGAGTCGCGGCGGAACCCGCGATAGATCGCGTGCAGCTGCTCGTTGACCATCGTGTGGTGGGTGATGTCCTCGGTGAATTTGGCCTTTTGCACCGCACTCGGCAGGTCGCCGTTGAGCAGCAGCCAGGCGACATCGAGATAGTCGCAGCGCTCGACCAACTGATCGATCGGGTAGCCGCGATAGAGCAGCACCCCATTGTCGCCATCGACGTAGGTGATCGCCGAGCGGCAGGCGCCGGTCTCGCCAAAGGCCGGGTCAAAGGCCCAGTACCCGGTCTCCTCGCGCAGACGGCGGGTATCGATCATCGCGGGCCCAAGCGCCGGGGCGATCAGCGGCAGTTCCGCCCGACGGTTGCCGCGGGTGAATTCGACGGTTTCGACGGAAGCGGACATCGGCACCTCCAGTTGCAGGTGCCGATGAGAGTTGTGCTGCGTTGCAGCATGTGTCAATATTGATTCAAAAAATCAATATAGGATCAAGTTGGAGAGCGGCATCCTCGAGAGAATTCGGCTCATGTCGGCGCGGGAAGCGGCGGATCGGCTCGGCGTCAAGATCGACACGCTCTATGCTTATGTAAGCAGGGGCCTGTTGCGATCAACGGAGGTCGCCGGCAGCCGCGAGCGCCATTACGACGCTGAGGAAGTCGAGCGTTTCCGGGAAGGGCGCGGGACGGCACGCGCAACGTCGGCGCCGCCTGAGGCGCTGATGCCGGTGATCCCCTCGGCGATCTGCCTGATCGAGGACCATCGTTTCTACTATCGTGGCCACGACGCGCTGCGGTTGGCCGAGAAGGCAACGCTGGAAGAAGTGGCGGCAATCTTGTGGGAGGGGCCGGAGCAGATGGCTGCCTCTCACCCCAACCCTCTCCCCGCGCGCGAGGAGAGGGAGCGCGCCGATACCCCTTGCCCGGTTTACGGGGAGCGGGTGGCCGCCGCGAAGCGGCGGTCGGGCGAGGGGCAGGGGGCGCTCGAACGCTGCCAGGTTCGCCTGGCGGAACTGGCGCCAGCGGACCTGGCCGCGCTTGACCTGAGTCCGGCCGGTATCGCGCGCACCGGGGGGATGATTCTCGCGGAACTAACCGCTTGCGTCACCGACGCGCCGCCGTCCTCGGAGCCGGTGCACAAGCAACTGGCGGCACTCTGGCGGCTGGATGATGCCGGCGCCGATCTGGTGCGCCGATGCCTGGTGCTACTCGCCGACCACGAACTCAACGCCTCGACGTTTGTCGCGCGCTGCATCGCGTCGACCGGCGCGACGCCTTATGCCGTAGTGTCGGGCGCACTCGCGGCGCTGTCGGGGCGGCGCCATGGTGGCGCCTCGGCGCGCGCGGAGGCGCTGTTTCACGAACTGGGCGATATGGAGCCGATGCCGGTGCTGGCGGCGCGGTTGGCGCGCGGCGACGACATTCCGGGGCTCGGCCAGCCGCTCTATCCGCAAGGCGACCCGCGCGCGCTGGCGATCATCGAGGCGCTGAAGCAGGCCCGGCCGGACGCGGGAGCCCGGGCTGCGGTGGCGGCCGTCGCCGCGATGGAGCTGACAGGGAAGCTCCCCAATGTCGATTTCGGCCTCGGCGCGACGACGACCGCGCTCGGCCTACCGGCGGGCGCCGCGCTGGCAATCTTTCTCGTAGCCCGTTCGGTCGGCTGGGTCGCGCACGCAATGGAGCAATACCAAAGCGGCGTATTGATCCGGCCGCGCGCCCGCTACAGTGGGCGGCGGCCCATTCCCGTTACCGAGTAACGTCAGAACGTTCGAGTTCACCGTGTTATCGAAAAGGTTTCTCGGCCGGTCTCTGGTGATCCTCGCGATCATGGGCGGCGTCGCGGTGGTGCCGGCGGTCGCGATGTCGCTCTATGTCGGCTACTACCTGATGGTGCCGCGCTATTCGTCGGTCGCGGAGTTCGAAAAATACGGGTTCAACCTGCGCCTCGATCTGTTCCTCTCCAACGACGAGACGCGCGATTCCGGCCGTTACCTCAGTATCATCAACGGCAGCTCATACGAGACGCGGATGCTTGGAGGCTGGGACTGGGCGCATCGCGCGCGCACAAGCATCTACCGCATCGATGCCAATCACCTCGCGATGTCGAGCGCCTTCGGTTACGACTACAAGATCACGCTGAAGCCGTTCGACTTCACGCCGATCGTTTCGGATTCGGGTGATGGGTGGCAGTATCTCGGCGCGTTCGACTTTGCCTTTCCGCCAAAGAGACCGCCGCGGCTGATGTTCTTCGATCCGCACGTCGCGGAGTGCATTCCGATGGGGACGGTCGAGCCGAGCCGCTGGGCCGACAAGCCGCGTCCGCAGGCGCGACAAGCCAGTTGCCCGTCTCCGTCGCCGGAGCAAGGAGTTCAGTGATTGGCTGAAGATGCCGTTTCAACCGATTGGCGCGACGATATTTTCGCGGCGCTGAAGGCGGCGGACATTCGCCAGGTCGGCTATGTTCCCGACGCCGGCCATGCTCGGCTTATCGACCGCGTGCATGCGGACCCCGATATTCGTGCGGTAGTACTGACCACCGAAGAGGAGGGCATCGCGCTCGCCGCCGGTGCCTGGCTCGGCGGGCAGCGAGCGGCGCTGCTGATGCAGTCGAGCGGTGTCGGCAACTGCATCAACATGCTGTCGCTAGCGAAATCCTGCCGGTTTCCGCTGACCATGCTGGTCACGATGCGGGGCGAATGGGCCGAGTTCAACCCATGGCAGGTGGCGATGGGGTCGAAGACCCAGGCTGCGCTCGAACTTATGGATGTGCTGGTCTACCGCGTCGACGACGCGGCGAGCGCCGGCGAAACGGTCGCCGCGGCGCTCGACATCGCCTTCAACGGCAGCATGGCGACCGCCGTGCTGCTGTCGCAGCGGCTGATCGGCGCGAAACGGTGGGTGAAATGACGATGTATCCGCTTGAAGCTGCCCCTCACCCCGACCCTCTCCCCGCAAGCGGGGAGAGGGAGATTTTTACTAGCCCTCGCCCCGCTTGCGGGGAGAGGGAGGGACCCAGCCCGCAGGGCTGGGAGGGTGAGGGGCAGCCCCTTGGTGTACTGCCATGAAAGGGAGCAACCAGCCGCGGCTCGACCGCCGCGTGGCCATTCGCGTGCTGCTCGACGAGCGCGGCGACATGCTTGTCGTCACCGGTCTCGGCTCGACGACGTATGACGCCGCCTCGGTCGCCGATGACGAGCGCAACTTCTATCTGTGGGGTGCGATGGGCGGCGCGGCGATGGTCGGGCTGGGGTTGGCGATCGCGCGGCCTGACCGGCCGGTGCTGGTCGTCACCGGCGACGGCGATACGCTGATGGGGCTGGGGTCGCTCGCCACGGTGGGCGTGCAGAAGCCGCCCAACCTGGCGATCGCGGTCTTCGACAATGGCCGCTACGCGGAGACCGGCATGCAGCCGAGCCACACCGACAGCGCGGTCGATCTGGTCGGCGTCGCCCGCGCCTGCGGCATCGACGCGGTCTTTGACGTCGCCGATGAGGCGGCGCTCGCCGATTTCGCCCGCCGGGTGCAACGCAAGGAACAGACGCTGTTTGCCCGCGTCGCGATCCTCGCCGAGGAACCGCCGCGCGTGTTGCCGCCGCGCGACGGCGTGCTGCTCAAAAACCGCTTCCGCCGCGCGACGGGCGTGGAGTAGGGGCGGGACGCGGCCCATTTGGATTGAAAGGCTTCAATTTCACCGCCTTCCCCGGGCTTGACCCGGGGGCCACGTCTTCAGTCTCCAGCGTCGGAGCGGGAAGACGTGGATGGCCGGGTCAAGCCCGGCCAAGGCGAGAGAGAAACGGCTCTGCCCTCACAAAATCCAACTCTATCCCCACGGTGCCTCCGCGGCGGCGTTGCGGGCGGCGATGCGGCCGAAGGCGAGGCATTCGCCGATATTGCCGGTGCCCTGGTAGAGGTAGCTGTAGATCGAGCCGAGTTCGCCGGCACTGTAGAGGCGCGGGATCGGCGAGCCGTCCGGCCGCACGATCTGCGCCTTCTCGTTGCGCCGTGGTCCGCCTTGCGTGTTGAGCATCGAGGGCGACAGCTCGATGGCGTAATAGGGCCCGTCGCCCACCGGCTGCAGCATCAGCCTGCGGCCGAATTCCGCGTCGGTGCCGGCGTCGCATGAGCGGTTCCACCGAGCCACCGTCTCGGCGAGGGCGACGGGGTCGAGGCCGGCGGTCGCGGCGAGCCCGGCAAGGCTGTCGCCGCGCTTGATCCAGCCCTTGGACAGCTCGGCGCTGTTGTCGGCGCTCCAGTCGTATTTCTCGATGATCTGAGTCCAGCCATGGCTCGGATGCGCATCGTAGAGCGGGCCGGCGGTGAACAGCCGGTGGTCGACGATCATGAACATCGGGCATGGCGTCGACAGCGGCAGCCAGCGGCCGTTGACCGGGATCTTGCCGTGCCGGGTCTTGAACTTTTCGTCGCAAAAACGGCGGGCATCCGGGCCGACGACGATCATCCCGCCGGGCTGCTCCTTGCTGTAGTGCAGCGCCTGCATCGAGAAGCTGGTCCGCACTTCCGGCACTTTCAGCGCCATCGACGGGCCGGCGTAATTGTTCATGTGCCAGAGATCGGCGCCGACAGACATCGCCATGGTGATGCCGTCGCCTTCGTTGTAGGGGCTGCCCGAGGTGTAGCAATAGGGGATGCCCGGCAGGTAGTTGCGGATCATCTCCTGGTTGTTCTCAAAGCCGCCGCAGGTCAGCACCACGCCGCACCGGGCTTTCACCAACAGCGATTTCTCGCCGCGTTGCGCGCGCAGCCCAAGGATTTCCTTGGTGACATCGTGCTGGATCAGTTCGCGGCCGGGCGTCTCGTAGAGGATCGGGATTGGCCGTTCCCGCACCAGGCTCTCGAACCGCTTCCAGGTGTAGGAATAGCCGTAGGTCGGGCCGTCGTGGAATTTGTGGACGGTGCCGGCGCCCGGCAGGTCGGGGAACTCGATGCCGACCGGCGGATGCTGGTGCTCCTGCGGGTCGCCGCCGATGCCGGCGAGCCAGTCGTTGTTGCGGCACATCTCCTCGGCCCACACCGACACCATCTCGGGCGGCACGGTGTAGGGGCCGCACAGCGCGGTCAAATAAGCGGCGGCGTCTGCCGCGTCCGCGGTGTTCAGATAACCCTGGCCGGCGACGCGGGTATTGCCGCCATGCTCGCCCTCAGGCGCCTTTTCCAGGATGACGACCTTGGCGCCGAGATCATGTGCCGTGACCGACGCCGCGACGCCCGCGGCACCGAAGCCGACGATGACCACGTCGGCTTCGATGTCCCAGGTTTGTGGTTCTTTCATCACCTGTTCCTAATGAAGGAGACCGCTTCCCCCGGGCTTGACCCGGGGGTCCACGAATAGCTTCAACCTATTCGTGGATGGCCGGATCAAGTCCGGCCAAGGCGATGATGGGGCGGCAAGAAAATGCTTCCTACTTATCCAGCCAAATGTCTTCGAAGCGCCAGCCGTTGAAGATGCTGTTTAGACCTCTCTCTCGGCGCATAACTAATTGATTTAGCTTGATAGTCACTCAAAAAAGTACCTCTCAGTCAGTTCCGGGTTCTTCCGGGAACTTTTCTAGGAGTTACAACGGTTTCGAGCGAATCCGGCGATAGTTACCGGCTGGCGGACGGAACCGAGTTGAAACCAGAGTTACGGGCCGATATCCTCCTCTTGCCGGTTTGGCCATGAACCGGCGCGTTGATCGTGATTGGATAATAGCCGCCGTGATCGAGCGCCTGGGGACGACGCTCTGAGTGCCAAGTGTTACACCAGAGGCAAGCCCAAGCGAGATTTGAGAGGTCGTTACCGCCGCCTCCGTATCGCCATCAGACATGCTCAAGGCTGCCGATCCGACGCCCGATTTGCGCCGAGGTATCGGCGCGCCCCTGGGGCCGGAGGGGCGGTTCTCAACAGCCAACGAGCCGCAGTGAGCACAGCGGCCCTTCGCGGCCTGTATGACCTCCCAAACGTCATGTGCGGTCAATCGCGTTATCGGGGCATCTGATAGCAACCGCTTCTGGTTGGCCTTCTTGGCGGCGGCGCGGCAGCGGGCCATTCGGTCGCGCTCAGATGTGCGCGCGAGATAATCACCCCAAGAGGCAAAATACCTGTGGCGGAGCATCGGGCACCAGCATTCCTGGCATCTGCCATTTAATCGGCTTGAGCGATGGCGGATTTTGTAACCCGACGCGGCATATAGCACCCGCATCCCTCAACTGTTTGAGCGCGGGGCCGAGCGGCGCGTATGCTTCGATCCGGCAAGAAGTCCCTTTGCGAGCCAGTTCTGTGACCAGACGAATAAACCGTGCGGCACACTTCTCCCGGTCACGACGACCAACCCAAATCTTTCTATCCGCCGATGCAAAAGTATATTGACAATCAGTTAATCGGAACGTGACTTCTATCTGTTTCACGGCACGGCTCTACATAACATCGCGGTTGGGCGAAACCCTGGTCCCGCATTGGTTTTATAACCACGGCCACGGTTATAAAACCAATGGTATCCCAGAGGACATTCTCGCAGGAACCCGGAAAGCCCGGCAAGGCCCGGTTGACCAGCGCACGCGTCACGCCTAGCCTGGGAACCGATAGACGCATAGCGTACTGGGGGAAGGGATATTCCAATTGGGGATATCCCTTCTGAGCCACTGATTCGAGGGTGGCCGAGTGACCCGGCGCAAAGGAACTCCCCAACCGACGCGGATCACCCGCGCCGCCTGATTCTGGTTGCGATCTAATTTCAGACCTGAAGTTAGATTGTGCCAGGGACGCGGGCGGCGCCCTCAAGGAGCTTGCCCGATGCCCGGACCCCACAAATTCAGAGTGCTGATCGACCGTGACCCCGAACCGCCGCAGACGCCCGGCGGACTGGTCGGTGACGACATGCTGGTCGGTGTGCCAGCCATTAGCCAGTATCTCTACGGCAAGGGTGACGCCGCAACCCGCAGGCTGGTCTATGGCGAACTCAATTCGGGTTTCTGGCCGGGATGGAAACGCGGTGGCCGTTGGTCTGCCTCGAAGCAGGCGCTGACCGATGACTACCATCGCAAGCGGAAGCTGCGCGGCGCCAAGCCCACCAGATAGTCACCGAATCTAATGTTGGGTCCAACATTAGAGCGACGCGACTCCGTAAGCCTCACCCGGTGAGGCTTACGAAGCTCGTGGCGTGGCTCCTGCGTGCGAGGTCGACCAGTGCTTCGACCGTGCGTTTGAGGGAGGGGCCGCGCGACACCAGGCGTCACTCCTCATCGGCGATCAGCGGGTGTATCGGGTTCCTCAACGTGATCGGCGGTGGCATCGGACGAAGATTTGACCAGGTCGCGATGCAATGCCTGTACCCGCCCGAGTCTCTGAGCGATGGCCTCAAGTTGTGCTAGTACCCGCGGGTTCTGAGCCAATTGCGCCATCAGGGCGTTGACCTCTTCGGCTGTGACGACGATGCGCCGCGCGGCCCCCGGCGCCGCCGCTGACAGCATGTCCTGCCACAGCTCCTCGACGACAGAGAACTTCTCAGAGTCGTCAATCCAGCCGGCACCGACCTTGGCGAGAGCAGCCGCTCCCATAGCCTCAAGCAGTCCCGCTACCCGCTGCCCGCCGAGACGCTGGTCGCGATCAAAACTTGCCCTCAGACGCAGCGCAGCCTCTTGGCTCTGCGTGAGACCGCTCATATCGGCGGCGTTTTCGAGCAGCGCTTTCAGGTCACCTTCGACGGTTATTCCCAGGCCATAGGTTCGACCTGGGATCGCCGGCGTTCGCGGTCGCCCGCGGGTTCTCGCGGCCATGGGACTGGTGGGCTCCTCTGCTCGAGACTACTTATCTGTACATCACCAGATACACTTTGCAAGGTATGTCGAGATATGAGAAACTGGTGTTCTCCAGATATTGGGGAGCGGCTTTATGGCCGAGCGAAAAAAGACCCTGCGGCGCTGCCTCCTTGCCCGCCTTAGGCGGCGCCAATACGGCCGAGACTTTGTTGCCGATCTCGGCCGCGGTCCGCGTGGTGGACTAAATGGTGGGCTGGCTGTTCACGCTCGACCTTGACCAGGGCAGCGAACAACGCAAGAGAAGCATCGTAAATGGTGGACTATATGGCGGACTTTCTGAACATAGGTCGGATTAAAATATTGATAATCCGCAATATTGTTTAGTGAGGGACATACGTAACTATTATGATTTAATTGCCTACAACGTGATAGATATGCTAGATAACCTCTGACTGATAGGCGAATTCATGGGAAGCTTGACGGTCTCTCTCGTTGACAAGCTATGGAAAGAGGGTCTACGCCGCCGCCGCGGCGACAGCGGTTGCCCAGGGCTCTACCTTAAGATCACGGGCCCGAAAGCCGCGTCGTGGGTGCTGCGCTATCAGTTGAATGGCCGGCGGTCCGAAATGGGGCTGGGACCATATCCCACCCTCGGGCTTGCTGAGGCGCGAGAGACTGCACGCGAGCACCGCAAGCTCGTCCGAGTCGAGCAGATCGATCCGCTAGCCCACCGCCAGGCTGAGCGATCCAAGCGGCGAGCACAAATCGCCAAGCAAATCACGCTCCGGCAGCTGGTCGAGGAATACGCCAAAGTTAAAAGGCCTGGCTGGGGCCATTGGATGGTCTACTTCTATCGACAGAATACGAAAAAGCACGTTTTGCCTGTTATAGGCGACGTGTTGGTGCGAGACATAAACATCGCGCTCGTTCGCCAGGTCCTCGACCCGATCTGGACCGACAAGCCCACCCTCGCCCGCGAGGTCCAATCGATCCTGGCGCGGCTCTTCGAGTATGCGGAATTTTACGAATTACGGGAAGGTAATCCGGCCCGCAACATCCAGAAATACCTGCCAAAGCAGCGCGCAGGGGGGCATCGTAAGGACCTGCCCTACGAACAGATGCCGGCGTTCATCGCCCAGTTGCGACAATACCAAGCCGCTCGCCCGTGGCATAGCAACGAGGCGGATCGCGAACTGTTGCTGGCCGCTCGCGCGGAGGGCCAGTCGTTTTCCCAAATCGGCAGAGACTTCGGCATCAATTCACGAACCGTATGGTGGCTTTGCACGACGCCGGCACCTTTCGATTACCGCAAGCTGCGGGCCTACGCGCTGGAATTTCTGATCCTGACGGGACCGCCACGTTCGGCCGAAATCCTCGCAATCGAATGGCAGGACATCGACCTCAAGCGAAAGATACTTGTCATCCCACGGTCGCGCATGAAGGTGAAAGCCGGCGAAGACCACATTATTCCGCTGACAAGCCGGGTCATGGAAATTATCGGGGAACTGCGGCTACACGCTCGCCAAGGTGATTTTCTCTTCCCAGGCTCCACACGGGGCCGCAGGCCACCGGACCGAGAATTGCTGACGATCAGACCGCGCCCGGCTGGCGTCGTCGGCCTGCCACTGTCACGCACCGCGCTGATTTCGTTTCTTCGCAAGGATATTGGCCGCAATGATTTTGACGTCCACGGCCTCAGGAAATCCTTCACCAATTGGGCCTACGCCTCGGGACGCTTCCGCGACATCGCAATCGAGCTTTCTCTTGACCACGCCTACGGTAACAAGATTCACCGCACCTATCGCGACGATCCGCTGGTCGAGGAGCGTCGCGACCTATTGCAAGCCTGGCAGAACTACTGCGATGGGTCGTCAGCTGAAGTTGTGAGACTTCCGATCCGGAAATCCAGGGTCAGCGCCAAATGAATGTTCCTAACAAGGGCGCACCAAAGTCGGCTTGGGCGCAATTGCGTCGTCGCTGGGCGGTCCCGCGGAAGTCTGCTTTCTGAACCCGACCTTCATCCTCCAGGGCCAGCGACTACTCCTCATGCCCGAGAGCGTGGGAAAACGTTTCAACGGGGCGGCCGACATAGCGTGTTGTGAGGCGTAGGGGCGAAACCTCCGTCGACGGTCTGTCGGGTACGGCGAGAGCGAGGCGATCAGATCCTGATCGCCCCAGCGGATCGGATCGGACCCGCCCCTTGGTCAAATGCTGGCCGGCCGGGCAGGTGTAGTGATCCTTCTTGGCGTCGTAGATGAAGTCTTGCCCGGTGAAGAGGCCGCGCTTGGTGTGGCCAGAGGTCAAGGTCTTGGGCACGACAGGTGCGACGCCCGTGCCTTCGCACGAGAGGACCTGGTCGCCGTTGCAGTAGCCGCGGTCGGCCAGGGCAGTGATCTGCTCGCGGCCCATGGCCTGCAGTGCCTTGAGCGCCATGGGCGCAAGCTGGTGGACGGTCGTACCCCTGATTGATCACTTGCGACATCGATCAATACCGTCGCTTGCTTCACCTGTCCTCTAAAGCCGCGGTGCACCGCGGAGAAAGTGAAACGGGTCAAGCGCTGGAAGCACGAAGGCGTTCTTGACGTCATGCAAGATCGGCTCGACCGGATGCCTGACGCCATGGGCGTAAGACGCCGGCGAACACACCCGTTTGGCACCTAAGGGCCTGGATGGGTGCCACCCACTTCTTGACCCGGGATTCTCGACAAGGTGCGAACCGAGATGAGCCTTCACGTCCTGGCCTACAATCTGAAGCGAATGATCTCGATCCTCGGTGTGGGACCGCTGAGGGGGCGTCCACCCCAGCGTGTTGGCTCGTTCGGCATTGCTGCGCCCCGGCTACGCTCGTTCGACACACGTCTCTTCAAGAACCGTACCCGTGGCGGGTGCATCAGAGGAGAAGTTGACTATGCCTGGTTCAACCCTCCGAAAGAGCCGAGGTGACAGTGACGCGCCACCCGCCATGGCGCCACCCGAGGCAGTGCCACAGGCCGACAGCGACGACCTGATCACCTTAGTGAAGCTGGTCCTGTCGCATATGGATCATGAAGAGGCGGCCAGCTTTGCTGCCCGGCTCGCCACCCTGCTCGACGATTTGCGCCGTACGCTGCAGCCCCACACACCTGACCGGTAGGTCGTAAAATGGCGGAGAATATCGTCGCACTAGCCCGCGAAGAGGTGCGCCACCCCGTTGGCGTCGATCGCTGTACACGAAGGAGAAGATCCCCGATTGATCACGATTGCCCTGACCTCCGAACCAGAGCTTTCGGCGAACTCAGAACGGCGATCGACAACGCTTGACCTTCTATATCGCCTCTCACGGCGGCAACACCGGTGCGAATCCAGTAGGGGACGCAAAATAAATCAATAAGTTAACTAGATAACCAACTCTGCTTCCCAATAATTTCACAAGCTCTTGCCTAGAATTCCGGCCCCGAATGGCTCTCAATAAGGGCGGCAGGGGGTGGGAGGCGAAACGTGATCGACCCCCGGCCTTGCCTATACCGGGCGCGAGATTTTCGTCAATTGGGCAGACTGCCGATACTGAGCATCGCGAAATGGTGGATGCGCCATCAACAACGCCGCGAATCGCGTTGGCAGAAATGGCGGGGAAGTAAACTCTGTTAAACCTCGTGGGAGAGGTAGCAGACCATGAGTTTTCAGGTCGGCGAGGCCGGTCCAATAGAGCCTAATGCAAAAGACCTCAACTTGTGGCTGATCGCGGGGCGCGCCGCCCGCCCGCTACCGGCTCGGCCGTTTTGGAAAACCGCCGTTTCGCAGCTCGAGATTGAGTTCCAGCACGTTGACCCGCGGCTCGCCGAACATGCCGAGGATGCGTCCATCGACATGACGCGCGACCAAGGCCGCGACCCGCTCTGCAGCGATGCCGCGTGCGGCGGCGATGCGCGACACCTGCAACGCCGCATCGGCCGGGCTTATATCCGGATCAAGCCCCGAAGCCGACGCGGTCAGCATGTCGGCCGGGAGCTTCCGGCCGACTAGCTCCGGCTGCGCCGCCTCGGCGGCCTCCCGATCGGCAGCGATGCGTCGGACAAGGCTTCTACTGATCGGTCCGAGATTGGATCCGCTGGAGTTCGACGCATTGTATGGTTGGGCTACGGTCGTTGACCCGTCGTTTGGGTCTGCGCCGACGGTCGCTGATGGCCGGCCATGAAACCATTCCGGGCTGGTCCATTGCTGCCCGATTAATCGCGAGCCGAGGATCTTGCCGTCCGGTGCCTGCTCGAGGCTACCATTTGCTTGCGATGGCAGCAGCGCCTGCCGATGCCGGTCACCGCCAGGGGATATGCGATACCGCATAGTACCCAGGTCACCAGCGAGACGCGGAGGGCGGGCAAGATGAAGCGGAGCACGTCGATGCCTCCTCAGAGCACTTGCGACAGGCAAAGGTCGATCAGCTTGATGCCGACGAATGGCGCGGCCAGCCCGCCCAGACCATAGACCATCAGGTTGCGGTAAAAGGCCGCCTCGGCGTTGATCGCGCGGAAGCGGACACCGCGCAGGGCCAACGGGATCAACAGCGGAATAATCAGCGCGTTGAAGATCAGCGCCGACAAACCGCGCTGTGGGGCGTCGTCAGACCCATGACATTGAGCGCGGACAACCCGGGCAGCGCGACGATGAACATCGCCGGGATAATTGCAAAATATTTCGCCATATCGTTGGCAATGGAGAAAGTGGTCAGCGCGCCGCGGGTGATCAGCATCTGCTTGCCGATCGCTACGAGGTCGATGAGCTTGGTCGGGTCGGAGTCAAGGTCGATCAGGTTGGCGGCTTCCTTGGCGGCCGCGGTTCCGGAATGCATCGCCACCCCGACATCGGCCTGAGCAAGCGCTGGGGCATCGTTGGTGCCATCGCCGGTCATCGCCACTAGCCGGCCCCGAGCTTGCTCGCGGAGGATCAGGCGGAGCTTCTCCTCGGGCTTTGCCTCGGCGATGAATTCATCGACCCCGGCCTGGGCGGCAACCGCAGCGGCGGTGACGGGGTTGTCTCCGGTGACCATGATTGTATGGATTCCCATCTCCCGCAGCCGCGCGAGGCGTTCGCGGATACCGGGCTTCGGGACGTCGGACAGGGCGATGACGCCGAGAATGCGGCCATCGACCGAGACCGCCAGCGGCGTCGCGCCTGCTCGCGCTACGCGGTCGGTGACCGCTCGCAAATCGGGCGGTTCGGGCAAGTTAAACCGTTGCTCGGCATGCTTGATCACCGCCTCGACGGCGCCCTTGCGCACGATTCGTCCATCGCGCAGGTCGACCCCGCTCATACGGGTGTCGGCGGAGAAATCGAACGGCAGTGCGCCTTCAGCCAAGCTCAAAAGCTTGGCGCTGTTTGTCTCAGCAAAGGCGACGACGGTGCGTCCCTCGGGCGTGGTATCGCATGAGGATCCAAGATAAGCCGCCTCGATCAGATCGCTGGTGCGGACACCCTCCAGCGGGATGAACTCGGTCGCTTGGCGATTCCCGACCGTGATCGTGCCCGTCTTGTCCAGCAGCAACGTATGGACGTCTCCAGCAGCCTCCACAGCCTTGCCCGACATAGCGAGCACATTGAAGCGCATCGTCCGGTCGATGCCGGCAATGCCGATTGCGGAGAGCAGCGCCCCGATCGTCGTGGGGATTAAAGCGACAAGCAGCGCGATCAGATCGGCGACATTGATCCTGGCATCGAGGTACACAGCGACCGGGGCCATTGCCGTAACAACGATGACGAAGATCAACGTCAATATCGCCAGCACAACCGTTAGGGCGATTTCATTGGGCGTCTTCTGCCGCCTTGCCCCTTCCACGAGGTGGATCATGCGGTCGAGAAAGCTTTCGCCGGGATTGGCGATTGCGCGGATCCGCAGCCAATCGGACACCAGCAGCGTTCCCGCCGTTACGGATGAGAAGATATCGGTGCCTGCCTCCTTGAGAACGGGCGCCGCTTCTCCCGTCACCGTAGACTCGTCAACATAAGCCTTGCCTTCGATGACCTCGCCATCAACCGGGATCAGCTCGGACTTATCGACGCGGACAATATCGTCTTTATGCAACGCGACCGCAGGCACAACCTCAAACTGTCCGCTGGGCAAGACGCGCTTGGCGACGAGTTCCGTCTTCGTGCGACGTAATTCAGCCGCCTTCGCCTTGCCGCGGCCTTCGGCGAGCGCCTCGGCGGCATTCGCGAACCACACGGTCAACAACAAGATCAGCGTCACGCAGGCATTGTAGATTCGAGTAGCGGTCGAAGGCCCGAACAGGTCGGGACTGACGGTCAATGCCGCGGTCACCAGCGCGCCGAGCCAGACGACGAACATCACCGGATTACGGATCTGGATGCGTGAATCGAATTTCCGGAAGGACTCGATCAACGCCTGCAGGAACAGATCGCGCCCGTAGGCCTGGCCGAGCAGCGACCTGCGGTCTTCGGAACGGGCTGTCGGATTAGCGACACTCCGGCGCACGGCCTGGTCGCTTAACTGTGTCATGTCAGTAGGTGTGGCCGTGGGTCATGGCGAAGGCCTCGGCGATCGGCCCGAGCACAAGGGCGGGAAAGAAAGTCAACGCGCCGACGACGAGGATCGTGCCGAACCAGAACGCGCCGAACTTGACGGTGTCGGTACGCAGCGTGCCGGGTGTGGTCGCCAGAGTTGGCTTCGCCGCTATCGAGCCGGCCACCGCCATCATGAAGATGATCGGCGGATAGCGGCCGGTCAGGATCACAAACCCAAGCACCAGGTTGTACCAGGGCGTGTTCGCATTGAGGCCGGCAAAAGCCGCTCCGTTATTGGCGGCGGAGGAGGAGAAGGCGAAAAGCACTTCCGAGTAGCCGTGCATCGCCGCATTTCCCAGCGATGACACCGCATAGGGAGCGATCATTGACCAGGAGGACGGCGCTAGAATGACCAGCGGATGGATCAGCAGGGCGAGCGACACCATGACGATCTCCGGCCGCTCGATCGTCTTGCCGAGGAATTCCGGCGTGCGCCCGACCATAAGCCCGGCCACGAATACCGCTATCAGCCCATAGACCAGCGCGGCGAGGAAGCCCACACCCTTACCACCAAATACATTCTGCAGCATCATGCCGATGAGGACGGAACCGCGCCCATCGGTGTGAAGCTGTCGAACATCGCATTGACACTGCCCGTGGTGAATGTTGTCGTTATCACGTTGAAGAGACCGCTTTCGGCGATACCGAACCGAACCTCTTTGCCTTCCATGTTGCCTCCGGGCTGATCGCCCGTAGCCCGCATTTCGATCCCCGCGTGGGACAACACCGGGGTTCCCGCCTGCTCAGCGGTAATCGTAATCGGCAGGATGAGGACTAGCATCGTGGCCATGACGCCGTAGAGGATCCAGGCTTGCCGGCGATTGCCGATCATGTGCCCAAAACAGACGACCAGTGCGCTCGGCAGCAGCGCCATCAAGATCGTCAGCACCGTATTGGTGAGCGGCGTCGGGTTCTCGAAGGGATGCGATGCGTTGGCGTTGAAGAAGCCGCCACCATTAGTGCCGAGGTGCTTGATTGTCTCGAAAGAAGCGACGGGGCCGATGGCGATGGTCTGCACGCCGCCCTGGATCGGATGGGCGACGACGCTGGAAGCGAGCGTTTGCGGCGTGCCCTGCCAGATCATGAACACTGCGAGCACGAAACTTACCGGAAGCAGAACGCGCGTCGTGAACCGATTAGGTCGCGGTAGAAATTGCCGAGGTTGGCGCCGCCATCCTTGACGGTGAACGCCCGAATGAAAGCCATCGCCACGACAAACCCGGTGGTGGCCGAGGTGAACATCGGGAAGGTGATCGCCGCCGTCTGGCTGAAGTTGGACAGGGTGGTCTCGCCGCCATAGCTCTGCCAATCGGTGTTGGTGATGAAGCTGATCGCAGTGTTGAACGCCTGAACCGGGTCCATTCCAGGAAAATTCAGCGGGTTCAGCGGCAACCGATCCTGGAACACCAGGATCAGAAAGATCAACACCGCCATGACGAAATTGGTCGCGAACATGTGAAACGTATAGGACTTCCAGTCCATCGCCTGCGTGCAATCGCCGGCCAATCAAGAAATAGAGCAAATTATCGAACGGATCGAATAGCCGATCGACCACGTCCTGCCGACGGTCGCCCCTTTGCGAGATAGCGGCCGATCGGGATGCTGATCAGCAATACGATCAGTAGTGTGACGACGATCTGCAACGCTACGGAAGCGGTCATTTCAATGCCTCGGTAAGGCGGCGGTCAGAAACGCTCCGGGTGGATCACGGCGTAGAACAGGTAGATCACCAGGAGGACGAGCAGCACTAAAAGAGTATCGAGAGCCATGATCGTACTCCTCGGTCCAACCACCGATGTTCAGCCGGGAGACGTCGGCGTCGGAACTGGTTCGGACGACCGCGCGACAAGAACTGCCATTTCCGAACCGCGGGGCTGGATCCGCCGTTCGGCAAAAGCACAAGCGCACCGAACAGCCCGTAAGAAGCTGCAAGCAGCACTAGCATCAGCCACACGAGATACATTGCCGTGACTCCGTAAAGTTGAGGAGGTTGCCCCTCGAGGTGAAATCCATTCCGGCCGGATACCGGCGATAGAGACCTAGTGGACCAGTCGCCGCCCGGCTTCGCTCCCATCCATGCGCCACAGATCGCGAAAAATGGCCTGCCTCCACTCGGCTTCGCGGGTCGATCAGGAAAGATCACCCGCAAAAAGTTGGACCCGAATTCATCATTACTGGAATTCATCGTTCATCCTCACCAAAGATAGGATCGCCGCAGGTCGGAATCTTTACCTGCGTCTAGCCAAAACAACTAAGATCGATGTTCTCATATAAATGCAATGTCGCTGCAGGCTATTATTTATATATATGGCGATAAATTCGACGCATCGTCGTTTTTACATTTATACATTTTTAGAGATAGCCGGATTTATTGCTACACCTGCCGCGAGGCTGATCACGGCCCAGCAAAACATGACGGGCCCATCGGCGGCCGTGGCTTCGATTATTGCGCTCCCGCGAATGAGAATGCCGAGAACGGTGAAGATGGTGAAAAGGCCGATAGATCGCGCGAGAAAAACCGTCGATCGCGACATGCTAACCTCCGACCGATACTCTCATTTCACTGGCTTATACGTACAATGCAGCGCCCTGGACAATTACACCCTATTTCCAGTACACAAATGTTCCAACAACATTATCGATTGGTGCATCTCCTCCGCGTCGACAATTGGTGGCGCGATCTTGGCCAACTGCACGTTTGCCGACGATTTCGTGTTACATGGCGTCAGCTTGCCCGCACGGTTTGAATATATCGGCTCCACGGGCAGCGTTGCGAGTGGTTCTCCCAACTGCTCTATGGGCCCGGCAGCAGCGCGTGGTCGATAACCTTTACTCCGACCCTTTCAGTACAAGATCTTCTTTGCTCGCACGGAGTTTTCATACGTCGGCACCACCAGTACTACGCAAGGTTTAGCATTTGGCCCAAATGGGACTAGCACGTCGCAAACTCGCGGCATGCTCGAAGTCGGTGTTTTGTTCTGAGAGTCTTCTCTGATTGGGGTTCGTGAGGTCAAGCTGCCCCTTTTGCAATCCGACCATTCAGCGTCTCATCCCCGTGGGTCACTCGCTTCTCTTCGCGGTCGGCGCGGTGGCCGCCGCATGATGGGGTCAGGAGAGCGAGCCGTCCCAATCTGTTTCACGACCTTGCGAGCTCTTGCCGGCGGGATCGAGACTCTCAGGGCTCGCCTCGCCCATCGTCCCACGGAACGATCCGGGCTCACCCTTTCGGGCGAATTGCTTTTCTGTTGCTCCTCGATCTATCAGGTGAGCGCCGGCCTGGGTCGGCTCGGCTCCTTGCCGAAGCGGAACTCCGTTCGGTCGGGCCACATGCGGTACAGAATGACCGCCAGCTTGCGTGCTACGGCCACCCGGGCGCGCGCCATGCCGCGCCGCCTGGCGATCTGCATGCCCCATGCACGGAAGCTGGACCATTTGCAGCTCCGCACAAGTAGCGTGTGGGCGGCTTCATAGAGTGCCGTGCGGGCGAGTTCGTCGCCGCAGCGGCTCACGTCGACACCTTTCCGCTCCCTGCGGAGCTTAGCAAAGGTGTCCACCAATTCGGGGGAGCCTCACCTTATGGAGGGACATTCGGCTGGATGGCTCGCAACGGCGCCACGACAGTCGAGCTGCGGCTCGGTACCCTCAAATCCATCGAAACGGATACGTAGTTTCCCGTACGGGTTCTTCCTTAGGAGTATTCCGAATTTCGGCTTTTGCCGCCTCGCTTCATCCTCCGACCGTCCGAGGGGGATGGAGGAAGACATGTTCAAGCAATTCGGCGATGACGCTTCCGCGGGGAGTTTCGGCAATTCATACCCGATCGATATCGCCCGCTCGGGCCAGCTCGATGGTCTTGTCGCGCTGGAGCAACTGGGCAGCCGCCGATCCTTTGAACGCGACGATGAAATCTATGCCGATGGCGATCGTGCAGATTGCTGGTTCAAAGTGGTCTCCGGGACCGTCCGAATTTGCAAGCTGATGGCCGACGGACGGCGCCATATCGCCGAGTTCTTCTTTGCCGGCGATAATTTCGGCCTTGATGACGCGGGCGACCGCGTCTTTTCGGCGGAGGCCGTCGGTGATGTTGTGGTCATGCGTTTCTCCCGCGGCGCCACTGAACGCTTGATTGACCGGCAGCCTGAGCTGGCGCGTGCTGCATTTGTGCCATGACGCTGCGCAACCTCGCCCATGCCCAAACTCGGCTTTTGTTGCTCGGCCGCATGACCGCGCCGGAACGGGTCGCGAGCTTCTTGCTGGAACTGGTGGAGCGTCGCGATGTGCGGCGGATCCTTGACGTACCCATGTCCCGCAGCGACATCGCCGATTATCTCGGCCTGACGATCGAGACGGTTTGTCGCGTGCTGTCCGCGATGAAGCGCAATGGCGCGATCAACATCCCGAACCCGCACCGGATCGAAATCAGCGATCGCGACGCGCTCGAAGCAATGATCGAGGGCAATGGGACGCTGTTAGCGGCATGACCATTGTTTCAGTGACGACAACACAGGCGGCTCCACGCGCTTGCCCTCGTGACCTCGGCGCTGTGCCGGCGCGTTCCGAGCCTGTTTAAGCGGCGAAAAGTAGCGGTCCGGTCTATGTCATTCGATGATGATGCCTCAGTGCGCGACCCACTTAGCGTGTTGTTGGAGACACTGGATTTCGAGATCTCGGCATATGGCTCCGCGGCCGCATTGCTCGCCAACGAGCAGCGCGCGTCGGCGGGTTGGCTCGTCGTCGATCAGCATATGCCGGGGATGGAGGGACTCGACATGCTCGCGGTGTTGCGCGGCGAAGGGTCGAAGGTACCGGCGATCCTGATCACGGGCCGAGTTGGTCCGGGGATGCGAGCCGCTGCTGCAAGGCGGCATCCTCGCCAGTGTCACCGCCTATGTGATCCATATCGATCCGTGGTTGGGGACGCGGCGTCATTCTTTGTACTGCAGGGGATTTTGTTCTGCTGATCCGCAGCAGGCGATGACCGGTTCCCGGCTGGAGCGTGGCTGCTCCGCAAGCTCGGCGCCGGAGTGATCGCTCAAGGTCGCAAGGCGGCTACGCTCGACCCAGGCGACATCGCGCGCATCGATTAATGAAATCCTCGATCGCGAATGCAGGTAAACCCGCATTCCCCGGATGGAACAGCGATTTCGAGCGCTTGATCCCGGATTTTGATATAAGAATTCAGTATCTTATAGCGGGTCGGACGGGGCAGCGATGGCGGACCCGACGGGTGAATCGAAGGGCGAGGCGCTGAGGCTCGATTTCGACCGCCGACTGATGCTTCAATTTTGCGGTTCGATGATCACCTCCGATGGCGGATTGCTGGCCTATCGCGAGCTGGACGACGTTCTCGCCTGACCGACAAGCGGCGGCGATAGACTGGCCGAAGCGCGCACCGGCAAGAACCGCCGGCATCTGTTGGTCGGGTTGTTGCGGCAGTCAGTATTTGGCCGGCTGGCCGGCTACGAGGATGTGAACGACGCCGAACGGCTGTGCCGCGACCCGGCGATGCGTTGGGTGGTCGGCGACCGAGCGATTACGGGGTCCGCCGCCTCGGCCAGCCAGATGGGCCGCTTCGAGACGGAGTGGCTGGCGCTGCCAGAGAACCTCGCTGCTCTCGCCGATCTGCCCGGCCGGTGGATCGACGCCGTGCACCGACGGCGACCGCCGAAGATGATCGTGCTCGACATGGATTCGAGCGAGAGCCCGACCTACGGCGCGCAGGAAGGCAGCGCCTACAACGGCCATTTCGGTTGCACCTGCTACCATCCGCTCTTCGTGTTCAACCAGTTCGGCGATCTGGAACGGTGCGCTCTGCGGTCAGGCAACGTGCACAGTGCCGCCGATTGGCGGAATGTGCTGGAGCCGGTGGTCGTCCGCTACCGTGACGCCGTGAAGCGGCGCTATTTCCGCGGCGACGCAGCCTTTGCCAATCCGGAGATTTACGAGTTCCTCGAAGCCGAGGGCTACGGCTATGCGATCCGGCTGCCGACCAATTCCGTCTTACAGGGCAAGATCGGACACCTACTCAAGCGTCCAGTCGGACGACCGCCGCAGAAGGTCCGCCGCTGCTACGCCAGCTTCAGCTATCGGGCGCAGAGCTGGAATAAGTCACGCCACGTCGTGGCCAAGGTTGAGTGGCATCCGGGCGAGTTGTACCCGCGCGTCGGCTTCATCGTCACCAACCTGCCGCGCTCTGCCGAGGGCGTCGTCGCCTTCTACAACCAGCGCGGCACGTGCGAGCAGTACATCAAGGAAGGCAAGAACG
>CAVZUA010000047.1:0-26643 GCA_963778385.1 uncultured Alphaproteobacteria bacterium | reverse complement strand
AGGGAGGGCGATCCGAAGGGTCCGCACGTGAACCCGCCGCCTGGTAGCACATTGACTGATCCGCAGCAGATTATCGCCGGATTCCGGCGTGAGCATGAGCCGCGCATAATCCGCTCGGTAGTATTCGCAGGCGAGCAAATCCTGGCGTCAATCGCTGGCGGAGTACCTTAAATGACAAAATCAGAACTGATCGCAAGGCTTATCCGAGCCAACGAACTGGACCAGCGGGGCGCCGAGACCCTCGTCAACACCGTGTTTGACGAGATCACCGCGGCGTTGATGCGTGGCGACCGCGTTGAGTTACGGGGTTTTGGCGCATTTGGGGTCAAACGTCGCGCCCCGGGGATTGGCCGCAATCCGAAAACCGGCGAGGCGATTGACCTTAACGAGAAGTATTTCGCGTATTACAGGGCGGGTAAGGAGATGCGCCGGCGCCTGAACCCGGTGTCAGGAGAGGCGCTACCGGGTAGGGCTGGCGTGCTCGACCGCTCAAGCGGCCGCAGCAAGGATACGATGCACGCTAGCGTCGTCGGAGTGCGGCGTGCCGCCAGTAAGCGCTGCTCGTCGGTAGGAACCATCGGAATGGTGGGCGCACCTCGACGGCGCGCTCGGCGAACGGGTGTCGATCGCGCCGAAGCTGCCGATCGATATGGGCTGACAGCGTTTTGCTACGGCCTTCGGGCCGGTGGCCAGCCGGGGGTACGCATCAGCGAGGCCAAGGCAAGGGGTCGGGGAGGACCCGGCCAAGTCGAGGGTCGTGAGGTTACCGACTTTAGCACGCTGGCTCGGTGCGCCGCCGTCCGGGTGGGACGATGCTGTTAGGATGTTCGACGGAAGCGGGCGGCCGTCGAGTGTTGCGCCAAATCGGCCGGCGATCGCACCGCAGGCTGGTGCCCCGACCCCGCGGCCAGCGGGACGCAGCTATCGGAAAAAAAGCCGCGCGTGCGGCTTTAAGTTTCAAGGTGAGAATGCCGCCCCGAGGGATGGTGGTTCCGGCGAACTGTCGGGGACATCGGAACACACAGGGTGAGGGGGAGCCCACCCAAATCACTCGGCGCGGTTGCTAAGGGTGGCACAAAAATTATTACAGTTGCGTGACGGTTGGGTAAAAGGCCTTCCCGCAGACGGGATTTGGCCCGATAGCATCGGGCCGTGTGCGCGCTGTTACGACGCCTTATCGAGGCCGCCGCTCGCCGCGGGTTTCGATATTGCCGGCTTCGCGCTCGAGATCCTCGGCAGTGCGCAGCCGCGCATCCCAGATCGCCGGGTTCTCAGCGCGCTCGGCAAATTCCCGATACCAGCTCGCGAGGTCGCGCAGCTTCTGTGCCTGGTCCAAATGGCTCACCGTTCCTCTAGTGATCTTCCGTTGATAAGGGTTGCAAGAAAACTATTGCACTTTCGTGGCAGCTGTAGATGACCCTGGCGATAGGCCGGAAAACTGGCGGCCATGGCGCGGAACGCGGCAAGCTGACTGGCTTAGGCAAGGGGCATCCCTTCCACACGAAACGCTGTCAAGGCCCGCGCTTACCAACGTATGATCGACCAGGGAGGGCGATCCGAAGGGTCCGCAAGTGAGGCCGCCCCACAGCACCGCGCCAGCCCTCGCTGCGATGGCCGGCCAGCTCCCGCTGGCGCCAAGACACGCGCTAAACTAACATTCAAAACGGACCATCAAACGAGGGTCGATCACCACGACCGAATCGAGTTGGCGAAGCTTCGCCATAAAAGCATCATCCAAGCGAAAAACTCCGTTTGTGGCATTGATCGCCGTTTTCGTAGCGTCGGCTTTCAACTTGACGGGATCGGCCTCGAGCGACGCGGACGGGCCGCTTGCGTCCCCCCTAAAGATGGCGCGAGCCGATGTCACCGGCTGCGTCGATGCCGCGAGTTCAGGCGTTGTGATGCCGATATCCGTCGAAGGCGGGTTTGTGATTGTCGATGCTGACATAAATGGGCATGGGCCATTGCCGATGTTGTTTGACACCGGCGCCGAGGACGGGGTCACACTGGAAACCGCCACGACGTTGGGCCTGCAAAGGAAAGGATCCTACTGGATACAGGACAGCGGCGGAACAATATTTCCTGCTACTCACGCAGAAGTACAATCACTGCGCCTCGCTACAGTAGAGTTGCGGGGCCAACAGATCGGTGTATTTCCGTTGCCGCAACACTTGACGGACCGAGGCGTCCGCCCTTCGTTAGCAGGTTGGATTGGCTACGGACTGCTTTCCCGGTTCGTGGTGAGACTCGACTACGAGAACAAGACGTTGACAATCCAAGACCCGAAAGGAATTTCCTGCGAAGCTGGCGGAGTGAAGCTCCCACTGCTTTTCAGCGACAAGGTGCCTGCGGTGAGGGCCGCTGCAGATGAGATTCCAGGTGTCTTCTTAGTGGATACCGGCTCGATTGGGGCCATCACGTTGCGGCATTCGTTTGTCGAGCAGCATCGCCTTGAGGCGCGGCATCCGTCACCTCTGCGCATCAAAACGATCGGAGCTGCAGGATCGTTTGAGACTATATTGACCCGGCTCGACAGCTTTGACGTTGCAGGGAGCCGGATCGACCGTCCGGCAGCACGGCTGCCGTTAGCGACCGATCAAGGACTGCCGTTTGCGGATGTCGATGGTAGCGTTGGTTATGAGATACTGCGTCAATTCGTAATCACGTTCGATTATCCGGCGCATGACATCCGATTCGAGCGTTCGAAAGCGTTTGGAGCCCGGACCGGCGGAGGCTCGGCTGGGTTTCAAGCGGTCAAAGAGGCGGGCGAAGGATTCAAGGTTACGACTGTTCTTCCAAATACTGCCGCATCAGATGCCGGCATGCAACTTGGCGACCTCATCGTCGCGATCGACCGCTCATCGACAGCGATGATGAGCCTAGGCGATTTGGCGGTGTTGCTGCAGGGGCCGCCAGGCTCGCTTATAAACTTCGATATTGATCGCGAAGGCAACAAACACTCGCTGCAACTCCAGCTGAAAGATGTCTTTCCGTAGGTCGGATCCGGCGTATCCGAAGCTGGAGGCCTCCAAGAACCTCGCGCTTTTGGACGGTTCGTGATTTGATAAGGGCATTCGCGATGGGGGTGGCGGATGCGGGGCGAGCCGGGGTTTTTCGATGTTGAAGAGCGGCTGCGAGAGCTGCCAGCCAAGGGCGACGAGCTGGAACGGCTGAATGGCGTGGTGGATTTTGAGCTGTTCCGCGCCGATCTCGAACGCGCGGTTCCTCGCTCGGATCGATCGAAGGGCGGTCGGCCGGCGTTTGATCATGTGCTGATGTTCCGGGTGTTGATCCTTCAAACCAGCCACAGCCTGTCGGACGAGCGAACCGAATATCTGGTCAAGGATCGCCTGTCGTTCATGCGCTTTCTCGGGCTGGGCCTGGCCGACACGGTGCCGGACGCCAACACGATCTGGACTTTCCGCGAGGCGCTGACGCGGGCCCGGCTCGATGGCACACCGGCGATCGAGGTCCTGTTCGCGCGCTTTGAGGCGGCGCTGTCGGCGGCCGGGTTTCTGGCCAAAGGCGGGCAGATCATCGACGCGACGATCGTCGCCGCGCCCAAGCAGCGGAACACCGACGGCGAAAAGCGCGACATCAAGGAAGGTCGCATTCCGGCGGAATGGGCGAGCAAGCCCGCCAAGCTGCGCCAGAAGGACCGCGACGCGCGCTGGACGGTCAAATACACCAAGGCCAAGCCCAGCGCAGAGGGCGCGCCCCGCGTCGATCTCGCGATCCCGGCCTTTGGCTACAAGAACCACATCGGCATCGACCGCCGGCACGGTCTGATCCGCACCTGGACCACGACCGACGCGTCTCGCCACGACGGCGGGGTGCTGCCCGAGTTGATCGACAAGAACAACACCGCCAGCGAGGTCTGGGCCGACACCGCCTATCGCTCCCAAGCCAACGAGAAGTATCTCGCCGACCGTCTCTTGCGTTCGCAGATCCATCGCAAGAAGCCGAAGGGCAAGCCGATGCCGCGACGCACCGCCCGAGCCAACAATCGAAAGTCCAAAGTGCGCGCTGCGGTCGAGCATGTCTTCGCCCGGCAGAAGGGGCCGATGGGACTGTTGATCCGAACCATCGGCATCGCCCGCGCCACAACCAAGATCGGCCTGGCCAACATCCTCTACAACATGAAGCGAGTGCTTTGGCTTACCACGCAGACCGCGCCAGTCTGACCAAAGAACCCGATGGCGCGCCAGCAGTGGGCGCGCCCCGGCATCGGCACCGCCGCCTTCCCACTCGTCACCGAAAATCCGGTCAGTGCCGGCGCAAGAAACACAGTTCTTGGAGGTTTCCAGCTAGGCCAAAAACATGCCTTTGGAATAGGCAGAGTCGTCAATTTGCACATACCGACAGCATTATTGGCTTTAGGTGCAAGCGGTCACATTATGCATTCATAACGGGCGTGCATAAAGGGAGTGGGGCGTGCTCGCTTTTTCGCTAAAAGGTTGACGAGGTGTGACTGCCGGCACGATGATTGCGTGGGACGCTGGTGAGCGGATTTCGACGGGGACGTTAGATGCACAAGAAAGCATTTCCTGGCCTGTTGGTCTGGGGGATGACCACAGTTGCCGTGCCGATGGGGTTCGCCGCTGATATCAACAGTTCGGTGGCGTTGCAGACGGCTCAAACCTCTGATCAGCAGCCAGCCGCCGCAGCCGAGCAGCCAGCGGCGCCGACGGCGATGACGACGCCCGCAATGTCTGGCCCCCTAGTGGCTAACCCAAATCCAACAAGCGTAGATGCAGGATTTCTTGGACCGATTTATGTAACAGGGGCGGTGAGCGGCCTTGAATTTGTACAGAGCAATAAATTTCCTGACCAGCAGCATACCCAGGTGAGCTTAAGCAACGGGCAGGTGTTCCTTCAGAAGACGGACGGGCTCTTCCAGTACTTTGTCGACGTCGGCGCCTATACCTTTCCTGCGCTCGGAGCGCCCTACTTCAGCACAGGGACGACGGTCGGCGATTTCTTTGGGCCGGTGCCGGTAGCGTATGCCAAGCTTGCGCCAACCGACAGCTTTTATGTCCAGGCTGGGAAGCTGCCTGGACTTGTTGGTGTTGAGGGGCCGTTTACCTTCCAGAATATGAATATCGAGCGCGGGCTCGTGTGGGCCCAGGAACCGATCATCGGTCGGGGGGTTCAAGTTGGCTACACACAGGGCCCGCTGGCTTTCGCCTTGCAGTGGACCGACGGTTTCTACTCAAACCGCTACACTTGGCTCACGGGATCAGCCACCTACACAATTGACCCGGCTAACAGCTTCGTGCTCGCTGCCGGCGGAAACTTAGCGCACACAACTAAGGTGACCACAACGACGCCTTTCTTTCAAACAACTGCAGTCCCTCTGTTCCAAAATAACGAAACTCTCGTTTCACTGGCTTATACGTACAATGCAGCGCCCTGGACAATTACACCCTATTTCCAGTACACAAATGTTCCAACAGCATCATCGATTGGTGCATTCTCCTCCGCGTCGACAATTGGTGGCGCGGTCTTGGCCAACTACACGTTTGCCGACGATTCCGTGTTACATGGCGTCAGCTTGCCCGCACGGTTTGAATATATCGGCTCCACGGGCAGCGTTGCGAGTGGTTCTCCTAATCTGCTCTATGGGCCCGGCAGCAGCGCGTGGTCGATAACCTTTACTCCGACCTTTCAGTACAAGATCTTCTTTGCTCGCACGGAGTTTTCATACGTCGGCACCACCAGTACTACGCAAGGCTTAGCATTTGGCCCAAATGGGACTAGCACCTCGCAAACTCGCGGCATGCTCGAAGTCGGTGTTTTGTTCTGAGTGTCTGTCTTTGTTTGGATTTTAGCGTACTTCGGAGGGGGTTATGGGCCTTACAAGAATTGCTATACCGGCGGCAGCGCTTATCCTTGCGGGGATTGCGCCCGCGGGAGCGCAGGCACCACCGATGCTGATGGGGGGGGCGTGGGATCCTTTTGCGGGCTTCTACGCCGGTGTCAACGTTGGCGGTGGGTTCGGTGATTCCACCGCGACGCGTAATGCCACTGGGTTTACGACGAAGGACAAGCTTGATTCGAGTGGCCCCGTTGGCGGCGTCCAAGGTGGTTATAATTGGAGATTAAGCCCCAACTGGTTGCTCGGGATCGAGACTGATTTCGACGGTTCCGGCTTGACCAGTCACTCGGGTCAAACCGTCAAGACTATCGGCGGCGCCACGGTTACGAGTGCCGCCTCCCGCGACATGGAATGGCTCGGCACGGTACGCGGTCGCGTCGGCTACCAGCCCGCGCCGAACTGGCTTCTTTTCGCGTCTGGCGGCTTTGCGTATGGGCAAGTCGACTCGTCGCTTGCCGGCGCTGTGACACTGCCGAGTGGCCTCACTGGGGCATTTCGCGGGAGGACGAGCGGCGTGCAGACTGGTTGGGCAGCCGGCGCTGGTTCGGAGGTGAATATCGCTCCGAATTTCGGGGTGGTTTTGGAGTATCTGTACACCGATTTGGGCAACGTCTCGTATAACGCTCCGATCGCCGGGCTCATTGGGCAGCACGTTACGGTCGACAATAACGCAAACATTTTCCGGATTGGCCTGAACTACCATTTCGTGCCGCCGCCGCCGCCCCCGGCTCCGGTTGCCGCCCCGGCTCCGCCGCCGGCGCCGCCCAAGGTGTTCATCGTGTTCTTTGATTGGGATAAGGACACGGTTACGCCGGAAGGTCATGCGATCATCCAGCAGGCGGCCGATGCCTACAGGGCGGGTGCTCCGGTTCAGTTGCAGGTTACCGGCTATACCGACCGGTCGGGCTCGCCGGGATACAACCAGCGGCTCTCCGAGCGGCGCGCCAACAACGTGGCGAGGGCGATGGCGGCGCTCGGCGTGCCGAAGGAGCAGATGATCGTCAGCGGTCGTGGCGAGAACGACAACCGCGTGCCGACAGCGGATGGCGTGCGTGAGCCGCAGAACCGCCGCGTCGAGATCGTTGCGCCGTAAACAACGGTTTGGTCTCAGCAGTAAGAAGGGGCGCCTCTCAGGCCGCCCCTTTTTAGCGCCTTAGGTTGAAGTTCACGCTTGGCGCACGACCCGGTTTTCCAAACAGGCAAGTATCTCTGTACCGTTGCCTACAACTGCACCGCGACAGCACTGTTGAAGTTGGCCAACTCCGCCTGGTCAGTGCGGAAGCTCGACCCAACTGATGATGATACGCAGCGAACAAGGTGATAAAGTCAGGGTAGAACCTTGATCGGCTGAGCCTCGAGCTCCGCTTCCCTCCTAAGAAAGGCCATGGGCATGAAACGTCTCCCGTATCGAGCTGTATCGACTGCGTTTGTGTTGTCCGTCGCGACGACGGCGTCGGCGTTGGCTCAAACCCCGCAACCTTGGGTACAGATGCAGACGACCTCGGCGATGATCGGCATCGGTGGCGGGTCGGGCGAAGGGCAACTCACCCTGCAGAACCTCGGACCGAACTGCATCTACCCGTTTAAGGTCTCCGGCTTCGGCGCCGGCATCCAGGTGGGCATCTCCAGGGCATCCGCGGCCGGGCCCGTATCCAACATGACGAGGCTCGAAGATTTTCCGGGGAGCTACGGCGCCACTCATGGCGAAGCGACCATACTCGGCGGCGGCGGCAGCACCGAGCTGAAAAACAAGGCGAACAACGTCACCATGGCGCTCACGTCGCAGACCCAGGGTCTCAATATCGGTATCGCCGGCGGCGGCGTGACCGTGAGTATGCCGGTACCCCCGGCAGCGGCTCCGCGCACTTTGGTGCTCGAGTTCGGGTACGACAAGGACTGGCTAAACAAGGCCAACAAAGCCCAGATCGATGATTTTCTTGCCACCTGGAGATGCCGATACGGCACGATCGAGATCGTCGGGCACACCGACGCCGTCGGCAAGGAAGATGAAAACCTCAACCTCTCGGTCAATCGCGCGACCGCAGTGCGCGACTACATCATCGGCGCCGGCGTCTATGCGACGCGCATCACGCCACTCGCAGCGGGCGAAAACAACCAGCAGGTCACGACATATCAAGGCGTGCGCCTGCGCGCCAACCGCGTTGTGGTCGTGTCGATTAAATAGCGCAGCTCTCACGGCGCGCCCTCGGCGATTTTCTGGGGTCGCGCCGCCTGGTGGGCAACCGCGGCTATCGCCGCTTTCTCGGCCTCAAAGCCGGTCGTCGTTTCGAAATCGATCCGCGCCGCGTCGCCCTCGACGCTCTCTTCGACGGCATCTACGTGCTGCGCACCAACACCAAGCTTACCCCGCTCCAGGCCGTCCTGCGCTATCGCGAGCGCTGGATGGTCGAGGACATCTTCCGCACCGCAAAATCGCTGCTCGCCACCCGCCCGATCTTCCACAAATGCGACCACACCATCCGCGGTCACGTCTTCTGCTCCTTTCTCGCCCTGGTCCTGCGCAAGGAGCTGCAGGATCGCCTCCTCGCCGTCGGCCACGAGCTCGAATGGACCGACATCGTCCACGATCTCGAACGCCTGAGCGAAACTGAGATCGAGCAAGACGGAAAACGTTACCTGTTGCGCAACCCGCCGCCGCCCGCCGCCAGCGCCGTCTTCAAGACACTGGGCATCGCCCTGCCGCCGCTCGTCCGCAGCGCCCAACCCCCGCCACCGCGAACTCTGCGCAAACCCCAAAAACGCCGTCAAAAACCCCGCCGGCGTAGTGCCAACGTCGTTTCCGATTCCCCTAACCCGTTGATGTAGCCAAGCTATCAGAAGTTAGGTGTCGAAGTTCCATCTTAGACTTCCCGGCCTGACTGCTGCTGATCTCTAGGTATCGAGCATGCCCCGTTCGTCACCCAGAACCCACCGCAGTGCCCCCCCTCAATCGAGCGGGGGACGTTGCTTCAGCGCCATGGACAGAAACCCGTCGAGCCGCGCGGCGTTCAGTTCGGCTGTAATTTCAGCGAGCGAATTGGCTACAGCGTCGAGTTCCTGCGGTGCTGAAATAGCCTTGAAACTGTGATCATTCTCGTCACGGATCACGGGAGCGCCATCAAGCTCATGCGCCCAGAGTGTATGCAGGAGATGATTGCGTCTATCCGTGGCTTTCGCCGCGCGCTGGAGGACCGCTTCCAAGCGCAACAGCGGTGCACCTTCACCGAGCCGCTGCCGGGCCAGCTTACGGATGCGCTCGCGGAGGTCTCGCGATCCGAGCCGTGCGGTTGCATCGAGCGCGTCCTGGATCGAGAGCCCGCCGAGGGTCTTGATCGTCATACGTAGGATGTAATCGAGCTGACCGTGGCGTAACGCGATCCTCCCTATCGCCGCGACGACGGCGGGGTCGTCTGGGATATGCAAGTAAATCATGTTTTCGACCAAAGAAGTGGCTAGGGATTGCCGGACTGCCGTCCCCATGTAAGAGCGAGATCGGGAGATTTCACTGTGTTCATGCGCGGTGTTGTGTACTGCTGTCCGCTCGGCCGCGCGATGCACAGTGCAGCCGACACCCCAACAACATTGGCATCAGCGCCCGTCGCCACGGGTTCCTGGGTCTCGGTGGGCTCAGTTGATGCCAGATTTAGATTTCTGGCATCATGCACAGATTGGCGCGCGCAGTGCTTCTAGTGCCCCCTCGCGACCGAGAGTGCGCGAGATCACCGCGTGACTGATGCCGCTGACTGGGCTGAGCGCCCTCCCGGCGCACTGACCCAAAGAGCCAGCTGCGAAGGAGGGATAGTCTGGAGTCGTGGGAAAGAAGACGTGCCTAGAAGGGGTGGAGTGGTGCCGGCCATTGACAATGGCTTTCCCGAAATCGAGCGCGTGGACATCGATCCGGCCGCGATGGCCTGCTACACCCACGAGGCAGAATTCACGGCCTTAGCGTTCGGACTGCTGCGCGAGGTGGTGTCTTATACCTGTGTGGCCGCCTGCACGATGGGGCCGGCGGCCACATGGAACCGCGATCAAGCTGCGGTGGGCGGCAACATGGTAAGGCTCTACAAGCTCCTGTCGGCGTTGCTCGACCAAACTGCCCAGAACCGTGGCGAAACTAGCGCCATCCTCGGCCGCCTTGCGTTCGAAACAGCAGTCAACGTGCGCTATTTGATGGCCAATTTTTCTCCGGAGTTGGTGGACTCGTATATTCGCTTTTCACTAAGGCACGAACGGAGGTTACAGGATCTCATCCATGCCAACGTCGCCGCACGCGGCGGCGATGTGAAACCCATAGAGACACGCATGCTCAGCTCGCTGGATCGCTCGGCGCGCATCGCCGGTCTCGCTCTTGGAAGTATCGATCTCAAGGACAGAGCCCCGTGGGGAGGCAAAAATGCGCAGCAAAAAGCCGAAGAGGTGGGCTTGGAGATGACTACCTGGGCCTCTTTGGCGGTATGTCGCATAACGTGCATGGAGATCGTGCCCCATGGCGTGGTGTAGGAGCGCGGGGTCGCTCCGGGTCTCCGGCGGGTCTGGCCGGTTTGTCAGGCGGCCACGGCGGGCAGCTTGACGAAGGGATCGTCGCTTAACGGCGCCATGGTTTCCAGCGTGATGTAGCGAGCGCGTTGCACGGCCCATTCGTCATTCTGCTCGAGAAGGATGGCACCGACGAGCCGGACGATGGCCTCGTCGTTGGGGAAGATGCCGACGACCTCGGTGCGGCGCTTGATTTCGCCGTTCACGCGCTCGATCGGATTGGTCGAATGCAACTTGGGGCGATGCGCCGGCGGGAACCTCATGTAGGCGAGCACGTCGCTCTCGGCCTCGTCCATCAACTCTGCGAGCTTTTTGACCCTTGGGCGCAGCTGGTCGGCGACCTGTCGCCACTGGGTCCTGGCGGCCTCGGCATCGTCCTGGGCAAAGGCGGTGCCGATGAAGGCCGCGACGACGCGACGGCCCTGCTTGCCGGCATGGGCCAGCACGTTGCGCATGAAGTGGACGCGGCAGCGCTGCCACGAAGAGTTCAGAACCTTGGCGATGGCAGCCTTCAGCCCTTCATGGGCATCCGAGACGACCAGCTTGACGCCGCGCAGGCCGCGCCGGGCGAGCTTGCGCAGGAAGTCGGTCCAGAAGGTCTCGGCCTCCGACGCGCCGATCGCCAGGCCCAGCACCTCGCGCCTGCCGTCGCCATTGACGCCAACCGCGACGATCACCGCGACCGAGACGATGCGACCGTCGCGGCGCGCCTTCACATAGGTCGCGTCCAACCAGATATACGGCCACTCGCCCTCCAGGGGTCGGTCGAGGAAGGCCGCGATCTTGCCGTCGATCTCGCCGCACAGCCGGCTGACCTGGCTCTTGGAGATGCCGGTCATCCCCATCGCCTTGACCAACTCGTCGACCGAGCGCGTCGAGACGCCCTGGACATAGGCTTCCTGGATCACCGCCGTCAGCGCTTTCTCCGCCATCCGGCGCGGCTCCAGGAAACCCGGGAAGTAGCTGCCCTTGCGCAGTTTCGGGATGCGCAGTTCCACCGTCCCGGCGCGGGTCTCCCAATCGCGGTCCCGATACCCGTTGCGGTGGGTGATCCGATCGATGCTGCGTTCGCCGTGCGCCGCCCCAGTCTGGTTCTCGACTTCCAGTTCCATCAGCCGCCGCGCGGCGAACCCGATCATCTCGCGCAGAAGATCGGTATCCGAACTCTTCTTCAAAAGCGCCTGAAGGCTCATCATCTCATCGGTCATCGTCGGGTCCTCGGTTCGGTGGAAGGGAGCCAACCGAAACCCTACCGAGACCTGCGATGACCACCGACGTGGATAGGTAGCCCGCCGCCGCTAGACTCTCAGAGGTCGCTGCGGCGGGCTACTTACCCACAGCTCCTACACCACCCCCAGGGACACGAGCTGCATGGAGCTTGGCACGACCTCTGCGACTATCACTTGGAGACAGCCGGCGACGGTTCTTTCACTCCGAATTTAGAGTGGAAACAGCCGAGGCCACAGCTGCTTTTCGCGCTTGGCGTGATTGTCGCGGAAACAGTACACGACTTCTTCCGTTTCATCGGGGATGAGCCGGCGTCGCTCCAGGTCACCGCTAAGCTGCGTGACCTCGATGCTCGCCTAAGAGCTGCCGACGAAGCGCACGAGATTTACTTGAACAAAAAGGATTGGCCGGCGACATAGCCAACCGCTCCGGCGAAGACGTCAATGCTCTACGTGATAATCCGGTGTATTGCGATCAGCAGCCATCCGCGTCGTGATCCACAGCAAAGCCCAGCCACACGGTGCAGGGTCAGCCCTCGCTACAGGGAGGAGCGGGTGGCATGACACCGCCCGATCCTTTCCCCACCGGCGATATTGCCGGTCGTGGATCAGGTGGCAGCGCTGGCAAAGGCTCTTCAAATTGCGCGGCCGCCCTCCGCTCAGCCGGGCGCCACCCGACCGCCCCTAAAGCGAGCGCGTCGGTTTTACTTCCTGATGCGCGGAAGTGGGCACCCTGCACGGGTGCCGATAAGTCAATACGACTTTAGCGACATCGCAAGCGACATTCGCGACAGCTGTGAAAAATTTTCTGATTTTCTGAGCGGGATTGGGTTTGTGGTAGTTGTGAAATTTTTAGAGGGAGGGGTGGGGTTGTGGGGTGCTTGGCGTGTGGTGAGACAAAAATCGCGCGCGTGGCCAGGGGGGATCGGTTCTACCTATTGGCTCGCTCCTGCCTGACCCGGCCGGGCCGCCCGCCGCCGGCCGCCGGCCGGCTCGGCGCCAGGTCAGCGGCCGATCGGCCGAGGCGCGGCACCGTTTAAACGGTGTCGACTAACGGATATTAGATCCGTTTGTCGTGTGTTTCCTTCTATCTTATCAATGCGTTGACAATCCATGTTGCAAGCCCGTTGCAACAACCAAAGCCGGATGCTCGGGGCGGCCCGCCGTATCCCGTCGCGACCATTAAGCGGGGAAGGAACAACGGCCCCGCGCCCTCCGCATCCGCGCCGCCTTGCACGGTGCTGGCAATGATAGCGGATACAGCATCCGCCCTAATCAGCTGCTTTCGTCAATGATATCAATGGTGTCGTCTTGGTCATGATCGGCCGACCCATACTTAGGCCCATCATTCTCCAGCTGTAGCGGCTGGATGCCGACGATCTCCATCAGCTGCCGCAGGTACTCGTCGCTGTCGTCTACGACGTTGATATCGATCTGCTTCTTGTCGATAAACATCCCCAGATGCTTGCCGATTAACTCGGTCGCCCGGTTGCTAGCGGCAGTGTCGCCGCGCCGCGCCGCCATCACCGCATTAGTACGCAATCGGCGCATGACCCAGAAGTGATCGAGGCCGGCTTTTTCGGCCGCTGTCAGCGCCTCGCGCTGCGCTTCAGCTGCCTTACCAAGGCAGTAGCATGTGGTGGAAACAACACTGGGCATTTGGCGCCTAGTGTCCCGGCTGTGTCTCGGTTGCTGAAGCGATAGCGTTTAAACAGCATGGCCATATCACATAACCAAGTCGCGGCTCGGCCGTGGCGCTGGCGTGGTACGGGCGGCCGGCCGGCGCCGCGGCTCAGCCAGAGGCTGCTAATAGGCAAAAACCGATCCCCCCTGGCCGGCGCGCGAATTTTTGTCTCGACAGCCAGGCATGGCGCAGGTACGGCAGAGACCTTGCGAGCGGATGCTTGTTCAAGTCAGGGCGATTGCTGATCACCGTCAAAGCACAAATCGTTTGAAAAAAGAAGTGTCAACACTGCAGCAAGTTACTCGAAGCGGTGACTGAACGGGTGTCCCGATAAGCGATCCACAAAGCCGGGCGATGCTTCCGAGACCGTACAAAAGTTACAGCTGCTTACAATTTCTCACACTTTGACGCGCGCCATTCGTCATCCGGTTGCTCAACCTCGTTAGCGTGCACCGATCGAGATCAGTCGCAGACTGGTCGAAGAGCTGGAGCACTTCCGATGGACGATTTTGCGAAGAACGTCGAGGCTCAAATTCCACGTTTACGGCGCTATGCTCGGGCCTTAACCCGAGAGGATGCTCAAGCAGACGATCTAATCCAGGATTGCCTAGTGCGCGCCCTAGCGAAGAAGCATTTATGGCAAGAAGGCACGGACCTTCGAGCTTGGCTTTTTACCATCTTGCACAATCAACATGTCAACGGGGTGCGACGGAGTATTCGTGAGGGAACCACAGTTGAGTTGAGTTGAGTTGAGTTGAGTTGAGCGACACACTACCCCCCGTTCGCCGAGATGCGGCCCAGGGCGACCGCCTCAACTTGCGTGATCTTGACCGCGCCATGGCCCTGCTTCCCGACGAACAGCGCAGCGTCATCTTGCTGATCGGGCTTGAAGGAATGGCTTACGAGCAAGCTGCCAAGATCATAGGTGTTCCGGTAGGCACCATCCGTCTTTCTCGCGGCCGCAACATGCTCCGCCGACTGATGGGTATCATCGAGGATGAACGGGCCGAGGCTGCAATGGCGAAGGGCGTCACCGGCGTTGAGGTTTCCCACGCGGCTTAGAAACCTTAACGAGAGGCAGATAAACGGGCAAAATCCGATGGTGGGAGGCGCGCCAAAACCAGGAGCGCGCCGACGAGTTTGGCTGGTGCGGGGAGAGCGATCTGCGCGGTTCGCGGCGAGCGCGCGGCACGACTTCGGCCCGCTCGGTACTTAGTGGTCAAATCCTGACCCAAGATTGTCCTACGACGTGGGCCCTCACCCCTGGAACATCAGCAAGATATACGCCGCGAACAGGATGAGATGGACGCCGCCCTGCATGACGTTCGCGTGGCCACTGGCGAAGGTGACGATCGAGACGCCGAGCGTCACGATCAGCAACCACTCGTCTGTGTGCTCCACGCCCAGGATCAGCGGGTGGCCGGTAAGGTAGCTGATGGCGATCATCGCCGGGATCGTCAGGCCGATCGTGGACAGCACCGAGCCAAGGGAGATGTTGATAGACCGCTGCACGCGGTTCGCAAACGCTGCGCGCACCGCGCCGATTGCTTCGGGCGTAGCGACTAGGATGGCGATAGCGACGCCGCCCACGGCGTCCGGCTCACCCATCGTCTCGATCACGTAGTCCACCGGGGGCGCAAGCTGCTGGGCGAGGTACATGACTGGCACCATGTAGGCGACCAGTAGCAAGACATGCGGCAGGATGCCCGCGGACGCCCCTTCCTCTGGCTCCTCCAGCAGGTCGCCATCTTCAAACGTGAAGTAGTTTCGGTGCCGCCCGGTCTGCAGCGCGAGGAAGGTAACGTAGAGGCCCACAGTCACGATTGCGACGAATGCGCTCTGCCCAATCGACAGCGTCGGCCCCGGCGTCGTCTGCGTAAAGTCCGGCAACAGCAGGCTGAACGCGATCAGCGGCAGGATCATGCCGAGATACGCGTTCGCGCCCTGCAGATTGTAGTGCTGCTCGCGGTGCCTGAGGCCGCCCACCAGCAGCGCCAGCCCGACCATGCCGTTGAGGATGATCATTACGACCGCGAACAGCGTGTCGCGCGTCAGCGTCGGGTTGTTCTCGCCGTGCAGCATAATCGCCGTGATGCTCGCGACCTCGATGACCGTGACCGAGATCGTGAGGATCAGCGTGCCGTACGGCTCGCCGAGCCGCACCGCGAGTAGGTCGGCGTGGCGCACAACTGACAGCGCAGACCCGAGGATCGCCACGAACAGCCAGGCGAATATTCCCACCAGGTACGCCGGCTGCGACAAGCGCGCCGTGAAATCCTCGCCGTACCATACGAAAGCGGCGCATGTCGGCAGCACCGCGAGAAGCCAATATTCACGCCTGGCAAGACCCAACAGGCGAACCGACACGTCAGCCCTCGCGTTGTTCTCCGGCATTGGCCCCCCAAGCTTTGGCGGCGGACCGCCGTCGCGCCATCATACGACCCCCATGCCGAGTTTCGCCGCTTTTCCCCCAGCGGCGGCGCAGCCCGAGATACCCCGCGCCTGTTTCGCCCTACAGCAAATAGCCGACCGCTGTCGCTGCGGCGATGATCCCGACGACAAGAAACCCGTAGATCGCCCAGTCACGCCAGCCGAACTGGCTTCCCTCTCTTATCGAGCCCTTATACCCGCGCGCCATGCTGACCTTCCCATTGCCCACCGGGGTGATCCCGGCGGAACTGCCTCAACGCGTCCCGCTGCAAATCGTTGCGCCGAGCGCCCAGCCGCCGGACGGCGAGGCTGGCTGCATGAGGTCAAGCATGACGGGCACCGGCTCCTGGCGATCGTCAGTGGTGACGAACTGCGGCTCATCAGCCGCAACGGCCACGACTGCACCGCGCTGTTTTGCGCGCCGTTCGACAAGCTGGGTCGTCGCCGGGTTGCCGGCCTTGGTGCTCGACGGCGAGATCGCGGTGCCCGACGAGCGCGGCGTCACCCATATCGACGGGCTGTCCGAGGCGCCGCACCAGCATCGGGCCGAGCAGCTGGCGTATTTTGCCTTCGACCTGCTCCACCTCGACGGCCACGATCTGTGCGCCTGCGCGCTGGAGGACAGGAAGGCGCTGTTGCGCGACGTGGTCGGCGCGGCCGGGTGCTCGCGTGTCGTCCCGGTCGATCACATCACTGGCAACGGCCAGCAGCTGTTCGAGGCGGCGCGCCAGATCGGGGCCGAGAGCATCGTCTCAAAGCGCGCCGGCAGCGCCTATCGCGGCGGCCCGAGCCGCGACTGGCTGAAGGTCAAGGTCAGCGAGACCGGCGCGTTTGGGATCACCGGGTACATCGAGGGCGAGGCAGTCGCGGTCGCCGAGCTGCGCGACGATGTGCTGGTTCGGGCGGACTGGTGAAGTTCGGCCTCGGCGGCCGGGGGCTATGGCAGCGCCTTGACCGGCTGCCCACCGGTCCCGCGACGCGGTCGGGCGTCATCCCAGTGCGTCCCGAGCTAGTCGCTGGGGTCAAATTCTTCGGGCGCTACCGCTCGGGCGCGATCTCCGACGGGGTGCTGCTCGCCGTGGAGCAGGGATCGACGGCTTGAAGGAGCCCCTCGCGATCGCTCTTCTGCCGGCACGCCGCCTAGCAATATCGCTGGTCGCGACGCTGAGGCATGAACGGCTCGCCTAAGCAGTTTGCGCATAAAGATCCGGACGAGCGGAACTCCCGCATCCGGCTCCTACCTTTGGGTGTTTGACGGCGAAGCGAATGCTCGGCCAGGGATGAAGGATGCGCGGTTGTGGGAGCCAGTCGTCGGCCACCTTGCCCATCCGATCGCTCGACGAGCGAGGTGACGCCTTCCAGCGGCGAGCCGCGGCGTTGGCGTTGAACACCGCAGCTCGGCACTTCTCATCACATACCTTGTTGACCGGCAGCTGACGCCGTGCGTCGCAGATGACGACGCGACCGCAGCAGACGCACGGGACGGGCGGGTGCCAGCTTTGCCGCTTCTCGGCACATTTCGCGCAAACCGAGCCGCGAACACCCTGCCCATAGGAGCCCCACTCGCCGCGTATCCGATAGATCGGTTCCGCGTCGGGGATCAGCTGATGACACTGCTCGCAGTTCACGCGTTGCGGATAAATCAAAAGCCCAAAATGGGCTAGTTATCTATCCGTAACGGCGTGCTCCTGTCGGTCGGCTGAACCGCGCACGCGCCGAGAAATTTGCCTTGACTATTGCCCGGTGCCCGAAGCCCTGGTGCAATACGCTGCGCGATTACGGACGTGGAAGTCGGGCCTATGCAGCAGGAAGAGCCGTCATTGGTGGTGTTTCGTGTGCGGTTCGGCAGGGAACAATTCACCTGCAAGGGGCATCTCGTTCGCGAAGGCGGTATCGTCTATGCCGTCGTTGACGAAATGCCTGACGATTGTCCTTTCCCACCGGATCAGGTGAAGCTTGAGGAAAGCGACCTCGAACTGAAACACAACGAAGACGGCGGCGCGTATTACCTGCACCACGGCTTCATCTTCGTGTATTGACACCGCGCCAGCCTCAACCCGGGGACATAACGTCTAAATCGGTCCGCTGGGGGCTCCTCGACGTGATAACCTGGGGCGACCTGCGCGCCCTGATCGCGGCGGACTGCCCAGGGTGCGGGACCCGCAGTCGTCGATTAGCACTGCGGGGTGCACTTTCCCGAGCTGCCGAAGTGGTTTTGACGCGAGAGCCCACGGAGCGAGCGCGATGCCGCCATTACGAATTTCCCGGCGTTGCCGCTATGTGATGATGGCGATCGGGCTCATCGTGATCGTCGGCGCGATTGTCATGGTGCCGATCGCCGATGATGCGATGCCCTGGCTGGTTGTCGGCTTTTTCGCGCTGGTCGGCTTGACGGCGGTTGCGTTGAAAAAGGACGTGACATGACCCGCCCGTTCCCCGAGTTGCCGCGCTGGTTCTCGCGCGCCGTCCATTAATGGAACCGGCGCCGAAGACGGCCGGGACCCGCTGTTACAAAACTCAAGAAATCGCAAATTTGGTCGGGAGGTTGGTCACAGGTGCAACGCGCTCGGTCGCGAACCCGGGCGGGGGGCGGACGCCCCGGTGGCGGACCGTCTGCCGGCGCGCGGCACCAAGGAGGGGTCCGGCGCTTGCAGGCAGTGTCGATCGAGGCGTAGCGCCGTCAAAATGACGCACGCTTTTCAGCCTGCTACAGCAGCCGACAAATGATATTTTTTGTGTCAGGCTGTAACCGGCCTTAAAACGAAGCGAGGCGACGACCTGGTTTTTGCGCCGCCAGCCCGTCGCCTCTGACCATCAGCATGAAGGAACCATTTTAATGGCTCGCAAGACCAATTGCAGGCGGGTGATGTGGTCGTGAGCCCAAAGCTCGACCGCGTGTTCCGGTCGAGCCTTGATGCGCTGCAGACCAAAGACCGCCGCCTCCGGTTGCCGATGACAAGCGCGCGTCGTCGGCAAGGCGCTTAGCTAGGATTTCGGCCGATCTGCCGTCCTGCTTACCCATCCTTCGGACCATGACGGCTGCAAAACGGTTGCGCTCAGCCCATAGGGGATGAGAGAGCGTTGATGGATCACCGACGTGGCATCCCGTTCGACCGGGCCGTTCGCCGGCGCATCATCGCGCGAATCGCCCGACGGTATACCGTCGCGCGCACCGTCGCGCTGCCCGTTCACACCGTCGCGCTGACCCCGTTCAACCCCGTTCACTGACCCGTTTGCCGTGACGGTATCCCGTCGGTGAAGCCCAGTCGGCACGCGCACCCGCTCCACGCCGCCGATCTCGTTAGGCGTCTGCCGCGCCCACCCCTTGCGGCGGGCCAGCGAGCGCACACCGCCCGGTTTAAGCCCGAGCACTGCGGACGCTTGCTGATAGGTCAGCCAAGTGCCGTCGTCTGATTCGATCATTGGCTCCCCCATTAAGGCCCGGTCGCACCGTCAGTGCGGTGCCGGTCCGCCGCCGTTCAGCAGGGGGAATGCTGCGCGGCGGGTCGCTATGACTATGCTGCCATACTAGCGATCCGTGTCAAATTCGGTGCCCATAGTAAGGCTCGAACCATGCCGCCGCTCTCATCGGAGAGCATATTATGGCGGTTCAGCCGCTGCTAGCGGGGCTAGTAAGGCTCCGCCGGCGCGCTGATCGCCACCGGGCGGGCGTACATCGGGGGAGATGGCCGGCAGGCTTCTGACCCCTTCATGGGCCGCCAGTGCGGCGTTTTCAGCGCACTCGGGCGTAGCTGTAGCAGTCGCGCGGCTCGTCACTGATGTTCGGATGAACCAGCCAGCGGCGCAGCACTCCCTCTCGGGCGAAACCCGATTTTTCCAACACTCGGGCTGAGCCGACGTTATCCACGTCGCACACCGCGCCGATGCGGAAAATCGAAGGCTGGCGCAACGCCTAGGCCGCGATCTCCGAGAGGACTTCAGTCATTAAGCCTTGCCGCCACCAACGGCGGGCCAGCACGTAGCCACAATCAAGACGGTGTGCCGCTCGCTGGCGCAACGCGAACGCGCCCCGGACGACATTGTCATCGTTGTCTACCAATACGTACGTGCGCTCGACTTCGTGCGGAGTTGCCATGCAGCGCGCGATATAGGCGTGGGTTTCACTGAGATTGTTATGTGGTCGCCAGACACGTAGCGGGCGACCTCCTTGTCCTGTGCATACGTATCGAAGATCACTTCGGCATCCTCGACTGCGATTGGCCGCAGCAGGAGGCGCGCAGTCTCGAAGGTGTCCGGTAGCATGGATCACTCGCTCTCCGATAACATCACCGCCCCCCGGAAAGTACCGAGGCCGTGACGGCGACCGCGCCGCCGATCAGCGCGACGGCGAGTACGAACAGCGGCCACGAGCTTTCGCGGGCTGGCCCGCGGCGTGTCGGTGTTGTACAGGCAAGATAACGGCTCAGGGATGCTGCCGCTCGCCGTTTAGGTCATGCACTAATAAAAGCGCCAAATCGCAACACGCGATCAAGTCCGCTTTGGGCGGATGGCGATCACGAGGGCAGCGCAAGGCTTTGCAACACCTCGACAGGGCGGTAGCGGACCAAGTCAACCTGATCCAAAAGGCCAGTAAGTGGTCGCCAGAGAGGCAGCAGAGCCGCAAGTGCCCGACCCGGATCAGATAGAGCGCCCGATAGGGTGACGTGGGGCACCCAAGCGTTGAGGCAATAGTGTGGATCAACACGCAACGCGGTAAGCGCAGCGTGCACCGCCGCATGCCGTGCGACCAACACCGGTGTAACTACTGGAGCCGCCCAGAGAATTGCGGACGGCTTGGGGAAGAGGCCGAACCCGCTCAACGTGACGGGCAACGCTCTCCAATTCCTAGTGACTTGGTCCAACGCGGCCCCCAACACATCGACCGGTGCGTCGTCAGGGTAAATTGCGAGGGTAATATGCGCTGGGTAACCGAGTTGCTCGCGATCAGTGTCAATACCCTGCTCAGCTAGGGTCCGCCACATCTCCTGAACCGTCGTTGCGGAAACTGGATCGAACCGGAGCGTGATGGCAATTGGCATGATCGCACATGTTAGGCGTCTCAAACGAGGGTCCGCAACGGGTCGAGTGCGGGCGCGCCGGTGGGAGTTTATGAGTGCATGACCTAGGGTCGCCCGCCGTCCCTGAGACCATTCCTTGGCTAGCCATCTCGCGGTTGTCGCATTGGCCAAAAGCGCATTTACGCTCGGCATGATCCGAGTTTATCAAAGCTTGTTTATCGCAACTTTCTGGGTCCCGGATGTGCAACTCATGCTTCCATTGTGAAGACTGCATTGAACGTGAGGTGCGCCAGTCTCCATAACGCCAAAGCAACCGCTAAACATCGCGAGCGCCACAGCAAGGGCAGAAAGGCCGATTATCCAGGTGGTACGTTTGCTCAAGGGTTCCATGGCGCGTCTCCCCACGAAGCTCCCGTTCTGGTACGTGACGTGATGCGGCTCGCGCGGATCACATGTGACGTAGGTCACGCTCCCCCAAAAATCTTGCTGGATGTGCCATGCTGCTGGCGGCAGCCCGCCAGACCCGGCTAGCCAGCGTCGCCGCCAGAGCGATTTAAGGCCCCGCCAGTGGCACTGAAGCCCAGCGCCGCTGTCGCGCGGGATAGCCGGGGCGGCTTCAGCCTACTTCTGGGGGCCGCGTCGAGCGTCGCCCTCAGCGCGTGGGTCGCATGATGCGCAGGCGCGGCGGCTCGCGCTGGGCCAGATGAGCCATTAAAATGCGGTCGAGTTCGATATCGAACCGAGATCACTCGTCCTTCAGCCCCCAATTCGATGGCGGTCGCCCGCCATCATCGCGCAGACATTCTTTGCGCAGCCGTTCGATCTCGCGGTTGTCGCACTGGCCCAAGCGGCACTTGTGCTGCGCATTCTCCAAGAGACGGCAGCTATCGGGTCGCTCCTGCGCCGGGGCGGCATGCGCCGGGGGCGCAAGGGCGAACATCGCCGAAAGGGTCACCGCGATGGCTAGCAGGGGCCGGGACAAGATCAGCGCCCCTGCATCGCAATGACGTTGGTCTCCACCCGCTCCGGGCACACTAGCGCCTCGACATAGCGGCCCCAGGCATCGAGCGCGGCGGCCCGATGGCCGAGCGGTGGGACACTTTCGTCGGAAGAATGCGAGAAACGACGTGACAAAATGGGACAATTTCGTCGCCTAAGTCTTTGGTTTTTCAGAAAATCGTTGGCCCCCTTGGGGACGCCAATTATCTCAATCGGTTACGAGGAAAGCGGGTTGGTTTTCTAGCGCCTTTCTACCGCTTAGCTTTGTGGCCGGCCACCGGGCTCTCAGCTACAATGCGTCCCGCAACAACCCGCCGGGGTCGCAAGGACTCCCCATCGAATGATCGCCGCTCGACAGCACCACGGACGCATCAGTCCGGCTGCCCTTCCGTGCCAGCGCGCGGCGCTGCTGCCGGGTCAACCCATCAGTCCCATCCACGGCGGCAGTCCTGCCACGGGTCCATTCCCGCCGCGCACCGCTGCCTCTAGTCGCTTGATCCCGGCAGCCTGATCGGCCTTCCGGTGAATCCGGCCAGCCCGACATGCTCGCCAGGCCTCGATCTCAGCCTCGGTGCGGGCAATCGCGGCCTCGGTCTCGGCGAGACCGTCGAACCCGGCGACCGCCCTCGCCAATAGCGCGACCCTCGTTTCATGGTATTGAAGACCGCCGAACATGAGTGCGAAGGCCGCGTCATGAAGGAACAAGTCGCCGAGATCGTCGCAGCGTATCTCCGCAACAACGAGGTTCCGGCTGATCAATTACCGGAACTGATCGCATCGGTACACGCCGCGCTCAGCAGGGCGGGAAATGCGCCGGTCGAACCGGCCGCCCTCACCCCAGCGGTTTCGATCCGAGCCAGCGTCCGGCCGGACTTTCTGACCTGTCTCGACTGCGGTTTCAAATCCAATACGCTCAAGCGGCACATTTCAGCAGCGCATGGTCTGACGGTTGACGACTACCGGGCGCGCTGGAAACTGCCGTCCGATTACCCAATGGTTGCGCCGAACTACAGCGCCCGGCGATCCGAGCTTGCGAGGTCATCAGGGTTGGGCGCGCGGCGAGGGGTTGGGCGATAGCCCCATCGACGCCGAGACGGCCGCCGAGTGGGTGCGGAGCTTCACGATCATCACGACCACGCCAAACAAACTTTGCGCGCCGATCCATAGCCGGATGCCGGTGATCCTGCCGCCCGAGACATGGCCGCTGTGGGCTCGGCGAGGACGCTGCGGAGCCGGAACAGCTCAAGGCGGTGCTGCGGCCCTACCCAGCGGAAGATATGACGTGTTGGCCGGTGAGCGCCCGCGTCGGCAACGTCAAGAACAACGATCCGAGCTTGGTCGAGTTGGTCAGTCTGTAGCTCAACCTACGATAACCCTCAGCGCGGATGTAATACGCCTGGTCCGCTGCCGCCGGCCGACAGCTCGGTTCGGGCCATGGCTCACGCGCTGACAGATCGCGGTCCGAGTTCGTGCAGGTCGCCCGCGCGGTCGCGACTGCTGACCGTACCGCCGCGATTACTCCAAACCAGATTTGTTTAACGGAACCGACACCTCCAGGCCCCAGGCCAGGAAACGGAACCAGTCGTAGTCCGTGATCCCGACGTAAAGGTTGACCACGGCCCGGGTGCTCTACACGGCGTGCTTGAACTGCTCGAACCGAAGGGCCAGCCGATCCCTATCCGGCCAATCGGCCCGTCGTCGTTTCGTCACGATCTGGGTGCCCCTGATGCTCTTCGGGCCGAGTTCCAGGAACGGCCCTTCACGGATATCGAGCAGCCGATCAGCGACGTGGATGCGGAAGTCGGCATCGATCCCGATCAGGTTGGCGGAGCTTCGTCAGCGGGAGCCCGTTCGAGACGATCGACTGACCAAGCTGCTCATGCTGGTCCACGATGATGTGAGCAGCATCCAGCAGCCGGGGCTCCGGCAGTTTCGAAGGGGCAACCGACTGTGCGCCTCCTCGGGGCGCCGCTTTTTGGCGACGGGCTGACGGAAACCGCCGGCTATTGCGCTGCGGCGCGCATCGGGATGTGCGATTTGAGAAAAGTGCGCACGCGATTGATGGTGCGTTGTCTCAGCTCCTCCGGCTCTTTCCACGGGTAAACCGTGATCTCGGCGTTCGGCGCCAGCGAGGCGACATCAATCGAGGTCTGTAGGGGATGTCCTGGTACGTCATCCGGCAGCACCAGCATCGGCGTGCGGCAGTTCCTGATGAAGTCACGCGACACGCTGTACAGGAAATCGGGCTGCACTGCGTATAGGTTGTGCAGGTATTCCTCGATCTTATCCATCGATACGTCGGGCCGCTGCTTCAAGAAGTCGGGCACCGAGTTCTCCTTGCTATGGCGATACATGACGGTCGGGTTTTCCGGCCGGTGGCCGACCGTCTGGCAGAACACAGCGGCGACGACGCGGTTGGGCGCCCGCTGCATCAGCCTTCCGGCAAAGCAGCCGCCGATGCAGTAGCCCATATAGAAGAATTCGCGGATGCCGAGGTGGTCCATCAGCCCAAGCTGATCGTCGGCGAACGCATCCCACGGGTTATCGACCTGCACTGGGCCGGTGGATTCGCCGCCATTGGCATTGCGCTGGTCCATCGTGATGCAGCGGAAGTCGTTCTTGAACTCTTCCATCGCGTTGATCACCGCGGTCGGCCAGTTGCTGACGCGCGAATTGAGGCCACCGCCGGGAGTGACCAGCAGCGGGAAGCCGGACCCGGCCTCCTCGTAGCGGATGCGAACGTCACCCTTTTGAAAGAACGGCATGGCAGTCTCCTCCAAGGTTGCGGTCACAGCGCCCGTTGCGGCCGGCAGGGTGCACAGGCAGACGTTTTAAGCCAATCGGGCGAGTTTTGGAAGCGTTTCGCGGTAAGCGCTCCCGATCAGGGAATGAGACATCGCCGTGACGCAGTCTGCATGCGGGACATTTACAGATTCGGGCCAGGCTGATGGAGTAAAAGAAGCGATTTCCAGCCGAAGCTGTTCCAGACGAGTGAACGGAGCAAGGGACGCCATACGCCAGCCTGGCTATTCAAATAGGGTTATTATCACCTACGGCGCTCGCACAAAGCTATTCGCCATCTACGCCGATCCGCCGTGGTGGTGCGCTTTCCAGGCCCGCCACCGGCTTGGACCGCGCCGCCGACAACCACTTCCCGACGATGCATCCGGACGCCATCAAGACGAGAAAGGACCCCCGCCGCCCCGACTGCATGCTGTTCCTGTGGGCGACGGCACCCATGCTGACCCAGGCCCTCTATGTCATGGCCGCCTGGGGTTTCGAATACCGCACCGAACCTCATCTGTGGGGAGAAGGACAGGACCTGCACCCGCCACCTCGGCCCGCCGGAACAAGCACGGAGCTGTTGTTGATCGGCACGCGGGCGATGTCCCAGTGCCGGTGCACGGCGCCGACAGCCTGCCCCGGTGATCCACGCGAGACGATGCGCCGCGCCGCTCCGCCATGCCACGTGCTGGTCGGTGCCGGACTGCTCGCCGCGAAGCCTTTGCGAAGTTGCTCGATCGTCCAAGCCCAGCGCTGGAACTGGACTCGGCGACCTGCCCCGTCCATCATGGCGGAGGTCTGTCGACCAGCCCCCAGCGGGTTCCTCGGCGGCCGTTGAGGCCTTGTCAGTTACCGACGTTGCCCGTGAAAGGCATCGACGGATGGCGCGCTATATCAGGAGGCGATTCCGCGTTTGCGGGGCTGGTCGCGTCGGCCGCCAGCCGGCGCCAGCGCTCTGGCGAGACAGACGTTACTCCTGTTTTTCGATATCCGCACCGCTTTGTCTAGCTTTGTTCTCTGCCGTGTGCCTGATTATCACGTGGAGAGAACCCGCCAGTAGGCCCGCGACGTCGTAGTACGATGCATAGTCAGATGTGCATGTCTGTGGGAAGCCCTGACTGCCTCTCCTCCCGGCGGCCAGGATTTTTAGTTGCGAGCGGGCGTGTAGCTCACGGGGAGAGCGCCGCTGTTACACGGCGGAGCGCTGGCAGGTTTGATCCCGCCCCGCCGCTATCAATAAGTTACAAGATCTGAGCCTACCGGACGGTGCTCGATGGCTACCGGGCGCAGCCCGCGATCGGCGTCTTGCCTAACACGACAGCCGCGCCAAGCTCGCATCTGATTGCACTGCTCCGGGCTCGCAGAGGTATGCCGCTTTCGGGCCTCTCGCGCTGGCTGCTTAGATGTGCATCTCACCTGGGGGCAGGCGGGCTCCTGCCGGACAGCGTCAGCATCAACCGCCAGCGAGGCGGGCTGATGAGGTTATGCCGCGTCCGCCGCCATAACTTGCTCGACATTCGCGCCATGGACGCCGAGGCGGCGGGCGATCTCGGCATTGGTGAGCCCGTCAGCTTTGAGACGGCGGATCTCAGCCACCTGGACGCCGACCGTCGGTTTGCGGCCTTTGTATTTACCTCTCGCCTTGGCCGCCGCAATCCCTTCACGCTAATAGAGGCTGTTCAGACCACCACGATCTCGCCGATTTCGACGAGGACGCCAACCGTGCCGACGACGAGGCTCGGGACAAACGTCCCGCGCCCAGCGCACGGGCTTCCCGAGCGACCTCCCACCGCGAATTTCAACCAGCTGGCTGGCCTGGCCTCGTCCTCCTCCCGCGCGATCCGACCTTCCACACTGCCGCCCCCCGCAACTGGAGTACACCAGAGGCGGACCTATGTTTTCGAGACCGTGGCGCCGATGTTGTCCGGGGCGAGATAGTCTTCACTGCGGTGAGGCTGGGCTTTAGACGGCGTCCCAGCGCGGGGCGAGCGGCGTCACAGTTGATCCGGATCAGCGCACCAGCCGCAGCGGCGGGCCGCCCATGGCGTGGCCGAGATCGGCGACGGCGGCGATCACCGGGGCGTCATG
>CAVZUA010000046.1:0-18139 GCA_963778385.1 uncultured Alphaproteobacteria bacterium | reverse complement strand
CATTGATCAGCGCCTGCGCGCCGATGATGCTGCGCGTGCGGCCGCCGCAATTCACGATGATCGTGGTGTCCGGCGACGGTACCAGATCAGCGAAGCGATAGACCAGCTCCGCGCCGGGAACGCTGATCGCCGTGGGAATACTGTTGTTGTGGTACTCCTCATAGGAACGGCTGTCGAAAATCGCGATGTCGGCGCCACTGTCGATCAGTCCCTTGAGCTCGGGTGCCGACAAATACGGCGTGCCGGCCTCGTGCTCGACGACCTCGGCGAACGCCTTGCTTGGAACGTGGACGCCGCTATAGAGGCGATAGCCGGCGGCTTCCCAGGCCGCGATACCGCCGTCCAGAACCGCGACATCCAGATAGCCGAGTGCACTCATACGCTCGGCGGCTCGCAGCGCCGATCCCTCTTCGTCATCGCACCAGACCACGCGTGCGCTGCGCCGTGGCACCAGATCATCGACCAGCAATTCGAGCCGGCCTAGCGGGACGCAAGAGGCCAACAGCAGATGCCGGCGCGCGAACACGCCTTCCTCGCGAGCGTCGAGCAGGGCGATCTCCCCGCCGTCGTGCAGTTGCGCCTTCAATTGCGGCGCATCGATGCGCCGGATGTCGTTGGCCAAAGTCAAACCTCCATGGTTTCGCCGCGCTTACTGCCTACCCGCCGCATGATTTTCGGTCTGGCAAGCTGAGGCTAACGGGTGGCGTCGGCCGCCGCCATCGATTACCTATTCGACGACACCCGGTACCGCGAACCGCATCCTGGCCTGCCCACCGATCGGGAGAGGGGCTGACATGGGGATTGAAGAGCGAGCGGAAGGATCGACGACCGAGGCGGCCGGGTCGCGCAAGATCATCCATATCGACATGGATGCGTTCTACGCATCGGTCGAACAGCGCGACAATCCGGAGTTGCGCGGAAAGCCGGTCGCGGTCGGCGGTTCGCGGGAACGCGGCGTCGTCGCGGCCGCGAGCTACGAAGCACGAAAGTTCGGCGTGCACTCCGCGATGCCGTCGGTGATCGCCAAGCGAAAATGCCCGGATTTGATCTTCGTAAGTCCGCGGTTCGATGTCTACAAAGCGGTCTCTCTCCAGATCCGGGAGGTCTTCGCCGAATACACGCCGATCATCGAGCCCTTGTCGCTCGACGAGGCGTATCTCGATGTCACCGAAAACCTCAAGGGCATCATTTCGGCGACGAAAATCGCGGAAGAAATCCGTGCGCAGATCCGCACCGAAACCGAACTCACCGCTTCGGCGGGCGTCTCCTACAACAAGTTCCTCGCCAAGCTGGCCTCGGATCACCGCAAGCCTGACGGGCTCTTCGTCATCACTCCGGCAATGGGACCGGAATTCGTCGAGACCCTGCCGGTCAGGAAGTTTCACGGTATCGGGCCTGCGACGGCCAGGAAGATGGAGCGGCTCGGGATCAGAACCGGGCTCGACCTCCGGGCGCAGACCCTGGGCTTCCTGCAGCAACACTTCGGGAAAGCGGGCTCCTACTACTACTGGGCCGCGCGCGGCATCGACGAGCGGCCCGTCCGCGCCGACCGGATACGGAAATCGGTCGGCGCCGAGAACACGTTTCCCGCTGATCTCTTCACCCACGAAGCCGCGCGTGACGCGCTCCGAGAGATCGTCGAGAAAGTCTGGAGGTACTGCGAGCACTCCGGCATTCGTGGGCGCACCGTCACACTCAAGGTCAAGTTCGCTAACTTTCAGCAGATCACACGAAGCCGCACCGGCCAGACGCAGATCGGGACCCGGAGCGAGCTCGAACAGCTCGGCTACGCGCTGCTCGAACCTCTCTTTCCGGTGGCGAAAGGCGTTCGGCTGCTTGGTGTATCATTATCTTCGCTGATGGCGGAGGAGGCTGCACGGAAGAGCGAATTTAGCCTCTCGCTTTAGGCCCTAGGTTGACGGCCTACCGAGTTTGTAGGCCTATCCAAAGGAATGACATTCCGAGTCAAAATCGAGAATAGCTTTGTGTCGCGTCACCGGATCGCGGCTTCGGAGATCGACATGTTGGCGCTCTCGAGCCGCTAATACATTTTCTGATTGCGTGATGACCACCTCCCATTCAAGCGCCTTAACCAACTTCCGCGGGGGACTACACGATGAACACCAGTGAAATTGCTGATCAGATTGCGACCGAACAGGGACTGACGAAAGCAGCCGCCAAGCAGGCTATTGAGACCGTGGTGACCGCTATCATCAATGCGGCGGCCAAGGGGGACGAGATCTCGCTGAGCGGCTTCGGCAAATTCAAGGTGACGAGTCGAGCGGCACGAGAGGGTCGCAATCCCGCGACCGGTGCGACGATCAAGATTGCGGCCTCTAAAAAGCTATCGTTCACGCCGGCGAAGGCCGTCAAGGACGCGCTAAACCACATTCCCAAGCCCGCTTCCAAGAAAAACGCGACCGCGAAAGCTAAGAAGAAGTAGTTTCACAGGAAATTGGGCAAGCTTGCTGCGGCTGGGAATCAAATGCCACCGGGTGAACCGACATGAGCCCGCTTGCCCGATTTTGCGGGGGTCGGCTCTCGGCGAGGGACGTCAAGGCGACCCAGATAGCCGTCGGGAGTGTAGACCACGCCTGACCCGCGCGCCCGGCCGTCCTGGTCGCTGACGCGGACTTGCGCGACTGCCGGCCCCACGCAATCGACCGCGTAGACTACGCGCACCGAATACGGGTCCAGCTCTTGGGTATCGTCAATTGCAAGATCGAACGGCATGACCGCGAGAGATGGGGTGTCGCGGATGTTTCGTAAGCCGTCCGCACGTCGCCTTTGGATTGGCGCACAGCGCCGGTTCACCGCCAAAAGAGAACATACCTATTGCAGGTGGGCCCCCGATGCTCTCTCGCGAAAAACCTCCAAGTCAGAGGGCGTCATTTTCTCGCTGCGGTTACTGCCAGCCATTCGTTCAGTTAGACCACCGCCGCCGCCCTGACACGTTGCGTACGGCTATCGCGACGGCCTTCTTCTGCCCGACCAGCCGCTTCCCTCGGGTGACGCCGGTGTAGAGGAGGTTCCGCAAATCGCAATCGAGCGGGTTGTTGCTGCCGCGTTTGAAGCCGCCGCCCTTGGGGTCAACCTCGAGCAACCGGTGGATGGTCTTGGCCTCGAACCCGGTGGCCTCGGCCATGCGTTTGGCGGCTCGCCCTGTCGGGGCGCACAGCAATACGCTTACGCCCTTGGCGGTGAGGATGCGCAAGATCGAGTTGACGATGGTCGTCTTGCCCACGCCCGCAGCTGGTTAGCCGAAGCATGCTTTGCGACGGGAGCTATTTGTCGCTCGGCGGGGTAGACCGCAGAACCGTTAGTTCGTCGAGGCAACCAAATCGTTCAGGATGGCCAGTTGGCTTTCTGCTGCGTTTTGATCCGAGATTGCACGATGGTGTTCGATGCTCGCCACCTTTGCATCAATTTCGGCCATGGTCGCCTCAGCCTCCTTCTGGCTGATGGCTTGGTCATCGAGTTTTGTCGAAAGTGCGATCCGAGCGCTTTCCTGCAGTCCTATCAAGTCGGGATTGGCCGCATCAGGGATAGCCAATCGATCAATCGCCTCATTGATGCAGGTGGCACGCGCGACAAACGTGCCGACCGCCGCGGGAAATTGAGCAGCACAGGCCCGGCGAGCCGCCGCTAAGGTGACGCCGTTATCTGGCGGCGGTTGTGCAGGCTTAGCGACATCAACCGATTTAGCAGCGCGATCGTGCGCTGATGGGCGCGCCAATGGCCGTATCGGCCGCGTGACACAGCCGCTCAAGACAAGACCGCAAAATAACAATCCGACGAGGATGTGCCTTTTCACGTTCGTGTCTCTTCAAACAGTCTCGGTCTAATCAAACACCACTAGTTGGTTCGTGAAAGAAGCTTGATCGGTTTTCGGCAGGTTCCTGCCGCGAGGCAGGACGGCCGTTATCGGTTTTTGAAAGATGGTGTATCGCGGCGGGCGGCGGCGGCTCACGCTTAGGTGATGAGGGTGCATCCCCTTCGGTGACGATGAGTGGATCGAGGTCGGCGCGACCTCGCGCATCGAGGACGGAGCGATCAGAACAATCGCGACAAGAACGCCGCCAGCGCGCGATGCACTACAGCAGGCCGCCTCGGATCCAGCTGGTCAGAGGTAGGCGAGATCTGCCGGTGCGAGCTGATCAACGCGGAGGAAGCTAGCGTCGCGGCGCTGCAGTTCCCTGATCCCGGTCACCACGCCCAGGCCACTCGGTCTATCCGGTTGATTGATATGTGCGACGATGACCTCGCCGCTAGTCGCGTTACCGATGCGGCCGGCGACGCTGCGGGCAGGCAGCGAGGCGCCAACATCCGCATTGAGCGAATACCCGGCAATACCAAACCCAAGATCCCGCACAGCCAACATTGCAGACGGGCTGTAATAGCCAGTTGCCGCGCGATACCAGCGCGACGCCGCACCCGTCATGGTGCCGATGGAGGTTGCGCCCTCCGTGACCTCACGCTGAACGGCCGCGAGATCGCCGGCGACGGGAATGCCAAAGATACTACGGTTGCCGAGGACCGGCGGGATATGCAGCTTGCCGTGGTTCTCGATGCCGAACAGATCGCGATGCTCCAGTAGAAACGCCAGGCCGGCTGGGTTGCGACGCAGCCAAAGCTCGGTCACAAAAATCGTCGCGGGGATGCCGCTTTCGACCAGCGCGGTGGCGATCCGCTCATCGAACGCGCCCGGGCAAGCATCCAGGGTCAAAGCAACCGTCAGACGATCCGCCGGCGGGTTGGCCAACCGCATGCACGGCTCGATTGGCTCATCGCCTGCCATCGCTGTGGAGGTGGGCGTCAACGCCAGAATGGCGGGCGCTGCCAACAAGGTCCGGCGCGACAAGCAGAAGCGACACATCGTCGTACGATTTCCCATGGCAGCGTCAGCGGCGTTATGACTTGTGGCAGGGGGGCCGCAATGAGGAAAGCCGCCGTAACCGGCCCCCCGGGATAGCAGCGAAGCCGCGTCCGAGTTGTCGCTCAGGTCGCATTACCCGCGGGCGCAAAAGCAAGACACCGATACGGGCTGGTCAGCGCGGGCGGCGGCGAAGTCCAGGCGCTGTCTGATCAGCCCGGCCTCAGCAATCTCGCCGCGCCGCTGAAGGCAGTCCAGCAACCCGCGCAGAGCCCATAAATTGTCGGGATGGATCTGGGCGCGTGGCAGAGTTCCGCCGAGGCCGAGATCCTCCCGATAGATGGTCTCGGCCTCTGCCGCTTGCCCCTGCTCCAGGAGAAGCGCACCGAGCGCATGGCGGATTGGCTGCATCCAGCCCCAAGGCTCGTCGTAGGGTAAAGCGTCCTCCCGCGCGATCGCGGCGCGCAGATGGGTGAAGGCTGCGTCGTGCTCGCCGCGGCGGTAGGCGATCTCGCCTTCCAACATCTCCTCGGCCACCGCCAGCAATTGGACGCAAGGCACATTGTGCAGGTATCGCGATTTGGGCACTCGTTTCGCGGCCTCGCGAAATAGCACCTGTTCCGTTTCTGCCGCCGGGACCTCGCCGAGCGCCGCGTGGGCAACGCCCTTGGCGTAATGGATCATCGCCGTGGTGTTGCAATAAATGTCGCGGTCGGCCGGCAGATCCTGCGCGACGATCTCGTGCCATTTGCCGAAGCGGATCAGTACATGTTGTCGGATCGAAGCATAGCTCTCGAAGAAATCGGCCATTGGCGGCGAGGGGATGCGCAGCATCTCCTCAGGCATCGTTTCGATCAGCTCATCGGCGGCAGCGATGGCGGGGGCATATTGGCCCAGGAACATCGCCCCGTAAGCGGTAAAGTGGTAATTGTGGACCCGATAGCCCGAATAGAAATTCATCGGACCGGCGCGGTCGTAGAACTTTCGGTCCGCGACGATCGCCTTCTGGTTCCACAGCATCGCGTCGCGGTAATGGCCGCACTGTATGTCGATATGGGTGGGCATGTGCGTCAGGTGGCCCATGTCGGGCGACAATTCGCGCAATCGGTCGCCAGTTGCCAGCGCCACCTCCGGATGCGAGGACATTTCCATCAAGTGGACGTGAAGATGCAGAAGACCGGGATGATCCACGGCCCCGGGCAGATCGCGAAGCGCGGACTCAAGCACCTCGCGCGCCTCGAGCGTGCCGGCGCCAGGCGCCGGCTCGCCGGTACGCAGGTCCCACATACGCCAGGGCGTACGATTGAGGATCGCTTCCGCGAAGATCGCGCGTAGATCGAGGTCATCGGGGTGCGCATGATGCGCGAGGCGCATGGCGTCGGCAAAGGCATCATTCCAGGGACGCTGATCGTCAATGGGATCGCGTTGCGGATAGCGGGCCGGCAGGGCCTCAATTAGTGCGCGTTCCGGCGCCGTAACATGGTCGCTGAGGGCGAGCGCGGCGCGGGCGGAATCATGCGCGCGGGCGAGCGCCGCCGCCTTACCGGCGGGGTCTTGCAGTTCCCAGGGAAAGTTGTAGTTGGGTCCGGCGGCGTAGCCGATACCCCAATGGGCCATCGCGCAGTTCGGATCGATCTCCAGCGCTCTCTCAAAGCAGCGGATAGCCTCTTCGTGATGGAAACCAAAACACCAGTTGAGGCCGCGGTCAAACCAGCGCTGCGCATCCGCCGAAGCGGTTGTCACTTTCCGGGAGTACGAGCCAACATCATAAGGATAGTCCATGTTGCTCCCCGTCCGTCTCTATGGGCGATCCTCGAACCCACAACATCGGACGTTGGCGCCGTCTACTCAAGCGCGAAGCCGCAACTTGCCGGAAACCAAGAATCTGCTGGGAGACGGACCTGATTGGTCGGTCGCCTCATCCGGGATGGCGGGAGCAGGCGCTCGGCTGATTACGGCGGCCGGGCGCCGATGGCCGGTGTCCACCCCCACCTGAGGTCCCGACGAAGGGACGCGCCGACCGTTTTGAAGATAGGGTTGCTTGCTATTCTTGGGATCGGCGCCGCGTTCTCGGTAGGTGGATGTGGCCGAACTTGGGCGAAGGTCTGGCGCAACGTCAAACGCTGGCGCAACGCCAAGATGGCGCTGCGCTGGACCGGGGCCGCCATGCTGGAAGCCGCCAAAGGCTTCCGCCGGCTCAAGGCCCACAAGCAACTGCCGATCCTGCGGGCAGCCTTGGCCACCCACCCATCAGGCGACAATTCCTCGTCAAAGCCATGGGACTTCAGCACATCAAAATCCGTTTCGCCCACGGTCTCGGCCGAGCGGGAGACCTTGAGCGCGAAGTCGAGCATCGCCTTCTGGCGCTCTGTGATGTCGGCCTTTCGGTAGTTGATTGCTACCTGATCAGAGATCAGAGGGTTCTTAGCCCGGATCCGTAGGATCGCCCCGGGGACGACGACGCAATATTGGCGCTGGTTCGAGCTTGAGGTCGTGACGACGATCATCTCGCGATCGGTCTTGGTCAAGTTCCCCGGCCTCTCCATCAGCGCGTCGTGATAGGCAAAAAAGGCCCGAAACTCGTCCGTCCGGTGCAAGCGTGCGCTCGAAGCCGGCATCAATTTCTTCGACACGGCAAATCGATACTCGCTCGGGAGCAGCGAGGAAATCCTCGGCCGCGCGATCAAGGATTTCGCCCGTCGCGACGAGGTCGTCATCGCCACCAAGGTCTATGGCCGGATGCGCCCGGGACCCAACGGCCACGGACTGTCGCGCAAGGCGATCATGATCGAGATCGACGCCAGCCTCCGGCGTCTCGGCAGCGATTACGTCGATCTCTACCAGATCCACCGCTGGGACTACGAGACCCCAATCGAGGAGACACTCGAAGCGCTGCACGATGTCGTCAAAGCCGGCAAGGCTCGGTATATCGGTGCCTCGTCGATGCACGCATGGCAGTTCGCCCGCGCCTTGGGCATCGCCGAGAAGAACGGCTGGACTCGTTTCGTCAGCATGCAGAACCTTGTCAACCTGCTCTATCGCGAGGAAGAGCGCGAGATGCTGCCGCTGTGCGCGGCCGAGCGCGTCGGCGTCATCCCGTGGAGCCCACAAGCGCGTGGCCGCCTAACCCGGGACTGGGATTACACTAGCGTCCGTACCGAGACCGATGGGGCCTTCGATCGGCTCTTTGGGAAAACCGAGGAAGCCGACAAGAAAGTCATCGATCGCGTGGCGGAAGTGGCGGCCGCTCGCGGCATTCCGCGTGCACAAGTGGCGCTCGCCTGGCTCCTGGCAAAGCCGGTTATCACCGCACCGATCGTCGGCGCGACAAAGCTCCACCATCTCGAAGACGCCCTTGCCGCGGTGAACGTGAAATTGTCGACCGCGGAGATCGCAGCACTCGAGGAGCCGTACGTTCCGCACGCCGTCGTCGGCTTCGTCTAGGCCTTCGCCGGGCATGTGGGCGAGCAAGGCTCAGTCCTGAAAAGGGGAAAGCACATGGGAGCTGGTTCGGTGGAGGCGGTGCGTCGGAAGCTGCGGGCCCTGGCCGCAATGGCTGGAGATACCAGTGCCACCGAACAAGAGCGTGCCACTGCGCAGGCCCTAAAGGCTCGCCTCGAGCAGCAGCTCAGTGAAGCGGGTGTTCCCGCGGGGGACTGGACAGACAACGCTTTTCGTCTCGGCAGATGGGCAAAGGAGATGAGGAAATCTGCACCTCTTGGGGCGCCCAACGGAGATTGGATGGAAACCGCCCACCAGCTGGGAAAAGCGGTCGGCCAAGGCTACAAGAAGTGGTTCTCAAACTGAGTATAACGCTCCCCGCCTGATCAGATCGGCCAAGCGCAGGCTGTACCGTTAAGACTCTCCGGCCAGAAGCTTGCGCAATTCGGTTTTCAGGACCTTGCCGTAATTGTTCTTCGGGAGTGCCTCGACAACGCGATAGTCACGCGGGCGCTTGAACCGCGCGATGTGGTCAAGACAGAGGGCGTCAAGTTCCGCCGGCGCGATGTCAGCACCCGGACGCGGCACCAGAAAAGCGACGACTTCCTCGCCCCAATCGGGATGCGGCCGCCCCACCACCGAGGCTTCGACCAGGTCGGGGTGGCGCAACAACACCTCCTCGATCTCGCGCGGGTAGATATTGCTGCCGCCACTGATGATCATATCCTTCGAGCGGTCGCGCAGAGTCAGGAGGCCGTCTTCATCCATGCTGCCGAGATCTCCGGTATGGAGCCAGCCAGCCGCGCAGAGTTTCGGCATTGGCTTCCGGGTTCTGCCAATAGCCATCCATGACGCAGTCGCTGCGGGTGATGACCTCACCGATCTCGCCCGGTGGCACATCGCGATCATCTTCGTCGACGACCCGCACCAACACGCCGCTGCGTGGATAGCCGCACGAGGCCAGCCGGTCGCGCCAGCGTGGGTGGCCACCATCGGCATGGAGGCGCTGCGACAGCCCGGTGATCGTCATCGGCGACTCGCCCTGGCCGTAGAGCTGGTAGAGGCGAGGCCCGAAAATCTCCAGCGCGCGTTCCAGGTCGGCGACGTACATCGGCCCGCCGCCGTAGTAGATCGTGCGCAAGTTGGTGAGATCCGCCGCAGCGATCTCGGGGGCGTGGACGAGCCGGGTCAGCATCGTCGGGGCGGCGAACAGCGAGACCTGCCTGTGGCGCTTCACGATATCGAGGATGGCGGGCACGTCGAAGTGCGGCAGGACGATCTGGTGTGCCCCTTTCAATAGGAACGGCAGGGCGTAGAGCCCGGCGCCATGCGATACCGGCGCGGCGAGCAGGTGGGTGTCACGCTCGTCGAGCTGATCGATGTCGGCGTAGTAGCACTGGCTCGCGAACAGCAGGTTGCGGTGTGTCAGTACTGCGCCTTTCGGCCGGCCTGTGGTGCCCGAGGTATAGAACAGCCAGGCGCGATCGGTTGGTGTACACGGCTCGGGGCGCAATGGCTCGCCGACCGCCAGCAATGCGTCGTAGCCGGGGCTGCGCGTCGCGATCACCCGCTCGAGCGAGGCGACCGAGGTTTCGAGCGGCGCCAAGGCCTCTGCCAGGGCTGGCGTCGCGACCAACAGCCGCGCACCCGAATTCTCCGCGATGTACTCGACCTCACGGGGATGCAGCCGGGCGTTGGCCGGCACCGCACACAGCCCGGCCGCCCAGCAGCCGAACAGCAGTTCGAAGAACTCGCCGCAATTCTCCAGCGACAAGAGCACGCGGTCGCCGGGGACGAGCCCGTAGGCCCGCAAGCCCCCGGCCGCCCGGGCGACGCGCTCGGCCAATTCGCCATAATTCAAAGATTGGCGATCGTCGCTGATAGCCCGCCGATCCGGCAGCCGCCGTGCAACATCGAAGAGCAGTGCCGCGAGGTTCATTAGTAGCCCCGTCTAATAGCCTTGAGCCTAACCGGCGACCTTGCACAGGGCTGCATCGAGATCACAAACCGGTGGTCGCCGCAGAATGCCTTCTCCGCGGCCAGAGAGGAGAAGAGCAATTTCCACGGTTCTGGCAAAGCTATCACACCCTGGCCCAGAGGCAGACGGCCGATACTCGGCGAAGTCCCGCCGCGGCGTCGGTCTGCAGGAAGGCTTGGCGGATCGCGGCGGCGGCCATGGCCTCTCTTCTGTCTCGCAGCAGAAACTGGCACGCTGAATGCCGTCCCGTGGGAGCACCCAATGAGCGTCCAAGCAATCGGTCAGGCAATACGACGCGAAGAAGACCCACGCCTGCTCAAGGGCAAGGGCCGCTATGTCGACGACGTGCGCTTGCCGAACGAGGCGCGCGGCCATGTACTGCGCTCGCCGCACGCGCACGCCCGGATCGTCTCGATTGACACTGCAGCGGCGCGCGCCTCGCCGGGCGTGCTGGCGGTGCTGACCGGCGAGGACCTGGCGAAACGCGGGCTCGGTACGCTGCGGCCGCTGGTGCCGCGCAAGCGGCGCGACGGGGCGCGCGCCTTTGTCTGCCCGCAGCCGATCCTCGCTCAGGATGAGGTGCGCTTTGTCGGCGACCCGGTGGCGTTTGTCGTCGCCGAGACGCTGAACCAGGCGAAGGATGCCGCCGAGCTGATCGCGGTCGAATATCAGGAGCTGCCGGCGGTGATCGACGCCGAGGCGGCGCTGGCGTCGGGCGCACCGGCGATCTGGGCCGAGAACCCGGGCAATGAGGCCTTCACCCACGAGGCCGGCAACCGGCTGGCGGTTGAGGCTGCCTTCGCCCGCGCCGCGCATGTCGTGCGCCACCGCACCGTGCTCAACCGGATCACCGCCAACAGCATGGAGCCGCGCGGCTGCCTCGCCCAGTACGACCCGGACGACGAGCGTTACACGATCCGCTGCACGATCCAATCGACCTTCAACACCCGCACCGCACTCGCCGACCAGATCTTCCAAGTGCCGCACAGCCGCATCCGCGTGATTTGCGACAACATGGGTGGCGGGTTCGGGATGAAGGGGGGGTGCTACCCGGAATACGCGTTGTCGCTGTGGGCGGCGGAGCTGACTGGCCGGCCGGTGCGCTGGATCAGCGAGCGCTCGGAAGGGCTGCTGAGCGACGAGCAGAGCCGCGGCAGCATCATCGACAGCGAGCTAGCGCTCGACGCCGACCTCAAATTCCTCGGCCTGCGGGCGAAATGGGTGGCGTCGATCGGCGCCTATTACTCGACCGACCGGCCGACCATACCGCTGACCGTTGCGCTCGGCTGCCTGGTGAACACCTACGCGATCCCCGCGGTGCATGTCGAAGTGACCGCGGTGCTGACCAACACGATGGCGATCGCGCCCTATCGTGGCGGCGGCCGGCCGGAGCCGATCTATGTCACGGAGTCGACGATCGAGGCCGCGGCGCGGCAGCTCGGCATCGCGCCGGCGGAGTTGCGCCGCCGCAACACGATCCCAGCGAGCGCGATGCCCTACAAAACATCGATGCAGCAGGAATACGACAGCGGCGATTTTGAGAAGAACCTCGCCGACTGCCTGACGCTCGGCGAATTCGCCGAGACCGAGCAGCGCGCCGCCGAAGCCAAGGCTCGTGGCAAACTGTTCGGTGCTGGTGTCGCCACGGCGGTCGCCGCGACCGGCGGCCGCGACTATGAGCATGCCGAAATCCGCTTCGACGCGGGCGGCGGGGTGGTGCTGCTGACCGGCAGCATGGATCACGGCCAGGGCCACGGCACGACCTTCAAGCAGGTGCTGTCCGAGAAACTCGGCATCGACGCCGACCTGATCCGCTATCGCTACGGCGACAGCGACCTGGTGACGATGGGGATCGGCACGTTTGGCTCGCGTTCAGCGCAGCTCGCCGGTTCGGCGATCGTCCAGGCCGCCGACAAACTGATCGACAAGGGCCGCAAGCTCGCCGCGCACATGATGGAGGCGGCTTCCGACGACGTTGCGTTCGAGGCCGGTCGGTTCGTCATTACGGGCACCGACCGCGCGGTCGATATCGGCGAGGTGGCGAAACGCTCGTTCCACTCGGCGCTGCTGCCCAACGACATCGAGACCGGGTTTACCGACCGGGCGAATTTTGGTCCCCCGAACTCCGCCACTTTCCCGAGCGGAGCGCATCTCTGCGAAGTCGAGATCGACGCCGAGACCGGCCAGGTCGCACTGACGCGCTACACCGCGGTCGACGATTGCGGGACGCATCCTCAACCCGCTGCTCTGCGAGGGCCAGATCCATGGCGGGATCGTCCAGGGGATCGGCCAGGTGCTCATGGAGAACATCGTCTATGACCCCGATAGCGGCCAACTTTTGAGCGGCTCGTTCCAGGATTACTGCATGCCGCGGGCCGACGATTTCTGCCATTTCGAGCTGGGCAAGAACGAAAGCCCGAGCCCGAATAACCCGCTTGGCGTCAAGGGGGTTGGCGAAGCCGGGACGCTCGGCGCGATCCCCGCTGTGATGAACGCCATTAACGACGCGCTTGCGCGGATCGGCGCCCCGCCTGTCGAGATGCCGGCAACGGCCGAAAAGGTGTGGCGGGCAATCCGAATGGTGACGAACGACTAACGTTGTGCACGGTCTTTATTGTGCCCATTTCGGCGAAGCGATCGGAAATGGCTGAATATTGTTGGAAGCCTCTTCCGGCTTGGGGCAAACCCTGCGGGGCAGTGTCTCGACAATGTCCGATGGATGCCGATAGCGTCGCACGATCACCGCGCGGTGCTCGCGGTGGCAATCGTCTGCGCCCCCACTTCCGCGCGGCTTGACTGAGGAAATTGCATCCGATGAGCGACGATCTTTGGCGAATGTCTGCGGTCGAGGCGGTAACGCGGCTGAAAAAGCGCGAGCTCTCGCCGCTCGAGTTGATCGACGCCTCCGCCCGCCGCATCGCCGAGGTCGAGCCGGCGGTAAATGCGCTGCCGACCTTGTGCCTTGATCGGGCTCGCGACCATGCCAACCGCATCATGCAGGGCGGCGCGGCTTGTGAAGCCGCCGGCGAGGCCGGTTGGCTCGGCGGCCTTCCGGTTTCCATCAAGGACCTCACCGATGTCGGCGGCGTCCGCACCACCTACGGCTCGCCGCTATTCGCAGATCACGTCCCGGCGAGATCCCATCCGCTGGTCGAGCGTATCGAGCGCAAGGGTGGCATCGTCGTGGGCAAGTCGAACACGCCGGAATTCGGTGCTGGCGGCAGCACCTTCAATGAAGTCTTCGGCCGCACGCGCAACCCATGGAACACATCGCTGACCTCGGGCGGGTCGACAGGCGGCGGCGCCGTCTCGGTGGCAACCGGCGAGGTCTGGCTGGCTCAGGGCACCGACCACGGCGGGTCGCTGCGCGGCCCTGGCAGCCATTGCTCGGTGGTCGGCTTGCGCCCATCGCCCGGGCGCGTGACGCGCGGCACCGTCGCCAATCTCTGGAGCCAGCTGTCGGTGCAAGGGCCAATGGCGCGCAGCGTCGCCGACCTGGCGCTGTTCCTCGACGCGATGGCCGGCTTTTGTCCGCTCGATCCCTTAACCTTCGATGCGCCGGCGGTCTCCTTCAGCGACGGCCTTGCCCGCCCCGCAGCGCCAAAGCGCGTCGCGTTTACCGCCGACTACAACGGCCGCATGCCAATCGATCAAGAGGTGCGCGACATCAGTACAAAGGCGGCGCGGCGCTTCGAGGAGCTCGGCTGTGTCGTCGAGGAAGCCTCACCTGATATCGGAGCGGCGGACGAAGCCTTCCATATCCTGCGCGGACAGCACTTCGTGGTCGACCGCGAGCTGCAGCTCCGCAGTCACCGCGACAAGCTGAAGCCCGACATCATCTGGAACACCGAGCGCGGTCTTGCCCAGACGCCGTCGGACATCGCCCGCGCCGAGCGCGAACGCGCTGCGTTCTATCGGCGCATGGTCGAGTTCTTCGGCACCTACGATCTGCTGGTGACCCCGGGAGCGCTGACGCCGGCCTTTGACGTCAATCTACGCAACGCGCCGACAATAGGCGGACAGAAACTCGACAATTACATGGGCGGCTCGACCGTGACGTCGGTGATCACCCTCGCGGCCTGTCCCGCCGTGGCGGTGCCCTGCGGTTTTGATCAATACGGCCGGCCGGTTGGCTTGCAGCTTGTCGGCCGGCCGCGCGGCGAGGCGGCGCTGTTGCAAGCTGCCGCCCTTTTTGAGCAGGTGACCGGTCTCAACCGGCTTTTGCCGGTCGACCCCAAGCCGGGCGCGGTTCCGCCGACAGCTGAACGCTGACTACTCCTGTTGCGACAGGTAGTGCTGGACGATCTCCCAGCCGGTCGCGCGCCAAACGCCTGCGTGCGAGCAGATATATTCCAGCGCGGCATCGAGCGCGCCGATGCGATGCGGCTGACCGGTGACGAAAGGGTGCACCGCGATCGCCATGACACGCGGCACCGCTTCGCCTTCGCGGTACAGCGTATCGAACTGGCGCTTCAGCATCGCCTCGAATTCGGGCACCGACACTTTCATCTCGAAATAGGCGGGGACGTCATTGGTCTGCACCGAATAAGGCAATGACACCAAAGGCGGCGTACCGATCTCGAACCGGTAGGGCTGGTCGTCATTGACCCAATCGCAGACGTAGCGGATGCCGGCTTCCGCGAGATAGTCGAGCGTGTTCCAGGTTTCCGCGAGACCGGCGCCGAGCCAGCCGACGGGGCGGGCGCCGGAAGCCGCCTCGATGCGGTCGATCGTGGCCCGGACCGCCGCGCGTTCCTCCGCCGGGTCCATCTCGGTCAGCCGCAGTGCGTTGGTCTGGTTGTGGCCGAGCCATTCCCAGCCGAGCCCGTTGCCCTCCGCGATGATTTCCGGATGATGGTCGCAGACCTCGCTGTTGAGCGCGGCACTGGCGCGGATGCCGTAGCGGGTCAGCACCTCCATCAGCCGCCAGATGCCGACGCGGTTGCCGTAATCGCGCACGGCCCAGTTGCGCACGTTCGGGATCTTGGCCTGGTCACGCGGTACACGGTCATTGAGGTTGCTCGGCATGACGTCGTCGAGCCCGAAAAACTCGACGTTTGGATTGACCCACAGCGCGACGCGGGCGCCGTTCGGCCAAGTCAGCGGCGGGCGACGGTGGATCGGGACATAGGCGAGAGGGCCGTAGCGGCGCGGTGTCATGTCGGATCTCCTGAAGAGGGCGACAGATTATTCGCGATCGCGCAGGCTACCGAAAGACCGAGGCCTGTTGACCTGCGCATTCCAGCTTCGAATAGTCCCTAAGCCAGGGCGGGATTATCGTTCGCGGAGGAAATCATGGCAGCCAGCGACAAGCTGCGGGTCGGGATCGTAGGGGCCAGCGCCAGCCGGGGTTTCGCCTCGATTGCGCATATTCCGGCGCTCCAGGCGCTGCCGCAGTTCGAGATCGTCGCGGTTTGCACCACACGGCAGGAAACCGCAGAGGCCGCCGCTCAGCATTACGGCGCAAAGCTGGCGTTTGACCATCCGGCGCAAATGGCGGCGCATCCCGAAGTCGATCTGGTCACGGTCAGCGTCAAGGTGCCGGATCATTATGCGCCGGTAATGGCGGCGATCGATGCCGGCAAGCACGTCTATTGCGAGTGGCCGCTCGGCCGGAATACCGATGAGGCGGTGCGCCTGCTCGACGCCGCCGAGCGGCGCGGCGTGCGGCACGCCGTCGGTCTACAAGGGCAGATGTCGCCGGCGATCAACTATGTCAAAGACCTGATCGCCGACGGCTATGTCGGACAAGTGCTGACCGCGACAATGATCGGCTGCGCGGGCAACTGGGGCGCCTCGATCGACCGCGCTTATCAAGCCGACCGCGCGAACGGCGCCAATCTGATGACCATTACCGGCGGTCATCAGATCGACGCGCTGTGCTATTGCCTCGGCGAATTCCGCGAGTTGACCGCGTTCGCGGTCAGCCAGCGCGACCGGATCCCGCTCGAAGCGACCGGCGAACTGGTCGCCAAGGACGCGCCCGACCAACTGGTGGTCAACGGCATTGTCGGCGGCAGGGACGCCGAGGGCGCCGTGGTCTCGTTCCAGATCCGCGGCGGCATGACCCGCGGCACCGAGTTTCTGTTTGAGGTTCACGGCAACCGCGGGGATTTGACGCTGACCGCCACAACGCGTGCCTCGATGCAACGCCAGGAGCTGATCGTGCGCGGCGCGCAGGGCAAAGCCAAGGATCTCGCCGAACTTCCGGTGCCGGCCAAGTATCGCTGGGTGCCGGAAGGGCTACCCGGAGATTCTCGCTACAATGTGGCCCAGCTTTATTCACGCCTAGCCGAAAGCATCCGCGACGGCAAGCCGGCGAGCCCGAGCTTTGCCGCCGCCGTGACGCGTCACCGCCTGCTCGACGCGATCACGCGCGCCTCAGAGACGGGTCAGAAGCAGGCGCCGCGGAGGAGCTAGACCAGATACATACGCTGCTACAGGAGATGCAGCCGTGCACCAATCATGGGACGAACACTATGACCGATGATCCGGCTTCGGCTCTCGCCCGGCATGTCTGCTGCACGGGTTATGCGGATTTGCCGGCGAGCGCCGTCAAGTCCGCCCGTCGAGACCTCCTCGACACATTCGGCTGCATGCTCGGCGGCAGCGGTTCGCCCGGGATCAGCGAACTCTTCGCGGTGATTTCGCGATGGGGTGGGTTGGCCGAGAGCCGCGTGCTGCTGCGCGGTGTCAGCCTACCGAGCCCACAGGCCGCGCTGCTGAATGCCAGCATGGGGCACGCACTGGATTTCGACGACACTCTCGACACCGGCGGCTCGATCCATCCTGGCGTCTCGGTATTGGGCGCGGTGCTGGCCGTCAGCGACAGCCTCGGCAACGTCACCGGCAAGGAGATGCTGTTGGCCGTGGCGCTGGGTCTCGACGTATCGTGCCGTGTCGCGCTTGCCAGCACGGTGGACCGGGGCTGGCATCGCACGGCGGCCATGGGCGTCTTCGGGGCAGCGGCGGCAGCGGGCAAATTGTTGCGCCTAACGCCGGAACAAATGCTGGCCGCACTCGGTATTGTCTACAGCCAGGCGGCCGGCAACCGGCAATGCATCCTGGACGGCGCGCTGAGCAAGCGGATGCAGGCCGGTCAGGCCGCCAGCGCCGGTGTTTTCTCGGCAGTCCTGGCGCAGACCGGGTTTACCGGCGCGCACAACATCTTTGATGGCCGTTTTGGTTTCTTCGAATTGTACCAGCCGAACGGAGCCGACCCGTCAGCGCTGCTGCGCGATCTGGGAACGGCATTCCGCGGCGAGGCACTGAGCTACAAGCCCTATCCCTGCGGCCGGCCGCTGCACCCCGCAATCGACGCCGCACTAGCCGCGCGGGCGCAGCTCCAGATCACACGAGCCAATGACATCGCCGCCGTGACGATCGAGGCTGACCCTGCGGGGCACGCCGATCAGTTCGAGCGTGGGCCGGCCAAGCGCCGGCCCACTCAGGTCGTCGAGGCGCAGTTTGCTCAGCCATTTCTCATCGCCACGGCCTTGGTTCACGGCAGGGTCGGCATCGCCGAAGTCGATGGCCTCGGTGATCCGGCGGTGCTGGCGTTATCCGACCGGATCAAGGTGTAGCGAACGACGGCCGCACGAAGGGGTCACTAAGCATTACGGTGAGCAGAACCGACGGTCGCGCCGTCATCATCGAGGTCGTCGATCCAATCGGATCACCACAAAAACCGCTGACCGATGCTCAATTCGAAGCGAAGTTTCGCGACTGCGCCCGCAACGCTGTTCAGCCGCTATCCGACGCCAGCATCGACACCGCGCTGGCGGGGATCGCTCGGCTGGAAGCGCTGACCGACGCCCGTGAGCTAATGGCGGCGTTTGCCGGGTAAC
>CAVZUA010000045.1:0-26945 GCA_963778385.1 uncultured Alphaproteobacteria bacterium | reverse complement strand
GACCAAGGAAGCCGAGCCGCTGCTCACCGACAAGGCGATCTTCTGGGTCGTCATGCCGCGTCTCTTCGCGGGCAATATTTCAGGCCTCGACACGTTGCTGTCGGGCGCCTATGTCGCTATGATACCGGACGCCACGGGCACCGGCGTCAAAAAGCACGAATTCATCGGCCAGGAAGACCCGCCGATCCTCCAGGCGCATGTTCAGGGGACGACGTTTCAGCTCAAGTCGCCGCGCATCGGCTCGATCGCGGCCGGCTCGCCGATCTTCTTTCGTGATATCACGGTCGGCGAGGTGCTCGGCTGGGACAGCGCCGACCTGACCGAGGGTGTGCAGATCAAGGCCTTTGTGCGCGCGCCTTACGATGCCTATGTGCACGCCGAGACCCGGTTCTGGAATGCCTCCGGCCTCTCCGTGAAGCTCGGTGCCCAGGGCATCCAGGTGCAGATGGAGTCGCTGCGCGCGCTGCTGTTCGGTGGCATCGCTTTCGACACGCCGCCTGACCAGGTCCGCGCCGCGACGGCGGAGCCGGATCACCTCTTCCCGCTTTTCGCCGACCGGGACACGGCGAATGGGGCCTCTTATACCCGTGCCATCCAGGGGGTTGCTTATTTTAGCGGTTCCGCCAGCGGCCTCGCAGCGGGCTCCGAAGTGACGATGCACGGCCTCAAGATTGGCCTTGTCAAGGACGTGAGGCTCAAGCCCGACCCGGCGAAAGGCACCATTGTCGTCGCGGTTCGCTTTGAGGTGCAGCCGGAGCGCATCGTCGGCATCGGCCAACGGCAGTTCAAGACCGATGACGAGGCGGTGACCGCCATGCTCGACCTCGGCCTGCGCGCCAGCCTCGAAAGCGCCAGCCTGATCTTCGGCCAGAAGATGTTGGCGCTGGACTTTGTGCCTGACGCGCCGCGGGCCTCGGTGACGAAGGAGGGGGACGATTTCGTCATTCCGACGACAGAGGGAAGCGGGTTTGCGGAACTCGCCTCGGGGGCGACCGATGTGTTGAACAAGATCAACGCGATGCCGTTCAGCCAGATCGGCGCCAATCTCAATGGCTTCCTCGGCTCGCTCAACAAGGCGACCGAGGGGCCGCAGCTCAAGGAAGCGGTCGACAATCTCGCTACGGCGTTGGCGAGCGCGCAGCGAACGCTCAACAATTTCAACAAGACTCGCGCAGTCGGCCGACAAGCTCACGAACTCGGTCGATACCGGCTACGGCAACGACACGAAATTCCACCGCGACCTCGATCGGCTGCTGGTGCAAACCGACGAAACGGTGCGCGCCGTGCGCTCGCTCGCCGACATATTGACGCGACATCCCGAAGCCTTGATCAAGGGACGGCCGGAGTGACAAAACCAAGAACATTCTGGGCGCGCGCGGCTCTGTTTGGCGCTCTCGGCTTTGCGGCCGTTTTAGGCGCCTGCTCCTCGCCCGACCCGGTGCTGTACACAATCGCACCGGTCAACGGTCCGACGAAGATCGGCGGCCCCAAAGTCGTCGTGATCGAGCGTGTGCAGGTCGCCAGTTATCTCGACCGCTCGCAGATCGTCCGGTCGTCGGAGGATTATCGCGTCGACCTCAAAGCCAATGATTGGTGGGGCGAAGCGCTGGCGTCGATGCTGCGCCGCATCGTCCAGCAGGAACTGGCCCAGCGCCTGCCGCAATAGCGGCGTGCTGAGCGAGACGGGCGCCGTCAGTGCCTCGCCCGATGCGACCGTCGATATCGAGTTCCAACGCCTTGACGAAGACCGCTCCGGCAATGTGGTGCTTCAGGCCCAAGCCAGCGTCAGTTTTAAGGGCACCCGCACGCCGATCTTGCGCAGCTTCCGCTTTTCCGTGCCGTCGCCCTCGCCGGACGTGAAGGGCGAAGTGACCGCGATCAGCATTGCGGTCGGTCAACTGGCGGATGCGCTCGCCACGCTGCTCGCGTCCGGCCGTTGATGCGGGCAAGGGCGCCGCGTCCCGTTACGCGCCAGCAATTGCGGGAATGCCCCGGTTGCGGGCTGTTTCAGACGGTTCCGGCCTTGTCCCCCGGCATGAGCGCGCAATGCGCCCGCTGCCCGACGACCCTGCGGCGCGTCTCCAGCCACCGCGCCGAGCATCTGATCGCGCTGGCGATCGCAGCGGTGACCCTGCTGATCGTGATGTGCTCGACGCAACTGATGAGCGTTCAGAAGGCCGGCATCTCGCACGTCGCCGGCCTGTTCTCCGGCCCGGAAGAACTGGTCCGCCGCGATATGGCCGCGCTCGCCGCGGTGGTGGTGTTCGTCACCGTGATCGCACCGTTTGTGCGACTATTGGGCACGATGTATGTGCTGATACGCGCCGGCGGGCGCAGGCCGCCCCGCCACCTTCGCCGCGTCTTCGCGCTGGCCGAGGAGATGCGGCCGTGGTCGATGATCGATGTCTTCGTCTTCGGCGTGTTCGTCGCCTACACGAAGCTCGGCGACCTGGTGACGATCGGCGTGTTGAACGGGCTGTACGCTTTGCTCGCGTTGACCTTCGTGCTGGTGTGGATGGACTCGGCGCTCGACCGCGAGGCGGTGTGGGAAACGCTCGACCGGCGTGAGGACCCGGAGCCCCCGGCTCTTGGCGACGCGCACCCGGTGGGCTGCCATACCTGCGGGCTGGTGAGCTTTCCGGAAAGTGCTCACGAGCACTGCCCGCGCTGCGGCAGCGCCCTGCATGTCCGTAAGCCGGAAAGCATCGCGCGCACCTGGGCGCTGATCATCGCCGCGGCCCTTCTCTACATCCCGGCGAATTATTATCCGGTGCTGACCGTCATGCAGCTGGGCGCGGGTATGCCGAGCACGATCATCGGCGGCGTCGAGGAATTGCTGAAATCGCACCTGTACCCGCTGGCGGCGCTGGTGTTTTTTGCCAGCATCGCGGTGCCGATGATGAAGCTGCTCGGGCTCGGCTTTATGCTGATTGCGACGCAGACCGGAGTGATTCGGGGGCTTCGCGACCGCACGATGCTCTATCACATCGTCCGCTTTATCGGCCGCTGGTCGATGATCGACATCTTCATGGAGTCGCTGCTCGGCGCGCTGGTGGTGTTCGGCTCAGTGATCACCATCGAGCCAGGTGTCGGCGCGCTCGCGTTTTGCGCGGTCGTGATCTTGACGATGTTTGCCGCCGAGACCTTCGATCCGCGCCTGATGTGGGACTCTGCCGGCCTGAGCGCGGCCGACCCCGCGGCCGCGCTCAGGCCGGGCGAGTAGGAACCATCTTGTATGTTTGATTTGATTTTCGCCTTGGCCAGTCTTGACCCGGGGGCCTCCCACGAACTTGCCCCGCCAAACGGGGCTGAAAAACCACAGGCAACCCACTCTCGCATGGTCAAGTCTGGGCAATCAGTCCCGGTGGTCAGGACGAGGCGGTAGGGCTCTATCGGATCGAGGTCAATGAGGGGCCGGGGAGCGGCGTACGGATTTCAACCAGGCGCCGCCGGCGCCATTTCGCGAGAGTGTCAGAATCGCGCAGCAGAACTTGTATGCGCGCACCGCCGAGCTAGTCGGCGACCGCAATCCGCGCGAGCACGAGTTTACAGTCCAATTGCGCTCGTTCGACGCCGCGAAACTGGCCGATCATACCGGCGTGCCGGTTCTGCTTGCATTATCTCCGGCGCTGCTGGGTAAGCCCCTCAAAGGTGGGATGGCGGTTGTCGGCGGGATCAACCTCGGCGGTTCGATTGAACCGGTCCATAACCCAATCGATGTGGTCGAGCACGCGATGTCGAAGGGAGCCTTGGCGATCCTGATGCCGGTTTCCTGCCGTCGCCAACTCGTCGACTTATCCGACGATGTCGCTACCAAGGTGCAGGTGCTCTATTACTCGGACGCCGCTGACGCGCTGCGGAAGGTGCTGCACGAGGGATGAAAAGAGGGCGCCTTGCCCGGAAAAATCTCACCCGCGTTGTCGGCATCCGGCGCCTTCCCAGCTATGCCTTGATACAGCCGGCGCGCCGGGCGGGCCGGCTGCCGCTCTCTCGGCGCCGTTGGTTGTGGAAGGCATCCGAAAATCATCCGCAGGTTTGGCGTGGCGCCCGGATTTGCGACCTCGCGGCCTATGGACACGAGTGAGAAATAAGGTTGCCGAATGCGCCGCGCCGCGCCAGCTTCAACTCGTTCTTCTCGCCCTTCTTGAGTTGATCCACCGCCCTTTCACCACCCGGTCGGTAATAGATATGGGCATGGTAGATGCCTTCGCTGGGCTCATGCACCACCGCGAAGCCATGTCCAGCGCGTGTGTTGATGCCCCGGACCTCACCTACGGTGGATGAGATAAAGCCAATGTACCGGATATCCGGCTTTCGGCCGCGCGTATTGGTCTCTCGCTCACACCCGATACGATGAACATCATCAGCGGTGGGCGCATATTTTGACCAGACAACCGATTCCGGTTCTCCTCCCGAAAACTGAAAAACGTTGTGCCAGATCATCTCACGCACATCATTGTACATGTTCGGGAAGTCAATCTGGCGATGGATTCGGTCCCCGCCCGGAACCTGCTCAACGGGAGGCATACGAGGATTACTCAGCGGGCCGGAATGCAACCCAGAATCCGTTGCGGAATATCCTCGGCCAGATCAAAGGGTAAGTCGTCGATGTACTCAGCGCGGTCGGTCCCGGCGGCGACAACGCCATGCAGACGTAGATCGTCGATCGTCAGCAGGAACGGGTCGCCGGCCCGCTGCCAGACCATCATCAGGCCACCCTCCCCGTCCGGTGAGATCTTCGGGAATGCTTTTCCGGCGGGAAGGGCGGACAGGAACGCTTCCGAGACCTGCTGGGTCAAGGGGGTGATCTTTGCTGGCTCAGTATTGCTCCACGAAAGGCCGTACGCTGCAAAGCGATGGACGAGCGCGATCATCGCCCGACGAGTTTCCTCGTGCCGGAGCACCTCGGGAGTCGCGGCTTCTCCAGGTACAACCGCCACAGATTGTACGGGTGGTGGCCAGCGCCACCACTGGGGTGCCCAAACCCGATCCAAGACGCCCCAGAGACCATCGACGGGCGTCGTCTTGCTCCAAATTTCTGCAGCGCTCATCAGGCCGTCCTTTTCCAAATCCGGTCTTGCAGTTCCTTGACAGTCAGATCCGCAAACCCGTGTGTAATCCAGGTGTGAGCTTGATCGAACCAAGCTCGCCTACTTTTGTCGTCTGCACTCCCCGGCATACCTCTAGCCGTTATGTCGAGCCGGAGAATGCGGCGACCATCAGGTGCACGGGCCGACTGCGCCGCCACATACAGCCGACCTTCCTGGTTGGGCAGCGCATAAATAGAGGCCCAGTTAACCGCTACCGGCTCGGCTAAAAAGCGAGCCCGAGTGGTGTCACGGATGTAGTCCACGAGAACCCGACCTTCCGCGACCTCTATTTCGTCCTGTTTCCCCAGCGGTATCTGGTTCACGTAGATCAGTTCGAACTGGCGATATGATAGAGGTCCGACATCTTCCGAATTCAAGAATTCGGCGAACCAACTGAGGTGTGTGTTGAATTTCTCTATTACCTCATCATAGCTAGGGTACTTATCATCTTCAGAAGCTTTCTTCCAATTGAAAATAAACCGATCTTCCTGAACTTGAATTAGATTCCGTCCGTCGCCGCTGATGAACCAGGTGCGGCGCAGCGGCGGCAGTGGACCAAGGCCAAAACCGAGTTCGACAGTACCGGCGCCGGTCTCCTGGACCTCGATAACAGGCACAAGCGGGGGGGCTTCCTCGATCCGGGGGAAGGCATCCTTGATCCGTTGACCGTAGAGCCCGACCTGGGTGCCGCGCATCGGCTTCCTGGTTGTGAACAGGACACTGCACGCCACTTCGACGACTGGCGGTTTGTCGAACCCCACCCGCGTCACGGTGTTCATCGGCGCGTGCTCCAGACGAAGGCCACGGTTGGCATGTCGAATCCCGCAGTCATTGAATCAAGGGGTCAAGGGGTGGACAAGCGGAATCTCCTGGACAGCTGCGGACGCCCGTACTGGTGGATTCGGAAGTGCTTCAGCTACTCCCGCAAACGGCTCCGGCAATCTCAGCCCTCGTGGAAAATCTCAAATAGCTGCATAAGTTGGCGCTCGGTCAGGCTATACGGCAGAGCCGCGAGCGCGTCGAGTTCGGCGATCATGGCCTGCTTCTCTGTCTCCGGTACAGGCTCGTGCCGACCCTGACAGCTTTTGCCCAGGTCGAGAATCGGGCGGTCTCTGGCGGCAAGTCTGCCGGCCAGAGCCACAGACCGCGTTGCCAACGACTATCGGTCCGTTCCAACACCCTCCACTTGAATGCCGCGGGCTAATATGGAAATCGGGCCGGTTCGGAAGGGGGCAGTATTATTTCCGTCCCCCGTCCGTCAGCCCCGATCTTCCCCGTAATGGGAGCGTGCACGCTTATTGTTCCCCGACCGCGACGTGGACAAGCTGCGCAAGACTGGGTGGGCCGGGAATGACTGTGACGACACTCCGATCGAGGGGATACCGGCTATGCGGCGCTTGACACCAAAAGTTGGGAAATTGTTGGGACGTCGATGCCGGAAACCGTCTACTGAATTGATATTATTGGCGTCCCCAAGGGGATTCGAACCCCTGTTACCGCCGTGAAAGAACCATGTCAGTGTCTATAGCCGTCTAAGGACGTCCACCATAACACATTGCTATCGTGCCGATAGTTGCGTCTGTGCTCACCCTTGTCTACGCCCGTTTAACCACATATATTAGACACAAGTTTGACAAGGGGCAGGTTGCCGCCTTGCGTACCCCCCGAGGGCAAAGCACATGGCGCGGACGGTAAGGGACGCGAAGCTCGATTTCGCGGGCGGCCCGCGAGAAGCTCGCACAGGGCCAACGGTTCTGGCGAGCGCTCGACCCCGGACTGCATATTGGCTACCGCAAGGGCGCGACCGGTGGAAAATGGCTCGCCCGCTATTATGCCGGCGACGGCAGCTATCACGTTGAGACTATCGGCACAGCCGACGACAAAGCTGACCCCGACGGGGTCGCGGTGCTGAGCTTCTCCCAGGCCCAGGTGCTCGCGCGCGAGAAGCATGTGGCCCGTACCCGGCAGGCAAAGGGGCTGCCGGGCAAGGAAGCCGGTCGGTACACGGTCCGCAAGGCGATCGACGATTATCTGCATTTCCTCGAAGCAGAGCGGAAATCGGCCAAAGACGCCCGATACCGCGCCGAGGCGCTGATCCTGCCCAATTTGGGTAGGATCGCGTGTATCGACCTGACCCGGGATCAGCTGCGTAATTGGCTGCACGCCGCCGCGAAGAAGCCGCCCCGGCGGCGCACCCGCAAGGGCGAGAAGCAGCAGTTCCGCGAATTCGACGAAGCGGACGACGAGCAGCGCCGCAAGCGGCGCGCCACCGCAAACCGGGTGTTGACGATCCTCAAGGGCGCGCTCAACCGGGCGTGGCGCGAAGGCAAGATCCCGTCGGATGACGCATGGCGCCGCGTCGAGCCGTTCGAAGAAGCCGACGCCGCCCGCGTGCGGTACCTCTCGATCGCCGAGTGCAAACGTCTGATTAACGCCGCGCAGGGCGAGTTCCGCGACCTGGTCCAGGCCGCGCTCCTGACCGGTTGCCGCTTCGGCGAGCTGGCCGCGCTGCAAGTCCGCGACTTCAATCCCGACGCCGGGACGGTGCACGTACAGGTGACCAAGAGCGGCAAGGCGCGGCATGTCGTGCTGCACGACGAGGGGATCGAGCTGTTTCGCCGGCTTGCCGCCGGCCGGCCCGGTGTCGAGTTGATGCTGCGCAAGCCCAGCGGTGACCGCTGGGGCGCGTCTAACCAGTTCCGGCCGATGGCTGAGGCATGTCGGCGCGCCGGGATCGAGCCGCTCGCATCGTTTCACGCGCTGCGGCATACCTATGCATCGCACAGCGTCATGGCCGGGGCGCCGCTGCTGGTCGTCGCGAAGAACCTCGGACACTCGGATACGCGGATGGTCGAAAAGCACTACGGGCACCTGTCGGAGAACTACGTCGCCGACGCCATCCGGGCGGCGGCACCGAGGTTCGGGACCGAGACGAGCAACGTCACGTCACTGGCCGGAGATCAACGCCGTGTCTGACCAGGAGGAATTGCGCTCCCGCCGTCAGGCGGCGGAAGGTCGGCTGGGCGAGGTGCAGGATTGGGTGCCGGCGGCGGTAAGGGAGGCGGCACCGATCGCGCTCTCGACTTGTGACCCGGATGCGGTTCTGCGGCTCTTGACCGATCAGCGGATGAAGACGGTCTGGCGGACGCTCCGACGCCACGACGCGTCGAAGCTGAAAAACCTGTTCGTCGCGGCGGCACGCTACGTTGACATTCCACCGGCGATTCCGGCGCGTGAGCTTGAGCCGGGGCGGGCGGAGCTTTTAGCCCTGGCGCAGCGGATCAAAGAATTGGCGAATGACCTCCGCTCTCATGGCATCGGCGGCGAAATGCTTTCGCAGATGTTGAAAGAGCAGATCGCCGAGTGCCACAGCCGCGCCGAGCTCATTTGGGGATTTGGTTGTCCTGGTCGTCAAACGCGGTCGCGGCGATAACCGGGTCCGTCCCTATCTCGCGAAACTCGTTATGTTCACAAACCATAGCTTCGGCACGCCGCATTACAAGACGGCCCTCGCCATAGCGCGCGTCGCGCTTAACAAAAGCGACCGTGAGATCACCCTCAAGATGGTACGCGACGCCGACCCCCGTACCAGAGCGGTATCAGCAGCCCGCTGAGGCAAGACGCCCTCTGCCCTTAGGGACGACGTTACTTATTTTGTTAATGTCATATCGCCATCGACGTGTAACCGCGCTACATCCGCGTCCATGGGCAAGCATACGGTAGCTCCGGCAGCGTATTCGATCGACCAGTTCTGCGCTGCTCACGGTATTTGCCGGGCCTCGTACTACAATATGAAGAAGGCTGGCACAGGGCCGCGGGAGATGCGGGTCGGCTCGCGCGTGTTGATCTCCTACGAGTCCGCGGCCGAGTGGCGGCGCGAGCGTGAGGCCGAAGCGGCGCAAGGTGCGGCCGAGGTCCCGCGCCGCGCCGCGCGCCGCCCGATCATCAGCGACGGTGCCGCGCTGGAAGACGCAGCGCCGTAGCGTGCTGCCGCGACCCCGGCCCCAACATGAACCCCGAGGGCGCCTGCCCAGCGCCGCGAGCGGTGGACCTATCACCAGGCGCGCCGGTGGCCGTTCGGTGCTCCAGCGCCGCGCGGCGCGGTCGTCCTCAAAAGAGGAGTGAGAACAGCATGGACCCCAACGGCGACCGGCTCAAAGGCGCGCGGCCCCTCGGCGTCTCCGTCGTCTGGAGACCGTGGGAATGCTACGTGAAGCCCTCGACGAACTGATCGGCAAGCTCCGGGACGGCGAGCTTGATGTCGCGCTGGCCGATCCCTGCGAGCTGACGCTTTACGAGGTGACCTTGATCCTCCCGAACGGCGAAGCCGATGTCGGTGCGTGTGCTCAACATCGAGGCGGTCGACATTGAGGAGCAGCGCACGGTGGGGCTCAACATCCCTGGCGTCACCAGGCCGGCCGCCCTAAGGCACCACCGCGACCCCACGTCTCGCGTTGCTGCGGGCTCATAAACGGCCGTCCAAATTCGATCGGCTCGTCGCCGAGCTCTGCACCGAGAAGTTAAGGCCCCAAAAAAGTGCGCCGTGTACTGCGCGCTATCGGTGGGCTGGCTGCTGATCAAGGAGAACGAAAATGCCTGATGATTCCGACCACCAGGGCACCGTTAGTCGCTACGACCTGATGCAGGCCGCTCGGTTCTATGAGCGGGTCGCAGAACATTACCGCGAAGTGAAGGACGCCGCCGATTTCACCCAGGCCGCTTTCGCGTTGTGGGAACGCGCCCGCGAGAGCCTCAAGAAGGCCGAAGCGGCGCGGCTACACGCCTTGGATTTTCTCGGTGACGATGACGGTGAGCCGTGGACCGATGAGGAGCTCGATCTCCACCCGAATTTTCAATCGTCCGGGATGGCGATGTACGCCCGGTATATTCTCGGCTTTGAGATCGAGTCCGACATCACGCTCACCCTGCGCGAACTCGGCCGGGTCGACCACCAGCCGCTCAATCCGGGTCGCGTTGACAACCTGTTCACCAATCTATTGCTCCCCGACTCTCTGATCGCCGCGGAGAAGGAAGTCGCCGACCTGCTTCGGAAACTCGACCGCGCCATCAACCCGCCACACCGGCCTACGCCCGCCGAGCGCGCTGAGTGGCAACGGCAGTACGAGGCCAGGCAGGTGCCAGCAGAGGAGGACGAGAGCGATGACTGATTCCTGCAACTACCGCTCGGAGGAAGCGATGCTGGCGTATATCGCTGACGCGATGGCCGCGGTTCAAACCAACGGGTTTATTCAAGGAGGAAAATGAGATGTGTGAATTTAACCTGCGGTGCCCCGCCTGCGGCACCACCACCGAACTTCTTGTTCCCGTTTGCACCTTTGCACAATTCAACAACGGCTTGCCGGTCCGGTATCCGGCTGGAGAGCTCGCCTATGCCGCGCCTGTCGCCGGCGAGGAAGCGTTCTGCCCGGCATGCAACACCACATGGGTCGTCGTGGCCGAGCCGGCCGCGGGCGAGGATCCCTCGGCATCGAACGATGACGAGAAGGTAGCGGCGGCCCGCATGCGATTTTACGAGCGCTTGGCAGCCCTGCCCACCGGTGCCGCTAAGCAGGCGCTGTTCTGGATAGACAGGTACGGGCTGGTCACCAGCACCATCGGCCCGCGGGGAGAGCGCATTTGGGATCCAGCTTCAAAGCGGAATTCCGCGAGGGGCTTGAGGAATCAAAGGCGCTAGCATCCTGCTATTATTAGGAGTGACCGTGACTAATACGAACCCGATTGGAGAGTGACACGCCGACGCCAAGCAGGGCTTTCATCGCGAAACCCAGAGTCAGCGTCAACTCAGGTCGGTATAGTTCGTCTCTCGAACCGGCGAACTGGTTTGCCTCTCCTACAAAGAGCTGCGATTGGGGCGTGCTGTTTGGCGATGAATTAGGCCCAACACCACCGCACGCGAGGGCAACAATACGCTCTTCGTCGGGTTCACCGCGGCCGAGCCTGGGTTCTATCTGTCCATCGGCTGGCCGTTCGACATGACCTTTCTTGATCTGCGGGTCGAAGGCATCCATCAGACCAACTTGGCCTACCGACGCGACGATCCCCGCCGGCAGCAGCCGCCCCGGTCGCTGATCAGCTTTCTACGCGCCAACGCTATCCACGACGGTGACGACACCGATAAAGACGCAATGCGCGACCGCATCATGCGGGGCCCACCGTTCACCGCCAAAGAGCGGTCGGACATCAAAAAATACATCTCGACGACGTGGCGCTGCTCGAAAAGCTGCTCGCCGTCCTGCTACCCCGCATCGCCAATTTCGATCAGGCGCTGATGCGCGGCGAATACGTGAAGCTCACCGCCGAGATGTTTCACCGGGGCCTGCCCGCCGATCCGTGGTCGGCCGGCCTGCCGCGCCGGCGCGAGGTCCGGCAGGCCGTGCAGCTGCGCGCCGTGTCCGATACCAGCCTGACCCAGGGTCTCTATCAAGGATCGACCCTGACCCAACTGCAAATGCGCGAGTTCATGGTGCGCCACAAAGTGAAGGGTTGGCGCAGGACCACCAAGGGCCGTGGCACGTCGGGCAAGGATTTCGAGCGGCTGGAAGAGCAGCGCCCGGAATTTAAGGGCCTCGCCGACACTCACAAAACGATCAACCAACTACATGAATTACAGCTTTTCGCCGGCGCCGACGGGCGCTATCGGACCCCGATCTGGGCGTTTTCGACAATCGCCGCGCGGGCGCACCGAACGGAAGTTGCTTACCCGTTCACCACACCGTCGTGGTGCCGCTACACGCTGATGCCGGCCGCGGGATCGATGTTGGCCTATCTCGACTTTGGCAGTATGGAATTCGGCGTTGCTGCTGGCCTATCGCAGACGCCGGCGACGCTAGCCGATTACCGACAACCGGGTCCGTTCGTATCTCGCGGAACTCGTCATATTCACAAACAAGACCTTTGGCACGCCGTATTACTCCACGGTCACCACCATAGCGCGCGTCGCGCTCAACAAGCGAGACCATGAGATAACCGTCAAGATGGTACGCGACGCCGACCGCCGTACCAAAGCGGTATCAGCGACTCGCAGCAGTACACCCCCTGCCCTTTAGACAAAGCAACATGTCATCAATAATGGCATATCGCCATCGACGTGTATCTGCGCTATGTCCGCGTCTATGGAAAAGGATACGCGTCTAGTCCCAGCAGCATATTCGATCGATGAGTTCTGTTTTGCGCACGGAAAGATTTGCCGCACGTCGTACTACAAGGGATTGAGCGGCCTGACATGACCGCCGGTGATGTGATGGACGGCTCGGGGTCTGCCCTAAACACCACTGCGGCGTCGCCGATTCGGATCACGATTCCCGGTTTGATCGTGGCGTGGCAACGAGCGCGGCGTCACCGGCTCGCTGATGGACGCGTGATAAGTTTCACCGATCCTAAGGTCGAAACCTATCATGGGCTCGTGCGGACGGTCGCCGCACAAGCGATGAGCGGACGCCCGCCAATCACCGGCGCAATCGAGATGACGGTCATTGCAGTTTTCCCGGTCCCCGCTTCGTGGTCGGCAAAGAAGCGGGCTCAGGCGCTCGCCGGCACGATCGCGAAGGTGTCGAGACCCGATATCGAAAACCTGTTCAAGGGCGCCGTGGATGCGATGCAATCGGTCGTGTTCAACGATGACAAACAGATCGTCGCTCTGCACGCGCAGAAGCTCTACGGCACCGTGCCATGCCTCGAAATCGAACTACGCCGCTGTGACGGTCACCCTCAAGGTGTGAGGTCAAGCTGAACGCAGAAACCGGCCGGGCCGCCAAACATACCCGCCCGGATAATCTGGCGCTTAATGGATTAAATCGCTTCGAAGCGTACCACCAACGAATGCCCATATGCGAGCGGGATTATCATCGAGGATCGGTTGGTTTCCGAGGGGGGCTGGATGGAGCGCAACGACGTCAGTTGCTTCAACCTCTATCGGCCCAATTGCCGCATTCCGGGGACCCGGGGAACGCCGGCCGCTGGATCGACCACGTCAGACTGATCATCCATCATGCCTTGGCGGTGATGCCCGGGGCGCCCAGCGGTCAAGGAGGCGCTCGGGCGGCTCGACCTGGTGAAATCGGCTTAAGCTCGCTGACCCGGTCAGCTCCGCGCACCTGGTGCGCCTTAAGAGGGGAGAACCCATTAAATGACCGAACCAACACCGGAGGAGATCAGAGCGAAGTTCATCAAGGCAAAGGCAACGCTGCCCGCCTCGCGCCTGCGCGCCCGCCTCAAGGTGCTGCTCGACCGGCAGCGCGAAATCTGCTGCGCCATGATAGAGGCCGAGATAGCGGCGTCCGACTTGACTAACTCGTACATGGCATTCGGATCGCAAATCGCGGAACTCTGTCGCGAGTTCACCATCAACAACGTCGAGTTCGACGATTACCGCGCCCGCTGCGGCCAAAGCGACACCGACGGCATCACCCTGACTGAGGTCTTCCACGCCGAAGACGCGTCTTCTACCCTCGAAATAGCCACCCTCTTGGCGATGACCCGCGTCGCCGGGCTCGAAGCGATCCTCGCCGACCAGGACGCCGACCTCGACACGATCAAGCAGGCTCTGATCCGCACCTACTATCTTGACGAGGACATCGACACGCGGCAGGCGCGCGCCGATGCCGTTTTTGAGAAGTTTCCGCCGGAGCGCAAACGGCGGACATGAGCCCGAGCCCTAAACTGAGCGGCGGCAGCTCACGGTATTGTTTTGCGATCTGGTCGGCTCAACAGAATTGTCGCGCCAATATGATCCCGAGGATTTGCGCGAGCTGCTGCGGCGCTATCACGATGCTGTGGCCGCCGTGGTCCACCATCTTGGCGGCTTGTCGCCAATTACCTCGGCGACGGCATCCTTGCCTATTTTGGCTGGCCTCGGGCGGACGAGGACGCGGCGGCTCAGGCAGTGCGCGCTGGGCTTGGTGCGGTCGCGGCAGCGAAGGATCTGTCGTTGCGGGTCCATGTTGGCATTGCCTCCGGCACCGTCGTTGTCCGCGATCTCGACTGCCTAGGGCGACGAAGGACCGACGCGATCGCCGGCGAAACCCCGAACCTAAGCAGCGATTCTGAGGTTGGTACACGGTAGCGGTTGACGCTCGACGTTCATGTCGTTGACGGCGGTATGGATGGCACGGTCGAGATGATCGGTGTCGATGAACGTCTGATGAGCCGGGAAGTGACGCTTCTGATTACGCCAGGCTCGCTCGATGTCATTCAGTTCCGGAGCATATTTCGGCAACCATTCGACGGTGAGCCAGGGCCGGGCAGCCAAGGCAGCCTGCGAGGCTTTACTGGTATGGATGGGACCGTTGTCGAGAACGAGGACGAAGGTTTGTTTTGCACAACGGCCCCGTAGATCGCGTCGAGGCGACCCAGGAAGTTGATGAAGTCGCTGCTGCGCTTGGTCGCGCTGGTACTGACGATCAGCTTGCGCGCGGCGAAATCGAAGGCACCGATCATTGCTCGTTTGCGGGCCTGCCCCGGCGCCTCGATCCGCAGGTCGCTTCCTCTGCCCTTTAAACAGAACAACATGCCACTGTAATGGCATATCGCCATCGACGTGTATCTGCGCTATGTCCGCGTCTACGGGCAAGGATACGCGCGTAAGTCAGGTAGCGTTTTCCATCGACCAATTCTGCACTGCGCACGGGAATATTTGCCGTGCGTCGATTACAAGGTGAAGAAGCCAGCAGAGGGCCGCGCGAGATGCGGGTCGGTTCGCGCGGGGTTTTAGGAGCGTGCGGGCTCGGGTGGCGAACCCAAAGAGGGTGTCGCCCTGCCCACTGCTGCCGCAGATGAAACGATAGCCCGCAACTAAAAACCGGCCCGGGCTGCCAAAACACCCGGGCCGGCGATCTTTGCACGTGATGAGCTAACTTTGGGAGCTGCTCGTGGCTCATATACGGTTAATTACAGCAATAAACAAGCCGGTGTGGCCCGAGCGCGGCTCTCACTTTGAGTGAGTCGTAGCTGATGAGCCCCCTCCGTAGGCGTAGGCCTATTCTCAGACATCTTCGTCGGCCTGGGACGCCGGCTCCTGCGGCGATGCTGGCCCTCACTCCCGCCGAGTTCGAGCGGGCGAAGACGTGGTTGTCGGTGATCGCCGAGGCGCTTCTCGTCGATCCGGAATGGGTGCAGGAAGGCGACGAGCGCAAATACAACACCACCGGTGGCCTGCACATCAACATGGCCGGCAAGGGCTGGTTCGATCACAGCGCCGACGATGGCGGCTACAGCGCCGTCCACCTGGTGATGCACCTCAAAAGTTGCGGCTACCTTCAGGCAATTCAGTGGCTCGTGTTGTTTCTTGCGAGTTCGCCCGGCACCGGCCCGTGCGGTGCTGGTGGTGACGGTGACGACGATGATTCCAGCCCCGCCTCTGCGGCCGATTGCGAAGACATCCTTGACCAAATCACCGACGTGGCTGACACCAGCGCGACGTATCTGAAGGGCCGTAACCTCCCCGGGCCTTACCCTGCCGGTCTGCTCGGGCATCTCGACGACGCTCGGATCGGCGAGAGCGCGTTTGTCGCCAAGCTAACCGATCATGGTCGGGTCGTCGGGGTACAGCTCGGCTACCTAACACCAACCGGCGAGAAGTCGCTGATCCAGCCGATCCGGCGGCGCTTCAACCTCGAGAAAGCACCGGGCGCGGTCTTCCGCATCCCCGCCCCGGACCCGGCAGCGGCGCTCGATTCGGCTGCCGATTACCTTTTGTGCGAGGGCATCGAGGACGCGCTGTCGCTGGCGCAACTTCAGCGTAATCTGACGATTTTTGGGGTGCCTGGAATCGGCGCTCTTCGGCATCTTGATCTCCCGAAGGGCGCTCGTGTCATCGTCGTCAAGGACGGTGACGAGCCCGACAGCAAGCCCGCGGAGGCGCTGACCGCCGGTGTCGATGCCCTGCTGCTCGCCGGTGTGAAGGTGCGGGTGACCGACACTCCGCTCGGCTTCGACAGCAACCGGCTGTTACAGGAGCAGGGCCTCGACGCGCTGCGCGACCTGGTCTCCCGTCCCGTCGAGGCGACGCTGTCATATCACGGTCGTGTGCTGGGGCTCAGCCGGGTCGATGCCAAGGATCGCGTGAAGTTCGCAGCGGAGCGGAAAGCGATCGCCAGTGTCTTTGGGGTCTCCGTCAAGGCCATCGATGAGGACCTCGCCAAGCTGCGGCCACCGGCCGCCGCAGCGCCGGGCAGTCCGCCTGCCGACGATGACGTGCCGGGCGGCTACGAAGGAGCCTCGGACCTGGAATGGGAGGGCGAAGTCGACTTTGCCGCGGCGCTCGACAGCGCGGTGGCGAGCATGAAGCGTTTCCTCAAGGCGCCGGACTACGTCTACGACACAACTGCCCTGTGGTCGGCGATGACCTACCTCGTTCAGAGCGAGGAGATCGATATGCCGATCGCGCCGCAACTGGGGTTCCAATCGATTGTCGAAGGCAGCGGCAAGAGCGTCGTGGCCGAGATCGTCGCCGCCATCTCTTATCGGGGCTACCTCCGGTCCGGCTACACCGCATCGACATTGTTCCGCCGGATCAACCAGGAATTCATCACCCCTTGCTTATCCGAGTATCACAACATCCTGAGCGAGAAAGACAAGGCCCTACTGTCAGTGGTCAACGCGTGCCACCGCCGTTCCGAGGCGTGGATCGACCGCACTGAGACCGACGCCCAGACCGGCCGGCGCTATGTGCAGAGCTACAAATGCTGGACGGCGCTGTCTTGGGGAGCGATTGGGGCGGTGCCGCGCGAAGCGCATAGCCGGTCAATCGTCTTGCCGATGCAGGCCGCTTTGCCGGATGAGAGCCGCGCGCTCGACCATTCCCGCCCGCTCCAGGCCAAGGACCTGATCGATGTGCGCCGGCAGCTTGCCAAGTGGAGCGCCACGATAAAGGTGCTGCCAACGCCGTCTATGCCGCCGACCTTGTTCAATCGCGCTGCTGACAATTTCAGGCCGTTATTCGCGCTCGCCGAGTTAGCGGGAGGCGATTGGCCACAACGCATCAGGAATGCCGCCGAGGCGATTGGCAAGGTCGAGCGCAAGCCGACACTGCAAGTTCGGCTACTGACCGACATCCGCGATGCCTTTGAAGCTGCCGAAGACCAGAGGCTGCCCACGGGGAAGCTGATCGATACGCTGTGCGAGGAGGAGGAGCGGGGCTGGCAGCAGGAAAATCGCGGCAAACGGATCGACGCCTACTGGCTGCGCGAGAACCTGCGCGGCCTGATCAATCCCGCTGGAAGTCAGCGTTGGCGCGAGGGTACCCACGAGAATGACCCTCTAATTCGCGGCTATGAGTTGTCTCAGTTCAGGGACGCGTTCCTCCGTTACCTGTCTTCTCCCTCTCTTGAAGGAGGGGGTCCCGCATCCGGCACATCCGGCACAGAGCCGCGGAGGCCCAAGGACACAGCCATGGTTGATGTGCCGGATGCCGAATTTGATCCGGCTCACCATCCGGCACAGGAAAACCCGAGGAAATCCGCCACTGGGGGGCCGTCTGTGCCGGATGTGCTGGATGTGCCGGATGCGGGACCCCCTCCCCCTAGAGAGGGGATATAGACGCAGAGCTTAGTATTGATGGCCGGACACCTACTGACGCCGCCACACCTTCTAGTGGCCCCACGCCTACCGATAAACCGCGGCGCAGCACTCTCATCGTTGAGGAGGCGATCCGGGCCACCGCAAAAGCGCACCCCGACTGGAGCCTGGCACAAATCGGTAAGCAATGCGGGCGCGCCGAAAGCGTCGTTCGCCGCATCCTTGGGATCGCGTCGTCATGACTATTTGATACCCCCTCTATTCAGACCGGCGACGACCTAGCTACGCTTCGCAACCTATTGCGCGAAGCCAAGGCGCTCGGCGCCCGCTGCCGCCTCTATGGATATGATGTCGAGATCGCCGGACTTGCCGGCCTGCCCGACGACCTACTGATCGCGCTGGGGCGTCATGCCGATAGCGGGCTGTTATGGGCCTATCTCGGTGGCGAGGAACTCGATGCGCCCTGCCTCGCCCTCGCCGACGAGCTTGCCATCGAGGTCGCGTTAGTCGAGACCCGCGCCGGCGCCCGCCAGGCGGTTCGTCAGTTGATCATCGATATGCGGAAGTATGGCAGGCACCTCGGTTTCGATATTGAGACCGCGCCCTTGCCGGAATACGCCAAGCCGACTTGGGTTGCCTTGAATAAGGATGGCTGCCTTGCCGTCCACCAGCCCGAGGATAAGGATAATAGGGCCGGTCTTAGCCCACACACGGCGACGATCGCGACGATGCAGTTTTACGCCGGCGGCACGCATTGCTTTGTGCTCCGCGGCGAGGCGCTGCGCCTGGTACGTGACAGTCACTGGCTGCGCCGCCAGCAACTGATCATCCATAGTGCGGTGTTCGACCTGAAGTTCTTGCAGCATGAATGCCGCGGCTACCACTCGCCGGCGTATCGCCGGACGCTCGGCAGTTTTGAGTGCACGTTGCAGGGCGCCGGCTTGCTGCACGGCGTCGGTTTCGCTGGCGAGACCCGTCGCCTGGAAAATGTCGCCAAGCTGCGCCTGCGCGGCCTCGATGTACCTAAGGACCCGCGCATACGCCTGTCGGGCTGGGACGCACCCCGCCTCTCCCCCGGTCAATGCGCCTATGCCGCTTGCGACGCCGCGGTCGCCTACTGGCTATGGCCGCGCATGCGCGGCGAGTTGGCCACCAAGCAGCGCTGGGCGGCCTATGAGCTACAGAAGCGAGCGGCGCCGGCGGCCGCGAATATGGAGAACCGCGGCATCGCCTTTGACCGTACTGAGCATGCCCGCCAGACCGAGGCCTGGAGCGAAGACCTGGCCGACGCCCGCAAGCGGTTCGTCGAGCTTACCGGCAGCCCGCCGCCTCATACCCAGAATGAGATTCGCGACTGGCTTAAACGCACCTTGACCATCACCGATCTCCCCCGTTGGCCGCTCACCGAGAAAACCCAGGAGCTATCGGTCAGTATCGACGCGATCAAGACCATCGCGCGGATTCCGTCCGCCCGCGCGGTGATCGACATCGTCAATAACGAGAAGCTGCTGTCGATGTTTGGCCCGAGCCTGGTGGACAAGCTCAACCCGGTAACCGGCCGGCTACACCCGTCATTTAGCCTAGCGGCCCAGAAGTCCGGCCGAGTCAGCGCCAGCAAGCCGAACTTCCAGCAAACCCCGACCGGGAAGCGGGCGCCCGGCTTCCGCAACTGCTTTATCGCCGCGCCCGGACATGTGCTTATTGGCGCCGATTACAGTCAAATCGAGTTGCGTGCGCTCGCTGAGCGTCTACCAGAACCAGGCATTGAGGCGCGTCTTCGCCGCCGGGATCGATCTGCATAAGAAGACCGCGGCGGAGATCAATGGCATCCCGATCGACACCGTCACCGACGCGCAGCGCGCCGGCGCCAAGGCGTGCAATTTTGGCATCGCCTACGGGATGCGCCAGAAGGGCCTCGTCGGCTATGCCTACAGCAGTTACGGGGTGGTTTGGACGGAGCTAGAGGCGAGGAAGTACATCGACATCTTCTTCAGGACCTACCACCCGTTACGCAACGACCTGGACGATCATGCCGAATTGTGCCAGCGCCGCGGCTGGATCGGGATCGGCTGTGGCCGGGTGGTCGAGGCACGCTGGGAAAAGTACGGCCTTTCCTATCAGCAATGCTGCAACCTCCCCGTCCAGGGCGTCGCCGCAGATTGCATGCTGCGGGCACTGACACTCGTCTATGACGAGTTCAGGGCCTGCCGTATCCGCGGCGGGCTGATCGCCACAATTCACGACGAAATCATCGCCGAGGTGACCGAGGACGACGCCGAGTTCGCCCGCGACCTGCTTGAGGCGTGCATGCTCGCGGCCTTCCATGACACCTTCCCGAAGGCGCCGCTCGACGGTGTGGTCGAGGCGAAGATCGGCCGAACCTGGGGCGAGCTGAAATAGGAGGAGTAGGACGATGGGAGAAGCAAAACGCCGCCGGCAGGCCGGCAAACCGTTTTCCGACGAGCGCGCCTCATGCGTCTTCGAAGGCGACCATCGGCACTTGCCGGGGACGGTGACAGTCTATGTGCTGTGCGATAACGGCACGTGCCTGACGGCGTCGGCCGCCCTCGACAGCATCGAGAAGGCTGTCAAAGCTGGAGCGAATACTGCGCGCCAGCTCGGCGACAGCCTCGAAGACGCTCGCAAGGCTGCCCGGCAATCGTCTTTGAGACGCTGGAGGCGGGCAAGCACCGCCACAGCGTGCCCGTCGCCAGCAATGTTATCACGGCGGTTATTTGGCTGCTGTGGACCGCGCCCGAGCCGCAGGGAGCGGCGCTGCGCAAGGGGCTACAGGATGAGTGCAAGGTCGTCATGGCGCTCACTGAGCACCGCGTGCACGGCCAGCGCGCCATCAATGGCCGCACGGTGCTATTCCCAGTCGAGATGGATCTGGTGGACGTGCTGGCGGCAGTCGGCATGGGGCCGTCCACCCAATCCGTCACCAACCGGATTGCGCCCCATTGACGAAGCTGGCGAATAAACTATCACCTGCTCGTCCACAGCTGTTGAATAGCGGTGGTGTCAGGCACTCGGCGGTCAAGTTCTGGTAGGCAGCATCATCGGCTACGCGCGGCCGACCTGTAGCCCGAATTAGGCAAATCGCTTTTGTTTTGTCCGGCTTGCGCACGAAGGATGACGCGCGGCCCTTTGCGGTGATCAGCCCAGCGGGGCGGCGACACGCTCGGCGCCCTTTGGCCATCCCCACGGAATAACACCAGGTCCGGGCTTAGTACCTGCCCCAAAAGTCCCGGTCGTAATCGTCGGCAGCGAAAGACCGCTTTCTGAACTGATAACGGCCATTCAGCCCAGGCGGCGGGTATGGGTCTTCGTGCCCCGTTGCTGACAATCGCAACCGTTGAGAATTGTCACCTCACAGTAGCGGCGTGTCCGAGTTCGAGACCGAAGAGCACCCGGCCCGTCGAGTGCATGACCCGAGGATGGACGCCAATATGCTGGGTCATCGCATGCACATCGCGGAACGCCCGCTCCAGCGGGCTACTCGTGTAAAGCGAACTTGCGCCGCCAGCGACATACATCAGGTCGACGGCCTGCACCGCGCTGTTGACGGCGTGCGATGCAGCCAGCCGCGCCAGCGCCCGTGCTTCCATCGTCACTTCGCCGCTTTCCATAAGCCTGGGCCAAAGCTGATCGAGGCTGTCGAACAGAAAGAGCCGGGCTGACCGCACCAATGCCTCAGCCTGCGACACGCGGGCCTGCGCGTCCGCCGTGTCCCGCAGCATCTGCGTCGTGCGTGCCGGCGTTTTGGCACCCGCGATCTCTTTGAGCGTCTCGATCGCGGTACGGGCGATCCCCAGCGCCATGGCACCGAGCCCAGGGATGACACGACAAAACGCCGGAACGCGATAGCGCGGCTCAGGCAGCACATACGGATCGAAAAAGCCCGATGCAAAGGCCTCGGGCACAAATACGTTGTCTACCGCGACATCGTGGCTGCCGGTTCCGCGCAATCCACCCACCGTCCAGGTGTCGATGATCTCGCATTGAGAGGCGGGCAGCAGCATGAAGCGGATTTCTGGGCCGCCCGTCGACATCATACGCGGTTTGCCGCCCTCATGGATAACCGCCCACAAAACCATCCAGGAGGCGAGTTCGCAGCCGCTGACTAGAGACCAGCGGCCGGTCACCCGATAGCCGTTGTCGACGACATGTGCCTGACCCGAGGGGCGCGTGCTGTTGGCAGTGATCACCTCGGGATCGTCATGGATGGCGTGTGCCGCCTCGGGCGACAACTGCGCCGCCGTCCAGTGCGTGTTGCCGTTCCAAACGCACCACGCAACGGAGGCGTCGACGCCCGCGAGTTCTTCGAACACCGCGATGCCTTCCTGTGGTGTCATGTCTAGCCCGCCATAGGCGGCCGGCAAAAAGATGCGAAAGAATCCAGCTCCTGCCAGCTCTCGCGCGAGAGCCTGCGGCAACCGGCGGGATGCCTCGATTTCATCGCGTTGGGCTGCAATGCGCGGCTGGAGAGCTCTGGCGGCGGCGAGAACATCGACACCGTTGATTCCATCGCCCATCGTCCCCTCCAATCGTTAAGCCCCTGTCACGCGATTTTCCGCGAAGATTGTCGTATCGGACGTGTTTTGCAACTGCTCCGATGTCCTCAAGCGAATGATCACGATCTTCGGCGTCCGGTTGTGACGCCGCGAACGACCGGAACCGGCGCGTTGCCGTCGGTCGCTCCCGTGCCGGCGAGGGTCTCCTTAACGAACCCATTGCGGTCGCTCAGCCTTGACGGCGTTGGGCTCCTGGATTGTGTGAAGGTCATTCCTCAGGGAAACCCGCGCGGCGCAGCCCGGCGTATACGGTTTTCTCGACCATTGCGTTAAGCTGCGGATTACAGAAGCCTTGCGTTGAACGGACTGCCCCCCACTGAGCGATTGAGTTGACCTCCGGTTTCAGCTTCACAGCCTCGGCGATTTCCCTCTTTGCCTCATCGATTTCTCCCCCGAGGGCAAGAGCGGCACCAAGGCTGAGATGCACGTACCAGATCTCAGGTGCGAGCGCCCGCGCTTTGCGAAAGAATTCAATGGCCTGATCGGTATGGCCTAGATAGACATGGCAGTTGCCGAGGTTGGTGTAGCCGTTGAACAGAAACCGATGATTTACCTCATTCCGGATCGCCCTCTCGAGATAGGGGATGGCCGCCTCCGGCTTCCCGACGGCCCGGAGGATTAGGCCCAGGTGGCGTAGCGCCACGACGTTGTTCGGATCGAGCGCGACGGCAGTTTCCAAGTGTACCTGCGACTTAGCCCACCGTCCCTGGGTCCGGCGCAGCATTCCCATTATTCGATGTGCTTCCGAGTTGTGTGGATCCCACGCCAATGCCTCGCTGATCAGCGTTTCGGCCCGTGCTTTGTCCTGCTCGATCGAGGTACTGTATGCATCGGTGACGTCGATGACCAAGATAAGGGCGAGCTGTATCCGGGCTTCGACGGACTGAGGATCAAGAATTAGTGCGCGTTCCAGGAGGGCGAAGATCGTGTGCCGCGCGTGACGATCAGCGACCGAAGTCTGAAGCCTGAGTGCTGTAGCACTCAACACGAGATCACGCGCATCGAGATCAGCTGCGCGCTCCTGTTCAATCCGACGTCCGGCGTCCTTAATCAATTCGCGGGTGAGCGTGCTAGTAAGACGGCTGACAATCTCACTCTGCGCTTCCGCCGGATCGCTCCGGTCGGAATCGAAACGATCGGCCCAGACATGTGAGCCGGTTTCCCCATCGATCAGCTGCGCGTTGACCTGCACCCTATCACTCTGTTGCCTTACACTGCCTTCGATCACATAGTGGACCCCTAGCTCGCGGGCCACCTCTCGCACGTCGATCGCTTTTCCCTTGTAACTAAAGGCGGTGGTACGAGCGACTACGAAGCTGTCGGTGATGCGCCAGAGACCGGCTGTCAGATCGTCGATCATCGCGTCTGCGAAATATTCATCCTCGGGATTTCAGCGATAGGCTCGCGAAGGGTAGCACCACCATCGATAGCCGAGGTGGGGATGCGAAACCGGCTGGGTTAGTCTCACTTCGCCGAATTGGTCCGACGAAGCGGTAGCCGTTGCCGGGCACGGTCTGGATTGCGCTTCCGTCGCGACGGCCATCATCGAGGACGCGCCGTAACGCCGAGATCTGGACGGTCAAGTTGCTGTCGTCGACCGTCGTGCGCGGCCAGACCGCTTTCAAGACCTCGTCCTTTAGGACGAGATCGCCGACATGCCGGATCAATACTTCGAGAACATCGAGCGCCCGTGATCCGATTTCCACTTGAGCGTCGCTACCGAGATAGAACAGGCGGCGGCCCCGTCGGTCGAAGCGGAACTTGTCGAGCAGAGTAATATCGGCCGATGTGCCCGGATCCATGACTGAGCCTCCGACCGGCTGAAAGCAGCCCGGATCCTCGTCGGCGCTAGCTTAACGGCTTAGGTCGCCAGCGTCACTTGTCCGGATTTGGAACTTTTCGGAACATTTTAGGACGGTTTCCTAGCTTCCCCACCGCCAGTGGCCCTTAGTTGCAGTGGTCCGGCCATCGAAAGGCACTTGCCTTGGCGGTCGGGCCGGAGCTGGCCACCTGGTTCGAAGGAGGGAGGCGAACATGAAGCGGATAGGACTAAAGGTCTTCAGTATTGGGGTGCTCGCGAGTGTCGGGCTGGTCACGATGCAGCAAGGCTTTGCCCAGAGCGGCCCGCCGAGCTTTGCCGCGACCGGCGTACCAAAGTGCTCAGTGGCAACGCTCAAGGGACGGTATATGTTTGCCTCGACGGGTGCCGTGTTTCCCCCAGCATTTGGCGTGAAGGAGCAGTCGGTAGGCAACGCTGCCGGATTTCATATCTTTAATGGAGATGGCACCGGTCAGGATTATGTGACAGCCACCCTCAATGGGGTTGACCTGCACGTACCTTCTCCCAACCACTTTCGGTATACTGTCAATGACGACTGCACCGGGAGTTACTTTATTATCGGCGGAGGGCCGACCTTCAACATATTCGTGTCGCCCGATGGTAGCCAGATGACCGCAATCAACACGGACGAAGGCAACGCAAGTTCGTACACCCCGAGCACGCGGGTGTTCCCGAAGTAGAAATGGTTGACACAGAAGGTTCGATCCGAGGCCGAGAGCTAGACGTGGAACAACGACGGCGGCTTCGGCTCGTCCTCACGGCTTCGGTCGGACCTACCTGTTTCGGACCGCGCGAAATGAAATGGCCGCTAACGGCGCGTTGCCGTCGGTCGCTCCCGTGCCGGCGAGGGTCTTTAACGAACCCATTGCGGTCGCTCAGCCTTGACGGCGTGAACCGCTCAAATTGCCCCACTTGGGTCATTCGCTGAGCCGCTGCTCAACGTCCGCCAGGTGATGCGCGAGCAGTTCGCCGTCCTGCACAAGATGCTGCTCGACACGGTTCGCGATGACCCGGTGTGCCGACGGCTGATGACCGCCCCAGGGGTCGGCGCGGTGGTAGCGCTGACCTACCGCGCGACGGTCGACCAGCCGCAACGCTTTGTCCATTCCCGGGCGGTCGGCGCGCATGTCGGGCTGACGCCGAAGCGCTACCAGTCCGGCGAGGTCGACTATGACGGCGGGGTGTCCAAGTGTGGCGACGCTCTGCTGCGCACGATGCTCTACGAGGCCGCGCAGTCCCTGCTCACCCACAGCGGGAAATGGTCGTGGCTAAAGGCGTGGGGTATGCGGGTGGCTCAACGGCGCGGGATGCGTCGGGCCATCGTTGCGGTCGCCAGGCGCCTGGCTGTGCACCGGATGTGGGTCGATGGCAGCGAGTTCCGCTGGAGCAAGGACAGCGCCGCGGTTCCTGCGGTTGCCTGAACCGGCGATGAAGAAATTGCAGGCAAGGAGATAACGAGTTCTGCTCCGGCAGAAAATGTCCTCACGGGGACGACGGGTGGGGTGAGTTCGTAAGGTCGCCCGATCCTGCCGCCGATCAGCGGTAAGGGCGCCCCAAAGATTGTGCCCCATGCTTCTCATCCCATCATGAGGCGGCTTGGTTCCGACCTCGGAGAGAAGCAAGAGCCCCGTGTGGCATCATCAGCCGAAGCGCAAATTGGTGACGGCATGAGATATCAGGCCAAGCCTTGATACGGGCCGCGATAGAGAAGGCGACCTTCGACGATGTGGTACTGGTCAGATCATCATTCCCAATAGCTGCCGTCCGCAGGAGCCGAAGAACTGGAGGAGCCAGGTCGGTGGGGTAGCAGAAGATGGGTGCGCTTGACGCTCGCATTCCCTCGGTCTATTGCTGGTTTTGACCTCGCATTTTCTGGATCAAAGCGGCGAGCTTAAGCTTGAGTTTCCGGGCTGCGGTGTGAAAGTCAGTGTTTCCTATAAGGTAATTTCGATAGGAGGCAGGGTCAGCGAGCCACTTTAGGGAGGCGATCGCCATGACACGCCAACGAATTCGCACACTTCTCATCGCTGCCGGCCTTTTCGCTTTACCGTTCCAGCCTGAGGCGCGCGCGGATGCTGGTCCCGAGGCAACGAAAGCGTCGGGTGAGGTGGGTTTTGTGATCTCCTGCGGCCCGGGTGCGCAAAAGACCTTCAAACAAGCGGTGTGGACCTTGCACTCGTTCTGGTATCCCGAGGCGCTGAAGGGGTTTACCGCGGTCACCGAAGCAGAACCCAGTTGCGCGATGGGGTATTGGGGCATCGCGATGAGCCATTGGTATCCGCTGTGGTTTCCGCCAAGCCCTGCGGCGTTGAAGGCGGGCTCGGAGGCGGTCGAAAAAGCGATTGCTGCGGGACCGAAGACCGAGCGTGAGAAGGACTACATCGCGGCGATCGCGGTCTTCTATCGCGACAGCGACAAGCTCGATCACCAGACCCGCGCGGTTGCCTACGAGAAGGCCATGGCACAGGTGTACCTGCGCTACCCGGACGATCGCGAGGCCGCGGTGTTCTACGGGCTGGCGCTCAATGCGTCCGCGCTGCCCACCGACAAGACCTACTCCAATAAGCGCAAGGGGCGGAAATCCTCAACAAGGTCTGGGCCGAGCAGCCGAACCACCCCGGCGTCGTCCATTACCTGATCCACAGCGACGACTTTGGCACAATTTGCCCAGGCGGGCCTAGACGCGGCAATTTGCTACTCGAAGATCGCCCCCGATGTCCGCACGCGCTGCACATGCCCTCGCTTATCTTCACCCGGCTCGGTATGTGGCAGCAATCGATCGAGTCGAACCGCGCCGCCCATGCCGCAGCGCTCGCCTATGTCCAAAAGACACTTGGGCCGGACGGCTTCGATAGCGAGACCGTCCACACCATGGATTATCTCGAATACGCCTACTTGCAGACTGCC
>CAVZUA010000044.1:0-133003 GCA_963778385.1 uncultured Alphaproteobacteria bacterium | reverse complement strand
GCCGCCGCATGTGGCGCACAGGGTGCCAACAAGCGGGTCGGCGTGATGAGCGCGCGCAGCGAGGCGTCCGAGATCGCCCGCGAACTCGGCGCGCGTATCGACTCACTGGCACGCGAACTGTTGCCCGGCGGACGCCGGGAAGGGCGCAACTGGCGCTGCGGCTCGGTTGGAGGCGAGCGCGGCCGCTCGCTCTTGGTCGACCTGTCCAGCGGCTTGTGGCTTGACCATGCCAACCCCAGTGACCGCGGCGACGCGCTCCACCTGGTCCAGCATGTCCTGGGCTGCTCGATGGGCGAGGCGATCGAGTGGGCCGAGGAGTGGCTCGGTCACCGTGCGGTCGGCATTCCGGAAGCGACGCCGATGCCAGCCGCGACCCGGCCGGCGACCTGGCCGCGGACCTGGTCGCACGCGCGACCGATCCGCAGCACCCTCGCCGAAGCCTATCTGACCGCACGCGGTCTCGCCTTTGACGATCCGATGGGCGAGGCGCCGCGGTTCGACCCGCGGCGCTGCCGGATCAAGCCCGACACCGAGAATGTCTTCGAACACCACGCGGCGCTGCTGGTGCTGCTGCGCGACGTGCGCACCGGCGAGCCGTGCGGCATGCACTCGATCTTTCTGCAGCCGGACGGCAGCGATCGGCTGCGCGACAGCAAGGGCAAACTCAGCACCGGAAACATCCGCGGCGGCGCCGTCATGCTCAGCGATTTTGCCGACGTCACAATGGGCCTGACGATCGCTGAGGGCGTCGAGACCGTGATCAGCGTGCTGATCTACGACCTCGCGCCGGTATGGTCTCTCCGCGGCGCTGGCAACCTCGCCACCTTCCCGGTACTCGGCGGTGTCGAGGCGCTGACCATCGCCGCGGACACCGGCCTGGCCGGGCGCACCGCAGCGTGGAACGTCACCGCGCGCTGGCGTCAGGCCGGCCGCGAAACCTGCATTGTCGCCCCCGCTCATGATGATTGGGCCGCCGGCCGGAGGATCTCTGGCATGAGCGAGACCCCCGAAGACGACGTGCGCGAGAACGCGCGAGAGGCGAACGATCGCGAGTGGACCAACGGCCAGGCGAACGGCCCCACCAACGGCTTCGATCCTGCCGCCTTTGCCGAGCCGCTGTGGCCGGTGATGGATGACTTGGCCTATTACGGGCTCGCCGGTGAGATCGTTCGCCGGCTCGAACCGCTCACCGAAGCCGATCCGGTCGCGATGCTAGCGCAGCTCCTCGCGGGGGTCGGTAACGCGGTCGGCCATGACATCCATTGCCTCGTCGGCAACACCCGGCATTACGCCAACTTGTTCGCCCTGATCCTTGGCATCACCAGCAAGGGCCGCAAAGGGACGAGCTGGGATCCCATCGAGTACCTGCTAAAGCTGGCGGACCCGTCCTGGGTCAGAGACTGCCTCAAATCCGGCTTGTCCAGCGGCGAAGGCATCATTCACGCCGTGCACGACGACATCTGGGGTATGGAGAAGGTGCCACAAGGCAAGGGTCAGGCACCGATCTATCTCAAGGTCCTGAAGGAACCTGCCGTAGCCGACAAGCGCCTGTTCGTCATCGAGCAGGAGTTCGCAGGCACGCTTGCCGTGATGAACCGGCCGGGAAACAGCCTTTCGCCGGTGATGCGGCTCGCCTGGGACGGCCGTCCGTTGCAGACCTTGACCAAAAACAGCCCGGAGAAAGCGACCGACGCGCATGTCTCTACTGTCGGCCATATCACCGTCGACGAGTTTCGCGCCATGCTCGACGGCACTTCGAAGGCAAACGGGTTTGCCAACCGCTTTCTCTGCGTCCTGGCGCGCCGCACAAAGCTGCTGCCCTTTCCAGGTCGGCTCGACGCCGGCGAGGCGGAGCAGTTCGCCAGCCAACTCGCCGCGGTGATCAACAATCCGGACCCGCACCAGCCGATCACCTTTACCGCCGCGGCGCGCGAGCTGTGGAGCGCGGAGTACAGTGCGCTGTCAGCGGAAGCCGGCGGGCTGTTTGGCGCTGTCGTGGCCCGCGCGGAGGCACAGGTACTCCGCCTCAGCCTCGTCTACGCCCTCCTCGATCGATACCAGCAGATCCATCCGGAACATCTTCGAGCGGCGAATGCGTTCTGGCGGTATTGCGCAGCATCCGCGCGATACATCTCTGGCGATGCCCTGGGCGACCCGGTCGCAGACACGATGATGGCCGCCTTGCGGCAAGCCGGCCCGGACGGCATGACGCGCTGGGAAATCAACCGGTTGTTCAGCAGCAACCACACCAGCAGCCGCGTCGGTCAGGCGCTTCTACTGCTGCTTCGCTACCAGAGAGCGCGGCCGATGCACCGGGCCAGCACCGGCGGACGGCCGCCGGAAGCCTGGGTCGCGATATGAGGAGGACTTTCTACGTAATGGGGGGCACTTTTTTTCATTAAAAGTTCCGCTCATTGCGAAAGGATTATCAATGGCTTACGCCGGATTTGGGGCTTCTACGTTTTCTTCGTAGAAGACCTTCTCCGGGAAAATTTTTGGAGAAATGGGAACGCCGGCGTACGCCCCAAAACCTTCTATCGTGTGCGTGAGTACGTATGAAACGTAGAAAGTATTCTCGTGCCTATAAGCATTGAAAACAAATCAGCTTTTTAAAGAACTTTTATGCGAAGAATGTCCCTCTGTTTACGTAGAAAGTCCGATGCGGGCCGTGGGCTCCGACACTGTGGCACGGAGGTCGCGCCGCGCATGACGTGGTACGCCTTTCACATCCGGCACTCGGCATCGATCACCGGCTATGCGCGGCGGGGACCGATCCCGTTTTTTGGTGATGATGTCGCCGAGACAGCGGATTGATGCCCCGCTTCGCTTCGATCACAGCCCACAGCTGACGCCCGCACCCAAGCTGTCCAGGCGCTGGTGCGAATCTCCTCATAGCGCAATGAGCCGAGGATATAGTCGGCACAGTCATGCCGGAGGTGTGACAGCCCCGGCTGAGCGTCACGACGGCTCGGTGATCATGCCGATGCGTGCGACGCGCGACCAGACGATGACGCTCACCGTTCGGGGGCAAACTCCCAAGGCGGTAGCGTGGTGCGTGGCGGGTTGCCCCGGTTGTTTCGCGTGCTCTGCTGCGCCAACCGCATCTTCACCGATAGCGCGGCGATCGCAGCGGTTTCGGCCCGCTGCTCCGCCAGCAAAACCCTGTAATAGGCCAGCGTCGTCTCGCGTCGCTCCACGCAACTCTCGATCAGCTCGGCAACCCGTCGCGCCTGGACCACGTGGCGACAATATTGCACCAATAACGGCAGATTGGCCCGAGTAAACCAGTCGCCTTCTGCAGTATTGATGATATCGAGAAACACCTCGGCTTCGTCGCCGGAAAGCTCCGGCGGCAAAGACAGCCGCGGATAGACGGAGAGCGCCTTCGGTGTCACAAGGTCGGCATGCGACGGCCGACCACGCTTTCTGTTCATGCTGCGCATTATCTCTTAAAATTGGCGGTTTAGCAAAGATGGCCTGGTCACCGGTCGCCGCCCTCAAGGAGGAGATTTTTGGTCCCTCCCCCTACACCACATGTCCGCCTGAGCGCGGCGCGACCCGTCACAGCATGCAGGCAACGAGGGTTGTGTTGCAGCGTCCGGTACTGAGCCTCATGCAAGGAGAGTGGTGGACACAATACCGTCCATGCAAGCTCGAAGTAGAACTGACGAGGCTGGTCCTCGACTAGTGCCCCTGCACAGCACAGGGATTATGACTTTTTGGTGGGGTCGGGATAAGCGCGCGCGAGTTTGGCGCGGGCGCGTTTGGTGGTGAACATCCATCTGACACGTGCGCCCGCGGCATTACGCTGGTCTTCCCAGGCGGTGATTTCGGTCACGAGCTGCTGACGTTCGCCGATGCGCCGGTCGAGACACTGGCGGCGCAGTACGCCAATCTCGATCTCGACCATGTTGAGCCAGCTGGCGTGTTTGGGGACGTAGTGGAACTCCAGCCGGCGCATCAAGCGTCGGGCTTCCGGCGCCGGGAAGGTCTCGTAGAGCGCGCCGGCGGAATGGGTCGAGAGGTTATCGAGCACGACCCGGATCTGTTCGGCTTGCGGATAATGGATATCGACAAGCTCGCGCATGCAGTGGGCGAAGTCGCGTCCCGTCCGATGTTCGGTGACCTTGACTTTGCGCCAGGGGCGGTGCGCGTCGAGGAAGACGAACAGATTGACTGTGCCGTTGCGCCGGTACTCGCAGTCATAGCGCTCCAGTTGGCCTGGCATAGCCGAGATCGGCTGGCGCGCCTCGCCGATCAGCTGAAGCGGCAGAATTGGGCAACGACGGCTGCCGTTGGGTGTGCGACAGCGGCGTTGCGCACGAGCGCATCGCCTTTTTCGCAATGCGCGCCTAGGGTACCACCCGGCACCATCAAACAGGTCAGGGCAAGGGGGAAGTCAGACGCAGACCAGCCGCCGCCAGGAAATCTTGCGCGCGGTGAGCGTTCACTCAGTTGCACGTAGATTGGGCGACCGCGGTGTAAAGCTGGTCCGGTTATACGCAGTTAGCTGCACGCGCTTCGGAAAACGGCCTTGCTGCTCCATCTTCCAGATGGTCACGTACGACAATGGGATGCGGCGCAGGAGTTCAGCCTTGCGGATCAGCACCGGATGTTGGGGAAGCTCACGAGGCGTCCATTGCTTGCCGCAAATTTGGCAATGCACCCAGTCATCGATCTGTTGCTCGATCCAAGCGACGGCAGTAGTTGAAGACGGTGGCTGTCTAGATGATCGAGATGTACTTGGCATTGACCAACTCCAATACGAGCGGCCGGTAACACAAAGACACCAGCTGGGATGGCCGAAAGTCTGGCGTGATTGCTGGTTAAACCGGTTTCATTGTACTCGTGTTTAGAGTACCTATTATAGGATAATGGATTAAGTTAACAAGAACTGCAAGCGTTCAATGCGCCGTTGCTGGCCCACAATTAAATGTTACACATTATTATTTTGTGTTCGCCTGACTAGCGACACTACGAACTGTCCAAGCGTCTCCAGCGCCACCTTACGCTCCGGCAGATACTCGTATCGGTTATAGACGGCCGCAACGCCACTGATCGCGCCGGTGCCGGCGCTGTGATTAAGGACTTTATCGGCAACGTGCGGCGCTACGTTGTTGCGCGCCATTATGGTGGTGGCGGTGCGTCTCAAGTCGTGAAGCACCCAGGGCGCGCCCGGATTGCCACCACTTTCGGCACAAAGCGCCGTCATGGCGGCATCAACTCGATCCTTCGCTTTGCTGAAACTCTTGATCACCGTGTCAACGCGGCTCGGAAAGACCAGCAAGCCAACACGAGGCAGCTGCTCGATGATCTCGACGACCGGTTCAGACAAATGGACGATGTGGGCGCGCTTCGACTTATTGCGCTCCGCAGGTATCATCCAAAGCCGCTGTTCGAGATCGATTTCCGACCAGCGCATACCGGCGACTTCGCTCTCGCGCTGCGCGGTGAGCAACAACAACTTGAAGATGGCGTCGTGCGGCCACCTGATAATTTCAGTGGCGCGCCAAAACCACTGAAGCTCTTGATCGCTAAGAACGCGGTCTCGTGCCTTTTCCACCCCTGGCGACGCGACGCCGGCGGTTGGATCGGTATCGATTATTCCTTGTGTGATGCACCAGCGAAAGAACGTGCCCATGGCACGGAGCAATCTGTTGGCCTGAATCGCCGCACCGTCCGTCCTTCCTTTGAAGGGTCGTTCGCGCTTTTCGGCCTTTTCTTGGATCAACCTCTTCACGTCTTGCTGGCTGATCGAGCTGATCGATGCATCGCGCCATCTGGGTATTAGATAGTGCTCAAAATTGCGCCGTATCTCGCCATCGTAGCCTTTCCTGCCGGCGCGCGGTGGCCTGGGAGCCTCGGCTAGGTAACGGTTAGCAACATTCTCGAACTTATGTTCGATCTCGCGTTGCATCGCTTCCTTCGCCGCCGCGGCCGCCGCCTCTTGCTCCTTCTCAGTTCGCTTACGCTCCTTGACCGGATGAATGCCGCTGCGAGCTACATCCTGGCTCACTCGCGCGCGAGATCGCGCGTCGGCAACGGATGGGAGGACAAAGCTGTTGCCGAGTGTCTCCCAGATAACCGGGCCCTTGCCGCCGACTCGATACGTCACGATCCAGCTTTTTCGGCCGGTGCGTGATACGCGCACTCCAAACCCCGGCAGATTTCTGTCCCAGACGATGGGAGTGGCGGGACGATACTTGAGCCGTTCGACGTAGAGCTGTGTCAGAGACCTACGTTCTGGATCGCGTTTTGCCTTTCTTTCCATATGGCCAACCACTTCCGTTCTTACTAACGCATCGCTAACAGAAGGCGGGCTAATCAGCACTTCGTTAACTCGCGTTTAATGGCGTTGGATGCACCCAAATTATAGCATTTTCCCTTATATATCTGAAGGCTACGCAAGGTGACCGACTGATCGACATGCTGCTCAACCAGCAGCTTCTCAACACGCGCGTCGATCAGCTCGCCGCGGTCGGCCTGGCGCCCGATGTCTTCGGCGTCGCCACGAACCCGGCGGCCGGTGCCCCGGTGACCGCCGGCAGCTTCCCGCGCTCGATCCTGATCCCCGGCACCGACACCTCTCTGAAGGTCTACGGCCAGATCACCGAGATCATGGATTACTGGCTGTCCGGCGGGCCGGTCAACGGCAGCCCGCAGAGCACCACGGTCGGCATCAACGGCAACGTGCAGGCGATCCCGTTGTACAACACCGTCGCCCGCGCCCGCAGCAACGGCATCTTCCAGCAGAGCCCGCGTGAATTGAGGATCGGCTTCGAGACCCGCACCCCGACGCCGTTCGGCGAAGCCCGCACGGTCATGGAGTTCGACTGGGCCGGCTCAACGACCTACGCGCCCGGCGGCGCAGACCCGCTGTCGTCCTCCGACAACCTGGCGCCGCGCTTGCGCTACGCCTACGGCACGTTGGGCGGGCTGCTCGCCGGTCAGGCGACCTCGAACTTCTCCGACCCGGACGCCAACGCCGAAACCATCGACTTCGGCGGCAACGCCGGCGAACCGGGCCACGTCCGTATCCCGCAGGTCCGCTACACCATCCCGGCCTACTGGGGCGGCTCGTGGTCGTTCTCGGCGGAAACGCCCGATTCCTCCGTCGCCACGCCGGTGGGACTCCAGGCTTCCGACGCCGGTGTCATCCCGGCTCTGACCACCAGTTGCACCGTCGCCACCTTGGCAACGGCGACGACCTGCACGACCACGCAGCTGACCAGCGGCGTCACTCCGCTGAATGTCGCCAAGTCGACGGCGCCCGACTTCACCGCCGCCTGGTACATGCCGCAGCCCTGGGGCCATCTCGACTTCTCGGCGGTGTTGCGCCCCGGCATCGACATGACCGATGGCCACTTCTTCTCGCATCAGTATGTCGGCTACGGCGGCCATTTCGGCATGGACATCAAGCCGGGCTGGTTCGGCTGGGTGAAGGACGACTTCACCTTCCATGTCGAGGGCGGCGACATGATCGGCCCCTACGTCAACAGCACCACCAATTTCGACGTGGCGAGCAATTACGGCGCGCCGTCGACCTCGGCCGCGGTGCCCGGCACCTATGGCGGGTTCAACGGCCCGACCAGCCTCGCCGCGGCGTCGCTGATCCGCTTCACGCCGACCCAGGAGATCGGCGCCGAAGTGGGCTACCAGCATTGGTGGCTGGACAATCTGCGCAGCAACATCAACGGCGGCTGGCAGTCGCATTTCGGCATCCCGATCAAGTTGGTCAACGCCAACGGCACGGCTGCGGGGGCGGCGGTGACCGGCGGCCAGGCGGCGTCGATCAACAAGGAAATCTTCACCGCGCACGCCAACCTGATCTGGAACCCCGTGTCGTTTGTCGATGTCGGCCTCGAATACACCTGGGGTCAGCGCACCGTGCTGAACAACCAGCACGCGACCCAGAACGTGCTGATCAGCGAATTCAAGTTCCGCTTCTGATCGGCGCTTCCGTCACTGACACGATCAACCCGCCGGCTTCAAGCTGGCGGGTTTTTCGTCACGAGATGCCGGATCACATCGCCGCCAGCTCGCGCATCTCTTCGTCACCGAGGCGGATATCGGCCGCCGCGAGGTTTTCGTCGAGATGGGCGGGCGACGCGGTGCCGGGGATCGGCAGCAGCGCCGGCGAGCGGTGCAGCAGCCAGGCGAGCGCAATCTGCCCCGGCGTCGCCTGGTGGCGCGCGGCGATCCGTGCGAGCGGCGAGCCGGGCGCCGCCAGGCGGCCTTTCGCCAAAGGGTAGAACGCGATGAACACGAGCCCCTCGGCGGCGCACAGATCGACCAAGGCGTCGCTGCTCTGATCGCGCAGATTGAAAGGGTTCTGGACCGAGACGATCTCCGCCGTCCGCCGCGCTCGAGCCAGTTCATGCGCCGAAACATTCGACACGCCGATCTGCCCGATCTTGCCCTGCTCCTGCAGTCGGACGAGCGCACCGACCGAATCCTCGATTGGCACACGATGGTCGACACAATGCAGCTGATAGAGGTCGATTCGGTCAAGCCGCAGGCGTTTGAGGCTGCCTTCGCAGGCCTGCCGCAAATGCTCCGGCCGCGCGTCGATCGCCCAGGCCGCCGGGCCGGGGCGGACAAAGCCGCCTTTGCTGGTGATCACCAGCCCCGCCGGGTAGGGGTACAGCGCCTTGGCGATCAGCGTCTCGCTCGCCTCCGGCCCGTACGAATCGGCCGTGTCGATAAAGTCGACGCCGCCATCGACCGCGCGCCGCAACAGCGCGATCGCCGCCGCCTCGTCGGGCGGGAAGCCCCACACGCCGCGTCCGGTGATGCGCATCGCGCCAAAACCGAGTCGGTGCACCGTCGCGCCGCCGCGCAATGTCAACGTCATGGGCAGATCGGCCATCACCCGTGCCTCCGCTCTCGCCACGCTTACCGTGGCCGTTATAGTCTTTCTTGGCGGCGAGGAGCGCGAGACATGGACACGATCGAAGCCACGCGGGTGATGCGGCGTCCGATCATCGGCCCGTCGGCCTGGATTGGGGCCGACATGAAAAACCGTGAGGTGGAGTGGACCTACCGGCTCTCGCCGGGTGAGATCGCCGAGCTTGAAGCCGCCGCCGCCGCGGTGCGGCGGCGCGGCCTCGAGTTGGCGGCGGTCACCCGCGCCGACTTCCCGCTGCCGACGCTTGGCCCGGTGCTCGACCGGCTGCGCGGCGATGTCGTCAACGGGCGCGGTTTTGTGCTGCTGCGCGGCCTGCCGGTCGAGGGCCGGCCGGTGGAGGAGAGCGCGACGCTGTATTGGGGGCTCGGCGCTTATTTTGGCAGCGCCTGTTCGCAAAATGGCAAGGGCCACCTGCTCGGTCATGTCTACGACCTCGGTCAGGGTCTCAGCGCGACCAATCCGCTCTTGCGCAGCTACCAGACCGCCGAGCGCCAGCGTTTCCATATCGACCGCGCCGACCTTGTGGCGCTGCTCTGCCTGCGCCGGGCGAAATCCGGCGGGGCGTCGACCATCGTCAGCTCGATGGCCCTGCATAACGTGATGGCCGAGCGGCGGCCCGACCTGTTAGAGCGGCTCTATCGGCCGTTCCCCACCGACCGCCGCGGCGAGGTGCCCGAGGGCAAGGCGCCGTTCTATGAGGCGCCGGTGTTCAACGCCTACGAAGGTCGCGTCTCGGTGCTCTATTCCCGGCTGCATATCGGCTCGTCACAGCGTTTCCCGGAGGCGCCGCGGCTGGAACCCGAGGATTTCGAAGCGCTGGATCTGTTTGGTGAACTAGCGGACGATCCCGAGTTGCGGCTCGACATGCATTTTGCCCCCGGCGACATCCAGGTCCTGCACAACCACACGATCCTGCACGCGCGCTCGGCCTATGAGGATTGGCTGGAGCCGGAGCGTAAGCGTCATCTGCTGCGGCTATGGCTGTGTCCGCCGGATGCGCGGCCGCTGCCGCCGGTCTTTGCCGAAGTCTACGGCCGCACCACGATCGGCGACCGCGGCGGCATCATCTGCCCCGGCACGCGCCTGCACGCACCGCTGGTCCCCGCCTGATCGCTCAGCGCGACGTAGCCAGCCGGACGGGGTTGCGTTCGTTCGCCGCGACCGGCCTGCTGCTTTCGTCCGGGCGCCCCGGGCAGCTATAGACCGCCTGCGGCACGAATGAGAAAACCCGCGGGCTGTTGCAGACCGCCTGACAGGCGTCGACGCTCACCAGGCAGGCCTGGTGCATCTTGCTCTTGTCGAACGCCGGTGCGCCCGGGTCATGGTTGATCAGGCACTCACAAAGACCGCCGGCGCCGCCGGGAAGGGTCATCGAACTAGGTGAAGGCGCGTCGGGCTGCGGTCCGGCGGGGGCCGGTTGCGGCGACGGCCGAGAGATCAGTTCGGGCGGAGCGATGAGGCGCGGCTGAGCGACAGCCGGGTTCTGCGTGCCGGCCGGCATCGTGCCGCCCGACGATTGTGCGAAAGCCGGCTGCAGGGCCAACATGCCCACGGCTGCCAACCCGAAAACAAAGCCCAGGCGCATTGCGACGACACTCCCCTCGCGAATAGATTTTGCCGGAGCATGTCACGTCGCGGCGGCGCGTGCACGAGTTCAACTCGACTCAATCGGTGGCATCTCGGCGCCGCTGTTGCCGCGCCGCTTCGTGCTATAAAAGCGGTGCCTCGCCGGAGCCGACAAATGCCGAAATCGCTGACCGAAGACCAGATCGTCGCCTATCACCGCGAGGGCTATCTCGCCCCCATCAAAGTGATGAGCGAGGCCGAGGCGCGCGCCGTCCGCGCGACACTTGAGGCCATCGAGGCCGGCACGGGCGGACCGCTCCGCGGCGACATCCGCCACAAGGCGCATCTGCTGTTCCCGTTCCTCGCCGACCTGATCCGCCACCCGGCGATCCTCGACGCGATCGAGGATGTGCTCGGTCCCGACATTCTGTGCTGGAACACCAATTTCTTCATCAAGGAGGCCGAGACGCCGTCCTTTGTCTCCTGGCATCAGGATTCGACCTATTGGGGATTGTCCACGCCCGATGTGTGCACGGCCTGGGTCGGAATCACGCCGAGCCATCTCGACAATGGCGCGATGGCGGTGATCCCCAAGAGCCATACGATAGACCAGATCCCGCACCGCGACACGTTCGACCGCCACAATTTGCTGACCCGCGGCCAGGAGATCGCCGTCGAGGTCGACGAGCGCGAGGCGGTGCCGCTGGTGCTGCGGCCGGGCGAGATGTCGCTGCACCACGTCCGGCTGGTGCACGGCTCGCCGCCCAACCCGTCGCCGGACCGGCGCATCGGCTTTGCGATCCGCTACATCCCGACCTCGATCTTTCAGCTCGAAGGCGGCGACAGCGCGACGTTGGTCCGCGGCGAGGACCGCTACGGCCATTTCGAGCTGGAGCCGCGCCCCGAGCGCGACATGCAGGAGGACATGCTGGCGCTGCACCGCCGGCTCACCGAGCGCGCCGCGCAAATCCTCTACCGCGGCACGGAGGTCGACAATTTCAATGATCCCCGCGCGGTCAGAGGGTAGGGCTCGTGGACGAGCATGGAACGCGGGCGTCCCACCCGCGGGCGGCCGAGACGGCCGCGGTCCGACGACCATGAAGATCTATGTCGGCGGCCGCAGCCTCGCCGGCGCCCAGGTCACGGTGGATGGCCGTCCGCTCGACCCGCGCTTCGACCTGAAGCGCCTGTCGCCGACCGGCTTCGAATGGACCTATGAGGGCAACGGTCCGGCGCAGCTCGCGCTGGCGCTGCTGGCCGACCATCTCGGCGATGATGCCCGCGCGCTGGCGCTGTACGAGCTGTTCATGCGCGCGGTCGTCGCCGAGCTCGACAATTCCTGGGAGCTGACCTCGGCCGAGATCGAGGCGGCGCTCAAGGCGATCGGCGGGTAGAAACTGGCGCATCCAAAGGGGAGGGGATGAAGCAGACCTACCACGGCTCCTGCCATTGCGGCCGGGTCAGGTACGAGGTCGATGCCGATCTCGATCATGTCCGGATCTGCGACTGCTCGATCTGCCGGCGGCGCGGCGCGCTGAACTTCCGCGTGCCGCCAGAGGATTTCCGTCTGCTCACCCCGCTCGAAGAGTTGTCGCTCTACATCTTCCACACCCGCACCGCGCGTGATTACTTCTGCCCGACCTGCGGCATCCAGCCGTTCCGCCGGCCGCGCACCGACCCCAGCGTGTGGACGGTCAACGTTCGCTGCCTCGACGGCGTCGACCTCGACGCGATCCCCGTCAGGCGCGTCTTCGGCGCCGAATACCCTTAGGCCGGGATCTTCACGCGCACCTTGGCCGCGACGAACTCGCGGTTCATCGCGATCCGCTCCTCGTCGGGGAAATTGTCTTGGACTAAACCGCTCCGCGGTAGTTGTAGGTCAGTCGTCGGAGCGATGTTTGCTCAAGATGGTCTTCGCTGCGACGCCGAGCAGCAGGCAGCCGAGTAGCACTTTCAGGAAGCCGACCGGAGCGTAGGCGACGCCGAGTCCGCCGAGTGTCGCGCCGACGAGGGACCCTAACGCCATCGCCGCCGTGATCCGCTGCGCGCCCCGCCACGTCGGGATGGCGCCGGCGCACCAATAGCGCCACAGACCGCTCGACACGACGCCCAACGAGATCAGGATGCTTGCCGATCCGGCGGTCTTGATGTCAGCGCCGAACACCAGAACCAGCGCGGGGATAAGAAGCTCGCCCCCAGCCACGCCGAGCATGCTACTGACCAGCCCGACACCGAGACCGATGCCGATCCCAACAGCCAGGTGCACGACGGCACTCGGCGGTAGCAGGTGGCCGGATGCGAAGCCCAGACAGGCCTCCGAGAGTAGCAGCACTCCAAGCGCGCCGAGCAGTGCCGCGATCACGCGCACCAATCGCGTGTCGCTCACTTTGGTCACGACGCGCGCACCGAACACCGCGCTGACCATCCCGCCAGCGAGGAGCCCCAGCATTTCGGGAAGGTAGGGGACTACGGCGGCGAGCGAGACCGAGCCGCTGCGGATCGCCAACGCGAAGGCCAAGGTGACGAGACTGGTGACCAGGTTGAGCGGCACGGCATCTCTGGCCGAGAACCCAATGCCGTACATCAGCACCGGCAGGCGGAACTCACCGCCGCCCAGACCGATCAATCCGCCAAGCCCGCCGATCGGCACGCACCATCCAAAGGCGCGTCGAAAGTACGGGCAGGTCAGGACGCTCTGCATCAGCCGTCGCCATCATCGCTAAAAGGGGACAGACCGGAATATGGCTCAACAGAGCCCTTTCGGATACGTCGCACAGTCTTATTGTTGCGACCTTACTTTTGCGACCCTTAGCGATGGGGAAGTGGGTTTTGCCCTTCGCGGTCATCGTCTTCTTTACCGTGTCCATTAGAACCCATGGTCCGTTGTCCACAGCGAGGGGCGCGGCAGAACGAGATCCCGCCGATGGAGTTCCGGTCTGCGCGCCGAAGGGTTTTCGTCGCTTCGCGAGAGGCTTATGATTGCTGGCGAAGCCGTTGCCGGAGGAGCCGCCGCGATGATGAGCCCGCGCCAGGAAGCGTTTCGCGCCGATTACCGCATGCGCATCTCGCCATGGTATTCGGGGCTCGCGCATGTCGCGGTCATCGCCCTGCTCGGCATCGCGGTAATCTGGTACGCCGGCAGCCATGTCCATCAGGCCACCTGGGCCGAATGGTTGGTGGTGCCGGCGGTGTTCCTCGGCTGCAATCTGTTCGAATGGGCGCTGCACCGCTTCCTGCTGCATCGCCCGGTGCCCGGCTTTATGGGCATCTACAAGCGGCACACCTTGGCGCACCATCAGTTCTTCACCGACAACGAGCCGACGATCGACGATACCCGCGATTTCCGCATCACCTTCTTCCCACCCTACGCCTACACCACCTTTATCTGCATGTCGGCGGCGGGCGCCTGGGTGTTGAGCCTGATCTGGTCGGCGAATGCCGGTTGGCTGCTGGTGTGCACGACGGCGGGCGTCTATCTCAATTACGAGCTGTTCCACTGGGGCTGCCATGTGAAGGACGACCGCATCGTCCGTCAGATCCCGTTTATGAACACGATCCGCCGACACCACATCGCCCATCACAACCCGTCGATCATGATGGGCATGAACATGAACCTGACCTATCCGATCGCCGATTGGCTGTTCGGCACCAGCGATCTCGATCGCGGGCTGGTCGGCCATGTTTTCAACGGGTATGACAAGCGCTTCGTAAAGCAAAATCTCAAGAAGGCACGCGCCACTGCCGCCAATTCGCGCCTTGCGAAGGCGGAGCCGAAGGCCGCGTAAATGGCGATCAACCTGCCACAGGCGCATCTCAAGCGCTCGATGCCGTCGCTGATCGGCGGCATCTTTTCCGCGATCGTCGCCTTCGTACTGTGGCTGCTGCTGTTCGGCACGGGCAGTGTCGCGATGGTCGTCCTCGGCCTCGTCGTCGCGGCCACACTCGGCGCCTGGATCAGGCTCGCCGACCTTTAAGATGCCTGAGCGGCTCCCGCCGCCTCCGTTCTGGCGGACGATCTATTTCGAGTTCAGCGTCTCGGTTCGGCCGGATCGTCGCGACATTGATTCTGACCACGTGAAAGCGATCCTTCTGCGGCCCCTTCGCCGCGAGATTCAGCCAGACGGCCGCTCGCGGCTATGGGGCTATGTCGCGGATCGACGGCGATGGCTTCGGGTTATCGTGGAGCCGGATGGAGAGACCGTCCATAATGCATTCAGAAAGTTCAGGCCATGACCGAGCCCGTCATCCGCTATTTCCCTGACACCGATACGATGGCGATCGAGATACGGCCGTGGCCGGGCGAGACCGGCGATCGGCAAAATGTCGGTGGTGAGGATGCAGGCGAGGATCTCGTCATCCATTACGCGGCCGATGGCGAGCCGTGGCTCTGGGAGATCGAGCATGCCTCGGCCCACCCCGAGCATATTGCCGCCGCGCTCGATCAATTACGTCAGAAGGCGCTTGCCGCGGCCTGATCGCGTGCACGTCACTTCAGCTTCAACGACCACTCCCGAAGGGTCATGCGATGAAAATCACCACCATCCGCACCGGCATCGTCAATCTGCCGGCCAACGAGCCGCTGGCGGACGCAGCCGCTAATCCCGAGGGCAAACGGCCGATCGTCTGGGTGCGCGTTGGCACCGACAGCGGCGCCGAGGGTGTTGGCGTCGCCTATTTCGGCGGCGCGCTGACCGGCACTTTGCGCCACGCGATCGACGAGCTGGGCGCGCTGCTTGTCGGCGACGATCCGCAGCTTACCGAGGGCGTCCAGGCCAAGCTCAAGAACGCCGCCGGTGGCTCGGCCGGGCCGGGCGGCATCTACCACCTGGCGCTGTCGGCGCTCGACATCGCGATCTGGGATTTGAAGGCCAAGGCGGTCGACCTGCCGCTGTGGAAGCTGCTCGGTGGCGCGCGCGAGCGGGTGCCGACCTATGCCTCGGGCGCGCTGATGCGCGAATTGTCGCTCGACCGCGTCGTCAAAGCCGCGGCGACGCTCAAGGACCGCGGCTGGAAGGAGATGAAGACCCAGCTTGCATTGCCCGGCCACACGACGCCGGCGATCGAGGTCGAGCGCATGGTCAAGATCCGCGAGGCAATCGGCCCCGACATCAAGCTGATGTGCGACATCAATCAGCGCTGGCGCCCGGAGCAGGCGGTCGATATCGGCCGGCGCGTCGAGGATGCCGGCGTCGGCCTGTTCTGGCTGGAGGATGTGACGACAGCCGACGATTATCCTGGTCTCGCGCGCATCTCCGACGCGCTGTCGACGCCGGTCGCCGGCGGCGAATACGTCTGGGGGATCGTCCCGTTCCGCCACATGATGGAAGCACGCTCGGTCGACGTGCCGATGATCGACCTGGTGCGGGTCGGCGGCATCACCCAGTGGCTCAAGGTCGCCGGCATGGCCGAGGCGTTCAACCTGCCGGTGGTCAGCCATCTGATCCCCGAGGTGCATGTGCACCTGATCGGCGCCGCGCCCAACGGCCTCACGGTCGAGTACATGCCGTGGCTCGGGATGATGTTCAAGGAAGTCCCGACACAGCAGAATGGCGAGTTGGCGATGCCGCAAAAGCCCGGCCTCGGGATCGAATTCGACGAACCGACGCTGGAGCGGTACAAGGCCTAACGCTGGATTGACGCTGGTACGTCCTTCGAGACGGCGCTTCGCGTCTCCTCAGGATGATGGGGGTTGATGATGTCAACGAGTAAGTCTGTCATCCCGAGGAGTGCCCGAAGGGTACGTCTCGAAGGACGTCTTGTCCTGATTGCAGCGCTGTTCCTCCTTGCCGGCTGCCATGGCGGCACGCTCGACGCGGTCTATCCCGGCGAGCTCGGGCATTCACCGCCACCGGCGGTCAACCTGCCGCCGCAGGATGCCGGGATGGAGCGGCTCTAGCCGGGCTTCGGCGTCAGCTTCAACCAGGATGCGGTGAAGCGCTTCGCCGCTTCACCCGTCATTGCGAGGAGCGGAGCGACGAAGCAATTTCCTTCCGCAGGAGACCAAGGCGGCGCGAGATTGCTTCGCTCCGCTCGCAATGACGAAGGAGTCGTCCCATGAAGATCGCCTCGCTCGAAACCGACATCGTGCTGCTGCCGAATGACGAGCCGCTCGCCGGTTTTTCCGAAAACCCGAACGCCAAGAACCCGATCGTCACGCTGCGCCTGCGCACCGATGACGGGATCGAGGGGTTGGGTGTCGCCTATTTCGGCGGTGCGCTGACCGGAACGCTGCGCAAGGCGATCGACGATCTCGGCTCGCTGACCGTGGGTGACGACCCGTTGCGGGTCGAGGCGGTCGCCGCGAAGCTGCGCGCCGCCGCCGGCTCGGCGGGACCAGCCGGCATCCTGACGATGGCGATGTCGGCGATCGACGTCGCGCTGTGGGACATCAAGGGCAAGGCGCTCGGCCTGCCGCTGTGGAAGCTGCTCGGCGGTGGGCGCGACAAGATCGCGACCTATGCGTCGGGCGCGCTGCGCCGCGGGCTGAAACTCGAAGAAGCGGTCACCGCCGCCGGCCGGCTGCGCGAGAAGGGCCATCGCCAGACCAAGATGCAATTGGGTCTGCCCGGCGCCACCAATCCGGCGCGCGAGGTCGAGCAGGCCAAGCTGATCCGCGAAGCCTGCGGCCCCGACATGGATTTGATGTGCGACATCAACCAGCGCTGGCGACCCGAGCAGGCGATCGATATAGGCCGCCGCGTCGAGGATGCCGGGGTCGGCCTGTTCTGGCTGGAGGACGTCACGACGCATGACGATTACGCCGGGCTCGCCCGTGTTGCCGACGCGCTGGCGACGCCGGTGGCCGGCGGCGAATACCTCTGGGGCGTCGTCCCGTTCCGCCACATGGTGGAGGCGCGGTCGGTCGACATCGTGATGATCGACCAGGTACGCTCGGGCGGCATCACGCCGTGGCTCAAGATCGCCGGCATGGCCGAGGCGTTCAATTTGCCGGTGGTGAGCCACGGCGTGCCAGAAATCCACGTCCATCTGGTCGGTGCGGTGCCCAACGGGCTGACCGTCGAATACATGCCGCGCCTGTTCCACCTGTGGGAAGCGGTGCCCGAGCCGAAAGACGGGCTGCTCGACATGCCGACCGCCCCCGGCCTCGGTCTCAAATTCGACGAGAGCGCGTTTACGAAGTATCGCGCATAGGCCGGTGCGCCTGACCCTCACCCGTCTCGCGTCGGCGGAGCCGCCGCGATCCACCCTCTCCCGCATTGCGGGAGAGGGAAGGGGCCTACGCCGCCAGGCGTGGGAAGGGTGAGGGGCGTCTTGCTCGGCGTCCCGGTTACCGAACTGATCTGGCTCCTCCTCGCGGTGATCGCCGCCGGCGTTGTCACCGGCGTGCTTGCCGGGGTGTTCGGCATCGGCGGTGGCGCGGTCATCGTGCCGGTGCTGTTCGAGCTGTTCCGGCTGTTCGGCGTCCCCGAAGCAGTGCGCATCCAGCTGTGCATCGGCACCTCGCTGGCGATCATCATCCCGACCGCGATCCGCTCGTATCGGGCGCACCAGGCGCGCGGCCTGGTGATCCCCGCTGTCGTCCGCATCTGGACGGCGCCGGCGGTCATCGGTGTCATTGTCGGCTCGGCGATCGCGGCGGTGGCGCCGGAAGCGGTGTTCAAGGTGGCGTTCGTCGTCATCGTCTGGATCATCGCAGCGCGGCTGGTCGCTGGCGGCGAGCGCTGGCGGGTGAGCGAGACCTTGCCCGGCAATGCGCTGATGCGCAGCTACGGTTTTGTCATCGGCCTCGGCTCGTCGCTGATGGGGATCAGCGGCGGGTCGCTGGCGACGATGGCGCTGACCGTGCACGGTCAGCCGATCCTTGCCGCCGTCGCGACCTCGGCCGGCATCGGTGTGCCGATCGCGATCGTCGGCACGATCGGTTATGTGCTGGCGGGGCTGCCGCATCAATCGCTGATGCCGCCGCTGTCGCTGGGTTTTGTCTCGGCGGTCGGCGTTGTCGCGATCGCGCCGATTTCGAGCTGGGTTGCCCCGCTTGGTGCGCGCCTCGCGCACGCGCTGCCCAAGCGCTGGCTGGAGCTCAGCTTCGCCGCATACCTGTTCCTGGTCGGCGTGCGGTTTCTCGCGAGCCTTATCTGAACATCCGCCCCTGCGGCGGCAGGCCCATCAGCATTTGCCCGACCGTCTCGAAATGCACCGGGCGGCCTTGGCCCTGCTGGGTGCCGGCGTGGATGTCGCGCATCCGGCGTTCCAGCGGGTTGTTCTCGAAAATCGCCCCCGACCCCGCCGCGTGATAGACCGTCGTCACCACGTCGCGCGCCTGGTGGATCGCCCAGGTCGAGGCCAGCCGCAATTGCGGGTGATGGTCGGCGCTGATCGACCCCTTGGTCTGCGCCTCATCCCACATCTCGGCGATGACACCGCGCAGATAGGCCCGCGCCGATTTGAGCTTGGCCTCGCATTGCGAAATCTGGCTCTGGATCACGTTGTTTTCGCGCAGCGTGCCCTTGGCGCCGCGCGGCACCTTATCCCGCGCGATCTCGATAAACGCGTCATATGCGCCGCGCGCGATGCCCATCGACACGTGTGAAAAGCTCATCGCGTAGATCATGCCGCTGGTGATCTGGTAGAGCGGCCCCGTTTCCTGCAGTGTCGAGAGATCGTCGCGCAGCGCGGAGCGCGCCTCCGGCACGAAATGGTCCTTCAGCTCGTAGCTGTCGCTGCCGGTGCCGCGCAGCCCCAGCACTTGCCAGTTGTCGATGATCGTCGCTTCCGATTTCGGCACGATGATCGTGCGCACGACCGGGCGGCCGTTGGTGCCCAGACGCGGGCTGCCGTCTTGTTCAAAGACCGGGCAATGCGCGCCGAGCCAGCTCGCGTGCCGGCTGCCGGTCGCAAAGCCCCAGCGGCCGGTGACGCGGTAGCCGCCGTCGACCGCCGTGCATTTCCCCGCGCCCGGCAGCTCCGGTCCCCAGGCGAGGATGCCGCGCGGGCCGCCGAACACCTCGATCGCCATCTCGTGCGAGAGGTAAGGCGCGATCATCGAGCAGCCCGAGTTCTGGCCCAGGCTCCACGCCGTGCTGCCATCGCCGGTGGCGAGGATTTCGAGCACGGCGGTATAGGTCAGCGGATCGATCTCGCCGCCGCCGATCGATTTCGGCAGCAGCATCTTGAAGATGCCGCGATCGACCATCGCCTGGATCACGTGGTCGGAGGTCTGGCGGTTCTTCTCGATCTCGTCGCTGGCCTCGCGCAGCAGCGGCACCAATTCACGCGCCCGCGCGATGTAATCCTGCCGAAGCGCCGCATCGGTCACGCTGCTGCCGTCCATGCCCCAATCCTCCGCCGAACCCGGCGTATTGTGACGGCATCGCGACACGATGTGAAATGCCGAGCACGCATGAACCGCCATACAGACGGGCGATTTCGCTGGGAGTTCATTATGCACGTTAGCAACTTCGCTCGGGGGAGGGGCCTCCTTGGCTGTTTTCGCTGATATTTGCAGGAAATTTACAGCCAACCCTCGCCAAGTCACTCCGCAAACGGGACGCGCTCCAAGTGTCTAACCCAGGATTGTGGCCATTTTAGCGGCCGGCATAAAAAACCGACGAAAGCAGTCGATCACCCCGCGGCTTGTTCAAGCGATGACGCGGCAATATCAGGACCCGGTTGGGTTCCAGCACCAGGGATTTGGGGTCTTTGCGGGCATCCGGGTCGCTTTCGACGTGCCCCGACGATGTTTTGTGACATCCTGCGGCTGATAGCAATGTTGCGCGCCCCTCGACCGGGTGATCCATGAACCTGCCGACGCAGCCCGAACGCCAGATCGAGCCCGATGGCGCGGCCGTCGATGTCTTTGCGCTGCCGACCGACGAGGCGAGCCTCGAAGCGATCCTGCGCGGCTTGTTTGTCGAGCATTGGGACGAGATCACCTTCGGTCCGATCATCCAGGGCGCGGCGTGGGAGATGAAGGCGGCGCAGGCGCCCGACCGCATCGGCATGATGGACGGCTATCTGACGGTCGCCTTTGGCGTGCCGCATTTCCACATCTGCATCGGCGAGCACAAGGGCACACGGGCCAGTCCCGTGTCGCCCGCGCTCGCGCAGCACCGCCGCACCGCGCGCGCCGAGCTCTACCGCCGCATCAGCCGGGACGGCAGCCCGGTGTCGTGGGGGCTGCGCCTCCTCAACGGCCACGGCGAGCAGCAGATCACCGTGCTGCTGCCCAATCCGTTTCTCGACCCCGATGACAAGATCCGGCGAAAGCCGGACTGGTCGCGGCTCGCACTGTGGGACCGGCTGCGCGCGCAATGGCTCGGGCTCGCCGAGCCGGATCCGCTCGACCGCGCCGGCAAAGGTTTCCGTCACGACTGACCGCTCGACAAAGGACATTGCCATGCAACAGCTCACCACGTCCTTCACCACCGGCTGGCGCCATCATCTGTGGCTCGCGCTGCTGATCGCCGCGAGCCTGGGGTTCACCTTCGGCTTCGCCTGTGCCGTGCCGTTCGCCGCGTTCGGCGCGGTTGCAGCGATGACTTTGCCGCGCCGCGACGCGCTGCTGCTGGTCGTCGCGCTGTGGTTGCTCAACCAGATCGTCGGCTTTGCCTTCCTGCATTACCCGTGGGACGCGATGACCTTGACCTGGGGCGCGATCCTCGGGGTGATCGCCGTGCTGAGCACGGCGGCAGCGCAGGCCGCGGGCTTCCGTCGAAACGGCGTTCTTCCAACGGCAATCGCGAGCTTTGCTGCGGCGTTCGCCGTTTACGAAGGCGGCCTCTATCTCGTCTCGGCGACGGTGATGGGCGGGACCGAGGATTTCACGGCGGCCATCGTCTGGCGCATCTTGGCGATCAACGCCGCCGCGTTCGCCGGCCTCCTGACGGCCGCGTTGCTCGTGGCAGCCGCTCAGGGAGCGCGGCGCACGGAGCTTGGCCGCGCCTCGGGAACGATCTAGCCGCGTCCTTCCGACGCCGGTCCGCGCCGGCCCCGAAGCGGCGTATCGGCTATGGCGGTTTGTCATCTCGTCGACGTTTCAATGGGCTATAATGCCCGTTACCGAACAGAGAATTCGGTCCGAACTTTGAAGCGAGGAGGCTCCTATGCCGCTCACCGGCGTGCTGCGACCGGGCTACATCCAGATTCGTGTGACCGACATCGAGGCGGCGACCCGGCATTATGTCGATCGCGTCGGGCTGCATCTGGTCAGCAGCGAGGCCGACGGGCGCGTTTATCTGCGGGCCTGGGACGAGTTCGACCGGCACAGCGTCGTGCTGCGGCCGGCGGACGGGCCGGGCATGGACCATGCCGGTTTCAAGGTCGCGAGCGAAGCCGATCTCGGCGCCCTGGCCGGCCGCATCGAGGCGGCCGGTGTCAAACTCCAGGAAATACCGGCCGGCGAACAGCCGGGGCTGGGCCGTCGCGTCAGCTTTGTCGTGCCGAGCGGCCATCGTCTCGAACTCTTTGCCGACATGGCGCTCTCCGAGGACGGGCCGATGGTCCAGAACCCGGAGCTGTGGCGTGAGGAGCCCCATGGCATGCGGGTGACGCGCTTCGATCATCTGAACTTGCACGGCCCGAATATCGACGACACCGTCAAGTTCTTCACCGACGTGCTCGATTTTTCGCTGACCGAGGCGGCGCAGACCCCCGACGGCCATATCGCCGCCGGTTTTCTGTCCTGCTCGAACAAGGCGCACGACATCGCGTTTATCCGCCGCGACGAGCCGGGCAAGTTTCACCACGCGGCGTTTTCGCTCGAAAGCTGGCACGAGGTCGGTCAGGCCGCCGACATCATCGCGCGCTACGACATCCCGCTCGATGTCGGGCCAACCCGGCATGGCATCACGCGCGGCCAGACGATCTATTTCTTCGACCCGTCGGGCAACCGCAACGAGGTGTTCTCCGGCGGCTTTATCTATTACCCGGACAACCCCAAACGGCTGTGGTCGGTCGACAAGATCGGCAAGGCCGTTTTTTATTATCAGCGGGAGCTGAACCCGCGCTTTATGAGCGTCGTGACCTAGCCGGGCGACTTATCGGCCAGACCGGCGTTTCCCGCTCGCGATCCCGACACCGGGCGGCAAATCGTCTATTGCGCGTTCATCCAGGCGTCCGAGCCGGTGAGTTTGACGGCCACATCCGAAAAGAAGACGTGCAGCGGCTTGCCGTCCGCCGTCCCGCGGCGCTCCATCGGGATAAGCAGCGGACCGGCTTTCTTGTTGTCCTCCCAGGTCGCATTGACGATGGTCGGCTTCCGGGGCCCGCCGCGGTGAAAGCCGAATTCCACGACCCGATTATCCGGCCCGACATAGAGCTCCCAGACATCGCCCGGCGAATAGTCGACGATCACCCGTTTCGCCGAACCTGTTCCCAACGGCAATTTTTGCGTGCCCTCGTCGCGCACGACGGCGCCGTCCCAATAAAACTGTAGCGGGAAGATCAGATTGTACTTGTCGTTGACAAAAGCCGGGTCGATTTCATCACGGACATTCGCCGGTTCGTCGCCGAGCCGGGACTGCACATAGGTGACCTTCACCGGCTTGCCTTCTTTGTCTTTTCCCGTGTAGGAGATTTTGCCGGTCTTGGGCTCCCAGACCCAGGAACGGGAGACATCGAGCCCGAGGAGCTGGGCGTTGAACGTGTAGCGGATCGCCTCGATTTGCCCAAATCCGTCAAGCCCGTAGGTCTTGGCGATTTGCTCGCCGATATTGGTACCCGTCTGCGCCCAGGATGTCGTCGCAAGCACCAGCGCCCCGAGAAAAACGAGGCACCGGATCGTCGCTGAACGGGCCAACTTTGTCATGGCGGGTTCTCTCCAGTGGATGAGGTGCTCGGCGTTGCGCGTCCGCCTAGACGTTTTTCATCTTGTCCAACCCTTGGGCCAGGTCGGCCATCAGATCGGCCGGGTCTTCGAGACCGATATGGATGCGCACGAGCGGCCCCTCCGCGCCCCACGCCTTCGCCGTGCGGCTGTTTTGCGGGTAGCCCGGCTGGATGAGGCTTTCGAACCCGCCCCAGCTGGCGCCGATGCCGAACAGGTCGAGCGCGTCGATCATCGCGTAGACCTGTTCCTTCGACGCCGGTTTCAGCACCACGCCGAACAGCCCCGACGCGCCGAGGAAATCGCGCTTCCACAGCGCGTGCCCCGGATCTTCCGGCAGCGCCGGGTAAAGCACGCGCGACACCTCCGGCCGGGTCTGCAGCCATGTCGCGACTTCGAGGGCGTTGCGCTGGTGGCGCTCCAGCCGCGCGGACAAGGTCCGCATGCCGCGCAGCGCGAAGAACACGTCGTCCGGCGCGGCCGAATGGCCGATCTGCGCCATCGCCGTGCGCACCGGCAGAAAGCTTTCCTCGTTGCAGATCACCGCGCCGAGCATCGCATCCGAATGGCCGCAGATGTATTTGGTCGCGGCGTGGATCGACACGTCGACCCCGTGCTCGAACGAGCGGAACAGGTAGGGTGTGCCCCAGGTATTGTCCATCAGCACCTTGGCGCCGTGGCGGTGGGCGACCGCGGCGATCGCCGGGATGTCCTGCACCTCGAAGGTCAGCGAACCGGGGCTCTCGCAATAGACGACCTTGGTGTTCGGCCGCATCAGCGCGGCGATGCCCTCGCCGATCAGCGGATCGTAATAGGTCGTCTCGACGCCGCATTTCTTGAGGATGCCCTCGCAGAAATTGCGCGCCGGGCCATAGCAGCTGTCAACCATCAGGCAATGGTCGCCGGCGCCGAGCAGCGCCTGCAGCGGCGCGGTCACCGCCGCCAGCCCCGACGACATCAGCATGCTGCGGTAGCCGCCCTCGATCTTCGCCAGCAGCTCTTCGAGCGGAAACGTTCCCGGCGTGCCATGCAGCCCGTAGCGCACGCCGGTAAAAGGCGGTGCGGCGCGCTTGGCCTCCCATTCCGCCATGTTCTTCGAGAGGATCGTCGAGGCGTGATAGACCGGCGGGTTGACCACGCCAAAATTGCCCTCGGGGTTGCGGCCGACATGCGTCAACAGCGTATCCTTGCGGTAATGGCGCGGCCGGTCGTCGTTTTTCATCTCGTCGGGTTCCCCAGGGTGTCAGCGGTGCAACCGAAGCTGGAACTAGACCGTATTGTCGCCAGCGGCACAACCGCGATGCGGCGATGCGACAGCCGCATTCTTGGCCGGAGGCGATGATGTCTTGGCTCGGCTGGCTCCTGCTGGCGGTCAATCTGTGGATCAGCTGGCATAACGCCAAAGTCACCGGGCTCGAGTGGGTCGAGAGCAAGTACATGGGCGCCTGGGTCCGCTTCATGTGCTGGATGGGCTGGCTGCAATCGGCGCTCGGTTTCACCTGGTGCTATGTGCTGATCATCGTGCTGCTCGCCCATGGCGCCGGCTCGATCAACGCTGCCACGGTCGACGCGACGCTCGACCTCGCCTATGTCGTGCTGTTCCCCGGTCTGTTCATTTCCGGCACCTTTATCTGGATCGAGTCGCTGGTCATCGCCTGGCGGCGGCGCGACCTGCCGAGCATTGCGACGGCCTCGTGGAACACCTTCGCCGAAGTCCACAACGCCTATTCGGCGGTCGAAGGGATGGGCGGCGCGATGAAATCGGTCGGCTCGTTGTTCAGCGACCCTGATGAGGACAGTATCAAGGGCATCGCAATCGTCGTCGTGGTCGCGATCGTGTTGGCGGCGCTGGTCGGCGGCTTTCTGACCACCGAATTGATCCGCCGCCATTACGCCGGCTCCCGCCCGTTGCCGGAGCGCGCCGCGCCGGCGCCGGCTTGAGTATCCGACTGCAACGCGTCCTGTGCTTTTTTCCCGTGTCATTCCGGGTTCATCGCTGCGCGATGCCCCGGAATGACGAGGGTGATTTTCGAATCTGATTGTGACGCGCTCAGTCGGGTGAGCCGCGCCCTGACGCCAGCAGCACTACCCCGCGCAGGATGTCGCGGAACGCCGCGTCGTAATTGACACCGCTGATACCCCATTTGTGATCGGCGTCGTGCCAGCGCAGCCGCCACTGGCCGACCCAACCCGGCAGAGACTCGCTCCAGTCGAGCGTGCCGGTGACGACGGCCTCACCGGGCGCTGCTGCGGGCGACGCCGCCGGCAAATGATCGGCGGTCGCACCCCATGTCGCCAGCGCTGCAGCGTCGGGAAACCGCACCGTCATGCCGAACGCGTCGGCCCAGGTGCGGAACGAGCCGCGTTGCGCCGCGCCGAGCGGCTCATCCTCGCTCAGCAGATAAGGCGGCTGCCTTGGCCCGTGCACCAGCAGCACCGGCACCACGACCGGCCGCGCGCCGCGCCACGGCGCTTCGCCGAGTCGCGCCAGCAGCGCGTCGATCTTCGCCGCGTCGAAATGCACGGTCAGCCGGTGCGGCCGGTCGTAGCTGCCCTGGTCGTCCTTTTTCTTGATGCCGGCCATCAGGTCGACATAGTCGAACGCCGTCACAAACCGGTCGGCGTGCTCGGCCTCGGCCGCGACGCGTGGGTCGTCCTTGAGGCGCGAATCGCCGGCGACTTTGACCACCACTTCGGTCAGGCATTGCGCGAAGCCCCACGGCCGCTGCCGCATATCGGTGCCGGTGACGATCGCGTCGGCGGTGTAGAGCGCGGTGAAGTCATCGGCGCGCCCGGTCGCCACCAGGGCGCTCGCCAAGATCGCCGTCAGGGCGCTCGCCACGATTGCGCATTGCCGCCATCGCCTCATCATGGACGCAGGATAACGCCCGCGCCGTGCTATGGTCATCCCGCAGCCGGACCAATTTTAAGACCATACAAGGAAGCCGCGATGCCCGAGCCGCTCATCGTCATTCGCGAGGAAGATCGCCCGGTCGTGCCGTTCCCGGGCGGCGCGACCTACCGCACGCTGATCGGCGACGATAACGGCGCCGACATCCCGATCCGCACCGGCATCCAGACCTCGCAGCCGGGCTATGCGACCCGTGAGCACTCGCATCCCTATGTCGAGGTTCTCACCGTGCTGTCGGGCAAGGGCGAGGCCTGGCTCGACGGCGAGGTGGGCACGACGCCGATGGCGCCGGGCGTGACGATCTCGATCCCCGCCGGCCGGGTGCACGGCTTTCGCGTGCTCGGCGACGGGCCGCTCGTCACCTACGGCATCCACACCTTCGGCAAGCGCATCGTCAATTTCAAATAAGCCGCGACTTTCGTCTATCTGACCCACGTTAAACGCGGGAACGCGCGGCCGACGGAGCCGTTTCCAACCGGGGCATTCCTTGCCGCGGAGCATCCCGTGTCGCGCATTCCGTTTGCTTCGTTCGCCGGCGCGCTGCTGGTCGGCGCTGCGCTGGCCTGGGCGCGGCCGCCCGAGGGTGTGCCGATCGATCCGACGCTGCACGATTGGTACGAATCCCTCAGGGAGCCGGGGACGGCGTACCCTTGCTGCTCGATTGCCGATTGCCGGCCCACCGACTACCGCATGGGCGGCAGCGGCTATGAAGCCTGGCTCGACGAGCAATGGATTCAGGTGCCCGACGATCGCGTGTTGAAGAACCAGCCCAACCCGGTCGGGCGCGCCGTCGTTTGCCGCTCGCCGGTCAACGGCTCGATCCTCTGCTTTGTGCCGGCGAGCGAAACCTGACCCGATAGCTCCTTCCCTTCGCCGCTCGGCCGCGCCACACTGCCGCCGGAATTGAGCAGGGGAGGGAAGAACCCATGGCTATCCAGCGCATCGATGTCAGCACCGGTCCCGGCCCACGCATGAGCCGCGTCGCCATCCACGACAATCGCGTCTTTCTCGCCGGCCTCACCGCCTCCGACGCCAGTCAGGACATCCAGGGCCAGACCCGGCAAATTCTTGCCAAGATCGACGACTATCTGGCGCAGGCCGGCACCAGCAAATCCAACCTCTTGACCGCAAATCTGTGGATCAAGGACATGGCGCTGTTCTCGCAAATGAACGAGGTGTGGAACGCCTGGGTCGATCCGGCCAACCCGCCCTGCCGCGCCTGCGTGCGCGCCGATATGGCCCGGCCGGAAATCCTCGTCGAGATCATGGTGACGGCGGCCAAGTGACGGGCTGGCTTTAGCGGCCCGTCATCCCGACGCAGGTCGGGATCCACGTTTCCGCCGCTCGAGCGGCTGACGAGTGGGTCCCGGCCTTCGCCGGGACGACGAAAGAGGCGACGTTGAACGACATCGAACCCAACGAGAACTGGCCCGGCCCGCTCGCCGGGATCAAGGTCATCGATCTGACCCGCGTTCTGGCCGGCCCGTTCGCGACGCAGAGCCTCGGCGATCTCGGCGCCGAGGTGCTGAAGATCGAGCCGCCCGGCAGCGGTGACGAGACCCGGCATTTCCCGCCCTTTATCGGCGGCGAAAGCCATTATTTCCTCGGCATCAACCGCAACAAGAAGAGCCTTGTCGTCGACCTGCAGCAGGAGGCGGGCAAGGAAATCCTTCGTCGCCTCGTCGCCGAGGCCGACATCCTGGTCGAGAATTACCGCCCCGGCGTCATGGAGCGGCTTGGCCTCGGCTATGCCGCGCTGTCGCAGCTCAATCCGCGCCTGATCTATTGCGCGATCAGCGGCTTCGGGCTCAGCGGTCCGCTGCGCGACAAGCCGTCTTTCGACATCGTCACCCAGGCGCTCTCCGGCGCGCTCAGCATCAACGGCGAGCGCGGCCATATGCCGATCAAGCTCGGCATTCCGCTCGGCGACATGGTCGGCGGCGTGTTCGGGCCGCAGGCAATCCTCGCCGCGCTTTACGAGCGCACCCGCACGGGCAAGGGCCGGCTAATCGACATCAGCCTGCATGACGGACTGATCGGCATGCTCGGCTATTTTGCGCAGCTCGCGTTCATCACCGGCGAGGACCCGCCACCGATGGGGTCGAGCCATCCCAACATCGTGCCCTATGGCAGCTTTCCGGCATCCGACGGATCGATCATCATCGCCGTGTTGTCCGAACGGTTCTGGGGCAATTTGTGCAACGCGCTTGAGCGGCCCGATCTCGCCGCCGACCCGCGCTACGCCAACCCGACCGGGCGGCGCGACCATCGCGACGAGCTCGACGAGACGATCGCCGCCATCACCCGCACCCGCACGGTCGCCGAATGGGAAAGGCGCCTCCAGGAAGCGGATGTGCCACATTCACCGGTTCTCGGGGTCACCGCTGCGCTGTCGAGCCCGCAGGCGCTGGCGCGCGAGATGGTGGTCGAGGTCGAGCACGCGACGATCGGCGCGATGAAAGTCGCCGGTCGCCCGATCAAGTTCCCCGGCGCGCCGCAGCGTCCGGTGACCGCGCCGCCGACCTTCGGCCAGCACACTGCCGCGGTGCTGCGCGACCAACTCGGCTACAGCGACGACGAAATTGACGAATTGCGCAAAGCCGGCGTCATCGACCGCCGCCGGGAATCGCGCGGCTGAGCCGCGCTGGCGTCGTCACGGATTGTAATCTCTCGAAACAGATTGTCGCCTGATGTGCGTTGCGCGGCTCGGAACGCCAACGTTATGGTTAACGAATCATGGTCGACACGAACGTTCCACAGGCTACACCCGACCTTCTGTCGGGGACCGTCCACGCCAGTCTCGTCAATTGCGGCCAGGATACGAAGCTGCTGCTTCGCGACGGGTCGACGATCTTGCTGAAAGGGATCAGCCGGCTCGACGCGCTGCTGCCGCGCGCTGGCTCAGAGGCGCCGCCAGTTGGCGGCGAGATAAGCCGCAACGGCAAGGATGCCCATCACCGGGGGGACGGTGGCGAAGGCCTGGGCCGAGTCGGCGAATAGCGAGCATAACGCCGCCCCGACAAACCCCATTCCCATCTGCAGCGCACCCATCAGCGCCGAGGCCGAGCCGGCATTGCGCGGGAACAGCGCCAGCGCGCTGGTCGTCACGCCCGGCATGATGAACGCAAAGCCGACCATCCACAGGCACATCGGCAGCACGATCTCGTAGACGCCGAGACCGACCAGCCGCAGCACCAGCGCCAGCGCGATCGCGGCGGCCAGCACCATCAGCGCGCCGGCCAGCACCAGCCGGCCGATCGCGAAGAAGCGTAGCAGCCGGTTGGTGGCGAGTGAACCGAGAAGGTACGACACCATCAGCGACGCGGTCACAGCGCCAAAAATCGGGCTCGGGAGGCCGATTTTACCCATCAAGACAAAGGGAAGCAGCGTCTGCGACGCATAGAACCCGCCAACCGCCAGCGAGGTCAGCACGACCTGGCCGATAAAGGCGGGCGAGGTGATCAGCATGCCGTAATTGACCGCAACCGAGCGCAGCTTTGTGGCGCCGGCATCGCGCCGCTCGTTGGTCTCGGGGAAGCGCCACACTAGCGCCAGCAGCACCGCGCCGTAGACCGCGAGGATCAGGAACAGCACCCGCCAGTTCGTCACCGTGATCAGCGTGCCGCCGATCACCGGCGCCGCCGCCGGGGCGATGCTGAGGATAAGGCTCATCAGCGAGATGATCCGCGCCGCACCGTTGCCGGCGAAGCGGTCGACGACCATCACTCGCGACAGCGCGACCCCGCCGCACGCCCCAATACCTTGCACCAGCCGCGCCGCAATCAACGCACCCACGGAGCCGGCGGCGGCGCAGCCGATCGAACCGATCACATAAAGCGACAGGCAGACAAGCAGGATCGGCCGGCGGCCGAAGCGGTCCGACAGCGGCCCGCAGATCAGTTGCGCCAGCGCGAAGCCGAGCAGATAGACCGTGACCGTCGCCCGCACCGCGTGCTCGGTCGTGTGCAGCGCGGTAATGAGCAGGGTCATCGCCGGCGAATAGAGGCTCATCGACAGCGGCCCGACCGCGATCAGCAGCGCGCCGACGATGGTCATCCGGAACGGGGTCAGCGTGGGAGCCGCTGCTGCTTCAGGTAACGAATCTGCTGCGCTTGCGCGGTTAAACCAGCCGCGCGCGAGCAGCGAAGGCCGTTCCCAGGTCAGTAAGCTCACCTGCCGCACTCCCCCTCGCGGGTTGATGGCGACACATATAATTAGGTCAGCTTACTTTTCCCACCTGCGATTTTTGCAGTGCACAATTGCGGGAATACGCCGCGGTTTTATAGGAAGCGGCAGGACGCTGTAGGGCGGATAAGCGAAGCGTCATCCGCCGACCACGCGCGGCGGCGGCAAGCGCGCCGCTTCACGGCGCTTTTCCGCCCTACGTCGACCGCGCCTGGCTACTGGTGCTTGAACCGCGTCACCAGCCCTGCCGAGGCCTTGACGTGGTCCTTGAGCACCACAGCCAGCTCGTCGCGGGTCATGCCCGGCTTCAGCGCCGGATCCTTCGGGTCGAGGTCGGTGGCCATCAGGATGAAGGTGTAATGGTGCCAGTCAGTGTTGGGTGGCGTCCCGGGCCCCCAATAGGTCACCTTTTCCATCGTGCTCTTGCCGCCGACGAACTTGTCGGATTCCTTGCTCAGCTCGCCTTCGGCGAAACCCTTCACGTCGGCCGGAATCCCGTAAATTATCATATGCGTGACCCCGATCGGTGCCCGCCCTTCCGGATCGATCATCACAATCGCAAAGCTTTTGATGCCGTCCGGCGCGCCCGACCAGGCAAGCGGGGGCGAGACATTCTCGCCGACGCAATTCGGGCTGCGCTGCTTGTCGGCACAGGCGTTCTTGACCGCCAACTGGTCATTGTCCTTGAGGGCTGCCGACGTGAGCGTCAGCACATCCGCCTGCGCGGCGCCGAACGACAAGGCCAGAGCGCCGGCGAACAGCAAACTGCCCAGAGCGTGCTTCATGATATCCTCCCCACTGGTGCGCCGTTGGCGCGTCCCGGGGAGTCGCGCATCGGCACCGTCGGGAAGAACGCTACTGCGTCACCCGGTGCAAAGGCACGACAAATTCTCGTTACACGTCGTCCGCCAGCGCGCCGTGGCATTCGACGGTACCGTCATTCGATGACCTCGTTGGCGCGGGCCATGACGGTCGGTGGGATGGCGATCTCGAGCGCACTCGCGGTTTTCAGATTGACGACGAGTTCGATCTCCGACGGGCGCTCGATCGGCAGATCGGCCGCTTTCGCGCCCTTCAGGATGCGGTCGACATAATAGGCCGCCCGCTTGTAGGACGCGGTGAGCTTCGGTCCGTAGGAAAAGAGCGCACCGTTCTCGGCGAAGACCGCCCAGCCCCCGACCATCGGGACATGTTGGGCGGTCGCGGCATCGATGATGCGCTGGCGGTTGCCGACGGTGATCGGGTCGGGGAACGCCAGCACCGCCTCCGGCTTGCCCGCTGCCAGGGGCGCGAGGCTTGCCTCCAACTCAGCCGCGTTGCGCACCGGGAAAAACTGGGTTTCGATCCCCAGCCGGTGCGCCGTCGCCTCAGAATTTTCGCGCTCCTGCTGGACGCCGCGGTGTTCCGGGCTGGCGATGATTGCCGCGCGGCGCAGCCCCGGCATGATTTCGCGCAGCAATTCGAGCCGTTTGCCGTTCATCTCGATCGACATCAGCGTGACGCCGGTCGCGCGCCCGCCGGGCCGGGCGAAGCTCTGCGCGAAACCGGCCTCGACCGGGTCGGCGCTGAACACGAAGACGACCGGCACGGTCGTCGGGCTGCGGACGACGTCCCATGTGCCGTGCGATTGCGTCACGATGAGATCGACGCTGTCGGCGACATCGTGCACCAGGTCGGTCACCCGATCCCGCACATCGTCGCCGTAACGTTCCTCGATGACGAGGTTGCCGCCCTCGATATAGCCGCGTTCGCGCAGCCCCTCACGCAGCGCGTCGAGATAAGGCTGGGTTGCCGCGCGGGTGCTGGCGACGACCCAGGCGATCCGTGCCGGCTTGGTAGCGCCGAGCGCCGGCAGGCTCGCCAAAGCCAGCGCCGAGCCGAGAAACGTCCGGCGGCGCATGAGGCTATTCCGCCGCGTGCGCCCCAAGGGACTCCGGCGCGAAAGCCGGGAGTTCGGCGCGTTCGGCCGCGGCCATCGGCTGCGGCCACCAGCGGTCTTCCCATTCGGAATGGATATGGCTCAGCCGCGGCAGCACCTTTTCGGCAAAGAGCTTGGTGTTGTACTTGGCCAGGTCTTTGCCCATGCTGCCGAACTGCAGCAGCATCATCAGATGGCCGACATTGAGGCTGGTCGCGACCGTGGTGAGCTGTTCGATCACCTCATCCGGCGAGCCGATGATCACGTAGCCGCGATCGACGATGTCCTCCATGCTGGTGGTGGCGCGCGCCGCCTGGCGGGCGTTGAGGCTGGCGGCGCGGCCGATCTGGCCCTGGATGCCGGCGCGTTGCGTCGCCTCGGTGATGTAGCCCGGCGGCATCGCCCATTTCGGGTCGACGCGCAGGCAGCGGCCGTAGAAATACTCGGCCGGCTCGGCATAAAGCTCCATCGCCTGCTCGCGGCTCTCGGCGACGCCGACGAACTGGAGGAAACCGGCGCGGTACGGGTTGAGGTCTTTGCCGAGACGCTTCATCTCGTCCCAGAACCCGGTCATCGTCGCCTGGCCGTCCTTGTAGCCGAAATACGACAGATACGCGTAGACGTAGTCCATCTTCGCGCACCATTGCCAAGTCTCGACCGAGCCGCCGCCGGGGATCCATACCGGCGGGTGCGGCTTCTGCACCGGGCGCGGCCAGATGTTGACATAACGCTGCTGGTTGTAGCGGCCGTTGAAGGCGAAGGTATCCTTCTCCTGCCACGCCTTCATGACCAGGTCGTGCGCCTCGTAATAGCGGTCGCGGAGCTGAGACGGGTTCTGGCCGTAGGCGAAACACGTGTCCATCGGCGTGCCGACCGGGAACCCGGCGATCAGCCGCCCGCCGGAAATGCAGTCGATCATCGCGAATTCTTCGGCGACGCGCGTCGGCGGGTTGTAGAGCGCGAGCGAATTGCCCATCACGCAGATCGCGGTGTTGGTGGTGCGCCGGGCCAGCGACGAGGCGATCAGGTTGGGCGAGGGCATCAGCCCGTAGCCGTTGGAATGGTGCTCGTTAACGCAGACAGCGTCGAAGCCGCATTCGGCGGCGTATTCGAGCTCGTCCATGAAGTCGTTGTACATGTGATGCGCACGCCGCGGGTCGAACAGCGTCGAATGAATGTCGACCCACACCGAGGGATGCTTCTCGCGGAAATCGTCGGGCAGCTCGGTATACGGCATCAGGTGGAACCACATCAGCTTCATGAGCCTCTCCTCCACCGCAGCGTACCAAGGGCACAGACGGGCCGTCTGCCTTTTCTATTTACAGGCAGAGACCGAGCGAAAGACAAGGGGCTCCGGCGAGGCGCATTCCCGATTTGCCGTGCACTTGCGGACAAAGCGCGAGCGCGCAGGCCTAACGCTGTCGGCGGAATCCCCTCAATGCCTCGAGGTTTCGGCGTCTTCCCGACCGCAACGACGCTGACAAACCGTTTGCTGGGCCGGCACGTCAGTAATTGGGCGCGGCAGACCCCGAGTAGCCGTAGCCATAGCCGGGGTAGCCATAGCCGTACGCCGGATAACCGTACCCATAGGGCCGATAATAGGGATAGGCCGGGTAACCATAGCCGTAACCGTAGGCGTATGGGTAAGTCAGCGCGACGCCCGCAGCGACAGCACCGGGGATCCACCAGTTGTTCCCACGCCAGCCGCCGTGCCACCCGCCGCCATGCCAGCCGCCTCCGCCGCCATGCCACCCACCTCCGCCGCCGTGCCAGCCACCTCCGCCGCCGTGCCAGCCCCCTCCGCCGCCATGCCAGCCCCCTCCGCTCCCGCGTTGGGCTAGAGCCGCTTGTGGTGCAGCCATGGCGAAGATGAGAGCGGCGAAGACGAACACGCCCGCCCGCATTGTGTCACTGCCGAGCCGCTTGCCTGGAGTGGTGGCAAGCTCTACCTGATCAATAAGGCCGCGCATCGGTGGGCCTCCTTTTCGCCGAGTTTGCCAGGAGAATGCCGTCAGCACGCGGTGGCATTGATTTGCAGCATCAACTGGCTCTGTGTTCCCCAACGGTGGGCTTAAACAAAAAGTCCCCTGGGAACAAAAAGTCCCCTGGCTGCCGCCGCAAATTTCAGCAAGCCCTGACATCGAGGCGTTAGTAGACATCCGGCACAAAGTGCTGGCTGCTCATCTTGGGCCGCTTGTAGGCGCCGTCGGCTTGGCGCGGCGGCAGCGGAACCTCGACGGGCTTGAGGTCCTGGTATGGGACCCGCGACAGCAGATGCGCGATGCAATTGAGCCGGGCGCGCTTTTTGTTGTCCGCGTTGACGACGTACCACGGGCTGGTTTTCGTGTCGGTCCGGGCGAACATGTCGTCCTTTGCGCGCGAGTAGTCGACCCAACGCCGCCGCGACTCGATGTCCATCGAGCTGAGTTTCCAGCGCTTGATCGGATTGTGCATGCGTTCCTGGAAGCGGATTTCCTGCTCTTCGTCGTTCACCGAGAACCAGTACTTCACGAGGATGACGCCCGAGCGGATCAGCATCTCCTCGAACAGCGGGCACGAGCGCAGGAATTCCTCGTACTCCTCGTCGGTGCAAAAGCCCATGACGTGCTCGACACCGCCGCGGTTGTACCAGCTGCGGTCGAACAGCACGATTTCCCCAGCGGACGGCAGTTGCCCCACATAGCGCTGAAAATACCATTGCCCGCGCTCTTTTTCGGTCGGTGTCCCGAGGGCGACCACACGGCAGTTTCGCGGGTTCAGCGGATCGGTGATGCGCTTGATGACGCCGCCTTTGCCGGCGGCATCGCGCCCTTCGAAGATGACGCACAGTTTGAGGCGGTTGTGTTTCACCCACTCCTGCAGCTTGATCAGCTCGACCTGGAGATAAGTCAGTTCCTCGACGGAATTGTAATTCTTGGGTGGCTTGCGCGGGCTCGACCGGTCCGCGAGGATCCAATACTGCTCGACTTGCGCGTTTTCCGCCGCTTTCTCCAGTAATTCGTTACCGGCGTTGTGACGATGGTGCTTGGCCATTTGTTGCCTCCCTTCCCCGGGATCCAGCAGCGCTCCGAATAGCGCGGGCTACCGCGTCATCTTGGCGAACGTGTCGCTGACCTTGAGCGGCTTGTAGGTGTCGACGCCGACACCGGTCCATTTGCGCATGTCGCCGGGTTTGCGGCAGGCGTTGAACGCGGCGCGGACTTCCTCGGTGGCGCCGTGCAGGATGCCCTGCGGCGTAAAGGTGAACCCGCCGGGCCGCCGCCCGCCGGGGTCGCTGGTGGCGTGGCTGAGGATCACCTCGTCCATGTCGATGTTGCGGTGATAGGAGGGCAGTTCCTCGGCGTCGAGGTCGGCGACCGCGATCTGCGGCACAAAGCTCACCACGACAAACCCGTCGCTCTCGAAAGTCGCCCAGGAGGACGGCGCGAGATGGATGCGGTTCGACATGATCGGCAGGATGCTGTTGATGTTGAACCGGTAGGGGAACAGGTCGCCCTTCCAGCCGACGACATTGAGCGGGTCGTTGCGATACCAGATCGAGGTCTCGCCGCCGCCCGCCTTGATCCGCACCTCGTATTCACTTTCCGCCGGCCAGCCGTAATCGGCGACATCGGGCACGTCGAGCATGGTCGGGTCGATCGGCGTGTGGCGGCCGACCTGCTCGTGCTCGGTGAGCCGGAGCGGCGCCGGCGACTCCACCACCAGCAGCAGCGAGTTCCCGGCATCGGGCATGTGCCGGAAGGTCGTCGATTTCGGCAGGAACACGTAATCGCCCGGCCCGTAGGCGATCGGCCCGAACTCGGTCGCGAAAATGCCGCTGCCGCGATGCACGAAATAGAGCAGGTCGCCGTCGAGGTTGCGGAAGCGGTAGGACATCGCCTCGCGCCGCCGGCTGATGCCGACCGTCACATCGTCATTCGCCAGCAGCACCTGCCAGCCACCGCGCGGGTCCTTCGCGTCGCTCGACACGACATCAGCCGCGTCGATCTCGCGCCGGCGGTATTCGCCCTCGACCCGCACGACCTCGTTCGGCCCGGCCAGGCGGTAGATCATCGCCACCGGCCCGGCAAAACCTTGCCGGCTCAGATGCTCCTCGCGCAATTCGCCCAGCCCGACACGGGCCTGGCGAACAAACCGGCCGCGGGTGAAATGGATCCAGGAGCGCATCATCGCTACCTCCTCCACGCTATCGGGAAGTCGACGGGAATGGCGCGCCCCACCCGCCTTTTTGTCAAGAAAACCTGTCGCCGGCTGTCACGAACCCAAGCGATTATCGTCGCAAAGAATACCCGCGCGGCCCTATTCTACCGTGGAACGGCAGATAAGCCGTCCCCTCGGCAAACACGGCGACATTGCGCCGGCAACCCCCGCCATGCGGAACCCTCTGGAGGATGCGCCATGATCTACGAAGTCCGCACCTACACCCTGCGCACCGGAACGGTCCCCGAATTCGAGGAGCGTTATGCCAAGCGCCTTCCGGCGCGCCTCAAGCATTCTCAGTTGGGGGCGTTCTGGCATACCGATTTTGGCCCGCTCAACCAGGTCGTCCACGTCTATCCCTATGACGACCTCAATCACCGCACCGCGGTGCGCGCCGCCTTGGCGACGGACCCCGACCGCAACGCGCTGCCCGGCGGCCAGGACCTGATCGTCGGGCAGGAAACCGAGATCGTGATCCCGGCGCCCTTTATGCGCGCGCTGGGCAGCCGCGATTACGGTACCGGCAATGTCTACGAGATGCGCAGCTACACCTACGCGCCGGGCGATCTGCCGAAGGTGTTGGCGGCATGGGCGCAGGCGGTTCCGGCGCGCGAGGAGCTGTCGCCGTTGGCGGCGTGCTGGACGAGCGAGATCGGTGGGCTTAACAAGTTCGTCCATACCTGGGTCTACAAGGATCTCGCCGAACGCGATCGCGTCCGCGCCGCGTCCCGCGCACCGGGCCGCAATTGGCCGCCGCAGTCCGGCGTGCGTCCGCTGCGTCAGGAAAACAAGCTGCTCATTCCCACGGCGTTTTCTCCGGTCCGCTAGTCGGGGTGGTGCGATCCCGCCAGGGATCGCACCATGCCCGCTTCCGCGACGGGGCGCTTGCGAAGGGGAGGGGCCATGCATCGAATTTTCGCCGCCGGCGCGGCCGTGCTGCTGGCGTGCGGTGCGCCGGCCCGAGCTGACGACGCGCCGAAGCGCGGCGGCACGCTCACCTACATGATCCCTGCCGACGCGCCGCCGAGTTTTGACGGTCATCGCGAAAACACCTTCGCGACAATCCACGCTGTGGCGCCATTCTACAGCGTGCTGCTGCGGGTGAACCCGGAAAACCCGGCCTCGCCGACCGATTTTGTCTGCGATGTCTGCACCGAGATCCCGACCCCGACCGATGGTGGCAAGACCTGGACCTTCACGATCCGCGGCGACGCCAAATTCACCGACGGTGCGCCGCTGACCGCCGCCGATGTGGCGGCGAGCTGGAACCACATCGTCGCACCGCCCGAGGGCGTCATCAGCGCGCGGCAGGGCTATTATTCGATGGTCGACAAGATCGAGGCGACCGATCCAAAGACCGTCGTCTTCCGCCTCAAATACGCGACCGCCGCCTTCCTGCCGGCGCTCGCCGACCCTTACGCCTTCATCTACCAGAAGCAAAAACTCGACCGCGACCCGCACTGGTACGAGAAGAACGTCCTCGGCTCCGGCCCGTTTCGCTTCAAGGAATACCAGACCGGCCAGTCGGTCTCCGGCGAGCGCAACCCTGATTACTACCGCGCGCCGTTGCCGTATCTCGACGGCTTCATCGGCGTTTTTGCCGACAAGCAGGCGGCGCGCGTCGCGGCGATCCGCGGTGACCGCGCGGCGATCGAGTTCCGCGGCTTCCCGCCGCCGACCCGCGACGAACTGAAGGCTGATCTCGGCGACCAGATCACCGTCCAGGAAAGCGACTGGAACTGCGGCAACCCGATCACGCCGAACCACAAGCGCAAGCCGTTTGACGATGTCCGCGTCCGGCGCGCGCTGACGCTGGCCATCGACCGCTGGCACGGCGCGCCGGCGATGGCGAAGATTTCGGTGATGAAGACGGTAGGCGGCGTCGCCTTTCCGGGCTCGCCGCTCGCTGCCACCAAGGAGGAGCTGGAGCAGATCGCCGGCTGGTGGCCGGATATCGAAAAATCGCGTGCCGAGGCGCGGCGGCTGCTGAAAGAAGCCGGCCAGGAAAACCTGACCTTTGAGCTGCTCAACCGCAATGTCGACCAACCCTACAAGTTCAACGGGCTGTGGGTCATCGACGAATGGGCCAAGATCGGCGTCAAGGTGACGCAAAAGGTGCTGCAGACCGGCCCGTTCGGCGAGGCGTCGCGCAACGGCGACTTTGATGCGCTGGTCGACGGCGACTGCCAGAACGTCGTCAACCCGCTGCTCGACGGCACCAAATACCTGCCGCACACCGTGTCGTCGGCGAATTACGGCAATTACGAAGACGCGGAGTCGATCGAGATCTACGACCGCATGCTGCGCGAGACCGATTTCGCCAGACAGCGCGCCCTGTTCCGCCAGTTCGAGAAGCGCGTGCTCGACATCGAGGCGCACGAACTCTTCCTGCTGTGGCGCTACCGCATCGTGCCGTATCGCAGCTATGTCAAAGGCTGGAAGGTCAGCCCGAGCCACTACGTCAACCAGGACCTGGCGACGATCTGGCTCGACAAATAGTCGCGTCGGCTCTTTACCAATATTTATCGGTAGTCAAGGCACGTAACAGTATGTAAATGTTCCTCGCGGGGAGCCGAGGTTTGGGGGAGCCCGAACGTTGAAGTTGAATAGGCTGGCGCCGTTACTTGCGGCGTTGATCTTAGCCGCCTGCGCGACGCCCGAAGTATCGCCCACCATCGTCCCGATGCCGAGCACGGGCAACGCCCGCGGCATCGACATGGCGATCGATTCGAGCGACGTGGTGAGCGAACTGCAGGGCCGCCCATGGCTCCACTTTGTCGCGCGCTACTACCGCGACCCGGCCTCCCGCTACCCCACCCTCTCGCCCGACGAGGCGCGCCGGTTGTCGGCGCTCGGGGTGAAGATCGTCACGGTCTGGGAGTGGCATTCCAGCACGCCGAGCTACTTCACCTACGCCAACGGCTACAACGACGCGCTCAGCGCCCATCGCCAGGCGAAAATCGTCGGCCAGCCGCCGGGCAGCGCGATCTACTTCGCGGTCGATTTTAACGCGCGCGGCAATGCGATGCTGGCGGTCGACCAGTATTTCCGTGGCGTCGCCAGCGGCCTTGCCGTGGCGGGGCGCGGCCGGTCGGAATATCGCGTCGGGGTGTACGGCTCGGGCTCGGTCTGTGCCGCGGTGCGCGGCGCCGGCCTCGCGCAATACGCCTGGCTGTCCGGCTCGACGGCATGGGACGGCAGCGCCGGCTACAGCGACTGGAACATCCGCCAGGCGGCGCAAGGCGCGCGCTTTGCGAATTTGTCATTCGACCACGACGCCAACGATGCGCGAGCCGATTACGGCGGGTTCCAGCTCGGAAACTACGCCAAGGCGGCGCCGCCGGCCGAACCGGTGGTGGCTCTTGCCGCCGCGGCGCCGGCGGCCGCTGCAATGCTGGTCAGCGGCGCGGTGAACGCGGTCGTCCCGCAACCCACCACGCCGGCACCGCCGCCTCCCGCGCCGCTCGTCGCGACAGCCGCGCCGCCCCCGCCGCCGGCGGCTCCAGTGGTCGCGGCCGCAGTGCCTACCGTCGCACCCGCGCCGCCGCCCGTTGCGGCCGCGCCGCGCCCGGCCGCACTCTCACCACCGCCGGTCGCCGCAGTGCCGCCGCCGCGTGCCGTACCTGTAGCTCCCACCGCCGCCGCAGTGGAAGTCGCCGCGTTAGCCGCTGCGGAGCCGAAGGTCGCCGCCATCGCTCCACCTCCGCGATCGTTCGCCGAGCCCGAACCGCCGCCATCGAGCCGTCGCTCGGAGCCGGCCGAGAGCGAAGATCCCGCGCGTGCGCGCAAGTCGGCGCACGCCGCGAAAGGCTCGTCCAGCACCAAAAGCAAGGTGCATCCCGTCGCCGCCACGAGCCGCGCGGTTGCCGCGCCGCCGCGCCGCGCAACGGCGGAGGCGCATGAGCCAGCCCGCAAGGCCGTCGCGACGCATCACGTCGAAGCGCATCACACCGAAGAGCACACCACGCACCACTCGGCCGCCAAGCCCGCGGCGGCAACGCACGCGTCGGAGCACGCGTCGCACCATCACAAGGAACCGCAGTAACCCTCGGCCGGTGATTTTTCTTGCCGCGTGCCGCCGCCGCGCCTATATCGGCGACGGGGCTGAGGCAGACGCCCCACCAGACGGCTGTCGTCCAAGTTCTGCGCCTCTCGCAACGCGAGGAGTGCCGGCGACATGGCCGAGACCAAACCGTATAAAGTTGCAATCGTCTGGCGCGGTGACCGGGCCGCGCGCGCGGCGGCGACGCCGAGCAACAACCGCTATTACCGCATCTTCGAGGAACTGGCAGCGCTCGGCATCGCGGCCGAGCCGGCGGTGTTCGACGAGGACTTCGCCGATGAATTCCGCGACCAGCTGCTCGCGGTCGATGGCGTGCTGGTCTGGGTCAACCCGCTGCAGGATGGCCTCAAGACACGTGCCGTGCTCGACCCGCTGCTGCGCGACGTCGCCGGGCGCGGGCCGTGGGTCAGCGCCCATCCCGACGTGATCCTCAAGATGGGCACCAAAGAGGTGCTGCACCGCACCCGGGACCTCGGCTGGGGCATGGATACCCACCTCTACCGCGCCGCGACCGAGTTCCGCGACAGTTTCCCGGCGCGGCTGCACGCCGCCGGCCCACGCGTGCTCAAGCAGAATTGCGGCGATGGCGGGCGGGGGGTGTGGAAGGTCGAGCTGGTGTCGGCGCGGTCCGGGGGGCCGACCATCGTCCGCGTGCTGCAGGCGCTGCGCGGCAGCGTGCCCGAAGAGCTGCCGTTGCGCGACTTCATCACCCGCTGCAAGCCGTATTTCGCGGACGGCGGCTGCATCGTCGACCAGCCGTTCCAGCCGCGCCTGCCCGACGGAATGATCCGCTGCTACATGGCGGGCGACAAGGTCGCGGGCTTTGGCCATCAATACATCAAGGCGCTGATCCCGCCGCCGCCGGAAGGCCCCAATTCGCCGGCGGCGCAGCCTGGCCCGCGCATCATGCACGGCCCCAACGCCGCGCCGTTCCAGGCGCTGCGCGCCAAGATGGAACGGGAGTGGACACCGCAGATGATGCCGGTTCTCGGCCTTGAGCGGGCATCGCTGCCGATCATCTGGGACGCCGATTTCCTCTACGGCCCGCGTACGGCGACGGGTGAGGACACCTACGTGCTGTGCGAGATCAACGTCAGCTCGGTGTTCGCCATCCCCGACGAGGCCCCCGCCGCGATCGCCCGCCTGACCCTGGAGCGCCTGCGCGGCGGGTAATTATCCACCGCCTCCCCATTCCCGCTTCCCGGCGCAGGCCGGGATCCACTCGTCCGCATCCTCGGGCGCCGAAAAGTGGGCCCCGGCTTTCGCTTTCGCCGGGGAGCGGTGAAGAAGGTGTACCTCATCTCGCGCTGGCAGCCATGCGTTCGCGGCCTCCGGAGCCGGCGGCGAATTGGCGTAGCCTTTGCGCGGCCTGCCGGCGGGGAGGACGCGCAACTTGTCGACGATGCTGATCGCCCTGGTGGCGATGTTCATGCAGCAGACGTTTGCCTCGGTCGGCAAGACGCTTCCCGCGGTCGTCGCGCCCCTGGTGATCGCCGAGCTGGCCGTCGACCCCGCCTGGGTCGGGATCTACTACGGCAGCACCGCCGCCGCAGCACTGGTGGCGCAGATGGGCTGCGGCAGCTTTATCGTCCGCCACGGCGCGCTGCGCATGAGCCAGGTGGCGCTGGTGCTGCTCGGCGGCGGGATGGCGGTCGCCGCCGAGGGTGGGCTCCTCGGCTTTGGCGTGTCGGCGATCGTCGGCGGCGGGGGAGTCGCGGTCTCGACCCCGACCAGCTCGCAACTGCTCGGCCGCGTCTCGCCGCCGCGCCTGGCGCCGCTGGTGTTTTCGATCAAGCAGACCGCGGTACCGGCCGGGCTGCTGCTGTGCGGCTTTATCGGCCCGGCGCTGGCGCATGCGCTCGGCTGGCGCGGCGCGATGCTGGCGACCGCTGCCGCCTGCGTCGCGGGCGCGGTGATGCTGCAGCCATTGCGCGCCCGGTTCGATGGCGACCGCGAGGCGACGCGGCGCTTCCGCCTGTCGGACTTTCCGGCGACGATCGCCTCGGTGGTCCGGACCCGCGACCTACGAGCGCTGTCCTTCGCCTGCTTCGCGTTCAACGGCGTCCAGTCGGTCTTCACCGCGTATTTCGTGACCTATCTCGTCGCGCTCGGCTACGAGCTGGCGGCGGCGGGCTTCCTGTTCTCGCTAGTTGTCGCGCTTGCGGTGCCCTGCCGCGTGCTGTGGGGTTGGCTCGGTAGCTTTCGGGTCGCGCCGCGGCTGGTAATGGCCGGGCTCGCGGTCGGCATGGCGGCCAGCATCGCGCTGATCGGCCTGTTCGACGCCGCCTGGCCGGCGGTCGCGATCGCCCTGGTCGGCGCCGCGCTTAGCGCCACCGCGCTCTCCTGGCATGGCATCCTCTTGTCCGAGGCGGCCCGCCTCGCGCCCTTTGGCACGATCGGCTCGGTGACCGGTGGCGTCCTGTCGTTCGGGCAGGTCGGCGCGCTGGTCGGCCCGCTGATCTTCGCGCTGCTGCTCGGCCTGACCGGGGGCTATTTGGCGGGCTGGATGGTCTGCGCGATCCCGGCTGTATGGGTCGGCTTATCTCTGCTGCGACCGAGCGCACCGGCTGCCGAGGCCGCGGTCGCCGACTAGGATTTTGCCGTTGGTCCCGCCGCCGGGGAAGGCGTAGGCTTGGCCTTACGCATCACAACTGAGCCTGTGGTCGCGCCAACGCATCCTGGGAGGGTTCATCGATGGTCGGTTTCACCAGCGAAGACGTCAATTATCTCAGCCACGGCGATCGCAAGATCATGGCCCGCATCTTCAAGCCGGAAGGGGCGGGGCCGTTCCCGTGCTTCATCAATCTGCATGGTGGCGCGTGGAATAACGGCGATCTCGCCGACTCGACCGGTCTCGGCGAGTACCTCGCTTCGCGCGGTGTGGTCATGCCGTCCCTCAACTTCCGCCACGGCCCCGATGGCTATCCGACGACGCTCGCCGACATCCATTACGGCATCCGCTGGGTCAAGGCGCACGCGAAGCAGCTCAACATCGACCCGAACCGCGTCGCGATCGGCGGCCAGTCGAGCGGCGGGCATCTGGCGATGCTGGTGGCGATGCGGCCCAACGACCCGCGCTACAACGCGATCTCGTGCCAGGGCTGCGACGACCCGTCGGTGCGCGGCGTCTTTATGCAATGGCCGGTGATCAACCCGCTGTCGCGCTACAAACACGCCAAGCGCCTGGTCGCCGCCGGCAATCCGCCGGCGTGGGCCGTCGGCATGGACAAGAAGCACGAGACCTACTGGCATGACGAAGCCGGGATGGCCGAGGGTAACCCGATCCTCATCCTCGAGCGCGGCGAGAAGGTGGTGATGCCGCCGGCGGTCTGGCTGCAGGGCCGCCCCGACCTGACCCATGACTATCACGACCCCGATTCGGACTTCGCCGGCAACGAGCCCGAGCGGTTCGTCTCGAACTACCGCAAGGCCGGCGGCGACATCGAGATCGCCTATTTCGACAACGCCGCGCGTGGCACCGATGTGACGCACGCGTCGGTCTACGCCTTCATGCAAAAGCATGTGAAGTAAGAGCGGGCGTCAGCCAGCCCTCTCCCCGCTCGCGGGGAGAGGGAAGGGACCCGCGCTCTCCCTAACTAACCCTCCCCCGCTGGCGGGGAGGGCAGGGTGGGGGCTAGGGGGCAGCCACCGCAAAATCGCTTCAGGCCGGCACGTCAGCTGTGCCAAATTGCCGGCATGCCCCGTAACGTTCAGGACAACCAGCACAAGGCCGCCGGCGTCGACATCGCCGAGGCCGATGCCGGCCGTCTCAACAACATCGTCGCCCGCATCACCGCGACCTGGCCGAAATCCGGCTTTGGCGCGGTGCAGCTGCCGATCGGCTATTTCGCCAATGTCGTCGATATCGGCGGCGTCGGCCTCGCGATCACCACCGACGGCGTCGGCTCGAAGGCGATGATCGCCGACATGATGCGGAAATACGACACGATCGGCATCGACTGCATCGCGATGAATGTCAACGACCTGTTGTGCGTCGGCGCGAAACCGGTGTCGCTGGTCGATTACATCGCGGTCGAGAAGGCCGATGCGGCGATGCTTGACGCGATCGCCATTGGCCTCGCCGAGGGCGCGCGGCAGTCGAATATCTCGATCAGCGGCGGGGAGATTTCGCAGCTGCGCGATGTGGTGCGCGGGTTCGATCTGGTCGGCACCGCGGTCGGCACCGTGGCGCTCGACCGCATTCTGATCGGCCGCGACCTGCGGCCCGGCGACCGGGTCATCGGCATTCCATCGAGCGGCATTCACTCCAACGGGATGACCCTGACCCGCCGCGTCTTCTTCGAGCAGGCCGGTGCCAAGATCGACACGCATTTCTCCGAGCTCGGCCGCACACTGGGCGAGGAACTGCTGTGCCCGACGGTCATCTACGTGCCGGAGGTTCTTGAAGTCTTGGACAAGATATCGTCAGTCAAGGCATTGATGCATATAACCGGAGACGGGTTGCTCAACTTGCCGCGGGTTGATGCCGAGATCGGCTTCGTGGTCGACGACCTGCCTGCGCCGCCGCCGCTTTTCGGCCTGATCGAAAAGCTTGGCGGCGTCGGCCGCGCCGAGATGTTTGAGGTCTACAATATGGGCGTCGGCTTTTGCGTCGTCGTCGCCGAGGCGGATGCCGACGCGACGCTGGCGATCCTCGCCCGCCATGGCCGACACGCTTCGGTGATCGGCCATGCGGTCGCCGATCCGAGTAAATCGGTGCAGTTGCCGCACGAGAAACTCATCGGCACCGGCAAAAGATTCCGTCCGGCATGAGCGGTCTGCTCGATCTGGAAGCGCTCGACATGCTAATCGAGGCGATCGGCGAGGACGCGGCGCGCGGCGTCCTCTCCCTGTTCCTCGAGGAATGCCGTGATCTTACCGCAGTGATCGCGGCACCCGGCGCCGATTACCGCGCGATCGGCCGCGCCGCGCATTCCCTGAAGAGCAGCGCCGGACAACTCGGCGCCGCCGCGCTGTCCGAGGCTGCGCTGGCAGTCGAAACCGCCGCCAGCGACAATGCCGCGGCGCTGCCGGCCCTGATCGCCGCGCTCGGCGAATGCGCCACCGCGACCCGCGCAGTGTTCGCCGCGCGGGTCGCTGAGTAGGCCATCAGAGCATTCAAACGCCTACCCCGGGCTTGACCCGTGGGCCGAAGCCCGGCCATGGCGAGTTGGAGCGACGGTGCCGGCACCGCGATTCCATTTGATCGGATGCCTCGACCCAACTGAATACCGCGCCGGCTCAGCCGTTGCGGTTCGCCGCGCCGTTCTGCGGTGCCCGGTTCATCTTGGCGAAGACCTGGTCGGCGTTCTTCTTCTGCGGGTCGGACATCGCGTCGTACAGCGATTTGAACGCCGAGGTGAAGTTCTTCAGCCCGTCGAGGTGCACCTGGGCGAATTGCTGATTGGCATCGAGCTCGTCGACGGCGGTCATGTTCGTCGGGCCCTGCTGCTTGTGTTGCGCAATCAGCTTGTCCATGTTCCCCGCGTTGTCGCGCATTGCCTGCGCCACCGAGTTCCACTTGGATTCCTGGTCCGGCGTGATCTTCAGCTCAGCGTGCAGCTGGGTGATGCGCTGCTCGATGCCTTTGTCCATCTCGGGGTTCGCGGCCGTCGAACGGGTCGACGTGGTGGGAGCGGGGACGGGATTGGGCGTAGCCTTGGTTTGCGCGTGCGCAAGCGTCAGCGGCGCGCTGACCAGCGCGGCGAGAGCGACGGTGCGCGCTACCGAGGTGATGATGCGGCTCGAGTCGGACATGACGAAGGCCTTTCTGCAATGGCTGAATGCCATGGATAAGCCGCCAACGGCGAATGCGCCCCGCCGGTTCCGCGCCCCGATTGTGTGCAAAAACGCTGCGCCGGCGCTCCTCCGATCCCGAGCGACAGTGTCTGACGCGAAATTACCGTCGTCATTCCGGGGCGGCCCACCGGGCCGAACCCGGAACCCATGAACACGGGTCTTGTCAAAGAGGGCTGCGGCGTCGGGGCACGCTTTTCGGAGTCCGTGTGCCTGGCTTCCGGGTTCATCGCTGCGATGCCCCGGAATGACAGGGCGCGACGCACAATCCGCGGTCTTGGCGAGACGACTGGAAAATTGCCGCATTTGTGTGCCTCAATACGTCGATCACACGATCGAACCCCTTGGTGCCTCCTGTTCCGCCTGTTTTACGCCCAACCCTTTGGCGAAAGCCGAGCATTTCCGCCGCTGCCGAGGCCACGACCTCCTGTTATTTTGTGGTAGGTATCAGGCAATGCGGTCGGCTTTGCCGCCGGTTCGCCGGTGATTTTCGCCCGAAGGTTGCGGCTTTGTCCGGCTTTACCCCGAGGTTTGACCGATGCCCGAGGTTCCACCGATGACCGTTGCCGGGCTCGACCCGATCACCGTCGACATCACCCGCTACAAGCTCGACGGCATCGCCAACGAGATGCAGGCGACGCTGCTCAAGAGCTCGTTCTCACCGATCGTCAAGGAAGGGTTGGACGCTTCGGCCAGCCTCTTCTCCCTCGACGGCACGACGCTCGCGCAAAGCTGCTCGATCCCGATCCATCTGGCGACGCTGATCCCGGCGGTGGCGAAGATCATCGAGACCTTCCCGGTCGCGCAGATGCGTGACGGCGACACCTATGTGCTCAACGACCCGTATTGTGGCGGCACGCATTTGCCCGACATCGCGGTGGTGCAGCCGATCATCCACCGCGGCCGGCCGATCGCGCTCAGCGCGGCGATGACGCATCACCAGGATGTCGGCGGCATGGCGGCCGGCTCGGTGCCGACCAATGCGACCGAGATCTATCAGGAGGGCCTGCGCATCCCGCCGCTCAAGCTGCGCGCGGCCGGCGTCTACAACGACACGCTGGTCGCGCTGCTGCGCCAGAATGTGCGCATTCCCGACACGGTGATGGGCGACCTCAACGCACAGATCGCCGCCTGCACGCTCGGCGCACGCCGCTTCGCCGAGCTTGCCGAGCGCTTCGGCGACAACCAGCTCGCCGCGATTTGCGCCGAGTTGCTTGCCCGCTCCGAGCGGCTGACCCGCGCCGCGCTGTCCCGCATTCCGCCGGGCACCTACCGCTATGTCGACTTCCTCGACAATGACGGCATCGAGCTCGACAAGCCGATCCGCATCGAGGTCGCCGCGACGGTGGGCGGCGGCGCGATCGAATTCGACTTCGCCGGCACCAGCGCCCAGGTCAAGGGACCGCTGAACTGCGTGCCGTCCGGCTCGCTGGCCGCGGCATGCTGGGCGGTGCGGGCGCTGACCGATCCCGACATCCCGACCAATGGCGGCTGCTTCCGGCCGATCAGCCTCAAGCTGCCGCCGGGCACCATCGTCAATCCGCAAGAGCCGGCGCCGGTCAACGCCCGTACCTCGACCATCAAGCGCATCGCCGGCTGCATGGTCGGCGCCCTCGCGCCGGCGATGCCGGACACGGCGCCCGCGGCCTCCGCCGGCGAGCTGCATGTGCTGGCGTTCGGCGGCAAGCGGGCAAGGGAAAATGGCGGCGGCAACTACGTAGTCGGCGAATTGATCGCCGGCGGCAGCGGCGCCGGGCCGCGGGGGGACGGCGTCGATGCGATCGAGACCGACGCCACCAATTGCATGAACCTGCCCGCCGAGGCGCTGGAGATGGAAGCGCCGATACGGCTGCATCGCGTCGCGCTGCGCCCGGGTTCGGGGGGCGCCGGCGAGTGGCGCGGCGGACTTGGTCTTATCCGCGAATACGAGGTGCTGGAGGGCCCAGGGGCTTCTCCAGGGGCTTCTCCAGGGGCTTCTGATGTCTCGTTCTCGCATCGCGGCGAGCGGCATTTCAGCACCGCCGCCGGCCTCGATGGGGGCGGGGAGGGCATGCCGGCGCGCTCGGTGATCCGCCGCGTCGATGGCAGCGAGGAGGTGATCCCTTCAAAGATCGCCACCGTGCTGCATCCCGGCGACCGGGTCACGGTCGAGACCGCGGGCGGCGGCGGCTATGGCGATCCCGCGCGCCGCGCCGTCGCGCTCGTCGAGGCCGATGTCGCGAATGGCAAGGTCGATGCGTCCTTCGAGACGGCTGCTCCGCAGCCTCCTCAGGATGACGAGAGCTCGGTTATGGTCCAACAAAGAGCCGTCATCCGAGGGTCTGACGCGAAATTACCTTCGTCATTCCGGGGCGGCCTGCCGGGCCGAACCCGGAACCCATGAGCACAGTCTTGTCCAAGCTCTCCCGAGCATCCGAACGCTCTTTTCGAGGTCCGTGTGCATGGGTTCCTGTGTGTTGGGTTTGTGGCAGGGTTGAGCGGGCGGGAGATCGTTGGGTTCCCGATCCCGAGAGATCGCAACTCGGCCCGATCCCCGCCCGCGTACCGCCTACCCACCCTGAACAGTTGACCGAGGCCGCGGCAACGGACCTCGCAGCACAGGAACAGGCCCGATGAACATAGCCCCTGGCGTGGTTGGAATCGATATCGCCAAGCAACACCTTGATGTCTTTGACGGCGGCCGGGTGGTCCGCCTGGCCAATACAAAGGCGGCGATCGCCGCCTTGATCGCCCGATGGCCGGACAAGCCCCGGCGCGTCCTGCCCCGGCGCGTCCTGTTCGAGGCCACCGGCGCCTACGACCTGGCGCTGCGGCAAACCCTGGACGAGGCCGGCATCGCCTTCGCCAGGGTCAATCCGCGCCGCGCGCGCGACTTCGCCCGCGCCGCCGGCTTTCTCGCCAAGACCGATGCGCTCGACGCCGCCATGCTCGCCGCCATGGCGCAGTGTCTCGACCCGCCGCCTGCCGCTCCCGCCGAGCCACAGCGCCAGCGCCTGGCGCTGTGGCACAAACGCCGCGACCAGCTCGTCGCCACCCGCCAGCAGGAGCGCACCCGGCGGCACGACGCACCCCCCGAGATCGCCGCCGACATCGCCCGCCACATCGCCTGGCTGTCGAGCGAAATCGCCACGCTGGAAACCCGCATTGCCCAACTGATCGACGAGCAGCGCGACCTCAAGCAGACCGCCCGCCGGCTGCGCTCCGCTCCCGGCGTCGGCCCGGTCACCGCGACCACCCTCATCGCCCTCCTGCCCGAACTCGGCCAACGATCGCCGCAAACCATCGCCGCCCTCGCCGGTCTCGCCCCGCTCACCGTCGAAAGCGGCCAGTTCCGCGGCAAAAGCCAAATCCGCGGCGGTCGAAAACGCGTCCGCGACGCCCTCTATATGGCCGCCCTCGCCGCCAGCCGCGGCACATCCCGCTTCGCCAAAACCTACCAGTCCCTGCGCGCCGCCGGAAAACCCGCCAAACTCGCCCTCATCGCCCTCGCCCGAAAACTCCTCATCACCCTCAACGCCATGATCCGAGACAACCGTGCCTTCCAATCCTAAAACACAGTTGCCGGGTTCATCGCTGCGCGATGCCCCGGAATGACGCCAGAAAACGGCAGCCGCAGCATGCCTGAAGCACATTGTGGGTCAGGCCTCAGGATGAGGGAAGTCGGTGAATGCCATCAACAAGCCGTCCTCATCCTGAGGGTGCGACTGAAAGGAGCCGCGAAGGACGCACGCCCGTCATGCGGCTGCGCGCCGGACGAACCCGCCAGGAGCTCATCTTTCGGCCAGCTCTCGGCAGGCAGGCGTGGCGAGCGGCAGGTCGGGCATCTGCGTCCGGATGAACCCGGCGCGCTCGGCGACATGGCGATCGGGCCGGCTCGCCGACCATTTCAGCGGATCCGGCAGGATTGCGGCAAGGCGGGCGGCTTCCTCCGTGTTCAGCGCGGCGGCGGGCTTGTGGAAATAGAACTGCGCTGCCGCCTGCGCACCATAGATGCCGGGGCCCCATTCGATGACGTTCAGATAGATTTCGATAATCCGCGGCTTGCCCCAAGCCAGTTCGATGAGCGCGGTGAAATAGGTCTCGAAGGCTTTGCGTATCCAATCCCGGCCGGGCCAGAGGAAGACGTTCTTCGCCGTTTGCATCGAGATCGTGCTGGCGCCGCGCAGCTTCCGGTCGCCCGCCTGGTAGCGGCGCCAGGCATCGCCGATCGCCTGCCAGTCAAAGCCGTGATGTTGGCAGAATTTGGCGTCCTCGCCGGCCATTACGGCGTGCACGAGATGCGGCGAGATGGCGTCGAGCGGTTGCCAGGATTTGCCGATCGGATAGCCCTCCACCCGCCGGATGAGCATGAGCGGGGTCGCCGGCGGCGGCACCTCGCGATAGAGCGCGACGAGCAGCACCGACGCGATCACGAACCCGGAGACGACGAACAGCAAGAGGCGACCGAGGCGGCGGATCATGTCCGTGTCTCTACCGGCGGCGGGTGCAAGCTGTCACGTCGGCGCATTGACCTGTCGAGGCGATCTCCTTACCCTTATGGCTGACGATGCAAGGGTCCGTTTGATGATTGCCAGCACCAGCACAAAGACCGCGATTTCCGCCCGGACGGGTGTCCTTCCGGCAGTGTTGGCGATCGCTCTCGGGCTGTTCTTTGTCTATGGCGTCGGCTTTGCCTACCCGAGCGCGATCCACAACGCGGCGCACGATACGCGGCATACGCTCGCCTTTCCCTGCCATTGACCATCGGATGTTCCAGCGGGTCTTTCTGACCGCGATCGTCGCCGGTCTGTGTGCCGGTTTGGCGCTGTTCGCCGCGCAGCGGGTGAAGATCTACCCGCTGATCGAACGCGCCGAAGTCTACGAGGAGCAGGCCGCGGCGGTTCATCACCATGACCACGGCGGTCCAGCCGCCGAAGCGGCGGAATGGGAGCCGGCGCCCGGCCTGGAACGGGCGGCCTATTCGCTGCTGGCCGACCTGATCGCCGGTGTCGGTTTCGCGCTGCTGTTGATCGGCGCGGCGGCGCTCGCCGAGGCGCGCGGTCATGCGATCGATGCGCGCCGAGGGCTGTGGTGGGGCGCGGCGGGGTTCGCCGTCTTTACGCTGGCGCCGTCCTTCGGGCTGGCGCCGGAGCTCCCGGGCATGGCGGCGGCGGACTTGGCGCAGCGCCAGGAGTGGTGGATCGCCACTACGCTCGCCACCGCCGGCGGGTTGGGGCTGATCGTGTTCTGGCGGTCCTGGGCGTATCGCCTTGCCGGCGTCGTGGTGCTCGTCCTGCCGCATCTTGCCGGCGCGCCGCAACACAGCGGGGAAGGCGGCAGCGTGCCGCCCGAGCTGGCCGCCGAGTTCGTCGTCGCTTCGCTGGCCGCCGCCGCGCTGTTCTGGCTGGTGCTCGGCGGTCTTGGCGGTTGGCTCTTCCGCCGCCTGTCGCCGGGCACCTAGTCGAACTCGGTTGGCAGTTCCGGCTGCCGGTAATGCGCGAAGAGCCGGCGGATCTGGTGCTCGCGGATGCGCCCCGGCGACAGCGGCGGCAAGTCGTCCTCGGCGAAAAACCCGATCTCGCTAGTCTCGATGCTCGGCTTCGGCGCGCCCCCGGTCAGCTCGCAGACGAAATGCATGACATAGATCGAGAACGGCAGCGGCGGGTGGCCGTGGCGGCTGCGGTCCCACACCGCGGCGAGCTTCACCGCGCGCGCGGTGAAGCCGGATTCCTCGAAAATCTCCCGCTCGATGCACTCGCGCCCGCTCTGGTTGACGTCGCACCAGCCGCCCGGCACCGACCACAGACCGTCGGTCGTCTCGCGCACCATCAGGATGCGGCCGTCGCGAAAGGCGCCGCCGCGCACCGCGACCTTGGGCGCGGTGTAGCCGGCCTCGCGGCTGAACAGATCGGCGATCTGCGCCGCGTCGCCGCCGCTGCCGGCGGCCATCATCTCCGACGCCAGCACACGCAGCCGGGCATAACGGTCGGCGTCGTATTTGTCCTTGGTGTAGTGCAGCCCGGTCTGCGCCATCGCCTGGAGCTCGCGCGCCACCGTCAGCCAGCTCGGCTCCCCATGGTCCTTTGGCGCCGCGGCGCGGATCGAGCGGCGATAGCCTTCCGGCAGCGGCAGTGCGCCGAGCGCACCCAGATCGAACCAGCCGAGGCGACTGTGCTCGGCGCTGATCGCCATGGCGCCGCGCTCACTGCGGCTAACCGGATAGGTCACGATTGTCACATGCCGGCCGGGCAGCACTTCGAACTCCCAGCAATCGAGGATCGGTCCGACCGCGACGGCCGCCCCCAGTTCCTCGGCGAATTCGCGGACCAGCGCATCCGCCGGCTGCTCGCCCGGCTCCGGCCGCCCGCCCGGCAGCTCCCACTCGCCGCGGTCGTTTTCGAGCAAGACGACCCGGCCGTCCTCGATCAGCACGCCCTTTACCGAGATCGTCACGGTCATGTGCACCACGCTTTTATGTCATTCCGGGCGGCCCGCGGGGTCGAACCCGGAACCCATGAACACCGGCATCAGACGTTTATATGGGATGGCTGGAGGCCAGCTTTCCCCGACCGTGTTCATGGGTTCCGGGTTTCGCGCGCCGCGCGACCCCGGAATGACAATGAAGTCGATGGCGCCGTCAAATCAAAGATGCTGAGATAGGATTGCACCGGCGCCAAGGATCCCCCAATGCCGAACCCTGAACCCCATCGCCTGACGGCCGTCGAGATGGCCGGCCGCATCGAGGCCGGCACGCTGACCGCCGAGGCGGTTGTCAAAAGTTGCCTCGAACGCATCCGCGAGCGCGAGCCGGTCGTCCGCGCCTGGACCCATATCGCCGGCGATGAGGCGCTCGCCGCGGCTCGGACCGCGCAGCCCGGTTCGCTGATGAAGGGCATCCCTTTCGGCATCAAGGACATATTCGACACGGCGGAGATGCCGACCGGCTACGGCTCGCCGATCTATACGGGCTGTCGGCCGAGCTTTACGGCGAGCGCCGCGACGCTGCCGCACGCCGCCGGTGGGGTGTTGCTCGGCAAGACCGTTACCACCGAGTTCGCCAATCGCCACCCCGGTCCGACGGCCAACCCGCACAACCCCGCCTTTACCCCCGGCGGCTCGTCGAGCGGCTCGGCGGCGGCGGTGGCCGATTGCATGGTGCCGCTGGCGATCGGTACACAGACCGGCGGATCGGTGATCCGCCCGGCGGCTTATTGCGGCGTCGTCGGCTTCAAGCCGAGCTTCAATATGTTCGCGCCGGCCGGGATGCATTCGAACACCGAGTCGCTCGACACGATCGGCATCATGGCCCGTTCGGTCGCGGACATCGCGCTGTTCCGCGCGGCGATCATGGCGATCCCCTACGAGCCGCCGGTGATGCCGTCGCGCGCGCCGCGCCTCGCATTGTGCCGCACGCCGCATTGGGACCGCGCCCAGCCCGACGGCCAGGCGGTGCTGGAAGAGGCCGGCCGCCGCCTCGCCGCGCTGGGTGCCGAGGTGGTCGATGCCGAACTGCCCAATGCCTGCGGCAATGTCGCCGAGGTGCAGAACCGGCACAGCTATTTCGAGGCGCCGCGCAACCACGCGCCCGAGCGCGCCCGCCATGAGGCGCAGCTCAGCCCAGCCTTGCGGCATGGCCGCATCGAGGGCGGTCAGAAGCTGACCCTCGACGAATTCCGTGCCGCCTGGCGCGATGCGGAACGGATGCGCGCCGCCGCCTCCGATTGGGCCGGCGGGTTTGACGCAATCCTCACGCTGCCGGGACCGGGGCAGGCGCCAAAGACGCTGGCCTCCACCGGCGATGCGATCTTCAATGGCATGTGGACCGTGCTCCATATGCCATGCCTGACGATGCCGGCCGGGGAGGGGCCGGATGGATTGCCGGTCGGTATCCAGCTGGTTGGCAAGCGGCACGCCGACGCGCGGCTGCTCGATGTCGCGCTGTGGGTCGAGAGCAGATTGGGGGCGCGGTCATGAGCGACAGCAACCGCCTCTCGGCCGCAGAAGCGGTTGCCCGGCTGCGTTCGGGCGCGCTGACCGCCGAGCAGCTCACTCGCGACTGCCTCGACCGGATCGAGCAGCGTGCCGCGGTCAAGGCCTGGACCCATCTCGAGCCGGATCACGCGCTGGCCCAGGCCCGCGCCGCCGACCGCGCCGGCCGGCCGGGGCTGCTTGCCGGGCTGCCGATCGGGGTGAAGGACGTCATCGACACCTATGACATGCCGACCCAGCACGGCTCGCCGATCTACACCGGCAATCGGCCGTTTGCCGACGCCGCGTGCGTGGCGCTGACCCGGATGGCCGGCGGCACCATCCTCGGCAAGACGGTGACGACCGAGTTCGCCAACCGCTTCCCGGGCGGCGGCACGACGCATCCGCACAACCCGGCGCATACTCCCGGCGGCTCGTCGAGCGGTTCGGCGGCGGGGGTTGCCGACTTCCAGGTGCCGGTCGGCTTTGGCACGCAGACCGGCGGCTCGACGATCCGCCCGGCGGCGTTCTGCGGCGTCGTCGGCTACAAGCCAAGCTTTGGCGAGTTCAGTCGTGTCGGCATCAAGCTGCAATGCCAAAATCTCGACACGCTCGGGGTGATCTGCCGCAGCCTCGACGACATCGCGCTGATGCGCGCGGTGCTGATCGAGATGCCGCATCGTCCGGTGGACCGGAGTACGAGCGCACCGCGCATCGGGACCTGCCGCACGCCGCTATGGGACGTCGCCGACAGCGCGACGCATACGCTGATTGAACGGACGGCGGCAAAACTGTCCTCTGCCGGCGCGCGGGTGACCGAGGTCGAATTCGCCGCGCCGTTTCGCGATATCGCGACGCACCACCAGCGCGTCTTCTATTACGAGGCCGCCAAGAATTACGCCTACGAGCATTTGGAGCACCGCGACCAGGTGAGCCAGGTGCTGCTCGACACCGTGCTCGACCCGGGCAGCAGGATTTCACTTGCCGACTATGTTGCCGCGCTCGAGGCCGCCGAGGCGTTTCGCGCGCATCTCGACGACATCTTTGCCGAGGTCGATGTGCTGCTCACCCCGAGCGCGCCCGGTGAGGCGCCGGAAGGGCTCGGCTCGACCGGCAATTCCGCTTTCAACGCGATCTGGACGCTGTCCTGGGCGCCGTGCGTGACGCTGCCCGCCGGCACGGGGCCAAAGGGCCTGCCGCTCGGCCTGCAGTTGGTCGGCCCGCGCTTCGCCGACGAACGGCTGCTCAACACCGCCGCCTGGGTGGAGGCGCGACTCGGCGGGTAGAGTTTTTTCAGCACCACCCCGGCGGAGGCCGGGGCCCATGCTTCAATCGCTCGAGAAGCGGAAGAATGGGTCCCGGCCTTCGCCGGGATGGTGCATCTGGGAGGGAAGGAACTGACATGATCTACGAACTGCGCGTCTATCATTGCGTGCCGGGCCGGTTGCCCGACCTCATCAAGCGCTTCGACACCATCACCCTGAAGCTGTGGGAAAAGCACGCAATCCATCAGGCGGGGTTCTGGACCACGCTGGTCGGGCCGGGCAACAACGACCTGACCTACTTCCTCAAATGGGAATCGCTTGCCGAGCGCGAGGCCAAGATGGCGAAATTCGGCGCCGACCCCGAATGGCTTTCGGCGCGCGCCGAGACCGAGAAAAACGGCCCGATCGTCGCCACGATCAGCAACCAGTTCCTCGCACCGACCTCGTTCTCGTCGGTGAAATAGCTCGGGCCTACCTTTTGTCGCCATGGCCGGGCTTGTCCCGGCCATCCACGCTCACCGCGCCGGCGCCTGAGTTCATGTCGTGGATGCCCGGAACAAGTCCGGGCATGACGAGACGCGGGGGCCGGCGACCTCGATCCTTCAAGCACGGAGACAACTCATGATCTACGAACTGCGCGTCTATCACACGATGCCCGGCAAGCTGCCGGCGCTGTTGAAGCGTTTCGACACGATCACCCTGAAGATTTGGGAGCGCCACGGCATCCAGCAGGCCGGGTTCTGGACCACGCTGGTCGGCGAGTCGAACGCGGACCTCACCTATATGTTGAAATGGGACTCGCTCGCCGAGCGCGAGAAGAAATGGGATGCGTTCCAGGCCGATCCCGAATGGATCAGCAAGCGCGCCGAGACCGAGAAAGACGGGCCGATCAACGCTCGGGTCGAGAATTCCTTCCTCGTCCCGACCAGCTTCTCCTCGGTCAAATAGTAGCGCTTGGTGAGCCGAGACGACAGCCTCCTCGTCATACCGGCGAAGGCCGGTATCCAGCCCCGACCTGGACCCCGGCCTTCGCCGGGGTGACGAGAAAGCACTGATGCGGCGGGGCTGAAATCAAGCGGTCTAATCAATAGCTTCCAATAATAAACGTCTCTTCGACGATGAAGCTCTTGATGCGGCCGATAAACAGCGCGCCGTCATCGTGCAGGCGCTTCGCTTCGGGCGAGGCGTTAGCGCGCGCCATCGCCTCGCGGTCGTCAAACCAGGTCTCGGCGATGCCGTCGACCTCGACCGGGGTTTCGGGAATATCGGGCCGCGTGCGGGTGCCTTCGATGTGGTTCTGCACATAGCGGCGCATGCCGGGCACCGCATGCGCCAGCGGCGCGTGGATTTCGACCCAGTGGCGCACAAATTCCTCATGAGTAAATTCCGGCCGACGGGTCAGCAGCGAAATGCTTTTGATCATTGATCCGCCTCCGGGCGCGCGCGGGCGCCGTCGAGAAACAGAGCGACCGCGTTGCCGGCATGGGCGGCGATCTCGGCCGGGGTGAGCGGAACGCCGAGCCCCAGCGCGCGGCGCTGCGGTCCGGTCACGACCGACAGGATGAACTGCTCGGCCGCGAAACGCGGGTCCATCGGGCGCAACTCGCCGCTCGCGATACGCGGTTCGAGATGACTGGCGATACGCTCGATGCCGCTCGCCGCCCCCTGCTCGTGCAGAATCCTGGCGAGTCCGGGAAAGCGCTGCGCTTCGTGGATCACCAGCCGGTGCAGCGCCAGTGCCTCCGGCGTCAGCGCGATGCCCAGCATGTATTCGGCGGCGCGCTGCAGCGCGTCGGCGATATCGGGCGGTGACAACAGGCCGGTGTCGAACGGCGGCAGCCAGCGCTCCATGAGCCGCCGCACAACGGCCTCGAACAGCCGCTCCTTGCCGGTAAACCGATGGTAGAAGGTCCGCTTCGAGATGCCGGCGTGCTTCGCCACGGCCTCGATGCTGGTGGCGCCAAAACCGTGGCCCAGGAACAGGTTCTCGGCGACGTCGAGAATGCGGTCGGCGAGTTGGGCCGATTGCTGCCGCGAGGGCCGACCGCCGCGCCCGCGTAATTCCGGCCGTGATTCAGCCCGGCCTTGTGGCATGCTAGGCCCCGACACGTTGTCACCCCAATGACGTGATACGCAGAATCTTAGCGGATGCTCCCCCGAACGCAACCGGAGCGTTCTTTTCCGGGGATCGTTCAGGAACCATAGCGCTTTGCCGCTGGCAACAGCCCACCATCCCCGGCAACATCGACCTCCGTGATTTGCAGGAGAGTGCGGCAGAATGAAGATCGATCTGACCGGGAAAAGGGCCATCGTCGCCGGCGGCAGCCGCGGCATCGGCCGCGCGATCGCGCTAAGCTTCGCCGATTGCGGCGCGCATGTCTCGATCTGCGCGCGCGGCGCCGAGGGGCTGGCGGCAGCACGCGGTGACATTGCCGCGAAGGGTGTCACCGTGCATGCCAGCCCGTGCGACCTCGCCGATGGCGAGGCGGTCGCGCGCTACGCCGCCGAAGCAATCGAGGCGATCGGCGGCGTCGATATCCTGGTCAACAACGCATCCGGCTTTGGCTCCAGCAATGACGAGGCGGGCTGGGACAAAAGCATCGCGATCGATCTGCTGGCGACGGTGCGGGCGATCCGCGCGGTGCGGCCCCTGATGGAGGCGCAAGGTTCCGGCGCCATCATCAACATCTCGTCGATCTCGGGGCTGCGCGCGTCGGCGCGTACCCCGCCCTACGGTGCGGTCAAGGCGGCCGTGATCCAGTACACGCTGAGCGAGGCCGCGGCGCTGGCGCGCAAGGGCATCCGCGTCAATTGCATCGCGCCGGGCTCGATCGAATTCCCCGGTGGCAGCTGGGAAAAGCGCAAGGACGACAACCCGCGACTCTACGAGGCGATCCTGCGCGGCATCCCGTTCGGCCGGCTCGGGCGGCCGGAGGAGGTGGCACAAGTGGCCGCCTTTCTCGCCTCTCCACTCGCCGGCTGGGTCACTGGCCAGGTGATCTCGGTCGATGGCGGGCAGATGCTTTAAGGCGCTAACACCAAGGCGCTACCCTCGCCCCAAGGCGCAGGAATGGTCCTGCAGCTCCTCGCCGTTGGCGCGGTTGCCGGTGGCGGGGTCGGCGGTCGTGTCGAGGATCACAAAGCCTGGTTTGGCGCCTGCGAACGTCGCGCCGACAACGACCAGCGTCTCCTTGCCCATCGCCGCGCGAGCGCCGGGCACGCCGTCGGCGATCAGCAGGAAAGGGTTGGCCTCGAGCGCTTGGCCATCGACGCGGATTGCGCGGTAGCGGTGGCCGGCGAGCGGCTCGGGGAACGGCGCCCATTTTTCGCCCACCGCCGCTATTTGCCGCCCGACCGCGGCCTTCACCGCCGGCGCGACGCAGTCGATGTGAATGTGCAGCTGGTTTTGCGAGCGGCCATACACCGAATTGATCGCGAGGCTCAACTCGTCGCGCCCCAGCTCATGGTCCGCCGCGTCGATCGTGAAATGCCGCTCGCGCCAGGCATCGGCGAAGTAGTTGGCCGCCCCCGGCGCCAGCACCGCTGGGTCTTCGATCCCGGTGATCTTCGCTGTCGGCATGACCAAATACTGCGTAGCGCCGGTCCGGTCCTTGAGTACGACGTAGCCATGGGCGTCGCCCTCCTTGAGGTCGACCACCGCGCATGGCGTCGGCTGACCGTATTCCCGCTCGCTCGGCAGGCATTTCTGGCTGATGATCTTCCACAACGCGTCGGGATCCTCGGCGCGTGCCGGACCGGCGACAGCCAGCAGCGCGAGCAGGGCCAAGAGCAGGCGAAGGTTCATTCGATCACGATGCGCGGCGGGGCGCGGCCGGCGCCTTCGCCCGACACCTTCGCCCAGACCTTGGCGGCGATCTCACGGAACAGCTGCGCATGCGGCGAGTTGGGGGCGGACACGGTGATCGGGCGGCCTTCGTCGGAGGTCTCGCGGATCGCCAAGTCCAGCGGCACCTCGCCGAGGAAATCGCAACCGAGCCGCTCCGCCTCGCGTCGCGCGCCGCCATGCGAGAAGATGTGGCTGCGCTCGCCGCAATGCGGGCAGAGGAAATAGCTCATGTTCTCGATGATGCCGAGCACCGGCACGTCGACCTTCTGGAACATCGAAAGCCCGCGGCGCGCGTCGATCAGCGCGATGTCCTGCGGCGTCGAGACGATGACCGCGCCGGCGAGCGGCACCTGCTGGGCCATGGTCAGCTGCGCATCGCCGGTGCCCGGCGGCAGGTCGACGACCATGATGTCGAGCGGCGCCCACATCACGTCACGCAGCATTTGGTTGAGCGCACTCATCACCATCGGGCCGCGCCAGATCATCGCGGTCTCCTCGGCCACGAGGAAACCCATCGACATGCATTTGATGCCGTAATTCTCCATCGGCCGCAGCGTCTTGTTGTCCTCCATCTCCGGCCGGCCGGAGATGCCGAGCATGCGCGGCATCGACGGACCGTAGATGTCCGCGTCGAGCACCCCGACCGCGAGCCCGTTCGCCTTGAGGCCGAGCGCAAGGTTGGCGGCGACCGTCGACTTGCCGACGCCGCCCTTGCCCGAGGCGACCGCGACGATCGCGCCCACGCCGGGTATGGCGCCGCGTTGCGCCTGCGGAGGGCGCTGGCCTTGAGGAGGCTGATGCGGGTGTGCGTGTGCGTGCGGCGCGGGGCGTTGCGCCGGCGGACGCGACTCGGCGGTCAACACCGCCGTCACCGAGACGACGCCCGGCAAAATCTCGACCGCCTGCTCTGCGGCCTTGCGCAGCGGCTCGAGGCGCGGCCCGCGCTCGGGCTCGACCTCGATCGCAAAACCGACGTTGCCGTCGCGGATCACCATGCCGGTGACCATGTTGAGCGAGACGATGTCGCCGCCTCTATCTGGGTCGCGCACCTGTCGCAGCGCGTCGAGAATTTGTTGTTCGCTGACCGCCACGATCGCCTTCTCCGCACTGTGGAACGGAACCTACTGGAAAAATGGCGCGCCAGCGAGACTTGACAACACCTTCGCGCGCACCCTCCTATCGCCGCAATCGGGCAGGCGCAGCCCCGAACGACGGGGAATTGGATGAGTGAACGCGGCGGCGGCCCGCAAGGTCCGTGGGGTTCCGGGCCTCGCGGCGGCAGGGGCGGCGGAGGGAGTGGCAACGGCGGCGGCGGCAACGGTGGCCCGCGCAGCCCCTGGGGCGGTGGCCGCGGTGGCGGCGGCGGCGGCGATGATGATGGTCGGCCGCCACCACCCTTTGGATCGCGAGGGTCCGGCCCGCGGCCGCCCGACTTCGAGGAAATGCTGCGCCGCGGCCAGGACCGCTTTCGGCAACTGCTGCCCAGCGGACGCGGCTCGGGCACCATCATCGGTTTGGCGGTCGCCGCGGTCGTCGCGCTGTGGCTGGCGAGCGGCTTCTACCGGGTGCAGCCCGACGAGGTCGGCGTGGTGCTGCGCTTTGGCGCCTATAACCGGATGACCCAGCCGGGCCTCAACTATCATCTGCCGAGCCCGATCGAGAGCGCGCTGACGCCGAGCGTCACGCGGCAGAACCGTATGGAGATCGGCTATCGGTCGAGCGAAGTGTCCTCCCGCGCTGCCAACGGCCAGGTGCCGGAAGAGGCGCTGATGCTGACCGGCGACGAGAACATCGTCGACATCAATTTCACGGTGCTGTGGGTAGTGAAGAACGCCAAGTCGTTTCTCTTCAACATCCGCAACCCGGAGGGCACGGTCAAATCGGCGGCGGAAAGTGCGATGCGCGAGGTCGTCGGCGAAACGCCGATCGCGCAGGCCCTCGCCGAAGGCCGCGGCAAGATCGAGACCGAGACCCAGCGGCTGCTGCAGGCGATCCTCGATTCCTACGGGTCCGGCATCGAGATCACGCTGGTGCAGCTCCAGCGGGTCGATCCGCCGGGACCGGTCATCGAATCCTTCCGCGACGTCCAGCGTGCGCTTGCCGACCGCGAGCGGCTGCGTAACGAGGCGGAGTCATACCGCAACGACATCCTACCGAAGGCGCGCGGCGCGGCGGCGCAGATCCGCCAGGACGCCGAGGCCTATCGGGCGGAGATCGTCAACCGCGCGCAGGGCGACGCCGACCGCTTCACGTCGGTCTATAACGCCTACAAGGTGAGCGCCGACGTCACCACCGAGCGCCTCTATCTCGAGACGATGGAGGACATCCTCAAAAACGCCAACAAGATCATCATCGACAAATCGGCGATGGGACAGAGCGGCGTGGTGCCGTATCTGCCCTTGCCGGGGCTGACCCCGCCGCCGGCGCCTCCGACCGCGCCAGCGGGGCCATCAACCCCATCGTCGGGCGGAGGCAGCCGATGAGCCGCCGCATTTTGATCGCCGTCGCCGTCGTGCTGGTCGCGGTCGGTATCCTGCTCGACAGCTCGGTCTTCATCGTTGACCAGACCGAGTTGGCGCTGGTGCTGCAATTCGGCCAGCCGCGCCGTGAGGTGCGCACACCGGGCCTGTGGTTCAAGCGGCCGTTTATCGAAAATGTCGTATTCTACGACAACCGCGTGCTCGATTTCGAACCGCGGCCGGAAGAGGTTATCGTCTCCGACCAGAAACGGCTCGTGGTCGACAGCTACGCCCGCTACCGGATTGTCGACCCGTTGCTCTTCTTTCAGACCGTCGGCACCGAGCAGGGCGTCCGCGGACGCCTGTCGGCGATCGTAAACGGCAGTTTGCGCCGCGTACTTGGCAACGTGACGCTGTCCGACATCCTCTCGGTCAAGCGCGCCGACATCATGATCCAGATCCGCGACGACGTCGCCGAAGCGGCCAAGCCCTTCGGGATCACCGTCGTCGATGTGCGATTGCGGCGCGCTGATCTGCCCGAGGAGAACAGCGAGGCGGTCTATGCCCGGATGAAGTCCGAACGTCAGCAGCAGGCGTCGCAGTATCGCGGCGAGGGCGCCGAGGCGGCGCAGACGGTCCGCGCCACTGCGGAGCGCGAGCGCACGGTCACACTCGCCGAGGCGCAGCGCGACGCGCAGCGCGTGCGCGGCGACGGCGACGCGCAGGCCATCAAGACCTACGCCGACTCCTTCGGCCGCGATAAGCAGTTCTTCTCGTTCTACCGCTCGCTGCAGGCCTATCGCGCGGCGCTGGTCGGCAAGGACACTTCGTTCCTGTTGAGCCCGGACAGCAATTTCTTCCGCTTTTTCACCAGCCCGTCGGGAACCGGTTCCGGCGCGGCTTCCGCACCGCCATCAGCGCCGCATTGAAGGATTTTCTGACCGCGCTCGCCCTGATCCTGGTGATCGAGGGCGTCGTCTACGCGCTGTTCCCAGAGATCATGAAGCAACTGGCGCTGCGTACGACCCGAACGCCGGGCCAGTCGCTGCGCATCGGCGGGCTGATCGCCGCCATCCTCGGCGTGATTCTGGTATGGGCGCTGCGGCGCTAGTCCGCGACGACCTGTCATCGAGAAGAATTCTGGTTTGCGGCCGGCTTCTCCCGTAATCTGCGGCCAGCGGGGGCGCGGCACGTGGATGCGCGGCTCATCGTTTGTCATTTTAAGGGAGTTGCCGACGGTGCGATCGATCCTGAATCTTCGGCGTTTGGTTACGGGCGCGATGGTCGTCGCGCTGGCCGCCGCGCCGGTCGGCCTAGGCCCGCATTTGGCGCTGGTGCTCGACCGCGCGATGGCCCGTCCGGCGCCCGATAGCTTCGCCGATTTGGCCGAGAAGCTGCTGCCCGCGGTCGTCAACATCTCGACGACGCAGACCGTCAAAGCCGAGCAGCGGGGCGGCAGCGGCGGTGGCGGTGGCGACAATCCCGATCTGCCGCAATTCCCGCCCGGATCGCCGTTTGAGGAATTCTTTAAGGACTTCCTCAACAAGAACCGGCCGCGCGGTCAGGGGCAGGGGCAGGGGCAGCCGCAGGCCGAGGGACGCAAGGCCACCTCGCTCGGCTCCGGCTTCATTATCGACACCGCCGGCTATGTCGTGACCAACAACCACGTCATCTCGGACGCCGACGAGATCACCGTCATCCTGCACGACAACACCAGCCTCAAGGCCGAACTGGTCGGGCGCGACACCAAGACCGACATCGCCGTGCTCAAGGTCAAAACCGAGAAGCCGCTCGTCGCCGTGCCGTGGGGCGACAGCGACGTGTCGCGCGTCGGCGACTGGGTGCTGGCGATCGGCAACCCGTTCGGGCTCGGCGGCACGGTGACCGCCGGCATCCTGTCGGCGCGGCAGCGCGACATCAATTCCGGTCCCTATGACGATTTCCTGCAGACCGATGCCTCGATCAACCGCGGCAATTCGGGCGGGCCGATGTTCAACATGGACGGCCAGGTGATCGGCATCAACACGGCGATCTATTCGCCGTCGGGCGGGTCGATCGGCATCGGCTTCGCGATCCCCTCGGCCTTGGCGCGTCAGGTGGTCGAGGAACTGATCCACGAAAACGATCACACGGTCCATCGCGGTTGGCTTGGCGTGCGCATTCAGGCGGTCACCGACGAGATCGCCGAGAGCCTCGGCCTCGACAAGGCGCGCGGTGCGTTGGTCGCCAGCGTCACCGATAACGGCCCGGCGCAGGCCGGTGGCATTCAGCCGGGCGACGTGATCACCACCTTCGACGGCAAGAAGGTGGAGGACATGCGGCACCTGCCGCGGCTTGTGGCCGAGACGTCGGTTGATAAATCAGTAGCCGTTCAGGTGTGGCGCAAGCGCGCGGCCGTCGATCTTAAGATCAAGGTTGGCCGGCTGCAGGAGACCGAGGCCGCCAGCGCCGACGCCCCCGCCAAGAGCGCTCCACCGCCGAAGACTGAAGCCGAGACCGTCAAGGCGCTGGGCATGACCCTGTCCAACGTCACACCGGCGCTCAAGGATAAATATTCGCTCGGCGACAGCGCCAAGGGCGTCGTCGTCGTCGAAGTGTCCAAGGACAGCCCCGGTGCCGAAAAGGGCCTCCGCCCCGGCGATGTGATCATGGAAGCCGCGCAGGAAGAGGTGAAGAACGCGAACCAGGTCGCCGGCAAGGTTGCCGACGCCAAGAAATCCGGCCGCAAATCGATCCTGCTCCTGGTCGAACGCCAAGGCGATTTGCGCTTTGTCGCGCTGCGGCTGGATCAGTCATAACAGCCGCGCCGTGTCGGCCCGGCGAAGGCCGGGACCTACCGGTCAACCATCTCGGGCGCCGAAGAGTGGGGCTCGGCCTTCGGTGGGACGACAAATCTCGTCTTCGCGGTAACCCTGGGCATAAAGCAGCGCGGTCAGGTCGGCGTGGTCGATCCGCCAGCGCGAAGCAGCGGCGACTGTTGGCTTGGCATGAAACGCCACGCCGAACCCCGCCGCCTCCAGCATCGGTAGATCATTCGTCCCGTCGCCGACCGCCATCGTCTCATCCAGTGTCAGGCCGAGTTCGGCAGTCAGCGACAACAATGTCTCGCGTTTCGTGGCGCCGGTGGCGATCGGCGGCGTTACAGTGCCCGCCAACTTGCCGTCGATAATGTCGAGCCGATTGGCGACGACCCGGTCGAATCCGAGTTCGGTGGCGACCCGGTCGGCGAATACGGTGAACCCGCCGGAGACCAATACTGTCGCGACCCCGGCGCGCCGCAGCGTCGCGATCAGTTCTCGCGCGCCCGGCATCAGCCGGATGCGCCCTGCAGCGGCGTCGAGCACGCTTTCCGGCAGGCCGCGCAGCAACGCCGTCCGCTCGTTGAGCGCGCCGACAAAATCGGTCTCGCCATTCATCGCGCGGCGGGTGATCTCGGCCACCGGCGCCCGCAGCCCGAGGAAATCGGCCAGCTCATCGAGCATTTCGTTCTCGATGATCGTCGACTCGAGATCGGCGACCAGCAGCTTCTTGCGTCGTCCCAATTCCGGCTGGGCGATGATGTCGATCGGCCGATCTCCGATCGCCGCGCGCAGCGCCGCCTGATCGGCTCCGATATCGCACGCGCCCGTCCCTAGCCAATCGGCGACGGCATCGAATCCGGCGACGACGGTACGGAGCGCGGCCTGCGCGCCCGGTTTGGTGATCAGCGTCACAACCTGATGCATCGACGGGCGTGCGTCCTTTGAGGCAGCCTTAATGGGCACCCTTAGGATGACGGCTGTTTTTGATGGCATTAAGAAAAATCGTCATGTTGAGGAGGCGCGGAGCACGGTCTCGAAGCACGCATGGAAACGATCCACCCCATCGCCATCATCATTGCCGGCCCGACTGCGTGCGGTAAATCGGCGCTCGCGCTGACGTTGGCCGCGCATTATGGCGGCACGATCATCAATGCCGACGCGCTGCAGTGCTACCGCGGCCTGCGCATCCTCACCGCCCGGCCCGGTCCGGCGGAGGAGGCACGTGTGCCTCACCGTCTTTATGGCTTTCTTGACGCCGCTGAGCGCGGCTCGGTGGCGCGCTGGCGGGGCTTGGCGCTCGCCGAAATCGAGGCGTCGTTGAACGCTGGCAGACTGCCGGTCCTGGTGGGCGGCACGGGTCTGTACCTGCGTGCGCTGATCAAGGGACTGGCGCCGATGCCCGAGATCCCGCCGATGATCCGCAATGAGGCCGTGGCGCTCTACGACCGGCTCGGCGGCACCCAATTCCTTGAGGAATTGGCGCGGTTCGATCCCATCGCCGCTGTGCGTCTCCCGTCGGGCGACCGCACGCGCCTAACGCGCGCCTATGAGGTCGTGCAGGCGACAGGTCGGCCGATCGCAGAGTGGCAGAACCAGACCGGCTCGCCGGCGCCGTACCAGTTCGGAACAATCCTCCTCGCGCCACCGCGGCCAGCGCTGTACGCCGCGTGCGACGCGCGCCTCACGGCGATGATCGAAGCGGGGGGGCTCGACGAAGCGGCGGCGCTGTTGGCGCGCGGGCTCTCGCCCGATCTGCCGGCGATGAAGGCGGTCGGGCTGCCCGAATTGTTCCGCCATCTTCGCGGCGAGGTCTCGCTCGACACGGCGATCGCGGCGGCGCAGATGGCGACGCGGCGCTACGCGAAACGGCAGACCACCTGGTTCCGCCATCAGCTCAGAGCAGACCTGGTCTGCGTTGAGCAATATTCGGAAAGTTTTTGCCTATCAGCACGTCATTTTATTGATCATTTGCTGTTGACCCGCGGTGGATAACTGGTAGGGTGCACGCCCTCGCGCCGGCCTCCGCCGGCGCGTATTGTTCTCTGAACCGGGCCGGCCCAGCCGGCGCGTCTCATTCTGTGGTCCAGGTAACGGGAGAGAGTCATGTCGGCCGAGCCGATCACCGGGGCGGATATCGTCATCAAGGCGCTCGTCGATCAGGGCGTCGATGTCGTATTCGGGTATCCCGGCGGTGCCGTCCTGCCGATCTACAACTCGCTGTTCAAGCAGAATAGCCTGCGTCATGTGCTGGTGCGCCAGGAAGGCGGTGCCGTGCACGCGGCCGAAGGCTACGCGCGCTCGACCGGCAGGGTCGGCGTTGTGCTGGTGACGAGCGGCCCCGGCGCGACCAATGCCGTGACCGGGCTCACCGACGCGCTGATGGATTCGGTACCGGTGATCTGTCTGACCGGCCAGGTGCCGACGCACCTCATCGGCAACGACGCCTTCCAGGAGGCCGACACCACCGGCATCACCCGGCCGTGCACCAAGCACAATTATCTGGTGCGCGATGTCGCCGACCTGTCGCGCGTCATGCACGAGGCGTTCTATATCGCCAAGAGCGGGCGGCCGGGTCCGGTGGTGATCGACCTGCCAAAGGACGTGCTGTTCGCTTCCGGCATCTACACGCCGCCCGCGGACATCCAGCACAAAAGCTATCGCCCGCAGATGCGCCCCGAGCAGGGGCGGATCGACGAGGCGCTCAAGCTGATCGCCACGGCCGAGCGGCCGCTGGTCTATGGCGGCGGCGGGCTGATCAACTCGGGGCCGGAAGCCTGCGCGCGCTTTGCCGAGTTTGTGCGACTGATCGATTCACCCTGCACGCTGACGCTGATGGGCCTCGGCGCGCTCCCGGCGAGCGACCCGCATTTCCTCGGCATGGTCGGCATGCACGGGACCTACGAGTCCAACCTCGCGATGCACGATTGCGATGTGATGATCGCGGTCGGCGCGCGCTTCGACGACCGGGTCACCGGGCGGCTCAACGCCTTCTCGCCGCACTCGAAAAAAATCCACATCGATATCGACCCGTCGTCGATCAACAAGAATGTCCGGGTCGACATACCGCTGATCGGCGATTGCGGCCAGACCCTCGCCGCGCTGCTGGAAGGCTGGCCGAGCGTCGCGCCAAAGCGGCCACCGGCAAAACGCGGCGAGTGGTGGGAGCGGGTCGCGGAATGGCGCGCGCGTGACTGCCTGCGCTACGACAAAGGCCGCAAGGACGTGATCAAGCCGCAATACGCGCTCGAGCGGCTCTATGCGCTGACCCATGAGCGCGAGCCGTTCATCACCACCGAGGTCGGCCAGCATCAGATGTGGGCGGCGCAGTTCTTCAAGTTCGAGAAGCCGTTCCACTGGATGACCTCGGGCGGGCTCGGCACGATGGGCTACGGCCTGCCGGCGGCGGTCGGCGTGCAGGTCGCGCATCCCGAGGCGCTGGTCATCGATGTCGCCGGCGAGGCGTCGATCCTGATGAACATCCAGGAAATGTCGACGATCGCCCAGTACCGGCTGCCGGTGAAGGCGTTTATCCTCAACAACCAGTACATGGGCATGGTGCGGCAGTGGCAGGAGCTGCTGCATGGCGGCCGCTATTCCGAGAGCTATACCGCGGCGCTGCCCGATTTCGTCAAGCTGGCCGAGGCATTTGGCGCCAAGGGGCGGCGCGTCACCGACCCGGCCGAGCTCGACGACGCGATCCGCTTCATGATCGACACGCCCAGTGCGGTAGTGCTCGATGTCGCGGTCGATGAGATGGAGAACTGCTTCCCGATGATCCCCTCGGGCGCCGCGCACAACGAAATGCTGCTCGGCCCTGCGGACAAGGCGGAAAGGCCCGTGTCGGAAGAAGGCATGGTGCTGGTGTGACCCCCTCACCCGTCCATCGCTGCGCGATGGCCACCCTCTCCCGCAAGCGGGAGAGGGGTTCTCGGGCGTCGGCGAAAGCCCCTCTCCCGCTTGCGGGAGAGGGAGGGACCCGCGGCGAAGCCGTGGGAGGGTGAGGGTATGGCGGATATCGAACGCCATACGATCGCCGTGCTCGTCGATAACGAGCCGGGCATCCTGGCGCGCGTCGTCGGGCTGTTTTCGGGGCGCGGCTACAATATCGACAGCTTGACTGTCGCGGAGGTCGACAAGAAGGACAACCTGTCGCGGATCACCGTCGTCACCTCGGGCACGCGGATGATTATCGAGCAGATCAAGGCGCAGCTGTCGCGTCTGGTGCCGGTGCGCAAGGTGCACGACCTGACCGACGAGGGCCCCTATGTCGAGCGCGAGCTGGCGCTGATTAAGGTCGCCGGCAAGGGCGAGCCTCGCATCGAATCGCTCCGCCTCGCCGATGTGTTCCGCGCCCGCGTGGTCGAACTCGACAACCGAAAGCTTTGTCTATGAGATCACCGGGTCGGCCGAGAAGCTCGACGCGTTTATCGCGCTGATGGAGCCGCTCGGCCTGGTCGAGGTGTCGCGCACCGGCGGGGTGGCGATCGCCCGCGGCGCCGGCAGCTTTTAGCGGAGCGCCGCATGGCTCCCTACGAACCAGCCATCAAGGCTGACATCCTCTTCGCGGTGCATGACGGCGTCGAGCTGCTCGGCGATTTGCATTACCCGCGCGGGCTGGACAAGGCGCCGGTGCTGGTCGCGGTGCATGGCGGCGGCTGGCAGATCGGCGACCGCTATGTCTACCAGCACTGGGGTCCCTATCTCGCAAGCCATGGCTACGCCGTGTTCGCGATCGAATACCGGCTGATGAAACCGGGCGCGAAAACCTGGCCGGGCGCCGCTTATGACACCAAGGCGGCGGTGCAGTACGTGCGCGCCAACGCCGCAAAGCTGGGCGTCGACCCGGACCGCATCGCGCTGATCGGGGACTCGGCCGGCGCGCATCTCTCCGCGCTGGTCGCGCTGGCGGGCGAGGAACCGCCGCTCTCGGCCCCGCATCGCGAGGACCCGCATGCCGGGGTCGCGTGCGGCGTGAAGGCGGTCATCGGCTTCTACGGCGTCTACGACATGGCGGCGCAATGGGAGCACGACCAGATCTACCGGCCGCGTGACCAGATCACCGAGAAGTTCCTCGGCGCGCCGCCCTCGGTCAGCCGCAAGGTGTTCTTCGACGCATCGCCCCTGAGTTACGCGACGGTCGACAAGAACAGCACCAAGTTCCTGCTGATCTATGGCCGCGAGGACGAGATCGTCGACGCCGCGACGCAGTCCGACCGGTTTCTGATCGCGCTGAAGCAGGCCGGGTTTTTCGCGCGCAATATCGTCATCCCCGAGGCAGGCCATTTCTGGGCGGCCGACCCGGTCGAGGAGCCGGGCAGCTTCGGCGCCCAAGCGGCGCCGCGCCTGCTGCGCTTCCTCGAAGCCTCGCTTTAGGACACAGGGAATTTAGAAGGAGCGGGACCATGCGGGTTTATTACGATCGCGACGCCGATGTGAATTTGATCAAGGCGAAGAAGGTCGCGGTTATCGGCTATGGCAGCCAGGGCAATGCCCACGCCAACAATCTGCGCGAGAGCGGCGTCAAGGATGTCGTCGTCGCGCTGCGTCCGGGTTCGGCCTCGGCGCAAAAGGCCGAGGCGGCGGGGATCAAGGTGATGACCCCGGCTGAGGCGGCGAAATGGGCGGATGTGGTGATGGTGCTCGCGCCCGACGAACTGCAGGCGGCGCTCTACAACACCGATCTGCGGCCCAATATGCGCGACGGCGCGGCGATCGCTTTCGCCCATGGCCTCAGCATCCATTTCCGCTTGATCGAGCCGCGTCCCGATATGGACGTTTTCATGATCGCGCCGAAAGGCCCCGGCCATACGGTCCGTTCGGAATATGTCCGCGGCGGCGGCGTGCCGTGCCTGGTGGCGGTCGAGCAGGACAAATCGGGCAACGCGCTGGAGATCGCGCTGTCTTACGCCTCGGCGATCGGCGGCGGCCGGTCGGGCGTCATCGAGACGACCTTCAAGGAGGAATGCGAGACCGATCTGTTTGGCGAGCAGTCGGTGCTGTGCGGCGGTCTGACCTCGCTGATCATCGCCGGCTATGAAACGCTGGTCGAGGCCGGTTATGCGCCCGAGATGGCGTATTTCGAGTGCCTGCACGAAGTGAAGCTGATCGTCGACCTGATCTACGAGGGCGGCATCGCCAACATGCGCTACTCGATTTCCAACACCGCCGAATACGGCGATTACACGCGCGGCGACCGGGTGATCAGCCCGGCGGTCAAGGACGAGATGAAGCGCATCCTCGACGACATCCAGTCGGGCCGGTTCGCGCGCGACTGGGTGCTCGAGAACAATGCCGGCCAGCCGAGCTTCAAGGCAATGCGCCGCGCCGCCGCCGAGCACGACATCGAAAAGGTCGGCGAGCGCTTGCGCGCGATGATGCCCTGGATCAAGCAGAACGCGCTGGTCGACCGGACAAAGAACTAAGCGTGGCGTTCAGTTGGCAAAATAGACATTCGCCTCCCCCGGGCTCGGCCCGGGGGTCCACGTCTTTTTCCCGGACCTCAAAGCAAGAAGACGTGGATGCCCACGGATCAAGTCCGTGGGCTGAAGGCCCACGGGTCAAGCCCGGCCAAGGGGAGCGCTAGAGTATCGCCGTCGTGGCCCGGACCCGTCCGCGGACGCTGCGCGTCCTGCACGCGGCGGCCGAGCTGTATCCTTGGGTCAAGACCGGCGGGCTCGGCGATGTGCTGGCGGCGCTGCCGCCCGCGCTGCTATCGCAGGGTGTCGACGCGCGGCTCTGCCTGCCGGCCTTCCCGGCGTTTCTTGACGCGTTTCGCCTCGCCGACGCGGTGCGCCTGGCGACCCCGTTCGCTTCGGAGCGGGTGCGCGTCGCGCTGGCGACGTTGCCGGGCAGCAAGGTCGCAGCCTATCTCGTCGATCATCCGCCATTCTACGACCGGCCGGGCAGCCCCTACGCCGGGCCGGATAGCCGCGAATGGCCCGACAATCACCGCCGTTTCGCCTTGCTCGGCTGGGTCGCGGCGGCGCTCGGCACCGGCGCCGACCCCAATTGGCGGCCCGACATCGTGCATGGCCACGATTGGCATGCCGGGCTCGCCCCGGCCTACCTGCGCGCCGAGCAGGCCGCGGGCAGTCAGACAGCGGCGAGCATCTTCACCGTGCATAACCTCGCCTATCACGGCTCGTTCGCCGCCGGCGCGTTCCCTGAATTATCGCTCCCGCCGAGCTTCTACGGGCTGGAGGGCGTCGAGTTTTATGGTGGGGTGTCGTTCCTCAAGGCCGGTCTCGCCTATGCCGATCGCCTGACGACGGTCAGCCCAAATTACGCGCGGGAAATCCAGACAGCGGAATTCGGCGAGGGGTTTGATGGGCTGTTGCGGCTGCGCGGCGACACGCTGACCGGTATCCTCAACGGCGTCGACCCGCGCTACTGGGACCCCGAGCACGACGACGCGATCCCGCTCGGCTATACGATCGAGACCGCCGAGGCGGGCAAGGCCGCAGCCAAGGCGGAGCTGCGCCGCCGTCTCGGGTTGTATGAGGGCACAGGGCCGGTCTTTGGCGTGGTGAGCCGGCTGACGCCGCAAAAGGGTCTCGATCTGCTGCTGCCGGCGCTGCCGGACCTCGCCAGTGCCGGCGGCCAGCTCGCGCTGCTCGGTAACGGCGATCGCGATCTCGAAATCGGTTTCGCCGAGGCGGGCGTGGCGCGGCGCGGCACAATCGGCGTCGAGATCGGCTACGACGAGAAGCTGGCGCGGCTGGTCATTGCCGGCTCGGACTGCATGGTCGTGCCGTCCCGCTTCGAGCCGTGCGGGCTGACCCAGCTTTATGCATTGCGCTACGGCACGCTGCCGCTGGTGCGGCGCACCGGCGGGCTCACCGACACCGTCGTCGACGCAACCCCGGCGCGCCTCAAGGACAAGACCGCGACCGGCTTCATGTTCGAACCGGCGACCGCCGAAGCGCTCGCCGCGACGCTCGAATGGGCGGTCGCGCAATACGCCAACCGCGCCAGTTGGCGGCAGATGATGCGCCAGGCGATGACCCAGGATTTCAGCTGGACCCGCTCCGCCCGGCAATACGCCGCGCTGTACAGCGAGGTGACGGCCGGATAGGCGCTATTCTCCTGCTTTTAGGAAGCGCCGGGCGTTGCCCGATTTAGTTTCGTCACCACGACCGGCGAGCAATCCTGCGACGGAAATGTCTTCGTCGATGACTTCCCAGCGAAGACCGCGGCGGCTAAGCCGGCACTCTGCGCGCTGCGCTATCGTCGCATGGAGGAGCCGAGGAAACCATCCCAACGGCACCCCGAGCGTACGACCGTCAGAGAGCGACACCCACATGTTGTCGTCATCGAACGTGACCGCCATCGGCCTGATCGAAGAATTCGTGCCAAAATCGCTCGATCGCGTCATCACAAAGACGGTGGGCATCGATCCGGAAGGTCAGCTCCCCAAGATCGTCCCCGCCTCCAGCCCCGCGTCGCTGGATTTGATTTTGGCGCCGTCGTCGATGCGCAGGCGCGAGCAGTCGATAAAGCCGCCTTGGCAGTGGATGCGGACGCCCTCGGGTCCGGCGGAGACGATCTCGCCCAGCTTTTTGCCGCGTACGGCGCCAAAGGTCGGCGCCATAACCTTCTTGGCATCGAACAGATAGAGCTTCTTGTCGTCCTTCAGTGTCGTCCAGGCGCCCGGCGCCGGGTTGCAGCCGCGGATCAGGTCGTAGACGAAGTCGACGTGGTTCGCCCAGTTGATCCGGCTCTCCGCCTCGCGCACCCAGCCCTCGTAGGTCGCCTCGCTTTCGTCCTGGGTCGATTCGGTGGCGCGCCCGGCGACGACCAGATCGGCGGCCTGCACCAGCGCCTCTACCCCGAGCGGGAAAATCTTGTCGAAATACAGCGATGCGGCGGTGTCGTCGGGACCGATGGTGACCCGCTTCTGCAGGATCGCCGGACCTTCGTCGAGCCCCGGTGTCGGGCGGAAGATGGTCAGGCCGGTTTCCTTGCGGCCGCGGATGATCGCCCACGGGATCGCCGCCGGCCCGCGATGCAACGGCAGCAGCGACGGGTGAAACTGGATCATCCCATGCTTTGGGATCGCGCAGAAATCGGGCGGCGCGAAGAGCAGAACATAAGCCATCACGCCGACATCTGCGTTGAGATCGCGCAGGGTCTGCTGCGCCTCGGGGTCGGAATATTTCGCGAAGCGGTAGACCGGCAGCTTCTTTTCCTCGGCCGCCTGGACCAGCGGGTCGGGGCGGGCGCCTGGACGCTCCGGCGCGGCGAAGACGCCGACGATCGTATCGCCGCGCGCCACAAAGGCCTCGAGCACCGATTTGCCGAAAGCCTGCTGACCGACGATGACGATTCGCATTTGCGTCTCCCCTTGTACCGGCATGGCGTTGTCGCGACAGAGTTCCACGCCGCGGCGCCCCGCGGCAAGGGCCTCGCGATGCGACGAAGGCTGTACCGGACGGCCCGCGCCGGTATGATGTAGCGATGCTCAACCTCAGCGATGGTCCGACCGTGTTCCTCCGACCGATCCACGCCGCCGGCGCCCTGTTTCTCCTGGTCCTCGCCGGCTGCGCGCCGATGCAGCCGCCGCAAGGCATGGCCGAGGCCGGCCGCTATCTCGTCTATTTCAACGAGTTCGGCGCCAATCTGACGCCGGACGCAAAAAACGTCATCGCCGAGGCGGCCGCCAAGGCCAGGGAATACGGCGCCAAAGTGGTCAAAATCGAAGGCCGCGCCAGCGCCACCGGTTCAGCCGCCGCCAACCAGCGCCTCACCGAAACGCGCACCCAGGTCGTTTACGATGCGCTGCAAAAGGACGGCGTCGACCCGACGATCATCCAGCAGCAGCCGCTCGGCCAGGTGACGACGACCGATACGTCGGTCATGGACCGCCGCGTCGATGTCGTGCTGCTAAAGTGACCGCCGCCTCCTCCCTCTCCTCGCATGCGGGGAGAGGGCTGGGGTGAGGGGCAGACGACCGAGCGAACCCGGCCCCTCGCCCTCCCATCGCGTCGCGATGGGCCCCTCCCTCTCCCCGTAAAAACGGGGCGAGGGAAGGAAACTCACGCCGCCGTCAGTTCAAACGCGGCCTTCATGAGCGCCTGCGTGTAGGCGTGCTGCGGCGCGTTGAGAACCGCTTCCGCCGGTCCTGATTCGACGATTTCGCCGTCCTTCATCACCAAGATCTCGTGCGCCAGCGCGCGCACGACCCTCAGATCATGGCTGATGAAGAGGTAGGTAAGCCCATGGCGCTCTTGCAGTTCGCGCAGCAGGTCGACGATCTGCGCCTGCACCGACATGTCGAGTGCCGACGTCGGCTCGTCGAGCACGACAAATTTGGGTTTCAGCACCAGCGCCCGGGCGATCGCGACGCGCTGACGCTGCCCGCCGGAGAATTCGTGCGGGTAGCGCTGTGAGTCGGCGGGTTTAAGCCCGACCTCGACGAGCGCCTCGTCGATGCGCGCGCGCGCATCGTCCTCATCCTTGGCGAGGTGATGGACCTTGAGCCCTTCGCCGACGATCTGGGCGATCGACAGCCGCGGCGACAAACTCGAATACGGGTCCTGGAAGACGATTTGCATCTCCCGGCGTAATGGCCGAAGTGCTTTCTGCCGCTCGATGCCGATGTCGCGCCCCGCGAAGCACAGGCGTCCTTGCGCGTCGACCAGGCGCAGCAACGCGAGGCCCAGTGTCGTCTTGCCCGAGCCGCTCTCGCCGACCACGCCCAGCGTCGTGCCGGCGCGCAGTTGTAGCGACACGCCGTCGACCGCCTTGACGTAGCCGCGGACGCGCCGAAACAGCCCGCCGCGCATCGGGAACCAGACCTTGACCGCCTCGCCCTCGACCAGGACCGGCGCATCGGGCGGCGCCGGCGGCGCCTTGCCCTTGGGCTCCGCGGACAGCAGCCGCCGGGTGTACGGGTGCCGCGGGTGTGCGAACAACTCGTCGCTCGGCGCCGCCTCGACGATCTCGCCCTGCGACATCACGCACACCCGGTCGGCCATCTTCTTGACGATCGATAAATCGTGGGTGATCAGCAGCAGCGCCATGCCGAGCCGATCGCGCAGATCGTGCATCAGCTCGAGGATTTGCGCCTGGATCGTCACGTCGAGCGCGGTGGTCGGCTCGTCGGCGATCAGGATGTCGGGCTCGTTGGCGATCGCCATCGCGATCATCACCCGTTGGCGCTGCCCGCCGGACAATTGGTGCGGATAGGCCTTGAGCCGGCTTTCGGCTTCTCGCAGCCCCACGAGATGCAATAGCTCCAGCGTCCGCCGCCGCACCGTCGTCGCCGGCAGGTGGTTGTGGATCAGCAACGTCTCGCCGACTTGCTTCTCGATCGTGTGCAGCGGGTTGAGCGAGGTCATCGGCTCCTGGAACACGATACCGATGCGGTTGCCGCGAATCTCACGCAGCCGCGCGTTGGACGCGCCGACCAGTTCCTCGCCGGCGAATTTGATGCTGCTTTCGGGCGTGTGCGCGGCGGCGGGATACGGGAGAAGCTGCAGGATCGACAGCGCCGTCACCGACTTGCCCGAACCGCTCTCGCCGACCAGCGCCAGGGTCTCGCCCTTGTCGAGGTCGAACGAGGCGCGCTTCACGGCCTGCACCGGCGCCGCGCCGCGCCAGCCGGTAAAGGTGACGCCGAGGTCTCGGATTTCGAGCAGGCTCATCCGCGCGGGCTCATCCGATCACCTTGCGCGGGTCGAAGGCGTCGCGCACCGCCTCGCCGACAAAGGTCAGCAGCGTCAGCATCACCGCCAGCGTCATAAACGCGGTGATGCCGAGCCATGGCGCCTGGAGGTTGGCCTTGCCCTGCGCCAGCAATTCGCCGAGCGAGGGCGAACCCGGCGGCAGTCCGAAGCCGAGGAAATCAAGCGAGGTCAGCGTCGTGATCGAGGTGTTGAGGACGAACGGCATAAAGGTGATCGTCGCCACCATGGCGTTCGGCAGCACGTGGCGCAGGATGATCTGCCGGTCTGGCATGCCCAGCGCCCGCGCCGCGCGGACATAGTCGAAATTGCGCGCACGCAGGAACTCGGCGCGCACCACGTCGACCAGACTGGTCCACGAGAACAGCAGCATCAGTCCGAGCAGCCACCAGAAATTCGGCTGCACCAGGCTCGCCAGGATGATCAGCAGATAAAGCACCGGCAGCCCGGACCACACCTCGATAAAGCGCTGGAAGCCGAGATCGACGAGGCCGCCGAAATAACCTTGCGCCGCGCCGGCGGCGACGCCGATCAGCGACGACATCACGGTCAGCGCCAGCCCGAACAGCACCGAAATGCGAAACCCGTAGATGAGCCGCGCCAGCACATCACGGCCCTGGTCATCGGTGCCGAGCCAGTCCGGGCCCGACGGCGGGGCGGGGTAGGGACCGGGCGCGGTGGTGATCGTGTCGTAGCGATAGGGGATCGGCGGCCAGACGATCCACCCCTTCGCCTCGATCAACTTCTTGACCTCGGTGTCGTGGTAATCGGCTTCGCTCGGGAACACGCCGCCGAACGTGGTCTCCGGGTAGGCGTGGAACACCGGCATGTACCAGCCGCCGTCATACTCGATCAGCAACGGCCGGTCGTTGGCGATGAACTCGGCGAACAGGGTGACGACGAACAGCGCCAGGAACAGCCACAGCGACCAGAACCCGCGGCGATTGGCGCGAAACTGGTCGAGCCGACGGCGCGTCAGCGGCGTGATGCGCCGGCCGAGAAAGGTCAGCTCAGCGGCCGGCGCGCGCTGCAGCGGCGCAATCGTACTCGGCGCTCCGCTCGGAGATGGCGGCGCAGGGCCGAGGGTCTGCAGATCGGACGGGGCCATCCGAGCTAAACGCCGCTGGGGCTGGAAATGTGCCGCGCGCCCGCAACCCCCACCCCGACCCTCCCCCGCTGGCGGGGGAGGGGGCGCGTCCGAGTAACTATTCCCTCCCCCGCCAGCGGGGGAGGGGTAGGGTGGGGGAAAATGTGCTCGCGCGGACCCAACAGAAGCGCGGGCGTTACGACAGCGCCGGCGCGGCCCTTCGTTGCGTCGTCGCGGCGCGGCCGCGGCGGTCGAGATATTTGCCGGCCAGCAGCTCGGCGATTTGCACCGCGTTGGTCGCCGCGCCCTTGCGCAGGTTGTCGGCAACCACCCACATCGCCAGCCCGTTGGCGACGGTTGGGTCCTTGCGGATGCGGCTGACATAGACGAGGTCCTCGCCGGCGATCTCGGCGGGTGTCACATAGCCCTCGTCGGCACGATGGTCGACGACGCTGACGCCGGGGAAGGTGCGCAGCGCGCGCCGCGCCTCGTCCTCGGTGATCGCCCGGGCAAACTCGATATTGACCGCCTCGGCGTGGCCGATGAACACCGGCACCCGAACGCAGGTGGCGATGACCGCGATGTCGGGATCGAGAATCTTGCGGGTCTCGACCGCCATCTTCCATTCCTCCTTGGTCGACCCGTCCGCCATGAACACATCGATATGGGGAATGACGTTGAAGGCGATCTGCTTGGTCAGCTGTTCGGGCTTGATCGGGTCGTTGACGTAGACCGAGCGGGTCTGGGCGAACAATTCGTCCATCGCCGCGCGCCCGGCGCCCGATACCGATTGGTAGGTCGCCACCACCACGCGCCTGATCTTCGCCAGATCGTGCAGCGGCTTCAGCGCCACGACCATCTGGATCGTCGAGCAGTTCGGGTTGGCGATGATGCCCTTTTTTTCGTAGCCCTTGATCGCGTCGGGATTCACTTCGGGCACGACCAGCGGCACGTCGGGGTTCATCCGCCAATGCGAGGTGTTGTCGATGACGACCGCGCCGGCCTTGGCGGCGCGCGGCGCATACACCGCCGACACCTTGGCGCCGGGCGACGACAGCACGATGTCGATGCCCTTGAAGTCGAAATGCTCGAGGTCCTGGACGTCGAGCACATCGTCCTCGCCGAACGAGACCTGTCTGCCGATCGAGCGCGACGACGCGAGCGCGATCACCTCGTCGCAAGGAAACTCACGCTCGGCCAGGGTCGCCAACATCTCGCGCCCGACATTGCCGGTCGCGCCGACCACCGCCACTTTGAAGCCCATGATTTTTACTCCCTCCGGGAGCTGGATCGTGTCGGATAAAGGATTACCTGTGACTTACGCTGCCATGGGGAGGTTTACAATATCTCAGATCGACGCTGCATTCCGGCCGCGCGTCCTTCGAGACGCGGGCTGCGCCCGCTCTTCAGGACGGTCGGCAGATGGCATGAAGAAAACCCGTCATCTCAGAAATGCGTTTGGCTGATGGCCTGGGTGCTTTTTACGTGTCATTCCGGGGCATCGCGCGGCGATGAACCCGGAACCCATGCACACGGACCTCGAAAAGTGCGTCCCGAGGTTGAAACCACGTCGGAGGAGACTGTGTTCATGGGTTCCGGGTTCGGCCCGGCGGGCCGCCCCGGAATGACGAAGATAGTTTCGAATCAGACTTTGAGGAGGCGCGAAGCGCCGTCTCGAAGGACGCATAGAGCCGATCCAGCCTCGCCATGACCTACGCCGAATTCTGGCCGCGCTATCTGAAAGCGCACCGCGATCCCCGCACCAGGGCGCTGCATTTTATCGGCACCGGCGCGGGGGTGGTGTTGCTGATCGTCTTCGCGCTGACCTGCAACTGGTATTTCCTCATCGCCGCCCCGATCGTCGGCTATGCCTGCGCCTGGACCGGGCATGCGGTGTTCGAACACAACAAGCCGGAAACCTTTGGCCATCCGTTCTGGTCGCTCTATAGCGACTTTCGCATGCTGGCGCTGTTCCTTGCCGGCCGCCTGGAGAATGAGCAATGACCACCGCCGTGCCGATGATCGACGAGGCCGCCGCAAGTGGCGAGGTGAAGGCCGTCTTCGACGACATCAAGAAGACCCGCGACACCGATTACATCAATAATTTCTGGCGGGTGCTGGCGAGCGATTCGGCGACGCTGAAGCGCATCTGGGGCGGCCTCAAGGAGGTCATGGCGCCGGGCGCGCTCGATCCGCTGACCAAGGAGATGATCTATCTCGCGGTCAGCATCACCAATGGCTGCGCCTATTGCAGCCACTCGCACGGCGCCGCCGCCAAAGGCCGGGGCATGACCAAGGAGATGTACGCCGAGTTGCTGGCGATCGTCGGCATGGCCAATCAGACCAACAAGCTTGCCGACGGCTACCGCGTTCCCGTAGACGAACGCTTCGAAAATTTGTTCTGATGGACCCCAAGCCCAGCTGGCGCTGCCCCAAGGGGAGAAACCGAGGGTCGCAATATCCGGAGGAAAACATGGCCACCGTACAATTCGATCGCGCCGCCGAGGATCTCGGCAACTTCACCGCGCTGGAGCATCTCAACGTCGAGATCCCCAATCAGGGACTTGCCAGCGATTTCTATCTGCTGGGGATGGGCTTCACCCGCGACCCGTTTCTGTTTCCCGGCACCAACAACATGTGGGTCAATATCGGCAAGAGCCAGATCCACATGCCCTCGGGCGACGCGCTGGTGTTCCGTGGCCATATCGGCGTCGTGACGCCGAGCCGCGAAGAGCTGCTCAACCGCTTCCAGGGCGTCAAGAAGAACCTCGCCGACACCAAGTTCAGCTTCAAGGAATACAACGAATACGTCCACGCGAGCTGCCCGTGGGGCAACGAGTTCCACATCTACGAGCCGGATGTCGCGCGCTTCGGCAACATCAATCTCGGCTTGCCCTATGTCGAGTTCACCGTGCCGGAGAAGACCGCGAAGAAGATCGCCAAGTTCTATCGCAAGATCATGGGTGCCAAGACCTGCGTCGAGAAGAACGGCCACGGCAAGGCCGCGCACATCAAATGCGGCCTGAACCAGGAGCTGGTGTTCCGTGAGACCGACCGGCCGATCGTCGAATTCGACGGCCACCACCTGCAGGTTTATGTCGAGGATTTCGGCACACCGCACGAAAAGCTGCAAAAGCTCGGCCTGGTCACCGAGGAAAGCGACCGCTGCCAGTATCGTTTTGAGGACATCATCGATCTCGACACCGGCGAGACGCTGTTCCAGATCGAGCACGAAATCCGCAGCATGACCCACCCGCTGTTCAACCGCCCGCTGGTCAACCGCAACCCGGCGCAGACCAACCGCAACTACATCCTCGGCGGCGACAACTGGGTCTACAACCTGCCCGACACGGTCGGCCCGAGCGGCGCCACGAAGGACCCACTGAAGGCGCCAAAAGCGCCGACGATCGCCAAGCGCCGCGCGATGCGCGCCCAAGCGACGGCGTAAGCCTGGAAGGGCGAGATCGGCCCCCACCCCCAACCCTCCCCCGCAAGCGGGGGAGGAGCGCGGTAGTGCGGGGGCTTTTTATGACCGTCCGGGCATCGGCGGCGGGATCGTGTCGGCGACGGTCTTGCGCGCCAGGAGCTTTTCGACATAGGCGGCGAGGTTGGCCCGCTCCTTCAGCATCTCGCCGCTCTCCGGCAGCTTGCTCATGTAGTAGAGCAGCGGCAGCACGGTCATGTCGGCCGCGGTGAACCCATTGCCGACGAGGTAGCCAGTCTCGGCGACCGCGCGGTCGAGGAGGTCGAAATGCGGCGGCAATTTCGGCAGGACGGCATCGATAACAGCGCGGTTTGGACTGCCGTCCGGTGTCCCGGGAAAGAAGTAGCCCGGTCCGCCGTATTGCCGCAGCAGCACCGGGTCGATCGCCGTGTTGTGCAGCGAAATCCACTGCTCGACCTGCGCCGCACCGACCGGGTCGCGCGGCGCCAGCGGCGCGCCCGGAAACGCATGATCGATGTAGTGCAGGATCGCCCGCGACTCGCACAGCGTCACGTCGCCGTGGCGCATCGCCGGGATCTTGCCGAACGGATGGATCGCGTCGACCTCCGGCGTGTGCGGAAAGACCCCCACAAGCTCGTACGGCACCTCCTTCTCGCCGCAGGCGATGCGGCAGGCCCAGACAAAATTGCTCTGTGGCGCTCCGATGATTTGCAGTGTCGGCATGAGCTTTCTCCCTGTTTGAAATCAGGCGGCGCGCGCCAGGAAGTCGGCGAGCTTGTCGAACGAGCCGCCGGCGCCGGTCCAGCCGGCCTTGTAGCCGTTCTGCAGATCGGCGTCCGGGAAGCCTTCCTGGCGCAGCGTCATCAGCGTGCCACCGCTATCCGGTCGAAATGTGACGGCGATCGTCATTTTCTGGTTTGCAAAGTCGCTGTTCCAGCCGAACGCCAGCTTCTGCGCACGGCGCAGCTCGGTGTAGGTCCCCGAGACTTCGATCTCGCGGCCGTCCGACATCGTTATCGCGACGCGGAACGTACCGCCGACCCGCGGGTCGAGCTCCAGGATGGTGCAGCGCGAGTCCGGGGGCCCGAGCCATTCGCACCATTCCCGGCCGACCCACGCGTCGAAGACGCGTTCCGGCGATGCCGCGAAACGACGCGAGATTTCGAGCAAAAGCACGGTTTGATCAGCGATGGTCATCGGTATCTCCTGGCTTGGGGGTTGATTGGCTAAGATGCGTCTCGAGCCGGTCGAAAGCGCCGCTCCAGAAGCGGCGGTAAAAATCGAGCCATTCGCTCGCCGCGGCGAGCCCGTCGGCGCGCAGTCGGCAGCGGCGGTGTTGTCCTTCGCGTTCGCGCACGATCAACTCCGCCTGTTCGAGCACCCGCAAATGCCGCGAGATCGCCGGGAGCGAGATCGCGAACGGGTCGGCCAGTTCGCCCACGGTGGCCGCGCCCTGTGCGAGCCGGGCGAGGATGGCGCGCCGGGTCGGGTCGGCGAGTGCGGCGAAGGTGAGGTCGAGAGTCATTTAACAAGTAAGTTAATTAACTGATCGGTTAAGTCAAGTACCTTGAACGCGGGGCAGCGGACGAGGCAGCATCGTCGAGTTCGAGCGGGGGAGGGCTGTGTGATGATGACTGGCGCCTATCGCTTTCCGGCGATGGAAAGCGTGATCTACGGACGGCCTTTCGCCGAGGCGATCAAGGAAGAGGTCGAGCGCGCCGACGCGCATGCCGTGTTCGTGCTGGCGAGCGGCACGCTGGAGCGCGAGACGGACCTCGTCGAACAACTGCGAACTGCACTCGGCAACCGCTTCGCCGGGCTGTGCGCCAAGATCGGTTCGCACACGCCGCGGGTCGATTGCGTCGCCGCCGCGAATGCCGCCCGCGCCGCCGGTGCCGATCTGATCGTGACGTTGGGCGGCGGCTCGGTCACCGACGCGGCGAAGATCGTTGCGATGTGCCTCTCGAACGACATCGTCGACGCGCAGCAGCTCGATAATTTTCGCGCGCGCGTCGACGCCGACGGCAAGATCACCCGGCCGCATATCGAGGCGCCGCGCGTCCGCACGCTGACCATCCCGACGACGCTGTCGGCCGGCGAATACACCGCCTCCGCCGGCTGCACCGACACCGCGCGCAATGTGAAGGAGAGCTTCGGCCATCCGATGATGATGGCGAAGTCGGTCGTGCTCGACCCGTGCGCCACGGTGCACACACCCGAATGGCTGTTTCTCTCGACCGGCATTCGTGCCGTCGACCACGCGGTCGAGGACATCTGCTCGCCGCAATGCCAGCCGATGTCGGAAGGCGCCTCTGTGCATGCGCTGCGGTTGCTGTCGCACGGGCTACGCGGCGTGAAGGCCGACCACGAGGATCTCGACGCCCGGCTCGAATGCCAGCTCGGCGCCTGGATGTCGATGATCGGCTCGCAGACCGGTGTCCCGAAAGGCGCGAGCCACGGCATCGGCCATGTGCTCGGCGGCACGGCGCACGTGCCGCACGGTTACACGTCATGCGTGATGCTGCCGCATGTGCTGCGCTTCAACCTGCCGGTCAATCCCGACCGCCAGGCGCGCGTCAGCGAGGCGTTTGGCGACAGAGATGCACCAGCCGCTGACTTCGTCGCCGGGCTGATCGCCGATCTGGGGCTGCCGTCGCGATTGCGCGATGTCGGCGTCCAGGCCGACCAGCTCGACCTTATCGCCGAGCTGTCGATGCACGACCGCTGGATCCACACCAACCCGCGTAAGATCGACGGTCCCGCCGTGGTGCGCGAAATCCTCGATGCGGCGTGGTAAAACCATATTTGCATAAAAACATATTTATGCTTATATTGTGCGCATGCGAACCACGATCGATCTTCCCGACGCACTGTTCCGCCGCGCGAAAGCGGCGGCCGCACTGCGTGGCTACCGGCTGAAAGACCTCATCGAAGAGGGGTTGCGCCTCGCGTTGGGCGAAGGCGATCCCCAGGCCGGGAAACCGCGACCTCCGTCGTCATTGCATGAGGCGATGCAGGATTGTTGCGGCATCATTGCCGATGGCCCCGCTGATTACGCGACCAACCCGGATTACCTCGATGGGTTTGGGAGGTGAGCGTCGAGGCGTTGATCGATACCGGGCCGTTGGTTGCCTATTTCATGGCGTCCGAGGCACACCATGAATGGGCGATCGAGACCTTCAAGCAGTTGCGACGCCCGTCATTGACCTGTGAGGCAGTCGTGGCGGAAGCTTGCTTCCTCATCGGACGCCGTCACATTCCACCGGCACGGCTGATCGCCTTCTTGCAGCGGGGCGATCTGGAAATCGGCTTGGCGCTCGGCGACGAGGCCGGTGCGGTGGGCTCGCTGATGGAGCGTTATGCAAATGTGCCGATGTCGCTCGCGGATGCGTGCCTGGTCCGCCTCGCCGAGATGACTGGCTTGCCGATTTGCACGCTCGACTCCCATTTCACGATTTATCGCGCCCACGGCCGCAACGCGCTAGATTTAATCGCGCCGCAGATGCCGCGCAGCTTGCACGAACCCTAGTTGTCGAGAGCCACTGATGAAACTGGCCGGCGCCACCATTCCCGACGATGTCGTCGAGCGCGTGATCCAGCGGCGCGGCCGCGCGCACCCCTTTGCCGAACTCGACCCGGTCCGCACCGCGCTCGTGGTCATCGACATGCAGCACGCCTTTATGAATGACGCGGTCGGCCATGCGGTGTGTCCGGCGGCGCGCGATATCGTGCCGGCGATCAACCGGCTCGCCGCCGCGCTCCGCCAGGCCGACGGCGCCGTCTTCTGGGTGCGCATGACGCATGACGATCGTTGCCTCGACGACTGGTCGGTGGCGTTCGAGATCGCCACGCCCGAGGCGCGCGCCAAGCGCATCGCCGCGCTGACCGCGGGCTCGCTGGGCCATTCGCTGTGGCCGGAGCTCGATGTCAGGCCGGAAGACGAGATCGTCGACAAATACCGCTTCAGCGGCTTCCTGCCCGGCACCAGCGAATTGCCCGAGCGGCTGCGGACACGCGGCTTCGATACGGTGCTGATCACCGGCACGGTGACCAATGTATGCTGCGAAAGCTCGGCGCGCGACGCGATGATGAGCAATTTCCGCACGATCATGGTCAGCGACGGCAACGCCGCGCTGACCCAGCACGAACACGATGCGGCGCTGACCGCGTTCTACAACGTGTTCGGTGACGTGATGGACACCGACATGCTCGTCGCGGCGCTGCAAACGCGGCGCGCCGCGGCGGCCGAGTAGCTACTTTCCGCCGATCAGCCGGGTCCAGGCGAGCAGCGCCTTCATCAGGTCGCCGAGCAGGCCGCGCGCCACGTCGTCGGTGAGCCGGCCGCTGGCGTCACTTGTTGTGCGCCTGGAAGATCAGCACTTCGGGCTTGTTGAGCGGGTGCATATCGAGAAACACCATGCTGCGGCGCAGATCGCCCTGTGCGCGGGCGCTGCCGGCCATGCCGGCCGCTGCGCCGATGATCGCCGCGGGCTTGCCGGCAAAGGGCTGATCCGGCGGCCGCGACGCCCAGTCGATCGCATTCTTCAGGACGCCGGACATCGAGTAATTGTATTCGGGGCAGGCGAAGAGTAGCGCATCGGCCGCCTTGATCTGCTGGCGCAGCGTCTCGACCGGCGGCGGAAAGCCTTGCGCGCGGACATCCTCGTTGTACAGCGGGATCTGCGAGATGTCGGCGACGGTGGCCTTCATCCCCGGCGGGCACAGCTCGATCGCGGTGTTGAGCGCCGCGCGGTTGAACGAGCCCTGACGCAAGCTGCCGCAAATGCCCAGCACCGAGATCGATCGCGCGTCGCTCATCGCCGTGTCTCCTGAATTGTCTGCCGATAATACCAGCGTGGTTGCTATCCCCGACTGTAGCGCTCGAAGAGCCCGTCGGCATTCGCCCAGCGGATCGACTTCATATAGGCGTCGACATAGTCGCCGGCCTTGGCGCCGTAATCCATCTGGTAGGCGTGCTCGTACATGTCGAGTGCAAGGATCGGCTGCCCGCCGGCCAGGTTCATCGTATGGTCGGCCGCCCAGGTGTTGACCAGCCGTTTGTCGCGTGGGTTCCAGGCCAGCAGCACCCAGCCCGAACCGCCCCCCTCGGCCTTGCCCATGGCGACAAACTCGGTGCGCCAGCGATCGACGCTGCCGAAGTCGCGGGCGAGCGCATCGTTCAGCGCCGGCCCGGGCCTGCTCTCTTCGCCGAGACCCGCGAAATACAGCTCGTGCAGGATCATCGAATTGGCGGCGATGAGCTCCTCGCGTTTCAACCCGTTGACCACAAAGACGGGTGCCTTGGCGACATCGAGCTCGGCTAACTGCGCGGTGATCGCGTTCAGCCGTTTCACGGCGCCGATATAGTTATTGTCGTAGTGGCTGGTAAGGATCTTCTCCGACAGACCCTTGATCGATTTTGGGTCGAACGGTAGCGGCTGCGGTGTGTAGCTGGGCTTTGCCGGCACCGGCTGCGCAGTTTGCGCTGCCGCGCTGCCGATTGGCGACAACGCCGCCACGGTCGCACCCGCCGCGGCAAGTTGCATCAGAGAACGCCGCTCGATCGTTTGGTGCATCGCCTTCCTCCGCTGAGGACGCCGAAGGAGCGTGGAAACCGCCGATGTCCAGATAATGATGGTGGAACATCCAGGCGACGCACTCCTCGCAGCGCGAGTGGCGCAGAGCTTGGACGGCGAGCCGTCTGATGGGGCGCCTGCCTGAGCCCCGGTTCGGATCATGTGGGCGTCCCACTGTGGCGCGGCAAGGCGCATGAGGCATGCTACAATACGCGACCCGCTCACATCGTCGCGAGGACGGCGTGTCCGATATCCTGCCGATCACCGGTGCCAATGTGTGGCATGGGGAGGACATGGCCAGCTCGCCACGCTGGCGGCGTCGCCTTAATGCCGCGCAGCTCGCCGAGATCGATGCCGCGCTCGCCGCGGCGCGCGCTCGGGGTCGTTCGTGGGAAGAGATGAGCGCCGACGACTTCCGGCTGCCCGGCCTCGCGCCACTGTTCGACGACATTCGCCAGGAGCTGGAAAACGGCAGCGGTCTGTTGATGCTGCAAGGCCTCGATCCGTCGCGTTACACGCCGGACGAGGCGAAGATCGTTTACGCTGGCATCTGCCGCCAGCTCGGCATGCTGGTGTTCTCCAACCGCGGCGGCGAGATCATGCGCGAAATCCGCGATGTCGGGCGGGATGTCGGCGATCGTTACGGTCAGCTGAGCGATGCCCAAAATGGCTCATTCCTGTCGTCGTATTCGCGCACGCTGTCAAACCAGGGCCTGCGCTACCACACCGATCGCTGCGACGTCGTCGCGCTGTTCTGCATTCGGCAGGCGATGCAGGGCGGCGTCTCGAAATTGTGCAGCTCGCCGGCGGTGCATAACGCGATGCTCGAACGTCGCCCCGATCTCTGCGCCGCGCTCCACGAGACCGTCTGGCGCAGCCGCTTCGGCGAGGAGGACGAAGGCGACACGATGGGCTATGCGCTACCGGTCTGGGGCGTGCGCGACGGCAAGTTCACCAGCCATTATTCGCGCACCTTTGTCGAGGCCGGGCAGCGCCGGCCCGAGACCCCGCGCGTCTCGGTGGAGCAATGGGAGGCGCTCGACATGCTCTCCAATCTCGCTGACGAGCTGTCGTTTGAGATGAGCTTTGCGCCGGGCGATATCCAATTCGTCAACAACCACGTGATCTACCACGCCCGCACCGCGTTCGAGGACGACGCGGTCTCGGGCCACGACCGGCTGCTGCTGCGCCTGTGGATGGCGATGCCCAACAGCGGCGCACTGCCGGTGGACCACGAGGTGCTGTGGGGAAACATCGATGCCGGCGCGCGGCGCGGCGGTATTGGTCAGACCGCCGCCGCGCCGCTGCGTTAGAGCGCTGCGGCCAACGCTTTCATGCGGGCTTCGCGGGCGGCGATGGCTTCCTCGCGGGCGACCAGGAGGCGGGCGCGCTCGACGATCGGCACGTCGATCATCTTGCCGTCGACGGTGACGGCGCCGACGCCGTCGGCGAGCGCCTGGTCATAAGCGGCCACGACGCGGCGGCCGTGGTCGACCTCCTCGGGGCTGGGGCGGAACTCCTCGTTGAGGATCGCGATCTGGCTCGGATGGATCACCGAGGCGCCGAAAAAGCCGAGACGCCGGGAGCGGCGCACCGTCTCGCGGAAGCCGTCGAGATCGCTGAACTCGGCGACCGTGCCGACAAAGCCCATCGGCATGATGCCGGCGCCGCGCGCCGCGAAGACTGCGGTCTGTTTGGGCATGAAAAGGCCCTCGGCGGTCGGCAGCATCCCGGCCGACAAAGCGAAATCCTCGGCGCCGAGGTTGAGTGCGACAAGCCTCGGCGAGGCCTTGGCGATCTCGGCGATGCGGAAGAACGCCGAGCAGGTCTCGACCATCGCCAGCATCTTGGTGGTGCCGATGGCCATGCCGCGCTCGGCCTCGATCTCGTCGATCATCTCGGCGACGAGCTGGACATGCTCGGGGCTTTCGGCTTTGGGCAGCGCGATCGCCGTGACCGCCGGGCTGATGACGGCTTCGAGGTCGCGCACCGTCATGCGCAGCGGCCGGTTGATGCGCACGACGACATCGGCGCCGCCGCGCGATACCAGCGCCGCCGCCTCCGGCACCAGCGTCCGGGCGCGCTCCTTCTCCGAAGCGGCGACGGCGTCCTCGAGGTCGAGGATGATCGCATCGGCGCCGCGCCTGGCCGCGCCGTCGACAAAACGCTGCGCCGTTACCGGGACAAACAGCATCGAACGCCAGACCGGCAGGTTGGGTTTCATGGCTTCCTCCTTTAGCGACCCCCATCCCAACCTTTCCCCGCCAGCGGGGGAAGGAGCGCGTCCGCGTATGTGTTATGCATCCTCCCTCCCCTGCTAGCGGGGGAGGGTCGGGGTGGGGGTTGCAGTAAGCTCCTAATTCGCCAGACCGACGATGCCTTCTCGCGCCAGTGCCTGCAGTTCCGCATCACCGACACCGAGCTGGCCGAGAATCTCCGCGGTGTGCTCGCCGATGGCGGGGGCGGGGCGGCGCAATTTGCCGGGGGTGTCGGAAAGGCGCGGGATGATGTTGTGCATGGTGATGCGATCAGTCTGCGCGTCGGGCAGGTCGACGACGATGTTGCGGGCCTGGACATGCGGGTCGGCGAGGAACTGGTCGATGTCGTAGACCGGTGAGGCGGTAACTTCGGCGGCTTCGAAGATCGCCATGTTCTCGTCCAGCGTCCGCGCGGCGATGAAGTCGACAATCGGCGCCTCGGTCTCCTCGACGTGACGCAGCCGCGCGGTGTTGTTCACGAAACGCGGGTCGGTGATCATGTCCTCGCGGCCGATCGCGCGAAACAGCCGCTCCGACATGGTCTGGATCGAGGCCGAGATGCCGATATAGCGGCCGTCCTTGGTGCGGAAGACGTTGCGCGGGCTGGTGGTTTCCGAGCGGCTGCCGGTGCGTGGGCGGATCGCCTTGGTGAGGTTGTAGATCGGCGCCTCGGTGGCGATGAACGAAAAGAGCGGGTCGAGCAGCGGCAGGTCGATCACCTGACCGGCGCCCCCTTCGACCTCGACCCGGCGCAACGCCACCATCACCGCGAAGGCGCCGTATAGCCCGGCCACCATGTCGGCGAGCGCGGTCGGCGGCAGCACCGGCTCGCGGTCGCCAAAACCGGTGCGCGACGCGTAGCCCGATAGGCTCTCGACCAGCGTGCCGAAACCCGGCCGGTCCTTGTACGGCCCGTCCTGGCCCCAGCCCGAGACGCGGACGATCACGAGCCGCGGGTTGCGCTTGTGCAGGTCAGCCGGCGCGAGACCCATTTTTTCCAGCGTGCCGGGGCGGAAATTCTCGATCAGCACCTCGGCGGTGGAAATCAGGTCGAGCAGCAATTCGCGGCCGCGCGCCGGGCGGAGGCTCAGCGCGACGCTCTTCTTGTTGCGGGCGTAGAGCTTCCAGTGGACGCTGACGCCATCGGTCTGCCAAGCCCGCAGCGGGTCGCCCTTGCCGGGGTCTTCGATCTTGACGACCTCGGCGCCGAAATCGGCAAGTTGCGACGAGACCGCGTTGCCGGCCACCAGCCGTGACATGTCGACGACGCGGATGCCGTCAAGCGGGCAGGCGGCGTCGGGTTCGAACGATTTTTGGGGTACGCTCATTCATGTCCTCAGCGGCACCGGCGGCTTCGAGCCGGTACCCTATCGCCCGCCGAAATCGAAGCAAAGTCTTGATAAAAAAGCGTGCATCGCGAACACGCCAAACGTTAATATTTTCGTCACAAATCAATCACACTGCGGATTGTAGGTTGCGCGCTGTCCGCCTCACCACGGAGCCGTGCCGATGTCGACCGCGTCGCTTTACGAAACCCGCATCTCGTCGCGAAGCAGCGGCGCCGGCTTTGGCGCGATCATCGCGCTGCTGCTGGCAGTCGGTATCGTCTATGCCGGGTTTCAGCTCTACGAGGACCTGCTTACCTCACCGCTGAAATCGGCCCTGCCTTACATCCTCTTGGGAGTCGCGTTGCTCATCGCGCTCGGCTTCGAGTTCGTCAACGGCTTCCACGACACCGCGAACGCGGTGGCGACGGTGATCTATACCCATTCGATGCCGCCCAATGTCGCAGTGATATGGTCGGGGGCGTTCAATTTTCTCGGCGTGTTGACATCGACGGGCGCGGTGGCGTTCGGGATCATCTCGCTGCTCCCGGTCGAGCTGATCCTGCAAGTCGGCAGCGAGGCCGGGTTCGCGATGGTCTTCGCGCTGCTGATCGCGGCGACGATCTGGAACCTTGGTACCTGGTGGTTCGGCATCCCCAACTCGAGCTCACACGCGCTGGTCGGCTCGATCATCGGCGTCGGCGTGGCGAACCAGCTCATGGCGGCGAACGGCAGCGGCACCAGCGGCGTCGACTGGAACCAGGCGCTCGGTGTCGGCAAGTCGCTGCTGTTCTCGCCGCTGATCGGCTTTTTCCTGGCGGCCGCGCTGCTGCTGCTCGCCAAGGCGCTGATCAAGATCCCGGCGCTCTACAAGGCGCCCGAAGGCGCGACGCCGCCGCCCTGGTGGATTCGCGGCCTGCTGATCTTCACCTGCACCGGCGTCAGCTTCGCGCACGGCTCGAATGACGGGCAGAAGGGCATGGGCCTGATCATGCTGATCCTGATCGGCACGGTGCCGACGACCTACGCACTCAACCGCGCGCTGCCCGACAGCGCGATGGGCGATTTCCAGAAGGCGTCGAGCGCCGCGGCCGCGGTCGTCAGCGCCCATGCCGCCGGCTACAATGTGATCGGCAATCCGCGTCCGGCAGTGACGCTCTACGTCGCCCAGCACAAGATCAACGAGGGCACCTACCCCTCGCTCTCCGCGCTGATCAAGCAGATCTCCGATGAGGTGACGCAGTACGGCTCGCTGTCGAAGGTGCCGCAGGACCAGGTCGGCAACACCCGTAACGACATGTACCTGGCCTCCGAGGCGCTGCGCCTGCTCGCCAAGGACAAGGAGGCCGAGTTGTCGGCCGACGATACGAAGGCCCTCGGGGCTTATAAGAAAACGCTCGACAACTCGACCAAGTTTATCCCGACCTGGGTCAAGGTGGCGGTGGCGATCGCGCTCGGGCTCGGCACGATGGTCGGCTGGAAGCGCATCGTCATCACCGTCGGCGAAAAGATCGGCAAGGAGCACCTGACCTATGGCCAGGGCGCCTCGGCCGAGCTGGTCGCGATGGGCATGATCGCAGCGGCCGACAGCTACGGGTTGCCGGTCAGCACCACGCACGTCCTGTCCTCGGGCGTCGCGGGCACTATGGCGGCCAACGGCTCCGGCCTGCAGGGCAGCACGATCCGCAGCCTGCTGCTCGCCTGGGTGCTGACCCTGCCGGCGGCGATCATCCTGTCCGGCGGCCTGTTCGTGCTCTTTATCCACTTGTTCTAGCGAGCGCGCCGGCGGGTGTCAGGCGATCGTGGCCTGCCGGCTACATCATCCGGCGGGTGCGGCGGGTCAGGCGGTCCTCGAATTTGAGGCCGCGATGCACCAGCCCGCCCTCGATCAAGCGCGCCTCCTGTTGGCCGCTGGCCAGTGCCGCGCGCGCTTCATCGATTTGGGTGTCCAGTTCACTGATCGAGCGCAGCAGCTTGTCGCGCCGTTCGAGCAGCGGGCGAATGAAATGCGGATCGAGACGCGAGTTGATGGGGGCTGCCGCGTCACCGCCGGAATCCTCGATCTCGGCACGCAACGTCTCGACGTCGGCGCGCAGCCGAGCGCCTAACGCCTCGAGGTCGCTCAGATAACGCTGGCGCTCGGCGAGCTGCCATTGCTGCGTATGGTGAATGCCGCTGCGCGAATTCATGCCACAGTCCCCTGATGAACATGGCTCGGAAATCGGTACGGTCGGTGGGGGCAACCGCAACGCCTGTCAATCGTTTACCGACGATGCTAAAATCCGGTTAAGCGAGAGAGCGAACCGGAATGCAAGCAAGCAGGGCGGATAATCATTTGTTAACCGCTGACGCTAATACTGGTTAACGAAATGCGGCGCCAAGCGGCGCCATTAGCGCTTCCCGGAGGCGTCCCATGCGTGTGTTGCTAGTTGAGGATGATGCTGCGACCGCCGCCAGTATCGAGTTGATGCTGCGCAAGGAAAATTTCATCTGCGATACCACCGATCTCGGCGAAGACGGCCTGGAGATCGGCAAGCTCTACGATTACGACATCATCATCCTCGACCTGATGCTGCCGGATATCGACGGGCACGAGGTGCTGCGTCGGCTGCGCGCGGCGCGCGTGCGCACGCCGATCCTCATTCTGTCGGGGCTTGTCGAGCTCGATCATAAGATCAAGGGATTGGGCTTCGGCGCCGACGATTTTCTGACCAAGCCATTTGACCGCCGCGAGCTGATCGCCCGCATCCACGCGATCGTCCGCCGCTCGAAGGGGCATCCCGAGTCGACGATCCGCACCGGTAAGCTGCTGGTCAATCTCGACAGCCGGGTCGTCAGCGTCGACCAGAACCCGCTGCACCTGACCGCCAAGGAATACGGCATCCTCGAGCTGCTGAGCCTGCGCAAGGGGACGACCCTCACCAAAGAGATGTTCCTTAACCATCTTTATGGCGGGATGGACGAGCCGGAGCTGAAGATCATCGACGTCTTCGTCTGCAAGCTGCGCAAGAAGCTCGCCCAAGCGACCGGCGGCGAACACTATATCGAGACGGTCTGGGGCCGCGGCTACGTGTTGCGCGACCCGGCGGAAGCCGCGGTGCCGCAGCTCAAAACGGCCTGAGTATTTCCGAGCTGTAGGATGGGTTGAGCACCGCGAAACCCATCGAAGCCGCAACGAGAGGCCGTGGGTTATGCTGCGCTAACCCACGCGACCTTACTTTTCAGCCCATCATCGCAAACGACATGGCGAAGAGCGCGACGCCCCAGGGTGAATCCCCGTCTCGGCTGATCGACGCGAGGATCGCGGAACTGGGCGACTGGCGGGGCCTGACGCTCGCGCATGTCCGCGCGCTCATCAAAGACGCGGATCCCGAGGTCGTCGAGGAATGGAAATGGCGGGGCGTTCCGGTGTGGTACCACGACGGAATGATCTGCACCGGCGAGACCTACAAGAGCGTCGTGAAGGTGACCTTCGCCCAGGGCGCCGCGCTCGAGGACCCGTCGGGTCTGTTCAATGCAAGTCTGGAAGGCAACACCAGGCGTGCCATCGATATCCGCGAGGGCAATGAGGTCGACGCGGATGCCTTCAAGGCGTTGATACAAGCAGCGGTGGCTCTGAATCGGTCCCGATAATCGAACACGGTTCCGGCCGTAGGACGGGTTGGGCGGCGCGAAACCCATCGAAGCCGTCCCCGGCAGGTGGTGGGTTACGCTTCGCTATCCCACCTTACGATTCTACGGTTTTTCACAGAAGATGCGGAAGCCGCCCGGTTCGACGGCAGCGCCGAGGCGGTGGTCGAGTTGCCGCGCCAACAGGCCGGCGAAATAGACGCCGACCGTGCGCGAGGTCAACGCCTCCACCGGTGTCTGTAGCAGCAGCGCGCCGGTCGCCTCGTCGGACAGCCGCGCGCCCTCCCCCTGGGCGGTGACGGCGACTGTCTCGCCCGCGGCGTCCAGGCAAATCCTGCCGCCGCGCGGCAAGCCCTCACCCGCGACGATGAGCAAGGCGCAGCCCAATCGCTGCCACGGCACGTCGAGTGCCCGCGCCGTGTCGCGGTACTCGCAGGCGACCGATCCGCCGGCAAAATACTCGCTGGCCAACAGATGCGGCGGCGGCCCGGCCATCGCGCCGGCGCTGAGCCCGTAAACAAAGCGGAACAGCTGCAGCCGTTTCGCGGCGGTGTTGGCGCTGTCGCCGATCAGCGTCCCGGCCTGGCGGACGAAATCCGGATCCTCGTCGTCGAGAAGCTCGGCGCCGTTGGTAATCGCGGCGATCGGGCCTGCGAAATCGTGACACAGCCGCGCCGTCAACAACTCCAAGACGCGGATATCGATCGATAGGGCCATACTCGCATCGTGGCACGAGGCCCGGCGCGACGCAATCCGACCGGCCGGCGAGGTTCGTGGTTACGGCTCTCGACAATTTGATTTGGATCAGGCGTTTGCGCCGCCGTTGGGCAAGACGCCCGGCAAGTGACGATCTACAATCCGCGCCGGTTGACAGTCAAAGACAGCTAAAATAAAGCTTTTATTGTTCGCACCGCTGCCGACGGCGAAAGCATTTATCGAATGCCAATTGCCGCACCGATGCGAACAAGTCTTGGGGAGGAGACGGACCGATCATGTCATTCCTTGCGCGCGAGCGTACGATCGCGGCACCGGGGTACAGCCGCTGGCTGATCCCGCCGGCGGCATTGTGCATTCACCTATGCATCGGCCAGGCCTACGCGTTCAGCGTCTTCAATCTGCCGCTCAACAAGCTGATCGGCATCAGCAAACCGGCACCCGAGGATTGGCCGCTGACCGATCTCGGCTGGATCTTCAGCATCGCCATCGTCTTTCTCGGCCTTTCCGCCGCGGTATTTGGTCGCTGGGTGGAGGAAGGAGGCCCCCGGCGGGCGATGTTCACGTCGGCGTTATGCTGGTCCGGCGGTTTCATGATCTCCGCGGTCGGCGTCTATCTACATACGCTGTGGATGATCTATCTCGGCTACGGCGTGCTCGGCGGCATCGGTCTCGGGCTCGGGTACATCTCGCCGGTCTCGACGCTGATCAAATGGTTCCCTGACCGCCCCGGCATGGCGACCGGCATGGCGATCATGGGGTTTGGCGGCGGCGCCTTTATCGCCTCGCCGCTTTCGGTCTGGCTGATGAGCCGGTTCAACACGCCGACCCATGTCGGCGCCGCCGAGGCATGGATCTGCATGGGCCTCATCTATCTGGTCTTCATGATGGTCGGCGCGGCAATCGTGCGGGTGCCGGCCGAAGGCTGGGCACCCGCGGGCTATGTCGCCCCGATGCAGTCGTCGCGGATGATCACGACGCAAAACGTCTATGTTTACGAGGCGCTGAAAACGCCGCAATTCTGGCTCATATGGGCGGTGCTTTGCCTCAATGTCTCGGCGGGTATCGGCGTGCTCGGCCAAGCCTCGGCGATGAGCCAGGAGATGTTCAAGGGTCAGGTCACGGCGGTCGCCGCGTCCGGGTTTGTCGGCCTGTTCAGCCTGTTCAACATGGCGGGACGGTTCATCTGGTCGTCGACCTCGGACTATATCGGCCGCAAAAACACCTATTTCTGCTTCTTCGCGCTGGGGACGGTGCTTTACGCGTTGGTGCCTTACAGCGGGGCGATCGGCAGCGTCGCGCTGTTCGTGTTCTGCTACGCGGTGATCTTCAGCATGTATGGCGGCGGGTTCGCCACCGTGCCGGCCTATCTGCGCGACATGTTCGGCACGCGCTATGTCGGGGCGATCCATGGGCTGCTGCTGACCGCGTGGTCGACCGCCGGCATCGTCGGGCCTGTGCTGGTCAATTACATCCGCCAGTACAACATCGACCACGGCGTCCCGCCGGCGCAGGCCTACAACATCACCATGTACATCATGGCCGGTCTGCTGGTGGTCGGGTTCATCTGTAACGCGTGCATCCGCGCGGTCAACGAGCGGCACCACATGAAGGACGAGCCGGCGGCGCGGACCGCCGCGGCGATGGGAGGCAATTGATGACCGGTACGAATAACGGGCTAAAGCTCTTCCTCGCGTGGACCTTTGTCGGCATCCCGCTCACCTGGGGCGTGGTGCAGACGCTGCTCAACGCGATCAAGGCGTTCCAGTAGACGCCAGCAGCGCCGCCGCCCGGTCGAGATCCTCCGGGCGGTTGGCGTTGAAGAAGGGGTCGACGGGCCGGTCGGAAAAACGCACCACGGCCAGGCGGTGACGAGCGGTCCACACATCGACCTTGCGCACGCCCTCGTCGACGACGGCGCGGCGCAAGTCCTCCCGCAGCCACACGGGCCATAATCCGATCACCGGGTGCGCCTGTCCGCTCGACGCTGCACATGCGAGATCGGCCTGTTCAGTAGAGAGCGCTGTCGCCATGCACGCGACCAGATCGCGCGGTAGGAACGGTGCGTCGGTCGCCACGGTGGCGATCAGCGAGCAATCGGGGCGGTTGTCGGCGGTCCAATCCAGCCCCGCCAGGATGCCGGCGAGCGGCCCGGCATAATCGGGGATGCTGTCGGCGACGACCGGCAGACCATAGGCTGCGAAGCGCGCCGGGTCGCCATTGGCGTTGAGCACGAGACCGGCGACCTGCGGGCGTAATCGCTCGATGACGTGATCGAGCAGCGGACGGCCGGCGAGCAACCTCAGCGGCTTGTCGCCGCCGCCCATGCGCCGCGCCAAGCCGCCGGCCAGCAGCACGCCGATGATCTTCGGGCCTTTCGGGGTCACATAGCCTCTTCCGGCAGGTTCGCCTTGCGCGAGGAGCGTGCGTTTTCCTCCGCCGCCTCGCGGCCGTCGCTGTCGAAGACGATGCGCTCGGCGCCGGACAGCGCGACAAAGCGGCGGCCTTTTGCGCGGCCGATCAGCGTCAAGCCGGCCTGCCGCGCGAGGTCGACGCCCCAAGCGGTGAAGCCCGAGCGCGAGATGAGGATCGGGATGCGCATCTGCACGGTCTTGATCACCATCTCGGAGGTGAGCCGGCCGGTGGTGTAGAAGATCTTGCCGGCGGGCGAGATGCCGTTGAGATGCATGTAGCCGGCGATCTTGTCGATCGCGTTATGGCGGCCGACATCCTCCATGTAGATCAGCGGCCGGTCTTCTTCGCACAACACGCAGCCATGGATCGCGCCCGCGGTCAGATAAAGGCTCGGCGCGGTGTTGATCTTGCGGGCCAGGGCGTAGAGCCACGATGTTTTGAGGATCGCGCCAAGGTCGAGGCGGATGTCGTCGAACTTCTCCATCAGGTCGCCGAACACGGTGCCTTGCGCACAGCCTGAGGTCAGCGTCTTCTTTTTCAGCTTGTCCTCGAAATCGGTCTCGCGGTCGGTACGCACGACGACCGTCTCAATGTCGTCGTCGTAATCGATGCCGGTGATCCGGTCCCCTGCCAGCAACATGTTCTGGTTGAGCAGATAGCCGACCGCCAAGTAATCGGGATGGTCGCCGATCGTCATCATCGTGACGATCTCGCGCCCGTTGAGGAACAGGGTCAGCGGCCGCTCCATGACTACCGCGGTCTCGACGGGGCGGCCTTCCTGGTCGATGCCGGCGACGGTGCGGGTCAGCCGCGGGTCGTCAGGCTCGGGATGAACGGCGAATTCTTCCATGCGGGGATGATGGGTTACCGCCGCTTTCTCTTCAAGGCGCGACATGCGATCGTCGGAGCGGATGAAATTCCCATCGCGCGCTCCCACGTTAGGGGACGTCAGTTACGGAAGCTGCGATGACCGGGACTAAGACGCTATACGATTCGGACTTTTCCGCGTGGTCGCAGCAGCAAGCGGAAGCCCTTCGTTCGACTGCTAGAGGTGGTTCAAATCAGCCGCTTGACTGGGAGAATCTCGCCGAGGAGATCGAAACCTTGGGCCGATCGGAGCGACGCGAACTGGCCAGCCGCCTGTCAACAATCATCGAACATTGCGTCAAGCTCAGCCAATCGCCAGCGTCGGATCCTCGTCTCGGCTCGCAGCAGACGATACGACGTGAGCGAGGGGAAATTGCACGCCTCCTGGAGGACAGCCCTAGTCTTACACGAGACGTCGCCGCACTGGCAAAGCGCGAGACAAGGAACGCGATCGAACTTGCCTTGCGGGACCTTGAAAACCGAGGCGAACTCAGTATCGAACTCCAGGAAGCACTAAGGACAAAATCCTTCGTCAACTTCTTCTCGTACTCACCTGAGCAAATTCTCGGTGATTGGTTCCCGCCCGAGCCGAAATCGTAGCTCCTACTCGGCCGCGGCGTGGGCGGCGATCACCGCCGGCACGCGCTCGACGCAGGCTTTGAGGTCGTCGGGGCGGATCGGCTTGGCGAGGAAATCGTTCATCCCGGCGGCGAGGCAGCGGCGCTGATCCTCGCTGAAGGCGTTGGCGGTGAGCGCAATGATCCACACGTTGCGGCGGTCGGGCATGTGCAGTGCGCGGATCGCGCCGGTGGCGGCGAGCCCGTCCATTTCGGGCATCTGCACGTCCATGAACACCATGTGGTAGGGGACGAGGCGCACCGCTTCGACCGCCTCCAGCCCGTTGGCGACCGCGTCCACACGGCAACCGAGCTTTTCCAGCATCTGCTTGACGACGACCTGGTTGACCTTGTTGTCCTCGGCGACAAGCACGCGCATGCCGGCGCCGACCGCGGCCTTAGCGACGGGATCGACGGTCGGCGCGACCATGCCGCTTGCCGCTGCAAGCGCCTCCGGCGGGCTCGCCAGCGCCGCCAGCAGGGTCGATGGCGGGCAGGGCTTTGTCAGCACCGCGGCGATGCCGCAGGCGATCGCCTCGCCCTCCACCTGATGGCCGGGCGACGAGGTCGCCAGCACCAGCCGCAGGCCGGCGAGCGCCGGTTCGGCGCGGATCAGCCGCGCCAGCGATAGCCCGTCGAGTCCGGGCATTGCGTGGTCGAGTACCACCGCAGCGAATGGCTTGCCGCCACGCGCCGCGGCAAGCGCGGGGACGACGACGGCTTTGGGATCGGCGCTGGTCTCGACCGCGGCGCCCCAGGCGGTGAGCTGCTTTGACAGGATTTCGCGATTGATCGGGTTGTCGTCGACGACCAACACGTGCATGCCGTCGAGACGGGCCGGCGTGGGCATCGCCGTGACGCCGCGCGCCGGCGCCAGCGCCGCGGTGAACCAGAACTGGCTCCCCTGACCCTCCTCGCTGGCAACGCCGATCGTGCCGCCCATCAGCGCGGCGAGCTTGCGCGAGATCGACAGGCCCAGCCCGGTGCCGCCGTAGCGCCGCGCGACGGATGGGTCACCCTGGCTGAACTGCTCGAACAACGTCTCCAGGACCGGCGAAGCAATGCCGATGCCGCTATCGGCGACGTCGAAACGCAACAGGAAGCGCTCGCCACCCGGCTGACCGTCGCGCCGGGCGAACGGCGCGACCGAGATCGCGACGCCGCCCTTTTCGGTGAATTTGACCGCGTTGCCGACCAGGTTGTAGAGCACCTGGCGGATGCGGCCGGCATCGCCGAAAGCCGTCGCGGGCACTCCCGGCGCCAGGTAGAAGCCGATGTCGAGTCCCTTGGCGTAGGCGCGTGGCGCCATCATGTCGCAGACGCTTTGCACCAGCGGTTCGATTTCGAAATCGCCTTCGTCGAGCACCAGCCGGTCGGCCTCGAGCCGCGACAGATCGAGGATGTCGTTGATTACCGACAGCAGATGATCGGCGGAATCGCGCACGATCTCGGCATAGCGGCGCTGCTCGACCGAGAGCGGCGTGTCGAGCAGCAGGCCGGTCATGCCGACGACCCCATTCATCGGCGTGCGGATTTCGTGGCTCATCACCGCGAGGAACTCGGACTTCGCACGATTGGCCTGCTCCGCCCGCTCCATGCTGGCGACGAGCTCGCGCTCGGCATGCTTGCGGTCGGTGATGTCGCGGATGATGACCGCGATCTTGCGCATGCCGGCGTCAAAGAAATCGGCGAACGCCACCTCCATGTCGAAGATAGCGCAGTCTGCACGACGGCCACGGAATTCGCGCGGCGCACCGGTGCCTTGTTCCATCGCGGCGGCACCGGCTCCGCCGAAATAGGCGCGGACGGACTCGCTGTCTTCGGCCGCCAGCTCGGCGATATTGCGGCCGCGCAGCCGGCGCATCGAATAACCGAAAATCCGCGCCGCCGCCGGGTTGACGATCTCGATGACGCCATCGGCGCTTGCGGTGAGGATCGCGTCGCGGGCGGTTTCGATGATCGCGCGGAAGCGGTCGTTGCTGATCTGCAGCGAGTTCGAGTGCGTCGGACAAGCGCTCACGCTCGCCGCGCAACTCGCTTTCGCGCTGCCCGAGGGCGAACTCCGACCGCTGACGGCGCAGAATTTGACGCGCCAGCAGCGCGGTGAAGACGATGACCAGTAAGGAGACCAGCGTCGCCGCGCCGATAAGCCGCCAGCGGCTGGCATCGTAGTCGGCGAAGAGGTCCTCATCGGCCAATCCGACGCCGACGACCAGCGGATAATCCTTCAGCACGTCATAAGTGCTGACGCGCTGCACATCGTCGAGCGGGCTTGGCGAATGCGTGGTCTGGCTCTCGATGTCGGGGGCGAGCTTGAGCATCACCGTTTCGCCGATCGTGATGCTCGGATGCTGGTGGTCGGGGTGGTTGGAATCGCCGCCAAAGGTCACGCGGGCGCGCACGACGCCATCGCGTCCGACCAGCATCACCGTGCCCTTATGGCCGAGATCGACGCTCTCGTAGAATCGCGCGAGGTAGTAGGCGTCGAGCAGCACGACGACGACGCCGGCAAACGTGCCGTCGCGGTTGTTGAGCCGGCGCGACAGCGGGACCAGCCAATGGCCCGGCCCGGCCGCAATCGGCTTGCCGAAAAACAGCGCGTTGTCGTCGTGATCGACATGGTGCAGGAAGTAATCGGCATTGCGCGCCGAGGCGGTGACGGTAGCCGGCCCATCCGTTGTCCCGAGGATGGTGCCGTCCCAGGCGATGATCTCGATCTGCGCCGAAAGATCCTGCAACAGCAGCTCGCGTCCCGGCCACTGCCACAATCGGAAGCCCTGCGGGTCGTCCTCATAACTGCGTTTCAAGACCAGCAGCGCCTGATCGACCTCCTTCAGCGTGCGGCGGATATGCTCCTGCAGGGCGCGCGCGAGGTTCGAGGTGTGTTGGCGGGCCTCGGCGAGAATTTCGGCGCGCTCGCTCGATAGCTGTTGGGCGACGCCGCCGACGACCAGCAGCACGACCAGGGCGCCGAACAGCGCCATCGCAAACGGCAGCCAGCCGCGCCGCACGAGGTTGAGCGCCGGGTCCGGCCGGTCATAACGCCGGTCGTCGATGTCCTCCTGGTGGCTCAGCCGAGCACCCCTTTTTGTCAAAACCTGCCCGCACAGGCGGTGGACAAGAGGCTCATCCTACAAGATTACTTTTAAACTAATTTGCCGATATCCGACCGCGGTTCCGCCCCGCGGCGCTGCCGCCTATATTGGGATCACGTGCGTATTCAGTCATTAGAAACCATATTGAGCTAATGTCGCCGGGTCTGGTGGAGACCGCATGACGACAAAACCGCGCCTGCTGCTGGTCGAGGATACGCCTTCGATCATGCGCCTCTACCACGAGGTGCTGAAGAAGCTCGACGTTGACCTGCTCGACGCAACGACGGGCGCCCACGCCGACGAAATCCTCGCCGAGACGATCCCCGATGTCGTGCTGCTCGATGTCGAGCTGCCCGACGCGAACGGGATCGACATCTTGCGCCGCATCCGCGCCCGCAATCTCCCGTGCGCGGTGATCGTGGTGACCGCGCACGGCTCGGTCAAGATCGCGGTCGAGGCGATGCGCGAGGGCGCGTACGACTTCATCATCAAGCCGTTTCCGCCCGACCGGCTGATCGTCACGGTGCGCAACGCGCTCGAACGGCGGCAGTTGCAGACGCTGGTCAAGGCCAGCGAGATCGCCAAAGAAGGCAAGTTCCACGATCTGCTCGGCGCCTCGCTGCCGATGCGTGCGGTCTACAACGTCATCGAGAATGCCGCGGCGAGCCGGGCGACCGTGTTCATCACTGGCGAAAGCGGCACCGGCAAGGAGCTCTGTGCCGACGCCATCCATCGGCTCAGCCCGCGCCGTAACGGGCCGTTCGTCGCGGTCAATTGCGGCGCGATCCCGCGCGAGTTGATGGAAAGCGAGATGTTCGGCCACGTCAAAGGCGCGTTCACCGGCGCGGTCGCCGCCCGCGACGGCGCGGTGAGCCGGGCGAAGGGCGGCACGCTGTTTCTCGACGAGATCTGCGAGATGGATTTGACGCTGCAGGTCAAACTGCTGCGCGTCATCCAGTCGGGCGAGTTCCAGAAGGTCGGCGGCAGCGAGGTCGAGCGCGCTGATGTGCGTTATGTCTGCGCCACCAACCGCGACCCCTGGGGCGAGGTGCAAGCCGGGCGATTTCGCGAGGACCTCTATTACCGGCTGCATGTGGTGCCATGCGCGATGCCGCCGCTGCGCGAGCGCAGCGACGACGTGCTGCTGCTGGCGCGGCATTTCCTCGCGCTCTACGGCAAGGAAGAGGGCAAGGAATTCGCCGATTTCGACGATAGCGCGAGCCGTGCGCTGCTGCGCTATCCGTGGCCCGGCAATATCCGCGAACTGCAGAACGTGCTGCGCAACGCGGTGCTGTTCAACCAGGGCCGGCTGATCACCGAGGCGATGCTGAACCGGCTCGACCCGAACGCGGCGCCTCGTCCCACCGCCGGGCCGGTGCCGATCGCCGCGCTCGCCGCGATGCCGCGTACGGGCAGCGGCGCGGTGAAGCCGCTGTGGCTCGTCGAGAAGGAAGCGATCGAGGAAGCGATCGCGCTGTGCAACGGCAACATCCCGCGCGCCGCGGCGCTGCTCGAAATCAACCCCTCGACGATCTACCGCCGCAAGGCCGAGTGGGAGAAGGAACGCCTGCTGCCCGCGGGATGATCGCGAGCTCCATCGGTTCTGATGTTCGCGAATACAGACGTGGCCCCCCAGGTCAAGCCCGGGGGGAGGTAACGACGTTGAAGCCTTTGCCCTCGCAGGCGGCTAGCGCTGGCCCGGGTAGGCCGGGAAGCCCATGCCGGGCGCCGTGTAGATGCCGCCGCTGTAATCCTGGTTGAGCCGCTCGCCGGAAACGTCGCCCGGATTGTGGATCGGGTAATCCGACGACGACCCGTCATCCGTCATCCAGGTCGGGCTCATCGACATCGTCCGCGGCGCTGTCTGATACATCTGCGCCGAAACCGGTCCGGCGGCTGCGAGCAGTGCAATGGCCGCGGCACTAGCAAGAAGCGTTTTCATCGTTCTGTCCTTCGATGTTCGCGTTGCCCACCGAACACCGGGCGACAGGTTGCTGTTCCGCCGTGCTAATTCGCCAGGCGCAGCGGCTTGCCTTCGGCGTAGTTGACGATCTGTTCGAAGCATTCGCGAAAATAGAGCTCGAAGGTGTCCCATTCGGCCCAGCCGAGATGTGGCGTGCACAGCACGTTGGGCATTTTCAGCAGCGGGTGGTTGCCGCCGACGATCGGCTCCTGCTCATAGACGTCGACCGCCGCGAAACCGGGCCGGCCGCGCTCGAGCGCGGCGACCAGCGCACCCGTCTCGATCAGTTCGGCGCGCGCGACGTTGACGAGCAGCGCCGTCGGCTTCATGCGCGCCAGGTCGGCGGCGGTCACGATACCGCGTGTGTCGCTCGACAGCCGTACCAGCAGTTGCAGCACATCGGCGCGCTCGAATAGCTCTTCCTTGCTGGCGGCGGTTTCGAAACCGGCGGTGCGCGCTGCAGCGAGTGACTTCTCGCGGCCCCAGACCAGCACCTTCATGCCCAGGCCGCGCCCGGCCTCGGCGACGAGGCTGCCGATATGCCCCAGCCCGAAAATGCCGAGCGTGCTGCCGCGCAGCCGGTAGGAGAGGGTGCACGGCCATTCGCCGCGCTGCATGCGCGGCGCCTCGATCACCACGTTGCGGCGGGAGGCAAGCATCAAGGCCACCGCCAGCTCGGCGGGGGCCTCGGGCGAGCCGCTGGCGCCGCGCGAGACCTTGATGCCGTGCTCCGCCGCAGCCGCATAATCGATCGCCCGCGAACGGCTGCCGACCAGCGCGATCAGCTTGAGGTTCGGCAGCCGCTCGGTCAGTGCGCGCGAAAAATCGATCCGCTCGCGGATTTCGACGACGCATTCCGCCGGTCGGAGGCGCTCGACCAACTCGTCAAGGTCGCACGCCGGGGCGCGATAGCGCGTCACCTCGTGCCCGGCGAGCAATTTGAATGCGTCGAGTTGATGGATCATGTCCTGGTAGTCGTCGGGAATAACGATCTTCATCGCGTCCTCGCTGGCTCATTCTCCGAGCGCTCACCCCAGCGCTTGACGGTGCCGCTGTCGAGCCCGAAGAGATCGAGCAGCCGGCCGAGCGTATGGTCGATCATCGCCTCGATCGACGCGGGCTTGGCGTAGAGCGCCGGCACTGGCGGGGCGATGATCGCACCCATTTCCGACAGCGCCGTCATCGTCCGCAGATGGCCGGTGTGGAGCGGTGTCTCGCGTACCGCAAGCACCAGCCGGCGGTGCTCCTTCAGCACCACATCGGCGGCGCGGGTCAGCAGCGTCGTGGTGACGCCGGTGGCGATCTCGCTCATGCTGCGGACCGAGCACGGCACGATGAGCATGCCGAGCGTCGGGAAGGAGCCCGAGGCGATCGGTGCCGCCAGATCGCCGATCGCGTGCACGACATCGGCGCGGGCGCGCAATTCTGCCGGCTTCAGGTCGGTTTCGAGCGCCAGCGTCAACTCGGCGGTGCGGCTCATCACCAGATGCGTCTCGACCGGCAGCGGCCGGAGCACCGTGAGCAGGCGCGCGCCGTAAACCACACCGGAGGCGCCGCTGATGCCCACGATCAGGCGCGGACGACGTTTATCCTGTCGCATGGTTGCCTCTTCTTCGCGCTCGGCCGGCATCACATATGTTGTCCGCACCTCTGTGCAGGCGCTGGCCGAATGACCCCTATGGCGCTACCATCTGACCCGCCAAACCTCGACAGGAGGAAACTGCATGTCGCAGCATGATCGTATCGAGGCGCTCAAAGAAAAGCACGCAATGCTGGAGCGCGCCATCGATGAGGAGACCCACCGACCACTACCCGATCAGGCGGCAATCTACGATCTGAAGCGCCAAAAACTCCGCATCAAGGACGAACTCGTCGAACTCGAGCGACAATAAACACAAGCGCGCGAAAACAATAACTTAAAGCGCCAGATTTGTGGCGTCACACGAGGTTGAGCGCGCCGGTCGCGCTGATGTGGCCGGCGGTTCTTTTCGCATTGGCTGCTTCAAGTTTCCCGGCCTGCGGCGCCAGCCAAGCTAATCAATATGTGATTTTCGGAGCGGGCAGCCGCCCTTGCGGCAGCTGGCTGCAGCTGCGCAGTCAGGCGCTGCCCGACAGCGCCGTTTTGCAAAGCTGGGTGCTCGGCTATGTCACCAGCGTCAATGCCAATCTGTTGTCGGTCAATCAGGATGTGACCGGCGGCGCGTCACCGGACGTCTTGTTCACATGGATCGACAATTATTGCGCAGCGCACCCGCTCAATTCGCTGGCGCGAGCGACGGGGGCAATGCTCGAACTCATACCTTGCCAAGAGCAAGGTCAAATAGCCTCGCATCATTTCCATTCGGATTGGGGGACGACCCGCCAGGGGCGGTCGGTCTCGACGGACAGGCGTTTAGCGAGCGAGATGGCCAGCTCGCCGTCGATCTCGCCATCACGGGTCTTGGCGAGGCCGGCAATCGCTTCGCCCCACAACGGTGCTGCGTTGTACTCGGCGGTCTGGCGCGCGGCGATCGTCGCGCCGAGCATGTCCCTGGTCAGGTTTATGCTCTGGAGTGCGCGCTCCACCTTGTCTGCAAAACCTGATCCGACGCTGCTGTATGATTTCCAGACCCGCACCAGTGTCGGCAATTCGGTAGCGAAAATCGCCTGCGGAGCCATAACCCCCGAAAGTTTGAAGGTCCAAGGGTCGGCAAGTCCGGCGACCGCTTCGGCCTGCGCCAGATACAGATAGGCCTCGCCGCCGACCCGCAAATTACTCAGGACAAAGGCACTTTTATCGCCGGTCGCGCCCGCGTCAGGTGCCGAATCGAGGATATCGCCCGGCTCCTGCGCACCCGCGTCGGAGTGCCCGGCGGCGGCGAGCTGCGGGTAGATTGCGGCGAACGCGTCGACCGGATCGCAGCATTGCCCACGCAGCTGACGCGAGCCACCGGCACCGGCTGCCCCGGCATAGATCGGCAGCGTCGCACCGAGCGACATCTGCTCCCCTTGCGGCCCGCTCAGGGTGACATTACCCACGCCTTCCGCCGTCAACCGCCAGCTAGGAGGCACGTCAATCCCGCCGCCATCCGCCAGTCGGAGCGGGGTCAGCACCGTCATCCCGACGCCGTTGCTGGCTGCAAGCGCCTCGCGCATCCGTGGAAACGATGCCGCAAACATATCGGCGACATCGTAGAACACGGTGATATCGCCGCCGCTGTCGCTCAGCGCGGCCACCGCGACGCCGATCACCGCCGCGCCGTGCACCGTCGCGGTGAACAATGCCTGCGCGTGCCGGTCGGTCTTGTCCGCCAGGACCAGCTGCAGCACAGGGCCGGGGTCGAACGCTTGCGAGTGGGCAAACACCGCCAGCACCATGCCGATCGCCGAATCCGCAGCCAGCGCGCCATACATCGCCAGTCCCGCACCCTGCGAGTCGCGCAGGACCTGCACACTGTTCGGCAGCAGCGCGCGGGCCGCCGGCGGTATCTTGCCCGGCGTGACGGCGGCAATGGCGGGCGGTGCAGCGGCGAGCGGGGGCAATCGGGCTGGCGGAATTCGGATCAGCGGCAATCCGCTCGTCTCGGCCGACGCAGTGGAGGCCAGCCCGAAGACAGTGATGCCGACCACCGCCGCCGCGAAAATGTTCTTGCGTCGCCAGGCGATGCGCCGCACCGCGCTGGCGAAAGCCCCCCTATACATACTTGTCCCCTTCGCCTCGATCCCCAAGACGAGGCTCGACCGAGGATGCCAGCAATTCGCGCACGTGCGCAACCGAGGCGACAAATGCCCGGCAGTGAATTTAAAGCACCACGAGGGCTGGGTTATCGTCCTCGAAAGAGCGTTAGATAACCGCGGAATGACACGGACCGAGAATGACCGACGTTGCCCTTAACAGAGAACAGCCGGCCTCGTCGATCTCGCGGCCGGTCACTGCCGCCGCCTCGCTAGCGGCGCTCGGTATCGTCTATGGCGATCTTGGGACGAGCCCGCTCTACACCGTCAGTGCGATCATCGACAGCGCCGGCGGCAAGGTTTCGCCGGACATCGCGCTGGGCATCCTGTCGCTGATCTTCTGGGCGCTGATCATCACGGTCTCGATCAAATACTGCCTGTTCGTGATGCGCGCCGACAATCACGGGGAGGGCGGCATCCTGGCGCTGATGTCGCTCGTCGCCGGCGGCAGTCACCAGCGCGCGCGGCCGCTGGTGGCAATGGGATTGTTCGGTGCCGCACTGATCTATGGTGACGGGATCATCACCCCGGCGATCTCGGTGCTGAGCGCGCTCGAAGGCGTCAATGTCGCGACCAGCGAGCTCAAGCCTTATGTGATGCCGCTCGCGGTTGTCATCCTCGCCGCCCTGTTCGCGGTGCAGAACCGCGGGACGGCACGGCTCGGCGCGGTGCTCGGGCCGGTGATGCTGGTCTGGTTCGCGGTTATCGCCGTGCTGGGCATTGGCGGCATCATTCGCTACCCCGCGGTGCTGGCGGCGGTTGATCCGCGCCACGGTATCCAGTTTCTGGCGCAGGGCGGGTGGAAGGGCTTCGCGATCCTCGGCAGCGTCTTTCTCGCGATGACCGGCGGCGAGGCGCTCTACGCCGATATGGGGCATGTCGGCCGCAACCCGGTCCGTCTCACCTGGTATGGGCTGGTCTTGCCGGCCTTGCTGATCAATTACGCCGGACAGACGGCGCTGCTGATCGCCGAGCCCGGTCAGGACGGTAACCCGTTTTTTCGCCTGGCGCCGGACTGGGCGATCTATCCGCTGGTGGTGCTGGCAACCGCGGCGACGATCATCGCCAGTCAGGCGATCATCACCGGCGCGTTCTCACTGACCCGGCAGGCGATGCAGCTCGGCTGGTTTCCCAACTTCAACATCCGTCAGACCTCGGACACCGAATACGGTCAGATCTACGTGCCGGCGGTCAACTGGCTGATGATGGCGATGACGGTGCTGCTGACGGTGTCGTTCGGCAGCTCGGACCGCCTCGCCGGCGCCTACGGCACGGCGGTGTCGACGACGATGCTGCTGACGACGGCGCTGCTCTACAATCTGATGCGCGAGCAGTGGCAATGGCCGCGCCTCCTGGCGCTGGCGACGAGCGGTATCTTTCTCTTTGTCGACCTTGCATTTTTTTCGGCCAATCTGCTGAAGATCAAGGACGGCGGCTGGGTGCCGCTGACTTTAGGCGCGCTGGTCTTTATCGTGATGACCACTTGGCATGCCGGGATCGCCGCGGCGCAGCATCAGGCGCTGACCGTGGCAATGACGCCGCGGCGGTTCCGTGCCTGGCTGCGCCGCCGCAAGCTGCCGCGGGTGCCCGGCACGGCGATCTTCCTCACGCGCATGCGCGACGTCGTGCCGCCGCAGATCGTCTTCCACGCGCAGCAATTCGGCGCGCTGCCGGAAACGGTCGTGGCGCTGACGCTGTCGTTCGAGGACACGCCGCGCATCCCGCCGGAGCAACGTCTCGCGCTGAAGGAAGTGTTTCCGGGCTTCTGGCAGATGACCATCCATTACGGTTTTGTCGAGGTGCCGAACCTCCCGGCGGCGCTCCGCAACGCAAAGATGCACGGCTGTCCGATCGATCTGGCGAAGGCGGTCTATTTCAGCACCCGCGACCGCGTCATTCGCGACCGCAACCAGCGGCATCTCTGGCGCTGGCAAGTGCCGCTGTTCTCGCTGCTCTATCGAAACTCGGTGCGCGCGGTCGATCTCTTCAACCTGCCGCCGCAAAACTTCGTCGAGCTGAGCCGGCAGGTCGAATTGTGATGCTGCTGCGGCGGCTATGCGGCCGGCGCGGTGCCCGGGTCGGCGCGATCGAGGATCTGCCGAACGGCGCGACCAAGGGCCTCGGAGCCAAAAGGCTTGGGGAGCAGGTCGACATCCGAGTCGAGCGTCCCATTGTGAACAATGGCGTTGCGCGCATAGCCGGTGGTGAAAAGCACCTTGAGGCCTGGTTTGAACGCCCGAGCAGCGCGGACGAGTTGGCGGCCGTCCAGCGTCGGCAAGCCGATATCGGTAAACAGTAAGTCGATCGGCTGTTCTTCAAGGATTTTCAGCGCCTCGGCGGCCGTGCCGGCCTCGATGACGTGGTAGCCGAGTTCGCGCAAAACGCGTATGGCATAGGCACGCACTTCTTCATCGTCCTCGACCGCAAGGATCGTCTCCTGTCCCTCGATGCGCAGCCTCTGGCCGGCGTTGCGCTCCGGCTGCTGCTGATCCGCCTCGCCGATCCATCGCGGCAGATAGAGTTTCACCGTCGTACCGCGGCCGGGTTCGCTGTAGATTCGCACGTGACCGCCCGACTGACGGGCGAAGCCGTAGACCATGCTGAGCCCCAGCCCGCTGCCCCGGCCGATCGGTTTGGTGGTGAAGAACGGGTCGAAGGCCTTGGCGAGGACTTCCGGGGTCATGCCGATGCCTGTATCGGTGACGGCGAGCATCACGTATTGGCCGGGCGGCACCTCAGGGTCGGTCGCTGCATAGGCTTCGTCGAGGTACAAATTCGCCGTTTCGATCGTCAGCCTGCCGCCGCGCTCCATCGCGTCGCGGGCATTGATGACGAGATTGAGCAACGCATTTTCGAGCTCGTTGGGATCGACTCGGGTCATCCAGAGCCGTGCCCCTAACACGGTTTCGATCACCGTGGCTTCGCCCAATGCCCGGTTCAATAGCTCGGACATGCCGGCGACCAATCGGTTGAGTTCGACGGTGCGCGGCGCAAGGGGTTGACGCCGCGAGAAGGCCAGCAACCGGTGGGTTAGCGTTGCCGCCCGTTGTCCCGCGCGGTTGATCGCTGCGAGATGATTCTGCAGTTCGCTGCCTTCTTCACCGGCAAACCGGCGGGCGCCCTCAAGGTTGCCCAGGATGATCGTCAGCAGATTGTTGAAGTCGTGGGCGACCCCGCCGGTCAACTGGCCGACCGCCTCCATCTTTTGTGATTGCCGCAATGCCTCTTCGACCTGGTGACGCTCTTCGCCTTCGCGCTGCAGGGTCTCCGAGAGAATGCGATAGCGCTCCTCGCTTTCGCGCAGTGTGGCGAGCGCGCGGTTGCGCTCCTCGATCTGCGCCAACAATTCTTCATTGGCGCTCGCCAGCATCGCGGGCGACGGCAAGGCGAGAGCGCGAGGCACCAGAGGCCATAGAACCACAGCCGTGACGACCGAGGCGATGGCGGTGAAAAACTTGATCGCCCCCTCGATCCCATACACCGGGTACCACAGGGTAAGGATTTCAAAGATATGTGTGGTTCCGCAGGCAAGAATAAAAACGCTGAACAGCCAAAATATCCAACCGAAAACGATGTCACGACGTTTGATAATAATGTAGGTCAGCGCTAAAGGAATAGAATAATAAGATAACGAAATGATCGTGTCTGATGTAACATGTAACCAGATTAATTCGGGACGCCACAGCAGACAGAAACCGTGAGGAGACAGATCGGCGGTGTTGAAAATATCCGACAGAAACTTCGACATCATGTGCTCCAGGCTCGACGGGCAGCCCGCTAGAGATAAACGCGATCAGCACGATCGAAGCGCAATTGTAAATGCGCGTGATAGATCCTCGAACCGGAATAAGGCGTTGCTCGCAAGAACAGAGGTTATTTTACAGGATTCAATCGGAACCATATGCCCCGTTAAGCGTATTAGGTCATTGTGGTAGTGCGATTCCGGCGAGAGGGTGCCCACAATGGTGAGCAAGCCGCCGCGTATCTTGATCGTCGACGACGACCCGGAGATTTGCGCGCTGTTGAGTTCGATGCTGCGGCGTGAGGGATTTCCGGTATGCACGGCGGAAGACGGGCCATCAGCGCTCGAGAAGATCAAGCGGATCGATTTCGATCTGCTGATCACCGACATCGGTCTTCCACCGCCAATCGATGGAATCGAGATGGTACGGCAGGCGAGAGTATGCCGGCCGGCATTGCGGTCGCTCTTTATTTCCGGCAAAGGGGCGGCGGCGCAGTGGGACGACCCGGACAACGACGACTTCGTCTCAAAACCGTTTCACGAGCGTGAACTCGTGGGCTGCATTTGGGAGCTATTTTCCCGCCGCATGCCGCGCGCATAGGTTCGGCAGCGCCGTCGGCGGCGTCCCTCTATTGCCGCAGCTTTGGCATGACTTCAGTGGCGAACATCTCCATGTTTCGCCGGGTCAGCTCGTCGTTGAGGACGCCAAACTGGAGCAATGCGACAAGGATGCCGAAGCCGGTCCGTTCGCGCATCCGCTCGATGCCCGCGAGCACGGTCTTCGGGCTGCCGATCAGCGCGGTGCCGCTGTCGATCAGCCCGGCGGCGGTGGCTCTGGCGCCGCCCAGCCCGCGACGGTTGGCGATGAAGTTCTTCATCGAGCCCATCGAGGTATAGCCGGGCGGCATCAGCATCTCGAAGGTCTGGCGCAGGAAGTCGTTGAACAGCGTCTCGACCGCGTATCCGGCCTCGGCGTGGGCGCGCTCGTCGGTGTCGGCGACATAGATCGGGCAGGCCCAGCCGAGTTGGCCGGCGTCCGCCTCATAGCCGTATTCACGTGCCTTATCGCGATAGGTGTTGTGGTAGCGCGCAACCAGATCGGCCGAGGAGAACGTCACCAGGAACGGATATTTGCGGTCGGGGTGAGAGGCCCACGCCACCGTCTCGCTCGACCCTTGCGATGGTATCCATACCGGCGGGTGCGGCGTCTGATAGGGCCGCGGCCACAGGTTTACGTAGCGCAGATTGAAGTGGTCGCCATCAAACGCGAAAGGGCCGGGCTCGGTCCACGCGCGGATGATCAAATCGTGCGCCTCGTGGAAGCGTTGGTGCGAGAAATAAGGGTTGGTGCCGGAGGCGTGATACTCCGAGCCGATGCCGCGGACGAAGCCGGCGATGATCCGTCCCTTCGACAGATTGTCGAGCATCGCGAATTCCTCCGCGATGTAGATCGGGTTGTTCACTAGCGGCAGCGCGCGGCCGAGGATCGCGATCTGCACCCGCCTGGTGCGCTGGATCAGCGCGCTGGCGATCAAATTGGGCGCCGGCATCAGCCCGTAGGCGGTTTGGTGATGCTCGTTGACGCCGATCGCATCGAAACCAAGCTGCTCCGCATAGACCAGCGCGTTGATGTGGCTTTCGTATTCCTCCGCGCCCTTCACCGGATCGTAGAGGTTGTTGGGCAGCACTACCCAGGCCGAGCGATGCTTTGCCGCCTCCGCGAGGTCGAGCGGGCGGTACGGCATCAGATGGAAGGAGACGAGCTTCATCGCGCCACTCCCTCGATGAAGTCGCGGACATGGCCGACAACCAGCGCTGCGTGCTCGACATGCGGCAGGTGTCCGCAGTCCTTCACCATTAACAGCCGCGCATCAGGGAGCCGCTCGTGCCACAGCGCTGCGAAGTCGGGCGGCATGATCTTGTCGTCGTCGCCCCAAACGACGAGCGCCGGCAGCTTGATGCGGTGCAGCCATTTCTCCAGATCGGGGTCGAACCAGCGCGGCTGCCAGCCGAATTTCGCGACGGTAAAGCGGTTGTGCAGCATCACATCGAGTTGCGCCTCGCTCGGCGTCACGGCGAGGATGAGGTCGGCGAAACCCTGGTCGTGGTAGAGGTTGCGCAGCGCCTCCTCCGGTCCCCAGATGAAATTGTCGCCGCACGGTACCCCCTTCACCCGAATGCCGGCCGGGGCGAGTTGGACGAGGCTGCGGAAGCGCGAACGGTCGCGGACGAGAATTTCGGCCGCGAGCCAGCCGCCGAGCGAATTGCCGATCAGGTGGACGCCGTCGAGCCCCGCTTCCTCGACAAGGTCGAGATAGAACATCGCCAGATCGGGGATCGAGGCGATCCAGGGCGGGTCGTCCGAGCCGCCAAAACCGGGATGCTCCGGCACCAGCACCTCGTAATGCTCGGCCAGCGCGTCAAAGAACGGCAGCCATTGCGGCACGCCGCCGGCGCCGTGCAGGAACAGCACCTGGGGTCCGCTGCCGGCGCGGTGCAGCTTGACGGTCACGTCCCGAACTTTCAAATCGCTGGTCTGTGCCGGCATCATGTCACCGCGATCGGACAGCCGTTGGAGCCGGTGGCGCCCTTGATTGGCACCGGCGGGAAGATGAACACGAACTGGTACTTCTTGTCGGCGATCAGCTCGTCGAACACCAGGTTTTCGTGATTGAGTATCCCGTGTTTCGGGAGGAGCTCGCCGTGCACCGGGAAGGCAAGGCTCTTGTCCGGGTTCGGCACCACCTCGGTCCCCCAGGTATCGGCGCCGGTCATCAGCAGGTCCTTATCGATCACCCAGCGCGCGACCTCCAATCCGATACCCGGTTCGCCGCTGTTAAAGCGGTCGTTGTTCTTGATCCATAGCTTGCCCCAGCCGGTGTTGAAGAAGATCGCATCACCGGGTTTGATGTCGGCTTCCTGCATGTTCTGCTTGGCGAGCGCGGCGCGCAGATCGGCCACCGTGACCTCCTCGCCGACATCCATCATCCGGCCCTTGACGGCCTCGACATCGATCAGGTGGCCGCGGGTGAAGATCGGCTTGAGCTTTTCGACCCCGAGCTTCTTCAGCCCATAGGGGTCGGCCATCTCGGCCATGGTCACGCCGTTGTAGAAAATCATCTGACCGAGATCGCCGGGATTGCCCATCTGGACGCCGATATGGCCGAGCCCGTCGAACTGCGTGCCGGTCTGGCCGATCTCGGTCGCCAGGTACTCGTCGTTATAGACCAGCTTGTTGTCGCCAAACGGGCCGCCCGTCGGCGCGCTCGGCATGCGCAGCATGAACGAGCGCTTGCCAAAGCACGGCATCGCCTGCTCGTAGTCGCGCGCCAGTTTGTAGATTTTGCCATCCTTGATGTACTTGACCGTGTCGAGCACTTTTTGCGGTGTGCAGTGATTGGTGGCGCCCGCCTCGTCGCCGGCGCCCCATTTTGACGGCCACCATTTCTGCTCCGACAGTTTTGGCGCCTGGACGGTCTGCGCCTGCGCGGTCGACACGACGGTCCATGAGCCGTGTGTCGCGCCGCCGGCAAAGGCGCCGGCGGCGCTCGATCCCGCGGTCTTTAGGAAATCGCGACGGTCGCTGCGCGGCGGTCCTGCGGGGTCACGGTTCATTGTTTCCTCCCGTTTTGGCGATCATGGGTCGTTGGGGTGCGCCCGGATGTCGCACCATGATTCGCCATGCTAGGATCGGCTTCAATCGAAAAACCCATGCAGCGGGAGGAGGCGGTCGGTGAGTCTCTTCGAATCCGACAAATCGGCGAGCCGTCTGGCGGTTTCGGTGATCACCGGGTTTCTCGGCAGCGGCAAGACCACGCTGCTCAACCGCCTGCTGCGCGATCCGGAAATGGCCGACAGCGCGGTCATCATCAACGAATGGGGCGAGATCGCCATCGACCATCTGCTTGTCGAGGCCGTCGATGGCGAGGTCGCGGTGATGGCCAGCGGCTGCGTCTGCTGCACCTTGCGCAGCGACCTGGAGACGACGCTGCGCGGCCTCCTGGTACGGCGCGACAACGGCGACATCCCGCCGTTCCGCCGCGTGCTGATGGAGACGACCGGTCTCGCCGACCCGGCGCCGATCATGCAGATGCTGCTTAACAACCCGCTCTTGAGCCATTTCGTCCGGCTCGATGCGGTAGTGACGACGGTCGACGCGGTCAACGCCCCCCGCCAGCTCGACGATCATCCCGAAGCAGTGAAGCAAGTGGCGATTGCCGACCGGCTGCTGCTGACCAAGACCGATCTGGCCGCGGCCAGCGACATCGCGGGGCTGGAGGCTGAGCTATCGCGGCTCAACCCGGGCGCGACCGTGATGACGGCGATCAATGGCGATGTGCCGGCGGCGCGGCTATTCGGCGCGGCGCTGTTCGATCCGGCGCGCAAGACGCCCGATGTTCAAGCTTGGCTACGCGCGGACCGCCACGAGGGTCACGACCATGGCCATGCGGATCGCGGCATACGCTCGTTCTGCCTGATATTCGAAGAGCCGCTGCCGTGGCAGGCCGTATCAGGTTGGCTCACGGCGCTTCGGCAATGGCGCGGCGAGGACTTATTGCGGGTAAAGGGGATCGTGCATCTGCACGAACAAGACTTGCCGATTGCGATCCACGGGGTGCATCACGTCTTTCACCCGCCGGTGCAGCTCAACGCCTGGCCCGACGCCGACCGCCGCTCGCGCATCGTCTTCATCACCCGCTGGCTGGAACGGTCCGAGGTCGAGGAAGCCTGGGCTGCGATGCAGGCGCCGCCCTAAGAGTTCTGACTCGAAATTGCCTCTGTTATTCCGGGGTGGCCCGCAGGGCCGAACCCGGAACCCATGAACACACCCTCATCCAATCTGGTTGCGGCCCCGGAACGCGGTTTTCAGCGGTCCGTGTGCATGGGTTCCGGGTTCATCGCTGCGCGATGCCCCGGAATGACGCGGGGCAACAGCGCCTTGGAAACGAGCCAAACGCATTTCCAGTCAGGCTCTAACCCGCGTCCTTTGCCTGCTCGCGCAGCACGAATTTCTGGATTTTACCGGTCGATGTCTTCGGCAGCGGGCCGAACACCACGTGGCGCGGCGCCTTGTAATGCGCCATATGGCCGCGACAGAAAGCGATGATGTCGGCGGCGCCAGCGGTCGCGCCTTGCTTTAGCGTCACGAAGGCGCAGGGCGTCTCGCCCCAGCGCTCGTCGGGTTTGGCGACGACGGCGGCTTCGAGCACTGCCGGGTGGCGGTAGAGCACGTCCTCGACCTCGATCGTCGAGATGTTCTCGCCACCGGAGATGATGATGTCCTTCGAGCGGTCCTTGATCTCGATATAGCCGTCCGGATGCTGCACGGCGAGGTCGCCCGAATGAAACCAGCCGCCGGCAAAGGCCTCCTCGCTCGCCTTGGGGTTCTTCAGATAGCCCTTCATGACGATGTTGCCGCGCATGAAGACCTCGCCCATTGTCGCGCCGTCCCACGGCACTGGCTCAAGCGTCTCGGGGTTCGCGACCATCAGCCCGTCGAGCACCGGATAGTTGACACCCTGGCGCGCCTTGAGCCGTGCCCTCTCCGCATTGTCGCGCGCGTCCCATTCGTCGTGCCAGGCGCAGACCGTCGACGGACCGTAGGTTTCGGTCAGGCCGTAGACATGGGTGATGTGGAAGCCCTTTGCCTCCATGCCCTCGATGATCGCGGCGGGCGGCGCCGCCCCTGCGGTCATCATGCTGACCCGGCGCGGCAGCACGCGGCCCTCGGTGGCGCGGTCGTTGAGCAGCATGTTCATCACCACCGGCGCACCGCAGAGATGGGTGACGCCGTCGCGCTCGATCGCGTCGTAGATCGTCCCGGCCTCGACGCGGCGCAGGCAGACATGCGTGCCGGCGAGCGCCGTCACCGTCCACGGAAAGCACCAGCCGTTGCAGTGGAACATCGGCAGCGTCCACAGATAGGACGGGTGCTGAGCCATGCCCCAGGTGACGATGTTGCCGAGCGCGTTCAGATAGGCGCCGCGATGGTGATAGATGACGCCCTTCGGGTTGCCGGTGGTGCCTGAGGTGTAGTTGAGCGCGATCGCGTCCCATTCGTCGCGCGGCGTCACTTCGGTGAAATCGGGATCGCCGCCGGCGAGGAAGGCCTCGTAATCCATCGCGCCGAGGCGCTCCCCGGGGGCTGCGGGATCGGCGATGTCGATGACCAGCGGCTTTGGGTCGAGCTGCGCCAGCGCCTGCTTGATCACCGGCGCGAACTCGCCGTCGGCCAGCAGCACCTTGGCGTCACCATGCCCGAGGATGAAGGCGATCAGATCGGCGTCGAGCCGGATATTGAGCGCATTGAGCACCGCGCCCGCCATCGGCACACCAAAGGTTGCCTCAAACGCCTCCGGCAGATTGGGGGCCATGACCGCGACCGTGTCGCCGCGCCCGACCCCAGCCTTGGCCAGAGCCGAGGCCAGTCGGCGGCAGCGCTCCAAGGTCTCGCTCCAGGTGTAGCGACGGTCGCCGTAGATCACCGATGTGCGCCGCGGGTACACCGCCGCCGAGCGCAGCAGAAAGCCGATCGGCGACAACGGCACGTAGTTCGCGGCGTTCTTGTCGAGGCCGACGGCATAGGGGTTGGCGGTGTCGCTCATCGCGGGCTCGGGATTGCCAAATTCGCCGGGCGCGGACCGGGGAAATGCTCCTGCGCTGTTGTCACCGCGAGCCAGGGATGCATCGCGTCTTCATAGGAGGAATAGATCGGCGGCGGGAAATTTGGGTCGGCGAAACAGCCGACCGCGATCCCGTAATGATCGGGGCCACGATCGCCTTCCCAGAAGACGCTCGACCCGCAATTCGGGCAGAAATGAAACCTTGCTATATTTTCCAATGGTTAACCCCTAAATTACTGCCGCCCTGCTACTGAAATCCATGATAGCAAAAACGGCCACCCAAAGAGCGGCCGTTTTTCGTTCTTGGTGGCGCGGGTATTATCGACCGAACGCCTTGTCGAGGATCGCGGCGGCCCGCTGGTCATCATTAGGCATGACGTGCGCATAGGTCGCCAATAAGGTCTTGATCGTATGTCCGAGGCGGCTTGCGACGGCCGCAGGCGACATGCCGGCCTGCAAGAGCATTGAAGCGTGTGTATGGCGCAGCGCGTGTGCCTTGAAGCCATGCTTGCGGCACCACTCACCGAAGCTGACGGGATGCACCGGGCGGCCGTCTTCTGGCCAAAGCGCGACGGTATGATCCGGGCTTAATTTGGTGCCGAGGGACAGCAGCAACTCGGCATTCGTCCGCCGTACTTGCCGTAGTTCCGCGACAGCCCACGCTGGCAGCGTCACCCGGCGCTCTTTCTCCGTCTTCGTGGTGCTCCATACCAACCCGGCCTTGAGGCTGTTCAGCGTCTCGCAGATGCGGATCTCGCCCGTCTGTAAATCGACATTCCGCCATCGAAGGCCGGCCGCCTCGGCACGCCGGAGCCCGCCAGCGGCGCATAGGAGGGCGCATAGATGGTGCGGGCTATCGCGATCGATCTCGAGAATGCGGGCGATCTCATCAGGCGGAAGGATCTCCGCCGGTGGCGGTGCGCCGGTGGGCAATCGGTTGCGCAATTTGACCAGCGGGTTAATGGCGATCAGATCGTCGACCGCGGCGGCCGACAGGGCGGCACCAAGTACGAGCCGAATGCTGTTCAGGCTCGATTTCGCCAGGGGCTTGCCGTCTTCGCGGCCGACATTGTGCCAATGCTGAAATGCTTCCCGAATATGCGCCGAACTGATTTGGCGCAGCGGGATATGACCGAGGCGCGGTTTCAGATAGAGACGGCAGACGGTTTCGTAGCGTTCGCGGGTGATTTCCTTGCAGTTATGGCCCGGCAACCATCTGCCGAGGTAGTCGCCGAAAAGCATGCGGGCGGGCGCATTGGCGACAATCCCGCGCTCGGCGTCGGCAATCATTATGGCGAGCTGCTTTTGGGCGTCGCGCTCGCTCTTCGCGGTGACGGTCGCAGTATGTAGGCCGCCACCGGCTCTCCACCTTAACTCCCAGCGATTGGTGCCACGCTGCCGGACGTGACCTGCACTCATTCGATGGCTCCTTTGAGGCGGGCGATAAGCTCATCACCGAGAAGGCTTCCTGCCGGATCGTCACTATTCTCGCGGACGAGCCGTTGAATTTCTCGCAGGGCGGCGCGCTGACCGACGGTGTCCAGCAGAGCTGCCAACTGTTTGTTCCCCTCTGACAATCCCGGATATTTAGCGAGAACAGCCTGCCAGGCCTTACGCTCTTTGGGCGACAAAAGGGGGGGCGCTTGGGGCGGTTCTCGATCTTGCTCCGGCGGCTTGGCCCACTCGAGAACAGTGCGCGCAGCGGCCTCTACTTGTTCATAGTGCAAAGGGTCGTCCAGCGCATCTTTATAGGGCAAGGGGGCGTTAAGGGGGGCGTCCGGGTGGCCATCGTGGTCGTCGAGCGCGTCGTGGTCGACGCCGCTCAAGAACGTTAGAGCTAGAGCATCGTTGGCGGCAGCTTTCATCGCGTCACCGATCTTCAAAAGCAGCCCGGCGATGCGATGTCCATAGGCTAACGCAAGCGCTTCCCGAAGCGAGTGTTCGTCTTTGGAAAAGGACTCGAGCCGCAGTTCGGCTTCCAGGCTGAGCGAGCGGCCGGATCTCTCTGCAGCAGCATCGAGTGATCGCTTTACTTCCGGCGTCACCCGAAGACTGAGGCCGACCCTCTCGCCAGGCAAAGGCTCCCGGCCTGGCCGCCCCACACGCTTCCGCCGCTCTCCTTCCGCCTGCATATGTCGCCAACTCCCGCCTGATACCTATTTTATTTAGATATAGCTTATTTGGGTTGGCAAGTTTGTTTTGAGTGGATATAGTTATCTATATTTAGCTAATATGGAGACCGAACATGCTGGATCGTGATGATGAGCCCGGCGCTTACACGATCGAGGAGGGGCGGCGAATTCTCCGCATCGGGCGAAACGTCGCTTACGACGAGATCAAGCGGACTGGCGCACTGGCCGGCGTGCCGGTGTTGCGGATTGGTAAACAGTATCGGTTGCCGGGGGAGAAGTTCCGCAAAGTGGTCCGCGGCGAAGGCTGAACAACACCATAACCAGCTCGTCATGCTGACGAGCGGTGAGCGGCTGCACATTGCGGGCAAATGCTGCGCCGGTCGTCTCGACCAGCTCCTCGGCTTCGGAATTTTCTTCAGTCGGCCCGCCCCGGCGCGGGAACTGACTCTGGAGTTAGCGCGAGAACTCGCGCGGCAATTGGCGCGGGACGGCGCGCCATGAGCGCACCGGTCATCGCCGGGAGCGCGCAGGGCGGGCGCGCATGACGCCGACCGCCGACCAGATAGTCGTGCTGACCAGCACCCTGCAAAAGTTGGCGACGAAGCGGGTCGTCGCGTCCCGGAATGGCCCTCCGGTCATCGAGGACTATCCGCGCGGCAGCACGCATTTCCGCTTTGAGGAATGGCCGGTCGCGAGCTTCGACGAGATGGCCGCGGCGCTGGCGACGCTGCAAGCGCAGCCCTATTCGTTCGTCGTCCGCGGCGCCATCATCGCCGGCACCGATCGGCCGCGCGCCCAGCGCCTCCAGCACGCGCAACGCGACAAGGCCGGCAATGTCATCCCGGCGACACTAGCCCCAGCGGCGCGGCGATCGATCGCAGTCGACTTTGACTCGATCCCGACCCCGGCGGGCATTGACCCGTTATTCGATCCCGATGCCGTCGTCGAGTATGTCGTCGAGCTGCTCCCCGAGCCGTTTCACGGCACGAGCTGCTTTTGGTATTTCACCAGCGGGCACGGGATCAAGCCCGGCATCAGGATAAGGCTGTGGTTCTGGGCCGACCGGCTGGTTGAAGATTGGGAGCTGGAGGCCTGGCTCGCCGATGCGCCGGTCGATCTGTCGATCTATCGGGCGGCCAACCAGCCGATCTATGTCGCCCGCCCGATCTTTTTCCGGATGCCGGACCCGGTGCCGTACCGCCACGGCATCTGGCGCGGCTATTCCGACACGGTCGCGGTGCCGGCGATCGAGAAGCCGCAGGCGCGCGCCGCATCGTCTTCCTCGACACCTGGCAGCGGCGGCGGCGGATATACCGCTTATCGCGAACAGATCGGCGACCACGATGGCGGCGACGGGTTCTATCGGCCACTGAAAAAGGCGATCGGCGCCTATTTCGGGGCGCACGGCGGCGGTGCCGATGTCGAATGGCTGCGCGCCGATCTAGAGGCGGCAATTCGGGCGGCGGAGCACAACCGCGGCGCCGGCTATATCGAGCACCGCGTCCGCGACCTCGATCCGTGGATCGCCTGGACCCGCGAGCGGGAGCAGGAAAAGGCCGGCGCGCAGTCCCGGCCGATCGAGCCGACATATCCGGCGCCGATGGGATCGGCCGAGGAGGCGCGCGGCGTTCTCGCCGCGAGCGTGCGGGAGTTCGCGAATGAGGCCCGCGCCTACCGTGACTACCGCGATCGGCTGAAGGCTGAGGGCGGCGAGACCATCCCCGAACCGCCGCCAGCCCGCGGCAGCTCGGTCGGGGTCGGCCTCGGCAAGACCCGTAGCGCGCGCGAGGAGTTGGTCGCGCCATTGACCGCCGAGGAGCTGCCCGTCGTCATCGCGGTGCCGCAGCACAAGCTTGGCGACGAATTTGTCCGAGACCTGGTGCAGGACGGCGCCACCGGCCGCGTTTATCGCGGGCGGTCAGCCAACGACCCAGACGCTGCCGGCGAAAAAATGTGCCGCGAGCACGAACGCGCCACGGCGATCTTTAATGCACTCGGCGATGTCAAGCGCAGAACGCCTGCCGCAGCGGCGATGGCGCTCACCAATGCGAGTTTTTCAACATCTGCGGCTATCGGAAGCAGATGCAGGCGGCGCCTCAGACATGGGTCGTACCGCACCAGCTGTTGTTTCACCCGCGCCCGAAATTCATCAGCGCGCCGACCGCGCTCGTCATCGACGAGTTGTTCTATGGCGCATCGCTGCATGGCACGGACCGACCGATCTGGCTCAATTTGGCCGTGCTCTTGGGCGACCGCACCATACCGGAGCAGATCTACGGCCGGTCCGCCGGCGCGACGGCCAATTTAACGGCGGTCTCGCACCGGGCTTATGACGCGATTACGGCTGGCGCGGATGGCTGGGTGCTGCGCGAGGCGCTGATCGCGGCTAGATTGACCGCCGACGACCTGCGCAACGCACAGAAGCTGGAGTGGCGCAGAAAGCTCGATCTCGCCGAGGTGCTGCCCGGCATGCCGCGGCGCGAGGCGCTGGCGGCGTGCAAGCGCATCGCCAGGCACAATCAGCGGGTCGCCCGGCTGGCGCTGCTGTGGCGGCTGCTCGCGCTTCAGCTGGAAGCGGGGCATGAGAGATCGCCCTGGCTGCAATTTCAGCACGACGCGCCGCTGCACGACGACGATCCAGGACCCGGCGTCAGGATGACCTGGCGTTCGGATATCCACTCCAGCTGGCGCGCCCCCACGCTGTTGCTCGACGCCACGCTGCAGTCGGATATCGACCGGGTCTTTTTCCCCCTGATGGGGGAGCCCGCCCGGATTGACGCGCCGATGCCGTCGCATGTCCGCGTGCGCCAGCTCACCGACCGACCCATGTCGCATGCCATGCTCGTCGAGAGCGAGACCGCCGGCGAGAAGCACAATCAGGCGCGGCGCAACAACGTCGAACGGTTGCACCGGCTGATCGAGGTCCGCGCCGCGGATATCGCGCCGAAGCACGGCGTCATCATCGCCCAGCAACATGTCGAGCAAGCGCTGAAGGCCGGGAAGTTGCCGGACAATATCAGCGTCGTGCACTTCAACAACGTTCGCGGCACGAACGAGTGGAGCAAGGTCGCTTGGCTTGCCGTCGTCGGCCGCACTGAGCCGTCGCCCCGAGACGCGGAGAGGATCGCCCGCGCGCTATTCGGGGTCGATGTCGAGGAGATCCCAGCCGACGAGAAAGGCAACGTGCGCTACCCGCAGATCACCCGCGGTGTCAGGATGAGGGACGGCACGGGCCGCGCGGTCAGCGGTAGCGAACATCCCGACCCCCGCGTCGAGGCGATAAGGCACGCCATCTGCGAAAGCGAGCTGGTGCAGGCGATCGGCCGTGGACGCGGCGTCAACCGAGACGCCGACCATCCGCTGCAAATCGACGTGTTGACCAATATCGCCCTGCCCGGCATCGAGGTCGACGAGATCACGACCTGGGACAAGATCCAGCCGACCGCCGCCGAGGTCATGCGAGCCCGTGGCGCGGTGCCGCTCGGCTATGCCGACATGGCGGCGGCGCACCGGGATTTGTTCATCACCGCCGGGGCGGCCGAGCAGGCGCTGCGGAGAGAAAACCCCCTACAAACATCTATTAGGATATTTCTAATAGATGTTTGTAGGGGGTTTTTGGTCTGCCAGTACAGGAAGCGCGGTTCCAGAGGACCGCCCGGGCGGCTACTCTATGACCCGGCGCGGATTGACCCGCGGGCGTGGCTGACCGAGCGTTTGGGCGAGGTGATTGTGCTGCCCGCCGCCGCCGAGCCCGCGCCGCGGGCTTCCCCCGCCGCGCGGCGTTGCGAATGGTTCATCCCCGACGGCCCCGGCAAGCTCCGTCGCTGCGGTGTGGAGATCGATCCGGGCATGGACTGGTGCCCCGAGCACATCCGGCACTCGGCATCAATCACCGGCTATGGGCGGCCAGTGCCGAGCGTGTCGATCCCATTCTTTGGTGATGATGTCGCCGAGGCGGCAGATTGATGCCGGTCGGCTGGAGCTTCTGCCCGCATCCTAACACCGCTGTCAAGATGCTGTATTACGGGTGCACCGATGGCCTCAGAATGTTGTATTCTGTTGTCATTTGCGGCATAAATCCTGACGATATGGCGATACTCCGAAACCCGAAGTGGGAGCGCTTCGCGCAAGAGCTGGCTGGCGGAAAAACCGCCGGACAAGCATATGAACTCTCAGGGTTTTCTCCCAACCCCGCCAATGCGTGGCGGTTACATCAGCGGGAAGAAATCGGAAGAAGGATCGATGAGATCCTCGCCAGCCGCACGAAAGCTCTCGACAGGGCGGTGACGAGCGCAGCCGTGCGCGTCGGCGTCGACGAGGAGTGGGTGTTGCGCAAGCTGCGCATGAATGCCGTGATGGCGATGCGTGCCGGCGACCGGGCCGCGGCGAACCGGTCGATTGAGTTGATCGGCAAGCACCTCGGGATGTTTATCGAGCGCAAGCAGATCGAGGTTGCCTACGTCGATGACGCTGACGAATACCTCGCCGAGCTCATCGCCCTGGTCGAGAACAAGGTGATCGACAACGAGCAGCCGGCGATCGATTACGAGCCGGCCGAGGATGACGACAGCGTGCATTGACACCCAGAGGGCGGGTGAATGACGAGGAGAAGGGGTCCAAGGATGCAGCGCGTGACGTCCGGTGGCGGGGCGCGTGGCGGCGGCTGAAGAGAGGCCAGGGCTGTCGCAATAGGGCAGGCGATCGGGGTCATAAGGGATCAACGGCTTGCGGCGGCGGATCGAGGGGATGACCGGCTCGATGGCCTTGGCGGGCACGGCCCCGTGGTTATGATGTAACCTCGTCGTCCTGGTCATCCGTGGCGGATGGCGGCTCGATCCGCGGATCACCGCTGGTGACCGATAGCGGCGACCCACGTTCGCCGCGACGATATCGTCTTACCCAGTGGTTCAAAGCTGCCACACGGGCGTGATCCTGATCTTGCCAGCGCGACGTTTCACGCAGCCACGCGTCCTTGGCGGGCAGTTCGGGGTCATCGCAAACGGCACTGCGATAAGCATCGGCTAGGTCTCTCAATGTTGGCGTAAGGTGCGTTACCTTTAGCTTCCAGGCCGTTTTGGAGAGCGTCGCTCCTATGCGCTGAAATGCTTCTTCGGGAGTGAGATCACAGGTGATGTTCTGCTCAAGCCACTGTTGGACCTCCTCCTCCTTCCTGGCATCGCGCTTATCGCGCCGAACCATCGCTGCAACCTGACGGCTCCTGCGCGACCGGCGCTCGCGCACTATGCGGTCGCGCTCAATCTCTATCCGCTTACGGGCTACGGGGAGCATTCTGCTAATCGTTGCTTCTGATACTGTGATGCCGCGTTCGGCCAAGGCCAGGGCAACGCGATGCCGCCCCCATAGATCAGGATAATCGCGGATCAGCTTTATGACGGCGTCGATCACCTCGCCGTCCCAGCGCGGCGCTTTCGGACCTCGCTTCTGCGGGCGCAGCGAGTCCTTGGTTTATCTGGGTCAAAGGCATTGAGCCAGCGGTACAAGGTGGGGCGACTGATGCCCGCGCGGCGCGCTGTCTCGGTGATTGACGCGCCGGCGTGTACCGCTTGAACCGCTGAGGCTCGTTGTAGTAAATTTGAAGCAGGACGTTTCATAATTTTTGTTACGACATGCAGCCCGGAATATCAAGCCCGTACATGTAATTGTGATCGGCGCCGCGGGTCAGGCGGCGGTGTGGGGCGCGTTCTTGGTGCTGCCACGGTAGCTTTTGCGGCTTGAAGCTGCCGCCCTCGGCAGCGCAGCGGCGTTCGACGTAGGCCTCCAGCGAAGCGGCGAGAACGAGCCGGCGGCGGCCGATGGTGAATGTGTCCACCTCGCCGGCGTCGATCAGGCCGTACTGGTGGACACCCCGACGCCAAGCTTCTTATGCCCTGAATCTCTGGCCCCAGGCGGAGCGGCCCCCTCTTGTGCGGAGGCCGACGCCGTGTAGAGGAAACAAAGACCTAAGGCCCGCCAGGGCAGAGACCAAGGCGGGCCTGATACGGTTTTACTCAGCGCCGCCGAGTGTCGGCGGGATCGGCGGTCACGGCAAGCGCGGCCTCTACTTGGGGCAGGGAAACGCCCCGTGCAAAGCGTATTCGACCAGCTGAAATGCTCCATCTTGCCGCATTCCGGGGGTAGCCTGCAGGAACTGGACTGTGATGTCCCTTAGCTGGTTGTCCGTTACACCTGCAGGAACACACGCCAAAATAGGAACGAGGCTGCCGGGGGGCAGGGGGAGCGGCTCAATCGGCACTACCTTTGTTCCTTGGATACCGAAGTATCTGTGGTTAGTCGTGTCAGTGACCGCCTCAGCAACCGCCTCTAGGTACCGAAAACACTCCGCCATTGCTGCGGCCTTCGCCGAGGTGCACAGCGCGAGGAGGCTATTGCCGCTCTGGAACCTGAGGTAGTTATACGCTTGCGGTCTGTCAGCCCAGGCAGGCGCACCAGCCAAAGTTCCTGCAATTGCCCCCGTAACGAAGATGAGCTTCAGCGCGAGGATCAGCTTCATAGCTTGACCGTCGCCGCCACGGCAAGACCGTAGTAGGAGGCATACTCAAAAGAACACAAGTCGGCGCAGTGAAGGCCCGCCGCGTCGCAGATTTGGACTTTCTGAGGTGCGGATGATTGAGCCTGCGACTGGTGGATCGCATTCTGGGCGACAAGAGCGAGCAGTGCCGCGGCGATGATCGAGAGAACCGTTTTGGTGTAGAGGTTGTTCATGGGCTTCCTCCCAAATAGACCCGCCAACAACGCGCCGACCGCGCGGCGCTCCCGCTTCCTTCCTGCTCCAGCGGATCGAGGATGTTAGCGCTTTGGCGCTAGACGCGCCCTAGCAACCGCACGAGCAGCAAGCTGAAGGCGATTTGCGCAAGCGAGGCGGCTGCCTGTCGGACACCGGCCCGAGCGCCCCCGAGAAAGGCGAGGTTTCTATGGCTTTCGCCGATGGCCCGTGCTGATAGCTACTCCGACAAAACCATTTTTCGGCTATGATGCGGGACGCCGCTGGTGCGTGAAACCGAGCGGCGTCCCTAACCACCAATCGAGAGGGAACCTCGATCAATGGCTATCCACGACTCTACACCGTCACCCTCGCGCCCGGCGCTGTCCGATGCGCTGGCCCGCCAGCTTCACCCACTGCCAAAGCGCATCGTCTACGACGGCGGCCCCGATCGCCTGCGCGGTTTCGGGCTGCGCCTGTCACCGACCGCACGCACCTGGATCTTGAACTACGTCACGACTGGCGGGCGCGAGCGCCGACTCGTGATCGGTGCTTTTCCCACATGGTCAGCGAAGCAGGCGCGCACCCGCGCCGCCGAACTGCGTCGCCTGATTGACCAGGGGCGCGACCCGCTCGCCGACCGGCAGGCCGAGCGCAGCGCGCCGACGATCGCCGAGTTGCTCGACGAGTACGAAGAGACCGCCAGCGGCAAGCGCTCCTGGCGCGACGACAAGGCGATGATCGCCGCCTACATCCGGCCACGCTGGGCCGCCCGCAAGGTCTCCGAGGTCACCGCCGACGACATCGAGGCGCTGCACCGCGAGATCACCCGGCGCGCACCGATCCGCGCGAACCGCGTCATCGCCGTGGTGTCGGCCATGTTCAAGCTCGCGATCAAGCGCCGCTTCGTGACCGACAATCCATGTCGCGGCATCGAGCGCAACGCCGAGACCAAGCGGACGCGCTACCTCACCGCGCCCGAGCTTGCGCGACTGGTCGCCACGCTCGACGGCTGGGCCGATCAGGTGTCGGCGGCAGCGATCCAACTCTTGCTCCTGACCGGGTGTCGCAAATCCGAATTACTGGGCGCGACCTGGGACGAGTTCGACCTCGACGCCGGGGTGTGGGTGAAGCCCGCAGCCCGCGTCAAAGCGAACCGCGAGCATCGCTTGCCGCTGTCGCCGCAAGCCGTCGCCGAACTGCACCGCCTGCCGCGCACCGGGCCGCTGGTGTTCACCAACAGCCGTGGCAAGCCGTGGACAGAGGTCGCCGCATGGCCCGCGATCCGCGAGGCCGCCGGAATTGCCGATGTCCGCTTGCACGATCTGCGGCACAGCGCCGCTTCGCTGCTGATTTCGCGCGGCCTCAGCCTGCCGGTGATCGGGCGCATTCTCGGCCATTCCCAGGCGAGCACGACGGAGCGCTATGCGCATCTGCATGACGCCCCGGTGATCGCCGCCGTCGCCGATCTCGGCCACGCCATCGGCGGCCCGCCGCTGCGGCTGGTGCGCTGATCCCGATGACTGATCACCCGCTCGCCCCGCGCTGGGACGCCGTACTAGAAAAGCGCGGCCTCACCGCAGTGAAGCTCTATCTCGCCCCGGACAACATCGGCACCGGTCAAAACGCTGAGGTCCGCCTATTCGTGTCCGGCCTGCAGGACCCGCAGCGCGACTATGTCGAAGGTTGGATCGCGCGCAAGGAGGCCGAAGCCGCCCGGCTGGTTGAAGATCGCCATCGGGAGACGCTCAGGGAAGCCGTGCGCTGGGCGCGGGGCTTTTGTCGCGAGCCTCGTCGTCGGCACGGTTGGCGTCCTCGTCGAAATCGGCGAGATCGTGGTTGGTCTGTTCAGCACCTATTAGCGTGAAGGGATTGCGGCGGCCAAGGCCGAAGGTAAATACAAAGGCCGCAAACCGACGGTGCGCGTCCAGGTGGCTGAGATCCGCCGTCTCAAAGCTGACGGGCTCACCAATGCCGAGATCGCCCGCCGCCTCGGCGTCCATCGCGCCAATGTCGGGCGAGTTCTGGCGGCGGACGCGGCATAACATCATCGCCCGCCTCGCTGGCGTTTGATGCTGACGCTGTCCGGCAGGAGCCCGCCTGCCCCCAGGTGAGATGCGCGTCAGCGGCCACGAGAGAGGCCCAGAAAGCGGCATACCTCTGCGAGCCCGGAGCAGTGCGATCAATGCAGCTTGGCGCGGCTGTCATGCTCGGCGAGGCGCCAATAGCGGGCTGCGCCCGGTAGCCATCGAGCACCGTCCGGCAACTCACTTTTCATCTAAGCTCCTTGGTGGGCGCGGGTAGGAATCGAACCTCCGGCCTCCGCCGTGTAACAGCGGCGCTCTGCCATTGAGCTACACGCCCGCTCGCAACTAAAAATCCTGGCCACCAGGGGGAGAGGCAGTCAGGGCTTCCCACAGACATGCACATCTGACTATGCATCGTACTACGACGTCGCGGGCCTACTGGCGGGTTCTCTCCACGTGATAATCAGGCACACCGGCGGAGCAAAAGGCATGGACGGCGCGGTGCGGATATCAAAGACGGAGTAACAGCGTCTCGCGGAGCGTTGGCGCCGGCTGGCGGCCGACGCGACCACCCCGCAAACGCGGAATCACCTCCTGATACTGGCGCGCCAGTGCGATTTCCTTACGGGCAACGTGGGTGACTTGACGGCCGCGACGGCCGCCGAGGAACAGGGAGCTGGCCGGCCAGACACGCCGCCATGATGGACAGGGGCAGGTCACCGTCCGGTTGCGGCGGCTGGGTTTCGACGATCGACCAACTCGCAAAGGCTTCGCGGCGACCCGGCACCGACCGACCGCGTCATGGCAGAGCAGCGCGTCACATCGTCTCGCGTGGATCACCGACACGCTCTGAGCGCCGTGCGCCGGCACTGGGACATAGCCGCGCGTGCCGATCAACAACAGCTCGTGCTTGTTCCGCACCCAGTGGCCGGTGCCGGTCCTGTCCTTCTCCCAAATCATGTGGGTGCGGTATTCGAAACCCCAGGCGGCCATGACATAGAGGGCCTGGGTCAGCATGGGTGCCGTCGCCCACAGGAACAGCACGCAGTCGGGGCGGCGGGGATCTTTATCGTCTTGATCGCGTCCAGATGCATCGTCGGGTAGTGGTTGTCGGCAGCGCGGTCCAAGCCGGTCGCGCGGCTGTAAAGCTCAACCACCACGGCGGATCGGCGTAAATGACGCGATATAGCTTTGTGCCGAGCGCCGTACTGGCGGCGATAATACACTCTATTTGAATAGCCAGGCTGGCGTATTGGCGTTCCCTTGCTCCGTTCACTCGTCTGGAACATAGCGTTCGCTGGAATCGCCTTCTTTTACTCGCATCAGCCTGGCCCGATCTGTAAATGTCCCGCATGCAGACTGCGTCACGGCGATGTCTGCATTCCCTGATCGGGAGCGCTTACCGCGAAACGCTTCCGAAAACTCGCCCGATTGGCTTAAAACGTCTGCCTGTGCACCCTGCCGGCCGCAACGGGCGCTGTGACCGCAACCTTGGAGGAGACTGCCATGCCGTTCTTTCAAAAGGGTGACGTTCGCATCCGCTACGAGGAGGCCGGGTCCGGCTTCCCGCTGCTGGTCACTCCCGGCGGTGGCCTCAATTCGCGCGTCAGCAACTGGCCGACCGCGGTGATCAACGCGATGGAAGAGTTCAAGAACGACTTCCGCTGCATCACGATGGACCAGCGCAATGCCAATGGCGGCGAATCCACCGGCCCAGTGCAGGTCGATAACCCGTGGGATGCGTTCGCCGACGATCAGCTTGGGCTGATGGACCACCTCGGCATCCGCGAATTCTTCTATATGGGCTACTGCATCGGCGGCTGCTTTGCCGGAAGGCTGATGCAGCGGGCGCCCAACCGCGTCGTCGCCGCTGTGTTCTGCCAGACGGTCGGCCACCGGCCGGAAAACCCGACCGTCATGTATCGCCATAGCAAGGAGAACTGGGTGCCCGACTTCTTGAAGCAGCGGCCCGACGTATCGATGGATAAGATCGAGGAATACCTGCACAACCTATACGCAGTGCAGCCCGATTTCCTGTACAGCGTGTCGCGTGACTTCATCAGGAACTGCCGCACGCCGATGCTGGTGCTGCCGGATGACGTACCAGGACATCCCCTACAGACCTCGATTGATGTCGCCTCGCTGGCGCCGAACGCCGAGATCACGGTTTACCCGTGGAAAGAGCCGGAGGAGCTGAGACAACGCACCATCAATCGCGTGCGCACTTTTCTCAAATCGCACATCCCGATGCGCGCCGCAGCGCAATAGCCGGCGGTTTCCGTCAGCCCGTCGCCAAAAAGCGGCGCCCCGAGGAGGCGCACAGTCGGTTGCCCCTTCGAAACTGCCGGAGCCCCGGCTGCTGGATGCTGCTCACATCATCGTGGACCAGCATGAGCAGCTTGGTCAGTCGATCGTCTCGAACGGGCTCCCGCTGACGAAGCTCCGCCAACCTGATCGGGATCGATGCCGACTTCCGCATCCACGTCGCTGATCGGCTGCTCGATATCCGTGAAGGGCCGTTCCTGGAACTCGGCCCGAAGAGCATCAGGGGCACCCAGATCGTGACGAAACGACGACGGGCCGATTGGCCGGATAGGGATCGGCTGGCCCTTCGGTTCGAGCAGTTCAAGCACGCCGTGTAGAGCACCCGGGCCGTGGTCAACCTTTACGTCGGGATCACGGACTACGACTGGTTCCGTTTCCTGGCCTGGGGCCTGGAGGTGTCGGTTCCGTTAAACAAATCTGGTTTGGAGTAATCGCGGCGGTACGGTCAGCAGTCGCGACCGCGCGGGCGACCTGCACGGACTCGGACCGCGATCTGTCAGCGCGTGAGCCATGGCCCGAACCGAGCTGTCGGCCGGCGGCAGCGGACCAGGCGTATTACATCCGCGCTGAGGGTTATCGTAGGTTGAGCTACAGACTGACCGACTCGACCAAGCTCGGATCGTTGTTCTTGACGTTGCCGACGCGGGCGCTCACCGGCCAACACGTCATATCTTCCGCTGGGTAGGGCCGCAGCACCGCCTTGAGCTGTTCCGGCTCCGCAGCGTCCTCGCCGAGCCCACAGCGGCCATGTCTCGGGCGGCAGGATCACCGGCATCCGGCTATGGATCGGCGCGCAAAGTTTGTTTGGCGTGGTCGTGATGATCGTGAAGCTCCGCACCCACTCGGCGGCCGTCTCGGCGTCGATGGGGCTATCGCCCAACCCCTCGCCGCGCGCCCAACCCTGATGACCTCGCAAGCTCGGATCGCCGGGCGCTGTAGTTCGGCGCAACCATTGGGTAATCGGACGGCAGTTTCCAGCGCGCCCGGTAGTCGTCAACCGTCAGACCATGCGCTGCTGAAATGTGCCGCTTGAGCGTATTGGATTTGAAACCGCAGTCGAGACAGGTCAGAAAGTCCGGCCGGACGCTGGCTCGGATCGAAACCGCTGGGGTGAGGGCGGCCGGTTCGACCGGCGCATTTCCCGCCCTGCTGAGCGCGGCGTGTACCGATGCGATCAGTTCCGGTAATTGATCAGCCGGAACCTCGTTGTTGCGGAGATACGCTGCGACGATCTCGGCGACTTGTTCCTTCATGACGCGGCCTTCGCACTCATGTTCGGCGGTCTTCAATACCATGAAACGAGGGTCGCGCTATTGGCGAGGGCGGTCGCCGGGTTCGACGGTCTCGCCGAGACCGAGGCCGCGATTGCCCGCACCGAGGCTGAGATCGAGGCCTGGCGAGCATGTCGGGCTGGCCGGATTTACCGGAAGGCCGATCAGGCTGCCGGGATCAAGCGACTAGAGGCAGCGGTGCGCGGCGGGAATGGACCCGTGGCAGGACTGCCGCCGTGGATGGGACTGATGGGTTGACCCGGCAGCAGCGCCGCGCGCTGGCACGGAAGGGCAGCCGGACTGATGCGTCCGTGGTGCTGTCGAGCGGCGATCATTCGATGGGGAGTCCTTGCGACCCCGGCGGGTTGTTGCGGGACGCATTGTAGCTGAGAGCCCGGTGGCCGGCCACAAAGCTAAGCGGTAGAAAGGCGCTAGAAAACCAACCCGCTTTCCTCGTAACCGATTGAGATAATTGGCGTCCCCAAGGGGGCCAACGATTTTCTGAAAAACCAAAGACTTAGGCGACGAAATTGTCCCATTTTGTCACGTCGTTTCTCGCATTCTTCCGACGAAAGTGTCCCACCGCTCGGCCATCGGGCCGCCGCGCTCGATGCCTGGGGCCGCTATGTCGAGGCGCTAGTGTGCCCGGAGCGGGTGGAGACCAACGTCATTGCGATGCAGGGGCGCTGATCTTGTCCCGGCCCCTGCTAGCCATCGCGGTGACCCTTTCGGCGATGTTCGCCCTTGCGCCCCCGGCGCATGCCGCCCCGGCGCAGGAGCGACCCGATAGCTGCCGTCTCTTGGAGAATGCGCAGCACAAGTGCCGCTTGGGCCAGTGCGACAACCGCGAGATCGAACGGCTGCGCAAAGAATGTCTGCGCGATGATGGCGGGCGACCGCCATCGAATCGGGGGCTGAAGGACGAGTGATCTCGGTTCGATATCGAACTCGACCGCATTTTAATGGCTCATCTGGCCCAGCGCGAGCCGCCGCGCCTGCGCATCATGCGACCCACGCGCTGAGGGCGACGCTCGACGCGGCCCCCAGAAGTAGGCTGAAGCCGCCCCGGCTATCCCGCGCGACAGCGGCGCTGGGCTTCAGTGCCACTGGCGGGGCCTTAAA